>SEFZ01000010.1 GCA_004173185.1 Sphingomonadales bacterium | reverse complement strand
ACGCGATCCTTGTCGGTGTCGTCCAGCTCGAAGTAGAAATAGATCTCGCTGCGGCGCTCATGGATGTGCGGGGGCATGGTGTTCCACACGCTGCCCGGCTTGAGCACGGTGAGGCCCATTACCAGCTGCGCCGAGTCACACACGCCCGGGATCACCAGCTGGAAGATCGTCCGCTCGTTCGATTCTTCCAGGCTGCCGCGCTCGAGAGCATTGGCATCGGCGATCGAAAGCTTGCGCGTCTCGAACGCCTTATGCGCCGGGCACGAAGCCAGGTAGAAACGCGCGCCGTCACCCGAGAACAAAACGTCCTTCGCGCCCATCGTGACGTACAGGCAGTCCTTGTTGGCCAGCGTGTAGCGGTCGCCATCGACTTCGACGGTGCCTTCGACGCCGCTGACATTGACGATCGCCAGCTCACGACGCTCGAGGAACGGATGGCCCACAGCCGATGCCGGCTCGGTCTGCTCGGGAAGCTTCACGCTGCCGGTCTTCACCGCAACGCCACCGATCACGAAGCGATCGGCGTGCGTGTAGTTGAGCACACACTCGCCGTCGCGGAACAGGCCGTCGATCAGATAGCGATCGCGGAGCTCCTCGTTCGAGACGCATTCCATCATATCGGGATGGGTGGCGTAATAAGTGCGATCGAACATGGGTTACTCCGTTGGTTGAATTCAGGCCGCTTGAGCAGCGGGTTGGGGGATATTCTGGTCGAGCTTGTACGCCTTGCGCACCAGCCCGTTGGTCAGGTCATAGGCAAGCTCGGCGGCTTCCCAATCGAGCAGGCGGCCCTCGCCCACCAATTGCGCGAGGAAGCCGCAATCCATCCGGCGCGCGACATCATGGCGTGCGGGGATAGAAAGGAACGCGCGGGTATCGTCGTTGAAGCCGACCGTGTTGTAGAAGCCAGCCGTCTCGGTGGTCTGCTCGCGGAAGCGGCGCATGCCCTCCGGCGAATCATGGAACCACCAGCTCGGCCCGAGCTTGAGGCACGGATAATGCCCGGCCAGCGGCGCCAGTTCACGCGAATAGACCGTCTCGTCGAGCGTGAAGAGGATGATCGACAGATCGGCACTGGTGCCGAACCTATCGAGCAACGGCTTCAGGCCGTGGACGTAATCGGTCCGCATGGGGATGTCCGCGCCCTTGTCGCGGCCATGGCTGTGGAACAGGCCTTCATTATGGTTGCGGCAGCTGCCCGGATGGATCTGCATCACCATGCCGTCATCCGCGCTCATCGCCGCCATCTCGGTCAGCATCTGCGCGCGGAACAGCTCGGCATCCTGCGGGGTCCAGCTATCCGAAAGGATCGTGCGGAACAGCCGCTCGGCTTCGTCCTTGCCCAGATCGGCGGTTCGCGCGGTCGGGTGACCATGATCGGTCGCGGTCGCGCCTGCCGCGCGGAAATCCGCCCGGCGCTTGCGATGCGCGGCCAGATAGCCGTCCCACGAATAGACGTCCTCGCCGGTCTTGTCGGCGAAGATCTTCATGGCGCCGGCGAACTGCTCATGCTGCACATCGATCACCGCGTCCGGACGATAGGTGGTGACCACCCTGCCCTGCCAGCCGCTGCGATGGATTTCGTGGTGCGGAGTCAGATCGTCCTGAGGACCCTCGGTGGTCGCGAGGAATTCGATCCCGAAGCGATCGAACAAAGCCCGCGGCTTGAACGCTTCCGTCGCCAGCTTCTCGTTGATCGTGTCGTAATAGAGATCGGCGGTCGACGCATCGAACGCCACATCGAAGCCGAACACTTCGCCGAACACATGGCTCAGCCACATGCTCGAAGGGGTGCCACGGAACAGGTGGAAATTCTCCGCCAGCGTGCGCCATGCCTTGCGCGGATCGGTCGAGGGCATGCCCGCCAGATCGGGCACGCACAGGTCGGCAAGCGGCACGCCCTGCGAATAGAGCATCCGGTAGAGATAATGGTCCGGCGACAGCAGCAATTCGGTCGCGTTGGACCAGTTTGCGTTGGTCGAGAACCAGGTCGGATCGGTGTGCCCATGCGGGCTGATGATCGGCAGCCCGGCGACTTCCTTGTAGAGCGCACGCGCAATGTCGCGCGCGCGCTCCTCAGTCGGGAAAAGCCGGTCCGGATCGAGCTTTAGGGGACGCGTCATTCTATTGGCCTCCCTTAAACCGATGCCCGCTCGAGCTTGGGGCTGAGCAGGTGGATGGCGAGCACAGCGAGGAAGTACACAATTGTGCAGGCGGCGAAGATGATGGTGTAGTTGCCATGCGTGGCGTCTAGCACAAGGCCGGTCGATTTCGACATGATCATGCCGCCGATACCACCGGCGAAACCGCCCAGACCGATCACCGAACCAACCGCTCGCTTGGGGAACATGTCAGGCGGAATCGAGAGAATGGTGGACGAAAACGCCTGATGCCCGGCCAGCGCGATGCCGATCAGCAGGATGGCGAGCCACATATTCTGCATGCCCGAAACGAACAGCAAAGGCAGCACGCAGACACCGGCGCCCAGCATCGTGATCTTGCGCGCGAAATTGACGCTATGGCCGTTCTGAATCAGCTTTGATGATGTCCATCCGCCCAGGATGCTGCCCACGTCGGAGAGCAGATAGAGCAGGATCATCGGCAGCACGAAGACCTTGAGATCGAGATTATAAGTCGTGCTGAAATATTTGGGCAGCCAGAACAGCATCAGGAACCAGACCGGATCGGTCAGGAACTTGCCGATCGCAAAGGCCCAGGCTTCGCGCTTGGTGACGATCCGGCCCCAGCCGATGCGCTCCACCTTCTCGGGCGGATCATGTTCGATCCATTCGAGCTCTGCGTCTGTCACCTTCCCGCTCTCACGCGGATTGCTGTAATATTTGATCCACACGATCAGCAGGATGACGCCCAGAATACCGGTGTAGATAAAGGTTTCGCGCCAGCCCAGGCCGAGATAGCTCATGAGCAGCCACAGCATCGGCGCGGTCAGGATCACGCCGATCGTGGTCGCGCTATTTACCCAGCCAATGGCGTAGGAGCGCTCTTTCTGCGGAAACCATTCGCTGCTCGCGCGCACGACCGAGGGGAAGTGCCCCGCTTCGCCCACGCCGAGCATCGCGCGCGCGGCCATGAAGGAGGCAACAGATCCGGCGAAACCATGGGCAACGTGCCCGATCGTCCAGATCGAGATCGCAATCGAATAGCCAATCTTCGGACCGAAGCGATCGATCAGCCAGCCCATGACCAGGAAGCCCATCGCATAGGCAAACTGGAACGCCATGACGATGTTGCCATAGTCATTCTCGCTCCAGTTCAGCTCCTTGCCGAGCCCGGGCGCGAGCAGGCCCAGCATAGTGCGGTCGATGTAGTTTACGGTGGTCGCCACAAACAGCAGACCAACGATCATCCAACGGAAATGCCCCGAGCGTTGCACGCCCGGAGGGGCGCTCCCCGCCTCACTCAAACTAGCCATCGACCTCTCCATTATCTTTTTTTTGGCGGCTCAGTCGTGGCGATCGTCACCAATCCTGCACCGCACGCGCAAATCGCCACCGAAACTCGCTTCCACCTCGGCGCCGGGGCGCACGGGGTGGACGCCCGTCACAGCGCCGGTCGAGATCCACTGGCCGGGAGCCAGCGGAAGCTGGCGGTCCCGAGCAAGCTCGAACAGGAAGCGCACTGCGCCAAATGGCCCGTCGAGCATGGTACCGGCCGTACCGGTTCCAGCAACCTCACCGTCGATTGTTAGCGCTACCGGCCAGCCAATGAAATCCTTATTCGGGTCGAGTGTCGCTCCGATCACCAAGCCATTATTGTTGCCGAAATCGGAAACCGTGACGGCCGGGCCATGATCGTTGATTCCGGGAAAGGGCGAACTGGCGACTTCAATCCCGATGCGGACCTCATCGACATATCCAGCGACGGCTTCGTTGGTCCATTCGCCCTCGAAGCTCTCAGGGAGATGCCCGATGCGCAGGAGATATTCGGCCTCTGCCGCCGCAAAACCCTTGGCGAAGACCGGCATGTCCGGGGCGGCCCCGTTCTCGACCACTACGGCGTCCGCGAAAATCGGGCCGGTAATGCGATTGATGCCATAGGTATCGACCAGTGCGTCGGCGATGCGGCCAACCTTCCAGCCGGCGACCTGCTGACCGAACAATCCGATCGCGCGCCCCTGAATGCCATAGGCCTCGTCGAGCGATTCGGGCATCGCGCCCGGATAATCGATCAATGCGCTGCCGGCTTTGCGCGCATCGACAAACGCCTGCGCAATGGCCTCGGCCGCTTCCCGTCCTTCGATCAACGCAATGTTCCTTCGTCACAGCCGCCCTACATCGTCGCGATCATGGCGCGGCACCCGTGGGCGCTGCGCAAATATCGCGAAGAATCGGGGTGCGGCCTCCATCTCCAACGCCCCCTTGCCCGCTATTTGCGCAGACGGGTGGCTTGCGTGAATGCTACCGGTGTCAAATCAAGACGTCAACTTGGCACAGCCGCGGTTGACACGCTTTTCAAGCCGCTATAGTTTTCGTGACACCGGTTACCCGTAACCGGGAGCGAGACCATCGCAGAATGGCACGCTCAGGAGAGGCTGGAAGCTAACCCTGCACGGCAGGCCACCTCCCCGACATTCGATGCGCTCTCGTGATTGGCAACAGCCAGCGCGAATCGCGCTTTAAACCGACGCCGCACATCGCGGCGCAAAGGAGGCGGACAATGAAGTTTCAGGTTTCCAAGGCGTTTGCCGGCGCATCGATCGCAGCGCTTGCACTTGGCATGCTTGCCCCCGCAGCGGCGCTCGCTCAGGACGCTCCCGCCACCGCGCAGGACGAACCCGCGGATGACGAGCCCGGCATTGTTGTTACCGGTTTCCGCCAGTCGCTGGGCGCCGCCATCCAGGTGAAGCGCAATTCGGTTTCCGCGGTCGACGCCATCGTCGCCGAAGACATCGCCAAATTCCCCGATCAGAACCTTGCGGAATCGCTCCAGCGCATTCCCGGCGTCTCGATCCAGCGTGATGCCGGCGAAGGCCGCGCGATCACCGTGCGTGGCCTTGGCGCGCAGTTCACCCGCGTCCGCGTCAACGGCCTCGAGACGGTCGCAACCTCGACCGACGGTGCCGCTGCCAACCGCGACCGCGCCTTTGATTTCAACGTCTTCGCATCCGAGCTGTTCAGCAGCCTGGTCGTCCACAAGACCGCCGAACCCTCGCTCGACGAAGGGTCGCTGGGCGCCGTGGTCGATCTCAACACCGGCAATCCACTCGGAGGCAAATACGGCTTCACTGCGGTCGCCAGCGTCAACGGCAGCTATAACGATCTGAGCAAGCGGGTCGGCCCGCGCATCGCCGGGCTGCTTTCGTGGAAGAACGCCGATGGTACCTTCGGCGTCGCGGTTTCGGGCGCGTATCAGAAGACCAACAATCTCGAACTGGGCAACAACACCGTCCGCTGGGCGCAGGCGCGCTTCGACTCGGTCAACGGCACGCCTTGCTTCTATTCGGCCCAGACCGGCGGCACCCCGCTGCAGAATGCCGGTGGTTTCTATCGCCCCAGCACGATCTGCGATCAGGCCGCCCTCGCTTTCCATCCGCGTATCCCGCGCTACGGCGAAGTCCGCCACGAGCGCGAGCGTCTCGGCCTGACCGGCAGCGTTCAATGGGCGCCGACCGAAGCGACCAAGATCTCGATCGACGGCCTATTCTCGCGCTTCAAGGAAACCCGCGAAGAGAAATGGGGCGAAGTGCTGCTCCGCTCGAACGAGCGCTCGATCGATCTCACAAACTTCACCGTTGGCGCGAACAACACGATGGTGACCGCGACGATGAACGATGCGTGGGTCCGCACCGAGCATTATCTGCGCAAGTCCGACACCACCTTCTATCAGGTCGGCGGCAGCTGGGATCAGGAGATCGGTGAAACCTTCCGCTTCACCCTGATGGGCGGCGTCTCCAAGTCCGACGCCGATATCCCGGTCGAGACCACCTTCGTGTTCGACGATCGCGACGCGCAGAACTATTCGTTCGACTACACCAATATGTGGAAGCCGAAGCTCGCCTTCGGCACCAGCGTGACGCAGGAATCGAACTTCCAGCTCGCTGAAATCCGCGATCGTCCGTCGAACGTGACCAACAAGTTCCGCACCGCGCAGTTGCGCACCGAATGGGACGTGACCGAGGGCTTCACGCTCAAGGCCGGCGCGATGTACCGCAAGTTCCAGTTCGACTCGGTCGCCTTCACGCGTGACGCAGTGGTCTGCGGCAATGGCGGGCTCGATATCGTCCTGCGCACGATCACCTGCTCGCCCTCCTCGGCATTCGGCCCCGCCGCAGTCTATGGCTTCGCCGCCACCGGACTCAGCGAGAGCTTCACGCTGGGCGATGCCGGCCAGCCTTCGGGCAACACCAACACCTGGCTGGTGCCCAACATCGCGAAGGCAGCAGCCTTTACCGGCCTGTACAACCGCACGGCGGCGCTCGATGCGGGCAATAACCGCAGCGTGACCGAGGAAGTTAAGGGCGGCTATCTGCAGTTCGACGCCAAGGGTGACGTGTTCGGCCTGAACTACGCCTTCAACGGCGGCGTTCGCTATGCCCGCACCGATCAGGGCTCGAGCGGCTACAACAGCGGCACGCTCGTCTCGGTCAAGCGCGACTATGAGGATTGGCTGCCCTCGATGAACGTTGCGCTCTATCCGACGCAAAACGTCATCCTCCGCGGCGCGATCGCCAAGGTCATCACGCGCCCGACGCTGGGCAATTTGACCCCCGGCGGCTCGGTCGATGGCTTCAACTACCGCGTCACCTTCGGCAATCCGTTCCTCGATCCGTTCCGTGCGACTGCCTATGACCTCGCGGCAGAATGGTATTTCGCGCCGCAATCGATCGCTTCGATCGCGATCTTCAAGAAGGACATTCAGAGCTTCCCGATCACTGCGGCGCGCAGCGGCACGTTCGCATCGACCGGCCTGCCGCTCTCGGTGCTCCCGCCCAGCTCGCCGGCCTTCATCAATCCCGAAGGTCAGCTCTGGACGATCACCGGCAACGTCAACGGTGCGGGTGCCAGCCTGAAGGGCATGGAGCTTTCGCTCCAGGCACCGTTCACCTTCCTGCCCGGGTTCCTCAAGAACTTCGGCGGCATCGTGAACGCCACCTTCGTCGATTCGAGCGCGAACTATACCGTGCAGGGGCCAACGGTTAATCCGTGCGTCCCCGGCGCCACCCCGGCAGCGGCATGCGCCTTCGGTCCCAACGTCGCGGCGGTCCGCAGCTCCACGCTGTTCGGCCTGTCCAAGACCGCGTTCAACGGCACGCTATACTATGAGGATTCAAAGTTCAGCGCCCGTGTCTCGGCCAGTGTCCGCGAGCCCTATGTCGATGCGAACTCGGCAACCGGCAACGTGTTCGAAGGCTATAATCGCGCGGTCAACGTCGACGCGTCGATCCGCTACAAGGTCTTCGAAAACCTCGAACTGTCGGTAGAAGGCGTCAATCTCACCGACGCCTATCGCTCGCGCTACACCGACGTCGATGCGGACCGGAACTACGAATATAACCACTTCGGCCGCACCATCTTGTTCGGTGCGCGCTTTAAGATCTAATCCCCGATCATAAGGGGGAAACGGCCGTCGCGCTCTTGGGTGCGGCGGCCTTTTCTTTTTGGGGGACTTGTTTGAACGGGTCGATTCAGTCTGCGCAGCAAAGATTGACGCTCACCGCTCCTTCTGCGGATAAACCGTCTCACCCCGCCGCAACATTTCCACCAAAGCCGCGATCTTCCGCGCCCTGCCCGCCTCGGTCTTCATATTGTGCATCCGAAACGCCAGCGCGAAGCGGTTCTGTTCGGTGAGTTTCGCCAGCATCGCCTTCGCCGCCGGGTCCGCGTCGATCGCGGCTTGCAGGTCGTCGGCGATCTTCAAGCCCTTGCCGCTGCCATAAGCGCGGTCCCAGCGGCCATCGGCCTTGGCCTTCTCCACTTCGCGCAGGCCATGTTCGGTCATCCGCCCCTCGGCGATCAGCCGCGCGACATTGTCGACATTGATCTGGCTCCAGATGCTCCGGGCCGCGCGCGGAGTGTAGCGCTGGAGATAGCTCTTCTCGTCAAAGCTCTTGCGGATCGCGTCGATCCAGCCCCAGCACAGCACCGCGTCGATCGCTTCCTTGGGCGTGATCGAGGGAAGGCCGGACCCAACCTTGTGGATCTTGATCCACAGCTCATCCTCGCTGTCATGATGCTTGCCCAGCCACGCGCAAAACGCATCCGCATCCGCGAATTCGCGCACCTTGTCCGGATCGACCCGCATAGGCGGCATAAAATAGTCTCCAGCGAACCAAGCTCTGGCGAACCCGCCGGGTTCGCAATGCCGACCGGTCGCCCAAGCTTATTGCGAGGCCAAAACCAAAAACCAAAAACAAAAAGATGGCGCGCCCTCAGTCTCTGGTCGCGACCTAAACCAGTTGCCGTAGGTGCATTGCGCAGAGTTGATTGGCCGCCCTCTCCCGCAGTCAGACTTGCGCCGGTGCCCCAAACCTCTTGAAACCATCCGCATCAAGGCCCATCGTTCGTGCATGCATACGGATAGATCATCCTTGGCGGTTACCGTGCCCGCGGGCAGCAGCACCGCGCGCCTGCATCCCTAGATCGCGCTGGCGCTATCTAGGGTCAGCGCCCGCGTCCGCGCGCAATATAACCTCCCAATCCTGATCGTCGTTCTGCATGCGCCATCTGCCATTGCCGCGATGCCTGGGTGCAGCTCCTCCGGAGTAAAATCTTGCTTTTCACTCGCTTCACGGCGCTTGGCCTGAGCCTGGCCGGCGTTATCGTTTTCGGCATCTATCTGCCCGCGCCCTGGGCCGTGCTGCCGTTCGTCATCAGCGCGCTCCTCTCCGCGATGGGCCTTTACGATCTCGCTCAGCCTGCCCACTCCGTCCGGCGCAATTATCCGATCATCGGCCGGCTCCGCTGGTTCTTCGAAGAGATCCGGCCCGAAATCCGGCAATATCTGATCGAAGGCGATAATGACGAGACCCCCTTCTCGCGAGCAAAGCGCACGTTGGTCTACGCGCGCGCCAAGAATGAGAGCAGCGACCGGGCATTCGGTACGCTCGTGGACGTGTACAAGAACGGATACGAGTTCATCGCCCATTCCACGCGGCCCGCGCCGGTCGCCGATCCCTCCACCTTCCGAATCCCGATCGGCGGTCACCATGGCGCGCCGCCTTACATGGCGTCGATCTTCAACATCTCCGCGATGAGCTTCGGTTCGCTGAGCGCGAACGCCATTCGCGCGCTCAACAAGGGCGCGCACCTCGGCGGCTTCGCGCACGATACGGGCGAAGGCAGCATCAGCCCCTATCACCGCGAGCATAAAGGCGACCTTATCTGGGAAATCGGCAGCGGCTATTTCGGGTGCCGCACCGCAGAGGGTCGCTTCGATCCGGTGCGCTTCGCCGAACAGGCGGCCGATCCACAGGTCAAGATGATCGAGCTCAAGCTCAGCCAGGGCGCGAAGCCGGGCCATGGTGGGATCCTGCCGGCCGAGAAGGTCACGCCCGAAATCGCCGAGACGCGCGGCGTGCCGGTGGGCAAGGAGTGCGTCTCCCCCGCGCGACATTGCGAGTTCTCCACCCCGATCGAACTGATGCAGTTCCTGGGGGAGTTGCGCCGACTGTCGAAGGGCAAGCCCGTCGGCATGAAACTCTGCATCGGACAGCCATGGGAATTCATGGGCATGGTCAAGGCCATGCTCGAGACCGGCATCCTCCCCGATTACATCGTGGTGGACGGGTCCGAGGGCGGAACGGGCGCTGCCCCCGTCGAGTTCGCGGACAATCTGGGCATGCCCATGCGCGAGGGCCTGTTGTTCGTGCACAACACCCTTGTGGGCGCGGGCCTGCGGAGCAGGATCAAGATCGGCGCGGCGGGCAAGATCGTCAGCGCTTTTGACATTGCGGCGGTACTCGCGCTCGGGGCCGACTGGACCAATGCGGGCCGCGGCTTCATGTTCGCGCTCGGCTGCATCCAGTCGCTGACGTGCCACACGAACCGCTGCCCCGTCGGCGTGGCGACGCAGGACCCGATGCGCCAGCGCGCGCTCGTCGTCCCCGACAAGGCGGAGCGGGTCTATAATTTCCACCGCAACACGATGAAGGCGCTCGCCGAGATGATCGCAGCCGCCGGCCTCGACCACCCTTCCCAACTGGGTCCGCACCATCTTGTGCGCAGGGTCTCACTGACGGAAATCCGGCTATTCTCTCAGTTGCACATCTTCCTCGAAGATGGCGAGTTGCTCACCGGCGCGCACGATCGCGACTTCTACAGCGTCGCATGGAAGCTGGCCCGCGCCGACAGCTTCGAACTTGCCGCGTGACCGCGTAGTGACCACGCGTCCTGATCCGTCCGGCCTCTATCGGAGCCGATCCGGCGTATTCGCTTTGGCGACGATGTGCTGCCTGCTGTGGGGCAGCGCATATCCGGCGATCAAGGGCGGCTACGCGCTGCTGGCGATCGCGCCGGCTGACATCGCCAGTCAGATCCTGTTCGCCGGCTGGCGCTTCGTGCTCGCGGGAATCATCCTCCTCGCGTTCGCGTCAGTTCTGCGCAAACCCATTTTCTCGCTGCAAGCCCGGCAGGCAGGACAGGTCGCGCTGCTCGGTCTGGCGCAGACGGCGGTGCAGTACGTCTTCTTCTATATCGGCCTCGCGCACGCCAGCGGCGTGAAGTCCTCGATCATGAATGCGACCGGGGTGTTCTTCAGCGTCATGCTCGCACATTTCCTCTACACCAACGATCGGCTGAACCTCCGCAAGGCGCTGGGCTGCCTCGTCGGATTTCTGGGTGTAGTCGCAGTAAATGTAGGCAGCGGCGGCCAATTGACCTTCGACTTCACGATCCTGGGCGAGGGCTTTGTGATCATCGCCGCATTCGTGCTGGCGGCCGCATCGATCTATGGAAAGCGCCTGTCGAACGCGATCGATCCGATGGTGATGACCGGGTGGCAGCTGCTGATCGGCGGCGGCCTTCTGACCGGCGCGGGGATGGCGTTTGGCGGCCGGATCGACGGGCTCGGCCTCGCCTCCGGCGCGCTCCTCCTTTACATGGCGCTGCTCTCCTCGGTCGCCTTCGCGGTCTGGAGCATGCTGCTCAAGCACAATCCCGTCGGCATGATCGCCGCGTTCAACTTCCTAGTCCCGGTGTTCGGCGTCGGCCTGTCCGCACTCTTTTTGGGCGAGTCGCTGCTGCGTTGGAACAACCTCGCTGCCCTCATTCTGGTCAGCATCGGCATCCTGCTTGTCGCGCTTGGGCCGAAGACCGATCCCCCGGCGCTTCAGCGCTGATCCCACCTTAGGTACGCGCCGCTCAGCTCAGTCCAGCATCGATTGGAGGCCCTTCGCGACGGCCTTGGTCGGATCCTCCGCGCGATGCACGCGAAGACCCGTGGATTCCTCGACGCGCTCAGCAACCAGAGCAGTCAAAGCGGCACCACCGGTCAGCATTATCCCATCCTCCAGGATGTCCGTCGCAAGGTCCGGATCGGTCTGCGCAAACGCGGCACGCACGGCGGCTGCCACCTCGTCGGCATATTTCTCCACGATGGGGCGCAGATCGTCCACGTTGAGCGCGAGAAGCCGGGGAAGCCCCGAGCGGATGTCCAGCCCTCGAACTTCAACATGCGTCGCGGCTCCCGACGCCAGTGCTTCCGACAGCGCCATCTTGAGGCTCTCGGCGCTAGACGGACCGATATGGAACTGGCGCTTCAGGTGCAGGTGATGCAGCAGCGCCGCCTCGACGCCATCGCCGCCCCCGCGCACGGAACGGGCGGCGCATATCCCACCCAGCGAAAGCACGACGACATCGGTCGTGCCCGCGCCGCAGTCCACGATCATCCGGCCGCGCGCGGCGGCCACGTCCATGCCCAGTCCGATCGCGGCGAGAATCGGCTCGGCGACGAGCCGCGGCTCCGCCAGTCCCGCGTCAAAGGCTGCGCGGGTCAGCGCACGGCGCTCTGCCTGGGTGGCGTCAGAAGGTACTCCGATGAGCGCGCGCGCGCGGCTGAGGCGGCGGCGCGCACTCACCGGCTTCATCGCGAAGCGGATCAGCTCGCGCGTCGCCGCGACGTCCACGAGCACGCCGTTGCGCAACGGCCGGACCGTGCGCAGCTGCTTGACCTCGCGGCCGACGACTCGCTTGGCTGCGGTGCCCGCTGCGTACAGCGACGTCGCAGCACGGACGTCGTCATCGAAGCAGCACACCGATGGCTGCTCGAACACGACGCCAGCGGAGCGCTCCACGACAAGGGTGTTCGCGGTTCCGAGATCGATGGCGAAATCCGCCTTCCGGTGTGCCCATGCGGGCGCATTGTCGAACATTGATCGCCTTTTGGCTGAATGAAATGCCCACTAGGCTCGGCGGGCCCGGATAGTCGAGCGGCCATTGCACTCAGGCCGCAGGCGGCGGCTCGTCGCCGGGGCCGCCTGCGTCCCAATCCGATGGCGTGCCATTGTCATTGGCCGGAACGTCGGGAGCCAAATGGACCGGGCGCCCCGCGCCGGCAGCAACCACCCGCATCGACGCGCGCGCGGGCATGCGCACCACGCCGTTCTGGCGGACCATCTCCATCACCGCTGCCTCTGTGGGCCGCGACGCAAAGTGTATCTCGATGCCCGCAACCCCCGAGAGCTTCAGGGCGCACGCTTCCGAGATGCACCAGACCCTGCCGCACCATCCGGTGCCGGCAAGCACTCTGGCGACCCTTTCGGCCGCGCGCGGGGAGTGTACGAGAATGCCGTGGATCGATGGAAGCTCGGTCCGTATGTCGAGAAGCCAGCGAATGGCCACCGGCTGGGCTGCATATACGGCCCTGCGTTCGACCAGATAGCCGAAGCGGCGGAGAAAGCCTTTCAGGTTGCCAGCAACCTCGCGAGCGCCGAAATGCACGAGCCGCGCGGGCGGCGGCAGTTCCGCCAGGACCTTTCGTTGCAGATCGACGATGTCTCCATCAGCGGAACGGACGTCCACATAGCCTGCCGCCAGCGCGGCCTCCGCCGTCCTGATGCCTACCGCGAAGACCGGGATGTGGAACAGGCTGGAACATGCCGGGTGGTGCCGTACGCCATTGCTGCTCGTGAACACGATCGCGTCGGGGGTGTCGCGAAGCGGATCGCACTCAAGCGCGCGCACCTCGAGCACGGGCGCGTTCAGCGCGGTGTGCCCAAGATCTTCAAGGCTTGCCGCCGTGCCAGCGTTTTCCGGCGCCGTTCGGGTTACCCAGATACGCACAGCGCGCCCCCTTGCGGCCGAACCGGCACATCCTTTCTCCCGGCGCTGGTCGAAGCCGAGACCTCCAGCAGCCGCACCTCGACCAGCCTTCCATGCTCAAGCGGCCACAATATCGACCCGCCGGCCGGCATGCCCAGAAGCGCCGCCCCGAACCGCGTGCCCACCCCGAGACGGCCGTCTTGCTCGGCAATTCCGTGGACGAGCCGCGCGCGGATATGACGCCCCTGGACCGAATAGAGGATTTCGCTTCCCCGGCGAGCGGCATCACTCCGGGTGCGGACGCCATTAGGCCTCCTCGCCAAAGCGAGCTTGACGCCAAGCAGCCTGGCGACAAGCTCGTCGTCCATCCCGATCATCACGTCGTGCAGGTATCGTGCCTCCGCAGGCTCGATCTCCAGCTGCAAGTCATTGTGCAGCTTGGTCCAGATCCGCACGAGGGAGTCCACCACTGACGGGCAGATCGCATCCATGTCCCGCCCCCTCCTAGTGCAACGAGGGCGATTGCGACCGGCGCGCACGCGCCAGATCGGCCACGTCGCTCGCCAAAGCGCGGGCGCGTGGGAAAACCTTGCTATCCAGCGAGCGGAAATCCGGATCCGAACATACGAACCTAAATCCACCGCATACGCGGATCGCGATACCCACGACCCGCTTGTCAGCCTCGACCACGAAGCGGTCCATCCCAAACCTCCGAAACGGACGACGAGCGGCAGGGTCAGTCCCTCGCCGCATCTCGTCACCATGTTTTGAAATCCGGCGCGTTCGCCGGGTAGAGGGAGCCCTAGGTCGTCCGCCTAAATCAAGGCGTCGCCCAGGGCATGCAGGCGCTCGGTGCTGCTGCCCGGATGCACTTCGACGTGCCGGATGTACCTTGCCGCGGACATTCCATGAGCATGGACGTTCGCGCCCGAAAGTCAAACCCGCGCACCGTTTCCCTTGCCGTCGTAAAGGGATAAGGGCAGTCGCATGCGCCGCGCATCCCCCCCGATCAAACCCGAGCTTCGCCCGCAGCGCGATCCGGCGCGCGCCTAGCGCTATCACGGAGCGCCGTGCGGGCCCTCCACCCTAAGCCGGATTACCGACACCCAAAGCCCCTGTTTAAGGGCGGCCGGAGCAGCAATGAGTTCTGACATGATCGATCCCCCTTCCTTCCCCGCGCGGCTGGCGCGGCGGCTCTGGGCGGCACCCTATGTTCTTCTGACGTGCACCGCTCTGTTCTGGGCCGGCAACTCGATCGTGGGGCGCGGCGCGAGTGAGCTGGTGCCACCGCTCGCTTTGGCGTTCTGGCGCTGGAGTGGTGCCCTTCTCCTTGTGCTGCCGCTGGCCTGGCCGCACCTTCGGCGGGACGCAGCGATACTCCGCAGTTCCTGGCGAACGCTCCTCATCCTCGGCACGCTCGGCATCGGCGCGTTCAATACGATCCTGTACATCGGCCTTCAGACGACGAGCGCCGTCAACGGGCTCCTGCTGCAATCGCTCCAGCCGGGTCTGATCCTCCTGTTCGGGGCGATCCTGTTCGCGGAGCGGACGCGTATCGTGCAGATCCTGGGGCTGTTGCTGTCCATTGCGGGGGCGCTCACGATCCTGTCGCGAGGCGACCTCTCCTCTTTGGTGGCGCTCCGCTTCAACGGTGGCGATCTGGTGATCGCGGGTGCCGTCATCATATGGTCGCTTTATTCGGTCCTCCTGCGAAAACGACCCCAGGTGCACCCACTCAGCTTCCTCGCCGCCACCTTCGCGATCGGCGTCGTCGTCCTGCTGCCATTCTACGTAGCGGAAGTCCTGAGCGGGCGGCTGATCGAAAGCCGAACCGAGAGCTGGCTCGCGATCGGCTATGTCTGCATCTTCCCGTCCCTCATCGCGAACCTCTGCTACAATCGCGGTGTGGAGCTGGTGGGATCGGCCGCGGCGGGCCTCTACCTCAACATCATGCCGATCATGGGCGCATTTCTCGCGATGATCTTCCTGGGAGAAGCCATCCGTCCATTCCATCTGGCGGGTATCGCGCTCGTTGCCGTCGGCATCGCCTGCGCGACCGGCAGGTGGCGGCGCACCCACCCTCCTGAAGCTTGACTTCCTACCGGGTCTGGCCATGTTGCCCTTATGCCGACCGTTCGCTTCTTCATGGAAATGGTGCCTGCAGGTAGCAGCACCCCGCGCCTGCACCCCTAGGCGCGATACGCGCGCCTAGGATCTCCGGCCGGTCGCTTCGCGACCCGTTCCGGGCGCCCTCGGCATCGCGCGCTCCCTCGCCGTGTCGAGCGGCGCCCTTTCCGGAGGGCGCAACGCCCCTCCCCATGAGGGTTTCAATGAACGTCAAGAACAGCGCCTATTTCAGACGGCGAGCCGAATACCATCTGATCAAGTCTGCAAGAGCTGGACAGGGCGTCGCCTGCATCCACAGGCGCTTCGCGCTGATCTACGCCGAAAAGGCCAAACAGGCCGGACGCGCCGAGGGCCGTCAGACGCCCCTTCTCCGCAACGACGGGATCTCGACGGGGGTCGCCGCCCCGGTCGGGGCTGGGATGGTGCAGTGATAGACGCGCTCGCCTGCGACAGGGACCACCCGCTCAAATTCGGCCTTTAAGCCGGGCGCGTCCTCGGTCCCGCGCTCGGCTCCCGTCCGCGCTTCTGCGGACAATCGATTATACGAGGCGGATCCGCACTAGCTGCCGGACCGTGCCGCCCGACATCACCGGAGTTTAAAAATGTCACCTCGCAAGAAGCGTGGTTCCGCAGGCGTGCATCGTCGACGAAAGTCGCGCGCCGGGTACAGTGAATTTGGTATCGAAGCGGCCGCCTATCCCGACGGCAGGATCGCCGTGCTCCTCTCGCGCTACCCCGAACTGGAACGCGCCGACTTTGAAGACGTCGTTCGTTTCATCAAAAACGCCCGGCCCGCGCAACTCCGGCGTCTCCGCTCAAGTGAACCGGTGCGCACGAAGCTGGAACGCTTCATGAGAGAGCAGCACCGACACTTGTCCACGCGCCGGGAGCGGCTGGCCTCCACCGCAGTCGCTATCCTGATGATCCTGCTGCTCTGCTGGCTTTTCTGGGACGCGCGGCCACAACCCCTGTCGCAGCGCAAGCCGCAGGCCGTGCTGGGCGCCGCCCCCTCACCCCTTGCGGTGGCTGCACATGGCGAAGCTACACAATCTGCTTGGGGCTATCCTGCGGGACGCGCTGGTCGGCCGTGCCGTCGGACCGATCACCGCGGCAGTTTGCGCCCCATAGCAGCCGTCAGCCCCTAGGGGCTCGGTCCCCTGGTCGAAGAACGCCGCCGGCCATCCGGCCTTCGGCGTCGAGCGCGGCGGACATCAGCACGTCGCCGTTGGCGAACACCAGATTGTAGATGTCGTCGCCCATCGGGCCGCGCCCGCGGCTTGCGGTGCCGTCTGGGCACTTGCTGACGGGGTTGCCTGCCCCACGAGGGCGCTAGGTGATTGAACCCAGATCAGCAGGGCTGCTGCGGCGGAAAAGCTCATTAGCATTGCTCCAGAGACCACATAAAACGGGTGCCGCCGCGTATTCCGCTCAGCATGCGCCCGAACGGCTTGTCGCCGGCAAGATACTCCTTCGAAAGCGGTGGCCGCTCATAAGGCAGCTCGGGGCTCGTCGCCGATTATCGCTATCGTCATCGAACTTGTTCTGTCGCAGGGCAATCGCGGCCTGCGCGCCGGCATGGCCTGCCCCTACGATGACGATATGGAAATGCGCCATATCCTAATCCTCTCATCCCCGCCCAAGCCTATAGACAATCTTCTATAAACTTGCTTTACGGTTAGCAAGTTTATAGAAAAATGGGGAATAAGGTTGATTTATCGATGTCGCGACCGGTTTGCTGCGGCATTGACCGCACCCGGCGCGCTCTTCGAACTCGAGGAGCAGTGCGGGTTCGAGCGGTTTCGCGATCATCCCCGGACGCTGGAGGGATTCTACCGCCAAGCGATAGCACGCGGCGATATGCGGCTCATCCAGATCGACGAACGCGCCTATAGTAACAACGAGGTTTTCGCTCGAGCAGCGTGCATAGCTGCACATCTTCGGGGGCGCGGCGTCCAGCCCGGCAATGCCATCGGCCTCGCCCTCACCGCCGGGATCGAATGGGCAGCCAGCTTCATCGCGGTCACTTCGATTGGCGCGGTAGCGGTACTCGTGAATACGCGCGGCACCGCCGACGAAATGGTCCACGCCGTGCAATCGATGCAATGCCGCGCGGTCATTGCCGATTCCGAGCGCGCCGAAACACTGCTCGCCGAGCCTGATTTCGACGCATCGCTGCTGATCGCCGAAGCCCATCTCTCGGCGCTGATGCTGGGGCGCGAAACCCCACTCGACTTCGCACCCCGCAACCCGACCGATCCGGCGATCGTGCTGTTCACCTCGGGCACCACCGGGCGTCCCAAGCCGGTCCAGATCGATCACGCCGGGCTGACCCACACCATCGTCCTCGCCGGACTGGTCGCAGCGATGCAGGACCAGCATTACGAAGCCGATTTCGGCATCGCCGTGCCGCCCGAGCGCGCATCGGCCCAGGCCGCCACTTTGATCACATCGCCAGTGTTTCACTTCTCCGGCGTGATGCCCTTCCTGCGGGGCCTGTATTTCGGCGCACCGCTGTTCATTCTCGGCCGGTGGAGCGTCGAATCGGTCTTGGACCTGATGGAGCGCGAACCCGTATCGCGGCTGGGCTTCGTCCCCGCGATGCTGTCGGACATGCTGGCATCGCCGCGCGTATCGGACAAAAACCTTGGTTCACTCCTGTTGCTGTCAAACGGCGCGTCCTCGCTCGACACTGCGCTCGCCGATCGCCTGCGCGCGCGCTTCGGCACGGTGATGATCGCGAACACCTATGGCCAAACCGAGTCCGCCGCCTGGGGCACTTCGATTTGCGGGCAGGACTATATCGATCATCCAACATCGGCGGGCTATATCCTGCCGACCCTGACGATGCGCATCGTGCGGCCCGACGGCAGCGACGTGACTGAGGGGGAGCCCGGCGAAATCTGGCTACGCAGCCCGTGCCTGATGCGCGAATATGTGGGCCATCCGGAAGCGACGGCAGAAACGCTTCAGGATGGCTGGCTGCGCACCGGCGATGTGGGCCGCACCGATGCCGATGGGCGAGTCTATATCGTCGACCGCCTGCGCAACATGATCATCTCCGGTGGCGAGAATGTCTATTGCGCTGAGGTGGAACGCGTCCTCGCCGATCATCCTGCCGTTGCTGAGGTCATCGCTTATGGTCTGGCCGATCCGAGACTCGGCGAGCGCGTGGCCGTAACCGTGGTGCTCAAGCCCGGCGAGCACGCCGATGCCGAGGCGCTGACCGTCCATGCCCGCCAGCGGCTCGCAGGATACAAAATCCCGCGCATTATCAACATTCGCCTAGCCCCCCTTCCCCGCACTTCGACCTTCAAGATCGATCGCGGACGCTTCATGGCCGAGAGGATTCCGGAATGACTTCCACCTTACCCGATGTTTCCAGGATCTTTGGCCTGGAAGGACGCGTCGCGCTGATAACCGGTGGGAGCCGTGGGCTCGGGTTTGAAGCGGCCCGGGGCCTCGCGGCAGCGGGAGCCAAGGTGATTCTCTCGAGCCGCAACGCCGAGTCCTGCGAAGCGGCTGCTGCCGCGATCCGTGGCCAGGGCGGCAACGCAGTCGCCATGCCGTGCCATGTTGGACAGGTCGATGATATCCGGCGGCTGGCTGACCGCGTGGGCGAGGAAGGCCGGCTCGACATCCTAATCAACAATGCCGGCGCGCCCCTGCCCTATACGCTGGACACGCTGACCGAGGCGGCTTTCGACAAGAGCTTCTCGGTCAATGCCAAGGGACCGTTGTTTCTTATCCAGGCGCTGCGCCCGCTGCTCGCGGCGTCGCCATCGGCCAGCGCCGAGGGAATGGGCGGCGCATCGATCATCAACGTCTCGACCGTCGGCGCGTTTTTCGGAACGCCGACTCAGCTCGGCTATGGCGCTTCGAAGGCCGCGCTGTGGCACATGACACGTACGCTAGCGAAGACGCTGGCGCCCGAGCGCGTGCGCGTGAACGCCATCGCACCAGGCCCAATGGCGACGCTGATGGTGACCAGCGGCGGCGACGCGCTGATGGAGAAGAGCGCGGCGGGAACATTGCAAAACCGCGTAGCCGATCCGACCGAAATCATCGGGCCGATGCTATTCCTGGCAAGCGATGCCGGATCGTTCGTGACCGGCACTGTCGTCCATGTCGATGGCGGCTGGCTCGCATGAGGACCGCGCGCGGTTCAGCCCGCCGCCATGGCTTCCCCGCCGGCGGGATCGGCCAGCATCTGCTTCGACAGCCGCTCGACAAAGCGATCGGCGAATTTCTGAATGTCGATCGAGCTAGGCTCGATCAGCCACCGCAGGCTGACCCCGCGAAGCGTAGTGTGAATCAGCAGCGCTTCGAAATCCGGATCGAGATCGGGATCAATCTCGCCAGCTTCCTGCCCGGCCGCGATATAGGCGCGGAAGCGCTTCTCGCTGCCGCCGACATATTGCCGGATCAGCGGGATCAGTTCGGGATAGGCCTGCTCGGCCATGCCGACATTGGCCTCCTGGAGCAGCAGCAAATGTGCACGCGACAGTTCGTTGTGCGCGGACAAATCGTGCACCCATTTGCCGATCGCGGCGGCAAGCGTGGCAAAAGCACCGCGGCTATTGATCTCGGGGAAATCCTCGATCCAGTAATCGACCATCAAGCGGCGCAGGCTCTCGGCCAGCAGCTTGTCCTTATTCCCAAACAGATGCGCCGGAAGGCCCCGGCTATAGCCGGCAAGCTCGCCAATTTCGGCAAGCGACGCACCCGCCACGCCCTGCTTCGCGATCGTGCGCAGCGTGGCCGAAATGATCCGGCGCTGCGATCGCGCACGCCGTTCCTGTTGTGTCATCCGGACAGGCTTCTCGCCGTCGGGAGGGGTCTTCGCACTCTGAGTCATTGCCACCGCATGTCTCATGAATTTCCTTGCTTGTCATCCAACAAAGCCCCCGGAGCGGATACATTTGCATGATTCCCGTCGATGAAGAATCCCTGATCCGCGCCAGCGTCCGCGGTTTCGCAGCAGAATATTTCCCGCTCGAGGCGAACCGCCGGGCGCTCGACGAGGCAGCTACATTCGATCGCCCCACGTGGCGCGCAATGGCGGAGCAGGGCTGGCTCGGCATGTCTATCGCCGAGGAATTCGGGGGGCTCGGCCTGCCGGTGACCAATTTGTGCATCGTCGCCGAAGAAATGGGCCGGGCACTGGCACCGGTGCCGTTCTGCGCGACGCTGGGCCTGTTTGCGCCCGCCATTGCGCATGCAGGAACCCCCGAACAACAAGCCCATTGGCTGCCTCGCATTGCGGCCGGCGAAGTAACCGGCGCTGTTGCGATTTCGGAGGGTCCGGGCGCCGCGACGGGGCAGAAGTTGCGCACCCGCCATGCGGGCGGCGCAATCAAAGGAACCAAGCTGCCGGTGCTTGACGGCATGGCCGCCGACGCCGCGATCGTTCTGGCTCGTGACGGGCGGAGTGAGTCGCTGTTCATCGTCGATCTGCGCAAGCAAGGCATCGAGCGTGAGACGCTGGAGACGATCGATCCCTCCCGCCCCGCCGCGACACTGCGCTTCGATGGCGCAAAGGCCGAGCGGTTGGGTGCCGCCGGCACGGGTGCCGAACTGCTAGAATATCTATTGGCCCGTGCGGCAGTGCCGCTCGCCTTCGAACAGATTGGCGGGGCGCAGCGCTGCCTCGAAATGGCAGTGGAATATGCGCGCGATCGCTATGCCTTTGGGCGGGCGATCGGCAGCTTCCAGGCGATCAAGCACAAGCTGGCGGATCTTTACTTGCGTATCGAGGTGGCGCGGCTGAACGCGCACCACGCGGCCTCTGTCCTTGACCAGAATGCACCAGACCTGCCGCTTGCCGCCGCCGCCGCGCGCGTTTCGGCATGCGACGCATATTGGATGGCGGCAAAGGAGAATATCCACGTCCATGGCGGGATCGGCTTCACCTGGGAAATGGACTGCCACCTTTTCTATCGCCGATCGAAGCTCCTCGCAGTCACCAGCGGGCCGGCCACCGAATGGAAAGCGCGGATCGCGGCGCATCTGCTGGAGGAAGCGGCATGACTATCGAAGACCGGGAGGCATTCATCTACCGCGCACAGGTCCGCGCCTGGATCGAAGGCAATGCCGATGATCCGCGCGCACTTCCTGCCGAACAGCGCCACAGTGGCGCTCCCGCGCACTTTGCCATGGCGCGCGCATGGCAGGCGCGAAAGGCCGAGGCGGGCTATGCCTGCATCGCCTGGCCGAGCGAATGGGGCGGCACAGGCGGCACCGCGCTCCAGCAGGCGATCTTCCAGCAGGAGGAAGCACGCGCCAATCTGAATTTCACCTATTTCATGGTCGGGCTCGGCATCTGCCTGCCCGCCGTAATCCAGCATGGCGACGCAAGCATGCGGGACCGGTTCGTTGGTCCGGGAATTCGGGGCGAAGATCTATGGTGCCAACTCTTTTCCGAACCGTCCGGGGGTTCGGACGTGGCGGGTGCCCGAACCCGCGCGGTGCGCGACGGCGCGGACTGGATCGTCGACGGGCAGAAAGTGTGGACTAGCAGCGCGCACCATGCCGATTATGGGCTGTTGCTCGCACGCACCGATCCGACGGTCGCAAAGCATGCCGGCCTGTCCATGTTCTGGATCGACATGCGCTCGCCGGGGATCGACGTGCGCCCGCTCCGTCAAATGAGCGGCGGCTCCGAATTCAACGAAGTCTTCCTGACCGGCGTGCGTGTGCCCGACAGCCAGCGCGTCGGCGCGATCGGTGAGGGGTGGAAGGTTACGTTGACCACGCTCAGCAACGAACGCCTCTCGATGGGCGGCCATACCGGCATCGGATGGCAGGAAGTCATCGAGGCGCTAAGAGGCGTACCGGGGCCAGACGGACCGGTGACCGAGGACGCCGGATTTCGCCAGCGGCTCGCCGATTGGTACGCCAATGCCAACGCACTCCAGCAACTCTCGCGCCGTAACCTCGCCCGACTTTCCGACGGAAGCGCGCCCGGCGCCGAAACCGCGATCGGCAAGCTGCTCTGGGCCAATCAGACCCAGGATCTGGCCAGCCATGTAATGGAGCTGATCGGAGAATATGGCGTGATCTCGGATTCGCGCCTCGCTCCGCTGGCCGGAGCGTTCCAACGTCGCGTGCTGGAGGCACCGGGCTTGCGGCTGGGCGGCGGGACCGATGAGATCCTGCGCAATATCATTGCCGAACGCATCTTGGGCCTGCCCCCCGAACCCCGGGTCGATAAGGGCATTCCATTCGACGCTTTGCCGGTCGGCAGATGACCGCGGTGACGAGCGATGCCAGCATCGAATTGCGCCTGCAGCGGCTCGAGGATCAGCTAGAGATCATCCGCCTGCTCTCCGCCTACGGCCCGCTGGTCGATGCGGGCGCATGCGATCCCGCCGCCGAATTGTGGGAGGCTGACGGCCGTTACGATGTGGGCGGGGAGCATGTGGCGACCGGCGTGGAGCAGATTGCCGCGCTCTACAGCGGAGACGGGCACCAGTCGCTGATCCGCCAGGGATCGGGCCATGTCACGACCACGCCGCATATCCGGCTGGACGGCGACACCGCCACTGCCTTTGCTCATTCCTTCGTCCTGCTGCGCGGTGCGCGAGGCTGGGCCGTGTGGCGCGCCTCGGCCAACCGCTGGACTCTGGCCCGTACCGCCGATGGCTGGCGCATCCGTGAGCGCGTCAACCGCGTGCTCGATGGCGCAAGCAAATCGCACAAGCTGATGGGAGAAATTCAGTATGATTAGCCGCCGCAAAGCCCTGGTCGGCGCAGCCGCGCTGCCCGCCGGCAGTCTGGCCCTCCCCGCGCATGCCGACACCAATGGCGAAGTCATTGGCGCGATCGACCGGCTGGTCGCTCTTGAGGATATCCGCAACCTCAAGGCCCGCCGGATCCGCGCAATGGATGAGAAGCGCTGGAGCGATTACGAGGCGATGCACGCCGAGGATCATATATCGATGACCTATGCCGCCGGGCCGGCCGTCGGCACGCGCGCCAATACCGCGCGGCTGTCCGCAACGCTCGATGGCGTCATCACCGTCCATCACGCGCATACTCCCGAGCTCGAGTTGCTGACCGCCAATACCGCGCAGGGCGTATGGGCGATGGAGGACATGCTGTTCTGGAAGGAAGGCGAGGCAGATCACTGGCTCCACGGATTCGGCCATTATCACGAGCGCTATCGCAAGGGGCCGAATGGCTGGCAGTTCATCTATCGCCAGCTCACCCGGCTGCATGTGAAGCGCTCGCCCGGCGCCCTCCGCTTCAAGGCGCAGTGAAGATGGCGGACGCATCCGAGCTTTTCACGCCCGTGACCCTGGGTGCGCTGGAACTGCGCAACCGGATCACGATGTCAGCGATGACCCGCAGCCGCGGCGGACCGGGCGACACGCCCGGCGACCTGCAGGTCGATTATTACAGCCAGCGCGCGGGCGCGGGCCTGATCGTGACCGAAGGAGTCCAGCCCAGTCCCGCCGGCAAGGGCTATTGCCGCACGCCCGGACTCTACTCGCCCGAACAGGTCGATGGCTGGCGACAGGTTACCCGCGCAGTGCATGCGCGCGGCGGGCTGATCGTCGCGCAGATCATGCATTGTGGCCGGGTCGCGTCCTTCCTGAACAAGGATGACGGCTCCGAAATCGTCGCGCCTTCCGCGATCCGTGCCGCCGCGCAGATTTATACCGACGCGCGCGGCATGGTTGATCTCGACGCGCCCCGCGCGCTGGAAACCGACGAAGTGCCGCTGGTGATCGAGGAATATCGCCAGGCTGCACGCAATGCCCGAGCGGCCGGCTTCGACGGTGTCGAGCTACATGCCTCGAGCGGCTATCTGCCGATGCAATTCCTGTCGTCGAACAGCAACCAGCGCAGCGACCTTTATGGCGGCAGTGTCGAAAACCGCATCCGCTTCGCGATGGAAGCGCTCGACGCGATGGGCACGGAAATCGGCTATGACCGGGTCGGGCTGCGCGTCTGCCCCGGCTTTTCGTACAACGATATCCACGACGAGGATCCGGTGCAGACCTATGGCGCGCTATTCGACGCCGCCTCTACGCTCGGCCTCGCCTATCTGCACCTTGTCCGCCGCACCTTCCCCACTGTCGATAACCTTGCTTTGGTCAAGCAACGCTGGCGCGGCAATCTCATCCTCAACAACGAACTGACCCGCGATAGTGCCGCAGAAGCGATCCGTGCCGGCGTGGCGGAAGCGGTGTCGTTCGGGCGGCCTTTTATCGGCAATCCCGATCTTGCCGAGCGTCTGCGCCGCGATCTGCCGCTGGCGAATTACGATCCGAACCGCACCTACACGCCCGGGCCCGAAGGCTATACCGACTATCCGGCGATTACCTGAGCCTCAACGCAACGCCGCGCGGACCACTTTCCCTGCGGCGTTGCGCGGCAGTGCGTCGAGGATCTCAATCGCGCGCGGCACCTTATAATTCGCCATCGCGCCCCGCGCCCATTCGCGCAGTCCATCAGCGGTCGCGGTGCCCCCGGAACGCAGCACTACAAAGGCGCGCCCGACTTCGCCCATGCGCTCGTCGGGGACGCCGATCACCGCCGCCATCTCGATCGCCGGGTGCCGGCACAACAGGCCCTCTATCTCCGCCGGGTAGCAATTGAACCCGCCGCAGATGAACATGTCCTTCTTGCGATCGGTGATCTTCAGATAGCCGTCTGCATCGAGCGTGCCGATATCGCCGGTATGAAGCCACCCATCCACGTCGATTGCTTCGGCGGTCGCTACCGGATCGTCGAGATAGCCCAGCATCACGCCCGGCCCGCGCACCCAGATCTCGCCGGGCCATCCGGTCGGCACATCCGCGCCGTCATCGTTGACGCAGCGCAGTTCGATCCCCGGCAACGGCGTACCGCAACTGTTTGCGATCAGCTCAGGCGAATCCCCCTGACACGTCATCGTGATCGCGCCGCATTCAGTCATGCCATAGCCATTGACGACATTGGCCATTCCCAGCTCGTCGCGCATCCGTTGCACGAGCACAGGCGGTACCGGCGCAGCACCGGTGACTGCGACCCGCAGCGACGACAGGTCCCGGCCCGCGTCCCCACGTACGGACAACAGCGATTGGTAGATGGTCGGCGGCCCCGGAATGAAACTCACCCGATGCGTCTCGATCAGCCGCGCGGTTTCGGCCACGTCGAATTCGGGCTGCGGCACGATCGTCGCCCCACGCACGAGGCAAGCGACCCAGCCAGCTTTGTAGCCAAAGGTGTGGAAGAACGGATTGACGATCAGATAGCGATCCCCCGCGCGCAGATCTACGCGCACCGCCCAATCCCCGAACATCGCCGTGACCTGACCATGCGCGCTCAACGCGCCCTTCGGCCTGCCGGTGGTGCCCGAAGTGAAGATAATGTCGGAGACATGCTCAGCGCGCACAGCGCTCGCTGCCGTCGCAACGGCCGGATCGTTCGGACCGCGGCCAGCCGCGAGGAAGGCGTCCCAATCGTCGAGCAGCACGGTTTCACGCAGATCAGGCAGCGCCTGCCCCGCCAGCAGTCCGGGATAATCGATGCCCAGAAATCCGCGCACGGTGAATAGCATCGCCGCCCGGCTGCGCCGCAGAACGTCGCCCGCTTCTTCGCCCTTGAAACGGGTGTTGAGCGGGACGAGCGCCGCGCCGCATATCTGCGCGCCCAGTGCCGCGAAGATCCAGCCGGGAATGTTGGGTGCCCAGATCGCGATCCGATCCCCCGGCACGATCCCGCGCACCAGCAACGCCGACGCGGCGGCCCGCGCCTCGTCCCACAATTCGGCAAAGGTCCATGTTCGCCCGGACGCAATCAACGCCGGCGCTGTCGGCCAGCGCTCGGCTGCCTCTTCGGCAGCGGCGACGATCGTGGTTGGCCACGCGCTCACCCGCGGGCCTCTCGCGGCAGGCCAAGCCCGCGTTCGGCAATCAGGTTGCGCTGGATCTGGTCTGTCCCGGCATAGATCGTGTCGGCACGCGACATCAGGTGCATGTTGGTCAACTGCCCCGGTCGGCCGTCCGCGTCGAATATCTCGCCCGCCTGCCCCAACACGTCCATCGCAACTTCGCCCAAATCGCTGTGCCAACGCGACCAATAAAGTTTGTAGGTGAGCGCCTCTGGTCCCGGCGTTTCACTGGCCAGCATGCGCAACGCATTGACGCGCATGATCGCAAGCCCCGCATGCGCATGCGCAAGCCGCTGTCGGATCAGCGGATCGCGCGCGCGGCCATTGGCTATCGCCGCGGCGACGATCTCATCCAGCTCGGTGCGGAAGTGCATCTGCTGCGCCAGGGTCGATATGCCGCGCTCGAACCCGAGCAGCGCCATCGCCACCTGCCAGCCCCCGCCCTCTTCGCCAATACGATCACAGGCACGTGCCACCGCGCCATCGAAGAACACTTCGGCGAATTCGGCATCCCCAGTCATCTGGCGAATCGGCCGTGGATCGACGCCGGGCTGGCGCATATCGACCAGCAGGAACGACAGACCGTTCCTGCCCTTGCTGCCCGCCTCGCTGCGCGCGAGCACGAAGCACCAGTCGGCGATCGCGCCCATCGAGGTCCAGATCTTCTGCCCCTCGATCCGATAAATGTCGCCGTCGCGCACCGCCCTGGTCGAGACATTGGCGAGATCGCTGCCTGCGCCGGGCTCCGAATAGCCCTGACACCAGACCGTGCGCCCCGCGGCAATATCGGGCAAAAAGCGTTCGCGCTGATCTTCATTGCCCAGCGCCATCAGCGTCGGCCCGAGCAGTTCAACGCCCAGATGCCCTACCCGCGGCGGACCCTTGGCACGCGCATATTCCTCGGCAAAGGCCATCTGTTCTGCCACCGACGCGCCTCGTCCCCCCCAGCGTTCGGGCCATCCGATCGCGCTCCACCGGGCTTTGCCCATCGCCTGTTCCCAGGCGCGGCGTTCCTCGACCCGATCGACCTGATTGGTCTGGCTACGGATCAGCGCAAACGGGCCGTCAAGCTGGGCGCCAAGCCACGCCGCAGCCTCGCCACGGAATGCATCCAGCCCGGCACCCGGCTGCATCACGCGACCTCGAACAATGCCGCTGCGCCCATGCCACCGGCGACACACATCGAAACGACGACATAACGCACCCCGCGCCGTTTGCCTTCGATTAGCGCGTGGCCGGCAAGCCGCGATCCGGTCATCCCGAAGGGATGGCCGATGGCGATGCCGCCGCCATTGACGTTGACCTTAGCGGGATCGATGTCGAGCGCCCGCTGGCAATGGAGCGCCTGGCTGGCAAATGCCTCGTTGATCTCGAACAGGCCGATTTCGTCGAGCGTCAGGCCCGCGCGCTTGAGCAATTTCGGGATCGCGAAAACCGGGCCGATGCCCATCTCTTCGGCCTTGCAGCCCGCCACCTGAAAACCGCGATAGACGCCGAGGACGGGCAGACCTTCTTTCTGCGCCGTCGCCAGATCCATGACGACCTGCGCCGATGCACCGTCGGAAAGCTGGCTGGCATTGCCCGCAGTGACGTGACGGCCTTCCTTGACGGTCATGCCGTCCTTGAACACCGGCTTGAGCGCCGCCAGCGCCTCATAGGTGGTACCCGCGCGCACGCCTTCGTCGCGGTCGAGAGTCACCGCTTCCTTGCCGGTTTCATTGCCTTCCTTGTCGAACAGCGCCTTCTGCACGGTGATCGGGACGATCTCATCGGAGAAGGCACCTGCGGCTTGCGCGGCGGCGGCGCGCTGCTGGCTGGTCGCGGCGAAACGGTCCTGATCTTCCCGCGTGACGCCGTAGCGATCCGCGACGATCTCGGCGGTCTCGATCATCACCATATAAGCGTGCGGATCATGTGCCTTCACGAACTCGGAACGGTTGCGAAAGGCCGGCGCGTGCTTGTTGAGGGTGAGCGAGATGCTCTCCATGCCACCGGCAATGGCAACGTCGATCTCGTCGGCCATGATACCGCGCGCGGCGAGCGCGATGGCGTTCAGTCCCGACGAACATTTGCGGTCGAGCGTGAAGCCCGATGTCTCGTCGGGCAGCACCGACCCATGCACCGTCAGGCGGCCCAGATTGTAGCTCTGGGTATTCCAATGGTTGCCCACGCCCAGATAGACATCGTCCACCCGCGCCGGATCGATCCCCGCGCGCGCGATCGCAGCGTTGACGACATGGGCGGAAAGAACGGGCGCTTCGGTGTCGTTAAAGGCACCGCGATAGGCTTTGCCGACGCCGGTGCGGGCAGTGGAGATGATGGCGGCTTCGCGCATGGTTGCGGCTCCTGAACTAGCGGAAATAGCGGCTGATGGTGTCGACGACGCAGGCAGGCTTTTCGCCGCCCTCGATCTCGACGGTGATGCGGACGACCGAGTGGATCGATTCTCCGCGTTCTTCGACATGGACGATCTCGCCCCGGCCGCGGATGCGCGACCCTACCGGGACCGGAGCCATGAAACGCAGCCGATCCGCACCAGCATTCACGCCGGCCGAATAGCCGCGCACGTCGATCAGTTGCGGAAGGAAGGCGTTGACGAGGCTGAGCGTGAGATAGCCGTGCGCGATGGTCGTGCCGAACGGGCCGCTCGCCGCACGTACCGGATCGACATGGATCCATTCATGGTCGCCGGTAACCCGGGCAAAGCCATCGATCCGTTCCTGATCGATCCCAAGCCAGGGCGTCGCGCCCAGATCGGTGCCTTCGGTGCCGAGCAGCGCCCATGGGGTTTCGAAAATCTTCGTCACGATCAGGCCCTCTGGCTCGACACGGAGAGTATCTCGCCGGTCATGTAGGAAGACAGGTCGCTCGCCAGGAACAACATCACGTTTGCGACTTCCCATACTTCGGCCGGGCGCCCGAAGGCCTCCTGTGCCGAAAGCCGTTCCAGCGCTTCTTCGCTGGTCACCTTGGCGAGGAACGCATGCATTGCGATCGAGGGGGCGACTGCGTTGATGCGCACGCCATGCTCAGCGGCTTCGAGCGCCGCACACCGGGTGAACGCCATCACGCCAGCCTTCGCAGCGGCGTAATGCGCCTGCCCCTTTTGCGCGCGCCAGCCGAGCACCGAGGCATTGTTTACCACCGCGCCGCCACCCGCTGCGTACATGACGGGCAGGAATGCGCGGCTCATCCGGAAGACGCTGGTGAGGGTAACGTCGAGCACACGTGACCATTGCTCGTCGGTCATGTCGGTCACGGCCGCCTCGCCGCCCAGCCCGGCATTGTTGATCAGCACCTCGATGCGGCCGAGCCGTTCGAGCGCAGCATCGCGCAGGCCATCGACGGCTGCCTGATCCGTCACGTCGCAAACGAAGGTTTCAGGGCGCGTACCGGTCTTTTCGGCTATCCGATCGGCCGCCTCGCCCAGTCGGCGCTCATGGAAATCGCTGATCAGCAGCGTCGCGCCTTCTTCGGCGGCGCGTTGCGCAACGGAGAAGCCGATGCCGGTCCCCGCTGCCGCAGTGACGACAATTGTCTTGCCCTTCAACAGCCCACGCGGCTCTGGATAAGGGGGTGGAATCTTGCTCATGCGGCCTCCGAAATGATCCGCGCAGCGACGCGTTCGCGATGTTCGGCGGGAGCGCCGAGCCACGAAGCGGACGCACGAGCGCGCTTGAAATAGCGGTGCGCGGGATGCTCCCAGGTGAAGCCGATCCCGCCATGAAGCTGGATCGCCTGCCCCGCACAGTGAAGATATTCGTCCGAGCACCAGGCCCGCGCGATCGAACACGCCTCGGCCGGATCACCGTTTCCGTCGATCGCGTCCGCGGCTAGCAGTGCGGCCGAATGGGCCGACTCCACCGACACCATCATGTCCGCAAGCATGTGCTTCACCGCCTGAAACGACCCGATAGGTCGTCCGAACTGCACGCGCTGCCGGGCATAATCGGCGGTCATCTGAAGGCAGTGGCGCGCGCCGCCCGCTTGTTCTGCGGCAAGCAAACCCGCCGCCACGGTCATCGCCCGATCGAATGCGCCCGGGATGGCGAGCAGTTGTGCCGCGTCGACCGCACAGTCGAAATACACGGTGGAGAATGGTCGCGTCGCGTCCAGATTGGCCACGCGCGTTACCGCAGCCGCCTCTGCCGGAAGCGCCACCAGCGTCCCTTCGCGCGTCGCAACCACGAACAAGTGCGCGACATGACCAAAGCTGACAAAGTCCGCCGTGCCGGTAAGACGCCCGCCGCTCAGCGAAGGCCGATTGGCCGTCCCAGCGAACGCCGCGCGTACCTGACCCGATGCGATGCCGGGCAAGAGTGCCGCCTGCTGCGCCTCGCTGCCACCGGCCAGGATCGCCTGCACCGCAAGGACCGCCGTTTCGAAAAACGGAATAGGTGCCAGCGCACGGCCGGTCTCTTCTAGCACTGCCGCCATCGTCATCGCGCCCTGCCCGAGACCACCGAAGCGCTCGGGCACCATCAAACCGGCAAAGCCCAGTTCGCCGGCGAAGCCCGCCCACAAGTTAGCGTTCCAGCCATCTGCCGCATCGAAATCATACCCGGAGTGATCGTTCAGATATCCGCGAGCGGTCTCCTGGATCAGCTGACGATCCTCGTCGGGCGCGAAATTCATCAGGCGGCTCCGTAAACCGGCTTGGCCGGCTCTCGGCCCGCCACGAGCCCGCGCACAATCGCATCCATCTCGCCGGCTTCCAGCCGCGCGCCCTTTTCATGCGCCGGGCTGTCGGTCCAACCCTGCGACAGGAAGATAGTGCCGCCCTTCAACTCGAAGACCTGACCGGTCACGCCGTGCGATTGGCCGGACACTAGATAGGCGACCAGCGGCGCCATGTTCTCGGGCGCGAACACATCGAACCCACCGTCTTCGGCAGCCATGTCGAAGCCGCCTGTTGCGGTCATCCGCGTGCGCGCGTTCGGTGCCAGCGCGTTCGAGGTAATTCCGTAACGCACAAGCTCGGCCGCCTGGACCAGGGTCAGCCCCGCAATGCCGGCCTTCGCCGTCGAATATGCCGACTGGCCGACTGATCCCTGCAGTCCTGCGCCGCTGGTGGTATTGATGATGCGGGCATCGACGGGGTTGCCCGTCTTTTGCTGCGCCCGCCAGTGATCGACCGCGTGGCGGCTGGTGCAGAAATGGCCGCGCAGATGGACACGGATCACCGCATCCCATTCCTCGGGCGAGCAGGAGACGAACATCCGATCCCGCACGAAGCCGGCATTGTTCACCACAGCGTCGAGCCGCCCGAAACTGTCCAGCGCAGTCTCGACCATGCGCTTGCCCGAATTCCATTCGGCGACGTCGTCGGTATTTGCGACGGCCTCGCCGCCCAGCGCGCGAATCTCGTCAACAACCTTCTCGGCTGCGCCCTTGCTCTCGCCTGCTTCGCCATGCGTCCCTACGCCGAGATCGTTGACCACGACCCGTGCGCCCTCGGCCGCCAGCCCAAGCGCATATGCGCGCCCGAGTCCGTTGCCCGCTCCGGTGACGATCGCCACGCGACCTTCGCAAATTCCCATCGTCAAAGCCTCTCGATGATCGTGACGTTCGCCTGGCCACCGCCCTCGCACATCGTCTGCAGACCATAACGACCGCCGGTGCGCTCGAGCGCGTTCAGCAAAGTGGTCATCAGCCGCGCTCCGGTGGCACCGATCGGATGGCCCAGCGCGATTGCGCCGCCCTGAACGTTGACCTTCTCATGCGGCACGCCAAGCTCCTGCATCCAGGCCATCGGCACGGAGGCGAAGGCCTCGTTACATTCGAACAGATCAATGTCCGCCACGGTCATCCCCGCGCGTTCCAGCGCATGGCGGGTCGCCGCGATCGGGCCGGTGAGCATCCAGATAGGATTGTCAGCGCGGACAGAGAGATGGTGGATACGCGCGCGGGGCTTCAGCCCATGGTCTTTTACCGCGCGCGCGCTGGCGACCAGCAAGGCCGCCGCCCCGTCGCAATTCTGACTGGCGGTACCGGCAGTCACCAGCCCCCCATCGCGCACCGGATTGAGCCCTGCGAGTCCCTCGAGCGTCGTCGTCGGGCGGATCGTCTCGTCGCGGGTCAGCCCTTCGAGCGGCACGATCTCGCGATCGAACCAGCCCTGTTCGGCGGCATGGTGCGCGCGCTGGTGCGAGGCGAGCGCGAATGCCTCCATCGCCTCCCGGCTCAGGCCCCATTTCGCTGCGATCATCTCGGCCGACTTGATCTGGTCCACCGCTTCGTCGCCGTAGCGCGCCAGCCAGCCGGGCGAACCGAGGAACGGGCCGTCAAAGCCATATTCCTTGCCCGCCAGCATCGCGGCCATGATCGGGATACGGTTCATCGCCTGACTGCCGCCCGCGACGACGAGATCCTGGGTACCGCTCATCACCCCCTGCGCCGCGAAATGCACGGCCTGCTGGCTCGAACCGCATTGGCGATCGATGGTGACGCCCGGCACATGTTCGGGCAGGCCAGCTACCAACCAAGCGGTGCGGCCGATATCGCCCGCCTGCCCGCCGATCGTCTCGGTGCAGCCCCAGACGACATCGTCAACTGCGCCGGGATCGATGCCGGTCCGTTCGACCAGCGCCTTGATGGGGTGTGCGCCCAGATCAGCCGGGTGCATCTGCGCCAGACTGCCCTTCTTGCGCCCGATCGGCGTGCGGACGGCGTCGACGATATAGGCTTCAGGCATTCTCGATCTCACGTGCAAAAGTTTGATCAGGACCGGTTGGCCGGTTGAACAACCGCTCGGCGATGCGCGCGCGGTGAAAGGCCGGCGTTCCCCAACTGCCGGTCAGCGCCAGCGCCCGTTTGAGGAACAGATGGACATCGACTTCCCATGAATAGCCCATCGCCCCATGTACTTGGATCGCGGCGCGGGCGGCCTGATCGGCAGCTTCCAGCGCCACGATCTTGGCGTGGCTGATCCGGGCGCGCGAATAGATGTCGCGCTGCCCGATCTGCGCCGCGGCGGCGAGCACCACAGGTCGTGCGAACTCGATCGCCACCTGTGCTGAGGCGAGATGGTGCTTCACTGCCTGATAGCTGCCGATCGGCTTCCCGAACTGCTGGCGCTCGACGGCATAGGCGACCGCCATGTCGATCGAGCGTTGGGCGAGGCCGAGCCCCTGCGCGGCGGCGAACAGCGCGCCGCGATCGAGCGCGAGATCCCAGTCGGCGGAGCCGAGCGGAGTGGCCTCGTCCCATTCGACCTGAAAAAGGCGGCGGAACGGATCGATGCTGGCGCGGCGCGTCAGGCGCACCTGCCCGGGCGTGGCGACGAAGGCCTGTCCATCGCGGTGCAGGATCAATGCAGCGGCAGTGTCCGCATCGGTAGCAAGGGGATTAAGCGGATGCTGGATCGCAACCGTTGCAGCTGGATCGGCGAGCGCAGGATGATCGGGCGCGAGCGATGCCAGCATCGGCGCGGCGATACCGGCGCTCTCGATCAGGGGATCGGGCAACGCCGCCGCGCCCGCCGCTTCGGCGATCAATGCGAAATCGAGTTCGCTCAGCCCCATGCCGCCCGCAGCTTCGGGTAGCAGCATCAGCGTGAATCCAGTTTCGACGATCGCCGACCACCGCGCCTGATCGCGTGCTGCACCGCTCTCCATCAGGCTGCGCCAATGCTCTGGGCCGCTAGTATCCGAAAACAGCGTTCGCGCCGTCTCGGCAAACATCGCCTGTTCTTCGCTGAGTGTGAAATCCATCGATCGCTTCCTCAGCGCGGCAGGCCGAGCATGCGCTCGGCGATGATGTTGCGCTGGATCTCGTTCGAGCCTGCATAGATCGGGCCGGCGAGCGAGAAGATGTAATCATCGATCCAGTCATGCGCGCCCGGCTCGGCGAGCAGTTCGGCCTCTGCCCCCAGTATCGCCAGCGCGGTACGGTGAAGATGGATGTCGAGTTCGGACCAGAAGATCTTGTTGGTGCTTGCCTCGGGGCCGATTTTCGCCCCGGCGATCAGCGCGCTGGCGGTTCGATAGATCGACAGCGCATAGGCTTCGGCATTCATGAAGGCGCGAACGACTTCGGCTTCCAACGCCGGATCTGCCTGATCGCGGCGCTCCTGCCACAGCCGTGCGAGTTCGGCGGCGGCAACCTGATACCGCGCCGGGCTGCGCAGCATCAGCCCGCGCTCGAACCCGGCGGTCGCCATGCAGATGTGCCAGCCTTGCCCCTCATCGCCCAGCAGGTTGAACGCGGGGACGCGAACATCCTCCAGGAAGATTTCCGCGAAACCAACATGGCCGTTAATCTTGCGGATCGGATTGACCGTCACGCCCGGCGCATCGAGCGGGAAGAAGATCAGCGACAGGCCCTTATGCCGCTCGCTGCCCGGTGCGCGGAACAGGCCGAACGCCCAGTCCGCAAAGGCGGCGCGGCTCGACCAGATTTTGTGGCCGTTCAGCACATATTCGTCGCCATCGCGCACTGCGGTAGCGCGTACCCCGGCAAGGTCGCTGCCCGCCTGCGGCTCAGACCAGGCCTGCGCCCAAATCTCTTCGCCAGACGCCATCGGCGGCAGGAAGCGTGCCTTCTGCGCTTCGGTGCCGAACTCGATCAGCGTGGGGCCAAGCAGGAAGATGCCGTTCTGTCCGACGCGTCCGGGCGCGCCTGCACGGGTATATTCTTCCTCGAAGATCAGCCATTGGATCAAATCAAGCCCGCGCCCGCCATATTCGTGGGGCCACGTGACCATGCCCCAGTCGCCGGTCTTGAGCGTACGTTCCCACTCGCGATGCGCCTCGAAGCCTTCGCGGCTAGCGTCGAAATGCTCTAGCTGGCGCGGCGGCACATGCGCTTCCAGCCATGTGCGGACTTCGGCGCGAAAGGCCGTTTGTTCTGGTGTGTAAGCAAGGTCCATCAGAACTTCGCCACGCCCTTGCCATCGACGAACGCATCACGCGCCCTCTGGCTGTCCTCGTGCGCGTACATCTCCAGCGTGAAGCCCTGTTCGATGCGATAGCCGTCGGTCGGGTTGCTGGGCTCGATCAGGTTGAGCGCCTGTTTGGCGATGACCAATGCCGCTCGGCTCTTGCCCGCGATCGTCGCACACAATGCCCGCGCCTCGGTTTCCAACTGGTCGAGCGGCACGAGCCGCTCGATCGATCCATGACGATGCAGGTCTTCGGCGGGAATATTGCCCCCGGTGAAAAATGCGGTGCGCACCTTTTGTACGGGCAGCATGCGCGTCAAGAACGCCGCACCGCCCATTGCGCCGCGATCGATCTCGGGCAGCGAGAAGAACGTCCCCTCGGCTGCGATCAGGCTGTCACAGGCACCCGCGATATTCACGCCACCGCCGATGACAAAGCCGTGCAGCGCGCCGACCACCGGCACCGCGCAGTCGCGGATCGCCTTGAAGGTCAGATAATTGTCGCGGTTGAGCGCGGAAATGCGTTCGGGATACGCCTGCATCTCCTTGATATCGACACCGGCGCAAAATCCCCGACCCTTCGCGCGGATCAGGACGCAGCGGACGGTTTCGTCGAGCGACGCCTGCTCGATGAGACCGGGCAGACTAGCCCAACCTCTGGTGTCGAACGCGTTGACCGGAGGATGATCGAACAGGATCTCGGCGACCCGCTCGCTTATGGTGAGAGTGATCGGCATTTTTGTCCTCAAGCGGCTCGAGTTGCGGGCGTGGGCGTGCAGCTCAGCGCGGAGATTCGCTCGACGGCTTCCACGAGGATGCGATCGACCAATTCCTGGCAGCTCGGGATCTCGTCGATCCGGCCCCCGACCACGCCGGTCGCCATCACGCCTTGTTCGACATTGCCATCGACCACCGCCTTGCGGATGAGCACCGGCATAGTCGCGGCCATGATCGCCTGTTTAAGCGGCATCGCGCCGTGTGCGGTCATGCCGCGTGCCGAGCCGAGAAGTTCGCCCCAGGAGGCACCGGTCTGGCGCTTCATCGCGAGCCCCGCCTCAAACGCACGCAGCCACATGGCAATCGGCCCCGAACGCTCGATCCGGTTCATCAGCGGCGTGCGCACCATGCGCTGCGGAATGCCGTCCAGCCGCGTGGTGACGAGGATGTCGTCCGTGCCCGCGCGCAGATACGCCGCCTTGGTCGCATCGGGCACCGGGCTTTCGCGGGTGAGCAGGAAACGTGTGCCCATCGCAATGCCGACCGCGCCGTAAGCAAGGGCCGCCGCCAGCCCGCGTCCATCGGAAAAGCCGCCCGCCGCGATCACCGGCACATTCACTGCGTCCAGCACCTGCGGCAGCAAAACGGTGGTCGGCACCGAGCCGGTATGCCCCCCGCCCTCACCGCCCTGCACCGTCACCATATCGACGCCGAGCTCGACCATTTTTTTCGCGTGCTTCACTGCGCCTACGGTCGGGATGCACAATATGCCCGCATCCTTGAACCGCCCGATCATCCCGGCATTGGGTCCGCGCCCGAAACTGACCGCGCGGACCTGCTCCTTATTGGCGAGAATCAGCTCTACGATCGCATCGGCACCGGGCTGAAAACTGTGAAAGTTGACGCCGAACGCCTTGTCGGTCCCCTGCCGCACTTCCAATATCTTGGCGCGCGCCTCTTCCGGGGTCATCACCGCCGCGCCGAGAAAGCCGAAGGCGCCCGCATTGGTGCTTGCGATAACCAGTCGCGGCTCCGCCACCCAGCCCATCGCAGTCTGGAGAACCGGCGCGCGGCACCCCAGCCTATCGGTCAAAATGGTGGCGAGCGCGGCGCTCATGCCTGGCCCGCGGCTTTCTTGTTTGCGGCGGCCATCGATTTGGCGTCCATACCGCCGAGGCTGTTCGACGAGATCAGATCGGACTGGGCGTGCGCGAAATGATGCATATGGAAATGCGCGTCGGTCGCGCTGCGCTTTCCGCGCAGATCCTCGACATGGTTTAGCGCCTGCTTGGTCAGCCAGTTGCCGAGCCGTGGGCGGCTCGCCAGTTCATCGGCGATCGCCTTGACGTCGGCCAGCAATGTCTCCCGCGTCGACAACCGGTTGACCATACCGAAATTATAGGCGCGGTCGGCCGGCATCCGCTCGCCGAGCAGGATGAACTCCTTGGCGATGCGCGGCGGCAGTTCGAATCCGTGGGCGAAATATTCGACGCCGGGGATACCCATACGGTTCACCGGATCCTGGAAAAACGCGTCGTCGGTCGCGACAATGATGTCGCAAACCCAGGCGAGCATCAGGCCGCCCGCGATGCAGCCACCCTGAACCGCGGCGATGGTCGGCTTGGAAATGTCGCGCCAGCGCCGGCACATGCCGACATAAACTTCATGCTCGCGGGTATACAGAAATTCGGCGGCTGGCTTGTTCGTATGATCGGCCACAAGCATCCGCCGGTCCCAGCTTGCCGCCACATCACGCCCGGGCGTGCCGATGTCGTGCCCCGCAGAGAAATGCTTGCCATCGCCGCGCAATACGATCGCCCCGATCGCATCGTCGTCCACGGCGCGCCGGAACGCCGCGTCGAGCGCGTAGGTCATCTGGCTGTTCTGGGCGTTGTTATACTTCGGCCGGTCCATGATGATGTACGCGACCGCACCATCGACTTCGTAGCGCACCGGCGTGTCGGTCTCATACTCGATCTCCGCGATACGCGGCTCGACCAGCTTATTCAGTTCCATTGCAACCTCCTCAGCGCCGGTCGCCGGCGGGATCGTCCTTCAACACCTTGCGCCGCTGCCCGTTGGGATCGAGGCGGTCGATCAGCGCGAGCTGCTCCGCTGTCGGCGCGGGCGTGAGCGGCAGATCGTCGAGGCGCGCCAGTTCGAAGCCGGTATTGTCCTGCACCTGATCAAAGCTGATGCCGGGATGGAGCGAGACGACGCGGATCGCATGATCGGGCCCGCCGAAATCCAGCACAGCCAGATCCGTCACGATCAGTTGGAGATCGATGCCCGGCAACACGCGGCCACCGGGATATCGGGCGGGATTATAGCCAGCCGAACAGACATAATCGACTTCCCCCGCGACGAAGCTGCGCTTGCTGTGGCTGGTGAAGAAAATGCTGTTGGGATGGTGGATCGAATTGCCCGGAAAGCCGCGCGCGCCAAGCATCGCCGCCTTGGGCCGGGCATGCTCACCGATCACGGAGATGTTCGTCTGGCCGAAACGATCGATCTGGACCGGTGCGACCATCACGTTCCGCTTGCCGCCCCACAGGCCGGAAAAGACCCGATCATAAGGCGACCAGCCCTCGACTTCGCCATCCAGCGAAGAGACGCCGATCGGGAGCGGTTCACTGGTGTACCAGCATTCGCCGTCCGTGATGGCAAGCAGGGGATTTTCGGTCAGTTTGCACAGACCAGCCGCGAGCCGCGGTAGCGGCCCGATGCCGGTAGCCATGACCTCGCCGTCTTTCGCCCAGGTGTGTGAGGCCGCAACGATCATCAGTTCGGCTAGTGAATAAGGGGGAACGCTCATGCTGCGCCTTCAGTAAAGGGGAACGGGGAGCGCACGGATCGCATCCGCGCCGCCAGCTGCGGCGATCGCCGCTTCCTCGCCGCCATCGACGAAAGCGCGGCGATACTCGGCCCAGGCTTCGGGAGAGGCAGCGCTGTCGACATAGGATTTGAGGTGCTTGAGATCGATCTGGTAATCGGGCGCGGCACCCGTCGGCCAAGCACCGAGCGGCGCCTCTGCCACGCCGCTGATCATCGCGCGTTCGACCAGGTTGAAGCGGGAATTGGCGCGCATATCCAGATCGGCAGTCGGCACGATCCGCTCAGCGGTGGCATAAGCCTTGTCCGCCGCGCGGACTAGCAACTCATCGAACAGCGGGTCGGGCGACAGCGTCAACACATTGCCGCGCGCATCACTGCGGTGGACGTGGATCAACGCGGCATCGAGCCGCAGGGCCGGCATCGCAACCAGCGTTTCGCCATCCTCGAACGGACTGATGACGGTCTTCGACAATTCGGGCTGACGCACCAGATCGGTGCCAAGGCCGATCCGCGTCGGCAGAAACGGCAGCCGCATCGCAGCCGCGCGCAAGCCCCAATGGAACATGCCCTCATCGACTTCGAGGATATCGAACGCACCTGCCTGACGGCCCGCCCGGAAATGCGGATCGAGCGGAAAGTGATCGAGGCTGACAAACGAGAAGACAAGCTTCCGGATCTTACCCGCCGCGACGAGCAAGCCGACATCAGGCCCGCCATAGGTGACGACGGTGAGATCCTTGAGCGACGATCGGGCGATGGCGCGAACCAGCGCCATTGGCTTCCGCCGCGTCGCCCAGCCACCGATGCCGATGGTCATGCCGTCGCGAAGCTCGCCGACGATCTCGTCGATGGTGCAAACCTTGCTCACAGCTTGAACACCCGCTCAGCGTTTCCGCGCAGGAATTTGGGCCAGACCTCTTCCTTGATCGGCAGCTTGTCGAGATCGGCAAAGATGCGGTCGAGCGACAGGCCGGCCGGGAAATAACCGGCGTACAGCACCTTATCCGCGCCGCGGGTGTTCATGTAATCGATGATCGCCTTGGGATAATATTTCGGCGCGAACCCGCTCGTCGAATAATAGAGGTTCGGATATTTCAGCATGAGCTTGACGGCGAGATCGGCCCAGGGCTCGGCACCGTGGCGCATCACGAACTTGAGCTCGGGGAAATACCAGCAAACCTCGTCGATCAACTCAACATGCTGGGTGCGCATAGGCATGCGCGGACCCGGCACGCCGGCATTGACCAAAATCGGAATGTCGAGATCGATCGCAGTGGCATAGAACGGGAACAGTTCACGGTCGCCAATCCCTACCTGTGGCAGCGACGCCGCGGGGAAATAGCTGATCGCCTTGATGCCATGCTCCTTGTGGGCCTGACGGATGCGGCGGACTTCCTCCATTCCCTTATTAGGATCGATCGCAGTCTGGAAAATGAACCGGTCGGCGTAGCGCGCCTTGATCTCCGGGTGACGAAGCGTGTCGCCCAGTGGAATCAGCGCCTTCTCGATGCCGTGCTTGTCCATCTCGGCGACAACCGCATCGACGAACTTCGTCGGATCGGCGCCCAGCGAGGGAATGTTCTTGAACATATATTGTGCAGGCATCTGAAAACCGTCGAGGCTCTCGGTGTCGCGCTGCATCGTCCGATAGATCGAATATCCCGCCGCATTATGCTCGTCGGTAGGGATATTGATCATCAGGTCGATGGCCCTGATTCCCTGTGGCAGCGGCAAGTCTCGTCTCCCAAAATATCATTGGCTTTCGCCTTTCGGCGACGCAAAACTCACTTACTTGTTATTCGATCAGCAAGTCAATGGCGTTTTGGGATTTCAAGCGCGATGCGAGCGGCCTGAAGTGCCGATCGAGCGCGCAGTTCGGGCGAAAGTCCGGAGAGGCGCGCGCAAGGTGCCTCAATGCTGACCGAAACACCGGGACCACAGGCGCGGAGGAATCCCGCGGGATCGAGCGCGCCCTCGCCGGGAAGGAGACGATCGGCCGCCGCCTCATAGAAGAGATCCTCGGGCGCGGACGCCGGCGCGTCGCAGATCTGCGCCAGCAGGATGCGATCGCGCTGCGCGGCCAGCTCTTCGAAGGTGCCGCCGGAGCGGTGGAGATGGAGCAGGTCTACGGTCAGCTTGAGATTGGGCGCACTGGCCATGTCGCAAAGCGCCACGGCCTCGCCTAGCGTGCGCAAAGCCGAAGGCGGATAAAATTCGAGCCCCACGACCAGACCTCTTCGCCCCGCCCGCTCGCAAAACCCGGCAACGCCCTCTGCCCGGCGCGCAATGTCGCGGTCGAAGACCAGCAGATTGACAGCCTGCGCACCGATCTCGGCAGCGGCATCCAATGCGAAATCGAAACTGTCGACGGTGGATGTCCGCGTCAGAGTGAATGGATAAGCGATTGCAACCGGACAGTCTAATTCTTGCGATAAAAATCTAACTTCCTGGAGTGAATTATTCGAATTCATTATATCAAATTCACACATTCCGGGAACACCCGGAACCTTATAAAGAAATAACCCAACACCAGAATAGCCAGACTGCGCAGCAACCTGAACAATCTCTATTGGAGAAGCGTTAGACACTGTCAGATGATCGAGAATCATGCCGAATATCGAATTGATCTATTGACATATAGGCCAACGAAGGCGAACTTTTCTTTAAATAACGATAGGGTCATCTTTATGAGCACCACACCAAATCCCCTCGATTTTACTGGAAAGGTTGCAATCGTCACCGGCGGCACGCGCGGGCTGGGACGCATGATCGTCCAGACTTTGCTGGAAGCCGGGTGCACCGTGGAAACCTGCGGCCGCACCGCACCTGAGACGCTTCCAGCCGCCAATGGCCGCGAGGCTCGTTTTTCCGCGCTCGACGTGCGCGATCCGGAAGCAGTGAGCGCCTTTGTCGCGCAGGTCGGTGAGCGCCATGGTCGGCTAGACATCCTGGTCAACAATGCTGGTGGATCGCCCCAGGCCGACGCAGCCACTGCGTCGCCGCGTTTTTCGTCAGCCATCATCGCACTGAACCTGCTCGCGCCGCTCTATATGGCGCAGGCCGCGCATCCGCTGCTGGTCGCCGCGCCCGATGGTGGATCGATCATCAATATCGCCAGCGTTTCGGGCGTACGCCCCTCGCCCGGCACCGCCGCTTATGGCGCGGCAAAAGCGGGGCTGATCAATCTGGGCGAAAGCCTGGCGCAGGAATGGGGTCCGCATATCCGCGTCAATTCGGTCGTTCTGGGGCTGATGGAGACCGAGACGTCCGGCGAAACCTATGGATCGGATGAATCGCGTGCGCAGATTGCCGATACGCTGCCACTGCGCCGGTTTGGCACGGGCACCGACGTGGCGCAGGCGGTGCTGTTTCTTGCCTCGCCCATGGCGTCCTACATCAGCGGAGCGCAGATCGCAGTAACGGGCGGCGGCGAGCGGCCGGTGTTCCTCGACCTCAGATAGGGAGGAATAGGCGCGCGCAGAAAACTGGCTCCGCGCGCGCCCTTTCACTTCAATATGCCACGGAGGCAACGGTAACCTTGGCATCGAACGGACCGCCATCGCGTCCCCGAACTTCGCGGCCGACCTCGGCGAGAAACTGGCCGCTATACGTGGTGCGGCCATTGATCGTCTCCGGATCGGCAACGAGCAGCGCGAGAATTGCCTCTGCCATCGTCTCGGGATCTTCGGGCGACTGGATACGGTCCATGTTGACAACGCCCTTTGCCACCAGTTCCTTGGTGCCGCGCGTCATCACCGAATTGACCGGCGAGACGATGTTTGCCGATACGCCCTTGCCGTGCACCTCTGCGGCGAAGGCGCGCGTGAACAGGTTGAGCGCGCTCTTGGCAGAGCAATAAGCGGAGACGCCGCCGACCGTGTGGAAATCGAGGAACGGAGGGCCATCGATATTCGGTGCGGCGCGATCGGCTACCGTCGAGGAAACGTTGACGATCCGGCCATAGCCGCGCTCTAGCATCCCCGGCAGCGCGCGGATCATCAGATCGCGCGGCGCGAACACGTCGATTTCAAAGACACGGCGGAAATGCTTGTCGAGCATCTCCCAGCTCTTGGTGCCGAGCCCGGCGATGCCGGCATTGTTGACGAGCAGATCGACCCGGCCAAAACGTTCAAGCACTGCGTCCATGAACGCCGCACGCGATTCGGGCTTGGAGAGATCGAGCGCATAGGCATAGGCCTCGCCACCACGGCTGCGGATCTGGGCAACGGTGTAGGCCAGCGTATCGATCTGCGGATCGGTCTCGTCACCCACGGTGCGCGCCGCCGCGATGACGATCGCACCGGCCGATGCCAGCCGCTCCGCGGTCGCTTCGCCGATACCCCGGCTTGCCCCGGTGACGATCGCGATCTTTCCTTCGAGTTCTCTCATTTTACTATGCTTCCTTGACTTTTCCGGTGCGACCCGGGGATTCAATTCTCTCCGAAGACCCCGGAGAGGTTGTAGTTTGGCACTTGCTCGCGGAGCGTTTTTCGCCCCGATGTGACGCGTTGCATGTGACGTGGAATGCCAGGATCGAGCGGCGGGCGTCCGTGCTGGAGCGCCAGATTGTCCCAGATGATGAAGTCGCCGTTGCGCCACGAATGGCGGATCTCGTTCGATGGATCGTAAAGCGTCGCGAACACCGCCTCGATCAGTTCGGCGCTCTCATCGCGGCCCAACCCCTCGACGCGCGCCGCCGAGCTTTCATTGGCGTAGACCAAAGGCGTGCCGGTAATCCGGTGGCGCATCACGAAAGGGCGCACGAGGTTCAGCGCATCGGGCGCAACGTCATAAGTCAGCCGTGACCGATCGGCGAGCGTCTGCACGAAGTTGACGTCGAGCCCGTCGATCCGCTGCCTGAGCGCGTCGGAAAGCTTAGAATAAGCACGGGCGCCCGAGACGAAATTGGTGGTCGATGTCCCCTCCACCACGTCGAGGGCGTGGAGCGATATTGCATCCAGCGGCATCGGCGTGGCGCAGAGATCCGAATGGTAATCGAGCTTGACGGTGCCGAGCACCTTGTCCTCGGGTGACAGGAATCCCTTGCCGGAGCCGGGCAGCACCGGCCCGATATATTCGATCGCTCGCTGCTGGTCGTCCATCGTCAGCGTCTGACCACGGAAGAGCAGCAACGACTCGCGGAAGAACAGATCGCGAAACGCCTGCGCATCCGTGGCATCGAGTGGCTGAGTCAGATCGAAATCGACCTCGACGCCAAAGGGTCCGAGCGAGCGTATCCGGGTCGGATCCTCGATCACTTCGCGAAAGCCTGCAGCTATGGTTGCCATCATGTCCCTAACTCTTGGGTTGTGGAGCCACTGCCGACGGTGAGGCTCTGGGCCGGGGCGTAAAAAGCCGGATCGGCGGGCGCGAGCGCCGCGAGCAGATCGAGCGCCTTGGCCGCACCCGTCACGCGATCGAGATAGAAAAGCGGTCCGCCACGCCAGGCAGGCCAGCCATGCGCAGTCACCGCGACAAGATCCACGTCAGACCCGCGTATCGCTGTCCCCGCATCGACCAGTTTCTGGCCGGCATTGGCGATTGGGACGAGGAGCGCGTCGATAAGCGAGTCGCCAAGCGATGGCCCGCCCCCGCCTCCAATGATCTGCGCAGCCTGTGCCGAGAAAACGGCGTTGCCTGCCGCATCATAGTCGTAGAATCCCGCGCCCGCCGCGCAGCCTGTCCGACCCGCCGCACATAGGCGGTCGCGGATAGTGTCGCCCGCGTCGCCAGTGCGGATCCAGCTGGTCTCAAGCCCGATCCGATCGAGCCACTCGAACACGCCTTCCGCAAAACCGAAGCCGGTCAGCGCCGCATCGATCTCGGCAGGATTAGCTTTGCCACTGGCTACCAGAAGCTCGGCGGCACGCTGCCGTGCAGTCATCATGACGGCTGCCACCGCCCCGGGTGCGGGCGCTGCCACGACAGCCTTTTTGCCCATCCGTTTCAACAGACGCAGCACGGCCAGCGTTGCCGGGATCGAGGAAGCCGGTGGGCGGATCACTTCGACGAACGGGCGTTCGTCAGCCGGATAGAAAAAGTGGATGCCAATTGTCCGCTCGGGCGCGAACAGATCGTCGACCGAACCCGCAGACATGCTCGAAAGTATCGCATCCTCGCGCATATCTGGCGCAGCGTTTGCGATCAGCGCGCGATGATCGGGGATCGAAGTGAAGGTCGGATCGAAAACCAGATCCGCAGTGCCCAGTCCGGCTGGCGCAAAAGTCACATCGAGCCCGGCGGCGGAGAAGGCACGACCGACAGCCAGGCCGTCACGGGTTTCTGCAAGGATGCAAACGCTGCGGATCGGCGGCGCCACTGCGTCGCGCGATGCGCCGGGCAGCTTCCACGCTTCGCGCTCCGCGAAGAACAGGTGCCGCATTGCCTCAGACTGGAGGCTGGGAATGCGTTCGTAGAGCAGCTCGCGCTCATACTCGATGCCCGCATCAAAGGGCATATCTATCGCAGCCCGCACCGCGCGAACGCAGGCAATCGGCGCCTCCGCACCACGAGCGGCATCCGAATTCGCCGCGAGAAACCGATCGAGCAAAGCGGGGTCACCCGTGACCGCCTGGTCGCGGGCACGACGCAGCGGCTTGGTGACCGCCTGGCGGGCAAAGGCAATCGCCTCGGCGCGCAATGTTTCCGGATTGGCGATTGCGTCGATCAACCCAAGCTCGAACGCCTTTTCGGCGCTGATCGGATCGCCATTGACGATGATGTCGAGCGCAGCCTCAAGATCGATCAGGCGCGGCAAACGCTGCGTGCCGCCCGCGCCCGGCAGGATGCCCAGCTTCACTTCGGGCAGGCCCAGCTTCGTACCCCGAGCGGCTATCCGCCAATGGGCTGCGAAACTGGTCTCCAGCCCGCCACCCAGCGCCGATCCGTGCATTGCGGTGACGATAGGCTTGGGGCTGCTTTCCTGAAGTCGATTGATCTCCATGGTCGGCGCGCCGCCGGGCTTGCTGCCCAATGCGGAGATGTCTCCACCGGCGACGAAGGTCGATCCGGCACACATCACAACGATTGCAGCGATTTCGGGATCGGCGATGGCCGCGGTCAGGCCATCGAACAATCCATCGCGGACTTCGGCGGAAAGGGCGTTGACCGGTGGATTGTCGATGATGAGCAATGCGACATCACCGTCACGCTCAGTCACGACCTGTGTGCTTACCCGCGGCATGGGATTGCTCCCCTGCCGCGGACGATGCCGGTCCTCAAACAAGCGATCGGCGTCTTGCACATCAGAAGTCAAAGCCCAGCGTCGCGCCGATGCTGCGCGGCCGGCCATAGGCAATCGCGTCAGCAGCAGTCGTGTCCACGGCGAAGATGCCATAGAGCTTGTCAGTGAGGTTACGAGCCCACACCGTCACCGTCATCGGCGTGTTCGCGACCTTCCAGGCGATGCTGGCATTCGCGATCACATATTCGGGCTGCTTGAGCCGGTTGCTCGCATTCCAGAAGAAGCCGCTATTGTACGTCGCAGTGCCGTTCAGCGTGACCGATCCTGATCCAACCGGAACGGTGTAATTGGCACTGACATTCGCAGTCACTTCAGGGCTACGGATCAGATGATTGCCACTTGCGTCACCGTTGATCTGGAGATTGCCCCCCGTTGGGCGGGGGATCAGAACAACGGCGGTGGTGAAATCGGTGTACCGCGCATTCGTGTAGGCAATGCCAGCGCGAACGTTGAACGCGTCGGTTACCGCCACCGCACCCTCGGCTTCAACACCCCAGATCCGTGCCGTCGCCGCATTGCGGAGGATCGCGGCACCCGGCTGGTATGCAGTCACCTGCAGATTGTCATAGTCGTAGTAGAAAGCCGCGAGATTCAGATAGTTGCGCCCGCGCGCGAACTTGAATCCGGTTTCATAGGCGCGGACATATTCGGGGTTCACCGGCGTCTGCGGAACGACGGTTGCCAAGAACGCGCCGCTCTTGAAGCCTTCGCTATACGTTGCGTAAACCGATGTGCTGTCCGTCGGGCTGAAGCGTACCGACACCCGCGGGGTCCAGGCACCCCAGTTGGCCGACTGGTCGGCGACCTGCCCGGTCGTCCGCCAGGCATCAAAGTCCTTGGTCTCGTCGCTGTAGCGCAGCCCTGCGGTGACGCTCAGCCGCTCGCTGAACGCGTAGCTGATCTCGGTGAAGCCGGAAATCGCCCGCGTGTCGATCACCGAGGTAATGAACGGCGCATTGTTCAGCAGGAACGTGGGCGTCTTTCCCTTGTCGCGGAAATAATAGACCCCGAAGATCCACGAGAGCGGGCTGGTGCCGTTCGACGCCAGAGTCACTTCCTGCGAGAAGCTGTCCTGATTGGCGTACAGATCCGAACGACCGGTTGCGACCTGGGTTCGATCGGTATCGGTCAGCGAATGCTGGTTGACCTGCCGCAGTGCGGAAAGCGAGCGCAGACGAACGCCACCGAAATCATATTGCACCGTCGCCGAACCGCCGAAAGCCTCGACATCGGAAATGGGAACGAAGCTCAGCGCATATTCCCGCGGATCCGTGGGGATGATCGCGCCAACGGTCGAGGTATTGCCGTTCCAGACCTTGTTGCTCACGCCGGAAAGATCGCTAACTGCCGCATAATCGCCCGCCAGCGTGATCGACAATGCGCTGCTCGGCTGGAACACGATCTTACCGCGCACCGAACTCTCGTCATACGTCGACAGCCGGGCGTCGGTCAGCGCATCGCGTGCATAGCCGTCATCGACGCGACGGACGACCGAAAGGTCGGCGGACAGGCTGTCCGTGATCGGACCCGCGACATAGGCCGAGGCGCGCATTTCTTTGAAACTGCCATAGCCGATGCTGGTGCGGAGCATTGGTTTTTGTGAGGGATTGCGGGTCGTAACCAGGATCGCACCGCCAGTGGCGTTACGCCCGAACAGAGTGCCCTGCGGCCCCTTTAGCACTTCGATTTGCTGGATATTCGCCAGATCGAAGATGTTCGCTGCGGTATTCGGGCTGTAGACACCATCGACATAGAGCGCGACCGCAGCTTCGGACCCGACGCTGTTGAGGTTCGAACCGATGCCGCGGACAGTAGGCTGGATATAAACGCCGTTGCTGGCGATCGTGAGGCCGGGGACCAATGCGCTCAAATCGCGCGAAGTAGTCGCACCCGCGCCGGTGAGCTCAGCCGCGCTGACGACCGAGATGGAGATCGGAACATCCCGGAGCCGCTCTTCGCGGCGCTGGGCGATGACGACGATCTCGCCGCTGTCTGAATCGTCCTGTACCGCCGTTGGAGTATCTGCGGCTGGCGCCGCTGTCTGCGCCATGACGGCAGTGGGAATGGCGCAGGTGGCAAGCAGAAACAGTTTCGCTCCCCCCACCGCCCGAAGGCCAGCAATGCTCTTCATATACCTCTCCTGTACCGACCGATCATCGCCGGTCTTTTGATGAGCCATGTCGCCTGAAGCGATCGCGCCCGCTGCCACTCTTCCCGGTAACTCGCAATCATCGATATATCCTTGCTAGTCGCACAGCAAGTGTTTTAATTGCCGCTTGTTGCAACTGCTGGGCAAGGCTTAGGTCGCGCCCTATCAAGTTCCCGGCCGCAGAGCGGCCCATGGTGTCGGCTATGCCCACCGCAAAGGAGTAAGAACATGACTTCCGAGAAATCCCGCAAGCCACTGGAAGGTATCAGAGTTCTTGACCTGGGGCGCATGTTTGCCGCCCCTTATGCGGGGCAGACGCTGGGCGATTTGGGGGCGGAGGTCATCAAGGTCGAATTGGGCCGTGGTGACGAGATGCGCCACTATGGCCCCCCCTTCCTGAAGGACGAGGAGGGGGCCGAATTGCTCGAGTCGACCTATTCGATTTCCTGCAACCGCAACAAGCGTTCGGTAGTGGCGGATCTCAAGACGCCGGAAGGGCGCCGCATCGTCGAAGAACTCGCGTTGCGTGCCGATGTCGTCATCGAAAACTTCAAGGCGGGGACCCTGGCGCGCTACGGCCTCGACTATGCCTCGCTGCGGCAGCGGAACCCCGGCGTGATCTATTGTTCGGTCACGGGTTTCGGGCAGGAAGGCCCGTATGCCGATCGGCCGGGTGTCGATACGATGTTCCAGGCGCTTTCGGGCATGATGATGCTCACTGGAGAGCCGGATGGCGAGCCCCAGCGAATCGGGATGATCGTGGTCGATCTGGTGACCGGCCTGTACGCCAGCACTGCCGTGCTGGCCGCGCTGCACGAGCGCGCGGCAAGCGGTGAAGGCCAGCATATCGACTTGGCGCTATTCGATTGCGCCTTCGCGATCATGTCGCACCGCGCGATGGAATATCTGATGGCTGGGGTCGAGCCGATGCGGCGTGGATCCTCTTCCTCGGGCAACGTTCCGGGCAAGAATTTTCGCTGCCGCGAGGGCGTCATCACGATCCAGGCAGGCGCCGAGGACCAGTTCCGCAAGCTCTGCACCGCAATGGGCAGGCCAGACCTCCCCGAGCTGCCGCGCTTCACCGATCGCCGCGCGCGTGCCGCGAACGAAGTCGAGCTGATGGCGATCCTCGATGAGATGTTTCTGGAGCGGACCGCCAAGGAGTGGTTCAAGATCCTGCTTGATGCCGGCGTCTATTGCGCGCCGCTCAACAAGGTGTCCGAGGCTTTTGACGATCCGCACGCCGTGCAGCGCGGCGTAGTGGAGATGATGACGCATGCCAGCGCCGGATCGATCCGCACCATCGCCAATCCGATCCGCTTTTCACGAACCCCGATCCAGGGGCATACAGCACCGCCGCTTGTGGGCGAGCATACCGGAGAAGTGCTGCGCGAACTGGGGCTCGAGGCCGCCGCTGCTACGGGATAAGAGAACAGGCTCAGGCGCGCAGTGTGGTCCGTCCATTGCGGACCACCTGCCGCTCGCCGACATGGGCGCAGAAGTAGATTTCACTGCCCCGTCGCGCCATTCCGACCGAAACCGTCTCACCGGGATAGACCGGGGCGGAGAAGCGCGCTTCGTGCCGCAAGACTTGCTCGGGCGCGACGCCATATTCCGCCATCACAGCGCGGCAGCAAAGCGCATAGGTGCACATGCCGTGGAGGATCGGGCCGGGAAAGCCCGCAGCGCGCGCCGTTTCGGGATCGGCATGCAGCGGGTTCCAATCGCCCGACAGACGGAAGAGCAGCGCCTGATCTTCCCGCGTCGGCATCGCACGGGTTTGTTCTGGCGAATGCGCCGGTGCCGGCTCCGGCATGCCGTCCAGACTGCCGCCAAACCCGCCGTTCCGGCGCGCCATCATCTCATTGACCACCGTTGCGATCCGCGCACCGGTCGCAGCGTCGTTCACGCCTGTCTCGACGGCCAGCACCGCGCCGCGTTCGGCGCCGCGATCCCACAGCCCGACGACGCGCTTCGATAAGATTGCCTCCCCCTCGGTAGGGAAAGGCTGGTGCAGTTCGATCGACTGGCCGGAATGGACGAGCCCAGCATAATCGATCCCCAGCGCGGCCGCATCGAACATCTTTACGTTGCAGACGACTGTCGCAAAGCTGGGCACGGAAACCAGCTCATCCTCGTAAACGAAGCGCCTGTCTTCAGCGCCGCATCCGACTCCCAACGCATAAAGAATCGCATCGCGCTGCGACCAGACAAAGGCTCGCTCAGGCATCTGCGCGCCCAGCACGCGTCCCGGATCAAGCGTCACGCAGGTTGCATCCCGGAAGCGATAATCGCGCGCCGGCCAAGCCACAGGTGGAGTGCGCCCCAGGCGTAGAGCCCAAGGATCGCCACGAGTGCCCAGCGCAACGCATCTGCTCCGCCGATCGCATCGCTCAGCAGCCCGACGATGAACGGCCCACCCGCATAGCCCAGCAGGTTCGCCGCAATCAGCTCTATCGACAATACCGTGCCGCGCATCCAGGCGGGAGCGACTCCCAGAAGCAGCGTGTATCCCAGGCTGAGATAAAGATAATTGAACACCGCGAAGAGGCACAGCGCGACGATCATCACGGTCATTGAGGGGACGATCAGAAAGACCGCGGCAAGCACGATCGAGGCGATGACGGTGAGCACCGGCACCAGCGCCAGCCTGGCATCGTCTCCCTTGGCAAAGCGCGCAGCCGCTGGCCCCGAAACCGCGAGCGCGATCGCCGTGATCACGCCCGATGTCAGCGCGAGCAGATATCCCGCTTCGGCGATCGACATGCCGTGCGAGCGTATCAGAAACGACGGCAGCCACAGGATGACGCCCGAGCTTGCCGAGGAAACCAGCGCCGGCCCGATGACATAATGCAGCGCCACACGATTGGTCAGCACGAAGCGAAACCCTTCGGCCAGCGTCGCACGGCGCGGGCTTTCGCCATCCTGGCGCATCGGTCCGTCTGTCGCGCCGCGCGTCGGATGGCGCACGGTAAGGAATAGCAGCACGCTGACCAGGATCCCCGGCACGCCCGCAGCAATGAACGCTGCGCGCCAGCCATATGCAGCGCCGACCCAAGCGATTACGGTGAAGCAGAGGATCGTGCCCAGCGGCATCGCGCTTTGGAACAATGCCGTGGCAACCGGACGCAGCCGTTTCGGGAAGACGTCCGCGATCATCGAGAGGCCGCTAGAGGCGCCCGCGGACTCGGTGGCACCGACTGCCGCGCGAGCCACCATGAGATGCAAATAGCTCGCCGCGAAACCCGTCGCAGCGCAGGCCGCGCTCCATAGGCCGAGCATTGCCGCGCACAGATTGCGGCGGTTCACTCGGTCGATCAACAACCCCATGGGCAGAAGCATGATCGCGTTGGGCACGCCGAACATCAGCCCGGTCAGAGCGCCCAACTGGCCGTCGCTCAGCCCAAACTCGTGCTTGATCGGCTCGGCGACAATGGAGATCACCTTCCGATCGACCTGGCACAGCATGTAAACAATGGTGAGAACGGCGAGCGTGTACCAGCCCGCAAAGCCCACCCTCACCTCTTCCCCGCCCGCGCCGTGGGCAGCCTTCGCCACATCAGATGGCGGCGATACATGCGCGATGCTCATTGCTCTCCGTTCCGGCCGCTTTGCGGCTCTGACCCCCAGATGCGACCCACGGGCTAATCGAGACATCCATGCTCTTTGCTGCACGCATAGCAAAGGCCAACATGAGGAAAATATTCCAACGGCTGACACAGCGACATCTGGATAACAAATATACTTGCTATGTGGCAAGCAACTTTATAGGGGCTGAGCGACAGGAGAGGAAGCCAATGCAACACGAATCCGTTCGGAGCCTTTCAGGACTCCCCATTCCCTTTGGTTGGTTCGCCATCGGCTATTCCGAGGATCTGGCACCGGGCGACCATTGCACGATGAACTATTTCGCCGACGAGTTCGTGCTGTGGCGCGGCGAGGATGGCGGGCTGCGCGCACTGGATCCCTATTGCCCCCATCTGGGCGCCCATCTGGGACATGGCGGCGTGGTGGTCGGCAACGACCTGCAATGCCCCTTCCATCACTGGCAGTTCAACGGTGAAGGCGCGGTCACGCATATCCCTTATACGGAAACCATCCCGCCAGTATTGCGCCGTTCGTGCACCGGCCGGCGCGAAGTCGCCGAAGCGCATGGCGTGATCTATGGCTGGTACCACCCCGATCGCGCCGCACCTTTGTGGCCGCTAGCGTCGGTCCCCGAGATTGATGAGGGCGAATGGCACCGGTTTGAGCGCCGCGAGTGGCGCATTCCGATCCACACCCAGGAAATCACCGAAAACGGCATCGATTATGCGCATTTCCGTTCGATTCACGGCACCAAATCGCCGCCCGAGCCGACCTGGACGATCAATGGTTTTTCGCGCGAGAGCCGCGTGGTGACCAAGATGGAAACGCCGCGCGGCTTGATCGACGGCAGCATTCACGTGCGCAACACCGGTCCCGGTCAGTCCTTCATCCGGTTCGGCGGCATCTCCGAGTTGCTGCTGATCAACCTGCCCACACCGATTGATGCCGACAACACCCATCTGCGGCAGGATTTCTACATGCCCAAGTCACTCGACGAGAAGCAGCAGCGCTCGGCGGCGGCAGTGGCACGCAACGTGATCTTCCAGCTCGATCAGGATATCCCGATCTGGCAGCACAAGCGGTACGAGCCGAAGCCGCTGCTGGTGAAGGGAGATGGCCCCATCCTCGCTTATCGCCGGCAATACGCGCAATATTACGCTGATCTGCGTGTGGAATGAGTATTGGTCAAACCCGCCTGGCTATACGGCGATGGCGTGCATGTCGCGCCATCGCCAAGGGAAGGGATCGAACCGAGCGCTGAAATCTTGCTTTCATCGTGGCACCGAATTTTCTGCCGGCCGTCTTAACCGGAAGCGCTGGCGCGTCATTTACAAGGTGATCGCCGATGCGATCCACGCGAGCAGCCATGTGGGTCACTGATCCGGTTTGCGCGAACTCAAAACCCGATCGATGGTAAACCCTGTGTTGAACGCGCGCTTGGCTACGTCCGGGTTTCGACGCAGCGTGCCGCCGAGGGAGTGATCAGGCCCGTCAACCAAGAGGAGCGGCTTACCGAACAAATGCGCTCTAAAGACACCACCATCCCGCACGGCTAAGGCCCGTCGGTTCATCGCAAAAGTGATGGTCGCGCCCGATTTGATCACCATCACGGGCCCCAACAAGCCCTTGGCTCTCGCGGCCAGTGATGATCCCCGATCATCACGCACCGATGGTGTCCCACATTGACCGGAAGTGGTGCCCCATGCACCATCCGATCGCGCACTCAAATCGCTGGGAAATTATCGTTCCCACTGAGTAGATTCGACTTTTTCGCTAAACATAGGTTGCCGTGAGAACGCTAGGGCTTGAGGCGTCGAGGCAGCGGAAACATCACTCCTGCTCCCGTTCCGGCCAAAATAACCGCATCGGATTGACCACCAGCAATTTGCGCTGGAGCTCGGGCGTGACGGCAATCCGGGAGATGACGCCAACAATCTGCCCATCGTCGGGTATGCGCATCTCCATATTGGGATGCGGCCAATCGGTGCCCCAAACACGCGATTGGGATAATCCTCGACCAGCGGTCGAACTGCCGCAGCGAAATCGGCGTAGGGCGCACCTTCGGTATCGAGACGGTCCGGGCAGGTCACCTTCGTCCAGATATCGTCGCGGCTGTCGAGCAAGGCGCGGAGCGCGCGCATGTCGCCCCGTCCGGGCCCTGCGCAACATCGGGACGGCTCATGCGATCGACCACGATCGGAACCGGAATTGCGGCGAAAAAGCGCCGCAATTCCTCGAGAATATAAACCTCGAAGTACACGACGATGCCAGCCCAGCCGCTAGATGCGGTGCGCAAGTTCGATGAACTTGTCTTTTGGCGCATCGTCCACAAGCCGCTTGAGAAAATTGAAGCGGATGCCTCGGATGCCCCCCGCATGCAGTGCGTCGAGTTCGCGATCGCATCGAGCGTCGCAGAATTGTCGGTACCGTGACAGCTCGCCTTTTTTGGACGATGACGCTGCGCGCAAAACCGTATCGGTCGAGCGGCGCGAACAGCATATCGGCGCTGGCATCCTGGGGAAGATATTTGGCTTTGGGGCTGAACGGGAACGCGGCCGGCGGTCCGAAGACGTGGCAGTGCACATCGACCGCTCCGGGCGGCGGCACATAGGCGGATCGCGACGGCGCAAGTGGCCAGCTGCGGATACGGCCATTTTCATCACTGCTCACGCGAATACCACTCCATCCATCCGCTTGTGGTGGCGGTGCGCGCATTCGAAGCACTGGCGGCCGAGCTTGGCTACACGCCCGCGCAGATCGCGCTCGGCTGGGTGCTGGCGCGCGGCGAGTATGTCGTCCCGATACCGGGCACGCGGAGCATCGCGCATCTGGAGGAGGATATTGCCGCCGCCTCGATCGTGCTGGAGCCGGCGGTGGTCGATCGGGTCAGCGCGATCTTCGACGGCACGATCCGCGGCGCGCGATATGCCGCGGCCATGCAGGCGCAGATCGATACCGAGATATTGCCGGGCGAAGAACTCGCCTGATCGTGGCCCCACCGTCATCCCGGCGCGCGCCGGGATGACGATCTGGTATGCGGCATCGGGCTAGAGCTCGCCCCACACATCCTTTGCCACCTCGATCACGAGACGCATCTTAGCGGACTGCTGCTCCATCGCGATATCGTTGCCATGCACGGTCGATGAGAAGCCGCATTGCGGCGACAGCGCCATCTGATCGAGCGGCATGAACTTCGCCGCTTCGTCGATCCTCGCCTTCACATCGTCCGGGGTTTCCATGTCCGCCAGCTTGGTCGTCACTAGCCCAAGCACCACGGTCTTGCCCTTCGGCACATGGCGCAGCGGCGCGAAGTCGCCCGAGCGGGGATCGTCATATTCCAAGAAATAGCCGTCTACCGCGAGCTCGTTGAACAAGGTTTCCGCAACCGGCTCATAGCCGCCCTCGGCCGCCCAGGATGAACGGAAATTGCCGCGGCAGAGATGGACGCAGACAGTCATGTCCGCCGGACGGTCGCGGATCGAATCGTTGATGATGCGCGCATATAGACGCGGCAGTTCGTCCGGATCCATGCCGCGTTTGCGGGCATTTTCGCGCTGCGTTTCGTCGCAGAGATAAGCGAGATTGGTGTCGTCGAGCTGGAGATAGCGGCAGCCGGCTTCGGCCAGGCTGGCGATCTCGGCGCGATACGCGGCCGACAGGTCCTGATAGAATTGATCGAGATCGGGATAGGCCGTGACGTCGATCGCGTCGCGACCACCGCGAAAGTGCAACATCGTCGGCGACGGGATCGTCACCTTGGGCGTCTGGCTCGTGACAGAGGCGAGGAATTCGAAATCCCGGCGCTGGATGTCGCGGGCATGCTTCACCTTGCCGGTAATGCTCATCACGGGAGGCGCATATTCCAGATCGGTGCCGCCGTGATTGTGAAACTTGACCTGGGTGCCGCCTGTCTCTTCCACACCGTCGAGCTGAAGCAGGAAATCGGTGTGGAAATAGGTGCGGCGGAATTCACCGTCGGTGATGCCCTTCAGCCCCAGCCCTTCCTGCATCGCGACCACGCCGCGAATCGATTCGTCCTCGACTGCGCGTAGCGCGGCCGCGTCGATATCGCCGGCCTTAAACGCCGCGCGCGCATCGATCAGCGCCTTGGGGCGCAGGAAGCTGCCGACATGATCGGCCCGGAATGGCGGTTTGCTCATTTCAAATCCCCTCTCTGTTCATTCGAATATTGTATGTGTTACGTACAATCTCAAAGCCGCTCCCGCAAGCGAACAAAAGGAGAGTTGGATGACCTGGATTCCCAATCGTTGGTATGTCGCGGCATGGGACAGCGAAGTCGATCGTGCGCCGTTGGCGCGGACGATCTGCGGCGAGCCTGTGATGCTCTATCGCAAGCTTGACCGCAGCGTGGTGGCCATGCGCGACGCCTGCCCGCACCGGCTGTTGCCGCTCTCGATGGGCTATAAGGAAGGTGATTCGGTGCGCTGCCGCTATCACGGGCTGTTGATCGGCGCCGATGGCTGCGCGACAGAAATGCCGGTCAAGACCGAGCGGGTACCCAAGGCGGTGTGCGCCCAGCTTTATCCGGTCGCCGAGCGGCATCGCTTCATATGGGTATGGATTGGCGAAGCGGAAAAGGCGGATGCGGCGCTGATCCCCGATTTCTGGCCATGCAGCACGCCAGGCTGGACCTTCGACGGCGGCTATAATCATGTCCGTTGCGATTATCGGCTGATGATCGACAATCTCATGGATCTTAGTCACGAAACCTATGTCCACCAAGGCTCGATCGGGCAGCCCGAGATCAACGAGACTCCGATCGAAACCGAAGTGGAAGGCGAGCAGGTCCGCGTCAGCCGCTGGATGGCAGGGATCGATCCACCGCCCTTCTGGCGCGATGCGCTGAAGGCTGACGGGCCGGTCGATCGCTGGCAAATTTGCCATTTCCTGCTGCCCAGCAACGTGCTGATCGATGTTGGCGTAGCGCCGGTCGACGCCGGAGCGACGCCCGAGCATCACGATCAGGGCGTGCGCGGCTTCGTAGTCGATGCAATGACGCCTGAGAGCGAGACCAGCACGCATTATTTTTGGGGGATGGCGCGCAACTTCGATATTGACGATGCCGGGTTCACCGCGCGCTTCAAGGCGCAGCAGGGGCAGGTTTTTGATGAGGATGTCGAGGTTTTGGAAGCGCAGCAAAAATCGATCGACGCCAATCCGGACATGAAGCTGCGCGGCTATTCGATCGATATGGGCACCGTCCGTGCGCGGGCGATCATCAACCGCCTGATCGCCGCCGATGCCGCCGCCTGAACTTCCAGTGGGCCGGGGCGCGCTGGAGGACATTCTCGGGCTCAACATCCGGCTGGCGCACGGTGCGGTGCAGCGGCATTTCGTTGAGCGCTTTGCCGATCTCGCGCTGACTCAGAAGCAAGTGTCGGTGCTATGGCTGGCGGGGGATCATCCCGGCATCGCGCAAACCGATCTGGCGCGCGTGCTAGACATGGATCGGGCAACGACAATGGCGATCGTCCATGCGCTGGAGAAACGCGGGCTACTTGAACGCAATAAAGGCGGCACCGATGCCCGACGCGTCGCGCTGGCGCTGACCGGAGAAGGCTGCGTGCTGCTTGAGAAAGCCCAAGGTGCGATCACCGAGCACGAGCAATGGCTGACGGCGCGTTTCAGCCGCAAGGAACTCGCTACCCTCATGGAGATGCTGCGGCGAATTCACCGCTGAATTGTTGCCTTTCATAACAAAATCGCGCAATCGTCGGAAAAATGCGGAGAGGCTGACATGGCAAGCGAAGACCCCCGGGCACTGATCGACCGAGCACCCATGTCGCGCTTCCAATGGGGCGTTGTCGCCGTCATGATCGGCCTCAACGCGCTCGATGGGTTTGACGTGCTCTCGATCAGCTTCGCGTCTCCCGGCATTGCGAAGGCATGGGGGATCGACCGCGGGGCGCTCGGCCTCGTCCTCTCGATGGAGCTGATCGGCATGGCAATCGGCTCATTGGTCCTGGGCGGCGTGGCCGATCGTGCGGGAAGGCGCGCGACGATCCTCGGTTGCCTGATACTCATGACGATCGGCATGCTGGGCGCCGCGACTTCGCACGATGTGGTCACGCTTTCGGCGTGGCGGGTGCTGACCGGGCTCGGCATCGGCGGCATGCTGGCCGCTACTAACGCCGCAGTGGCCGAGGCCGCCAACGGCAAGCGCCGGGCGCTCGCCGTGGTGCTGATGGCGGGCGGCTATCCGGTCGGCACGATCATCGGCGGTTCGATTTCAGCGGTGCTGCTCGGCATGTATGGCTGGCAATCAGTATTCGTCTTCGGCGCGGTGGCAACCGCCTGCTTCATTCCGGTGGTGCTGCTCTTCGCGCCCGAGTCGATCTCGTTCCTGATGCACAAGCGCCCGGCTAATGCGCTGGAGCGCGTCAACAAGACCCTCGCGCGGATGGGCCATCCCCCCGTGGACGCGCTGCCCGAACCCGAAGCGCGGCCGAGAAAGGTTGCCGCCGCCGAACTGTTCGCGCCGGGCATGGCGCGCGCCACGGTGCTGCTCACCCTTGCCTATCTGATGCACATCATGACCTTCTACTTCATCCTGAAATGGATCCCCAAGATCGTCGTCGACATGGGCTTCGCGCCAGCCGCAGCCGCCGGCGTCCTAGTCTGGGCGAGCGTGGGCGGTGCCACGGGCTCCCTGCTGCTGGGCCTGCTCACTGCGCGCGTGCGGCTCCTTGCGCTGACGATCGGGGCGATGATCGCATCTGTCGCGCTCGTCATCGCATTCGGCCGGGCGCAGACCGATCTGCAGGGCTTGTCCATGGTCGCGGCCGCTGCGGGGTTCTTCACCAATGCCGGGGTGGTAGGGCTTTATGCTCTACTCGCCCGAGTCTTCCCGACCCGCCTGCGCGCTACTGCTACGGGCTTCGTCATCGGCGTGGGCCGCGGCGGATCCGCGCTCGCGCCTGCGCTGGCGGGATTGCTGTTCGCGGCCGGCTACATGCTCGACAGCGTCGCGATCCTGATGAGCCTGGGTTCGGCGATAGCGGCCGTCGCGCTCTTCGGTATCCGGCGCCAGGCTGCCGCGACCGAATAACAACCCATGCCTAAAAAGAGACGGTTTGCGTGCCCGTCCCGCTTGCGCCGCAACCAGAAGGTTGTTGACGCGGATTGTATTGATGCATAACTATTAAAGCAGATCGGGACGCTAGATCCTGCTTGGCCGAAACAGGGGAGGTCCCATGAAGTCCGCATCATTCCATCGCATTCTTGCCGGCGCATCGCTGGTGACACTCGCCATCGGCCTTAGCGCCGCGCCGGCATTAGCGCAGAACGCACCAGTCGCCGAAGCGCAAGCCGATGACGGCGGCCTCGAAGAAATCATCGTAACCGCCCAGCGGCGCGAAGAGCGGCTGCAGGACACGCCGCTTTCGATCACCGCATTGTCCTCCGATGCGCTGACTTCGCGCGGTATCGACAATCTCGGCGACATCAGCAATTTCGCGCCCAATCTCGAGCTTCACCCGACCAATCGCCCGGCGGGCGGCGGTTCGGCCTTTGCCGGATATATCCGCGGCGTCGGTACCGGCGACTTCCAGTTCCCGACCGATCCCGGCATCGGACTCTATGTAGATGACGTCTATATCGCGCGTTCGCTGGGCGGTCTGCTCAGCCTCGAGGATATCGAGCGCGTTGAAGTGCTGAAGGGCCCGCAGGGCACGCTTTACGGCCGCAACACGATCGGCGGCGCGATCAACGTGGTGACCACCGATCCGCGCACCTCGGGTCCGATCGAAGGCCTTATCAAGGTTCGCGGCGGGTCCTATGGCCGCGCCGATGCCACCGCGCTGATCAACGCGCCGTTGATCGAAGATACGCTCGGCGCAAAGCTCTCGGTCTCCTACCTTACCAACCGCGGCTATGGCCTGCGGCTGATCGACAATGAGCGCTACGGCAGCGAAAATCGCTTCGTCGTTCGCGGGGCGATCAAATGGGATGTCGCCCCTGATTTCTCGATCAAGGTCGCCGGCGACTATACGCGCCAGCGCCAGCGTCCGCCCAGCGGCTATCTGATCGATTACGTGCCCACCGGCGCGACTGTCGCCAAGATCGCACGCTACAACCAGTTCGCCGCACCTTATCTCAATTCGCGGCTCGGGCTGCCCGCCGGCTCAATCTACGACGCACGCTGGGAATCGACGAGCGCATACCGCATCTATTCGCTCCAGCCGCAACAGGACGATTCGAACATCGGCGGTCTTTCGGCCACGATGACCTATGATCTCTCGGACAGCGTACAGATCAAGTCGATCTCGGCCTGGCGCAAGATCGATGCACTGATCGAAGTCGACGGTGACCAGGTACCGTATCCGATCCAGCAGAGCCGCACGACGATGACGCAGACCCAGCTCAGCCAGGAGCTTCAGCTCGGCGGCAAGGCGCTGGACGGCAAGCTCAACTTCCTGATCGGCGCATATGCGTTCAACGAAAAGGGCAGTTCGTCGGTCTTCACCCGCTCGTTTGAAGGGATTTACGAAGCGATCCTCGCCGGCGGAGGCGTGCCGACCGCGGCTGACGTGGGCAACACCTTCACCACCTTCGGGGTGGTCGCGACGAGCTATGCTTTCTTCACGCAGGAATCGCTGGAGATTGCCGACGGACTCTCGATCACGGTCGGCGCGCGCTACAATCATGACCGCAAGAACTATTCGACGTCGGTTAAACGACCGCAGAACAATAGCGTCGTCGTCCCTTATTCGCTGGCGACTGCCGAATGGAACTCGTTCACCCCGCGCGCCGCGCTGGAGTTCAAGCCGAGCGAAGACGTGCTGCTCTATGCGAGCTGGTCGAAAGGCTTCAAGTCGGGTGGCTTCGGCGCCTCGACCCTCGCCTCCACGCCAACGCCGCGCTATGATCCCGAGAAGCTGACCAGCTATGAGGTCGGCGCCAAGACCAGCTGGCTCGACAATCGCCTCACGTTCAACGTCGCGGGCTTCTACAGCGAGTATCGCAACATCCAGTTGACGGTGCAAAGCGTCGATCCGGTAACCAACGCCAATATCCGCACCACGCGCAATGCCGGCACGTCGAACATCAAAGGCTTCGAGCTCGAGGCAGCTGCGGCACCGGTGCGCGGGCTGAACCTCAATCTGGGCGTGGGCTATGTCGATGCGAAGTTCGACACGCTCACGGCGGCGGCGCTCGCCAGCGGGTTCGTTCTTAACAGCCGCGTACCGCAAATCCCCGACTGGTCGGTGAATGGCGGCATCTCGTACACCGCTGAGACCAGCGCGGGCGACTTCACGATCCGCGGCGACGTATCGCACAAGGGATCGCAATTCCTGACCGCAGCGGATCCGACTTCGTTCCAGAACGGCTATACGCTGTTTGGCGCGCGGATCGCCTGGGAGCCGAGCTTCGCCAAGGGCGTCGAATTCTCCGTCGAGGGCAGCAACCTCGGCGACAAGCGCTACGCCTATTACAAGGCGACGCTGGCGCCGACGGGCGAATATGTCGCCATCCCCGGCGCACCACGCGAAATCTATGCGACCGCTAAGTTCAAGTTCTGAGCAATAAAAAAGGAAAAAGCCGGCGTGGCCCAGTGCCACGCCGGCTTTTTCTTACCCGGATTCAAACCAGAGTTCAGGAAGGCATGACTTTCAGCGGCACATAGACCGGCCCAACCTCGGGCATGCCGCTCATCCGCACCTCACCTGCCATTTCGATCGCGCTGGTCGCAGCAAGCAGCCCGCGCAATGCGATCTGGAACTCTACCCGCGCCATGCTCATCCCCGCGCAGCGATGCGGTCCCCGTCCAAATGCGAGGTGATCGAAGATATTGGCGCGATCCAGGCGAAACTCGTCCGGTGCTTCGAACACTGCTTCGTCGCGATTGGCGGAGGCATATGCGAGCGCGATCGGCTCGCCCGGCAATATCTCCCGACCGCCGATCACCGCGCCGTTGCGGGTCGTCCGCGCGAAGCCGCGATAGGGCGTGTAGAGCCGCAGAAACTCTTCGACCGCTGCCGGGATCAGCTCGGGCTCGGCGCGCAATTTGGACTGAAGCGCGGGATCGCGCGCGAGATGGACCGCAACGCTGCCAAGGAAAACCGGTGGGGCGACCAGCCCGACAACCAGGATCTGGCGTACGCAGCCGACGAGCATCTCGTCGGGCAGCGGCGCGCCCTCCGCATCGCGCGCGGCGAGCAAGGAACTGACCGGATCGAGCGCAGGATCGAGCGGGGCGAGGCGGCGCGCGGCGATGAGATCGCGGGCAAGCCCGTACAGCACTTCGCTGGCGCGAGAGACGGTTTCGACGTCAAACGCCTCCCACGCCTTCACGAACTCCTGGGCAGTGCGCCAAAGCAAATCGGTCTGCTCCGCGTCGAGGTGAAACCATTCGGAGAACAGCAAGGCCGGGAGCGGGCTGCCAAAGCCTTCGACGAAATCGCCACCGCCTGCCGCAACATAGTCGCCGAGCAGCGCCGCGACGTGCCGCTCGATCACCGGCTCGATGGCAGCAACGCGACTTGCGCTCAGCGCGCGATCGATCGCGCGGCGATAGGGCGAATGCTCAGGCGGATCGAGGTGCAAGGGCGGACGCCGGCCCGTTGCGGAAGCGCCGGGAACGACGTTGCGCACCGTCGTAGTGTATTCGAGCGGATCGTCGAGGATCGCCTTGATATCGGCGTGCCGCGTGGCGATCCAGAAGCCGCCGAACGCATCGCTATGCGCCACCGGGCAGCGCGCGCGCAGATCCGCAAAAACCTGATGCGGCGTGTCGAAATCCTCGTGCGCGAGCGGGTCATATTCCTGGCTCGTCCAGCGCGGTCCGTCCTGCATAAACCTCTCCGACTTTCCGATTTTCGATTGCATGGAATTGCTTTGCGGCATAGCATATTCCGCAGGAGAGACACGTGGAAAAATCGACATACCGTAAGGTCATGCTGCGCGTCGTCTGGCCGCTGACATTTCTGATCATATTGAGCTCGCTCGATCGGGTTAACGTCAGCTTCGCGGCTCTCCGCATGAACCCCGATCTTGGCATGGACGCCAAGGCATATGGCTTCGGCGTCGGTATCTTCTTCTGGGGCTATCTGATCTTCCAGCTGCCCAGCGCAGCGGTGCTGCGAAAGATCGGCGCACGGCGCTGGATCGCCGGCAGCGTGATAGGCTGGGGGCTGGTCGCAACCGCAATGGCGCTCGTCCAGACTCCGACGCATTTCTACGCAGCGCGCTTCCTGCTCGGGGTGTTCGAGAGCGGCTTTGCACCCGGCGTGGTCTGGTATGTCAGCCAGTGGCTGCCCCGCGAATATCGCGCGCGCGCCATCGGGGGAACGCTGCTGGCGATTCCGATTTCGGTGATCATCGGCGGCCCCCTGTGCGGCGCGCTTATGGCACTCGATACCGGCAGTGTCGCATCGTGGCGGGTAATGTTTGCGGTCGAGGGCGTGGCAACCGTGATCGCAGGCATCGCTGCCCTGTTCTGGTTTTCCGACCGGCCCGCACTGGCCCCATGGCTGAGGCCGGACGAGCGCACCGCGATCGACGCAGTGCTCGATGCCGAGGTTGCGCAAGCCCGCGCGCCTGCTGGCACGTCGCTATTCAGTGCGTTCGGAGACCCGATGCTGTGGCTCTCGGCGGGGGTGTGGTTCGTCCTTATCACCGGCGCGAACGCGATCATTTTCTGGCTGCCCATCGCCGTTAAGAGCTTTGGACTGCACGATCCCCTGGAAGTCGGCGTGCTAAGCGCGCTGCCCTGGGTTGCGATCGGCGCGGGCATGCTGCTCAACGCCCGCCGTTCCGATCGCAAGGGCGAGCGTTTCGGCCATGTCGCGCTGCCTATGCTCCTGAGCGCTGTTGCATTGGGCGTCGCAGCTTCACTGACCGGCAACGGCACACTGGCGATGGCTGCATTGATCGTCGGCGGGTTCGGGCTTGGGGGCGCGCAATCGGTGTTCTGGACGATCCCGACCCATTATGTCGGCGCACGCAATCCCGGCGCAATCGCTGCGATCAATCTGTGTGGCAATCTTAGCAGTACGGTGATGCCGATGGTGATCGGCTGGGTAGTGGCGACGACGGGCAGCCTGGCGCTGCCGGTCTACGCATTGGCGATCTTGCTTGCGGCAGGTGCGCTGCTGGTCGTGCCGCTCCGGGCACTCGCTCTCAAGCGTGAGGCAATGGCATGAAGCAGCTGATTCCCTTGCTCGGCGCGGCCGGGCTGTTCGTTGCAGCGCTATCCGCCAACCATTCTCCGCCCGATCGCTGGTGGGATCCGGACGAAGGCCGCGCCTTTCCCTCAAAGCTCGATTACGAGAATGCCAACGGTACGCTCCGGCTGCTTCTCGACAACGGCCCGATGGAAACCAAGGGCCATCCCTTCTTCACCGCGATCGGCCCCAATGGCCGTGCATGTGTGACATGCCACCAGCCCGCCGACGCGATGAGCCTGTCGGCCGAATCGGCGCAGCGCCAATGGGCGCGGAATGGCGCGGCCAACCCGCTCTTCGCGGCAAGCGACGGATCGAATTGCCCCAGCCTGCCACAGGCCGAGCGCTCTTCCCATTCGCTGCTGATCGACCACGGCCTGATCCGCATTGCCCGCCCCTGGCCCACGCGCGATTCCGCCGGCAAGCCGATCAACGCCGACTTTACCATCGAGGTGGTTCGCGATCCCAGCACCTGCAATCTCGATCCCAAATACGGCCTCGCTTCCGCCACACCGACGATCTCGGTGTTCCGCCGTCCGCGCCCCGTGGCAAACTTCAAATATATCGAAGCGATGGGCTTCGCCTATGATCCCAAGGCGGGCATGCCGCTGCCGGTCGATCCGGAAACGGGCAAGCCGGTCAGCGGCAATCTGATGGCGGATGGCCGCGTGCCGAGCCTGACCGCACAGATGCGCGACGCGGCAGGCGCGCACCTCGCATTCCTGAAGAACCTCGATACTGGCGACATCCAGCGCATCCTCGATTTCGAGCGACGCATCTATGTCTCGCAACAAGTCGACAATAAAGGCGGCGCTCTCGACGGCGATGGCGCGATGGGCGGAACGCGGACGCTGCAGGTCTCGCCTGCCGGGCGCCTGGGCAGCGATGGCGGCATTCCGGTATGGAGCGAGTTCGAGGCCTGGGAAAAGGCCCCCGAGGCCGAGAAGGCCAAATGGTCGCCCGAAGTCCGCGCCTTCCGCGAGTCCGTGGCGCGCGGAGCGCGAGCCTTCCGCGAACGCACCTTTCTGATCTCGGACAGCGCAGGCATCAACTCGCCGGTCGGCTTCGGCAATCCGGTGCGCAACAGCTGCGCCTTCTGTCACAATATGAGCTATATGGGCATGGACGTCGCGCCGGGTCAGGTCGATCTGGGCACCACCACCCAGCCCTTTGCCGATCCCGCGCCGCATCTGCCGCTGTTCCGCATCCGCTGCACCGGCAAGCCGCATCCGCATTATGGCAGCGTCATCCTTACCAGCGATCCGGGCTTCGCGCTGACCACGGGCAAATGTGCCGATATCGGGCGGATCACCCTGCAATCGCTGCGCGGCATGTCTGCCCGCGCGCCCTATTTCTCGAATGGCAGTGCCAAGGATCTGCGCGGAGTGATCGACTATTATGACCGGCGCTATTCGATCGGCTATTCGGAAGCGGAGAAAGCCGATCTCGTCAATCTGATGCGAGCGTTGTGATGCTTCGTGCGATCCTCCTCGCCGCAACCACCGGCGCCGTGGTCAACGCCGACAGCCCGGAACTGCGGTTCATCGGCTGCCCGGTTTATCGTGACACCGATGCCGGGCGGAAGTCCGGCTGCTGGCTGGTTACCGATCCCGCCACCGGCATTCGCTACGACGTGACCTCTAGCCCAACCAAGCCCGACTGGAACCACGCGGTGCTGGTCGAAGGGCGGGCCGATGCCAAGGCCGGCGACACGTGCGGCGGAATGGTGATCGATCCCGCGAGGGTTTCGGTGCTGGAGGCTCCCTGCCCGCGTTTCGCGCTACGCGGCGAGGGCTTCACGGGCCGCAAGTTCGCATTGCCGGCGCGTAATGTCCGACCGCTTTACGACGTCCGCAAAAAGCAGAACCCGCCATTTCAGGAAGGGCGCTTCACGATCCCGTTCGATTTCGGCGGAAGCTTCGTGGTCTACCAGCTCTCCGATTATTACATGGACGCGATGATCAACTATGCGCTCGACGTGCAGCCCGCGCGGATCGAGATCGCAGCGAGCGCCGACACGCGCCCCACGGTCGTTTCCGGCACCACGCTGTCCGAGCCCAGAGCGCTTGCCACGCAGCGTGCGCAAGTAATCCGCCAGTCGCTCATCCTGCGCGGGATCTCGCCAGACACGATCAAAATCGTGTCGGCCACCCGCGCGCCTTATGTCGCAGCGGCGTTCGACGGACTCGACGCGCCGGCTGCCCGGCGCGTCGATGTCCGGATTATCCCGGGGCCTTCGCGCTAAGCGCTCGAACCAGGCTGGGATCGGTCTGGCAGCTATACGAAGCGGCGTCGTCCTTCGGACCGCGCCCGTCGTAGCGCGCCGACTTTGGGAACGGGCATAGAGTCCGCGTGAAGCGAACCGTCGCGCCATCCAGCTTGGCCGCGGTCAGACGATCCGGTGCCTTGCCCTGCTCGACCCAGCGAACCAATGCCCAAAGCACATCGCGCTCCGGATCCTGCGACCCGGTGGGATGTCCCGATCCGCCAAAATTGTCAGCGCCGGCCCCGCCGCGGCAATGATACATGCCCGGCGCCATGAACAGGCGCACGGATGCATCGAGATTGCGATGCGCCCGCTTCAGGCTCGCAAAATAACCGATCGTTGGTCCGGCATTGGTCGAGGGATCGGCCCAGCCCTGATACAGGATCGCCTTGCCGCCCGCATTCAGGAACGGCTGGATCGCAGTCTTGTCCGCGCGCAGCTCCGGCATCAGCCGATTCGCTGCTTCCAGATCGGCGGTGCGCCGGAAACTGTCTTCGTTCCAGTTCGCATCGTTATACACCCCATCGGCCCACATCGCGCGCAGCAGCGGCGAAGGCGGGCCGGGGCGCGTGCGGATACCGGGATAGAGGCCCCAATCCATCACCCTGCCCTTTTCATCGGGCATCGGATTCACGATCGTCTGCAGCATCGCCAGCTTGGGTTTGGAGAGGCAGTCCAAAGTCTGGCCGGGCTTGCAGCTGAGCGCCTCGATCTTGAAGTTGCAGCGCATGGGGTTCTCGACGATGCCGTCCGCAACGCCATCGATCTTGTCGCACTGGGCAGTCGCCTTGCGCTCGTACAGCGCCCAATCGCCATCGGTCAGCGCCCCGGCGGGATTGTGCTTCTGGAGCAGCGAACCCCACATCATCCGCACCGATTGCAGCGGCATATAGGGCCCCGGCGCACCAGCGATCACGCCGTCATAATCGCCAGGATAATTCTGCATTTCCTTGAGCGCTTGGCGCCCCCCTCCCGAGCAGCCGAGATAATAGCTCTTATTGACCGCGCGCCCGTAGAATTTGAGCGCAAGCGCCTTCGCCGCCTGGGCAGTCAGATGGCTGGCGCGATGCTCATAATCGACCCGTGCCTTGGGATTGGACATCCAGCGCGCTTCGCTCTGCTTGTGGCCGCTATCGGTAGTGACCGTGGCGAAGCCCTGCTCCACGCGGCGGCTCATGTCGCTATAGTTGAACACGCCGGCATCGCCGCCCACGCCCGCGCCGAGCAGCCGCCCGTTCCAATCGGAGGGCAGCCAGAGTTCGAAGCCGATATTGCCTTCGATCGTACCTTCCACACGGCACAGCGGCACGCGCACCGGCTGGGGCTTATAGAAGCTGGTGGTAACCGGGGTCCAATCCGGCGCAGGAGCCACCATCGTCGCCTGGACGATGATGACTCCCCCCGAATGAACGCCCGTCAGTGCGGCACACGCCGCAACGGCGGCTGTGAGCATCAGAACTTCACCGAGCCCGTGAGCGCAAAGATGCGCGGGATCGGATTGGACGATTGCGGATCATAGCCTGAAGTCGTGTCGACGAACGGCGGCTTCTCGTTGAACACGTTGCGGATATCGAATGACAGGTTGAACCGCTCGCCGAAGTCGTAGCCGATCAGCAAATCGAACGTGTCGTAATTGCTGATCTCCTGCCGCGGCGTCACCGTCGTATTGAAATATCCGGCCAGATGATTCCACGTGATGCGGGATTTGACCCCGCCGCTGCTCAGGCCGATATCGGCCTGCGTGCGGAATTGCTGCGTGAAACCGATCGTGTCGACGACGTTGGTGAGACCCGCGCCCGGCACTGCTTCGAACAGATAGTCGAGGATATAGGTGCCCTGGATGCCCGCATCCATCGCCACGCCGCCCCAGTCCCAACGATACGCGACGACGAAGTCGAGCCCGCGCATCAGCGACGTGCCGAGGTTCTGGCGGCGGCCATCTGCAATGAAGGTGACCAGCGACTGATTGATCGCACTGTTGATCGGCAGCCCCGAACTGACCAGCGCAGCAATCTGGGCCGGCGTCGGGCTGAACTGCCGGAAATTGGTGTAGAGCGGGCTGGTCAGCAGTCCGGCAGTACCGCGCAGAGCCTGAATCTGATCGGTATAGTCGATCCGGAAATAGTTCACCGAGGTGACCAGTCCGGGCATAGAGGGCGGCGCCGCCTCGATACCGAATGACCAGGTTTTGGCCTTCTCCGGCTTGAGGTTGGGATTGCCGCCGGCGATGCCGATGCCCTGGATGTTGACGTTGCCCGGCCCGGGCAGCGTATCGAAATAAAGCCCCGCACCGCCACCGATGGTCGAAACCTCGGTAAAGGTTGGCGCGCGGAAAGACGTGCCATAGGTGCCCTTGAGCGTCAGCCCGTCAAACGGCTTGTAGGTGATGCCGATCTTGGGGTTCGTGGTGCTCCCGAAATCGCTGTAGCGCTCATGGCGCAGTGCGAGGCTGAGGTTCAGCCGCTCAAGTCCGGGCGACGCATTGCCCGCACCGACGATAGGCACGTACAATTCGCCAAACAGCGCATCGACATTGCGGCTGCCATCGTCGTTCACGCTGACCGGCGTTGCGGCACGGCCAGTGATCAGATCCGTGAAAGTATATTCGGTGCGGTGCTCGGCACCCACGGCAATGCGGACATTGCCCCCGGCCATCTCGAACAACGAACCATCCATCTGTGCGTTGATCACGTCGAGACGGGTCTTGCCGGCAATAACGAATTGATTGTCTGTGATCGTTGCGATCGTCGCGAGATTATTGGGGCCACCGAACACATTCAGCGCAGTCGCCGGATTTATGTCGTTGAGCGCAGCCTGGAGCAGGCCAGCCTGCACGCCGTTGCGGCGGCGATCATCGACTTCTTCAGCCTCGCCATGCGAATAATAGACCGTTGCGCGGAAATCGCCGAACGGCTTGAATTCGGCGCCTGCAATGCCGTTCCAGCTCTCCGCACGATACGGGCGTGAGATAGTGCCGATCTGCGGAAAGAGAGAATATGCGACAGTCACGCAGCGCGCGCCAGCTGGTGCCCCCACGCTTGCCGCACAAAGCGGCGGCGTCACACCGACGGGCGCGACATAGAAAGGGTTTGTGCTCGGTACCGTGGCATTGACGCTGGCCAGCAGGGGAATCGTGCCGGTACGCTTCGACCAGTAGCCGTCGGCGAAAATGCGCGCGAAGTCGCCGATATCCTGGCTGGCGCTTGCCGCGAAGCTGGTGCGCTTCTGATCCGGGATCACTTCGAGCGCTCCGTCATAGAAGCAGCGGTTCACCGTGCCCGCAGTCAGCGCGCTGGCATTGGCGGTAGTCACGCCGCCGGTGGGGATTGCATAGGTCTGTCCGCTGACCGTGATGGTGCCCGGGTTGCAGTTGTTTACGCGCAGATCGCGACCGCCGCGCGACCGATTGTCATTCTGGTAGAAATCAAGCTCGCGGCCATAAAGTGGCGTGTTCTTCGTGTATTCGCCGGCAAGCGTGATGAAGCCACCATTCCATTTCTGGCCGACAATCGCGGCGACCTGATATTCCTTGTAGTCGCCCTCGGTCATTCCGTAGCGGCCGCGCACCTCGACGCCCGAGAAATTGCGGCGCGGGATGAGATTGACGACACCAGCAACCGCATCCGATCCATAGATCGCCGAAGCGCCATCAGCGACGACTTCAACACGACCGAGCATGATCGAAGGGATTACCGAGGGATCGGTAAACTGGCCCTGCGTGCCCTGCGGTGGGAAACGCTTGCCGTCGTAGAGCAACAGCGTTGCATTGGTGCTCAGGCCGCGCAGGTTGATGCCCGCACCGCGCGTGGCGTTGGCTGCACCGTTCTGCGCCGATCCGCCTGCGCGGTTGGCGCCGAGCGACACCACCTGCGGCACGCGGCGCAGCAGATCGTTGGTGGAGGTGACCGGCACTTCCATGATCTTCTCGGAATCTATGGCGATCACGTTCGATCCGACCGGCTCGATGCCGCGGATACGGCTGCCGGTGACGGTGATCTCTTGGCGCGACTGGTCTTCGGGCTCGGCCTGTTCAGCCTGAGGTACGTCTTGCGCGGTCTGGGCAAAGGCCGGTGCGGCGATACCCAGCGCAAGTGCGCCGAGCGCGGCTTGGGCAAGCAAACGCTTACGATTGGCAGTTGTAATCATGTCATCTCTCCCGTTGATCGCCTCCCGCTTGGTTTCGCGGTTCGACGGAGTATTTGATCAGACAGTCTCGGCGCGTGCCGAGACGATGCGCCGCGAAAATCGTGGTGCGAGCGAAAGCAGAACAATTGCGCCGATCAGGATTCCGGCTCCGACGAGCTCGGCGGGGCGTGGCGCAGGCAGCCCCCAGAACCATGCAAGCAGCAAAGCGCCGCCGACACCTGCGACCAGGCTGGCGGCACGCTCGAGCGGTACGCAATACGCATTCTCGCGCGGATCGAGCAGGATGATGATCGCGAACACCGAGACGATCGTTAGTGTGACGCCGATACCGAACAGCGGCAGGATCACCGGATCGGTCCACACCGACAGGAAGCCCCAGCCGAGCGCTCCCGATTGCGAACCGATCCCCGAGGCCGAGATCGCTGCGAGGATCGCCACCGACAGCGGCAGCGCGAACACCTTTTCCTCGACGAAATATTGGCGAACCGAAGCGGGGTCGCCGCTCTTCGAAACCTTGGTCATCACGATCAGGCGCACGAAGTAGCCGATCGTGTAGAGCACCACCGTGAGGATCGCGAGCGGCGGCAGATAAAGCCCGCCGCGATCCTTGAGCGTGATCACCATCGCTACCAGCACCATCACCAGCGCGACCCAGCTCCACCAGCGCACCCGGCGGCCGAAGATCAGGTCAACGATCGGCGCGATGAGCAGGATATCGCCGCGCATCAGCAGCTGGATGAACGGGATGCTGACGCCTTCGAAGGTGAACGAAAGCGGCACCGTGAACAGCACCAGCGCGGTGCCGAAACCCGAATACAGGGTATATTTGGTCGGCACCGGAATGCGGCGTCCCAGGAACATGACTCCATGCGCGTCCTTGTGCCAGCCCGACCACCAGATGAAGAGATAGGTCAGCACCAAGCTGATGATCAGCGATGCGGGCAGCGTCTCCAGTCCGGTAAGCGGACGGCCAAGCCCCGGATGCACCGTGCTCGTCACCAGCTTGGTGATGATCACGTTGGGCAGATAGGCGATCAGATACAGGAAGACATAGCCTTCCAGCGGGAAGCCCGATGCGGCGCCTTCCTTCTGCTCCGCCGCGCTCACGCAGCGCTCTCCAGCACAACCATATCGCTCTCCACGCGGTAGCGGGCATTGAGCCCTGCTTCTTGGGTAACCGCCGTCATGTAATCGACGACCTCGGCATGCCGCTCGCTGCCCTGATCGACGAACCGGGGGATCGCATCGCGATCGATATAGAGCGGCAGGAAGCCCGAGCGGACGATGCGTCCGCCCGCAATCTCAAGCCGCGCGACCATCGACAGGCGCGAGACCTTGGGGAAATTATACAGGCTCTCGAAATCGGGCTCCCACTCCTCGGCGAGCACGCGGATTTCGTTGAAGCTCTTCGACGCGGCATGCACCGGGTCCATCCGCAGATCGGTCGCGAAGTTGCACAGCGAGTAGAAGACGGGCTTGCCGTCCATGATCTCGCAGCCCTTCAGGATGTGCGCATGGCCGCCCAGGATCGCATCGGCACCGGCAGCGATCGCCGCGCGCGCCACATCGCGCTGATAGTCGGCGATCGTCGCGCGAACGAAGTGGATGCCCCAATGCTGCGAGACGATCACCACATCGGCCTGCGCCTTGGCGGCGCGGATATCGGCTTCCATCGCTGCAAGATCTTCGCGATGCGGATAGGTATGAGTGCGTGCGGGCGTGCCCGGCTGGTCGTGCTCGATCTGCTCGTAGATGGTGTGCGCCCGCATCGGCGTGCAGCCCGGGCGGCGCTCATCGGCCCAATAAGAATGCGGCAGGATGCTGCAATATGCGAGCACAGCCACCGTGGTTCCGTCGCCCAGCGTGAAGAAGACCGGCTTGCGCGCCTCGACGATATTCGCGCCCGCGCCCACGGTCTTAACGCCGGCGGCATGAAGGTTCGCTTCGGTCTCGAAAAACGCGTCATTGCCCCAGTCGAGAACATGATTACCGGCCAGCGAGACGATATCGAACCCGGCGCGCCCGAGTGCGGCGGCGCCGTCGGGTCTCGCGAGAACGGCGTGGCGCGCCTGTGGCAGGCGTACGCCCGTCTCGGCGAAGCTGGTCTCGATCTGGCCAAAGGTGATGTCAGCGGCAGCCAGAACATCGCGCGTCGCGGCGAAGCTCTCGTCATACTGCTCACGGTCCATCGCCAGATCGCCAACGGCGAGGAAAATCTGGCTCATGCTGCCTCCTCCTCGAACGCGATGGGAGCGGTGAGCGCACCGATTTCGGGAAAGCGCGTCGGCAACGGCTCTGCGGTCAACGCGAAGCCAGGCGCTGCGGCAAGCAGTTCCTCGACTGCCACTATCAGCTCGAGCCGGGCAAGGCCGGCACCGATGCAGGTGTGCGGACCGCGGCCGAACGCCAGCGAATCCTTCATGTTCGGCCGGTCGATCCGAAAGGTTTCGGGATCCTCGAACACGTCCGCGTCGCGATTGGCCGAAGCATAGACCAACGCGATAGGCTCGCCCGCACGGATCGGGCAGCCGCGGATCGTAACATCTTCGACCGCGGTGCGGGCGAAGCCTCGATAGGGTGTGTAGAGCCGAAGGAACTCATCGACGGCCGCCGGAATCAGCGACGGATCGGCGCGCAGTTGCGATTGCAGCGCGCGGTCGCGGCTGAGATGCACGGCAATCGAGCCGATAAGCACCCCCGGCGCAATGATGCCGACGACCAGAACCTGGCGGATCGTGCCGACTATCAATTCTTCTGGCAGCGGCTCACCATCGACACGCACGGCAAGCAGGGCGCTCGTCGCATCCTCGTCTTCGGGCATCGGATTGGCCCGGCGATCGGCAACAATTCCCCGCGCCATGTCGTAGAGGAGAAGGCTCGACTCCTTGGTCGCGTCCATATCGGCGAACTGGACGGCGATGTTGTAACGCTGACCGACCTCGGTGAGTTCGGCGACCGCTTCCGGCGACAGGTTCATCCAATGCGCGAAGGTGGCGATGGGCATGTGCGCCGAGTAATCGGCTACGACATCGCCACCAGCGCTCTCGCGCATCTTTAGCAGCAGGTCGCGGCAGATGTTGCGGATGACCGGCTCGAGTCGCGCGATGCGACGCTCGGTAAAAAGGGGCGCGAGCGCGCGCCGATACGGCGTATGCTCGGGCGGATCGAGATGCAGCGGTGGACGGCGGCCAGTGAACGCAACCTTGGGAATCACATTTTGCTTCGAGGTGATGAACGTCTTCCAGTCGCTCGCCGCGGCAGCAACGTCGTCATGCTTCATCAACGCCCAAAACCCGCCCCAGGCGTCGCTATGCGCTACCGGGCATGTTTCGCGCAGCCGCGCATATTCCGCATTCGCACTATCGAACGTTTCGGGCTTCAGTGGATCGAAGTCATGTGACATAACAATATTGTTATCGCGCAATGCAAGCGCTTGCAACAGCTTTTGCATCGCCCCCTCGCTTGCGCCATAGATTGGCCGATGGCGACAAGAGCACCCCGATTGGACGACGTTGCCGCGCATGCCGGCGTATCCACCGCGACGGTTTCGCGCTTCCTCAACAATCCCGAAGTCGTCGCGAAGCCCACTGCCGAAAGGATTCGGGCGGCGATCCTGGCAACCAGCTATGTGCCCAATCTGACCGCCGGCGCGCTTGCGGGGAGCCGGTCGCGGCTGATCGCGGCTTTGGTCCCCGATATCGCCACGTCGATCTTCAACGATACCGTTGAAGCGATGATCGACGAGCTGGCAAGCGACGGCAACAGCGTGGTGCTCGCACTCACCGGTCCGGACAATCGCCGGCTCGATGCCGAGATCAACATGGCGCTAGCCCGCCGCGTCGATGCGATCATCCTGACCGGCATCGTCTCCGATGCGGAAACGCGGGCGCGACTACGCGCCAATCCCGTGACGGTGATCGAGACATGGGGCCTGCCAGAGGAACCTATCGACGTGGCCGTGGGCTTTTCGCACCGCGCGGCGGGCGAAGAGATGGCGCGGTTTCTGCGTGGACGGGGGTATCGGCGACCGCATCTGGTGGTGCCACGCTCGTCGCGTTCGGAGCGGCGCGCGATGGGCTTCACCAATCGCTGGATGCGCGACGGAGGCCCCGAGCCCACGCGGCTCGAAGTCAATGTCCCCAGCCATTTCGGCCAGGGGCGGCTAAGCTATCGCGCGCTCGCGGACCTTGCCGAACAGCCCGACGTAGTGGTGTGCGGATCGGACTGGATCGCCCAAGGGCTGATCGTCGAGGCGCAGGCTGCGGGCATCCGCGTGCCCGATCAACTCGCGGTCACCGGCTTCGGAAATTTGCGCATGGCGGGCGATATGCGGCCTACGATCACATCGGTGGATATAGACGGCGCCCGGATCGCCCGCGAAGTGCTTCGCATCCTCCGCGCCCGCGCGGCAGGCGAACCGACCGAGATCAAAACCGATGTCGGCTTCCGGGTAATTGCGCGCGAAAGCGCATGAAAACGCTTGCATTGATCCGACCGGAACGAATAGCTTTCCTGCATAACAATATTGGGAGAGTCGGAATGCGCTACGGATTGGCCTTGCTTGCACTCATGGCAACAGGCGCGGTGGCGCAGACGGCGCCCGCCCCCACCCCGGCCGAAGAAGCCGCCGCCCGCGCCGCCGCCAATGCGCTGCCCGATACACCGGGCACCGGCCGTTATCCGGCGATCAAGGAGATCGACGCGACGCTTGGCGACCATGTGGTCTATCGGCCCCGCGACCTGAAAGCGTTGGGAGCCCGCAAGCTCGGCGTGCTCGTATGGGGCAATGGCGGCTGCCGCGAAGACGGCGCGAGCGCGCGCTTCCATCTCGCCGAGATCGCGTCGCACGGCTATCTCGTGGTCGCCCCTGGCAAGATCATGAGCGGCCCAGGAGCCGCCGGCACGCCGCAGCCCCGCCCGCTCGACGCCAACGGCATGAAGCCTGCGGTCGTCACCACTGCCGAGGACGTCCGCGCCGGTATCACCTGGGCGCTGGCCGAGAATGGCCGCAAGGGCAGTCCCTATTACCGCCGCATCGATCCGAACATGGTCGCAGTCGCCGGGCACAGCTGCGGCGGGCTCCAGGCGCTCCAGGTCGCAGGCGATCCCCGGATCCACGCCGTGATTGTCCACAATAGCGGCGTCTTTGCCGATGGCAGCAATCCGATCTCTGGCATGACGGTCGACAAGTCGCTGCTCAAGACACTGCACACGCCGGTGCTCTACGTGTTGGGTGGGCCGGGCGACGTCGCATATCCCAACGGCACCGACGATGTGCGCAAGATCGACCATGTACCGGTGATGCTCGCCGACCTGAACGTCGGCCATGGCGGCACCTTCCGCCAGCCCAATGGCGGGCTCGTCGCGCAGGTAGCGGTGCGGTGGCTCGACTGGCAGCTTCGCCACGACAAGCTCGCGGCCAAGACCTTCACCGGCAAGGATTGCGGTCTCTGCACCGACCAGAAATGGACGATCGAGAAAAAGCGGATCGACTAGCCGTTCTTCCTGCCGCGCACGAACGGCCGCAGCATCGGCGGTGGCGTGTGCGGCACGAAGACCGCCGGCGCAGTGCCCCATTTGCCTCGTTCCAGCCGCTGGTCGAGGAAGCGGATCGAGGCCATCACCGCCTCGGGCGTGAAGGTGCAATGGCCGGCACCGTGAACATAGACGCTCTTCACGTCACGGCCGCGCGCCGCCTCGGCATAGCCACGCTGGAGCGAGGGCGATGTCAGCCCGTCGCCGATCGTCTGCACTGCGAGCAGCGGCACCCGGGGCTGCGCATTCGGGGTGTAATTGCGCACCATGTAATCGACTGCTTCCGCCTTGGCCGATACCCGCTGCCCGGCATTCAGGCGGGCAAGATCGGCATCCAGATCGAGCCCGGCCTTGCGGTACAAAGCCTCGATCATCGCGCGGCGCCCCGATCGGGCGAGCTGGACGCGATAGTCCACACCGGTGTTCCACGAGAAAGCGCCACCGGTGCGCTTCTCCTGATCGGTGCGTGGCAGGAAAATGCCCATCGCGAAGCTGCGGCCAATCTCGTCGGCCTGCTCCTCGTAATCGGCGGCGGCGGGCTCGGGTCGGTCGCGACTCGTCCAGCCCGGAATGCCGCCGAGTACCCCTGCGAGCGTCACGCGCGCCCGGCCCTTGGGCGTCTGCATCGACACGCCCAGCGCATCGCCAACGCGCTTGGCATTAACGCGGTCGTCATCGACATCGACGAGCCGGATCCCGGCATCGGGCGCGACGAGCGTGCGGAAAGCATAGGCGCCGTCGAGCGCCATGTTCATCATGCCCACGGCGCCGCCGATCGACGCGCACATCGTCAGTGCACCCTGTATTGCCGGCTTGGGCTGCTCGGCGAGCGCAGTGGTGACCAGCCCACCCATTGAATAGCCCCAGGCGATGACCCTCTTCGGCTTGCCATGCGCGGCGGCAAAGGCGGCAATCGTCGCGCGCTGTGCCGGTATCGCTTCGGCCAGCGCCCAGCCCGCCGCGCCATAATCCGATCCGGCGATCGCATAGCCGGCGTCGAGCAATTGCTTGTTCATGCCGCGCCCCGCCGCCTCGGGCGATCCGACATTGGGCGAATAGCCGCGGCTCCACAGCAGCAGCGTGCCGTTCCAGTTCGCGGGCACTTCGGCGACCCACTTGGCGCCGCTCGGCAACGTGCCCGAAAGCGCGCGAGCCGCAGGCGCCTGTTGCGCGAAGAGCGGCGTTGCGGAGGGGAGTGCGAGCACCACCGGCAGGGCCAAAACGAAGCGCAGCATATCACTCTCCCATTTTCTGCTTGCATCGGCGATACTTCCGATGAAAGCGGTTGCAAAGAATGTTTTGCGATAAAACAAATTTTGGCGTTTCGGCGCAGGTCGCTACGCACTTTGCCAAGGTCAGCTATGACGGCCTGAGCGAAGCCACTCGCCACGCAACGCGGCGCGCTTTACTCGATGCGCTGGGCGTCACCCTCGCCGCCACCGGGCTTGCCGCCGAGGCGCTTCCCTATCGCAACCTGGCGCTCGGCCACGCCGATGGCCTTTCGCGCATTCTGGGCACCGACAGGCTAGCCCATCCGATTCCCGCCGCGCTTGCCAATGGCGCGCTCGCCCATGCGATGGATTTCGGCGACGCCTTCGATCCCGGCGCGGCGCATCCCAACGCCGCGCTCGTGCCCGCATTGCTCGCGCTCGCCGATGCTGATCCCGCGATAGACGGCGGCCGCTTTCTGGCCGCGATGGCGGTGGGCAGCGATCTTGCGTGCCGCCTGTCGATCGCGCCCGCGGCCACCTTCGAGGCAGGCGGCTGGTATCCCCCCGCCTTGGTCGGGCTGATCGCCTCGGCCGCTGCCTGCGCCAAGCTTATCGGCCTCGACGCCGACGGAATCCGCAACGCGATGGGGCTGGCGATGCTCTCCGCGAGCTTCCCCGGTGAAATCAAATACGACCCCGCCTCTCCCCTGCGCGGCGTCCGCGAAGGCTTCGGGGCGCGCGGCGCGGTCGAGTCGGCGTTGCTTTCACAGGCAGGCGCGCACGCCTTTTCCGAGCCGCTGGAAGGGCGCGCGGGCTTCTTCGCAGTCTATGGCGGCGGCGGGCCGACCAAGGCGCTGATGGCCGATCTCGGCACCCGCTTCCTGGGCGACGAAGTCAGCTTCAAGCCCTGGCCCTGCTGCCGGGGAACGCATGCCTATATCGAAGCGGCGCTGGAACTCCGGCAAAGCTGCGACTGGCGCGAGATCAAACGCGCCGAGGCCGAGATCGGCCCGGTGCAGGAAATGCTGATCCGCCCGCACGCCGCCAAGGCCGCGCCGGAAAACGCGATCCAGGCGAAGTTCTCGATCCCCTTCACCACGGCACACGCACTGGTCCATGGCAGCGTGACGCTCGATTCGTTCGACGACGCCGCCCGCGCCGATTCGCAGGTGCTGGCGCTGGCCCAGCGTGTGGCCGAGCGCCGCAATCCGGATTGGGGCCGCGAGCATGCCGCCAGCGGATCGCTGACGCTGGTCCTGCGCTCGGGCCAGCGGCTGGAGCGCGCCGTGCCGCATGCGGCCGGGCATCCCGGCAATCCGCTTTCGGATGCAGCGCTGACCGACAAGTTCATTCTGTGCGCGAGTCGCGCCGCCCGACCCCTGGAACCGAGCCAAGCGGCCGACGCCGCCACGCAAATTCTCGCGCTCGATCCCACCATCTCGGCATCGAGCCTGTTGCAGCAGCGATAATCCGCACGCGAAAATCGCTTGCGGCCAAAAAGCTATTACGTTATCTGTCATAACAATTCGAAAGAGAGGATCCATGGCCACTTTGGTACGAGAGGGCGAAGCCCGCACATTCGAACGCCGCAATCCGGTAACCGGCGAAGTCGCCACCACCACAGCAGCCGCCACCGTCGCCGATGTCGATGCCGCTTGCGCGGCAGCCGCCGCCGCATTTCCGGCATGGTCGGCGCTGGGCCCCAATGCCCGCCGCGCCTTGCTCAACAAGGCCGCCGATGCGCTCGAAGCGCGCAAGGACGCCTTCATCGCAGCGATGGTCAACGAGATCGGTGCGACTCCGCCTTGGGCCGGGTTCAATCTGATGCTGGCCGCCGGCATCGTCCGCGAAGCGGCAGCGATGACCACCCAGATCGGCGGCGAAGTGATCCCGTCGGACAAGCCCGGCTGCATCGCCATGGCGCTGCGCGAGCCCGTCGGCGTGATGGTCGGCATCGCGCCGTGGAACGCCCCGATCATCCTCGGCGTCCGCGCGATCGCAATGCCGCTGGCATGCGGCAACACCGTTATCCTCAAGGCGTCCGAGGCCTGCCCCAAGACGCATGCGCTGATCGTCGAAGCCTTCAACGAAGTCCTGCCCGAAGGAACGGTAACCCTGATCAGCAACGCGCCGGAAGATGCTGGCGAAATCGTTGGTGCGCTCATCGACAACAAGCATGTCCGCCGCATCAACTTCACCGGCTCCACGCATGTCGGCAAGATCATCGCCAAGCGCGCTGCCGAGCATCTCAAGCCCGTGCTGCTCGAACTGGGCGGCAAGGCGCCCTTCATCGTCCTGGATGACGCGGACCTCGACGAAGCGGTCAAGGCCGCGGCGTTCGGCGCATTCATGAATTCGGGCCAGATCTGCATGTCGACCGAGCGGATCATCGTCGTCGACAGCGTCGCCGATGCGTTTGCCGAAAAGTTCGCGGCCAAGGCCAAGACGCTCGCGGTGGGCAATCCCGCCGAGGGCAAGACCCAGCTCGGCGCAGTGGTCGATCAAAAGACCGTCGATTGCGTCGGCGGGCTGGTCGAGGACGCGCTGGCCAAGGGGGCCGTCCGCATTGCCGGCGGCGACAGCAATGGCGTGCTGATGCTCGCGACGGTGATCGACAAGGTTACCACCGACATGCGCCTGTTCCGCGACGAGAGCTTCGGCCCGGTCGTCGGCATCATCCGCGCGCGCGACGAGGCGCATGCGATCGAGCTGGCGAACGATACCGAATACGGCCTGTCGGCGGCGGTGTTCACCAAGGACACCGCACGCGGCCTGCGCGTCGCCAAGCAGATCAAATCCGGCATCTGCCACGTCAACGGCCCGACCGTGCATGACGAGGCGCAGATGCCCTTCGGCGGCACCAAGGCCAGCGGTTACGGCCGCTTCGGCGGCAAGGCCGGGATCGACGCCTTTACCGAGCTGCGCTGGATCACGATCGAGACGCTGCCCGGCCATTATCCGATTTGAGTTTGAGGAAAGCAGAAATGACCGAGACCAGCAGCAACGGCGTCGTCGCTTATGACGTCGAAGACGGCATCGCATGGGTGCGCTTCAACCGCCCGGACAAGCGCAACGCGATGAGCCCGACGCTCAACCGCGACATGATGGAAGTGCTCGACCTGCTTGAGCATGACGAGAGGGTTGGCGTGCTTGTGCTCGGCGGCGAAGGCCCCGCATGGACCGCGGGCATGGATCTCAAGGAATATTTCCGCGAGTCAGAGGCTGATGGCCTGCGCGGCACCCGCAAGGCGCAGCGCGAAAGCTATGGCTGGTGGCGCCGCCTGCGCTGGTACCAGAAGCCGACGATCGCTATGATCAATGGCTGGTGCTTCGGCGGTGGCTATGGCCCGCTCTTCGCGTGCGATCTCGCCTTCGCTGCGGAAGAGGCCAAGTTCGGCCTTTCCGAAATCAACTGGGGCATCCTACCCGGCGGCGGCGCGACCAAGGTGGCGACCGAGCTGCTGCCGTTCCGCAAGGCGATGTATCACGCGATGATGGGCGAGAATATCGACGGCAAGACCGCCGCCGACTGGGGCCTGGTCAACGAGGCGCTGCCGCTTGCAGACCTCAAGGCCCGCGTCACCGAAGTCGCCAAGGTGCTGCTCGCCAAGAACCCGGTTGCGCTGAAGGCGACCAAGGACGCGGTCCGCCGCGTGGGGATCATGAGCTATGACGATGCCGAGGATTATCTGATCCGCGCGCAGGAAGCCGCCAATTCCTACGACAATGAAGGCCGCAAGGAAGGCATCCGTCAGTTCATCGACGAGAAGAGCTACAAGCCCGGCCTGGGCGCGTACGACAAGGACAAGGTGAAGGCGTAAGCCTTCCATAAATCCTCCCCGGCACGGGGAGGTGCATGCGCAGCATGACGGAGGGGGTGTCTCCGCATGCGAATATATCGCTTGCGGAGACACCCCCTCCACCGCTTCGCGGTCCCCCTCCCCCTCCGGGGGAGGATTGCTGGATGTAACCATGCCTAATCTGACCCGCCTTCTTGCTCCTCGCTCGGTCGCCATCATCGGCGCGTCGCCCACGCCGGGCGCGCTCGGCAATTCGGTGCTGCGCAATCTGGAGCGCCATGGCTTCACCGGTGATATCCACCTGATCAACCCCAAGCGCGATGAGATAGAAGGCCGCCCCTGCCTCAAATCGATCGGCGCACTGCCCGAGGGCGTGGACGCCGCGGTCCTCGCCATCCCCGGCCCCGCCGTGCTCGGCGCAGTGCGCGAACTGGCTGCGCGCGGTGTCGGCGCAGCCGTGATCTTCTCGGCCGGCTTTGCCGAAGGGGGCGAAGAAGGGCTCGCCGCACAGGCCGAAGTCGCCCGCATCGCCGCGGAAAGCGGCATGGTGATCGAAGGGCCGAACTGCCTAGGCCTGGTGAATTATGTCGATGGCGTTGCACTGACCTTTGTCGAAACCCCGGCCATCCGGCTCGGCGACACGCCGGGCGTCGGCATTGTCAGCCAGTCGGGAGCGATGGCGGTGGTGCTCGGCACCACGCTGATGGGCAAGGATTTGGGTATCTCGATCTCGGTATCCACCGGCAACGAGGCTGCCAGTGGCGTCGAGGATTATGTCGAGCATCTGATTACGCAGGATCACACTCGCGTGATCGGCATGATCGTCGAGCAGTTCCGCAAGCCCGCGCGGTTCCTGGCGCTGGCGGCGCAGGCCCGCGCTGCGGGCAAAACGATTGTGCTGCTCCACCCCGGCAAGTCCTCTGCGGCCCGCGAATCTGCCGCGACGCACACCGGCGCGATGGCCGGCGATTGGCAGCTGATGAAGTCAAAGGTCGAACGCGCCGGCGTGGTGCTGGTCGACAGCCTTGAAGAACTGGGCGACGTGATCGAGATCGCACTGCGGGCCAAGCCGGTCGGTCGCGGCGGCACCGGCGTCCTTACCGAGAGCGGCTGCTTCAAGGCATTGGTTCTGGATCTCGCCGAACAGATCGATCTTGAGCTGCCGGTGGTAGGTCCTGCCACCGAAGCGAAGCTGCGCGCGGGCATGCCCGATTTCATCCCGGTATCGAACCCGATGGACCTGACCGCACAAGCGCTGGTCGATCCGGACCTTTATCGCCGGACGCTCCAGCCTTTGTTGGAGGATGATGATTTCGCGGCGGTGGTAGTGGGCATCATCCAGACCGATGAGGCTACCGCGTCGCGCAAATTCCCCTTCATCATCGATGCGGTGAAGCAGATCGCGCCCGAAAAGCCGGTGATCTTTGCCGGGCTCGATGAAGGTGCGCCTTTCTCCGCCGAATATATTGCCGGACTGCGCGCAATCGGCGTCCCCTATTTCCCGTCCGCCGACCGCGCCTTCCGCGCGTTGCGGCACTTGTCGAGGCTCGCCGAGCGCAACTTTGCTAAGAGCGATGCCCCGGCGCGGACGCTGGCCGATTTGCCAATGGGCGTCGTCCCCGAATATCGCGCCAAGGCCCTGCTCGCTCCGGCAGCTATTCCGTTCCCGCAGGGCGGGTTTGCCGCAACCGTGGACGACGCAAAGGCCGTGGCCGCAACCGTCGGCTATCCGGTCGTCCTGAAGGCACAGGCAGCGGCACTCAGCCACAAGAGCGATGCGGGCGGGGTTCTGCTGAACATTGTCGATGAAGCAGCGCTGGAAGCCGCCTGGGCAAAGCTCTACGCCAACGTTTCCGCATATGATGCAAGCATTGCGCTGGACGGTGGCCTGATCGAAGCGATGGGCGCGCGCGGAACCGAGCTGATCGTTGGCGCGAAGAACGATCCCGAATGGGGGCCGGTGATCCTTGTCGGCTTTGGCGGCGTTACTGCCGAGCTGCTCCACGATGTTCGCCTTCTCCCCCACGATCTGCCGCGCGATGCGGTGATCGCCGAGCTGCGCAGCCTCAAGCAGGCCGCGATACTGGACGGCTATCGCGGTTCGCCCGCGCTGGACGTGGAGGCCGTTGCCGATCTGGTGGTCGGGCTGGGCAGTGTACTCGCGGGCACGCCTGCGATCCGGGAAATCGATCTCAACCCGGTGGTGGTCTATACCAAGGGTCAGGGCGTTGTCGCGCTCGACGCGCTGATCCTCGCCGACGGATAAGGACAAGAGCATGGACGTATCGAAGCTCAAGGCGCTCGACATTCACGTCCATGCCGAGGTCTCGTGCCACGATCCCGAGGATCCGATTTTCGGCGAATTCCTCGACGCCAGCACCAAATATTTCAAGGCCGACCGTCGCCGCCCGACCATCCCCGAAACGATCGCGCATTACCGTGAGCAGCAGATCGGCTTCGTCATGTTCACGGTCGATATGGAGGCCGGCACCGGGATCCAGCGGATCCGCAACGAAGAGATCGCCGAGGCCGCGGCGTCGAACAGCGACATCATGCTCGCTTTCGCCTCGATCGATCCGCACAAGGGCAAGCGCGGCGCGATCGAAGCCCGCGACCTGATCGAGAAGCACGGCGTCAGAGGCTTCAAGTTTCACCCGCCATTGCAGAATTTCGATCCGGGCTCGCCGCTGGCATGGCCACTTTACGAGGTCATCAACCATTATAAGCTGCCGGCGATCTTCCACACCGGTCACTCGGGCATGGGCACCGGCATGCCCGGCGGCGGTGGCATAAGGCTGAAATACGGGCAGCCGATTCTGGTCGACGAAGTCGCAGTCGCTTTCCCCGATATAAAGATCATCCTTGCCCATCCGGGCTGGCCATGGACCGACGAGTCCCTATCGATGGCGCTGCACAAACCGAATATATTCATCGACCTGTCGGGCTGGTCGCCGAAATATTTCCCGCCCCAGATCATCCGCTATGCGAACACCCAGCTTGGCCACAAATTCCTGTTCGGATCTGATTTCCCGCTGCTGCCACCAGCTCGCTGGATAGCGGCATTCGATGAAGCGGGGTTCAAGCCGGAAGTGCGCGAGCCAATTCTGAAAGGCAACGCCGCGAAATTGCTCGGGCTCTAGGGCGGATCGACATTTAGTCCAGGTGAAGGCGAAAAGGGTAATTTTGGAGCACCGGAGCGGAGCGTGCTAAACGCACGTGAACACCGGAGCGCAGAAAATCATGCTTTGCAGCCGCGCATGGGCCGGATGTCGATCCGCCCTAGGGCTTTCGCGCTTCGATACGGGCAAGCAGCTGAATCAAGGTGCGCTGCTCATCGGCGGTGAAGTCGGATAGCATGCGCGCCTCGTGCCGTTCGATCCGATCGATGCAATCCGCAAGCATCGCCTGCCCTGCTTCGGTCAGCGTCAGCGAAAAGGCGCGCCGATCCTCGGGTGCCACCACGCGCGCGACAAGCTCGGCGTAGACCAGTTCGTTGATCAGCGAGACCATGTTGGCGCGCTTGATCCCTAGCGCCGTGCCGACTGCGCCCTGATTGACACCCGGATTCGCGTCCACCACCGCAAGGATGCCAAGCAAGACCTGGCGCATACCCGTGCCGCTCATCGCTTCGTGGAAATCGAGCGCGAACGCCCCTGATGCACGGCGCAGATGGTAGCCGAGCAGGGGTGACAATTTGCCGATGGCGAGGGATTTACGTGACATCTTACGCGTGGAAGCCATGTTTGGAGGACAACGTCAACTTAACCGCCGCTATCGCGCCAGAATATCGTACATGCGGTCGAGAAGTTCGTGGAGCGAAGCGCGCTCAGCGGCGCTCAGATGCTGCATCGCTTCATCCTCCACATCGCCGACAATCGCGAACATTTTGTCGATAAAGGCCTCGCCGTCCGGCGTAACCTTCAGGGAGTGCCGACGGCGGTCGATTTTTGATCGCTCACGCCTGGCAAAGCCGCGATTTTCGAGTTCGTCGACGATCTGCACCGTGACGGATTTGTCGAGGCCTACCACCCGCGACAATTCCTGCTGCGACATGCCCGGGTTGCCACTGATGATCGCAAGCGAAGAAAAAAGGCCGGAACGCATGCCATATTCGGCAGTCTTGGCCGCAAAGCTGTTCGAAAACTGAATCTGCACCCTCCGCATCCGAAAACCTACGGTCTTGCCCAGACGGCCAAGACTGGCCCTGGGCTGGCCTTCCGGTTCGGGTTTTATGGCAACGCCGCGGATCACGCTTTACTCCGGAGGATCTTCTAGCCGATTGATAGATCGTTGAACTTTTCAATAGTATTGGAATATGGCGCATTAGACGGCCGCGCTTGCGGGCTGTCAATCGCATGGAAAGCGCTTGCACGCACCGGGCTGCATCTCGGAACGCTATACATGGTCAGCTTATACCTGCCATAACGACTGACTGTTGGCGCGACCTAGATCGGTAGCTGTACCCCTCTCGATAAGACGATGCACGACAATCGTTATTGGGAGAGAATGATGCACCGGATCAGGATCGCCGCTTTGTGCGGATCTGCGCTGATGACGCTGACGTGGAGTGCCATGGGCCATGCTCAGGATTTGCCCGTCGCCGAAAGCACCCAAACCACCGACGAAAGTGAGGGAGGCGAGATCATCGTCACCGGCAGCCGCCTGCGCGGCGCAGCGCCGGTCGGTTCCTCGGTCACGACACTCGGACGCGCAGAAGTCGAACTCGCCGGCGCGGTCACCACCGATCGCCTGATCCAGCAGCTTCCACAGGTGTTCGATCTGGGCGTCAGCGAAAATTCGCGCGGCCAGGGCGGCGGCAGCGGCAACATCGCTTATGGTAACACGATCAATCTGCGAGGCATCGGCCCATACGCCACACTGATCCTCGTCGATGGCCACCGCGTGGTGAATAACAGCCGCGCGTTCGAGCCTTCGGTTATCCCGACACTGGGCCTAGAGCGCGTCGAAGTCGTCGCCGATGGTGCTTCGGCAATCTACGGTTCGGATGCGATCGCCGGCGTGGTCAATCTGATCCCGCGCCGCTCGCTGAATGGCATCGAAGCAACAGCGCGCTACGGCGCCGGCGCCAATTTCGACGAGAGTCAGTTCGGCATCGCAGCGGGGAAGGTCTGGAGCACCGGGCAAGTGATGGTGGCGTATGAGCATGTCTATCGCTCGGCGCTGAACGGCAGCGATCGCGACTTCTTCCGCTCTGACCAGCGCCCATTCGGCGGCAACAATTATGCGGTTACGCGGTGTGCGCCCGGAACGCTTCGTGCGGGCGGCGTCGTTTATGCGATGCCGGCGCAGCTGACCCAGGCCAATGCAGCCTCGCTCGTCGCCGGCACCACCAATAGCTGCGACGATCTGATCGCCCAGGATCTGTTTCCCGAACAACGCTATGATTCAGCCAACGCCACCTTCACGCAGGAGCTGACGCCCTGGCTCTCCGTGTTCGCCGACGGCTTTTACAGCAAGCGCAGCTACAAGCGCTATCCGGCCTATTTCAGCTCCACGCTGACCGTGCCGCAGACCAATGCCTTCTTCGTGCGCCCGGTCGGCTTTGCGGGGACGAGCTACACGATCGACTATAACTTCATCAACGATCTGCCCCGCGATGAGTCCAAGGGCTCGGCGACCAACTGGCAGGTAACCCCGGGCGTGCGGATCAAGCTGCCGCATGACTGGCAGTTCGAAGCGTTGGTCAGCTATGGCAAAGGCGACGACCAGTCGGATCAGGTGCGCGGCCTCAACGCCACCGCCCTCAACGCCGCGCTGACAAGCAACAATCCGGCGACGGCGTTCGACCCCTATGGACTGGCCCGCACCTCTGCCGCGACGCTGCTGGGGATCAGCAATTTCGTTACCCTGTCGCCAACGCTCAACAAGTTCGTCGGCTATGAAGCGCGGCTTAACGGCACCCTGTTCAGCCTGCCCGGCGGCGACGTGAAGCTCGCTGCGGGATATGAAGGTCAGGAGATCCGGACAACGCTCGGCTCGGCACGTGGCGTGGTCGGCACGCCGATCGTGTATCGCAATTTTACCCGCCGGGTGGATTCGGCTTATGCCGAGTTGCTCGTCCCGCTCTTCAGTGCTGAGAACGCGATACCCGGCTTCCAGACGCTGACGCTCGATGCCGCGATCCGCCATGATCGGTATAGCGACGTCGGAAAGACCACCAATCCGAAGTTTGGCGTCAACTGGTCTCCAGTCGCCGGGTTCATGCTGCGCGGCAGCTACGGCACCTCGTTCCGCGCACCGTTGATCTCGCAAATCTATGGCAATTCAAACAATTTGTTCGGGCAGACCTATCAAAATCCGTCAGGCGGCGCCCCGCTTACCGGCTTCGCCTTTTCGGGGCCAAACCTGAACCTGGCGCCTGAAGAAGCGACCACCTGGTCGCTTGGTGCCGATCTCGACGTGACGTCTAATTTGCGGCTCACCGCTACCTATTGGAACATCGAATATATCAATCAGGTCGATAGCTATCTCGCCGATCTGGCTCTGCTGACCCGTGAATCGCAATTTGCCGGCACGGGCCTTATTTTGCGCGGCACGGCAGCGCGCGATCGGGTGCTCCAATTGCTTGCTCAAGGCGTAACGCTGGCGCGCGGCACGTTCCCGGGCGGCGATCCGAACAACGTGACGCTCTATGTCGATGGCCGGAACAATAATCTGGGCCAGTCGAACACGAGCGGCTTGGATTTCACGGGCAACTGGCGTGTGCCGACCGCAAGCATCGGGACGTTCACGTTCAACGGCAGCGGCACCTATCTCACCAATTACAAAACCGCAGTGTCGCCCGCCGGCACGCCGATCAACAAAAGGAACACGATCTTCAATCCGCTCAAGTTCAAGGCGCGGGGCAGTGTGTCATGGGATATCGGCCCGATGCTTGCGCAGGTGACGGTCATGCACGTCAACGGTTACGTCAACACCGCCATCACCCCGAACCAGAATGTGACAAGCTTCACGCCGGTCGATCTGGTCCTCGCCTTTGACCTAGGCAAGATGGGCGCATCCCGGCCGTTTAGCGGGATCACGCTGGGCATCGAAGTGCGCAACGCACTCGATTCCGGGCCGCCTTACGTAAATCTCGCTCCCAGCTCGAACGGCAGTGGCGGCTATGACGCTTCCGGCGCGAGCCCCATCGGGCGCGTGATGGCCGCGTCGATCCGCGCTAAATTCTAACGCCCCCGCCTGATCACACCGCGGCCCGCCAAAAGGGCCGCGGTATTTTTATCGGGAGCGGCGCGCCGCTGCAGCGGCTGCTGGCCCCTCAAGAAAGGCACCCACGCGGCGATCCAGATCCGCTTCGGCATCGGGGTCACGGACAAAATTGTCCATGTCCAGCTCGAGCACCGCCACGCCTGCCTCGCGCAACGCGCGCAGCACCAGCGGATCGGCATCCGATAACGCAATCGCGCCATCGACCTGATGGAGCAGCGCTTCCTTGACGTTCCACGCCCCGGCCCATGTCGGCATGCGTAGTTCGTCACCCATCGTTACGAAGCGGGCGGCCAGCGCGCGCAACGGATCGCGGCCGCGATCGTGGCGGCGGATATAGCCATCGGCGGCAAGGCTCAGATACATCGAACACACGAAAACCGCGCCATGGCTCTCCTCCCAGCGCTGGTAGAAGCCCATATCGCCCCAAACGCCGCGCCCGACGAACATCAGCCGTATGCGTTCGTTCGCGCAGGCCGCCTCGCCCTCGGCGACGCGCAGCGCGACTTCGGCGTGGAAATCGCGTGCCGCGTCACGCGCCCATTCGGTCCCGCGATGCCATTGCGGCACCATCGTAGCCGGCATCTGATCGACCACGCTGATCGGCGCGGGCACGGTCCGCGCGACGAGATTGCGGGTCTCGCGATAATGATCCTCCTGCGCATTGACGAGATCGAGTATCTCCCGGAGGCGGTCGGCATCGAAAGCCCTGCCGCTCAGGGTTTCGAGTTCGGCGATCGAAAGGCGCAGTTCGGCTTCGTACAGGTCCAGCCGTTCGGACTCGATGAAAATGTCCCAGTTCTCGGCGAGTCCATCCCACCAGTCGACCGGAATGTCCCAGCGACAATCGGTACTGCGCTGGAAGAGCTGCAGCCGCGCGCCGGTCAGGCCCGACCATGCTTCGAAAAGGCGCGAAGCCGCATCCGAATGGAGCACCGTCTCCAGCACGTCGGGCTGCGGCAGCCCACCCCAAGGCGCCAGCTTGGCATCCATGTCGAGCGCGGCGGCGACCCCCTGCGAGCTATATGCATCGGCAGTGATCGGCAGGCCCGCCTCCGCAAGGAGCGCGGAATAGCGGGCACTCTGCTGCTTCGCGGCGACGATCGCAGCCCACCATTGATTGACCACGAAGGGAATGCCGAGCGCACGCAGCGTTTCCTGCGGGGCATTGGCATCGACAGCGGCGAAGGTTTCTCCGGCAGCTGCCTGGCCACGAACCTCGGCGAACCATTCGCGCTGATAGGTGCCGAAGCGGGCAATGACTTCCAGCGATTTGCGGCTTCGCTGCGCGGGTGCGGTGCGCGGAGTCGCTGGGGTGGCCGCCGGGGCCGGAGCAGCGGCAGGCGGAAAGGCGGCGAAGGCGACGCCATTGGGGACCGCGCAACGGATGGCCTCCGCCTCCCACAAGGCACTGTGGCTTAGGTCGCCCCGATAATGAACCACCGAATCGGGACGCATCTCGGCGATCCGCGCGGCCAGACGCTCCGCGCGCTTGCCGCTTGAGGCGAAAGGCCCGGCGGTGGGCGACAAGGTCCAGTGCGCGAAATCGGTGAGGGGCGCGAGGCGTGCTTCGCCCCAGCCATGATCCTCGCCGACGACCACGCCATGCGCCGCCTCAATCGCTTCGATCGCGGCCAGCGTTTCAATCTCGGTCCCGCTGAGCAGGACGCGCTTGCCAGACGCCGGCTCGCGCTCTGCGATCTCCCGACGATATACGGGGAGCAGCGCGAGCAATTCGGCGGGCGGCAGCGTCGCGGCGGCGGCGAACAGCGCATGGGCCTCGGTGCCGGTTAGGTGCGGCCGGAGTGCGTTGATCGCGCGGAGTTCCGCGCGGATCGCTTCGCCCGTTTTAATCGCGGCGTCAAAATCCGGCGCACTGCCCAGTTCTGCAAGCCACGCCTGAGTCTGGCTGAGGCGAATGCTGTTGTACCGGCGCGTCGGCTCGCGATCGATCACCAGCAGGTCCAGAAACGCCACCGGAGGCAGCGCCATCGCGCCGCAACGGCTTAGTTCGCGAAGCGTGGCGAAGATTTGCGGCTGCTCTGCATCGGCATGCGATATCAGCAGCGCATCGCCCGGCGGGATTGCGGCGATCGCGGCCAGCAGCGCATGGCTGCGCTCGCCAATTTGACTGCGCCGGACCAGCGCGTCGATTGCGGTGCGGTCATGCTTGCCGGGTGCGAGGCGAACCGGCGCCAGCGAATAGGCGTCGATCAATTCGCGGGGTATGTCCCAGCCGAGCGTCCACACCACCCGCCTACCCGCAGCGCGATGCTGGGCGGCGATGAGATCGGGCGCGCGGGCCGCGGTGAACAATCGGTCGCGTACACTCACGCGATCACGCCGCCGCGCGCCAGCTCTGAGAGCTTCTCGTCGTCATAGCCGAGGAGCTCCCCATAAACCGACCCATTGTGCTCGCCGATTTCGACCGGGATCACGGGATCGAAGCCGGTCTGCGCCGCTGAGAAGCGGATCGGGATGCCCGCGGTGCGCAGCTCCTCAACCGATGGATAGGAGGGGTGCGAAACGGCATTGGTCTCCCCGCGCGCGACCACGCGCGGATCGACCAGCGCATCCTCGGGATGGCGGACCTCGGCAACCGGCACATCCTCCGCCTCAAGCTTCGCGACGACGTCGGCAAGCGGCAGCGTGCGAGACCAAGCGTTGATCCGTGCTTCCAGCACCAGCGCATTGGCAACGCGGGCATCGCGCGTGGCAAAGGCGGGATCCTCGATCAGGCCGGGTTCGCCCATCGCGCGAAACAGGCCGGCCGCAAGCTTCTGGTGAACCGCGACCACCGCGACATAGCCGTCGGCGCATTCGAAAACCCCGAATGGCGAAAGCCTCTGCACAGTCAGCCCGGTACGCGCCGGCATATCGACGGCGCGCATCGCCGCCCAATTCTCGATCGCGACGAAAGATGTGAGCGCGCCGAGCATCGAAACATCGACATGCTGGCCAACACCGGTGCGATGCCGCTGCTCCAATGCTGAGAGGATACCGATCACGGCGAATACCGGTGCCAGCATGTCCGCCATGGGGATGCCGATGCGCACCGGCGGATGATCGTGCTCGCCGCTGGTATACATGGCGCCCGAGAGCGCCTGGATGACAATATCCATCGCCTTGCCATCATGCACATCCGCGCCGAACCCGGAAAGTGAGGCGTAGACGATCCGCGGGTTCACTTCGCGCGCAGCGTGATAGCCAACGCCCAGCCGGTCGGCGGTGCCCGCAGTGAAATTCTCGACGACGATATCGGCGGTGCGCACCAGATCGGCGAAGACCTCGCGAGCTTGCGGATGCTTCAAATTCAGCGCCACGCCCCGCTTGCCACGCGCACGGGTCAGATGCGAGATCGAGATGTCGTCGTCGTGCCGCCGCTCGATGACCACACCGTCGCGCCCGACATAGGGACTATTCTCGCGCGCCAGATCGCCACCCTTGGGATCCTCGACCTTGATCACTTCGGCACCAAGGCCGGCGAGCAACAGCGTGGCATAGGGCCCGGCGAGCGCGCGGGTGAGATCGATCACGCGCAGACCTTCTAGCGGGCGGGGAGAATCAGCGGTCATTGCAGCCCTAGTTCCTTCAGAATGTCGTCATTGTCGGCGCCCGCCGCGCGCGCTGGTTTGGGGGCAATAGCGGGCGTATCGGATAAATGGATCGGTGATCCGATCTGGCGGACGGGCCCACCCTCGGTTTCAAGTGTCAGCGCCATGCCGCGCGCTATATTGTGCGGGTCGGCCAGCGCCTCCTCAATCGAGCTGATCGGAGCGAATTGCGTGTCCGCGGCGCCGAGCAGGGCAAGCCAATGCGCCAGCGGCTGTTGGGCGAACGCGGCTTCGAGGAACGCGCGGATGTCGGCGCGTGCCGCCTTGTCGTTCTGGCGCGGCGCGTAATCCGGGCAGCCCATCGCGTCGCAGAAACGCTGCCAATACCGCGGCTCCATGTCGGTGGTGACGAGGAAGCGGTCGTCGGCGGTGCGATAGATGCCAATATCGGCGCGATGGCGGCCTCGCGGCGGAGCTTTGGAAAGATCCGGATTGCGCGAGACGACATTGGCAATCAGCGCCATCGAGGAGTCAGACATCGCCACGTCCACCGCCTGCCCTTTGCCCGTCGTGGCGCGAGCTAGCAGCGCGGCGAGGATGCCGATGACCGCATTGGACCCTGTTAGCAGATCGGCGGCGGGGATGCCGGCAAAGCCCGGCGCGTCGGGATCCTCCCCCACGCGCGATAGCGCACCGGAGACGGCTAGCGCGATCGGGTCATGCCCAGGTTTGTCGCGATAGGGTCCGGTCTGCCCACAAAGCGTGACCGAGGCATAGATCAGGCTCGGGTTGATCGCGGCCACGGCCTCATAGCCATAGCCCATGCCGGCAAGCACGCCGGGCCGGTAATCCTCGACCAACACATCGGCGCGGCGGACCAGCGCCTCGAGCACCGGGCGCGAGGCGTCCGCGCCGGGATCGATCAACAGGCTGCGCTTGCCACGCGCGAAGATATCCGCCGCGCGGATGCGCGCCCGCTCGGCATCGGGCAATTTGTCCCACCCGAACACCTGCGCCTGTTTGGCCAGTTCGCGCGGATGCTCGATGCGGATCACCTCCGCGCCGAGATCGGCGAGTAGCCAGGTGCAATAGGGTCCCGGCAGGAACTTCGAGAAGTCCACCACCCGGATGCCTGCGAGCGGACCGTTCACGGGCCGACCTCCCGAAAGAGCGGTCCGGGGACTTTCACCGCGCGGCCATCGACCTGCGCTTCTTCCCAGAGTCCGCGCGCTTTGAGGTGATCGCCGGCGAGAACGTCCGCGACTTCGCTAATCGCGCTTAATCCCATCCCGAACTTGTTAGACATTGCGGTGAGCGTCGCGCGCTCCTTCGTCGCCAGCCATGCCTCGACCACGGCTTCCCAGCGCTGCAGCGTTTCCTGCGGCATGTCGGCGACCAGGATCGCGTCCCAATCCACGTCGGCGAGTTCTCCCGCCATGCCGTCTTCCCCCATCCGCGCGACGAATGCGCGCATCATCGGCTGGTTGTCGACCAGAGCCCAGGTGACCCAGCCATCCCGGGCGCGCCACACCTGCCGCACGCCAGACTTGCCGCGCACCAGCAGATTGCCGGTGCGCGTGCCGACCTTGCCGGTCCATTCCCACGTCAACGGCTCGCGATAGTTGGCAAGGACGGCGGAGCGATAGGCGGAGACCTGTGCCTGTTGTCCCCGCCCATCGGCGGCGCGCGCATTGAGCGCCACCAGCGCCGCGATCGCGCCCTGAATGCCAGCTAGCGCCCAAGCCTGACGGCCGGGCAAGGTGAGCGGCGGCATCCCGGGATCGCCGACGATGGTCATCAGGCCTGAACGCGCCATGATCGTGAAATCGGTGGCAGGGCGGCCGTCATTGGCGCGGCCAGCGTCGAACGGCAGGATCGCCACGTCGATCAGGCGCGGGTTGCGCATGGCGAGCATATTAGGGGCGAGTTCGGGCGAGCATGCCTCGGGGCCGCGAAAGATGATGTCCGCCTGATCGATCAGTTCGAGCAACGGCGTATCGCTCCTGCGCTTTCCATGCTGGTCCATGGCCTGTTCGGAAAGATCGCGATCGTCCACGCCGGTAGTGATGACCTCTGCCCCAAGGCGCGCGAGCAGCGCCCCGGCATAGGCGCCCAGGTCGCGCGTCAGATCGACGACCTTGATGTGACCCAGCATCATGCGAGCACCCCCTGTGCCGTCAGTGCCGCTACCTCGTCGGCATCCATGCCGAGAAACCCTTCGAAAACCTCGCAATTATGTTCGCCAAGGTTGGGCGGCGCGCCGACCTTGATCTCGGAGCGCGAGAAGGTCGCGGGCGGAGCCGGCATCTCGCAACTTCCCAGCACCGAATGCTCGATCCGGACATAATGGCCCCCTTTGGCCAGTTCGGGATCGGTGAACACGTCGCGGCCGTCGAACACCGCTTCGGCGGGCACGCCCGCAGCGGCAAGGCTATCGGCGACGGCATGCTTGTCCTGCGTGGCGGTCCAGTCCGCGAGGCCCACACCACCGGTCAAAGCGTCGAGCGCTTTCGCATCCGCTTCGTCCCGGATCGCGATAGCAACCCACTGATCATGGCCGCGCGCGGGATAGACTCCCTGCTCTATCGAGGGCGACGCATTCCCGCGCTTCGGCGATGGCCGTAGTTGCTCCTGTACCAGCACATCGCCCAGCACATGCACGAGCGGCTCGATCTGCGAGACGTCAATATGCCGACCCTCACCGGTCACGCGGCGATGCTCGAGCGCGGCGAGCACGCCCATCGTGGCGAACATCGGCGCGATCACATCGCCATAGGCGAAGGGCGGCATGTGCGGCGGCGTATCGGGCCAGCCCGACAGTGCGGCGAGCCCGGAAAGCGCGGCTGCGCTGTTACCATAGCCTCGCAGGTCCGACATGGGCCCGGTACGCCCCGCGACGCTGACCGACAGCATGATGATCTCTGGCCGCGCCTTGCTCAGCGTCGCATAATCGAGCCCAAGGCGCTCCATGAAGCCCTTGCCGAAATTCTCGACGACGACATCGGCCCAATCGGCCAGCCTGCGTGCGATCTCGACGCCGCGCGGATCGCCCAGGTTGATCGTGACGCCGAGCTTGCTGGTATTGGTGATCGCGAAAAACGCCGAGCCGTCCGGGTTGCGCTTCCCGTCCTTGAAGGGCGGGCTCATCCGCCCGAGATCGAGCCGTTTGGCGCTTTCGACCTTTACGACCGTCGCCCCGTGATCGGCCAGATCCTTGGTCGCGCGCGGCCCCGCACCCACCCAGCTGAAATCGGCGATCTTCACGCTCGCTAAAGCCTGGCTCATTTCACAGCTCCACATCCGGCGGGAACGCCCTGTGCGATCAGCTGGGCAGCCCGGGTCGCGATGGCGTGACCGTCTGCACCATAGTTTTCTAGATAGCGGCTGATGCGAAAGGCGTTGGCGCGGTACAATTCATTGAAACGATCCTGCTCGCCTGGCGCGATTGCGATCTCCTCGATCCCCGCATCGCGGGCGTAGGCATGCCCAGCGATCAGCGCGGCATCGAGCTCCGCCACCATCGCATCTTCCCAGATTTTTTCGCCGCGGGTGAAGATCTCCTGGTCCGCCGGGCTCAGCCGGTTCCACGCGATCAGCGACATCGCCCGGCCCGGATAGGCGCCCCGCGGAATCTTGAGCGTGGAGAAATATTTGCCGACATCGGCGAGGTGCACCGACTTGAGCGCGTCGGCGGGTGCGACGACGCCATCAATAACCCCCTTGGCCATGGCGGGATAGACTTCGGCCATCGACATGTTGACCGGATCCACGCCCAGCGCGCGCAGCACGTCGGCGGTATCGGCCTGGGCGCGCAGCCGCAGCCCCTTGAGATCGGCCAGCGTGCGGATCGGCTTGTTGCGCGTGAGGATGCCTGGAAAATTCCCGCCCTGCACCGCAAGAATGCGGACGCCCTTCACTTCGCCGTTGATCGCCGCGAACTCGGCGGCGAGGCAGCGATAGACCGCGATCTGCTGGGGAATATCGGCAATCCCGCTATAGAAGCTCGGCAGGATCCGCTGGATGTGCGCGCTGCGTGCGTACATCGGCGTGATCATGCCGATATCGGCGATGCCGTGGCGAATCTCGAGCATGTTCTCGTTCGACGAAAGCAGATGCCCGCCCCAATGCGGATGGATGCGGATACGTCCGCCCGTCTGCTGCTCGATCCATTTCATCCAGACGATGTCGGCGCGGCTGAACGGATGGTTGGCATTGTACGGGCTGGCATAGGTCAGTGCCGTGACGTTGGGATCGGGCCTCCCGCAGCTTGCGAGCAGCAGCAGGGCGACAAGGGCGAAAAGACTGCGCATCGCGATCAACCCTGCAAAGAAGGAAGCCACAGCACGATCGCCGGGAAGGCGATGAGCATGGCGAGGTGGGCGAAATCGCTGATCAGGAACGGGATCACGCCGCGGAAGATCGATCCCAGCGGAATATCCTTCGCGCCGGCATGGATCACATAGACGTTGAAGCCGAGCGGCGGATGGACGAACCCGATCTCCATGGTGCGGACCAGGAAAATGCCGAACCAGATCGGGCTGAGCCCAAGGCTGTGCACAACCGGCAACAGGATCGGGGTCATCAGCAGCATCAGCGCCAGACCATCGAGAAACGATCCGAGCAGCAGCAGGATCAGCGCCATGACGATCACCGCCATGATCGGCGACGCGCCCACCGAATGGACCAGATCGATCATGTGATCCGGAATGCCGGTGACGCTGACGAAGGTGCTGAAGATGATCGCGCCGATGACGATGGCGTAGATCATCCCCGTAGTGCGCAACGTCTCGAACAGCGCATGGCTCAGCGCGGCGCGCGTGAACTTGCGGCGGAGCGCGAGGATGACCAGCGCGCCGAAGCAGCCGACCGACGCGGCCTCGGTCGGCGTGAACCAGCCCAGGATCAATCCGCCGACAACGAACATCACCAGCAGCGAGATATCGGCGATGCGGATCGCCGCCGCCCCGCGCTCACGCCAGGTCGCGCGCGGTCCGGGTGGTGCGAGTTCGGGCTTCCAGCGCGTCATGATCATGATCACCACGACATAGAACAGAGCCTGGGTAATCCCCGGGATGACTGCAGCGCCGAAGAGCTTGCCGATCGATTGCTCGGCGATGATGCCATAGACAATGAGTGCCCCGCTCGGGGGGATCAGGGAGCCCAGCGTACCGCCTGCGGCAAGCGCGCCCGCGGCGAACCCTGGATGATATCCCTGTCGGCGCATCTCCGGCAGCGCGACGGCGCTCACCGTGGCCACGGTCGCAAGGCTTGAGCCGCTGATAGCGCCAAAGCCTGCGCAACCGCCGATCGAAGCGATCCCCAGCCCGCCGCGCTTGTGCCCGATCAGCTTGGCGGCAAGCCCGAAAAAGTCGCCGCTGGCGCCGGCCGCGAAGCAGAATTGCGCCATCAGCATGAACAGTGGCAACACGCCGAGTTCGTATCGCGAGACGGTATCGAAGGCGATCACGCCGGCCTTGATCAGCGCCGCCTCTGGCGAGAGCAAAAGGGCCAGGCCGAGCGTTCCGATCAGGGCCAGCGCCGCGCCGATGGGAATCCCGGCCATCAGGATCACGAGCAGCACTAGGAACGCGATCAGCCCGATGGCTTCCGGAAGCAAGGTCATCGGCGCAGTCCCCGGACAAAGGCGGCGGCAAAATGGAGCGCAGCGAGCGCGCAGGCGATGATCCAGACCAGGCGGAACGGCGCCACGCGGATCGAGAGCAATTCGGTCATCTCCGTGGTCGGCCACAAATCATAGGCCACCCAGATCGACCCGAAGGCGATGAGGCCAAAGGTGATCGCAAGGGCGACACGGCCAATCTGGGCAAGCAGGAATTTGGTCCGATCCGATGCGCGCCCAACGATCATGTCGACCGTGGCATGGCCGTTCATCAGGCTGACCAGCAGCACCGCCGACGAAAGCGCCACGACGATCGTCATCTGGAATATCTCGATCGAGCCGATCACGGCGAAACCGGCATGGCGGCCAAGCACGGCAAGCGCATCGGTGGCCATGGCCAGCAACAGGCCAGCGGAACCGGTGAAGATCAGGAAACGCTGCGCGCGGCTCAGTGCTTCCGGCGCTTCGGTCTTGTCGTCCATCACCCCTCCCTCGCGGGCTCGCGGCCCGTTCTTTTCGATAGTCGCAGTATCATTGCACGCTCCGCTCGCGCGGGGCGAGGATGACGGCAACAAAGCCCGCCGCGAATATGGCGGCGGCGAGCGGCACCAGCGCAGCGGGCGCAATAGCGGTCATCGCTGCGGTCACGCCCGCGCTGGTGAGCATCTGGATCGCCCCGGCCAGGCTCGATGCCGTGCCGGCGATGCCGTCCTCTGCGTGCATCGCGCCCGCCAGCCCCGTTGGCGAGGCGATGCCGCAGCCCAGCCCCACCAGCAGCATCGGCGCGATCAGCGCGATCGGCCCGGTGCCGCCCAGCAACGCTATTACGAGCATCGCCGCTCCGCCCCCGGCCACGCCCAACAGTCCCATGCGGAATGGATTTCGCCCGCGCAGTCTGCGGACCAGAAAGGTACCGATGATCGCGGAGCCGGCGATGAATATGTAGCAAAGGCCCGCCTGTGCGGGAGAAAGATGGTATCGACCGATCAACAGGAATGGCGACGCGCCGAGGAAGAGAAACAGCGCACTGCTGGCCAGCGAATTGCCGGCGACATAACTGCGGAACCGGGCGTTGCGCGCCAGTCGGAGGTAGGAACGGCCCAGATGCGGCGGCGTGCCGAGCAATGGCTGATGCGGGACCAGCCGGACGGCCGCCACCCCCGCCATGATCCCCGCCAGCGCCAGCGCGACGAACACGAAGCGCCACCCCGCCAGCGATACCAATGCGCCGCCCAAGGTGGGTGCAAATGTCGGCGACAGCAGAACCGCACTGGCCAGCGAGGCGAGATTGGCGGGCGTCTCTTCGCGAACCGACAGGTCCGAAACCAGTGCGCGCGCGGCAACCATGCTCGCCGCCGCGCCGGCCGCTTCGATAAGCCGGGCGGCCAGCAACATCTCTACATTGGGTGCCAGTGCCGCCAGCGCCGAAGCCGCTGCGAAGATCGCGATCCCTGCGAACAATACCGGGCGGCGACCGATCGCATCGGAGATCGGGCCCGCCGCCAATTGTCCGGCGCCCAGCCCCAAGAGATAGAGGCTTATGGTCAATTGCACCGTGCCGGGGCCCGACGCCAATTCCTTGGCCACGGCCGGCATCGCGGGCACGAACAGGTGAATCGCAAGCGATCCCAGCGCGCTGACGCCGGCGAGCAGCAGGATCAGCGAGCGATCGAGCTTGGGCGTCACGAGGGACCGTCAGCGGACGATGCGGGGAAATAGCGCGAAATCCATCGGATTCGCGGAGCAGACGATCACGCGGTCGACCATCCGCGGGTATCCGATACCAATTGCCCAGCCATCATCCTCTCCTTGTTGCGGCATGAGGTACAGCGCGGCGTCTGGGTCGCGCCAACAGTCAGTTGTTATGGGAGGTATAAGCAGATAATGTATCCATATTCCAAAGGGGGGTGGGCATGGAAACTAGGCGCCTGGAATATTTTGTGCGGATCGCCGACGCCGGCAGCATCAATCGCGCCGCCGCCGCTTTGGGGATCGCTCAGCCGGCGCTTAGCCAGCAGCTCGCGATCCTCGAAACCGAGTTGAAGGTCGAGCTCTTCACGCGATCGCACAGCGGCGTTGCGCTGACGGAGGCCGGGCGACGACTTTATCCACGCGCGCAGATCATGTTGCGATATTTCAATGCGTTGACCTCTGGCGACACCGAAGGCCAGTCGGTGACTTTCGTGACGGTGGGCCTGCCGCCGACGTTGGTGATGCCGGTCGGGCTGCCGCTAATCGAGCGTTTGCTGGTGGAACATCCGCTGATCCGCATTCATCTGGTCGAAGCATCGGCGATCGAGCTTGCGAGCAACCTCGCCTCCGGCGTGCTCGATATGGCGGTCATTCCCTCCGCCCCAACCGGCCCCGAGATAACGGCAATCGCGATCGGGCAGGAGGAGGTGGTGATAATAACCGCTGCTGGGGCGCCGCAGCCGCCGACCGATCCGGTCGAACTGGCGGCTTTGCCGTGGCTGGTGACCCGCTATCCCAATATCCTGCGGGGCGTTCTCTTCTCTTGGCTGCTGCAAGTGGAGCCCAAGGTGATTGCGGAAGTCAATTCGCTGCCCGTGGTGCTTTCGCTCGTGGCAAAGGGTCTTGGCGTAAGCCTGTTGCCTTGGTCGGCCGTAGCTGCGGGCGTGGCGGCCGGATCGCTGGCCGCCTGGCCCATGCGCTCGGATCCGATCCGCAGAACGGTCAATCTCTGTCACCGCGCCGACGCACCAACCGGGCCGGCCTTTATTGCGGTGGAGCAGTTGATCCGCGAGTTGGTGGCCGAGATTTTCAATTCGGCAGCTGAGCCTGTGGCCGACACCTAAGGCTAGCGGCGAGAGAACCGATCGCCCGGCGGACGCGGAGCAATATGCCAGTATGCTCATCGCCAATATTCCCGCCGCTATCGCCACGAACGAATCGGCGGAGCACCGAAATGAGCGAAGCGACGATCGCGCTGGTGAGCATCTGGACCTCAACCGAAAGGCTCGTGGCGGTGCCGGCAATACCTGCTTCGGCATGCATCGCGCCTGCGATGCTTGCGGGTGCCGCGATCCCTGAGCCGCCGCAGACGACCGAGCTGCTGACAACGCGTTTGGGATGGAGAGCGGGGGATTTGATAGTGGAAACTATCAAGCGCGCCTGATTCTCTTTTATCGCCGCCAGGCCCGCCACTTACCTTGGTACGGCAGCTTTGCCGAGGCGCGAGAGGCGGTAGGCCAGAAGGGATGTCGCGCCCGCAAACAAAGCGATCGGGACTAACAGGAGAAAAACGCCGTCGGGCGTGAACCCTGACTGGCGCAGACTGCCCGCCAGCAACGGCCCGGCGATCGAGCCGATGCGCCCGATGCCGATCGCGACTCCCGCCGCGACGATCCGCGCGGGCCCGGGATAAGGAAGCGGCGCAAAGGCATAGAGAAGATACTGCGCTCCGACGACCGCGCCGCCCATCAATCCGGCCGCGGCGATAACCGAACCATAGCCGGACACGAGCACCAGCGTTGCGATACCAGATACGAGCATCATGGTGGCGAACGCCATCGGCCAGGCATAGCCGTTCCGATCCGCCAGCACTCCGAGCAACAGCGCAACCGGGATTGCGCAAAGATTGAACGCCAGCGACGCCGTAGCCCCCTGTGCACCGCTGAATTCCTTGGCGACGATCAGCGCCGGCAGCCAATTGAGCAGCAGGTTGAGAAGGAGCAGGGTCAGGATGAATGCAGTCCACAGCATCAGTGTGACGCGCCATCGCCCTTCGCTGAAAAGCGCGTGTTTCAACGAGGCGGGGACGTGCTCGCGCCCGGCAGCCCGAAAGGATGGCAGCACCGCCAAGACGACGGGAATCAGCAGTAGCGGCAATATGCCGCCCACGGCGAACACAAGCCGCCAATTCATCGCTGGCTCCATCGCGCCGGCGAAAAGTGAAACCAAAGCTCCACCAGCGGGCATCCCGCAAAAAATGGCCGTGGTAAGCGCTGCATGCTTGCCCCCGGGCCGCAACTGCGTCGCGACGGCAATCAGATTGGGCATTGCGGCTCCGAAACCGAGGCCCGTCGCAAAGCGTGCCGCGATCAGAGTGCCCACACTATCCGCAAAAGCCGTGGCAAGGGAGAAGATGCCGAACAGCACCATCGACAGGATCAGGACCGGCTTCGGGCCCCAGCGCCCGGCCAGCGAACCACCGCCGAAAGCGCCGAATACCAGGCCGAACATGGCTGCGCTGCCGGCATATCCCAGCTGGGCGGCGCTCAGGCCCAATTCTCGGCCAAGGACCGGTGCCGCGACGCCAAAGGACTGGATGTCATAGCCCTCCAGCACCGCGACCAGGAAACAGGCGAACGCGCCCAGCCTGCCGGTTCCGCGGGCTATCTGCACCCGCAATTACTCGATGTGGTTCGCATTGCCCTTGTCCCCTCCCCAGCCCAGATCCGCCCCCAGCGGCATGTTCCGCATCATTGCCTCGATATAGCGGATGCGGCCACCCTCGATCTTGAACAGCTCGTAGAGGAACAGGGTGCGGGGCAGGCGATTGCGCTCCGGCGTGACCTCGAACGACTTGTTCTTGCGCAACTGGATGGTGCGTGTCTGCAGCGGCATGTCGAAAGCCGTAATTGCCAGCACCAGACCACGCTCCTGATCGATGATCGGGATCCTCACGTCGCGATAGCTGTGCATGTAGGGAAAGCGGCGCATACCCTCCGCGCAACTCGAGCTGCGCCGGACAGGATTATTGGTCGTCTGGATGCCGTTTTCCCAGCGATTGCAATCCGGATGAAACGCAACGCGCTTGGGATTGCCCTGTATCAGCGCGTCGAAATAGCCGCGCCCGATCGCCGCCAGTTCCTTTCGGGTCGATCGCTTCGCCACCGGCACCTGCGCGCCGAACAACGGATGCGGATCGGTGAAGGTGCGCGGACCGAACAGCGCGAACTCGCCGGGACGCACCACCAGCAATTCGCTTTCAACGATCTTGCGCGACGCCACTTTGAGGCGGACGACGGTCAAGGCGTCCAGCGGCTTCTTGTCCGGCCCGTCGCCCTCGCTTACACTGCCCAGCACGACGATCTCGCCAGTCACAGGATCGACGTTGGTATGGCGATAAAGCCACATCTGTGCGGTCTTCCAGATGCCCTCGCCCGGCGCGGATACAACGCCATTCTCCGTGGCTTTCACGCCCGGCGCGAAGGGAACGGTCGAGATGTCGTTGGCGGCCAAGCCGTCCAGATAATCGCCGGCAATATCGAGCAGGCAGCTCTCATCGCATTTCTGCGCGGCCGCGGGCATTGCCGTGGATACCATCGTAAGAGCAAAAGCGGCGACGAGATAGGGCAGGCGCATGGAAATACTCCTCACAGTTCGAACCTGAAACCGACGCGGAAGGCACGACCGACCCGGTCGTAATTGGGGCCGCCGGAGATCGTGAAGATCGGCGGAGGCGTGGTATCGAACAGGTTGGCGACGTTGAAAAACAGCTCGCGGCGCTGCCCCTTCACACCCAGATCATATGCCAGCTGCAAATTAAGCAGCGCGCGGGCCGGCACATTATTGTCGTTGATGTCGGTGGGCAGCACGAAGGTGTTGTCGTATTTGCCCGAGCCGAGATAGCTGGCGTCAGCAACGATCCGGAAGCCGCCGGATGCATAGGATGCAGTGAGATTACCCGACCATTTCGGCTGGCCGTTCAGAATATCTCCCGCCCGATCGATCGCCGTCGTGCCATCGCTGGTGACCAGCGAGAACAGGCGGCTGGCGAGCAGGCGAATGGAGAAGTTTCCACCCGCCAGCGGGGCGCGATATCCCAGTTCGATATCGAGACCGTCGGTCGTCACCGATTGCAGGTTCAGGAACGGATTATCGATGCGGGTGATCGCATTGGTCCCCGGCGCGCGGGTGACCAGCGCGCAGAGCGCGGCGTTGCCGCTGAAGCACCGATTGACGATCTCCTGCAGCGAGAGCGTCGCGATCGCTCCGGCGATCTTGATCTTGTAGTAATCGACCGATGCCTGGAAGCCGGGCAGGAACCGCGGCTGCAGCACGACACCGACGGCAGTCGTATCCGCTTCTTCCGGCACGAGATTGGGATTGCCGACCGAGAAGGTCTGGGTCAGCGGCTGGGTGTTTGTGATCGGATCGATCACGCTAGCCGACTGCTGGATGGGCGCGGTGTATAGTTCGAGAATGTTGGGCGCGCGGATGTCGCGCGATCGGGTACCGCGGAAGCGAAGGCCCGGTACCGGTTCGTAGTTCAAGCCAACTTTCCACGTCACCACATCGCCGCTGGTGCTGTAATTGGTGAAACGGATTGCGCCGTTCAGGTCGATCGCGTGCACGCCATCAGGACCATCGACTGCTAGCGGGACGACGGTCTCGACAAAGCCTTCCTTAACGTCGAACGCACCCTTCAGCGCTTTGGGATTCCCGATCGCGAACACGCCGGCCTGCGATAGCGGGTCGCTGGTTTGTACCGCTTCCTCGCGGCGATATTCCGCTCCGAACGCGAGACTGACCGGCCCGGCCCATGTGGAGAAGGGCTCGCCCGAAATGCTGGCCGCAGCGACCTTTTGTCGCAGCGTCAGATCGGCGCGGGATTCCCCGAGAATATAGTCGAGCGCGGCTGCGGACGCCTGGCCGGTCCCGAACGGATTGAGCGGCTGGCAGCCATTGGTCGGCGCAGTCACGGTCGAGCGGCATATCGGTCCGGACGGCCCCTGCACGACATCGATGGCGTTGCGGACGTTCGCGGTGATCGCGTTATTGCCGATGATGAAGGTATTTCGGTTCCAGCCATATTGCGCATAGGCATCAACCTTCCAGCCATCCGCGATCTGGCCTTGCAAGCCCAGCACAGCCCGGCGCGTTTCGTTGCTCCGGCTGACTTCGCCACGGCCCCAATCCGCCGAGTAGCGGCCGAGCGTGAAGGAGGTGAGGCCAAGGCCCACCATTCGCTGGCGCACCTCATTGGGCAAATATGGATTCTCGCGCTGGATCGTGAAGGCACCGGTGACGGCGGTGTTCTGGGGCGTCGTGAAATAGGGTCCGGGCTTGTTGCCGGCGATCAAGCCGGTTGCATACAGGCTCAGACCATCGGCGGCGTCCCAGCTCAGCTTCGCGTAGCCGACGGCGCGTTCCTGGGGCAGGGCGAGATAGGCCAGCTCATTGAGCCAGGGCACATCCGCCGGACCGCTCAGCACTTGATTGGTGGTGCCCATATATTGCCCGTACTGAAACGGACGGGTCTGGCCGGAACCGACGAATTCCGTGCCCCGCAATGGCCCAGCGGTAATTACCCCACCCCATGCCGCTGCCGTGAAATAGGCATAAGGCAGGATCAGCCGCCGCGTCTGGCCGTTGGTCGCGGTCCATGCCGGATTGGTGACCAGCGTCGCCACCGGATGACGCGTGTTGTCCCGGCTATTCGGGATTACTCCCTCCGACTTCAGGACTTCGCCGCTCACGACCAAGTGGAGCCGTTCGCCGATCCGCGTGCCGAAGGCGAGCGATCCCTTATAGGTCGCGTTGTCGCCATGCGACGTGATGCCGGACTCGATATTGCCTTTCAGCCCTTCGAGCTTCGAATTCAGCACGAAGTTTACGACGCCGGATACGGCGTCGGATCCCCATGCCGCAGAGGCGCCTCCGGTGACGACATCGACCCGCTCAAGCAGGACGGTGGGCAAGATGCCGACATCTACCGTGGCGATCGAAGTGGATGGAACAACGCGTTGACCGTCGAGCAACACCAGCGTGCGGTTTGCGCCGATGCCACGGAGATTGACGAAGCTCTGTCCGGCGGTTCCGGAATTGCCGACGCCTGCCGTGCTTGCGGTCGACATGTTCTTGAAAGCGGGGAGCGTGGCAAGCGCATCGACGATCGTTGTTGGCGCCTTTGCCTCGAGCGTTTCCATGCCGATTACCGTAGTTGGCGTAGGCGCGTCATAGCCGTCGCGAACCACGCGGGTGCCGGTGACGACGATGTCGTTGACAGCTTCGGTCTGCGCCGGTTCGACAGCATCCTGAGCCAGCGCGGAAGCGGTCGCCATACCCAGTGCGAGCATGCTCGCTCCCACCCGCAAAAATCCGCCCCGTACGCGGTCGTGCCGAAAAGCCATCCCATCCCTCCAACGTTTCCGGGCTCTTGCGGCCCGGATCCGTTGGTCGTCATAATTGTTATGGGAGTCAACAATAAAGTTGACTCCGCAACCATTTCAGCTCGCGTCCGGAGCGCTCCTTGCGCGTCTGCGATCTACGCCGCGGGTCGGCGCACGTCGTTGGATCTGCCGCCCGTCGCTGCGCAGGGAAACGACCACCCGACCCATCAAATCGACTAGCGTTTCGCTCTCCTCAAGAGACAAACCCGCCAGCAATCGGGTTTCCTGTTCCAGCGCTACGGGAAGGATTTCGCGGTATAGCTTTTCGCCCTGCTCGGTGAGATCGAGGTGCAGTGCGCGCCCGTCGGAGGCATGCGCCCGTTCACACAAGAGGCCGCGTTGCGCCAGCGATCCCACGGTGCGGCTGATCGATGCCTTGTCATATCCGATCGCATGCGCCAGCTGCGCCGCGCTCGATCCCGGCTCCGCCGTCAGATGCAGCATCACTCGCCATTCGGTAAGGGTCACATCAAACTTGTCGCGATATACAATCGAGTTGTTCGCGGCCAGGCGATGGGCTGCCCAGGTTATAAGTGCGGGCAGAAATCGCTCCAGACGCAGATCTCCGTTCGGGCCGAATTTTTCGGAAACGTTCGGATCCGCTGTGGAGTCTTTTGCATTTGACATTGGGAGCATGGCTGCAGCTTTTAGCGCCAGCGATGCAACTGGAAACAGACTTTCGGGGGTGCGCCGGATCTTCAGGGACAAGTTTAACCTTGCTTGCGAATTGGCTCGACGACAGCTCCGCAGCCGTGCGCGAACGGGAGGCTCACCTGAAGCGCTCCGCACCGAGCACACGCGCGTCGATGGCGCGATCCAGAATATGTTCGAGTTCATCGAGCAAGGGGTCGTCAGTGCGCGCGACGCCGACTTCGCAGCCCGCATGGCGAACCAACGCACGAGGCGCCGATCTTGAGCAGGAAATCATTTTGGTCGAACGGCAGCTCTGGGCCGCAGATCGTCGCATCACGCGCGAAGCCATCGACCGATTGGCGAAGTGATTCTCGCGAAGCTTCGCTCAGACGATGGCAGCGTTCGGCAAGGCTATGCGCGGCGGTTTATCGACAGGGTGGTTGTCGCCCCAGATAGCATCACCATCAGTGGACTCGTTAAGCCGCTCGCGATGGCCGCAAATGACGGTCCCGATCAGCAGGCACCGTGGCGCTCTCGCTTGATCTGGAAATGGTGCCCCTGGCCGGACTCGAACCAGCACGCCTTGCGGCATTCGATTTTGAGTCGAACGCGTCTACCAATTTCACCACAGGGGCAGCGGAGGCGTCGCTAAACCAAGCTGCGCTGCGGGGCAAGGGTGACGCGCCAGCCAAAACGTCTCGCGGCAAATAACAAGCCGCCCGCCAGCAACAGATGCAGCCCCGCGGCCACCACATCGCCGCGCCCCAGAACCAGTCGGTCATCAGATTATAGGCAACGTGCAGCGCAAAGGCATAGCCGAACAGCCTGAGCGCGCTGCGCTGGCCCATCGCCGAATAGACATAGCCGGTCGCGGCATGGATCAGCACGGGCGCCGTGACGATCGCCAGCCAGACGAGCGCGCCGACATCCTTGGTATCGGGATCGAAAGCGGCAAGCAGCGCCTTGGCAAAGGTCAGTTCCATGCCCGCAAAGGCGATGCACACCGCCAGCCCGCGCGCAGCCCCTTGATCACGCAGACCTTCCACAATTCCTCAAGCAATACCCAGCACGCGATCCCGATCGGCCCTTGCGGAAAATCGAGCAGGAGAACGAGCACCGGCATCGCCACCAGCGCCGCCCCGACAAAGCCGATCTGCCGCCAACCGAGCCCGCATCCCGTCCGCAGCGAGCGCAGCGCCGCCGCCGTGAGGATCACGCCATATAAAGCGGTGATGAGGGCCAGCATTGCCACGGGCTATTTCGGAGGCTCTATCGGGCCGGAGCGAAGGCGCTAGCCGCGCACGCCGGGCATGCGGCCCTTGGGGTCCTCGCCAAAGCGGTTGGGGCCGACCGTACCCTCCAGGCAATAGAAGATGAAAATCGCGATCCAGCCGAACAAGGGGATGAAGGCGAGCAGCAGCCACCAGCCGGAGCGATCGGTATCGTGCAGGCGGCGCACCGCCACCGCGAGTGCGGGAATGATGAGCGCAAGGAACAGGATCAACATCACCGGCCCGCTCGAATTCATCGAAAAGCCCACCGAATAGCCCTCGGTCGCCTGCGCATAGCTATCGACCTGGCCATAGCCGAGCGCCACGTCGATAAAGGATGCGCAGAACATCAGGATGACCTGAAACAGGAAGAACATCCAGAATTCCTGACGCCGCGAGCGCCCTTTGAAATCGAAATACCGCTGTAGCGGCACGATCATCCACGCCATCGTCATCCCCCTTTGCAGACGAACGCTCCCCCAGCGACCGCGCTGAAGGAAGGCTGGGCGCAAACTGAGGCTCGCGCAAGCGGCGACCTTGTTATGGCTTTGCTGTCGCCAGCTGCGCGGCGCTTCCGGCACATCGATGCGCCCCGTTCCCTCCGCCCCCGCCAGATCGGCGATGGCGCGCAGCTTATGGCTATAGGTGCGCAACAGTCGGAAATTGGGTGGTTAGCTGACGTTGCTTCGAAGTGCGGGGTCGCTAGGATAGCGGCATGATCTGCAACATCATCGACAACCGAACGACGCCATACCATCAGCTCCGCGGTGCCTGCCGTCGATAGCTCAGCGCTTCGGCGATATGGATGCGCCCGACCCCTTCTGCGCCCGCCAGATCGGCGATGGTGCGCGCGACGCGCAGCACGCGGGTATAGCCGCGCGCCGAGAGCCGCATCGCCTCCGCTGCCTGGGCGAGCAGCTTGCGGCCGGCCTCATCGGGCACAGGCAGCGCGTCGCCCTCCGCCTCCGCATTGGTCCGCGCCGTCGTCCCCGCATAACGGCGTTGCTGAGTTATCCGCGCCTCCGCCACGCGAAGCGCGACCTCGGCCGAGCCTTCGGCGGGCGGCGGCAGCACCAGATCGGCGGCGGTAACAGGCTGCACCTCGACGTGAAGATCGATGCGATCGAGCAACGGCCCCGAGACCTTGGCCTGATAATCCGCTGCACAGCGCGGCGCACGGGCGCAGGCAAGCGCCGGATCGCCCAGATGCCCGCAGCGGCACGGATTCATCGCAGCGATCAACTGCACCCGCGCCGGAAACGTCACATGCGCATTGGCCCGCGCCACGCTGACCACGCCTGCTTCCAGCGGCTGGCGCAGCGAATCGAGCACTGCGCGCTGGAATTCGGGCAGTTCGTCGAGAAACAGCACCCCCAGATGCGCAAGGCTGACTTCGCCCGGCTTCACCTTCAGGCCTCCGCCGGTAAGCGCCGCCATCGAAGCGCTATGGTGCGGCGAGCGAAACGGTCGCGTCCGCGTCAGTCGCCCGCCTTGCAGCATGCCCGCCACCGACGCGACCATCGACACTTCCAGCGCTTCGGCAGCATCCAGCGGCGGCAATATCCCCGGCAAACACGAAGCGAGCAGCGACTTTCCCGCGCCGGGAGGCCCGACCATGATCATATTGTGCCCGCCCGCCGCCGCGATCTCGAGCGCGCGCTTGGCGGTCTCCTGCCCCTTCACCTGGCGCAGATCGGGGCCGTGATGGGGCGCATCGGCCTCCCCCGGCTGGGGTGCCGCAATCAACTGGTTGCCCTTGAAGTGGTTGAGCAAAGCGATCAGGTCGGGCGCGGCGATCACTTCGATCTGCCCTGCCCATGCCGCTTCCGGCCCTTGGGCTACCGGACAGACCAGCCCCTTGCCGATCTCGGACGCATGCAAAGCCGCGAGCAGCACCCCCGGCGAAGGCGCGATCCGCCCGTCCAGCGCAAGTTCGCCGACCACGACATAGCCCGCCAGCGTCTCGGCATCGACCACGCCCATCGCCCCCAGCAGCGCCAGCGCGATGGGAAGGTCGAAATGCGATCCTTCCTTGGGCAGATCGGCAGGCGAGAGGTTGAGCACGATATGCTTGGGTGGCAGCGCCAGGCCGATCGCCGCCATCGCCGCGCGCACCCGTTCGCGGCTCTCCGCCACTGCCTTGTCGGGCAAGCCGACGACAACGAACTTGGGCAAGCCGGCGACGAGGTTGCACTGCACCTCAACCGCGCGTGCTTCCAGCCCCAGATAGGCCACCGTAGTTACGCTCGCGACCAAGCCCGCCCCTCCCTGAGCGGCTGAGCATAATCGCTTTCCTCCAATGCGGAACGACATCGAACCGAAACGGAGGCAATCGCCGCCACGGCACCAGCCCCAGCCTCCGCGCGTTACGAAGGGATGGAACACCCAACTGTCTTGCACAAGCAACACACGACACCCACATCCGCCCCCATGGAGAGGAAAGGACGCCGCAGCCCCGTGGTCCGCATCAGCCTGCTCGTCACGGGCATCGTGTTGCTGTGCGTCGTCACGCCGCTGATCGGGCCGATTCCGGGGCCGGGCGGCATCATCACCTTTGCCGCCGGGCTCACCCTCATTCTCCAGAATTCCAATTGGGCGCGTGGGCGATTCGTGCGGCTCAAGCGTCGCTGGCCCCGATTCGGGCATTATTCGGATATGGCGCTGCGCCGCCGCAGCTTTCGCCGCCGCCAGCAACGCGCTAAAGACGACGCCATCGCCAGAGCAGAAGCAGAGTTGCTCGGTTTCCCGCAGGAGTCGCGTTGACTTCTGCAAACCCCGCCTTTAATGGCACCCGACCAGCGGCCGCCCCTGTGGTGGCCCTTTTACGTTCTAGATACTTGAGGATGAGCGATGAAGCGGACCTTTCAGCCGAGCAATCTGGTGCGTGCGCGCCGGCACGGCTTCCGCTCGCGGATGGCGACGCCGGGTGGCCGCAAGGTGATCCACGCCCGCCGCGCCCGCGGCCGCAGCAAGCTGTCGGCGTAGTTCCGACCGCCGTTGCGCGGCTTACGCAGCGCAAGGATTATCTCGCAGTAAATAGCGGCAAGCGGGCTCCCATGCCCGGCTTTGTCCTGCTTGTGCGCGTGCGCGACGATTTCGATCCCGTGATGCGGATCGGCATTACCGTATCGAAAAAAGTCGGCAACGCCGTCATCCGCAATCGGATGAAGCGGCGTTTCCGCATGCTTGCGCGCGAAGTGCTGCCCGCGGAGGGCCTGCCCGGCGCAGACCATGTCCTGATCGGCCGCAATTCGGGGATCGAGCGCGATTACGCTGCTCTCAAAGCCGAACTGATCAAGGCGCTGGGGAAAGTGAAGCGGTGATCGCCAAGCTCCTCATCCTGCTCGCGCGCGGCTGGCAACTCGGCCCTTCGCTGATCATCCCGCCCAGCTGCCGCTACTCGCCATCCTGTTCGGCCTATGCAATCGAGGCGCTTCGCCGCTATGGGGCGCTCAAGGGCAGTTGGCTCGCGGGCAAGCGAATCCTTCGCTGCAATCCGTGGGGCGGCTGCGGCCATGACCCAGTACCGTAAGATTTCCGGGGAATATCGGTGAAAGAAGACCAGAAGAACTTCCTGCTGTTCGCAGTGCTGGCCGCAGCTATCCTGTTTGGCTGGCCGTCGATCGCCAGCTGGGTGTTCCCCAATCAGAATCCGGCTCCGACGAAGATCGAGGGCGGCCAGACCATTGCGGTCGCCGATCCCAAGGCCAGCCCGGCCGCCGATTCGCCCAAGGCGATTCGCGATCGCGGCATCGTGATCAAGGAAAGCCCGCGTGTCGCGATCGACACGCCGTCGCTCAAGGGCTCGATCAACCTCAAGGGTGCGCGGATCGACGATCTCGTCCTCGCCAAATATCCTGAGACGATCGCCAAGGATGCGCAGCCGATCCGCCTGCTTTCACCCGCCGGCACGACCGACGCCTATTTCGCGGGCTTTGGCTGGCGCGACGACGGCCTGAAGCCGCCGAGCCCAGACGCCGTGTGGCAGGCAAGCGGCCCGGTCCTCTCGCCCGGCAAGCCGGTCACGCTTTCGGCCGCCAACGATCAGGGCCAGGTCTTCCGGATCGAGCTGACCGTCGATGAGAAATACATGTTCACCGTCAAGCAGACGGTCGCAAACACCGGCGCAGGCCCCGTCCCCGTCGCGCCTTATGGCCTCGTCTATCGCAGCGGCATCTTCAAGGAGCCGGATAGCTGGACTGTCCATGTCGGCCCGATGTCGGTTCACAATGGCGCCGCAAACTACGATCTCAATTTCTCGGACCTCGATGGCGACAAGTCGAATGACTTCACCTCGAAGGGGGCCTGGCTTGGCTTCACCGACAAATATTGGCTGACCGCATTGGTCCCCGATCAGGCCACCACTGTCGCGGGCAAGTTCCGCGGCGCGCCGAACGGTGCCTATCAGGCCGATTACGCCCAGAACGCCCAACTGCTCCAGCCGGGCCAGAAGATCAGCCACACCAGCCGTTTCTTCGCGGGTGCCAAGGAAACCGCGCAGATCGATACCTATGAAGCGCAGGGCATCACGATGTTCGGCAAGGCGATCGATTGGGGCTGGTTCGAGCTCCTCGAAAAGCCGATCTTCTATTATCTCGACTGGCTGTTCCGCATGATCGGAAACTTCGGCGTCGCGATCATCTGCCTGACGATCACGATCCGCCTGTTGATCTTCCCGATCGCCAACAAGCAGTTCCAGTCGATGGCCAACATGCGCGCCATCCAGCCGAAGATGAAGGCGATCCAAGAGCGCTACAAGGAAGACAAGCAGCGCCAGCAGCAGGAGATCATGAAGCTGTACAAGGACGAGAAGGTAAACCCGCTCGCGGGCTGCCTGCCGCTCCTGTTGCAGATTCCGATCATGTACTCGCTGTACAAGGTGCTGCTGCTCACGATCGAAATGCGCCACCAGCCGTTCGTGCTGTGGATCAAGGATCTCTCGGCACCCGATCCGCTGACTCCGCTCAACCTGTTCGGCCTGCTCGCATTCACGCCGCCCAGCTTCATCGCGATCGGCGTGGTTCCGATCCTGCTCGGCGTGTCGATGTACTATCAGATCAAGCTGAACCCGGCCCCGATGGACGAGATGCAGAAGCAGATCTTCGCGATCATGCCGTGGATGCTGATGTTCGTGATGGCGCCGTTCGCGGTGGGCCTGCAGGTCTACTGGATCACCTCGAACGTGATCACCATCCTGCAGCAGCGCTGGCTCTATTCGAAGCATCCGGGTCTGAAAGAGCCGCTGCCTAAGAAAGAAGTGACCAAGAAGTGACCGAAGCTTTCGAACCGGAAGCGATCGAAACCGCGCGCAAGGCGTTTGCGGGGCCGGTCGCCTTCCTCAAGTCCGCGCCCGCGCTAGAGCATCTGCCGTCTCCGGTGGTGCCCGAAGTCGCGTTCGCGGGCCGGTCGAACGTCGGAAAATCGTCACTGCTCAACGCGCTGACCAATCGCAACTCGCTTGCGCGCACGTCAAACACGCCCGGTCGCACGCAGGAGTTGAACTTCTTCGACGTGGGCGATCCGCTGCAATTCCGGCTGGTCGACATGCCGGGCTACGGCTTTGCCAAGGCGCCCAAGGATATGGTCCGTAAGTGGCGCTATCTGGTGAACGACTTCCTGCGCGGCCGTCAGGCGCTCAAGCGCGCGCTGGTGCTGATCGATTCGCGCCACGGCATCAAGGATGTCGATCGCGAGATTCTCGAAATGCTCGACAGCGCCGCCGTCAGCTATCGCATCGTCCTCACCAAGGCCGACAAGATCAAGGCGAGCGAGTTGGCCGAGGTTACTGCGGCTACCGCGGAGGAAGCCCGCAAGCGCGCTGCAGCGCACCCGGATATCATCGTCACGTCGAGCGAAAAGGGCCTCGGCATCCCCGAACTGCGCGCCGCGGTGCTCGAAGCAATCGGCTGATGGGGGAAACCCTGCTTTTTGCCTGTGGCACGCTGACACTCGAAAAAGTGCATCTCGCCATGTTCGGCCGGGTGCTCGATTACACAGACGATACCCTGCCCGGCTATGTCACGCGCACCGTCGTGCTCGAGGACAAGCAAATCCTCTCGACCACCGGCAGCGCCACCCATCTCTCGATGGTCGCCAGCGACGCGCCCGGCGCTGCGGTGGCGGGCCGCGCGATGCAATTGAGCGATGTCGAAATGGTACGCATGGATCCCTATCAGTCGGCCCATCATCGCCGTGCCAGCGTGACTCTCGCCTCGGGCCGCACGGCCTGGGCCTATGTCGCCGACTGATCCGGGGAATTTGACCCTGCCCCGCCCGCCGCTACCATGGCCGGCGGAGGTTCCTGATGCTGTCGATCGGTCTGCTACTCGCGCTGGCGCAAGCAACCCCGTCACATACGCCGTCAAAGACCGAACTCGCCGCCACCCAGCGCGCCGGTTGCGAAGGTTGCTCGGCGCATAGCTGGCAGTTCCGCAACGCCAAATGGTATTGGTGGGACGGCGGCCGGTTCACGTATTATTGGCATACCGAACAGCCGGTGCGCCTCCCCGGTATCCCGAAGCGCGCCAGCAAGCCGACCAGGCCGCCTTCGATGAAACTGCAGCTCAAGCCTACGCCCACCGTTGCGCCGCATCGGGCGCCTTGAGGCATCTTGTCGTTGCGCGCGCGGGCGGCGATACCATCGTCAAACATAGGGGGAAGAGACGTAATGAAGAGCGCCAAATTGCTGATCGCCGCGGCTTTGCTCGCATTGCCTGTACAGGCGATCGCCGAGCCGCTCTGCGCCACCCTGAAAGCCGTCAAGCCGTTTGCCGAGAAGGACAAGTTCATGTCCGCGCTCAAGACCGGTGAGGGAAAAGTGGGAGAATGGCCCGCGTCCAAGCAGGTCGATGGCTATCGCTGCGTGATCACCACCGGCACCACGTCCACCATGACCCGCGGCTTCTTCAACTGCACCTGGACTGGCTCGCTGGAGACCCGCCCGAACGAGGCGGCACTGGTGGCGATCGGCAAATGCCTCGGCGTCGCGCCCACGGTTCAGAAGAAATCCTACGCCACCAGCACGATGTTCGAGCTCCGCGCCACGCCGCGCATGTGGGTCGTGGTCAATGTCTTCAATTCCCGGCCACACTCCATCTCGCTCATCGCCGAGTAAATGACAGCCGGGCGACTGGAAGGGCTGGACCTGTTCCGCGGCCTCGCCGTCGCGGGGATGATCCTGGTCAACACGCCCGGCTCGGCGGCGCATATCTGGTGGCCGCTCGATCATGCCGAATGGCACGGCTTCACGCCCACCGATCTGGTTTTCCCCGCTTTCCTCTGCGCAATGGGCGTGGCCTTGGGGCTGTCCTTTCCCCGCAAGGTCGATGCCGCGCTGTGGAAGCGCATCGCCTGGCGCACCTTCGCGCTGATCGCGATCGGTTGGGCGTGGCAATTGCTGGTCCGCCCCGATCTGGCGAATTTGCGCTTCTTCGGCGTCTTCCCCCGCTTAGGACTCTGCTACGGCCTAACCGCCACCCTCGCGCTCCTCACCGCGCGCCGTGATGCTGAGGGTCGTGCGCATCTGCGCTGGCAGGCCATCGCCGGGGCCGCCGCGGCTGCCCTGCTCTTTTATTGGGCAGCGATGGCGCTCGGTGGAGACTTCACCCCCGGTGGCAATCTCGGCGGCTGGGTCGATCGCACGCTTGTCGGCACCCAGCACATCTGGCGCCACGGCAAGGATGCGGCGGGCAATATCGTCTACGATCCGGAAGGCTTGTTCTCGACCATCCCTGCCCTCGCCAATGTTCTGCTGGGCATCCTCGCGGCCTTGGCATGGAAGGCAGATCCAAAGCGCGCGCTCCAATGGATTGCGATCGGCGGTGTCGCCCTGATCGCTACGGGCCTCGCGATGCACCCCGCTTTCCCCATTAACAAGAAGCTGTGGACCTCCAGCTTCGTCCTGCTGACCTCGGGCCTCTCGGCGCTGCTGCTCGTCCTCTCGGTGCTCGCCGCCCGCGTGCCCGCGCTTCGCACTGCGCTCAGCCCGCTGCAAGTCTTCGGAATGAACGCGATCCTCGGCTACATCCTCTCGCTGCTCATCGGCCTTGCCGGCATCCGGCTCGGCTTTCAGGCATGGGGCTTTGCACAAGTTCAAAGCCGGGTCGGCGATCCGTATTTCGCTTCATTCCTTTACGCGCTCACGATCACGCTGATCGTCCTTGCCGCATTGATCCCGCTCCATCGCCGCGGTGTCTATTTGCGCCTGTAACGGCTTGGTAAGCATAGTTGCTTACCTATGCATATATGGGAGAGGTACGCCACACCGGCTTGCGTTGGCTGGCCTATAGCCAATGGGCCGTATTGCCGGCCGCACAGATGCGCGCGCATCTCGTTGCCATCGGCCGGTCTTATCCCATCGCTTTCGCCGCAACCGTGTTCGTCAGCGTCGCGCTCGCCACGATGGTGCATGGATCGGGCTTCGGTCAGGTTCGTCTCGCCGCACTTGCGCTGCACCTGACGATCAGCTGCGGCGTGCTCCTGCGCTGGTACCGCGCCCATGTGCGCGACTGGTGGGTCGACAATCCCGCAACGGCGGTTCGCGAGGCCGTCGCCGAGGCTGCGGCGGTATCGCTTGGCTGGTTCTTCTTCCTCGCGACCGCAGGGCTCGGCGGCACGCCTGAGCAGCTCATCGTCACCACCACCGCCATCGCCGGTGTCGTCGCCATCGGATCGCTGCGTTACGCACCGCTGCCGCCAGCCAGCCTGATTTTTCTAGGCGTCGCAGTGGTCATCTGCGCGGTCTATGCGATGCTCGCCAATATCCCGGTCGGGGTGTTCGTGTTCCTCGCAGTCTTCGTGGCGCTGCTTGCGCGCAACGTGATCGGCCAGGCGCGCCTCGTCACCGAGCAATTCGCCCGGGGCGAAGCGCTCGCCACCGCCGCCGGGGAACGCGACCTTCTGCGTGCCGCCGTCCAGCGCGAGGAAGCGCAACAGCTCGCCGACGCCGCCGAGGCCCGCCACCGCGCCCAGATCGACAACGAAGCTGGCCGCCGCGAGGAAATCACCCGCATCGCTGAGCAGTTCGAGTGCCGCTTCGTCTCCGCCATCACCGAACTCGCCACCGCCGCCGATCGGACCCGCATCTCCGCCGGCACGCTGGCCGCGACCACGCTTTCCACCCATGGCCAGATTCGCGATGTCGCGGGCCGCGCCGTCCGCGCCGATACCGGCGCCGCCGCCTTGCTGGACGAATCGGTCAACCTTGGCCGCTCGCTCGAAGCGGTCGAAGCGAGCCTCATGGAGCAGGAAACCACCACCGCGCGGCTCCACGCCCTCTCGCGCTCCGCCGATGATCGTTGCGCCACCCTAAGTGAACACGCCGGCAGCGTCGGCAACATCGCCAATGTCATCGCCGATGTCGCCGCGCGCACCAATCTCCTTGCGCTCAACGCCTCGATCGAAGCCGCGCGCGCGGGCGACGCGGGCCGCGGCTTCGCCATCGTCGCTCAGGAAGTTAAAGGCCTCGCCGCGCAGACCGCGATGGCTACCGACGAAATTCGCGCCCAGCTAGATCGCATGACCGGCGCAGTCGGCGCGACGGCCTCGATCGTCGGCGATATGCGCACCAGCTTCGATCGCATCACCGATGTATCGGGTGCCGTCGAGCAGGCGATGCACCGCCAGGGCGATGTCATTCGCTCAATCCAGCGCTACGCCACCTCCTCGGCGGAACTGACCACCGATCTGCAGGGCAGCGTCTCCAACGTTGAAGCGGCGACTGATGCAGCCTCGCGCGTGACCAGCGAAATGGGCACCGCCACCGATGCGCTTGTCGGACAGGCCAATAGCCTGCTCGCCGAAATGCGGACTTTTATCGCGACGTTGCGCGCGGCCTAAGCGGCTAGAACAGGCTCCTGCTTCGAGACGCGCACCGCAAGGATCGCCACCGCCGCGACCAGCCCCAAGGCTCCTGCGATCAGAAACGCCGGCGTGTAGGTCCCAAAGCCGCTCCGGATCACGCCTGCCCCAAACGCCGCAATCGCCGCGCCGATCTGATGCCCCACCATCACCCAGCCGAACACGATCGGCGCATCGCGCTCGCCGAAATGCACATTCGCCAGCTTCACCGTAGGCGGCACGGTCGCGATCCAGTCCAGCCCATAGAAGATCGAGAAGAGCAGCAAGCTCGTCGCGCTGAAATCGAGGAAGGGCAGCGCCAGCAGCGAAAGCCCACGTATCCCGTAATAGATGAACAGCAATTTGCGCGGATCATAGCGATCGGTCAGCCAGCCCGAAGCGGTCGTCCCGATCAGGTCGAACAGCCCCATCAGCGATAGAAGCCCCGCAGCCTGCATCGGCGCGATGCCATTATCCCCGCAAAACGCGATCAGATGCGTGCCGACCAGCCCGTTGGTGGTCAGCCCGCAGATGAGGAAAGTGCCGAACAACAGCCAGAACATCGGCGATTTGGATGCGCGAAACAGCACGGCAAATGCCAGCCCCGGCGTCGATGCCTGTTTGAGCGCGGGCGGGGCCGCGCTTTCCTCGGTCTCGCCAAAGCGCCGTACGCCGACATGCGCCGGGCTTTCGGGAATGAACAGATAGACCAAAGGGATCACCGCCGCCGCCGCAATCGACACTGCCAGCGCCGCCGGGCGCCACGCGCCGCCTTCGGAAAGCCACGCCAGCAACGGCAGGAACACCAGCGCGCCGGTGGCGGTGCTGGCAGTCAGCATCCCCATCACCAGGCCCTGTCGCGTGGCGAACCAGCGATTGACCACCGCCGCGCCGAGCACCGCCGCCACCGCACCGCTGCCCACGCCCGAGAACACGCCCCAGCTGAGCACATATTGCCACGGCTCGGTCATCCACAGACTGGCAAAGGTCGATGCCGACATCAGCACCAGCCCGGCGAGCATCGTCCGGCGGATGCCGAAGCTCAGCATCACCGCCGCCGCGAACGGCCCGATCAGCCCGTACAGAAAGATGCCGATGGCAGCCGCGGTCGATGTCGTCGCGCGATCCCAGCCGAAGTGCATCTCGAGCGGCTGCATCATCACGCTGGGTGCCGAACGCAGCCCCGCCGAGACGAGCAAAGCGATGAAAGTGATGCCCGCGGCAAGGCTCGCATAGCCGCGCGCCGAAACCGGCAGGCGGCGAAGCAACGCAGTCATCGATGCGCTTCCTGCGCCACCCTGGTCAGCGCTTTCAGCCCAAATTCCAGCCCGATCCAGACATCGGCCATCGTGCCGACAACATGCTTCTGGGCTTGCTCCCAATAGGGCTCGGCAGCAGCCATCGCCGTTCTGCCCGCATCGGTCAGCGCCGCCAGCTTGGCCTTGCCGGGGCCGGCACTCAGCGCTACCCAGCCCTTGGCTTCGATCGGGGCAATGGCGCGGTAAAGCGAGCTGCGATCCATCACCAGATTTTCGGCAAGACGGCTCAGCGGCACAGCGTCGCCGCGCGATACGTTGCGCAGGATCGCGAATTGCGCGGTCGTCATCCCGGTGGGCGCAAGCGCGTCGTCATACGCCTTGCCGACGGCACGTGCAGCCTTGCGGAGCGTGGTGCATGCGCAGGGGACGGAGAGATATTCTTGATGCATATGCATCATGTATATGCATCAAAAAAAACGGCACAAGCCTGTCATTGCCCCCCCCTCCCCGCCTCGCTATCCCGGCCGCATGAAGCTTATCATCGGCAACAAGGCCTATTCCTCCTGGTCGCTGCGCGGCTGGCTCGCGTGCAAGCAATCGGGGATTCCGTTCGAAGAAGTCGTGGTGCCGCTCTACGACGAGAATTGGGACAAGCGCCGCGAAGGCGACGAGTTCGCGCCGTCATCGGGCAAGGTGCCGATCCTGTGGGATGGCGAAGCAGTGGTGTGGGACAGTCTGGCGATCGTCGATTATCTCAATGACAAGATCGGTGGCGACAAATTCTGGCCAAAGGACCCTGCGGCCCGCGCCATGGCGCGTTCCATGGCCGCCGAAATGCATTCGGGCTTCTCGGCGCTCCGCCGCAAGCACACGATGAACATCCGCCAGGTCTATCCGCCCAAGCCGATCGACCAGGACGTCTCGCAGGAACTGGCGCGGATCATGGAGCTTTGGGCGCAGGCCCGCGCGCGTTTCGGCGGCGAAGGCGCGTTCCTGTTTGGCGAATTCGGCGCGGTGGACATGATGTTCGCGCCCGTCGTAACCCGCATCGTCACATATTCGCTCCCCGTCCCGCGCTTCGCGCAGGCCTATATGCTCAGCGTCCTCCAGCATCCCTTCATGCAGGACTGGATCGCTTCAGCGCAGGAAGAGGATTGGGTGATCGAGCAGTTCGAGTTGCCTGCCGTCTAGGGCAGCCGCGTGGCGGGATAGGCCGTGCCATCCTTGTGGAAATAGCCATTGGGGTCGAACACCATATCGATATCCGGATAGACGCCCGAATCTGCCGCCTTGTCTCCGGCGCTCACCGCGATGAACACGCAGTCGACATCATTACGGTTCTCAAGGTGGTGCCCGTCCTCCTCCCCTTTGGGAAACGACGCGCAATCGCCTGCGCGCATCACATGCTCGCCTTTGTCATCGATCAGCACCGCCTCTCCCGAGAGCATCACGACGAATTCATCCTCCAGCCGGTGCCAATGCCGCTGCGAAGACCATGCGCCGGGTTTCAGCGTAACATGGCTCACGCCCATCTCGCTCAGCCCGCTGGCGGGGCCAAGGCGGCGATACCAGCGCCCCTGAACCGGCTGGTCGAATGGATCGGGATAGCCCGTCTTGTTAGTCTGCGGGATAAGCTCGAGATTCAACTTAGGCATCGGACCACTCCCGTCTTCCCGGCCGCGAGCCGGGATCCCGCTTCTTCTTTTCTCTGGACCAAAGCACAGAAGAAAAGAAGAAGCGGGATCCCGGCGTTCGCCGGGACGACGAGGTAGAAATGAACGCGATCGAACTGACCAAGGCCCTCATCGCCGCCGAGAGCGTGACGCCCGCAACGGGCAATGTATTCGACGTGCTCGAAGCCGCGCTGATCCCACTCGGTTTTAGGGTCGAGCGCTTCATCGAAGGCGAAGCGCCGGACGGCCCGGTCGAGAACCTCCTCGCCGTTCGCGGCGACGGCGCCCGCCATTTCGCCTTCGCCGGACATCTGGACGTCGTTCCCCCCGGCAGCGGATGGACTAGCGGTGCGTTCGAACCGCAGATTCGTGGCGGGTTGCTTTACGGGCGCGGCGCGGTCGACATGAAGGGGGCCATCGCCGCCTTCGTCGCGGCGGCGGAGCGTGTGCCGGATGGCATGGTCAGCCTGATCATCACCGGCGACGAAGAAGGCCCCGCCACCTTTGGCACCCCCCGGCTGATCGAGCGCATGGCGGAGCGTGGCTTGACGCCCGATATGTGCCTCGTCGGCGAACCCACCTCATCCCAGCGGCTCGGCGATACGATCAAGATCGGCCGCCGTGGCTCCACGGTTATCGACATCGCAGTGATCGGCCAGCAGGGTCATGTCGCTTACCCACATCTGGCGGACAATCCCGTGCCCCGGCTGGTCCGCGCGCTCGCCGAAATCGACGCTATCGTGCTCGATGAAGGCAATGCCTGGTTCCAGCCCTCAAACATCGAAGTCATCGATCTCGAGGTCGGCAATCGCGCCACCAACGTGATCCCCGCGCGCGCTTCGGCCCGGATCAGCATCCGCTTCAACGATGAGCAAAATGGTGCGGAGCTCATCGCCCGCATCGAGGAAATCGTCCACCGCCATGCTCCCAATTCGGAGGTGAAGGGCCGCATCTATGGCGAGGCATTCCTCACCGAACCGGGCACATTGTCGTCACTGGTGGCGGGCGCAATCGAGTCGAAGCTCGGGGTGGCCGCAGAACTCTCCACCACCGGCGGCACGTCCGACGCGCGCTTCCTCTCCAAAATCTGCCCGGTGGTCGAATTCGGCCTGATCAACGCGACGATGCACAAGCTCGACGAAGCCGTAGCGCTCGCCGATCTCGAAGCGCTCACCGATGTCTATGAGGAAGTGCTCAAACAAGCCTTTGCCTAGGAAGCAACCCGTCGCGGTTCCACATCGCGGGCCCAGGCAAGGAACTCATCCTCCGCCATAGGCTGTGCCACCGCATAGCCTTGCAGCACGTCGCAGCCGATCACCCGCAGCACAGCGGCCTGATCCTCATTCTCGATGCCCTCGGCCACGGCTTCGCAACCCAGGCCGTGCGCCAATCCGATCATCGCCTGCGCAATCGCCCGCGCTTCGGCATGTTCGGCGACATGCTCGATCACGCTGCGGTCCAGCTTGATCCGGTCGATCGGCAGTTGGCGCAGCCGCGACATGTTCGAATAGCCAGTGCCGAAATCGTCGATAGCCACCGTCGCGCCATCGGCACGCAGCGCGACAATCGCTTCGATCACTTCGCACGAGCAATGCATCGCCAGTGTCTCGGTGATCTCCAGTTCGAGCAACGTCGCCGGTGCGTTCGCCGCCAGCATCGCTTCGCGCAACCGCCGGAAGAACCCGGCATGATCGATCTGACGCTGGCTGATATTCATCGCGAGCCGCTGCTCGACGCCCAGCCGTCCCCACCGGGCAATCGTCTCGGCAACGTTCTGCAACACCCATTCGCCAATTTCGACGATCAGCCCGGTCTCTTCGGCCCGCTGCAGGAACGCGCCTGGCATTTTCAGCCCATCGGGATGCCGCCAGCGCAGCAGCGCCTCGGCCCCGACGATGCGGCCATCGGCCGCCGAAACCTGTGGCTGGAAGACCAAGGCAAACTGATCCTTGTCGACCGCTTCGCGCAGATCGCTCTCAAGCTGCGCACGTTCAGCGATCTCGGCAGCAAGCTGATCGGTGAAATGCTCGGCCCGGCCGCGGCCCATCGCCTTCGCGTGGTACATCGCGGCGTCGGCGGCGCGCATCAGATCGTGCAGCGTCGTGCCATGCTCGGGGCGGATCGCGATGCCGATCGAAGCGCCGATCGACACTTCCTGATCGGCAAGATCAAAGCTTTCGGAAAGCGCGAACAATATGCCGCGACCGATGCGGTCGGTGTGCTTCAAATCGGCAATCGCGGGAAAGAACATCGTGAACTCATCGCCAGCCAAGCGGCCGATCAGCGGCTTGCGTCCGCCAGCCTCCCCGGCAAACCGGTCAGCCACTGCACGCAACCGATTGGCGACCATAGCGAGCAAGGCGTCGCCGGTGGCGTGACCAAGCGTATCGTTCACTGCCTTGAAGCGATCGAGATCGATAAAATAGAGCACCGCATTCTCGCCCATCGGCATGTCGGCGAGCATCCGCTCGGCGGTCCGGCGGAAATTGGTGCGGTTGGCGAGACCCGTCACCGGATCGAACATCGCGAGCCGCTGAACGCTTTCCAGATTGGCATGGAGCTGGCGGAACAATCCCTCCATCGCATATGCGAGCTGGGGCACATTCTCGCCGACCTCAGGCGGAATTTCGCCCTCCAGATCGCCATTGGCGGCCTGAGCCAGTCGCTCGATCGCAGCGTCGATCGAGCCCGCGGTCGAAGCGATGGTACGCTCGGCCGAAGCCCAGCACATCACGCCACAGACGATCGCTGCGATCAGCGCGCGGCCTGCCGATTCTACGGTAATCATTTCGGGAGTCGATGCGGCAGCGAGGGCGAGGATGAACGCCACCGCCCCGGCGCACATCGCGAAGGCGATGGCACGGCTCTTGAGCGAGAATCCTTCCACCTTTGTCGCCCGACCCCCCTTTGCGTTCGAACTGAAAGTTCAAATCAGCAGTGAAAAGTCGCAGACAGAGGTTAAGATTGTTTCCCGACATTGCTCAAATTGGGTCGTCTGAGCACAATATATAGTGCGCCGGTGCCGCCGTGCCGGGGATGCGCACCCCGCACCGCAGCGATCCGCCCGGCATGGCGCGACGAAGCCAGCCAATCGCCGACCGCCGCACGGATCGCGCCGCGCGCATGCGGGCGCTCGGATTCCGGTCGCGGCGGCTTGCCCGTGACGAGCAGCAGCACGCGGTCACCCTGTGCAATCGCCTGTTCCAGCCCGCGATCGAGCCGGTCATAGGCAGAGGACAGGCTATGCCCATGCAAATCGATGGCGCTTTCGGGCGAGACCAGCCCGCGCGAAAGCTGCCGGTCCCAACTGCCGTCGAGCGTGTTGGACGAGCGCGTGACGGTGCGCGGCGGTGGCGGCGCGGGCGGCGGTGCCGGTTTCATCTTCCTGGGCGCAGGCGCGGCCTTTGGCGACGGTGCCACAATGGGCGCAGCCACGGGCTTAGGCGCAGCCTTGCGCCCGGCGATCGGCTTCACGCTGGCGATCACCAATTGCCACAGCGCCGCTTCCTCCGGCGCCAGCCGTCTCACGGCGTCCGCGTCAGACGCGCCAGCGTGCCGGTTGGCACCAGCAGCCATGCAGTGCCGCGCGAGTTCATGCCGCCGGCAATCGCGCGCGCTTCCTCGCCCGCGCCCCAAAAGGTGTCGACGCGGTTCGTGCCCTTGATTGCCCCGCCCGTATCCTGCGCCACCCACAGGCCGTTGGCCTCGGCGCGGTCCATCGAGAGAAACACCAGCCCGCCCTGCGTGACGAAGCGCACATCGACTGCAGCGCTCGCTTGGCCGGTCACCGGCAGCCCCATCGAACCCAGCGGCCCCGCACCCTTCAATTCCTGGAAGAACACGAAGCTCTTATTCTCCCACATGATCTCACGGCCCTGCTCGGGATTCTCGCGCAGATAGCTCATGATGCCCTGCATCGAGGCCCCACCAGGCTTGAGCAGCCCGCGGTCCCGCATGAGCCCGCCGATCCCGGTGTAATCGCGGCCGTTCTGGCTGGCGAAGCCAATGCGGACGACGCTGCCATCGGGTTGGCGCAAGCGGCCCGAACCCTGGATCTGGAGGAAGAAGATCTCCACCGGATCGGCAGCATAGGCGATGATCGGTGCACGATCGTGGATCGCGCCCGTCTCAATTTCCTTGCGCTCGAAATAGGGCACAAAGCTCGATCCCGCCACGCGGCCGCGGATGCGCTTGCCCTTCAGATCGTTGGAAAACACGCCAAGATCGACATCGACCAGATCACTCGGCCGGCCATAGATCGGCACCTCATAGCCGCGGCGGCGCTCGCGCGAACCGGCGATTTCCGGCTCATAATATCCCGTCGCCTGCGCCTTGCCGTCGGCGATCTGCAGCGTTTCGAACCAGCGCGAGAAATATGCCCGTGCATCGCGCTCCGCAACGCCTTGGGCAGCGTTGCAAGCGGGCGTCCAGTCACTGCCGCGCGTCAGGCCGCTGGTGTCGGTGCGCTTCTGAAGCGAACTGCAGCTGACCTTGAACGCCGTCAGCGCGCGCGCTGCATTCGCATCCGAAATCGGTAGCGTATCCACCGGTGGACCAGCGATCACGCCAGCCTTTGCGGCGCTGGTGATGCCCGCACCCGCGGCTGGCGCGGTGATCGGCGCGAGCGGCGTTGCGGGGATCGGCTGGCGGACAGCGACATGCGCCTGGGGCTCTGGTGCGCGATCGGTTCGCCCGCCATCGGATCGGTTTGGCCGCTGCGCCGGATAGTTCGGTGCCGGGCGGGCACCGGGCTCGACATAATTCGGCACGACCGAGCCCGAGCAAGCGCTCAACAGCGCCGCACCCGCGACGACACCCCATAGTCGCATAATAATCGGCCTCTTGCTCAGGCGTCGTCGGTTTCGACGAGCTTCCAATTGGGATCGTCGCTGCGCAGATTGCGCGCAAAGGTCCAGCTATCGTGCGTCTCAACCGCATCACTCATCGAGCCGGCGACGAGCACGCCCTCTGCATCGCGCGTGATCGCAGCGATATCGGCGTCGAAGCGAACCGTGATCCGCGCAATCTTGCCCTCGACCGAAGCGTCGGTGATCAGCGCGCGATCGATAACGACCAGCCGATTGTCGAGCACATGCCCGGCTTCGCGGCGCTCGGCGATTGCCTGGATAAAGCCCTCGCGAACATCGTCCTCGACCAGCCAGCTCAGCGTTTCCTCGTCACCCTTCCAGAATGCTTCGAGGATCATGCGATATGCCGCCTTCGATCCTTCCACGAACTGCGCGACATCGAAGCTCGAATCTGCGGCGATCACCGCGCGCAATCCGCCCTCCGCACCGGTCTCGATCGCACGGGTGCCGCTCTCGCGCACCTCGGGCGTCACGTCGATCGTGCGCGGCACAGGCGGGATGCCCAGCCGCTCTTCAGCGGGCTTGGGGAGCTGCTGCTCATGTCCCGTGCGCTTGCCGAGCACGGAATATAGCCTGAGCGCCAGAAACGCTGCGACCATCGCGAAAAGGATTACGTAGTACATGGTTCTCCAGTCTCTTAACGCCCTACATAAGCCTAAGCGCCGCGCTATTCAAATCTTCCCCCTTCCGGGATCACATTTGGTGCGGGACAATTGAAACGCCAGACGCCGCCTGCTAGGCGCGCACGCGACGAAACGCGCCGAATGCGTGAAACTTTCCGAATCTAAAGAGGAATCTTCGAATGGCCGAGACCGACAACCTGCCCGAATTCGGTGAACCCGCGGCGAATGGCGAAGACACGGCACCTGCGGTCGGCGTAATCTCGCAATATGTGAAGGACATGTCGTTCGAGAACCCGAACGCGCCGGCGATCTATCAGAACCCCGTTCAGCCCGCGATCGACGTGCAGTTCAATATCGGCTCGGGCAAGGTCGGTGACGACGTCTATGAGGTCGTTCTGAAGATCGAAGTACGCGCGCAGGCCGAGAGCCAGACCGCTTTCATCGTCGATCTTTCCTATGCGGGCCTGTTCGGCCTCCGCAACATTCCGGAAGATCAGATCGATCCGTTCCTGCTCGGCGAAGCGCCGCGCATCCTGTTCCCCTTCGCGCGCCGCGTGCTGGCCGACGCGATCCGCGACGGCGGCTTCCCGCCGCTGCTGCTCGAACCCATCGATTTCGGCGGCATCTATATGCAGCAGCGCGCCGAGCAGGACGCACAGCTCGCCCAGCCGGTCGGCGAAGCCTGATCGCGCCGAAGCTAGGATAACAACGTGAAGCTCGCCCGCACGCTTGGCTCGGTGGGCGGGCTCACGCTCGCCAGCCGCGTGCTGGCGCTCGTCCGTGATTCGCTCCAGGCGCGCTATGTCGGCGCCGGGTTCGCATCGGACGCCTTCACCATCGCCTTCCGCCTGCCCAACATGTTCCGCGCGCTCTTTGCCGAGGGGGCGTTTGCGGCGGCTTTTGTGCCGATGTTCAATCGCAAGGTGGGCGAGGACGGAAAGCTGGGCCCGGCGCTGCAATTTGCAGAGCGCGCGCTCGCGGTGCTGTTCGCGGCGCTGCTTATCTTCACTGCGGTGATGCTCGTCGCGGCATGGCCGGTGACCTGGGCGCTGTCGGGCGGCTTCAACGAAGCGCCTCGCGAGCAATTCGCCTTCGCAGTCGAGCTGTCGCGCTACACCATTCCCTATCTGATGTTGATCTCGCTGGCTTCGCTGCTCGGCGGCATCCTCAATTCGCTCGACAAATTCTGGGTCAATGCGGCGGCCCCGATCCTGCTCAACATCGCGATGGTCTCGGCGCTGCTGCTCTTCCACGGCGATCCGTATGAGACTGCGCGGGCACAGGCGATCTCCGTGCCCATCGGCGGCCTGCTCCAGCTCGGCTGGCTGGCGCTGGCGTGCAAACGCTCGGGCGTATCGCTCAAGCCGCGCCTTCCCCGGCTCGACGAGGAAGTGAAGAAGCTGATGAAGCTGATTCTCCCTGCCGCAGCGGGCGCAGGCGCGTCGCAGATCAACATATTGATCTCCTCGGCGCTCGCGGGCGGGCTCCTGGCCTCGGGCTCGCTGTCATACATCTATTATGCTGATCGTCTGAACCAGCTGCCGCTGGGCATGATCGGCATCGGTCTTGGCACCATCCTGCTCCCGACCATTTCGCGTCTTCTGGGTCAGGGCAAGGAAGCCGAGGCGATGGAGACGCAGAATCGCGGCATCGAGCTGGCGCTGTTCCTCACCCTCCCCGCCATGGCGGCGCTGATCGTGGCGGCCGAACCGATCGTGCGCGGGCTTTTCCAATATGGCGAGTTCGACGCCGAAGACACGCGCGCCTGCGCAATGGCGCTGGCCGGCTTCTCGCTCGGCCTGCCCGCTTATGTGCTCGTAAAAGTGCTCACTCCTGGCTTCTACGCGCGGCAGGACACCAAGACCCCGGTCAAGTTCGCCATGTGGTCGATAGCGATCAACATTGCCGCCAATCTCGCGCTTATCCCGTGGATCGGCCATGTCGGCCCGCCGCTCGCGACTACGCTGGCTGCAATCGTGAACGTGTGGATGCTTTATCGCGGCCTGGCCTCGCGGGGGCATTTCAAAGCCGACGCCCAGCTGAAGCGCCGCCTTCCCCGCCTCGCCCTCGCCGCCCTATTGATGGGCGCAGTGCTGTTCGTCTCGGACCGGTTGCTCGATCCATGGCTCAGCGGCCCGCTGGTGCAACGCTATCTCGCGCTCGGCGTGCTGGTTTCGGCGGGCATGCTGATCTACGTCATCGCCTGCTTCGTCACCGGGGCCTTCCGCCCGAGCGATATCAAGGCCCTTATCCGCAAGCGCCGTCCCGTAGACGGCATCCAGGAGTAATCATGCGCGTAATTTCCGGCATCCAGACCACCGGCAATCTGCACCTCGGCAATTATCTCGGGGCGATCCGGCAGTGGGTGGCGTTGCAGGACGCCATGGAGAAAAATGGCGGCGAGTGCCTGTTCTTCCTCGCGGATCTTCACGCGCTGACCAGCAATATCTCGCCTGCCGACCTCGCCAACTCGACGATCGAGATGGCCGCCACCCTGCTGGCGGCCGGCATCGATGATCGCTCGATCCTGTTCAACCAGAGCCGCGTTCCCGCCCATGCCGAACTGTGCTGGATCCTGCAGGGCACTGCCCGGATGGGCTGGCTGAACCGCATGACCCAGTGGAAGGACAAGGCCGGCAAGAACCGCGAAGGCGCAAGCGTGGGCCTGTTCACCTATCCGGTGCTCCAGGCGGCCGATGTGCTGCTGTACAAGGCCACGCACGTTCCGGTCGGCGAGGATCAGCGCCAGCATCTCGAGCTGGCGCGCGACGTGGCGACCAAGTTCAACACCGATTTCGATGTCGATCTCTTCCCCCTGCCCGAGGCTTTGATCTCAAAGGCCGCCCCGCGGATCATGTCGCTGCGGGACGGAGGCGCGAAAATGTCCAAGTCCGATCCTTCGGACATGAGCCGGATCAACCTGATCGACGATGACGACACGATCGCCCAGAAGATCAAGAAATCGAAGTCGGATGCCGATCTGCTCCCCGACAACTTCGACGCGCTGGCCGAGCGCCCCGAGGCGAAGAACCTCGTGACGATCTACGCCGCGCTCGCCGAGCGGACCCCGCAATCGGTGGTCGAGGAATTCGCGGGCAAGGGCTTTGGCGCGTTCAAGCCCGCGCTGGCCGATCTCTCGGTCTCGGTGCTCGCCCCGATGCGCGACCGTCTGGTGAAATTGCTCGACGACCGCGCGGCCGTGGCCGCCGAACTCGCCAAGGGTGCAGCCCGTGCGCAAACTTTGGCAGCGCCTACGTTGCTCGCGGCGCAACGCGCGGTGGGGCTGCAGGTCTGAGCCGGAAATGAAAAAGGGGCGCCCGCACCAGCGAGCGCCCCTTTCCGGTTCGAATCGCTGCGCGAATTACATCCCGTTGGCGAGATTCGTGTCCGCGTTGTGCGTGCGCATGTCTTCGGCCTTTTTGTCGCCCATCTCGCGGGTCGCCGCAGCCTGATTGCGCAGTGCATCCTCGGCGGCCGGCGTCGTAGCGTTTGCGGCCATGTCGTCGATGTTGTCGGCCTTCATCTCGGACGTTGCTTCGATATTCTCCGCCGCCTGCTCGCGCGGCGTGTTGTTGCATGCCGAAAGCGAAACCAGGCCGATTGCGGCGCTCAGAACGAACATCTTCTTCATGGTATCAAACCCCTGTCGTTGTTGGACCTCGAACGCGGTTTCAATGCGTTGGAGTGCGGAAGCGACAAGGGTGAACTTTTGTTCCGTAACTGTAATGCTGCGCTCAGTCTTGCGAGACGCCGGCCAGCACTTGTGCGGCGACCTCGGCCAGCGATCCGACGACCAGCAGCGAGTCGCCGCCGACCATGCCTACCTTGGTCTGTCCGTTCTCATCGGTGCGCAAATAGGCAATATTCGCCGCCACCACGAGATAATTGCCGCCGCGCGAATGGAGTTCGACAAACTTCATGATGAAATCCCCTTATCAGCGGCGCTGTAGCGGGAATGGGATGCCTACCGGGTTAACGGTCCGGCGAGTTTTCGCCGCCAGCAGGCATAATAGTCAGGGTGGAGGCGTGACATTCGCGTTGCCCCGCTCTCATCTCCTCCACCCCGACCCCTCCGATGGGGAGGGAACTCTTCAGGCCGAGATCAGCCTTCCAGGGTGCGCATCAGCGTGCGGACGGCACCGTCAATCTCGCTGTCCTTGCCGCGCAGATCCTCGATGCGCTTGACGGCGTGAATGACCGTCGAGTGATCGCGATTGCCGAACTTGCGGCCGATTTCCGGCAGCGAGCGCGTGGTGAGGCGCTTGGCGAGATACATTGCGATCTGGCGCGGGCGGGCGATGGCGACTGCGCGGCGCTCGGAGATCAGATCGATCTGCTTCACTTCGAAATGTGCCGAAACTGCGCGCTGGATCTCGTCGATCGTGATGCGGCGCTGTGCGGTGCGGAGCACTTCGCCGAGCGTAACCGTGGCGAAGTCGATCGTGATCGGCTCGTCGTTGAGCTGCGCATATGCGACAAGGCGGTTGAGCGCCCCTTCGAGTTCGCGAACGTTCGACGTGATCCGTGCAGCGAGCAGGTCCATCACCTCATGCGGCATATCGACCGCGGGCATGTCCTTGAGCTTCTGCCCGACGATCGCACGGCGCAGCTCAAGCTCCGCCGGCTTGATGTCGGCAACCAGCCCCGAGCCGAGACGGCCGGCAAGCCGAGTCTCAAAGCCCTCAAGCGCCTGCGGTGCGCGATCGGCAGCGATCACCAGCCGCTTGCCCGACGACATGAACTCATTGACTGTGTGGAAGAACTCTTCCTGAGTCGCGTCCTTGCCGCCGATGAACTGGAGATCGTCGATCATCAGCAGATCGACCGAGCGCAGCCGCGTCTTGAACGCATGCGTATCCTTGGCGCGGATCGCCTGGACGAATTCGAACATGAAGCGCTCGGCGGTCACATAGATCGCGGTCGCCTGCGGATTGGCTTCGAGGAATGCGTGGCCGATCGCATGCATTAAATGGGTTTTACCCTGCCCGGTCCCGGCATGGAGATAGAGTGGGCTGAACTGCGGCGTGCCCGGCTGGGCGACGGCCTTTGCAGCGTTGAACGCGACGCGGTTGGTCGCATCGGTGACGAAGCGCTGGAAAGTGAAACGCACATCGAACTGCGGACGCTCGGCGGGTGCCGCGATCGGCGCCACAGCCAGTTCGGCTACGGGCTTGAGGACGCGCTTGGGCTCCTCAGCCATCGTCTCCAGCGTAACGCTGCCGCAATCGGGCAGCACGGCGCGGAATTCGAGCAGCAGCCGCTCCGAATAATGATTCTTCACCCACTGGGTCATGAAGGTCGAAGGCAGGCCAAGGCGCACCGATTCGGCGCTGCTGCCGTCGATCAGGACGACCGGCTTCAGCCACTGGTCGAACAGTCGCTGTCCGGCCGAGCGCCGCAGGTTGCCCCGCACATGCGTCCACGCCTTGGCGACTACGTCCATGCCGTTCCGATCTACTGCTTGTGCCTGAGTCAACGACGCGCCTCTCCGAGCGCAAAAGCCACGTGCTTTTGCGTCTTCATTCAATCCCTACAAATTACCCCCCGCAGCCGGACATTGCCCCCGGGCTGGAACGTTGGGTCACCGCTTTAACCGGGCGATGGAATCGGCCCGGACGGCCTTTCTAGGTAGATGCCCGCGATTCGAGCAAGAGGCAGGCGTGTAAAGATTCTGAAATAGTTTTGTTGACTCCTCCTAAGTCGCTGAAAACCTAGGGGATCGTTATCAAGTTGTTATATTTCAGATACTTAGGTGGTTAATACAGTCCTACTTGCCGCGACTCGCGCATTTGCGTGACTTGGCTGCGGTTAAGTCTGCCAACGCCCATTTCGGTCGTAAAAACACGCGAAAAACCCCGCCGGACTGGGTCCGACGGGGCAATCGTTACCGAAAAAAGACTGTTAAGCGAGTGCTTCGACGCGCTTGTTGAGACGCGAGAACTTGCGGCTCGCCGTGTTCTTGTGGAGCACGCCCTTGGCAACGCCACGTGCGATTTCGGGCTGCGCTGCGGCCAGTGCCGCTGCTGCTGCCGTCTTGTCACCCGAGTCGAGTGCCGACTCGACCTTCTTCACGAAAGTCCGGATGCGGCTTACGCGCGCGCCGTTGATTTCCGCACGGCGGTCGTTCCGCCGGATACGCTTCTTCGCTTGAGGCGTATTCGCCATGCCGTATCGTCCTAGCTCAAAAGATTGGGACGCGGGAATCGAGCCCACGTCCGGGAAAGCGCGGCCCTTACCGCCTGAGGTGATTCGGGTCAACCATTAGCGCTGGCATTTTGGGCACCAAAACGTCGAACGGCCCGAATCCACCCGACGCTCGACAAGCCCGCCACATTCGCAGGGTTCGCCCTCACGACCATAGACCCGCCACTGCTTGGCAAAATAGCCGAGTTCGCCATCGGGGCGCGCATAATCGCGCAAGGTGGAGCCCCCGGCCTCGATCGCAGCTTCCAGCACTTCGCGAATCGCCGTGACGAGCTTCTCCAGCCGCGGCCGGGTGATCGTCCCGGCGGCACGGGTCGGCGCGATCCCCGAAAGATACAGCGCCTCACACACATATATATTGCCCAGCCCCGCCACGACGCGCTGATCGAGCAGCAGCGCCTTCACCGGCGCGATTCGGTCCTTGAACGCGGCCGCCAGATGCCTGGCCGAGAAATCCGGCCCCAGCGGCTCCGGCCCCAGCGCCTTGAATGCGGGCCATTCCGCCAATTCCCCGGTGGGCACCAGATCGACCGAGCCGAATCGGCGCGGATCGTTGAGCGCCAGCCGGTGCTTTGCGGTCTCGATCACGAAATGGTCGTGCTTGCCGATCTCCGACGGGTCGATCCGCCAGCGGCCCGACATGCCGAGGTGGAAGATCAGCGTATCGCCGCGATCGGTGTCGATCAGCCCATATTTGGCGCGGCGGCTCAGAGTCGTGACGGTCGCGCCCGTCAGCCTTTGCCCTAGCCCATCCGGGAATGGCCGGCGCAAATCGGCGCGGTGCAGCGTCACCCGCTCGATCCTCGCGCCCGCCATTCCCGGATGGGCTAGGGCAAAGGCTGACGGGCGCGACCGTCACGACTCTGAGCCGCCGCGCCAAATATGGGCTGATCGACACCGATCGC
>SEFZ01000069.1 GCA_004173185.1 Sphingomonadales bacterium | reverse complement strand
TATGCTCGGCGGCCGCACAAGCATTGTCGCGCTGCACAATGAGTTGGCAGTGATCAAGGACAAGGTTGGGCTGCGGAACATGATCGTCGGCATCGGCGACGCTGGCAAGCTGCTGCCGTCTAGCGGATCGCTTGTTGAAGGCGACGCGCTCGCCGCCGCACACGCCAAAGCAGCCTGACGATGTACCCCCGGTTCTAAGGATTTTGATGAAAGTCACCTGTCCATGATCTGGGGGATCATCTATCTCGCCTTGCTGGTCGCCATCACCATCACGGTCAGCAGGATCGGTGAGCGGGAGTCGGTCATCGCGGTGCTGACGGTTTTTATCGGCACCGCCATGACATTCGCTAGCCTTCTCGTTTCAGGCTCGCGCTACGACATCTTCAGCATGCTCGTGACCTCGGTCGACTTTCTCGTGCTCGCGTTCTTTCTCGGCCACGCGCTGACAAGCCGACGTTACTGGGTCCTGTGCCTGCCCGCGCTTCAGCTGATCACCTGTTTCGCGCATCTCGTGAAATATGTGGCCCCCGAATTCCTCCCCCGCGCCTATTCGGCGGGGGCAGGGTTTATGGACCTATCCGATGCTCCTGCTCATCCTCACCGCCGCCCTGTGGGCGCGCGCCGACCGGAGGGCACGGGGCGAAGGGAAGCACGGGGCAGGGGGCGGCGAGCAGGCGCCCTAACAACCGGAAATAATCATGGATCCCTATGAACTCGCGCCGCTCCACCGGGGCGTCGCACAAAAGGCTGACGCCGTCGTGCGCGCCGTCGCCGAGGGGCATCGCCGCATCGCGGCGGTCGCCGAAGCAACACATCTGCCAGAAACCACCGTGATCCGCGTCGCCGCCCTGCTCTGGTCGCGAGGGCGGATCGGTGTGGTTCGTGCTGGTGAAGTCGAACTAGTTCCCGCCGTGCCGATTTAGCGCGCTATGAACGGACGGGCGTATTTCTGGTGAGTGCAGCGAGGCGCGTGATGTTGGACGGGCCGAAAGGGCGACCCGGTCCGTGGCGGAGTGATTTCCTGTTTCGGGAACGGCCCACCTTTGCTAGTCGCGCCTCACCTCGCCAGCCAGTTGCGCTGTCGCGGACAAGAGGCGGATGAGAGCGCGCGGACGATGACCGACATAGTCAAGGATGAGGACGCGCTCCGCGCAGTTCGCGATACGCTGCGCGTGCAACTCGCGATCCTCGACGGCCTCGCCGAGTCCGAGGCCGCGATCGAAATCAATAGCTGCATCGAAATTTTGAACGCCCGTCTTGACGAGCCCACCACTGCCGCAGAGATCGAAGAGATGCAGCGGCGCTATTTGTCCGACTGATCAGTCTCCGCATTGTTCAGCGCGTTAGAAGCGACGGCGGCTAGGCCCTGGCGCAGCGTCAAGGTTGCAGACCGTCGATGTACTTCTCGAGCTTGAGGCGTATCTCGTCTGAGAGATAAACATAGATGCGGCGACCGTCGGTCTCGTCGCGGTCGCGAAGGAACCAGCCGCGCGCCGTTAAGGTCTTTATCCACCGTAGCGCAGTAGAGGCAGGAACTGCAGAGGCAATGCGGAGACTCGAGACCGATACGGCGTGTCCCTCGCAATACGCAGCGTAGAGATCCAACATCATGTCCCACACGGGATCAGCGAAGTCCTCCGCGATGAACAACTGGTCGCGCATACGGCGCTGGCGAATATGGTCCCGGACGAAACGCGCCCGATCCTCTTGTGCTGGAAGGCCTGCCATGTTGTTCTGGCCTCTACCATCCGCGGAGGAGGAAATGGGTGGCGTTGCAGCAAAACCAATCATGTCGGTGCATTCGCCGCGCGTCGGCGGCGGTTTGACCGCGAAGGTGCCAAGCACTTTGGTGAGGCTGTCGATCTTGCGCTCAAGATCCTCGATACGCGCATCGCGCTCGCCATCTCCGGAACCCGCCCGAGTTGAAACATGCGTCAGGCTGCGCTCACCCATATCCTCATCCTTTTCACACCAAGGTGACGACCGGATTATGGTCCAGATTAATCGCTAAATCCGGGAGATTTGAATCCAAAATGGACCGAGTTTCGCCGCCGCCGTGCAGCAGCGTCTGAGTGAATTGCTTTTTGCTGCCAATAACGACAGTTTGTAACGAAAATTTCCGGAAAGCACTGAAAATCATCACAGCAATTGCTGCCAGATCGGGAGCGATTTGTTGGCAATTTATGCATGCAGCTCGGCGGTCGAGGCAAGGACGGCCTGCCGTATCGCAGCGCAACGGCGGGACAACCGCTCAGGAGAACGAGCGTGGACATCCACCCACGCCGCAGCTCACCTAGAACTCCACATCGACTCTTATCGTGTCGCTGTAAGTGCCCGCGGGCGGTGTCGTCTGGCCGGGAAATATCGCTGCGCGATAGGTGAAGCCCTGCGTCGTGAGCGCGTCATAGATGCCCGCGTTGGTTTCGGCGTTTCCGCAAGCGGGGCTTGGCCGAAATCGAGATGGGGCGCGATGACGATGCAGTTATTTTCTACCCGAAGCTCCATATTGACGAGCACCGCAGTCCCGGTGCCCCAGTTGATTGGCGTGATAAGCGGCACCGGGCGCACGAAGCCAGGGCTTGCCGAATTGCGCAGACACACCGCAGCCGAGTAACCAGACCGAATACTACCATTTGAGGTCGACGAAGCCTAAATATGTGCCTGCGCGCAGCATCGGCGCCGCGGCGGTTCGTATTGGACCAAGTGCTAGCGTTCCGCTGCCGGGGGAGGGGTGGGGTCCCGACAGCGGAACCGCTTGTTTTCCGTTGCCATAAAGTTCGAGCGCCTTCGCCTTGAACTGAATCCATTTTGGAGAAAACGGCGCAGTAGACGCGGCATCTCGTAGGCGGCCCAACGGGCGGCGTCGACGATCCAGCCATGGCGGGTCGTTGTGTCCACTGAAGGAAGCGCCGGGGCTGCGATTCAGCTCGGTTGCCGGATCAAAGACCCTTGCGATCTAACGCGTTGCCCACTCTTCTACGTACCAATTCACGAATGCCGGAATTCCGACTGACATTGGAGTTTTGGGAGAAAAACCGAGGTCACGACTAATGTCTCCAATGTCCGCAAATGTTTGATAGACATCGCCATCTTGCATCGGCAACAGGTTGATCTCAGCTTTTCGATCACATGCTTCTTCGATTGTTTGAATCAGGTCGATTAGTTGCTCGGGGTGATTGTTTCCGATATTGTATAACCGATGAGGCGTTATGAAGCCTCCGGGTTTTTCTCGGCCATCATCTTTCGGCGGATGATCGAGCGCCAAGATGACGCCGTGTACGATATCATCGATAAAGGTAAAATCGCGGAGCATGTCGCCGTGATTGTAAACGTTGATTGGACTACCTAGCAGCACTGCTTCGGTGAACTTCCATACAGCCATGTCGGGCCTACCCCACGGCCCATATACGGTAAAGAACCGCAGGCCCGTCAACGGCATACGAAAAAGATGGGCGTAGGTTTCGCTCATCAGTTCATCAGCGCGTTTTGTTGCTGCATAAAGAGAAATCGGTGTATCAGCGCGATCGGAGACCCGGAAAGGCGTATCCGAACGCATTCCGTAGACTGACGAAGACGAGGCGTACACCAGATGCGAAACGGCTCGGTGGCGGGCGAACTCGAGAATATTGACGTGTCCCGCAATGTTCGAGTGGATGTAGGCCGCGGGATTCTCGAGCGAATAGCGCACGCCAGGTTGGGCGCCAAGGTGAACAATCTGATTGATTGTCTCTGCAGAAAGCGCACGGGAAAGCGCGTCGGCGTCCCCAAAATCGACATCCAAAAATGTCCCCATTTCCTGCAGGGCTTGCTTCGACCTGCGCGATCTAGTCAGTGAAGGCGATCTTGGAACAAATCGCCTTTTCGCTCATAGTGAGGCAAAGGTAAATTCGCACGAAAGACCTGCAATTTTTTGCTGCGGTATGACCGACCTGAAATACCGATCTTTCTGAACAGGTTGGTCGGCTGGAGACCCGCTGACATTGGTGAGCCGTGCCAGGTTCGAGCCAGCGACTCCTTTTGAGGATGAAATATACACTGTAAATGCAATGATTTAGATGCGTTCTTGATATGCAATTACCAACAGCGAATCACAATGAGCTTATGGTGCTTCAAAGATGCCATGGCCGAATTTACCCCTATCGGCGCCGTTAAAGTGGTGGCGCGAGATGGGGTTTTACGCGCGCCCGTTAACAGCGAGACGGACAGCGCTTCGACCGTGGCAAGTGGCCGATTTGCGCCTGAATTCGGCCTTTGCGACCGTTGATGACCAGACCCCGAAAGCAGACATCAAGATTGCCGAGGATCGGTGGTAGCCACCGCCTCATTGCGGTATTGCGGCATCAAGTGAATCTATGCGATCGGGCGAAGCGGTGCTGGCGCGAAAGCGCGCCCACTACGTCCAACATGAAGAGACATTGTTTCTGGCGATGGAGCCACGTTGGCGGCGTTTATGTAGTTTGCAAGCCCACTGTTCAGCCGAGCGCGTAACGGATGGCGGAAACCAGCCCCGCAACGAACGATCCGGCAACAAATGCGGTGAGTAGCCAATATTCCAGCGCCCTACCGCGCTTTCGCCAGTTTGATTGGTGGTTCATCCGGTCGGTGTGACAGGCCGGGATTTTGTAGGAAAGGAAGAAAGGCCCCGCGCGTAGGGAGCGAGACCTTTCCGTCCTCTTGGTATGGCTACGCAGGAGGAAGCCAAAGCCTACCGGGTTTGCTCCATTAGTCGTGGCTATTTTGTCAAGCGGACCTAAGACCAGCAGATTAGTCTCCGCGTCCTTTTTTCCACAAGCGCCGCCGTCGAGAATCCTTTACCACGCTTTTCACCATGACAGTCGCTAAAATGACCGCCAATACGATCAGGCCGTAAACGACCATAGTTTGAACTTCCATTGTGTGTAATCCTGTTCGGCTTTTCGCGGGACCGCAGCATGGGCCAGTGGTCATAAACCACCGTGCAACCGAACAAGTTCCCCCTCCAGCCAAACAGCCAGCAAAAAGGCCGCGCCAGTGGAGCGCGGCCTTCCCGGCATTGTCATGCAGCCCCCTTGGCTTGTCCGGGTCGCTGAAGTCGCCAAAGTGGGAAAATCATATCCATAATGGTTTGATCGTCAATTGCGGGTGACGACTCGTTGATATTTCAGTTACCCCTGTCGTGCGCTTGTCGCTAGAACGGGTCAATCGGGAAGAAGGAAGATCCATTTCGCGATCGATCAGCATATGTATCGGTCGACCACGTCTCGCGAAGGGGGGGCAGGGACACCTTCATGGGGTGTCCGCTAGCTTTCTACGCAGCGGCATTGCGATGGGCCGTAAAGGTGCGGCGCTCGCTCCGCGGAACTTGAGTGAGCCGCCGATGAAGGCGAACTCGAACAACTGATCACGTGCGAGATCCTCGAGAAAGGCCAGCTCAATGATTGGAATGCCATGCTGCGCCAGCAGGTATGTATGCACCGGCACGTAGTTACCCTCGATCTTTGAAGGAAAAGCCTCGAAGCTGAGGTTGTCCGCGCCCACGACCATCGCACCGCTTTCGACCAAGAACTGCGCCGCATCCATCCCGAGGCCCGGAGCTTCCGCAATGAACGCTTCCCCTTCGTTATAAAGCGCCATTCGTCCGGTCCTGATCAATACGACATCGCCAGGCTGCAGCTCGACCTTCTGCCGCGCCAGCGCGGCGCGGAGGTCCGCCGCGCTGATCCGTGTATTGGGCTTCAGCATAGCCTCGCCCTTGGCCGCGGCAACGTCGATAAGGACCCCGCGAGCAACTATCGGCGGGATGGATTCTGCGCCCGACTTATTCCAGCCCAGATCGCCCAGATGCTCGTCGGCGGCAAAGCCGTTATAGATACGGCCGTTGAGCCCGAAATGATTGAGAGCGTCTATATGCGTGCCCATATGGGTATACATGGAAACAGCATCGCCGGTATAGCTGACATGGCGATTGACGTTTGGGCCCACCTTCATTGGATTGTCGATCGCAGCGCCGCGAGGGGTGTGCGTCAGCCAGAACTGATACCGAGGGTCGCCGATGGCATGCCAGCTCGGCATCCCGACGAAATAGTCGACCGACAAGTCGTAGATGCGGTGTGCGTTCGCGTCGAACATTATCGCTTGGCGACTGTGCTCGGTCATCAGATTGAGCATGCCAATCTCATCTTCCGGACCCCATGGGCTCTTCCCAACTTCAGTTGCCAAGGGTGAGGCGGAAACGCTGGCGGCAGTCATCAGTAAGAAGAGGGTATTCACTTTTTCTGTTCCCTATTTATGAAGGAGCGGCCGCTGAAGTCAGGCCGAATTAAGCAGTTCCATCGGCATCGAGGACCACCATCGTTGAACAGTGCAAAGTCGGAAAACTTCCTTGTCCCGTCACGACGTCAGTGCAGACTTTTCTTTGAGGATATGGGGACCGAGGGGGCAGGCACTGAGCGAGTAGAACAGCGTCATGGCTTCGGCCTCCAGAAACAAGTATCTTCTGATTGCCAACATGATCTGTTAATTCGTGCGCGAAAATTCGCTAAATTTACAAGGTGCGATTGCAGAAATGCACAGACAGATTGCCTGGAATGATCTTCGTTACGTTCTGGCTGTCGGCAGAAGCGGTAGCCTTTCCGGGGCTGCACGGACGTTGCAGATCAATCATAGCACCGTGTTCCGCCGCATTGGTAATATCGAGGCGCAATTGGGAGTTCGGCTGTTCGATCGACAGCGCGACGGTTGTACGCCAACGTCCGCCGGCGAGGAGATGATTGCCTTCGCTGAGAAAATGGACGCAGGGATTATTGCTCTGGAACGCCGCTTGGGGGGAGAGGACCTGCGGCCGAGCGGCACGGTTCGGCTCACCACCAGCGATACACTGCTGCCGATACTTCTTGATTCAATCTCGAGGTTTCACAACCAGTATCCTGAAATCCGCCTAGAGCTTATCACGGGTAATCCGATGCTCAATTTGACGCGCCGCGATGCCGACATAGCCTTGCGCGCAACCACGACGCCGGAACAGCATCTCATCGGTCGGAAATTGTCGAAGGTCGCCTTCGCTGTCTATGGCTCCACGGCGTACATTGAACGCTCCGGCGGCAATGATCTGTCACAAGATCATGCCTGGATTGGCTTGGACGACAGCTTGGCGCACCTTGACGCCTACAAATGGCTGCGGGCCAATGCGCCGCCGCATCAGATTGCCCTGGTCTTGTCTTCTTTGAGCGGGGTGCTCGAAGCAGCGACGCGCGGCATGGGCTTGGCACTACTCCCTTGTTATATGGCCTGGGATTTGCCGGACCTTGTGCGTTGTACGCCGGTCCTTGAGGAGGTTGCCACCGATCTATGGATGGTGGTGCACGAAGACCTGCGAAAGACGGCAAGGGTGAGGGCCCTGATGGATTTCCTTGCAGCCGATCTTTCTGCACTTAAGCTAATATTTGAAGGGGTTTGCCTGTAGGTTCGAATGGAATCCGGCGAACCAACCTTCGTGAGATTCTATCTGTGGCATGACGAGGCCCTTTGCCAGAATTTAACAGGCCTGCTCTTCTCGCACGAACGGCGGCAGCTCTTATCTAGGATATGTCTTCGCCTGGCGTCCGACGCTGACCTTCACCTCGCTCGATGCCGGCAAGACCTATGGCGACGAAGCGACCGCCTTGCGCGCCGGCCGCTATGCGGTGGGCGGCCTGCAACAGGGTGTCGCAAGCGCCTTCCTTGGCGATACGCTGGCGAGCGCCTTCTCCGGCTCGCCGCTGCTCAGCTCGCTCTACTCCGCCGCCAACGCCGATGTCGCGGGCGGGCCCTATGCGATCGAAATCGGTCGCGGCAGCCTGACCTCCGATGCGGGCTATGACTTCGCGTTCGACAGTGCCGGTCGCCTCAGCATCGCGCGCAAGGCGGTGACCGCGAACGTTGCGGTCGACAACAAGACCTATGACGGACCAAGGCGGCGGCGGGCCGCGTTACCGGCGCGGATGACCTCGTGGCGGGCGACGATGTCACGGTCACTGGCGGCAGCTACGCCTTTGCCGACAAGAATGTCGACGCGGACATTTGCGCATGTTGCAATGCCCGTTCCTACAGCTGCCGGAATCTACACACCACGCATAAGCCCGGGAGCAAGCGGCGCGAGTTCGCGGGCGAGATAACCGATCGGTCCCATCGTCTCGGACAGGCGACGACCAGCTTCACCATGGAGCCAGATACCCCAGGCGGCCGCGTTGAGCGGCGGCAGCCCTTGCGCACCAAGCCCTGCGATCAAACCGGCCAACACGTCGCCCGACCCGCTGACGGCGAGCCCCAGACCGCCTCCGGCATAAGAAAGACAAGTTCCATCTGCCATCAAATGGCTGGTAGCGCCCTTGACCATGACCGCGGCACCGAAGCGTTCGGCGGCGAGGGCTAGTGCGGCGACGGGATCGCGGGAGACCTCCTCTTTATCAACGCCCAGCATGGCCGCGAGTTCGCCTTCGTGCGGCGTTAGGACGGTGTGGGAGGTGCGCGACGCGATCGCATCCACATGGTCGGCGGCGGCGCGAAGCGCGAAGGCGTCGAGGAGCAGAAAGAGATCGTCGGGTAGAGCGGGCAACAGCGCAGAAAGCAACGTGTCGACGATTTGGTCATCTATCATCGCCGGGCCGAAGACAATCGCGTCGTGATTGACAATCTCGGCGAGGAGCAGATCGGCGCTGTCGGGCGAAATCTCTCCACTTTTAGTCTCTGGGAGCGCGACGACGGCGCAGGCCGGAAAGGCAATGCCGACGGGGATAGCAGCCGACGCGATCGTGGCGATCGTTACCTTGCCGGCGCCGGCGCGGAAAGCCGCCTCGGCAGTCAGCAGCATGCCGCCGGGTACCCTGCGACAACCGCCAATGACAAGCACGCGTCCGCGGCCGTTCTTGTCGACGTTGTCATGATGATCGGGAAGCGGGTGCGCCTTGAGCCAGGCAGTGTCGAGCGCAACCAGGTCAACCACGCGCGGCGACCATGGCATCAGGCTCACGGGTCACAGGTACTTCGTCCTTCATCGGTGCGGTCACATTATAGCGAGCGAGCACGAGATTGCCGTCGCGGCCGATAGTGGGATCGAAGCGATATTCGGTGATCGCGCAATTGGCCACATCGCCTTCCTTATCAATAGCAAGAATTTCAGACTCTCCGAGATTTTCGATTATGGTGCGGAGACAAAGGACAACGACCTGATGCGCCACGATCATCACGCGGCGCCCTCCGTAATGTAGCGAGACAGTATCGAGGAGCGAACGGAGCCGCAATATGACGTCGCACCAACTCTCGCCGCCGGGCGGGCGGTGATAAAATTTGCCGAGGAGGCTTCGAAACTCGGCCTGTTCGGGATGTGATGCGCTAATGCCAAACCGCGTAAGCCCGTCAAGAACCCCGAATTCCTTCTCGCGCAGCCGTTCGTCGATGCAGATCTTTTCCTGGGGCTGGCATCCTCCCGCCTGGCGGAAAATTTCGGCCGTCTGAACCGCGCGCCTGTAGGGCGAGGCGAGCATGATTTCTGGGCGGCCATTTTCCTCGCCCGCTGCAAACCAGTCGCCGAGAGCGCGCGACTGCTCCATCCCCAGCGTTGAAAGCGGTACGTCGACGTCGCGGTGATCGAGTTCGATGCGCTCTGCTCCGGCGGCGTCGGCCGCGTCGCGGGCAACATTTCCCGCGCTTTGCCCGTGTCGGACCACCCAAAGCGTCGAAGGCCAGCGCGGTGTCATCGAGATATCTCTTGCATCAGGAACAAACGCGTTAGGTCGATAGGGGTTGCTAATCGCTGAGGGTGCAGCATCCATGGACTAAGACACGGCGGCTCAGCTTTAACGGGGACGCCGTGTTGTCGAACGGCTTTGGCGCGATGGCGTCGTGGTGGCCTTCACTTACGTATCGAGCGAGGCTGCCCGCATACGTATCGAGCGAGGCGGCCCGCATAAAATTGAATAGGGCGAGAGTGCGAGCGGCGGACGATCGAAAGCTATCCGCGCGTACAGCGGAAATACGGCGGATATCCACCTCGCGATTTCCACCGCAGTCGAAAACTTTGGGAAGCTCGACGCGGGCGTCGTAAACGCGAGAATCTTAAAGATGGCGAAGATCGATTCGGTGGCGGAGGCCGATCTCGACGAAATGCTCCTGCTCAATGTTTGCGGGCTCGACCTGTCGATCCAAGCGGAAGCCGGTCAATTGAACGACGGCGGAAGGGTCGTCACCACCGGGACCAAAGTGGCGATCCGTACCGGCTTTTCGGGCGCGAGCGTCTACCAGATGACTAAGGCCGCAGTGGCCGCCATGGTGAAGGGCATCGCCGCTCGACCTCGCCCCGCGTAGTACCAGCGTAACGGCCGATTAGGACGCATACCGGCATCAACGCTGAGAAGATCACGACGCTTTCGAGCATGAGCACGCTGAAGAATATTGCCCGCCCCGAAGAAATCGCCGCGCTCGTCGCCTAAAAGGTGAACGACGAAGCGGCCAATATGACCGGAGCAAGCGTAACCACCGACGGGGGGTTCACCATATGAACATTTAAGCGATAAATATTTCGGACGGCGCATTGTAATAAGCGCCGCCCGCCAAACAGTTTATTATTCCCGGAGTTTCCCTCGAAGACTACAAACAGACAGAATTATTTAGGCCAATAAAGGTGATGGGGAACGCCGGTTCACTAGAATTTGTCTCACCAGCCTAGCAGTTGCCTTTAACTCCATCAGCACAGTCTGAAGCGGATTCAACGTCTTTTCCTGCACCTTCAACCGTGTTGCAAGCAGACAGGATCAATAACGAACCGCTCATTGCGAAAATTGTCAGAAGCTTTTTCATTCTATCTCTCCCATAGCGAGGGCGAACGAGCCTCGCGTTGCAATACTTCAAAACTGCTGTTCGCATCGATCGTTCCGCTTGATCGGCGTCACTCTAGCCGAAGCGTTCGAAAACATCGCCAGACGGGGAGCCTACCGACACCTATAGTGCGTCACTCGCGGTCTATGTCCGGCAGTGGATTTTCCAGATGGAGCAGCGGGCGCATTCAGCCTTGCGGTCCTGCTCTGGTGCGTCGGCTACATCGTAAAGGCGATTAGCTTTCTGCCCGGCCGCGGCGAGGCGTAACAGCCTCTTCACCTTAGTCCTGTAATGATATGGGCAACCCCGTCCCTCAGCGACCCAGAGGGGCGGGGCCACCGTGACCCTGAGAGTTACCCCTAGCGTCACCTCTGCCGGATACGCGACGCCCGCCCTTGGCGGTTGCGACTCTAAATTTCTGTAATTTCGGTGGATTTATGGTGAGCCCTGCTGGGTTCGAACCAGCGACCTACTGATTAAAAGTCAGTTGCTCTACCGACTGAGCTAAGGGCCCATCGCAGCGGCGGCAAAGCGGCCTCGCGAAG
>SEFZ01000102.1 GCA_004173185.1 Sphingomonadales bacterium | reverse complement strand
ACGTTACCCTTGATGAGGTTCTTTTCCTTGTGCTCACCATAGTTGGCGAAGACTTCATAGTTCCAGTCATCATTGAAGTCGCCGCGAACGCCGATGACGGCGCGATAGGTTTCGCGCGTGATCTCTTCGTCACGATTGCCGAAGTCGACCCAGTTACGGCGCACGCCGAAACGGAAGGTGCCCGCAGCAACCGCAGCGCGCTGAAGGGCGAGGTTTTCCGCCGCCGTGCGAAGGACGGTGCCGTCGGGATTGAGCGTCGGGGCAAAGGCAGCGCCCGTGTTCGCATTGACGGTTGTGGCCAGGAACTGATCGGTCAGCAGCGTGCGAGCCTGCGTCGTCAGGAACGGGTTGTCGAGACGAACGCGCTCACGGCCACCGGGATCGCCCAGCGTCGTGCCCTGTGTGAAGAAGGGACCGCTCTGCGAACCGACAGCTTCCGAACGGACATATTTCGCTTCGATAAACGGAACGAACGCCGGCGAAACCTCGAAATGACCGATGAGGTTAGCCGAATAGCGCTTCAGATCGGGCGAAAGCGCGATAAGCTGGCCTTCGCGGCCGCTCATCCCGTTGCCGCCGATGAACGCGCCGTTCGGGCCGATGCCGGCGCGCGGGCCGGTCTGCGCCACCAGGCTGCCGTCGGGCTGGAACTGGAACGCGCAGGTGAACGCCGAACCGTCGCCGCGGCCGCAAGGCGCTGCGGTCGGATCCGGGAAGGCGGCGACCATGCCGCCGAGGCTGATCGTGGCCGAGCGGATGTCGCGATAGAAGAAGCGATCGAAACCGCCAGCTGCACCGTTGGGCGAACCCGCGGGGTCGGCGTCAACGATCAGAAAGCCGTCCTGTTGACGGACGTTCGGGCGACCCGAAGCGTAAAAGTCCGAGCTGTGGGCATATTCGAGGTTCACCGCCACGTTGCCGCGACCATCGGCGAAGTTCTTGCCCGCCGTCAGCGAAAGGAACTGGTTGCCGGCATCGCCATAACGCGAGATACCGCTCTGGCCACGCATTTGGATGCCGTCATAATCATCCTTGAGGATGAAGTTGACGACGCCCGCGATGGCGTCCGAGCCATAAACGGCCGATGCGCCGCCGGTGACTATGTCGATACGCTCGACGAGGTCCGAAGGAATGGTGTTGGTGTCGACCGACACGCCGTTCGACAGAACGTCCGAACCGACATGCCGACGGCCGTTGACGAGCACCAGCGTGCGCTGCGTGCCGAGGCCGCGAAGATCGAGCAGGTTGAGGCCGCGCGTTCCGAGGAAGCGCGTCGAGTTCTGCTGGCTAAACGTGCTGCGCAGCTGCGGCAATTCGTTCAGAAGGTCGCCGACCGAAATGCCGCCGGTTTCAAAAATTTCCGCGCCGGTAACGACGGCGATCGGGTTGGCCGATTCAAGGTTCGGCTGGCGGATACGCGAGCCGGTAACAACGATCGTGCCTTCGTCCGCAGCATCCGCCGTTTCGTCGGCAGGAGCGGCATCGCTCTGAGCCATTGCCGGCATGGCGCTGAACAATGCGAGAGTCAGGGCAGAGCCCCGAACTAGCAGGCTAGTCTTCTTCATAGTGTAATTCCCCGGTTGCCGTTCATAAAGTGGGAGGGA
>SEFZ01000101.1 GCA_004173185.1 Sphingomonadales bacterium | reverse complement strand
TGTCCCCATTTCCTGCAGGGCTTGCTTCGACCTGCGCGATCTAGTCAGTGAAGGCGATCTTGGAACAAATCGCCTTTTCGCTCATAGTGAGGCAAAGGTAAATTCGCACGAAAGACCTGAAATTTTTTGCTGCGGTATCACCGACCTGAAATACCGATCTTTCTGAACAGGTTGGTCAGCTGGAGACCCGCTGACATTGGTGAGCCGTGCCAGGTTCGAGCCAGCGACACCGCTTGAGGATGGAATATTACACTGTAAATGCAATAATTTAGATGCGTTCTTGATATGCAATTGCCAACAGCGAATCACACTGAGCTTGGTGCCTCAAAGATGCCATGGCCGAATTTACCCCTATCGGCGCAGTTAAAGTGGTGGCGCGAGATGGGGTTTTACGCGCGCCGGTTAACAGCGAGGCGGACAGCGCTTCGACCGTGGCAAGTGGCCGCTTTGCGCCCGAATTCTGCCTTTGCGACCGTTGATGACCAGACCCCGAAAGCAGACATCAAGATTGCCGAGGATCGGTGGTTGCCACCGCCTGATTGCGGCCTCACGTGAATCTATGTGATCGGGCGAAGCGGTGCTGGCGCGAAAGCGCGCCCACTACGTCCTATATAAAGAGACATTGTTTCTGGCGATGGAGCCACGTTGGCCCGACCGTGCAACGCGCGAGTTATGGCTGACGGCCCGATGGTCGTCAGTGTCGTGCGGTTGTCGTTAGAACGGTTCAATCGGGAAGAAGGAAGATCCATTTCGCGATCGATCAGCATATGTACCGACGGGGGTCACCCTATCAACGTTTAAGCTATGAACATCTAAGGCGGCGCATTGTAATAAGCGCCGCCCGCCAGACAGTTTATTATTCCTGGATTTGGGATAGAAGACTACGATTAGATAGGCTTCTTTAGACCAATAAAGGTGATGGGCGAAACCCGGTCCACGGGAATTTGCCTCGCCCGCCTAGCAGTTGCCTTTTACTCCATCAGCGCAGTCTGAAGCGGATTCAACGTCTTTTCCTGCACCTTCAACCGTGTTGCAAGCAGACAGGATCAATAACGAACCGCTCATTGCGAAAATTGTCAGAAGCTTTTTCATTCTCTCTCTCCCACAGCGAGGGCGAACGACCCTCGTGTTGCAATATTTGACAACTGCTGTTCGCATCGATCGTTCCGCTTCATCGTCGTCACTCTAGCCGAAGCGTTCGAAAACATCGCCAGACGGGGAGCCTACCGACACCTATAGTGCGTCACTCGCGGTCTATGTCCGGCGGTGGATTTTCCAGATGGGAGCAGCGGGCGCATTCAGCCTTGCGGTCCTGCTCTGGTGCGTCGGCTACATCGTAAAGGCGATTAGCTTTCTGCCCGGCCGCGGCGAGGCGTAACAGCCTCTTCACCTTAGCCCTGTAATGATATTGGCAACCCCGTCCCTCAGCGACCCAGAGGGGCGGGGCCACCGTGACCCTGAGAGTTACCCCCAGCGTTACCTCTGCCGGATACGCGACGCCCGCCCTCGGCGGTTGCGATTCTAAATTTCTGTAATGTCGGTGGATTTATGGTGAGCCCTGCTGGGTTCGAACCAGCGACCTACTGATTAAAAGTCAGTTGCTCTACCGACTGAGCTAAGGGCCCATCGCAGCGGCGGCAAAGCGGCCTCGCGAAG
>SEFZ01000068.1 GCA_004173185.1 Sphingomonadales bacterium | reverse complement strand
CGGGCAGCGCACAGGCGATGTCGGCGGTCCAGCCGTCGTCATAAGCGAAATGGCTGCCGCGCCCGGTTTCGGTGAGCACCCCAGCGCGAACGCCTTTCCAGGTTATAATGGCTTGCCGACCGGCGATCAGGCTTCTCCAAATCAAAATAGATAAGCGAGCACCCTATCATCGGACATAATTTAAGGCAACTTTGATTTTTATTCCATATTTGAGCAAACTTACCCTTTAAATTTCCTTCATCGGCAATGTTATGGAAACGTCGGCTACGCATCCACCTGGGCGATAAAAATCAATTTAAATGATTTTTTGGCGCACTGAAAGCCGTACTGCCAAGCATGTTTAAAGCGCGCCGGTAGGTCCCGGAGGGAGTGTCAACCGCTCTGTCCATGGCGCGGGCGGTTCAAAGCGGTAAAACCTGTTTCGCTCTCAGGACGATGTTCGTTTTTGCTCGCCGATATTCGCCGGGTTGCTTTCCCCTGGCCCCCGCCACATCGAAGCTAACTACCGCGCGGCCGCCCGCCGGCGCCGCGTGGCGGTATGCTATTCTCAAGGGCCCACGCCCGCGCAACTTCGGGAACCCAACGCGGACGCCCTAAACCCCCAACCCGGGGCGGCAGTTTCGACGGGTCCTGCGAGACGAGTCTGCAGATCGTACTCTCCGAATATTGCAGGAACCGGGAGAGTTCTCTTGCGGTCCAGAGATTATCGTCGGTCACCGCTGAATCCGTTCCGTCAACGAGAGGTCCGCTGCTCGACGCGGGATGGCGACAGAATGGATCACCCGCGGGTCCGATCCCTCATCGCCTTCTCGAACGCTCGATCGCTATCGAGAAAGGCCGTCAGCATTGCGGGTACAAGATCGGCCACCGGCTCTTCGACGCCATAGACTTCAGCATAAGCCCGGGCATATGCCGAGAGCCGGTCATTGAGTTCAGGCATGACGATAATGGCGAGCTTGACCGGCGTGCGATCGGGAAGCCGTGCGAGCTTGAGTCCCGCCATCAGATGGTGCCTCCACGCCATGGCCGTAGCACCATATCCTTATGCACGACCACCCGAAGCGGCCAGCCGGGTCGAACCTTCAGCGTTGGCTGGACATCGAGACTTTTCGCGACAAGCTGGTCTCCCGCGCGGGCCCCGTTCTGCTGTGCGGATTCTCGAATGGCACGGACCAAGTCGCTTTCGCTGCTGCCCCACCCAAGCTCCGTCCCGACGCCGAGAAGCGTCGAGAGCGCCACGCCCTTCAGCAGCTGCCAGCTGTGTCTGTCGATACCGTCGGAAAGCCCGGCATAGCCCTCGGTATCGCTCGCGGGGGCATTGTCGATGCGGATCGATGCGCCGTCGGGCAGAATGAGCCGCTGCCACACGACGAGCGCCCGGCTCTGCCCGAAGGCCACGACGTCGTCGTAACTGCCGATCAACCGCGAACCCTGGGGGATAAGCAGCGTCCGACCCGTCACGCTATCATAGGCGTTTTCGGTGACCTGCGCGGTTACGATCCCCGGGAGATCGGAGTTGAGCCCAGTGATCAGGCTGGCAGCAATCACGCTGCCGGCCTGAAGCATCCAGGGCGACACGGGCGCTTCCAGCCGATGCGGGTTCCCATCGGATCCTTCGTTTGCTCGTCCCACCAGATCATTTTCGCGTCCCGGTCTTTCGGCCTTCGGAGCCAGCGGTGCAGCCGCTTCCGTGGCCCGCCCCTCCTGCGCGGCGCTGGAGAAACCCGGTCGCGGGCTCGCGCCCCCGTTCGCGAGCTGCAGCATGACGCCCGACTGCCGCGCGGCGCGCTGTTCGGCTGCGAGGCGTTGCCGCTCCGTTTCGGCGTCCTGCGCGGCGCGGGCCGCCGCGTCGGCGACGGGATCGGTCGGCCCCGTCATGTCCAGCTCCCGCTGCTTTTCGAGAATCGGCCTGCCGAGGTCGCCCGGCAGCGGAGGGCCGAGCTTCGGGACGTCAGCATAGCTCTTCGGCGCGCCGTCGAGAGCGTCGGCAGGCGCCTTCGCCACTGCCTGGCCGCGGCTTTCATGCGGCATTGCTGTGGGCCTCGATCGTGGGAGATCGACTCTTCGTCGCGCACATGCTCGACGCCAAGACAAATATCGAACGCTACACGCTCGATGGCAAATCGGATGGAATTGTCATGCTTCCTGGCGTCGGAACGGCCGGCGCCTTTCGAAGCCGTGCCGGTGATGACGAAGCCTTCTTTGTTTTTTCGAGTTACGACGCGCCCACCAGCATCTATCGATTCGACGGAGAAACCGGAACGACCACGGCTTGGGCAAAGCCCGAGACCAATGCGGACCTGGAGGCGATAATCGTCGAGCAACGCTTCTGCACGTCGCGGGACGGTACACGGATTCCGATTTTCATCGTGCGGCGCAACGACAGCCTGTTGCCCGCTCCGACCATGCTCACTGCCTATGGCGGGTTCGGAATACCGATGGTGCCCTATTTTTCGCCCGAAGCCATTGCCTGGGTCGAACAGGGCGGCGTCTTTGCGTCCGCCAACATCCGCGGCGGCGGAGAATATGGCGAAAGCTGGCACCATGCCGGACGCCTCGACCGCAAACAGAATGTGTTCGACGATTTTATCGCGGCAGGCGAGTTTCTGATAGCCGAGAAGGTCGCACCTTCGACGGGCCTCGCCATTCACGGTTCGTCGAACGGCGGCCTTCTCATCGGCGCTGTCGTCAATCAAAGGCCGGACCTCTTTGCGGCAGCACTGCCGGATGTCGGCGTGATGGACATGTTGCGCTTCAATCGGTTTACTGGCGGAGAGCTTTGGACGCAGGAGTTTGGCGACCCCGCGGATGAGGTCCAGGCCCGGCATCTGCGTTCCTATTCACCGCTTCACAATATCGAAGCCGGCAGATCCTACCCCGCGATTCTGGTGACCACCGCGGATACGGATGACCGCGTCGTGCCGAGCCACTCGTTCAAATATGTTGCTGCGCTACAAGCCGTCGACCTCGGCAAAAAGCCCCGCCTGCTCCGCGTCGAAACCCGCGGCGGCCATGGCGCTGGAACGCCCATTGACAAGGTGATCGAAAAAACCGCCGATATGTGGGCATTCGCCGCTTATTGGACGGGCCTCGAGGTGAGCAATATGTCAAAATGACCATGAACCATCTGAGAATGCGATTAGAGCAAGCCGGCGAGCAGCCAGCGGATTTGCCATGCCATGGCGAAAACTTTGCGTGTGATACGAACTGAATGCCGAATGCGGTGTTTCGCGCCGAACGCTCAAGCAACGGCGACCCACTGCCGACCAGCTGCTTAAACATGCCCGCACATGGCCACAACTTATGCATCGAGCCGAGCGGCAAGATCCGCAGGTTTGGGCCTATAATATATCTGAAGCATCTGCAGCGATTTGTGACCGGTGACGGCGGCGAGTTCGAGGACATTCGATAGCTTCTTTGCCATTGTCGTTGCGGCCTCGCGGCGACTGTCGTGGAAGCGGATATGATCGAGTCCGGCTCCGCGCTTCGCATCACGGAAGAGTGCGCCGAAGTGCCCCGACCGGACAGGGATCACCGGATTGCCGGAAGCGCGCCTTTTCACGATCTTCAGTAGCGCGATCGCCGCCTTTGAAAGCGGGACGTCGCGCTCTTCTCCATTTTTGGTCATGTCGAGGTGGGCGTATCGGTCGTCGAAAAAGATGTCTTTCCATTGCAGCGAAAGGATTTCGCCCTTTCGCATCGCAGTTTCGAGAGCAAAGTAAAATGCGAAGGCGACCCACTGCGATGCTGTTTCAGGCTCGCTGACGCCATCCCAGCCCAGGTTGGCGATAATGAGTTTGCGCTCATCTTGGGAAATGCGCTGGGCTCTCGGCCGCGGCTTGCGCGGCTTCGAAACCAACGTGCACGGATTGAAGGTGAGGCCCATGCGGCATTCGCGCAGAGCGAAGCTGAATATCGCCGATAGGAGACACATCTCTCTGTTCACGCTCGACGGCGAAACCTCACGCAGTCTTCGATCGCGCCACTCGGCGATGTCGGCACCCGTGATTTCAGCTATGGGTCGCTTGAACAGTCGGTCGTTGCGGACCATCGCGGCGATCCTGATTCCTTCCCAGCGGGCCCCTCGCTTTTTGGATGAGACCTCATTCGCATAGCGCTCAAATGCCACTGTCGCTGGAATGCTCTGGGTGGTGGTCACGGGCTTCTTGCTGACCGCCTCGACCTCCACTCCTTTGAGTATCTTCGCCTCGGCCTGAACCGCCCATTCGTCCGCCTCCGCCCTTGTGTCGAAAGTCGCAGAGATGTATTTCCCCCGGCGGCGAACGGTTGCTCGCCATGCATTCTTCCGCTTCTGAAAAGTTGCCACTGTACCAAGCTCCTGTCTGTCCCAACGCTGCTGAAACTGGACTAAACAGCTGGTGCATTCGAGGCGCAATGGGGGGTCAGAAAGCGTAAGAACAAGTAAGCGCAACTCATAATAAATATATTGATTTCAAACGGTTGGCTTATTTTTTTTGCTCAACCCCCATCTCGACCGCACCATCATAGCTAGATTATGGCTTGATTTGGACTAGTTAGCTGGCATCGCCAAGTTTCTGGCCTGCTATTTTTGAAGGCTGGCGGGTGACGCGATTTCGCGTCAGGACATACCCATTCAAATCCCGTTATTTTCTCCGTGCAGAAGAGCTCTTCCTGTCAGAAAAACAGAGAACTTCATCTGAAGTCCGCTAGGTTTCGATCGGTGGGCGTCTTTTTCTCTCCACCCAATGGCTGATAGAACTGTTCAAATATCAAATACGGTGATCACTGCCCATCCTGATGATGCCGCCGCAGCGGATCTCGCCGGAGCTTTTGGCTGTCAGGCGTATGTCGGCTTTCAATGCGAAATGATCAGAAGCTCGCGTCGCTGGCGGCGTCACATTTCCGGCTTTCCAGCCATCGGATCATGCTGCTGCGCTTCAGCCACGATGGCGACGTTGGCGCCGTGGACGATCGCCAGATCGTTTCCGCGCGGTACCATGACAAGCGTCAACCGGTCCTCGCTGGGCGGTTTGACGAGACCGTTCGGCTGGCGAAACGCATCGACCGCAAGGCGAGCGACGACGACCGCGCCGCCCTCAGGAAGCGGCATGATGCTTTCCGTGGCGATCAATTTTTGTTTGACGCCGCGGAACATGATTTCGAAATAAACGCGATGCGCCGTTTCCACGGCATCGCGACCCTGCCAGTGCATGCCCACGATATTGACCCAATGCGCATCGGGCGTGAACAGAGCGAACATGGCGTCGAGATCCTCGCGGTTCCACGCATCGACCCAAGCGTTCAAAATCTTATCGGCCTTGGAGGCCTGCGTTTCAGCCCCCGTCGCCGTTCCTCCCGCCATCAGCGCCGCTCCCGCAATTGCTGCTCCGCATAAGTCACGTCTTTTCATATCGGCCTCCGTTGGAGGTCGTGGTTAAGGGCACTTTCCGATCAGTTATTGAACATTTCGGTCATGCCCGACGATTGCAAAACGAAAGCTGTCGGGGTGGCACCCGCCAGCAACCGGCAATCTCGGATGAAGTGCGCTTGGTCGGCGTAGCCGGCGTCCTGAACGATCATTGTCCAGCAGCGGTCGGGGTGGCGACGTCGAGCCGAGAGTGCGGCCTCGAGCCGCAACGTGCGCGCGTAGAATTTGGGCCCGACCCCGACCTCGGCCGTAAAGCGGCGCTGGAACTGGCGCAGGCTCAACCCCGACCGGTCGGCGATCGCATCGATTCTCGTCCGGCCGCGCGCAGCTACCAGCAACCGGGACGCATGGTCGAGACCGCTCTCCAGGGTGCTGCTCATGGCGCGTCGCTGCAGCCAATGCTGCGCCGCGACAACACGGTCACCGAAACCGTCGGCGCATCGGACGGCGTCATCCAGCCCGGTCGCAGCCCGCCCCAACAGATCGGTGATCGCAACCCCCTGATCGGCGAGGCTAGGCATCGCCACCCCGAACAGCCGGTGAAACCCTGTTGGCTGGAAGCGAATAGTGAAAACCTCAATGTCGCCGCTCATGTGGAGTCTGAGGCCGGGTCGAGTCTGCGGACCGACGACCGCTGTTTCCGGGGTCAGCAAAGACAGGCCGTCATCCACGCTGATCCGGTAGCGTTCGCCCAGGTAAAATTCGATGAACTGGTCGGGCCGTGCCGCGAGAGGTGTCGTAACGCTGACCCCGGTCAGCGAAACGCGGCGCTGCCCGAACGAGCGGACGAAACGGCGGACCGAAGGATGCGCTGGCTGGCTAAGGATTTCCACGGGCGTTATTTCGAACTTTGGGGACGGCCATGCAAGTGGTCTGCGGTACGCCGAGCTGGAAAGCATGCCCGCAGCAATGCCCCTTCGCCAGGTAGCCGTCAGTCAGATTTCGGCGCCGAACAGGCAAAAGCTGACGTGCACATGTAGTTGATGCGCAATTGCAGTCACCAAGGACGAAGCCATCGCCGCGATCACCAGAAGCGTTTTGTGTCAAACAACTCGTCATGCGCACCTTCGGCGCGCTCAAGCATCTTCTTTTTGCCCGTATCATTGGAAAGAAGCGCGTCCGCTCCATCGTGGTTGGAGAGATCCAATCTACTCAGCAGAACCGGAGCAGTAACGAGATCGTTAAGCGCCCCCAAACGGTCCTGAAGGACTTCGAGCGCCGCGACAAAACGCCTGTGCCGCCTCTGCTCGCGCTTTCGATCGAACAGGGGCGCGAAAAACTCGCTCGCGTAGCGCAGCCTCTTCGCATCTTTGCGCACCTCGTGCCGTGTCCCGTCGTCAACGGCCGCAAGCCCCTTTCCCCGCCGCTTAATCCGGCGCCGAAAGCGTGCGAGAGCGCTTACTGCAAGGACGCGAGCCGGCTCGCTGCCATCGACCTCTCCACCATCAGTTTCAGTCCATCGGCTCTGTTCCAGCCAATGCGCGACATTTAACATGACGCTGCGCGCCCGGTGATCCGCCAACGTCTCGAATAATAGGTCATAGGATTCCTCGCGAGCGGCGGCGATGCGATCGCGCAGCGGCCCAGACGGCGCCAGTTCGAGAAGGACGTCAAGGTCGCGGGCATCCCCGAGGGTGACGGCGAGCCATTTAAGTTCCACACGTAAACCTGCGCCATCGTCCCCGATCATCGGTTTGAAGATCGAAAAGGCCGAGCGCATCCGGCGGATGGCCACACGCGCCTGGTGCAGCGCGTTCGGATTGCGGCTTGAAAATAGCAGCGCTTCGTTGAGACGGAATTGGCGAATGCACGCGTGGACGATGCGTTCGAACGCTTCAGCAGCGCTGGTATCGGGTACCAGCGCTATCGGCTCTGCCTTGATGCTCACGACATCCGGCTTGGCTAGCCGGTACCCGCGCTCCGATTTGGTCAGCACGCCAAGGCGCATAGGCGCAATTGCGTCGATCTTGCGTGCAAGGCTGAAAAGGGCTGCCGGGTCGCCCAGCTTTAATTCGAGCTCGATCTCGCAGATCGGGTCCGCCCGCCCGCCCGCGCTGACATCCCCGCGGTCGAGAACGACTTCGATGATCGTTTCGTCCTCTTGGACAAGCCATTTGAAACGCTGGACCTTCACGACGAACTGAGGCGCGACCTTGTCGGCGGCTTCACCGATGACACTCGGCAGCGGCGTCGCATGGTCGAGAACGGGAATATCATCGTCGACAGAACGCTCCCATTCGGTGCGGGCAAAGAGCCCCGCCGAACTTGAGCCTTCAGCCTTGATCGTCTGGATGCGCGTGTTGCCGGTGCGCCGGATGCGAAGTGAAAAGCCGGCCTTCGCCACCGCGTTTCCGGGGGTATCGAAATAGGTCGACACCTGTTCGGTGGCTTTTGCATTTTCACCGAACAGGTTAGACGCGAAAATTATCTCCACGTCTGCTGGCGACATTTCGAGTTTCAGTTCGATTTCATCAGCCATGAAAAGTCGGTCCCGTTGAGTAAGGCGGCTCTCGGCAAGGTTTCCGT
>SEFZ01000009.1 GCA_004173185.1 Sphingomonadales bacterium | reverse complement strand
GACGAGATCGCCGAGCAATTCACTGCATTCCAGCGCGAGGTGCTGCGCGCCGACCGCTATTATCTGACCACCGTCCGCCTCGCTGCCCGGGACCGCCTGCTCGAATCGGTTGAGGATGCGCACGCCGGGATCGGGAGCGCCGGCGGCGAGGCGGACGGTGGTCAGATAATAGCGGTCGGCGCGCAGCACCTCGCGCTGGAATGCAGTGAATTGCTCGGCGATCTCGTCCACCGTCATGCCGGGGTTGAGGCGCTGGAGATAGGGCGAGAGCGCCTTCACCTGGGCGGTCGCAGCAGTGATGCTGTCGATATAGACGTCGATCGCCAGGCGGCCGGCACGCGCATAGCTTTCGAGTTCGCGGACGAAATGGGCGCCGCTACGGTCCCCCGGCAGATCGGCGACCAGATAGGCAGATCCGCTGGCAGTAAGCACATCGGGCAGTCGTTCGACGATATCGCGCATATAGCCGAGGCCATCGGCCTGGGTGCCCTGCGCATATAGCGTGCCGTCGATCCCCGGCGGGAAGGCGACGAAGGGCGGATTGCAGGTCAGCACGTCGATCCGCTCGCGCCCGTCGAGCGTGTCAGCAAGATATTCGCGGCGGATTTCCAGCACCGCGTCGCGCGCGTTTAGCCGCCGGTTGATCGCGGCAAGCGCGAGTGGCTCATCGGCGATATCGGTGGCGAGAGCGTTGTCGGAAAAAAGCGACAGATAGAGCGCGGAGATGCCGGTGCCGGTGCACAGATCGACGACGCGCGCATCACGCGAAATGCGCGCGGCATCGACATAATACATCATCCAATAGCTGTCTGGCCCGATATAGATCTGGTGGATTTCGCCGCCGAAATGGATGCGGCGATCGATCAGCAGGTTCAGGCCGAACGCTGCGATCAGCTGACGATCGGCGGGCAGGAACGCGCCACTATCGGCCACGCGCAGCAATCCGGCGGACAGCAAAGCCTCGGCCAGCGGTAAATCGCCGGCCAGCTCCCCGGGGGTGGCCGAGCGCCCGTAGAGAAGGCACTGGGCGAGCGCGAGTTCGGGCCGCCCGCCCAGTCGCGTATCGAAGAACGCCGCCGTGTCGCCCGCCGACCGGTGCGACACGATCGACGGCGCGATCATATATTGCGCGGCGCTGACCAGGAACTTGTACAGCTGCTGAAAGCCGATCCGGTCAAGATAGTCGCGCAGCCCGTCGATCGCGTGCTCCAGGTCGGGGCCCATGCCCGCCTTTATTGCCCGGCTCCTGCATTATGGTGACCGACCAGCAACCCGCGCTGGAACAGCATGCCGAGCGTGTTGAGCGTGTTCACTTCGGGCACGCCATGCTCGAAAAAGGCCGACATCGCGATTTCGCCCGCGGTGCGTTTGCCGCTCGATAGCTGGTCGCCGATCGAGCCGACATAATCGGGCATGTCCGGCCGGCGGAACGACAAGGCGCTGACCGGCGAGGCGACATGGAAGCCATCGTCGACGCGCTCATAGGTAAGCCCGTCGGCAAGCGCGACCGTGTTTTCCGGCTGGATCTCAAGCGGCATGTAGGTCGCCATCATATCTTCGATATGCGCGTCGAGTTCGGCGGCATCGGCGAAGGTGCGTTCGTCGAACACGATATAGCCGAGCGGCCATTTGTCGCTGGCGCGGCACGGGCTGATCAGCTTGACGTTGCGCTTGACCATGTTGAGCAGGAATCCCGAGACGCACGCGATCGTGCCCGGCTGCTGCATCGACATCGCCACGACTTCGGAGTGCGGCTGAGCTGTAGCGGGGACGTCATTTGCCTCCGCCCATTCGGCGGCGAGCTTTTGTCCCTTGCTCTGGACGGCGGCGATCTTGTCGATCTCGGTCTGGACGATCTTGTCGTTCTTCTTCGAGCGTTCGAGAAAGGCCCCGGCCAGCGCCTTGGGCGTGGTGCCTTCGGGCATCTGCGCGACGATCTCGACGCGCAGCAGCTCGTCTGGGGTATAGGCGGCATAGATTTCGCGCAGGAAACGCTCGGTCGAGACCGAGAAGCGATTGATCAGGCAGCCGCGGGCCTCGGAAACCTTGAACAGCGCCTTGATCCGATCGGGATGCTTATGACCCACCGCGGTCGTGGTCTGCGGGAAATTGCCGATGATGTCGGCGAACGCATTCACGAACTGCTCGTAATCGGGATTGTCGAGCGGATCGGTGGCCCAATAGCAGAATCCCCAGTGCGAGGCCTCGCCGACCTTGTCCCTCAGCGCAGTGACGACGCCATCCCACAGCGCCGCATTTTCGGGCGTGTAGGGCAATGCATCGGCATATTTGGTCGCGCCGACGCCGCAGAACCAGCAGCCCACGGTGCAACCGTCGGTAAGCTCGATCGCGAAGGGCGCGTGGATGATGTGATCGTCGAACGCGCCATTCTCCAGCCCGTTGCGGGCGATCTGGCGTGCGCGCCATGCCTTGAAGCGGGGATCGCGCGAACTCGATTCAGCCTTCACCTGATCGCGCCATTTCACCTTGGTCTCGAAATATTCCTTATATTCCTGAACCACGGGATGGATCGGGTGATTGTTGCGCGATGCCTCGATCGCATAAGAGGAATCCCACGCGGCGCGGACGATCGCGGGATCGAAGCCCAGATCGAATTCCACGCCCGCCGCAGCCGGATCGGCGAAGATCAACTGGCGAAATCGCTCGGAACAGCAATACCATTCCAGGGCGCGCTTAAGCTGCCCGACGCTGATCGGAACCTTTATGTCTTCGGGAGACGGGGCATAGGCTTGGGACACGGCAATATCCTCACTCGATATTTCGGCGGTGTGGGCGGCGGCGCACATGCGGCACCACCGCCCCGGGGCAGATCATGCGACGGCGTTGAAATTGCCGACGGCGTTGGCGGTGACGACGCCATTGGCACCAGCGACGACGTTTGCGCCGGCGACCATCGTGACCGCAGCAGCGATGCCCGCCGCGACCACACCCACGAGCACGATCGCGATCGTTTGCGGCGCAACCGCTTCGAGATCGTCGCCGATCACTTCGGAAAGCGAGATGTCCTTGGGATTGCGCGGCAGGACGATGTGATAGGTGTTGGCATCTTCCTGATGGACATGAACCTGCAGGTTGGCCGGCAGCGTGATCGACGGATCGATCGACTTGAGTTCAGCCTCAAGCGTGCCCTTCGGATCCTTGAGCAGGGCGGCCTGATAGGCGGGATCGCGCCAGGCATTCGCGACGATGCGCGATTCGAGGTCGCGGCGGCTCATCGGCTGCACAGGCGGGGTTGGCGGGACGGGCGGCGTGGGGGGAACGGGAGCTTGGGTCATCGGACTTCCTTTCTCATTTGGGTCAAAGGGGCACGGGACACACTTACGGACTGGCGAACATCTCGCTGACGGGGGTTGCCCACGGGTCGATCGAGACTTCGGGCTCCGCGCGGCGCTTGGGGAAAAGCAGCAGGCCGCCGGCATAATCGTGGAAGTCCTTGTAGGGCTCCGGCTCGGCATCGGCGGCGAGGCACAGCAAGGTGTCGCCAAACTCGGCGAGGATCGCGACATCAACGAGGCGACGGCAGGCGGTCTCGATCTCGTCGGGCGTGACCTCCGCGAACCGCTTGGAGACCTGCGTCGCGATCGCGTCGCGGTCGCGCGCCGCATCGCTGGCGCGGCATATCTCCGACTCGATCGGGGACAGGACGTGCAGCGCCGCTTTGGCGCAGGCGCGCGTGTCGCGGATTTCGATATGCGCGCCGTGATCGGTCATGGCGAGCACGGGCGCTTCCGCGCTGCGCCCGGGCAGAATGCCGGCATGGTCGCGCTGCTCGTAAAAGTCGCGGCCCCAGACGAACATGTTCACCGCCAGCGCCACCGGCACCGGATCGGGCGGCGTGGCATCGCGGAAGAAATACGCCTGATCGGCGATCTGCTCGATCGGCAGCGGGTAGACATGGCTATAGGCCGGATAGGGCTCAAGGCGGAGGCCGAACGATGCCGCATTGTCGAAATAGGGGCTGAACCGGTCGAACCGGATCGGGGTCATGCTGCCGCCCAGCGGTGGCTGAAGATGCGCCAGCTTGGGCAGCAATTCAGCTACTTTTTCATACCATTCATAGTCTTCACCCGGCGCTCCGTGGAGATGGTTCCACATCACCCAGATGCCATTATTGTACGCCCATTTTAGCAACTGCACGTTGATCGCCGCCGAGCAGCCTTTTTTGAGCAGCTTGAGCAGGCCGTCGTGCAGCGCCTCGATCCCGGGCTGAATCCAGCGCACGCCGGCGCGGGAGAGCAACTCGACCTGCGCGCGGGTCAGGTTCGCCTTGGTCTCGTAGAAGAACAGATTATCGTAATTGTCCGCCAGATCCGGCAGGAGATTGCGGAAATATTTGAGGTCGAGGATGTTATCGACCGTCATGAACCGATTGAGATGATAGCGTTCGCCAAGCGCTAATATCTCTTCCTTCGCGCGCGCTTCGGATTTGGCGCGGAAGGCCAGGCCGGCGCCGTTCAGTCCGCAAAAGGTGCAATGGTGCTTGGCACCCCACCAGCACCCGCGCGACGTCTCGACCGGCAAGCCGGGAAGGATCGACTTGCGCAGCGGCGACAGGGCCAATTGGTCGAAATAATCGTCGAAATCGGGGATGGGCAATTCGTCGAGATTGTTGATCAGCGCACGCGGCGGCTCCTGGCGGACCAGATCCTCTCCATCGCTGCGGCACCGCGGGCCGATCACGCCATAAGCAAGCTCCTCGACCGGCACGTCGCGCCCTTGTGCGATGATCTGGTGGCACAGCCCGGCAAGGAGATGATCGGCTTCGCCCGAGACGACATAATCGACCCAGGGATAATGGCGGTGCGTGGCGATCCCCATCTGCCCCTCGCAATTCGCGCCGCCCAGCAGCGTTATGATGCCGGGATCGAGGGCGCGGACCTGCCGCAACAGCGCGAGCGAGGCGCAATTCTGCTGGAACACCGAACTGCAACCGAGCATCCGCGGCCGCTTGGCGACAATTTCCGCGGCGAGATCCGCGACAAAGGCATTGGCTATTACCCGCGCGGACAACAGCGCGTTGCGGAGCGAATCCCCGGGCATGCCGACGCCGGTGAGCAGTTCGATATAGGCCTCGACATCGCCGAACGATCCGAACGCGGCCTCCGAAAAGGTCCACTCGCCCATCTGCATGGTGATGTCGGAGCTGTTGAAGGTCTCGTAATGCGCGGCGCCGATGCGCTCGGCGAACATCATGTTGCCGTGGATGGTGTGCGCCGTGACGCCCTCACGGGCCAGAGCGGCAGCAAGCGTGCCGAGCGCGAGCGACGGGCGCTCGATCGCGGCATAGGGCATCGATACGAAGATCATGTCGACCAGCCGCTCGTCCGGGGACGGCGCGAAGCGGGCCTTGGGTGAGGCACCGGCGGTCATGCCGCGAGGCCCCCGGGCCGCGCGGCCCCATGCCGATGCTTGATCTCCCTGTACGACGACATGATGGACACCCTCTCAGCGCCTTCAACCTAATCGCGCCGCTTGCGAGGCGCCCGAACTGCCCGTCACACCAATGCTGTCATCACCACGACCGCAGTGACGGCATGTATGTTTGCCTGGACCGCCGCCGCTGCGGGCGTGACGCCGGAGATTACCGCAAGGTTGGCGATGCTGACCTGGCCCACGACGCTGACCGGGCCGACGACGCTGACCGGTCCCACGACCACATAGCCGTCGATCACCACCATGCTTGGGTTCACACCGGTGATAACCGCGATGGTTTGCGGCGAGACACCTGTCAGTTGCGCGTCGGTGGCACCGGGAGCGGCGACTTCGCTCGGGTTGCGCGGCTCGACGATGTGCAGCACGTCGGCGGCTTCGGGATGGACTTCCACCTTGAGCGAATCGGGCAGCACGATCGAGGGATCGATCGCCGAAAGCTCCGCCTGCAGCACCCCTTTGGGATCGGCGAGCAGCCGCGCGTGATATGCGGGATCGCGCCAGGCGTTGGCGATGATCCGCGCCTCAAGATCCTTGCGGCTGATCGCGGTGGCGCTCGCGTCGCTTTGTGGTTGTTTCGGGCTGTCCGGGGCTTCAGTCATGGCTATGCTCCCTCGGGCCTGGGCTGACGCCCGGAGCCGTGATTTGCGGGTACGCTCAAAAACAAAACCGGGTCTTACATGGACGCGCCGCTCCCGCTGGTGCGGGCGCGCGCCATGGACAAAACGACAGCGCTGTCGCCGGATATCGCTACCCGGTCTTTAGCTTCTGTAATTATAAAAATCTGAACCAGTGCTTCGGCAATTTACTTTTGTTACTTGCCGGACTGCATCTTGCTTAGAAACGCTTCAGGATTTTCGGGGCTTAATAGAATCGAATATCCATTTCGACTATCAAGATAAATGACTCGATCAGAACGAGTCAAGAATAGAAGTGCGCTGCGTCCGTTTCGGATTGAATACCAGCCCGACTGTCGTCCCGGAAGTCCTATGCCGAATTTACGCCAATGTGGTGCCAATTGAGGAGATGACTGGAAGTCTATTATACGGGCACTTGCGATATCCAGTTCGGCGGCAGGTATCGTTCGCCCGAAAAGGCTGTTGGAGATCGTGAGATTGCCGTGTTCCACGGCGAATTCCGGCTTGCGTGCGCCCAGCGCCACCAGCACCACCGCAGCAAGCGTGGCCAGGCCGGCGAATCCCAATATCCACATCATGAGCGCACCTTTTTGCCGACCGTTCGGATTTCGCATCGTCTTGGCCTTCCAAAAGAGGGAGGTGTCTGTACGCTGAACCCAGGGATTCACGCGCCTGACCTTTGATAGCACTTCTTGGAGCGTCGGGATCTACTTTAGCGATCCCGTATCCGCTCTTGCGCGAATTTGCTTTGCGCGCCGGATCGTCGAATTTTTCACGGTTAAGGGAAATCCCGATTATACTCAAACGGCAAGCTAAGCGTCGACCGACAATGAGGTTCGTCGCCCGTCATCGAAATCTCCCCAATCAGTCGAAGTGAGAAGGTCGGCCCTATTGCCGTTCTACGCCGCGCCACCGCCGCCGCGCATTCAGCTTTGCGAACGGGTGTGGAGCATCGGGGCGTCGCGACATCCTCCCATCCTCCACACCACGTTAGTTCGCATTTGCAGCATTCCCTCGTCTTCAACTGCGAGACCGGTTTCGAGGCGGGTCGAAACAGAAAAAAGGGGAAAAGAACGATGGGGTACGCACGCAAGGCTTTGATGGTGACCTTGATGTCGATGGTATCGACGACGGCGATGGCGCAGGATTTCGTCCAGCCGGCAAGCGCGGACCAGGACGTTCAGGCCGAGGTTGGCCAGGACATCGTCGTCACCGGATCGCGCATCAAGCAGGACGGCTTTTCCGCCGCCGTGCCGATCGTCGGTATCACGCAGGAAGAGATCGAGACCTCGGGCTTCACCGATCTCGGCCAGATTGTCGCCGACATTCCGGGCGTGAACCTTTCTGACACGACGGTTGGCCAGCCCAACGGCACCGTGCAGAATTCGGGCATCGTTTCGATCGACCTGCGCGACCTGGGCAGCTCGCGGACGCTGACCCTGATCAACGGCCGCCGCGCGGTTTCCAACGCATCGAACCGCAACGTCGTCAGCCTCAACACCATTCCCGTCGATTTCGTCGAGCGCGTCGATGTGATCACCGGTGCGGCATCGGCGGTCTATGGATCGGACGCCATCGCCGGCGTGGTCAACGTCATCACCGAGAGCAATCTGGACGGCATCCGCCTGCGGTCGCGTATTGGTTCGGCATTGTCGGAAGGCGGCGGGGCCGAAGAACTGATCCTGGCCGGTACGATCGGCAAGAAGTTCGCAGATGGCCGCGGCTATGTGACTGTCAGCGCGAGCTATGACGACGATGGCGGCCTGATGGCGCGCGATCGCATGGCCCGCGCCACCCGGTCCTGGGCGTTCAGCCCGGCAACCAACACCGTCACCGAGCCGTCGCTGAGCACTGACATTCCGGGCGGCCGCTTCCGCAGCAGCAACTTCTTCTATGACGCCACCGGCCTGCGCACCGGCTTCGTGACCGAGCAGCACGGCTATAACGACGCCGTCGCAGCAACGCTGCGCATCCCGCGCACCACCAAGGCAGTGGCCGGCAAGTTCAACTTCGAAGTCTCCCCGGCCTTTGTGCCGTATGTCGAGGCGCAATATTCGGAAGTCGACACCTTCTATACCCGCGCCGCCTATACGCTGCGCGACACGACCTCGGCATTTCTGCGCGACGATATCGGTGTGCCGCTGCCGAGCCTGACCAATTTCGTGGTCGGTCGCATTCCGCTGACCAACCCGCTGATCCCGACCCAGATCCGGACCGGCGCGGCATCGAGCGGCATCGATTTCCGCCGCCGCATGGATGAGGTCGGGATGCGCGACAGCCTCAATTCGCGCAAGACCACGCGCATCTGGACCGGCGCCACCGGCCGGCTTGGCGACTGGTCGTACGAACTGACCTATGGCTACGGCAAATACGAGCAGGAGCAGCAGCGCCTCAACGCCCTGAACCTCACCAACGTCAAATATGCGCTCGACGCTGAAACCGTGGGCGGCGCGATCCGCTGCCGCGACGCCGGCGCGCGCGCGAGTGGTTGCGTGCCGCTCAACCTGTTCGGCGTGGGATCGATCAGCCCGGAGGCCGCCAACTATATCCGGCTCGATTCAACCTTCTCGGCACGGCTCGAGCAGCATGACGTGATGGGTTATGTCACCGGTCCGCTGTTCACGTTGCCAGCGGGCGATGTCTCGCTCGCGGTCGGCGGCGAATACCGCAAGGAAAGCTCGACCTCGGGCAGCGATGCCAAGACGCTTTCGGTGATCTCGAACGTGGCGGGCGTGCCCAGCTTCAGCGGCGGCTTCAACGTCAAGGAAGCTTTTGCCGAATTGTCGATCCCGATCCTGAAGGGTGTGCCGTTCTTTCAAAGCCTCAACGTCGATATGGCGGGCCGCGTTTCGGATTACAGCCAGCGTAACGTCGGCACGGTACTCAGCTATCATGGCGGGCTGAACTGGGAGCCGGTCTCGGGCTTCCGCCTGCGCACCCAATATGGCGTAGCCCAGCGCGCGCCGAACATCTCCGAGCTGTACTCGCCGCCGCGCGACGATACCGACACGGCAGTCGATATCTGTAGCGGTGTGCGCGCCACGACGACCGGCACGGTCGCACAGAATTGCCGTGCGCATCCGGGCGTTGCGGCGACGATCGCCTCGGCCGGCGTGTTCAACCAGACCAGCACCACGATCCAGTCGCCGAACACCGGCAATCTTGCGCTCAAGGAAGAGACCGGCACGACCTTCACCATCGGTGGCGTTTTTGCTCCGCGCGCTCTGCCCGGCTTCAACCTGTCGGTGGATTACTATAATATCCGCGTGAAGGACGCGATCTCGGCGCTCGATAACGAGATCCTGCTGCGTCAATGCTATTCGGACGCCAGCACCTTTGCCACCAACTCGTTCTGTAACGCAGTGATACGCGATGCAGGCACCGGCCAGATCCTTCAGCTCAACCAGGTGCCGCGCAACCTCGATCAGCTCCAGGTTTCGGGGATCGACGTCGCCACGCGCTACACCTTCCCACTAACCGCCGCAGGCAAGCTCACGCTCCAGGCGAACTGGACGCATGTGCTCAAGGATGAGACCACCTATCAGGGGCTGAATGGCACTGAGGTGTCACGCGACGTAGGCCAGATCGGCGCGCCGCAGGACGTCGTCCGCGCCAATGCCCGCTATTCCGAGGATATGTGGGATATCGGCTATCGTGTCCGCTATACCGGCCCGATGGTCTCGTCGAACGAGCGCGTCGCCAGTGCAATGGCGGCAGGCTTCACCAATCCGCTGTACCTTTATTACGGGGCGCATTGGCGGCATGATGTGAGCGCGAGCATCAGCCCGAAATTCGGTGGGATGCGGTGGAAGCTCACGGCCGGCATCAACAATCTGCTCAACGATGCCGGACCCGATGTGCCCAGCGGCGCGACCCCCAATGACGCCAACGGCTATATCGCCGATTACGGCGTGGTCGGCCGCACCGGCTATGTCTCGATCCAGGTGCGCTTCTGATGCGCGGGCTTGGCGCGGCGGCAGCATTGCTGGCGCTCGCCACGTTGGGGGGCGGCGCTGCCGTTCCCCCAGCGGCGGCACAGGCGGCATCCGCCGAGCGGCTGGCACCGGGCACCGGCAGCTTCACCTTCACGGGCTGGGCGGGAAAGCCGCTGCCGATATTCTATTATCTGCCTGAAAAGGTCGATGCGAATACGCGGATCCTGTTCGTGTTCCACGGTATGGGGCGCAATGCATCGGGCTATCGCGATGATTGGGTGGAATTTGCCAAGGCCGGCAATTTCATCGTCGCGACGCCGCATTTTACCGATGCCGATTATCCCGGCTCGCGGACCTATAATCTCGGCAATATCGCCGATTCAAAGGGCAATATGCGGCCGCGCGAGCAATGGTCGTTCGCTGCGGTCGAGCCGTTGTTCGACTATCTGCGCGAAGCCACCGGCACGCGCGTCAAGACCTATGGCATCTATGGCCATTCGGCCGGAGCGCAGTACCTCCACCGGTTCCTGACTTTGGTGCCGGAGGCGCGCTTCGATCACATGATCCTGGCCAATGCCGGCTGGTACACCATGCCCGATCTGGCGGTTGCCTATCCCTACGGGCTGGGCGGCGTGCCGGTCGATCGCGCAGGGTTGGCGGCGGCGCTGGGCAAGCGGGTAACCGTATTGCTGGGCACCGCCGATGTGGATCCGGCGCATCACCAATTGTCGCGAACCCCCGGCGCTATGGCGCAGGGGCCGCACCGCATGGCGCGCGGGCTGTTCTACTTCGCCAGCGCCAAGGCGGCAGCGACGTCGCTCAAGACGCGCTTTGCCTGGGATGTCGCGTATGCGCCCGGGATCGGGCACAATAACAAGGGCATGAGCGCCGCAGCCGCGCCGCTGATCTGGAAGAAAAAGCCATGAAGATCGCACGCCGCCTGATCCTCATGGCGGCGTGCGCTGCCTTGCTGCCAATCGGGCCCGCTATCGGCGGGGACAAAAAGGGACAGCAGCCCGCGCCGGTGCGCGTGCTGCTGACCGGCGACGTCAGCTTTGGCGAGAATTACCAGGCCGACGCGGCGGCCAAGGGTCGCGTCAATATCCTCGATCGCCACGGCTATGATTATACGATCCAGCGGCTCGCGCCGCTGCTGGCCCGCGCCGACTATACGATCGTCAATCTCGAAACGCCGCTGACCGATATGCCCCGGTCTCCGCTGGCGGATTCGGGCAAGGACTATCTCCACTGGAGCCATGTCGACAAGGCGCCGGCGCGGCTGGCCGCTTATGGCGTCGATGCGGCGGGGCTGGCCAACAACCATACGCTGGATTTCGGGCAGCAGGGCCTGCTCGACACCTTCGCATCGCTGAACCGCTATGGGATTACCGCATTCGGCGCGGGACGCGATGCTGATGAAGCCGCGGCACCGCTGGTGCGCGTGCTCCGCGTCGGCAATCGCGAAGTGACGATCGGCGTGATCGCCAGCTTCGAACGGCGCGCTTCCTATGTGAAGCACGGCTTTTATGCCGGGGCCGATACGCCCGGCACCAATCCCACCGATACGCAGGCGATCGCGGCGCAGGTAAAGGAATTGCGGCGGCGCAATCCCGGCATCCTGATCCTGTCTTATGCGCATTGGGGATCGAATTATGCGTGGCGATCGGCCGATCAGCAGACGGCTGCGCGCGCGATGATCGATGCCGGCGTCGACGTGGTTGTCGGCCATCACGGGCACATGCTCCAGGAAGTGGAGCGGTATCGCGACAAATGGATCATCTATGGCCTGGGCAATTTCATGTTCAACGCCAATGGGCGGTTCGCGGCGTTTCCGGAGGCAGTGCCCTATGGACTGGCGATGGAACTGGTGTTTGCCGACAACGGCAAGGCGGTGGACAGCGAGATCCGGCTCTATGCGGTGCGCAGCGACAATCTGAAGACCGGCTACCAGCCGAGCATTGCCGATAAGGGCGATGCCGATGCGGCGTTTGGCGAGATGCTGCGGCGTAGTGCGCTGGGCGGCGATGCTGGTCTGGCGCGGCGCGGGGCGGACCAGATCGGGCCGTTCCTGCGGCTGACGCAGATACGGCCACCTGCCAATTAATCCCCTTCGAAAGGCTCGAACATGTTTGTGATGACTGCGCTGGCGACGCTGGCTTTGACTGCCGGCGACCCCGAGACCGACCGGCTGACGGCGCGCGTGCTGGCGAGCAAGGCCTATACCGCGTCGGTGGCGCAGCTCGATCGCGAGCATGACCGCATCGTCCAGGACATCATCACCCTGACCGAGATTCCCGCGCCGCCCTTCAAGGAGGAAAAGCGCGCGGCGGCCTATGCCGAAATGCTCAAGGAGGCCGGGCTCGCCGATGTAGAGATCGATGCCGAGGGTAATGCGATGGGCCTGTATCGCGGCACCGGCAAGGCGGGCGGCCCGCTGATCGTGATCGCCGCGCATCTCGACACGGTGTTTCCCGAAGGGACCGATGTGACGGTGCGGCGCGAAGGCGACAAGTTGTTCGCGCCGGGGATCGGCGACGACACCCGCAGCCTGGCGGTGATCCTGGCCTATGCCCGCGCGATGACGACGCAGGGGGTCAAGACCGCGTCGGACATCCTGTTCGTCGGCAATGTCGGTGAAGAGGGACCGGGCGATCTGCGCGGCGTCCGTTATCTTTTCACCAAGGGCAAGTATAAGGATCGGGTGAAGGCGTTCTTCTCGATGGACGGGACCAGCGCCGATCGCATCGTCACCGGCGGAGTTGGGTCGAAGCGCTACCGCGTCACCTATAAGGGGCCGGGCGGGCATAGCTTTGGCTCGTTCGGGCTGGTCAATCCGATGACGGCGATGAGCCAGACCGTGGTCGATTTCTACAAGATCCCGGTGCCAAAGGCGCCCAAGACGACCTATTCCGCCAGCATCACCGGCGGCGGGACTTCGGTCAATTCGATCCCGCACGAAGTGTTCATGGAATTCGACATGCGCTCTGAAAGTCCGGTCGAGCTGGCCAAATTGGAGACGCGCTTCCTCGAGATCGTCGCGGCCAGTGCCGAGACCGAGAATGCTGCGCGCTCGGTGAAAGAGGGCAAGGTGGTGGCCGAGCTCAAGATGATCGGCGACCGTCCGGCCGGAAGCACTGCGGCCACCGCCAGCGTGGTCCGCATCGCCACCAGCGTGATCACCGCACGTGGCCTGACCCCGCGCCCAGCCTTCGCTTCGACCGATTCGAATATGCCGATGAGCCTCGGCATCCCGGCGATCACGATCGGTTCGGGCGGCAAGGGTGGACGCGGCCATTCGCTCGACGAGTGGATCGACGTGGCCAAGGGGCCAAGCCTCCAGGGCATGACCGTGGGCCTCGGCATCCTTCTTGCCACGGCAGGAGTGAAGTAAGGGTGGTGGGTGTCGGCGGCGTCGCGCCCACACCCACACTCTCTTTGCCCTCTTCCATCGCGGAAGAGGGCTGAGGGCTTCACGGCTTGGGCATGCGATCCAGGATCGCGCGGACTTCGTCCACGGGAAGTTCGGGAACGGTGCCCTGATGGCCCTTCACGGTGCGGGCCGCGAACATCGAGTTGATCACTGCTTCCTCTGTCGCTTCGGCGACGGCCTGGAATAGCGGCGACATCTGGTCGTTGCCGAGTGAGGGGCTGCTGGCAACGCCGTTGCGGGCGGCCGGTCCGCGGCGCACGTCGGGGTGGACCGAAAAGGCGATCGCGTAATCGCCCGAACCATTGGTGATCGGAGAACCGGTGCGGCCGATGCCGATGAATGCGCGGTTTGCGAGGCGTTCGAGGTTACGATCGGACAGCGGCGCGTCGGTGGCGATCACGATCACCACCGAACCGTCCGCGCTCCCGCCCGAAAGCTCATCCTTGAGGAAATATTTGCCGAGCATCTGCCCGACCGGGGCGCCCGCGACGGTCAGCACCCCGCCATAATTGCTCTGGACCAGCACGCCGACGGTGTACCCGCCAAGATTGGCCGGCAGCTTGCGCGAACTTGTGCCGATGCCGCCCTTGAAGCCAAACGCGACCGTGCCGGTGCCGGCACCAACCGAACCCTCCGCCACCGGCCCCCGGCGCGCCGCTTCGATCGCCTTTGTCGCCAGCGCTGGCGTGACATGCCGCCCGCGAATGTCGTTGAGAATGGCATCATTGGTTTCGCCGACGATCGCGTTGACCGAGCGGACCTTGTCATTCCCCGGCTGTTTGAGCGTCCATTCGATCGACGCAGCCGCCGCTTCGGGAACCGATAGCGTGTTGGTCAGCAGGATCGGCGTTTCGATCTCGCCAAGCTCGCGCACCTGGGTGCTACCCATGAACTTGCCGAAGCCATTGGCGACGAAGAAGCCCGCCGGCACCTTGTCCTGAAACAGATTGCCCGCATGGGGCAGGATCGCAGTCACGCCGGTGTGGATATCGGTGCCCTTGACCAGAGTGGCATGGCCTACCGCAACGCCATCGACGTCAGTGATCGAATTGTCCTTGCCCGGCGCCAGGATGCCGATCGTCACACCGGCTGCGCGTGCGCGCGGCTTGTCCGCGGTCTGGGCGGAGGCGGTGGTGGCCATGGTCATCAGCGCGGCAGCGACGGCGATGCGAGGGGCGGAAGGGAAAACCATGGCGATCGTTGCTCCTCAAAAGTCATATATTGAAGACGCATGGCGGATTACGAACCGAACCTGGATGCGTCCCTTGCCTGCCACCGCAGCGCGCCTCGATGGCCAAATCCGCGCCGGGATCATACACGATTTCGTTGGCCGGTTTGCGGCGGATCAGACTTTTGTCGGCCTGTGGCTGCGAAGCGATTCCGTCCGTATCAGATGTTCTTGTCAAAGGGTGGGAGCGAAGGCGCGCGGGATTGTGCCTCGGTGGTTCGCATGAAACGCGTAGCGGCGTCTAACACTCTGGATAGCCCGCCTGATTAACCGGATAATTTCGATCCGGATCGTGCTGCTTGCTATTCCTGCGGAGAAGGTTTGAATGGCGAAGTTGGTCGATGTTCTGGTGGTCGGCGGCGGCATTGCGGGAATTTCCGCGGCTGCGCGGATCGCTCGCCATGCGGACACCCTGGTTCTCGAGCGTGAATCGGCGCTCGGCTATCACTCGTCCGGGCGCAGTGCGACCTTCTACCATTTCGGCATTGGCGATGATGCCGTGCGCGGGCTGACCGCCGCGAGCAGCGATTTCTTCGCTGCGCCTCCCGGCGAGTTCAGCGATGTCGCCTTGTGGGAAGAGAAAGCGGCATTGTTCATTGCCGACGCGGCAACGACGCCGCAACTCGAAGCGCTCCACGTCCAGATGGACCGGTTCACGGACACCATCCGGCGGGTCGGGCCGGAAGAGATGCTCGGCATCGTCCCGGTGCTGAAGACCGGGGAGTCGGGAACCGTTGCCGGCCTGCTCGACACCGGCGGCCGCAAGCTCGACGCCGATGCCTTGCTCCAGGCCAACGCCCGCGCGCTGCGCCATTTCGGCGGTAGCGTGGTGTTTGATGCCGAAGTGACCAATATCCGCAGGGCGGCAGAACGCTGGATCGTCGAAACGCCGGCCGAAACCTATTCGGCCCGGATCATCGTCAACGCCGCCGGAGCCTGGGCGGACACCCTTGCGAAGATGGCCGGTGTGAAACCGCTCGGGCTGCAGCCCATGCGCCGTACGATCATCGGCTTCGCGCCACCGCCGGGTCTCGACATCGCCGGCTGGCCATTCCTCAAGACCGTGTCCGATGACGGCTTTTATATGTTGCCCGATGCAGGGCTGTTGCTGGCGTCTCCAATGGACGTGACGCCGAGCGTTCCTTGCGACGCTCAGCCGGAGGATTTCGAAGTGGCGCTGGCGGCATGGCGTGTCGAAGAGGCGACCACGCTCGACGTCGCCCGGATCAACACGCGCTGGGCGGGGCTGCGCTCGTTTGTGGCGGACAAGGTGCCGACTGCCGGCTTCGCTCCGGATGCACCGGGCTTCTTCTGGCTGGCGGGGCAGGGCGGCTATGGCCTGCAGACCTCGCCGGCGATGGCGCTGGCAGTCGAGGCGCTGATGTTCGATCTCGAATGGCCGGCGGAACTGACCAGCCGCGGCGTTCGCGCCGAGCAAATCAGACCCGAGCGGTTGTTCGCCTAGCTGATCGTGATCGCAGCGATCCTCCAATCTTCGCGCCCCGCTTCCTGCGCGCGAGCTTTGGTGCGGCTCGGCAGTGTCGCGGCGTCGCGGCCGCTACACCGGTGCGACGGCAATCCGCCGGCCCATAGCGGAGATGAAAAAGCTGTCATGTTCCTGCCGCACTGAACTTGTGCCGGCCTCGCGGGGTTAGAGCGCTGAGTTTACAAGGACGGCAGGTATGGGCTCTGTTTCAAAGGACGCGATCGCGCTGATCACCGGCGGCGAATCGGGCATTGGCGCTGCATGCGCCGTGGCGCTGGCCAAAGCGGATTCGGCAGTCGCGATCCTCTACTGGAAGGATCGGGATGCTGCGGAGGGCGTCCGCGCCGCCGCAGAGGCGGCGGGCGCACGCGCCATCACCCTGCAAGGGGATGTGGGCGACGAAGCCAGCGTCACTACTGCATTTGCCGCGGTCACCGCCGCGCTGGGGGTGCCCACTATCCTGATCAATTCGGCAGGCCTCAACATGCGTGGCGTTGCGGTGGCCGACATGGAACTGGCGCAGTGGGACATGATGATCCGCACCGATTTGACCGGCGCGTTCCTGACATCGCGCGCATTGGTGCGCGGGCTTCGCGGCACCGGGCAGGCTGGCCGGATCGTCAATATCAGCTCGATCCATGGTCAGGCGGTTCGGGCTGGAGGTGCCGATTATTGCTCGGCCAAAGCGGGTCTCGAGAATCTCACCCGGACGATGGCGATCGAGTGCGCGTCGATGGGGATCACCGTGAATGCAATCGCGCCGGGGATGATCCTGACCCCGATGAACCAGCGCGCGCAGACCGATGCGGCCTATCGCGCCAGCCTGGAGCGCAACATCCCGGCGGGTCGGGCGGGCCAACCCGAGGAAGTTGGCGCCATGGCCGTCTATCTCTGCTCGCCGGATGCAGCCTATGTCACCGGCGTCGTGCTGCCGATCGATGGCGGGCTCAGTCTCGAAGCCGGACTGGGGGCCTGAGCATGGCAAAGATCGATTTCAACATCGAGGCAATCGAGTCGGTCACCGTTTCCGGGCCGCCCGAGCTCACGACGCGCGATCTGATGAGCCCCTATGTCTGGAAGGGGCGGGACGCTACCTATCATCTGATGGTGCGTGCCGTGCCTCGCGGCGGCGCGGGTGGCGATACGGGCACGATCTGGCACGCGACCAGCAAGGACGGCGCACACTTCGCCGCCTCGTCCGCGCCAGTAGTGATCCCCGGGCCTGACGCCGCCGATCTGGGGGGATGCGAGGACCCGACCGTCGTCGAGCGCCCTGATGGAGACTATGTCGTCTTCTACACGGGTGTCGATGTCAGCCGGATGCACGGCGAGATGCTCTACGCAGAAGGGCCATCTATGGATCGGCTCGTCAAAAAGGGCGTGGCGATGGCCTCCACGCCCAGTGAGGGCAACGTGAAGGAAGCGACTGTCGACCGCACCAAGGCGGGCGAATGGCGGATGTTCTACGAATATGCCGCCGACGAAGCGTCTTTGATCGGCCTCGCTTTGGGTGAGGATGTCGCGGGCCCATGGCATGGCCAGCACCAGCCGTTCGCGCCGCGCCCGGACAGTTGGGACACCTGGCACCTATCGACCGGGCCGCTGCTCACGACCGACAAGGAACGGCCGGTGATGTTCTACAACGGAGCTACCCGCGATGCGCGCTGGCGGATCGGATGGATCGCGTTCGACGCCGAATATTCGCGTGTCGTCGATCGCTGCATCGAGCCGCTGATCGCGCCGCCGCCCAGCGAAGACCGCAACGCGACCGACATTGTCTTTGCCGCCTCGATCGTAATCGCCGGCGGGCATTCCTGGCTCTATTATTCGCGCGGCGATGCCGAGTTGTTCAGGGCCCTCATCCGGAGAAGCTGATCAGAACACCCGCGTCGCTACGGAAGGCCGGTCAAGGTGCGTATTGTCGCCCGAGGAATCGGTCGGTCCCTGCGGTTTGCGCGGTTGCCTGTGCGGCGAGCAGCACGTCAGCCCTCGGGTTGTTCCTTCGGTAGCGGTGTTACGCGATCTCGACCGATCCCCATCCGCGCCAGTTGCGGCAGGCGATCGGCGAACTGATGCTTCAGCGCGCCACCGATATGCAGCACGAGCAACAGGAGCATGAGCCAGCCGCCCACTAGATGCGCCGTCTCGATCTTGCCGCGAAGCTCCGCTTGCTCAGCTACGCCCTCTGGCTCGGCGCCGATGTGGCTGATCGGTCCGATTGATGGGATCGGAAGAAGCTCCCACAGCAAACGAGGACTGTTTCTCGGCTTCGGTGCGGGCTTTCCTTCGGCCTTAGCCTTTGCGGCCTGCCGCTCGGCAGCATAAGCGGCCCCTGGCGAACCAAGCGGCGGGCTGGCGGAGATCAATGCCCATCCGGAAAGCGGGATCAGCACCATCGCCGCATAGAGCAGGAAATGGACGCTATTGGCGAGATTGGCTTCCCAGCGCTTTGCCGTCAGCAATGCCGGCGGCCGATGGGTGAGGCGCCACGCGACGCGCGCAGCCGTCAAGATCAAAATCGTGAGCCCGGACGACACGTGAAAGGTGAAGAATCCACGCGGCAGATATGGGCGCAGCAGACCCGACGACAGATTGTATAATATCAATGCTGCGATCGCCCAGTGGAGCAGGATCGCTACACGTGTGTAGCGGCGGTTCGCTATTGTACGATCGATACCATCCGCCATGTCGCCCGTCATCGAAACCTCCCCAATCAGTCGAAGTGAGAGGACCGGCCCTATTGGAGAAGCGCCAATCGGAAAGAGCGGCCGGGTGATAAGTTTGCGCGGAACCGCAGCGGTGGTGGACCTCGCCAGCTACAGAAAATCAATAATCGCGTCCTGCAAATCAATGCGGCGGGGAAGGCCGGCTGATCTAAATGCCGCGTCATAGAAGCGTGTGGTGATCATGCGCTCGTGTCAGCGTTGTCGGCAACTCGGAATATCGAGTGCCTTTTTAGGGAGGTTGCGAAGTAATGAAGGCCCTCAAGATCATGACCGCGCTGCTCGCGGGTGTTAGCAGCTTCGGTATCAGCCATTCGGCACTCGCGCAGGACGTGCCTTCGCAGGCCGAGGAAACTGCTGCCAGCGACGAAACGCCGCAGGGTGGGCAGAGCGGCGGCGAGATCGTCGTCACCGGCTCGCGCACAATCACAAATGGTAACGCCAGCCCGGTCCCGGTGACGGTCGTCACTACCGATCAGCTTACCAATGTTCGCCCGACCAGCCTGACCGAATCTATCCAGGTGCTTCCGGTGTTCTCGGGCTCGCGCAGTCAGATGAGCAATCCGTCGGCGACCGGCGGCGTAGGTGGGGGCAACGGCGTGGCCGCCCAGCTCAACCTGCGCAACATCGGCGCGACGCGTAATCTGGTGCTGATGGACGGTCGGCGTGTGCCGCCCACCTCGGTTACCAACATCGTCGACGCGGACGTGATCCCGCAATTGCTGATCGAGCGCGTCGACACGGTCACAGGCGGTGTCTCGGCAGTCTATGGATCGGATGCCGTAACCGGTGTCGTCAATTTCATCACCAACAAGAAGTTCAAGGGCGTCCGCGCCTATCTCCAGGGCGGCCTTTCCGGTTATGGCGACGGCGCACAGATGGCGGGCGGATTTGCGGCGGGCACCGACCTGTTCGGCGGTCGCGGCCACATCACTGCCAGCTATGAATATCGCGACGATGAGGGGATCGATCGGCGATCGGCGCGTGGCGACTGGCTGAACCGCCCGGTCGTGGTGGGCAGCGGCACGGCGGCTGCGCCCTATCGCCTGATTACCAACGCTACCCTCGCAAACCTGCCCTTTGGCGGGCGGATTACCTGCAGCGGCGTTTGCGCAATCAACGGCCAATATTTCCCCACGGACGGTGTGCTGGCCGCGTTCGTGAATGGTACGGCCTATGCGGGCACGCCCAATACGCAGGTTGGCGGCGCGGGCGGCTATTCCGATCTGACGCTCAAGGCGCAGCAGACGATGCACCAAGTATATAGCCGCTTCGATTTCGATGTGAGTGACGACATTCATTTCTTCGCGCTGGGCAGCGGCACGTTCAAACACAACGAATTCTACACCGACAACGTTCAGCTCGCGAACATCACGCTGAGCCGGACCAACGCTTTCCTGCCGACGGCGTATCAGGCGCAGATCCCGACCGCGACCTTCACTTATAATCGCCTGTTCGCTCAGGCTCCGCGGACCCAGGCGGTGCCGGAATCGCGTCAGCTGATGTTCGTGGGTGGCCTGAACGGCAAGCTCGGTGGTTTCGACTGGAACCTGGCCTTCACCCATGGCGACTCGCGGCTGAAGACGCAGCTTCGCAACGTCGTGAACAACCAGAATCTGTCGGCCGCGCTCGATGCGGTGACCAGCGGCGGACAGACGGTTTGCTACGCCGCGACCCAGGCCTCGACGGCCGCAGCTTATGCCAATTGCGCGCCGCTCAACCTGTTTGGTCCGACCTCGGCCAGCTTTGCGGCGATCGACTATATCCTCGACGACACGCTCTACGTTGCGCGCACGAAGCAGGACGATCTTACGTTTGACGTCTCCGGTTCGCCGTTCGACACCTGGGCTGGCCCGCTGACCGTCGCGCTCTCCGGCGAATGGCGCAAGCAGAGCTTCTCTGCGACCAGCAACGGCACGCCGTCCATGTATGCCAACTGCACCAACCTGCGATATAATTGCACTGCCTATAATCCGGCGACCTCGGCGGGTACTTTCCTGTTTCGCAACACCTTCCCGGCGAGCCCGTTGGTGAAGCAGTCGGTTATCGAAGGTGCGGTCGAAGCGAATGTGCCGCTTCTCAAGGATGTTCCGTTCTTCCAGTCGCTGAGCGTCAATGGCGCTGCACGCTTCACCAGTTACGATACGGTGGGGGATTACTGGACCTACAAGATCGGAGCCGATTGGCAGATCAGCGATGATCTGCGTTTCCGTGGTACGATCTCGCGCGATATTCGCGCACCTACCCTGAACGATCTGTTCGCGCCCCTGTCGGTCGTGGTCGGCAATTATACCGATCTGAAGACGGGCAATACCGCGCAGACCCCGGGGGCCAATCTGCCGAACGCGAACCTGACCGCCGAAATCGGCAGTACCAAGACGGTGGGCGCGGTGTTCAAGCCGAGCTTCCTGCCGGGATTCAGCTTTGCGGTGGACTATTACGATCTCAAGATCACCAACGCGATCACCACGGTTCAGGGCTTTCAGCCGAACATCCAGAACGGCTGTCTGCAGGGTGTGCAGCTTTATTGCGACCTGATCATCCGCGATGGCGCGGGCGTGGTAACCCAATACGTCATTCGCCCGATCAACCTGGCGAAGGTGACGACCTATGGGGTGGATTTCGAAGCGAATTATGCAACCCAGCTGTTCGGCCAGCCTTTTAGTATCCGAGCGCTCGCCGCGTATCAGCCGCACATCCGCTACATCCAGCCTTCGGTGCCGACGCTAGATCAGGGCGGCGTTGCATTTGGCTCGATGGGTCTGACGGCGAGCCCGAAATGGCGCCTCACCGGCATCGTGAACTATGCGGTCACGGACACGCTGACGGTGAACGCGCTCTATCGTTGGCGCAACAAGATGAAGCTGTGGGGAGATTCCACGGTGGTCTGGGCACCGGGTGAAGGCACGGTGCGCGCTTATGGGCAGGTGTCACTGAACGTTGCATGGCAACTGCCGACCACGGGGGGCAAGAGCGAGGTGTTCCTGAACATCCAGAACCTGCTCGACGCCAAGCCACCGATCGCGAATTCGCCGGGCACGTCGACTGGCCCGGGCGGTTTCGGAGGATTTGCGCTCACCGACGACGCTGTCGGTCGTTACTGGACCGCGGGCCTCCGCTTCCGGTTCTGATCGCTGAGCCAGCATGAGAGTATTTCGGGCCGCCCCTTGGCAGGGGTGGCCCGATTGCTTTGGGGGAACAAGAAAGCCGTCAGCCCTGAGGGACTGGCGGCTTATTTTCCGTCCGATAGCGGTGCGCTGTGTCTACCAAGCCTGATTGGTGGCGAAGAAACGCTCCCAGAAATCGAAGCGGGCATCGCTCGCGATCGGCTCCGGGCCGAAACTGTCACCGAGCAGCATCACCGTGCGCGAGCCTGCGTCGAAGCCAGGCCAGCTTGGCAGGCCCGGTCCGTTCGGATCGCCGGTCTTGGCGTAGTTGGCCCAATAGGATGACATGATCTCGGCAATCTTCCGATCCTGTTCGCTCCAGGGCAGTTTGGCCTCTTCCAGACTGTTGAAGACGTAGTGGATCTCGGAGCCGTGAAATGCCCCGCGAGGGATGCGGGTGGGGCCGGGGAGGGCGCGTGTCCACATATAGGTGTGCATCGGGCGGCGGGTGTCGCGCTCCCATTGGCGGGCCCAGAGATAGGTGGAAATCTGCGAATTGTCGCGGATCGCCTCATTGTTCTGCGCGGCCGCCTCGTCATCGGTGGATGCCGGATAGAGCGTGAGGAACTCGTCTGCCAGCGCCCCGAACTTCGTACGCGCCGCGGCGACATAGGCATCGAGCGTCACGATGGGAAAGGGCGAGCCCATGTTTATCGCACCCCGCGGCCCCCGTTCACGCAGGCCCGCCCAGGCCGTTTGCGGCGCCGCGCCGCCTTCGTCGAGATTGTTGCCGGCGGCATATTGCACGCGTGACTGTGCCTTGGCTGCGAAAGCCTGGCTGAAATTACGTGGCAGCACATAGCCGTCGATCACCGGACGGAACATCGGCGGACGCGCGGTGCTGCCGGTATACACGCTCAGATCGGGCGTATCGCCGCCGGGATTGGGCAACGACTTCCACGGCAAGGCCCGGGCCGCCGCGAGCGAGCTGACGCCGAGGCTTTCGAGATAGGCCGAGCCAGCTTTCTCGGCCCCCTGTTTCGCCCGCCACGATGAGGACAGATACCGCAGTTCGAGATCCTGCGGCCAGCGGACCTGGCTCTCCGCCAGCGCACGCTTGTACAGGCCCTTGGCGAGCGGGGAGATCGTCAGGAGGTTGACCGATCCCGCGCCCGCGGAGTGGCCGAACACCGTCACCTGATCGGGATCGCCGCCAAAGGCCGCGATGTTGCGCTTCACCCATTTGAGCGCAGCGATTTCATCAAGCAGGCCGTAATTGCCCGAGGCATTATGCCCCGATTCCTTGCTGAGCGCCGGACTGGCGAGAAAGCCGAGCGGGCCGATGCGATAATTGAGCGTGACGAGAATTACGCCCTTTTTTGCCAAGCCGGTGCCGTCGGTGGCGGGATCAGAGCCGCTGCCAGCGAAGAAGCCGCCGCCATGGAACCAGACCATCACCGGGCGCCGCTCCTTGGACGATGCCGCGCCGGTCCAGACGTTGAGAAAGAGGCAGTCCTCATCCATCGCCTCCGCACTACGCGGCTGGGGGCAGGAAGCACCAAATTTGTCGGCCTTGCGTACGCCGGTCCACGGAATAGCCGCGGCAGGCGGGCGCCAGCGGAGCGCGCCAACAGGCGGCGCGGCATAGGGTATGCCGCGAAACGCAGTGATCGAAGGATCGCGGGCGGGCGCGCCCTGGACCAGGCCCGTATCGATCCGCACCGGCCCGGCGATGCCGGCCAACGCCGTGGGAGACGCGGTGGTCAGCGCGAGCAGCAGGACGGATCCCGTGATCGCGGGTTTTCCCCGCAGGGACAGGTGCAATGCGCGCATCAGAAGCGGCCCTCCTTGGCCAACCAGCGATCGATGAAATCGAAGGTGCGTTTCACTGTGTCGCCATATTCGGGCTTACAGGGATTGAAGACATGGGTTGCACCCTCGACCGCCGCGAAACTTTTGTCGCGCGAACCGAGATGCTCGAAGATGATTTCGTCGGGCACGAGCAAGTAATGGCAGCTCATCGACAGGACGAGCGCGGGGACGGTGATCCCCTGGGCGGCGCCGGGCGTGGAGGTGAAGGCGGAGGCCCAGTCCATACCGGTGATGTTGTCGGCAGTGATCGCATAATCGGGCGTGGTGCGGATCGCCGTGGCGGCAAGGAAGCGCCGCACGGTCGTGTTCTTTGCCATGACTTCCATCGATCGCAGCCCCGAGACTGCCTGCTGCCCGCTGGGCGGACGGACGGAATGGACGATTTGCTCTGCTTCGGTGCCGTCTGCGCGCAGCAGCAGATGCCTGCCCCGCGTGCGGGAAAGCAGGCTGATGTCGGGCTGGTAGAGCCGCGCTCCCGTTGAGGTGACGCCGATGCCCGGTATCACGAAGGGCTCGTCGTCTGAGAATTGCCCCTTACCCTGTTCGATGGCGTGCAATCGCGTTAGCGCCTGATCGACGAGCCGGGCGTTGCGGGCGGCTTGTGCGGCGTGGAAGCGTTTCTGAAAGGCAGGCGAATATGACGCGCTTTTATTGGCGAGATCATAGCCGTTCGCGGCAGTGAACATATCGAGCGCCGCGGCGCGGCCGGTGTCGGTTACCGCTGGATCGATCGAATGCATCTGGTGTGCCGCGCCCAGCGTCGGATCAAGCAGGACGATACCGTCCGCCTTTGCCAATCCTGTGACCAACTGACGGCGGCAGGGATAGATCTTCTCGGGCCCCGAGCAGCTATCCGGGCCGCGTTCGGCAACCGACTGATAGAAAGCCGCCAGATGCCCGCCGCCGCTATGCCCGACGATGATCACGCGATCGACGCCGGGAAGCTTTCTCAGATACCCGATCGCCAGCGATATGCCGGGAGCATAAGCGTCATCGGCTTCATTGGTGCCGTGGAAATTGACCATCAGCACGCGATATCCCCGTGCCGACATCTGGGGACCGAGGGGCTCCGTAAACGTGTTGCCGTTGGGATGCGAATAGACCAGCGCGATGCGGGTCTTGGGGTTTGGCTCCACTGGCTCGTAGAGCAACGCTTCGCTGTCGCGGGAGGCGAGGGGGACATAGCTGGTGCGAAACGCGCTGCGTTCTTGCGCCATGGCGGGTGCGCAAGCGATCAGCGCGAGGCAAAATGCGGCAATGCGGGCCTTCATCGGGCGGTCCTTCTTCATGCTGCCGCACAGTGGACCAGCCCGGTGGCGATATGAACCGGCCTGTTCCGAATGCGATCACGTCCGACGCAATTCCACGGGGCAGGTGTGTCATCGTACCGCTAGTTCAGGGCGGACAACCGTTTGAACGGAGAGAGTGGATGAGAGGGTTGGGCACGGCGCTTTGCGTCTTGATCGGGCTGGCATCGATGCCGGTGAGCGCGCAGGTGCGGATCGATTCCGGACTTGTTTCGGGCGTCGTTGCGAGCGAACCCTCCATCACCGTTTACAAGGGCATCCCCTTTGCCGCGCCGCCGACCGGTGAATTGCGCTGGCGGCCGCCCGCTCCGGTCAAGCCCTGGAAGGGCGTGCGCGCTGCGGATCGCTTCGGAGACGTATGCCCGCAACCTGCCGGCGATACCGGCCCGGGCGCCAGAATGAGCGAGGACTGCCTGACCCTGAACGTCTGGACCGGCGCGAAGTCGGCAGCCGAGAAGCGTCCCGTTCTGGTGTGGATGTATGGCGGCGGCTTTATCGGTGGCACCGGATCGAACCCGGGTTTCGATGGCGAAGGGCTCGCGAAGAAGGGCGTGATCGTAGTCACGTTCAATTACCGGGTCGGTGCCCTGGGCTTTCTGTCCACGCCAGAACTCAGCAAGGAATCGGGGCATGGTGCCTCGGGCAATTACGGGCTGCTCGACGATATTGCCGTGCTCAAATGGGTGCAGCGAAATATCGCTGCGTTCGGCGGCGATCCGGAGCGTGTGACGATTGCAGGGCAGTCGGCAGGGGCCGGGGCAGTCGGCTTCCTCACGTTCTCGCCGCTCGCCAAGGGCCTGTTCCAGCGCGCGATCGCCCAGAGCCATGCGCGGCATCCGCGGGATCTGGAGCTGCGCTACCTCTCGGTATCCTATCGCCAGCTCAAAAAGGCGGAAGCATCGGGTGCGGCGTTTGGCGCAGAACGGGGCGGGCGCACGCTTGCCGAGCTTCGTGCGATGCCATGGCAAAAGCTGGTCGAAGGCAGCGATACAATCGATAATGACGTCGATACCGGCGGCACCGCCCGGCCGCCGCTGTTCCGCCCCGTGCTGGATGGATGGGTAATCCCGCGCTCTTATTCGGATGCGCTGGCGCTGCACGCGCAAAATCAGGTGATTTTCGTTACCGGCAACAATGTGGATGAAACCGGCGCGGTTCCTGAAACTGCCTTTGCAACGCTACGCGCGCGTACTGCGCCGCCGCGTGGTGGCATGCCGCAAACCAGCGTGACGCTCGATGCCTATACGAAAGCGGCGAAGATCAAGTTCGGCGCAATGGCGGACGAGTTCCTTCGTCTCTACCCGGCGAGCAACGATGACGAAGCCGCACGTGCGAGCAACCAATCGTCACGCGATAACTCGCGGATCTCGACCTATTTGTGGGGCGTGGAATGGGCAAAGGGCTCGGCGAAGCCACTCTATACCTATAGCTGGAACCATGCGCCGCCCGGACCGACGCATGATCTGCGCGGGGCCTATCACGGCTCCGAGATCAACTATGTCTTCAATAATCTCTACGCCACCGATCGCCCCTGGACCGATCAGGACCGCGCCATCGGGGATCGCATGTCCGACTATTGGGCGAACATCATCAAGAGGGGTGATCCCAACGGCCCCGGCCTTCCGCTATGGAAGGCATTCGATCGCGACGCGCCGAGCGTGATGCTGCTCGGCGACAAATGGGAGCCGATCCCGATCGCCAGCCCCGAGCGCATCGATTTCTGGAGCCGCTTCTTCCAGACGCAGGACGCATGGTGATCGGCCTCGCCCTCGCGCTTCTGGTCCAGACCGTGTCGCCTGCGCTGATAACGCAGGTGGACGCGATCGAGCTTGCCACGGGCGCGGTACGAGCCTGCGCAGCGCGGAACGAGCGGGTTTCGGTGTTCGTCACCGATGCCGAGGGTAATCTGCGCGCTGCATTGTCGAGTGACGGGGCGCTGGCGAGCAGCCTGGTTTCGGCGACGCGCAAGAACGCGGCGGTGCTGGCGTTCAAGGCGTCGACCCGCGACCTGCAGGCGAGGGCAGAGACCGATCCCGCCTTTGCCGCCCAGCATGGCAAGGACGAACGCTATCGCTTTTCGCCGGGCGGGGTGCCGATATACAGGCAAGGCAAGTTCGTGGCGGTGGTGGCAGTCGGCGGGGGACATGCGGCAGACGAAGACTGCGCACTCGATGCGCTCCGCGCATTGCACTGGGCGAGCACGCACCCATAGAATTGACCGGCCGGAGCGCGTTCGATTGGAACCCGCCGCGCGTGCGCGGCGTGAGGGCGGACTGTTGGCTGAAGGAGGATCAGCAGCCGTGGCGATGAATCCGCCGCTTGGGTGCCGGCCACGCCGGGACAGGCTTCAGCCCATCCAGCGGCTGACCGGCACCGCCGATTCCTCCAACGGCTGGCAGACAATATCGACCAGGCTAGGTCCATCATGCGCGAGGGCAGCGGCGATCACCGCATCGATCTGGCTGGGGTCCTCGACGCGCCATGCCTTCAGCCCGAACGCCTCGGCTATGCGGGCATGATCCGAACGATTGAAATCGACCGAGAAATAGCGGCCCTCATAGCCGTCTTTCTGGCTCGCCTTGATCCAGCCAAAGGAGGAATTGGAGAAGACGATCAGCGTGATCGGCAATTGCTTGCGCACTATCGTCTCGATCTCGCCGACCGCGAAGCCGAAGCTGCCATCGCCCATCGCCGCGACGACACGGGTGCCGGGGCGGCCATATGCCGCGCCGACGGCGGCAGGCAGCGAGAAACCAAGCGCTCCGTGCGCGCGGTTGGTGATGAAGCGGCGGCCTGCGCTGTCGAAATCGAAATGGCCGGAGAAATAGGGGCAGGGCGTGCCGGGATCGGCGACAATGATGCCGTCTGCGGGCAGCGCCCTCTGAACTGCGGCGAGAACGCGTTCGGGCCGGATCGGACGCTCGTTTGACCGAGCGAGGCGATCGAAACGATCGCGCTTGACGGTGCGCAGCCCGGCGAGGCGCTGTGCGGCGTCATTGCTGCGCGGCTTGCCTTCGATACGGCGCGAAATCTCGGCGGTAAGCGCGCGCAGGCAAAGCAGCGCATCGCCGACCAAGCCGGCTTCGATCCTATAATTCGCGCCGACGACCATCGGATCGACATCGATATGCACGATCGGCACATCGCGCGCGGGGACGCTGCCATGCTCCGTCGTGGTCGAGCCGGCACGGCATCCGACAAAGATCACCGCATCTGCCGCGGCGATCATTTCCCGCGTCTCGTCCGTGCCGCCATTTGCTCCGACGACGCCGATCGCGAGCGGATGATTATCAGGGATCGTCCCGTGTCCGCTGACCGTCGAGGCGACCGGCGCGTCGATCAGCTCGGCAAGCACGAGCAGCGTGCTACAGGCCCCTGAGAGGATCACGCCGCCGCCGCAGACGAAGACCGGGCGCTTGGCGGCAAGCACGACATCTGCCGCCGCGCCGACCAGATCGGGATCGGGGCCGGTGCGAAAGGCGGGGAAGCGGCCATGTTCGCGCTGCGCCCATATCTGGTCCGCATCGAGCGACTGTTTCTGCAAATCATAGGGCAGGCCGATATGCGCCGCGCCCGGCCGCCCGGTGGTCATCGCCCGAAATGCAGTGCGAAAATAATGCGGGATCTGGGTAACGTGATCGAGCACGTCGTTCCATTTGGTCAGCGGCGCGAACAGGGCCTTCTGGTCGAGCGCGGTGAGCGGATAGCGCCCGCGAGCCGTTACCGGGACATCGGACGTAATCGAGAGCAGGGCGATCGACGATTCGTTCGCCTCGACCACGCCGGGCAGGATATAGGTCGCGCCGCCGCCGCTCGGGCCTTCGCAGACGCCCACCTTGCCGGTCACTCGCGCATAGGCATCCGCCATATACCCCGCGCTGCGCTCGTCGCGGGTCAGGATATGCTCCATCCCGTGATCGAGCCGGGCCAACGCATCGTAAAAGGGCAGGCTGGTATCGCCGCACAGCCCGAAAATATGCTTCACGTCATGATGCTGGAGCATGCGCACCGTGGCTTCGGCGCCTGTGATCGTCGTCATTCGTCCGTCCTTGCTGGGTCAGCTTCAACCTAGCGGCCGGACGGGGTTTCGCCCGCATCGAAGCATGCTCTCGGCAATTCGTTTTCCGTGCGCTGTTTCGTTCAGCCTGGCCCTGCTTTTGATGGGGACGCGCCTGAAGGACGGAGTAGCGAGACGCGATGTCCGATCCGAAACACCCCTTTGCCTATCGCGATTTCCGCTTCTTCTGGGTGGCGCGAATCTGCTCCAACCTGGCGCAGAATGCGATGGTCGTGGTGATCGGGTGGCAGGTGTACGATATTGCCCGGCTGACGATGGACGCGAAGCAGGCGGCGCTGCAATTGGGGCTGATCGGCCTCGCTCAGTTCCTGCCGATCTTCGCGCTGACATTGATCAGCGGCTGGACGGCGGACCGTGTCGATCGGCGGATCATCGGCCGTATCTGCCTTGCGCTCCAGCTGTTCTGCGCGGTCATCCTCGCCTGGGCGACACTTGCAGACGGCACCTCGCTCGCCCCTTTGTTTCTCGTCGCTGTGCTCCAGGGTGTCGCGCGCGCTTTCTCCATGCCTGCGATAAACGCGCTGGCTCCCAATCTCGTGCCGGCCGCAGTGTTGCCGCGGGCAATCGCGACCAACGCCATTGCAAACCGCGTCGGCGGGATCGCAGGGCCTGCCCTGGGCGGCTATCTCTACGCGTGGCAGCCGCACATTCCCTATGTCACCAGCGCAGCACTCTACGCCGTATCGCTGCTCTGCTTATTCATGATCCGACCCATCGCGCGGACGATGATGAACGGTTCGCGCAATCCATGGCGGCAGATGATCGAGGGACTGGCCTATGTCCGCGACAATAAGCTGGTGCTCGGCGCGATTTCGCTCGATCTGTTCGCGGTATTGCTCGGCGGCGCAACTGCGATGCTGCCGATCTTTGCGCGTGATATCCTGCACACCGATTCTGCGGGGCTCGGCCATCTGCGCGCGGCGCCCGCATTGGGGGCGATGGCGATTGCCCTGTGGTTTTCGTGGCGACCTCTGGACAATCATGTCGGCATGAAGATGCTGGCGGCGGTCGTGGTCTTTGGCGCAGCGACGATCGGATTCGGGCTGTCGCGCTGGATACCCTTGTCGCTCGCTTGCCTGTGCATCCTCGGCGCAGCCGACATGTTCTCTGTCTATGTCCGCCAGACCCTGATCCAGGCTTATACGCCCAATGAGATGCGCGGGCGCGTTGGCGCGGTATCGACGCTGTTTATCTCTGCCTCCAACGAACTGGGCGAAGCGGAATCGGGGTTTCTCGCGGCATTGGTCGGCCCGGTCGCGGCCGTCGTCGCTGGCGGCGTTGGCGCGATCGGCGTTACTTTGTTGTGGGCGCGGTGGTTTCCGGCACTTCGGCTTGCCAAGACGTTCGAGGTACGGACGTGAAGGACATGGCTGAAACAACGCAGCTGGCGCGCTCGCCGCTCACTATCCCGGCGTTCCGCGATCTCTGGATGGCGAACATGCTCTCGAATTTCGGGAGCCAGATCCAGACTGTCGCCGCGGCATGGTTGATGGCGAGCATGACGAGTTCGGCGCAACTGATTGCGCTGGTCCAGACATCGGTCGCCTTGCCTATCGTGTTCTTCATTCTGGTGGGCGGGGCGCTGGCCGATATGCTCGACCGGCGCCTGATGATGCTGGTGTCGCAACTCTTCATGCTGGCGACCGCTACCGCGCTTGCATGGCTCACCTTGGCCGGGCTGATGACGCCCTTGTTGCTGCTGATGTTTACCTTCCTGATCTCGGCAGGCGGTTCTCTCAACAATCCGGCATGGCATGGCTCGGTCCGCGATATCGTGCCGCGCGCTTCGATAAGCCGCGCGGTCGGGCTCAACAGCACGAGCATCAATCTTGCGCGAACGCTTGGGCCCGCAATCGGCGGCGCGATCGTCGGACTGGCGGGCGTTGCCGTCGCGTTCTTCGTCAACGCGGTTAGTTACCTGTCGCTGATCATTGCCTTGCTGCGCTGGAAGCCTGCGCCGCGTGCATCCGCAATCCCGCGCGAGCGGCTGTTGAACGCAATGGCGACGGGCATACGCTATGCGATGATGGCCCCGCCTATCCGGGCGGTGCTGATGCGCGGTGCGATTTCCGGTTTCTCCGCGAGCGCAGCATTCGCGCTGATGCCGGTGGTCGCGCGCCAGCTTGGCGGTGGCCCGTTCCTGCTGGGGATATTGCTGGGCGCATTCGGTCTGGGCGCGATCGTGGGCGCCACGGCAAGCGGGCGTCTGCGCGAGACGCGCCCGGCGGAAACGCTGGTGCGCGCGGCGGTGGTTGCGCTGGGCGGGGGGCTTGCCTTGCTGGGCGCGACTTCGTTCATGCCGGTCGCAGCAATCGGCGCGGCGTGCTGCGGCCTTGGTTGGGTCCTGGCGCATTCGAGCTTCAACGCCACCGTCCAACTCGCGGCGCCCCATTGGGTGTCGTCGCGGGCGCTGGCGCTTTATCAAACCGCCACCTTCGGCGCGATGGCCGCGGGAAGCTGGTTCTTCGGGATGATCGCCGAAAATGCGGGCGTATCGAGCGCGTTGTTTGCGGCCGCGGCGCTGCAGATATTGGGAGGTGCCTTCGCATTCCGGCTACGCCTTCCGGTGGCCGAAACGCTCAACCTCGAGCCGCTTGGGCGCTGGAGTCCGCCACAACTCGATATCGAGGTGGCAGACGCCGATGGACCGCTCGTCGTCCAGATCGAATATCGCATCGCCGAGGCAGATGTGGCCGAGTTCCGCACCGCGATGACCGAACGGGAGCGGATCCGCCGGCGTGACGGTGCGCGCGGCTGGACCCTGTGGCGGGACCTTCATGACCGGTCGCTCTGGATCGAGAGCTACCGCGTGCGCGACTGGGCCGATTACGTCCGTCACAATATGCGGCGAACGCAGGAGGATGTGAGCAATGTCGATGCGCTGATCCGATTGCATTCCGGCCCCGATCAACCGCTGATCCGGCGCTATTTGCGGGCCGGCACGGATTAGCGTGCGAAGGCGATACTGGTCGGCTTGCCGACTGTGATCGATTGATCGGTAGCGCTAAGTTTGCCCGTGCGGATGTCGCGGCGAAACACGCTGACGCTGTTCGCGCCCTGGTTCGCTACGAAGACCCATTTGCCGCTGTGATGGATCGCGAAGCTCCACGGTGTTTTACCGGTTCGGACACGGTCGATTTCGCGCAACGTGCCGGTTTTGGCGTCGATCGCATACCCCACGATCACGTCTTCACCGCGGTTCGATACATAGACGAAGCGGCCGTCTGCGGTCGCCGCGATCTCTGCGCCGCTGACCTTCGGCTCGGTGGTCTCGCCGCGCGTCTGGATCGCCTGCACAAGCGTGGCTTCGCCGCGCCGCGCATCCCAGCGATAGCTGCGGATCTCGGGAACGAGCTCGGTCATCAGAAAAAGCAGGTTGCCGCGAGGATGAAAGACGAGGTGGCGCGGGCCATGACCTGCCGGAACCGTCATGGTCGTGCCGGGGCTCAGGGCACGCGTCTTGCGGTCGAAGCGGTAGAAGAAGACGCGGTCGGCACCCAGATCGGCCACGGCAAGGAATCGCCCGGACGGATCGAGGGTCAGACCGTGAGCATGCGCGCTCTTCTGACGGGGGCTTGGGCCCGAACCAATGTTCACCTGCACCGAGGTAAGCGGGCCGAGCGAGCCGTTGGCACGCAGCGGAAACGCAGCGACATGCCCGCTGCTATAATGGGCCGCGAATAGCATTTTGCTCGCGGCATCGAGTGCGAGGTGGGTGGGGCCCCCTCCGCCCGAGCTGACATCCCCTAGCGCCTCCAGCGCCCCGTCTGACTTGATCGCGAAGGCCATGACCTTGCCGGGGTTCTTCGCGTCGGTGCCAGTTTCACTCACGGCGTAAAGCAGTGGCTCGGAAGCGGAGGTCGCAACCCAGGTAGGGCGCGCAATTTCCGCAGCGGTGCCGATCGCGGTCAGCGCGCCAATACGGGGATCGAAGCGGGCGGCGACGATGCCCTGACCCGCCTCGTTCGCCTGCGTCCCGATATAAACCAATTCGGTTTTCGGTGCTTGTTGCGCCGAGGCGGGCAGGGCGACGGCCAGCGCAGCCACAGTAACGAATGTGCGACGCGATATAGTGAATATCATACCGCGATTTAGCTCGCTTTCTTGAGCATCGGTATCACGTCTCCGTCCGTCATCCGGTTGCGCAGCAGTTCGATGAAATCCAAATGGATCTGCGTCGGCAGCCAACCTGCGCGCATCGTGATTCCAATGGATGGTGCTGGTTCGATCGGGCCGAAGGGAACCTGCGCCAGCGTATCGTCCTCATGCTTTAATTCGTAGGATGTCATCAGCGTCAGCCGGTCGCTGCGTGCAAGCAAATGGCGAATGACGGTGAGCGCGCACGTCGCGATCGATGCCTTGGGACCGGGGCCGCCGGCGAATAGCCGCTCGAAACAGGCGCGTCGTGCAGCGCCTGCCGTGCCGACTACCCAATCATATTGCAGCAGATCCTCGACCGTGACCTTGCCCTTGCGCAGCAGCTTGTGACCGCGCCGTGCGACGATCGTATAGGGCGTCTTGGCCAACGACTGGTTGGTGAGATCGCCGGCCGTCGTTTCCTGTACCAGCCCCAAAACGAAATCGACATTCCCCGCGCGCAGGCTCTTGAGCATTTCCGGCGCGCTTTCGTTGAGGATTTTCACGTCTGCGCGCGGATGCGCGGCGATGAATTCGTCTAGCACGGACGCGAGCATCACGCTCCCGCCGAATGGCATTGCGCCGATCGCAATCTGACTGTGGAAGCTGCCTTGCTCGGCATCGATCTCTTTGATGCCCCATTCGATTTCCTGGCTCGCCAGCTTGATCTTACGGCCAAATTCGATGCCCGCCGGAGTCACCATCACACCAGCGGCAGTTCGATAATAAAGCGATTTGCGCAGATTGCCCTCAAGATCGCGGGCGGCGCGCTGGAGCGATGCCTGGCTGAGCCCGAGCGACTGCGCAGCCTGGCTGAACGAGCCATTCTCTACGATTGCGATCAGGCTGCGCGCCTGAGACTTGGAGATGCGGCGTGCGATCACCGCGGCGCCGGGGCGGCCGCCGGGCACGCCGAGGTCGGTCAAAGCATCCTCGATCTGTGAGAAAACGCGCGTGACGCGGCGATGGAATATCTTGCCCAGATCGTTGAGATAGCTGCCACTCGCACGGCGATCGAGCAGGGTGACGCCCACCTGATGCTCGAGCTTGGCGAGCGCCTGCGTCACGGCTGGCTGTGACAGGTTGCACTCTTCCGATGCCCTGCGGACGCTGTTGAGACGGCCTACGCTCTCGAACAGCTTCAACTGCCTCAGGCTCAGTGATTCGGCGCGCGCTTGCGGGTCCGTTTCCATAAGTATCGATCCTCTCAGGAGGCAGCGCTTACCCTAAATTTATCACACCTCCAATCGGCCCAAAAAGCGGAAATTTATGCCGAAAACCGCAATGCAACGCGGCATTTCTCTCAGTATTACTCACCTAAACCGCGATGCTGCGCTGCAATAATTGGCGGCGAGTTGCGGCAATCTTATCGCTCAATCCTGCGCAAAACTTATATAGGCGGTGGGCGAATCTATCGGCCATGGCGATAGGAAATGAGTTCGCCACCCCAAGATTTGGTCCCGCCGGATTGACGGTCAGGCGTTGCTGGCGCTTCTCGGGCGGGATCGGGCGCTGCCACGAATGGCGCGCCGTTGGCGTTAATGTACGGGGAGAGTGGCCATGGCTGGCAAGGTGCATCTCAAGATGGCGATTGCGGAGCATCCGCACACGGCGGCGATCCGCGATGGCAGCATCGAGATCGAAGGCGTCGATGCTGAATTCGTCACAGTCAAACCGCAGATCGGCGCATTCCGCCGCATGGTCCGCGATGTCGAATTCGATGTCTGCGAGCTTGCGCCGACAACCTATATCATCGCGCGCGCTTATGGGGCGCCATTCGTCGCGCTGCCGATCTTCGTGGTGCGCCGCTTCCACCATTCGGGCATGCTCATCCGACCCGATGCGGGCATCAAGGTGCCCAAGGACCTGGAAGGCAAGCGCGTTGGCGTCCGCGCTTATTCGGTTACGACGGGCGTGTGGATCCGTCAGGTGTTCATCGACGGATATGGCCTCGACAATTCCAAGGTCACCTGGGTCGTGGACGATGAGGAGCATGTTACCCAGCTCAAGCTGCCGTCCAATGTGATTCACGCACCGCAAGGGTCGTCGCTTGCCGAGATGATCGCCAAGGGCGAACTGGACGCCGGCGTCGAAGCGGCGGCGGGCATCGGTCGCACCGGTGCGCCGACGGGCGGCTGGCAGGAAGTCGAGGCCAATTATCCCGATCTCCTTCCCGACGCAGAGACAGCCGAGGCCGAATATTATGCCCGCACGGGCGTGTATCCGATGCACGGCACGATTGTGGTGAAGGACGCGATCCTTGCCGAGCATCCCTGGGTCGCCAGGTCGCTGAACGATGCTTTCACGCGGGCAAAGGACGATTGGCTCGAGAAGCTCAATTCCGGCGAGGCGACCGGGGCAGGGGCGGACAAATATCGCAAGCTCCAGAGCATCGTCGGCCCCGATCCGCTGCCTTATGGCATCGAAGTGAACCGCCCGACCATCGAGGCGCTGGAGAAAACAGCGTTCGAACAGGGGCTGACTCCGCGCCGCATGTCGATGGACGAACTGTTCGTAGACCCCGCCAAGGTCCCTGCGCGTCAGGATGTCGAAGCAACTCTTTCGGAAAAAGCGTCATGATTATCGATTGCCACGGCCATTTCACTACCGTTCCCAAATCGTTCCGCGACTGGCGGACGAGACAGGTGGATGCCGCCAACGACCCGGTGAACGCACCCAAGGTGAGCGAAGGCGCGATCCTGACCGACGATCAGATCCGTGAAGGGATCGAGGGCGGCCAGCTCAAGCTTCAGCAGGAGCGCGGCAGCGACCTGACGCTGTTCTCGCCGATCGCGGGGCTGATGAGCCACCATCTGGGCAACGAGCGCACCAGCCTGGAATGGGCGACGGTCTCCAATGACAACGTCAAGCGCGTGACCGAATTATATCCCACCAATTTCGTGCCGGTCTGCCAGTTGCCGCAATCGCCCGGCGCGCCGCCCGCGAACAGCATTCCGGAGCTGCGTCGCTGCGTCGAAGAACTCGGCTTTGTCGGCGTCAACGTGAACCCCGATCCGACCGGCGGCTATTGGACGGGCAAGCCCTTTACCGATCGGGAATGGTATCCGCTGTTCGAGGCGATGTGTGATCTCGACGTGCCTGGAATGGTCCATGTCGCCGCTTCGTGTAACCCGAACTTCCATGGCACGGGCGCGCATTATCTGAATGCGGACACCTCGGTCTTCATGCAGATTCTCCAGTCCCAATTGTTTACGGATTTCCCGACGCTGCGCTTGGTGATCCCGCATGGCGGCGGCGCGGTGCCCTATCACTGGGGTCGATATCGCGGCATGTCGCTGGAGATGATGGACCGCCCATTGGAAGGGCTGTTGGACAACATCTTCTTCGACACCTGCGTTTATCACCTCCCCGGCGTGGAATTGCTGACCAAGGTAATCCCGACCGAGAATGTGCTGTTCGGTTCCGAGATGATCGGCGCGGTGCGTGGGCGTGATCCGAATACCGGCGAGTATTTCGACGACACCAAGAAATATGTCGATGCGCTGCCGCTATCCGCCGAAGACAAATCCAAGGTCTTCGAAGGCAATGCGCGGCGGGTCTATCCGCGGCTCGATACCCTACTCAAGGCGCGTGGTCTCTGAACTCGCCAGAGTTTGCGCCCGATTTGAGCAGTGCGGCGTCGCATCCGGTGGGATGCGGCGCCGCATTTGTTTTGGCTGGGCGGTCCAGCGTAAACTTATGGCCCGCCACGGAACTTCAACTACTCCACGCCCGAAAATACGCCGATGCAACCGAAGGCAATCAAGCAGGCACGCAAGCCTGTATTTGCTCCGGGAGCAGGCATGACATCCGCGTACGTTGACATTCACCCGCACGTTATTTCGGACGACGAGGGTCGCTATCCCCCGGCGCCGCTGTTCGGCAAGCGATCGGATTGGTCGCAGGAACGGCCCAGCACCGTCCAAGCGCTTATCGCGCAGATGGACGATGCCGGCGTGGCGAAGGCTGCAGTGGTCCACAGCTCGACCACGTATGGTTTTGACAACAGCTATGTTGTCGATGCGTGCAATCTTTATCCCGATCGCCTCGTTGCCGTGGGCTCGGTCGACGTGCTCGCGCCCGATGCAGTCGCAACGGTCCGCCAATGGACGGATCGCGGCCTTGCCGGGCTGCGGGTGTTCACCGGCGGCAGTACCAAGGATTTCGACCCTAGCGAGCTTGACGATCCGCGCGCTTATCCGGCGTGGGAATTGCTCGGGGAAATGGGGCTGACGATGAGCATCCAGACCGGGCCGCTTGGCCTGGCCGCCGTGGCTGCGCTGGCGAAGCGCTTTCCGAACGTGCCGATCATCCTCGACCATCTGGGGCGTCCCGATGTGACCGACGGTGCTCCTTATGCGGCGGCGCAGAGCCTGTTCGATCTGGCACCGCTGGAGTCGATCTACCTCAAGCTCACGCCGCGGATCATGGGCGATTCCGTGAAGGGCGGCGCCACACCCGAGACGCTGTTTCCCAAGCTGATTGAGATATTCGGTGCCCGCCGCATGGCCTGGGGTTCGAATTTCCCGACATCGCCGGGCACCCTTGCCGAAATCAAGGCCACTGCCGAAGACCGGCTGGCTTCGCTATCGGCGGAAGATAGAGAGTGGATTTTCGGCGGGACTGCACAGATCCTGTATCCGAGATTGGCAACAGATGCGCGGATAGCGCGCGCTGTATGAGGAGAGGTTGATGACCACGGTTGCCGAAGCGAGCGCTGAAGAAGCGCGTGCGAATGCTGCGGCCGTTCGCGCGGCACCCTGGGGGATTCTGGCGCTGCTGACGCTGGGCGTCCTGATCGCATATTTCGATCGGACGAGCATTTCGTCCGCATTGGCGGACAAGGATTTCGTGCGGCATTTCGCGATGTCGGATGCGGACCGCGGCATGGTTGGTGCGGCGTTCTTCTGGTCCTACGCGCTGATGCAGATACCGATGGGCTGGATCGTCGATCGCTATGGCGTGAAATATCCCTACGCCATCTGCTTCGGGCTTTGGTGCCTTGCCACTGCGGCGACGGGGCTGATGCATGTCGTCGCCGGATTGTTCGTGATGCGGCTGATAGTCGGCCTGACGGAAGCGATCGTGACTCCGGCCAGCTATCGCTGGATCCGGCTGAACATGCCCGAAACCCATGCGGGCACCGCAGTGGGGATCTTTGCGATGGGCAACAAGTTCGGCGTGGCCATCGGGGCGCCGATTGCCGCCTGGCTGATCGTGTCGTTCGACTGGCGCCTGATGTTCGTGATCTCAGGCCTGGCCGGGCTGATCTGGCTCCTTCCGTGGATGCTGCTGGTCAAGAGCGATTACCTGAAAAAGGGGGAGATAGCGGCCGTTCGGCGCAAGACCGGCCAGGTTACGTTCCGCAGCATCCTTGCGGCTCCGGTCATCTGGGGGGCGATGATCGTCAACTTCTGCTACGGCTATTTCTCGTTCTACTGCATGACCTGGATGCCCGCATATCTGGTGGAAGCGCAGGGGCTCTCGCTCAAGCAATCGGGCCTCTACACCTTCTTCAGCTTCGCGGGGATCGCGATCGTCGCGCTTATCGCGGGCTGGGCGGCGGACCGGATCATCGCGCGCGGCTATGATCCGATTGTCACGCGCAAGGTCTTCATCGTCGCCGGGTTTTTCGGCGCAAGTACGGTGCTGCTCGGGGCCTATGCGAACAGCCTGGAATGGGCATTGTTCTGGAACGTGTTCTCACTCTCCTGCCTCGGCCTGACGACCGCGAACAACCTTGCCTTGTGCAAGGTCACGCTGATCCCTCCGCCTGCCATCGGGCTATCCGTCGGTGTTCAGCAGGTCGCGGGAACGGTTTCGGGCGGTGTCGCCGCGGGCCTGTCCGGATGGTTGCTTCACACCACCGGCAGCTACACCGCGCCGATGATGGTGATCGTGGTGTTCCTGATGATCGGGGCCGCCGCATGCGTCGTCCTGCTGCGCCCGAAATGGTCGCCCAAAGTTACCGAATTCACGGATTGAGGATTGTTTGATGGCGCAGATTGTTTTTGGAATGGCGGTGCCGCACAGCGGCATGCTGGGGCAGGCGCCGGAAGACTGGCTCACCAATGGCCAGCGCGACCGCAAGAACCCCGAGCTCTGGTACCGTGACCGCATCTGGACCTATCCCGAACTGGAAGCGGAGCGTGGAGCGGCATTCGAGCCTTTCCTGACGCTTGAGGAGCGCACCATGCGCGCGGGCAGATGCCGTACCGCGCTCGACGAGATGGCGGCCGCTTATGCCCGGGCGGATGTCGATGTCGCGATCATTTTGGGCAAGGACCAGAAGGAAATCTGGCCTGATCAGTCGCCGTCGATAACGATCTATACGGGCGAGGACGTACATAACGGCCCGCCACAGCGCGCGGTCTACGCCCCCGATCATCACGTCGTGCACAAGGCACATCCCGAGTTCGCGACCTATCTGATCAAGGCGTTCCAGAAGGAGGGCTTCGACCTCAACGATCTCCAGGCATGGCCCGAAAATGTGTGGATGGAGCAGCGCCAGGGGATGAAGCCCGACTATCCGGTCGTGCCGCATGCCTATAGCTTCGTCTATCATCAGATCATGGGCGACAACCCGCCGCCACATGTGCCGGTGCTGTTCAACCTCTTCTACCCGCCCACCCAGCCTTCGATGGCGCGCTGCGTCGAGTTCGGCCGCGTGTTGCGCGAAGCGATCGCGGCATGGCCACAGGATTTGCGCGTTGCGGTGATCGCCTCGGGCGGCCTTTCGCACTTCGTCAATGACGAGGAGTTTGACCGGCGCGTCATGAAGATGCTCGCCGACTATGATTACGAAGGCCTCTCCGCGGTGCCGGACGGCTATTATCAGTCGGGCACTTCCGAAATCAAAATCTACAGCATCGTCATGATGGCGCTTCAGGAGACCGGCGCCGAGATGACGTTGGTGGATTATGTGCCGTGCTGGCGAACCCCGGCGGGAACCGGCGAAGGCATGGGCTTCATGTATTGGGATGCGAAGAAATGACAGATCGCCTCAACGGGATCATCCGTGCGTGGGAAGCAGGCAAGCCGGCGTTTAGTTGTTTCACCAAGGTCGACAAACTGGCCGCGCAGGAAATGACCGACGCGCCCTATGACGGCGTGATCTTCGAGATGGAGCATAATCCGTACGACGTGTCGGCGCTGGGCGATGCGCTGCAGTACATGCTCAACCGCAAGAAGATCGCTGCGACTGGCTCGGTCGCACCTTCGGTAACACCGCTGGCACGCATCCCGGCGAACGGCGCCGAGATGAACCAGAGCTTCGCCAAGCAGGTGCTCGATCGCGGCGTATATGGCGTGATCACGCCGCATGTCGCGACGGTGGAGCAGGCCTATAATATGGTCGCCTCCTGCCGGTATGGTCGGCCCAAGGATGCACCGCTGTATGAGCCCAAGGGTGTCCGCGGTGACGGGCCGGCGACGGCTGCGCGCTATTGGGGGATCGATCAGGGCGAATATTACGCCCGCGCGGACGTTTGGCCGCTCGCGCCACATGGCGAGATCCTGGTCGGCATGATGTGCGAAAGCACCCAGTCGATCGAAAATCTCGACGATATTCTCGGCAATGTGCCCGGCATCGGGCTGGTGCTGATCGGGGAGGGCGATCTGTCGCAGGAACTGGGTTTCGCACGGCAGTACGAACACCCGGTGGTGGTCGATGCGATGCGCAAGATCGTTGAGGTCTGCCACAAGCACAAGGTGGCCGTCGGCAATCCGCATACCAATGCCAAGAATGTCCAGCGGTTGCTCGACGAGGGCTACAAGTTCCTGATGGCCGCTCCGCAGCGCAGCTATGGCGTGGTCGGGCAGGGGCGCGAACTGGCGGGCTACTGATTTTGCCTTCTAGCCCTCTCCCGCCTTCGCGGGAGAGGGTCGGGTGCGGGTCTCACTCTCCCGCAAAGGCGGGAGAAGTGTTTGTATCTCCAAACTTATCACCCCTCCGTCCATTCCGATTGGGGGGCGGCGACAGGAAATGCCACTCCGACCTCCACAATAGGGGAGTTGGAATGAACGGCGCCGAAAGCCTTGTTAACACGCTGGTGGATCAGGGTGTCGAGATTTGCTTCGCTAATCCCGGCACCTCTGAGATGCACTTCCTGGCCGCCCTCGAAAACCCGCGGATGAAGAGCGTGCTTTGCCTGTTCGAAGGCGTCTGCACGGGTGCCGCCGATGGCTATTATCGGATGAAGGACAAGCCGGCTTCCACGCTGCTGCATCTGGGGCCTGGTCTGGCGAATGGCCTTGCCAACATTCATAATGCCAAGCGGGCCAGCGTCGGCATGGTCAACATCGTCGGCGAACATTCGGCCAGCCATCTCAAATATGATCCGCCGCTGACGTCCGACATTGAAGGGCTCGCGCGCCCGCTCAGTCATTGGGTACGCCGTGCGGAATCCGCCGGATCGATCGCCTGGGACGCGGCCACTGCCGTTGCCAAGGCGAGCGAGCATCCCGGCCAGATCGCCACGCTGATCCTGCCCGGCGACACGGCGTGGCAGGAAGCCGGCGAACGCGCCATTCCCGCCGCCAAAAAGTCTGGCCGAAAGACGCCCGACGCCGCACGCATCGACAAGATCGCGGAGGTGCTGCGCTCGGGCGAGCCGGCTCTGATCATTCTCGCCAACAAATCGACGCGAGGGCGCACACTCGAGCTCGCCGGCAAGGTCCAGGCCGGCACCGGATGCCGCCTGGGAAGCCAGTTCTTCACTGCGCGGATCGAACGCGGCGCAGGGCGCGTGCCGCTGGAGCGCATTCCCTATGCAGTGCCGCAAGGGCAGGCATTCCTTGCGGGCTTCAAGCATCTGATCACGGTGGAGACCAAGGAGCCCGTTGCGTTCTTTGCCTATCCCGACAAGCCCAGCCTGCTTAAGTCCCCGGGCACCGTCGTCCACAATCTGGCCGATGCGGATGAGGACAGCGAAGCTGCCTTCGAAATGCTGATCGACGCGCTTGGACTTCAGGGTATTGCGCCGCGTCTCCAGGCGCGCATCGAGACGCCCGTTCCGAGCGGCGCGCTCAATCCGCAGAGCATTGCCCATGCGCTTGCCGCAGCGCTTCCCGATCACGCGATCCTCGTCGATGAATCGCTGACCACGGGCCGCGAATCCATGGGGCTGACGATGGGCGCGCGCCCGCACGACCTGATCAACAATATGGGCGGCTCGATCGGCTACGGCACTCCTGTCGCCACGGGCACGGCGCTTGCCTGCCCCGATCGGCGGACCTTCTGCATGGTTGGGGACGGGAGCGCGATGTACACGATACAGTCGCTCTGGACCCAATCGCGCGAGCAATTGCCGGTCACGACGATCATCTTCGCGAACAACAGCTATGCGATCCTCAAGGCCGAATATGCCAATATGGGCGCAGGCACGCCGGGCCCGCAGGCATTGGCGATGATCGATATCGACCGCCCGACGATCGACTGGGTGGCTATGGCCAAGAGCATGGGCGTGCCGGGCGTGAGCGTATCGACCGCCGAGGATTTTCACGCCGCTATGGTCCGCTCGGTCGATGCCGAGGGACCGCTGCTCATCGAAGTGAAGCTTTACTGAAAAGGGAGGGGCAGGTGGCTATCACCGGCAAAACGACGCTCAAGACGAATCTGGCCGATTATCCGGTCACCATGGCGATGAAGGACGGCCGCGTTACTTCGGATATCGTCACGCTCGATTTTTGCGGTCCTGCGCAGGCGCATAACGGTTTCAAGGCGATGCTGCGCGAGGATGCATTCGATTGCGGGGAACTGGCGATCGTCACGCTCCTGCAGGCCAGGATCTACGGTAAGCCGTGGGTTGCGCTGCCGGTGCCCGTCAATGGTCGCTTCCAGCACCATTGCGCGGGGTTCAACGGCGCACTCGGCAATCTCGATCCCAAGGACATCGAAGGGAAGCGCGTGGGCGTGCGCAGCTATGCGCAGACCACGGGTCTGTGGATCCGCGGCATCCTCCAGCACGAATATGGCGTCGATCTCGACAAGGTTACGTGGTGCAAGGTGGGTGAGGGCCATCTGCTCGAATATGCCGATCCCGCGAATGTCGAGCAGTTGCCCAAGGGGTCCGATATCGGTCAGATGATGCTCGATGGCGAACTGGCGGCGACGCTTCAGGGCGTTGATCTGCCCAAGGATCCGCGCGTCCAGTATCTGGTGCCGGAGCCGTTCGAGGCGGCAAAGGAGTGGTTCGCGCGTGAAGGGGTGGTCCCGATCAACCATATGTTCGTGGTGCACGAGGAATTGACGCGCACGCGGCCGGACATCGTTCGTGAAATCTATCGCATGATCCTCGAGAGCCGCGCGCTTACCGACGGCGGGGTGCCGGCGATTTATCCGCCCGTTGGGCTGGAGGCCAATCGCAAGGGCATCGAACTCGCGATCGATTGGGCGCACGAACAGAAGATCATTCCGCGCAAGATCAGCGTGGATGAATTGTTCGGAGAAACGACGGAAATCCTGGGCGGTTAACGAAGCGGACGGGGGACAGGGTGGCAGGCGCTCCGGGCATCCGCGGGTGCCTGTCTGCGGCTTGTCAGCGGGGCTGGACGCTACGAGTCAGAGGGTGTCTCGGGTTGCCGCTATCACCCGCTTCGCCAAAACTATCGCTTGGCGCGCCAATCCAATACGAATTGCCACGGACCCTTCGCGCATAGGTAATGCGAGGTCTGCGACAAGGGCGCTGCAGACAGTTGCGCGAATAACCGAGGATGAAAAATCCCGGCGCAGCGGATCACCGATCACGGTGAGATCATCGGAGGGGATATGAAGATCAATCGTTACAGCCTGGTTCTGCTTGCAGGCGCGTCGTTCCTGGCGCTAGCCAATGTGGCACAGGCGCAGGACGCCGTTGATGTCGCGCCTGAAGCTTCGGCTCAAAAAGAGAGTGGCAACCAGTCGGGGGATGCTGAACTGGTCGTGACCGGCTCGCGCGTCATTCGTAATGGCAACAATAGTCCCTCGCCCGTCACCGTGGTGCAAACTGCGGACCTGCTCACCACCCAGCCGGGTTCGAACCTGGCGGATGCGCTTGGCGTGTTGCCGGTGTTTTCCGGCTCGCGCGGGGCCGGCAGCAATCCGTCGACCGGCGGCAGCGCCTCGGGCGGCAACGGCTCGGCGAACCAGTTGAACCTTCGTAACCTTGGCATCACCCGCACGCTGGTGCTGATGGATGGCCTGCGCATCCCGCCGACGCTGTTCAATGGCGCCGTGGACGTCGATCTGATCCCGCAGATGCTGGTACAGCGCGTCGATGTGGTCACGGGTGGCGTCTCGGCTGTTTATGGTTCGGACGCGGTTTCGGGCGTGGTCAATTATGTCCTCAATCGCAATTTCACCGGCCTGAAGCTCGAAGCGAGCGCGGGCATCTCCGAATATGGCGATGCGCGCCAGTTGGACGCAGGCGTAGCCTGGGGCACCAAGCTGGGCGACCGCGGGCATTTCGAGGCCAGCTACCAATATCATGACGGCGCGGGTATTCTGCGTCGTTCGGACCGGCCCTATATGAACCTTGTCGGCGTCGCCGGTGCGGGAACTACGGCCAATCCCTTCACGCTTTATTCGAACCTGCGCCAGCGCGACTATCCGGCCGGCGGCGTGATCACGGCTGGGCCGCTGATCAACCAGGTGTTCCAGAACGACGGATCACTCGCACCGTTCGTCAACGGCCAGGCCACGGGAACTGCTGCGCTCCAGGTCGGTGGCGGCGGCGGAACGTGGGATTCTTCGCTACTCCAGCCGCTTGAATCGCATCAGGTCTTTGCCCGCGGCGATTATGATTTATCCGACTCGATTCGCGCCTATGCGCAATTCTCGGGCACGTTCAAAAAGAACGAGAATTACGCCGAATATTTCCGCCTCAACAACGTCCAGCTTACCAGCTCGAATCCGTTTCTGACTGCGGCGCAGCGCACCGCCCTGGCGGCCGGCGGAACCACCTTCCGCTTCCGCAAGACGATGAGCGAAGGGCTCAATCGTCGGCAGCATTCAGTTTCCGATTCCGATCAGTGGGTGATCAATACCGGGGTGGCCGGCGATTTCGGAGGCGGTATCAACTGGCAGGTCGACTATATTCACGGCCGTGCGACGCTCAGCACGCGCGTTGAGAACAACATGAACCAGCAGCGGCTGGCCGCTGCGCTCGACGCAGTCACGCACCCGACATCGGGCCAGATCGTCTGCCAGGCATCGATCGCCAACCCATCGGGTTACGGGGGCTGCGTTCCGCTCAATCCGTTCGGACCGGCTTCTGAAACCTCCGCGGCGCTCGACTATGTCTATGGCACCACCAACTATCGTGCCGTGACGATCATGGACGATATCTCGGCCAGCATCTCCGCATCGCCGTTCGACACCTGGGCGGGGCCGCTTAACGTCGCGCTGTCGGGCGAGTGGCGCAAGGTGGGTTTCGATGCAGTTTCCAACGCGACTTCCGACACCTTCGTTAACTGCGCGGGCATTCGGTACAATTGCGTCGGAACGCAGACCGAATATTTCCTGACCCTTCCGGCCAACCCCCATGTGAGCCAGACCGTCTGGGAAACCGCGGGCGAAATCGATATCCCGCTCCTGAAGGATTCGGCGATTGCGAAGTCGCTGAACGTCAACGGCGCGGCGCGCTTCACCCGCTACAATACGAGCGGCGATTACATGACGTGGAAAGTGGGTGCGGACTGGCACCTGACCGACGGGCTGCGCTTCCGCGGCAGCTGGTCTCGCGATATTCGCGCACCAACCTTGTACGAACTGTTTGCCGAGCGCTTCGTCGTCAACGTAGTGGGCACCGATCTGCTGACCGGCCAGAGCCCGACCATACCTTCGGTCAATGGCGGTAACCCGTTGCTGAAGGCGGAGATCGGCAAGACGCTGACTGCCGGCGTGGTCTGGAAACCGGCGCAGGGCCTGAGCCTTGCGATCGATGGCTACCAGATCCAGGTAAGCGACGCGATCCTGGCGGTGAACGGGGGTGAGCCGTCGTTCCAGGCGGCCTGTTATAGCAGTGGCGGAACTTCGCCGTACTGCGATCTGCAGCGGCGGCCCGGGAGCTTCACCGATACATCGGCGGCGAATACGTGGACCGCGGTCTATAACGGCCTGTTCAACATCTCGGAGATCAAGACCTGGGGTGTCGATTTGGAGCTCAACTATAGTGGCCGGATGTTTGATCGGCCGTTCGCGGTGCGCCTGCTCGGTGCATACCAGCCTCATTTGTATTTCCGCCAGCCGAACGTGGCACCGCGGGATCAAGCGGGGGCAGCCTTTGGTCCGATCGGCTTCGCCGCCACGCCAACGGTGCGCCTGACCGGTTTCGTGCATGTCGAACCGGCCGAGAATTTCTCGATCGATATTCTCCAGCGCTGGCGCAATGCGCTGACGCTGCAGAATGAAGGCGTGTTCGCTCCGGGCAGCAACCGCGTGAACGCGTTCGGCACGACGAGCGTCAACCTGACCTTCGAAGTGCCGGGCAGGGACATGCAGGTGTTCATGAACGTGCAAAACATCTTCAACGCCGATGCGCCGATCGGCGCCTTCACTGGCAACGGCACCCGTGCTGGCCTGCGTGACGGATATGCGGCGGGCGACGATGTGCGCGGCCGCTATTGGACTGCCGGCGTGAAGATCAAGCTGTAAAGGGGGATCGGCGCTCCGCCTGCGCGCGGGGCGCCGCTTGCCGCCATCGAGAGTTGAGTAGAGGTATGATGGACAAGGTCGAACCGGGTAAGTTCAATCTGAACGCGGCGATGAAGGGCTATGCGCTCAACATGATGTGCCACACGCTTAACCGTGCGGAAAATCGTGCGGCATTTCTTGCCGACGAGGCGGGCTATTGCTCGCGTTATGATTTGAGCGCCGAGGAGATCGACGCCGTGACGAACCGGGACAAACCGCGGCTCTTCACGCTGGGCGGCAATATGTATTTTCTGGCCAAGCTGGATCGCGTGAAGAAAGCGGGAGTGAAATAATGGCGCGTATCGCAGGCGGCCTCGGCACTTCGCACGTTCCGATGATCGGGCGCACGATCGCCGCCAACAAGCAGCAGGAAGTGTCGTTCAAACCGTTTTTCGACGCTTATGGCCCCGCGCATGACTGGCTTGCACGCGTGAAGCCCGACGTGGTGATCGTGTTCTACAACGATCACGGTCTAAGCTTCTCGCTCGACAATATGCCGACCTTCGCGATTGGCGCAGCCAACGAATATCGCAACGCGGATGAAGGCTGGGGCGAACCCGAGCCGCGGGTGTTTCGCGGTGCGCCGGAGCTTTCCTGGCATATCGTGCAATCACTGATCGCCGACGAATTCGATATCAGCGTGTGCCGCGAGATGTTGTTCGATCATGCGGGGATCACGGCGCTTGATCTGTTGTTTCCGGACCACGATGTGCCGGTCGCGACGATCCCGATCGTGATTAACGCGGTGCAGCCTCCGCTGCCAACGCCCGCGCGTTGCTACAAATTTGGCCAAGCCATCGGCCGGGCGATCGCGACCTTCGCGAGCGATCAGAAGGTTCTCGTGATCGGCAGCGGCGGGCTTTCCCATGAGCTGGGCGAGTTCGGTAAGATCAACGAGCCGTTCGATCGGATGACGATGGAGAAGATTCTGGACGCGCCCGAGGAACTGACCCGCTACACCAATGATGAGATCGTCGATCTGGCGGGCGCACAGGGCCTCGAGCTGATGACGTGGATCGCGATGCGCGGCGCGGTCGCCGGCGCTGTTGATGTCGTATCGAGCATCTACCACGCGCCGATTTCCCATACCGGTGGCGCGATGATGCTGATCGAGCCTGCCGCGAAGGGATGACCGACGATCCGGCCAAGATCATTGCCGGAGACATAGCCGACGAGGAAGCGGCGCAGGCGGCGAGGGATCTCGACGATCGGCGTGGGCGGCTCGTGCGCGGCTGGATCGTGCCGTCTATCGTCGGCACGGCCCTGCTCATGTCGAGCCTCAATTCCAGCTCGGTCATCACCGCGCTGCCGGCGATGTCGCGCGACCTCGCGGTAGAGCCGCTGCGTCTCAACATCGTGGTGACTGCCTATCTGTTGGCGCTGGTAGTGTTCCTGCCAATATCGGGCTGGCTGGCGGATCGCTTCGGCGCCAAGCGCATCCTGATGATCGCCATCCTGTTGTTTGCGGTCGCTTCCGCTGCGTGTGGCATGGCCCAGACCCTGCCGCAGCTCATCGCGGCGCGATTGGCGCAGGGCTGCGCGGGAGCGATGATCGCACCGGTCGGACGATTGATTCTGCTGCGCAGCACACCGCGTCACGAACTGGTCGGCGCACTTTCGGCGCTGACCATTCCTTCGCAGTTCGGGCCGCTCGCCGGTCCCCTGCTAGGTGGTGCCCTGGTCAGTTTCCTGAGTTGGCATTGGATATTCTATCTCAACCTGCCCGTGGCCCTGGTCTCGATCTTTCTGGTCCGCGCTTTTGTGCCAGACGTGCCAGCGCAAGCGATACAGCCGATAGACTGGCCGGGGATCGCGCTGACCGGTGTCGGCATGGGCGCGTTGATCTATGCACTCGACAATTTGCTGCGAGACGATGTTCCCGCGATCCTGCTTAGCGGATGCCTGATCGCCGCTATCATTTCTATGGCGCTATACTGGCGACATGCCCGCGGTCGAACTGACGTGATTGTCGACCTCACGCTGTTCGGCACTCGAACCTTCCGCGCTGCGGTGCTTGGCGGGGCATTCTTCCGGATGATCCCGGGGGCGACACCGTTTCTGCTGGCGATGCTGCTCCAGGTCTCCTTCGGCATGTCCGCATTCGAGGCCGGCCTGATGACGTTCATGACAGCGGTAGGCTCGCTGATGATGAAGGCTGCCGCTCCACCCATCCTGCGGCGATACGGTTTCCGCCGCGTACTGATCGTCAACGGAACGATCACCGCCCTCATCTTCATGTCCTATACGCTGTTTACGCGCGATACGCCGGAAGGTCTGATCATGCTCGGGCTGGCGGTGGGCGGGTTTTTTCGGGCGCTTCAGTTCACCAGTACGTCGGGCCTGGCCTTTGCCGACATGGAAGACGCACAGATGGGCCGCGCGACTACTACGTCCGCCATCGTGCAGCAGCTTGTTCAGTCGGTGAGTACGGCGCTGGCGGCGGTGCTGCTTTACATGCTGATGGCGGCGCGGGGCGCAGAGACCCTCGACACCGCCACCGTGGCCCCGGCATTTGCGATTATCGGGGCACTTTCGCTGCTATCGATGCTCTGGTTCGCGCGGTTGCCCACTGACGCGGGCTCCAGCCTGACGACGCGGGCGCGTTGAGCGGAAATTATGGGGCGAACCGGTCAATCAATTCGAAAACGAGACGCCGGCACGCTTAATTCTATTTGCAACAATGAAGTGGGAGCGGATGATGAAGCGAGCGATCGGCCGGCTGGTGTTTGCGTTAGGCGCATTGGGATTGACCACCTCCGCTGCCTCTCCCCCTGAGTCTGACTTGCGGGTCGGCGCCTCCCGCATCGATATTACGCCGCCCCTTAACGAGCTGGCCGAGCCGTTCACCTCGGTTGCGGATCGCGTGTATCTCCGCGCGGTGGCCATCGAGAGCCGAGGCAAGCGCGCGGTGATGGTGATCGCCGATGTCCCGACCATCAGCGCGCCGGTCGCCGCCGATATGATCGCCCGCATCTCGGCCGAAGCGAAAGTGCCCCGAGAGCATATCGTGCTGGGGACGACGCACACCCATAATGTGATGCGCGTCGATCCCAATACAAAGGGCATCATCCTCCCCGGATCGGCCAAATTCGTCGAGCAGGTGACTGCTGCGGCGGTAAAGGCGGTGGGGCAAGCAGTGTCGGCGCTGCAGCCCGCGCGCGTCGGAACTGGCAAAGGATGGGCGCATCTGGTGGGCAACCGGAATGTTTGGTCGACGAAGCATGGACGCTACATTGCGGATGTCGATCGCACGGGCAGCGAACCGATCGATCACAAGCTGGGCGTGGTGAAATTCGAGACGCTCGACGGCAAGCCGATCGCCTATCTACTCAACTACGCATTCGAGCCGATTATCGCGATGGCGATCAAATCCGAGATCAGCGGAGACGTGCCCGGCGCAGCCTCTCGGATTATCGAAGAGCGCAGTGGCGCCGTCGCCTTGTTCACGATCGGTGCGGCGGGCGTTCCTTTTTATCGCGCCGAAGACACGCCGCCAGCCAAGCGACGCGATCATGCTCTCGAACTGATCCACACCTATGGCAGCGTGCTGGCGGAAGAGGCACTCGCGACGGCGGCCGAAATGCAAACCAGCGGCGAGGGGCTGACGATCAGCGGTGGGGCACGGCCGCTGATCTGCCCTGGCAAGGCAACCACGCCCTTCAACCTGCCGGATCGTTGCGCTTATTCGGTAGATTCCAAGCTGCCGGCCTGCGATTTCAAGGACCGGGACGCCGATCCGGTAACGCTGAACATCGGTGTGATCCAGATCGGCGACCTGGCGATCGTCCAGAGCGATGCCAATGTGACCCCCGCGCTGGGCGCGAAGCTCCAGCGCATGACGCCGATGGCTAACACCTGGATCGTGGCGCGTACCTTCGGTCCGCTGCGTTTCGTCGTCGATGACGCGGCCTATGCGCACAACACGTATGAAGCGACTGCGACCACGGCGAAAAAGGGCTGCGCAGAGGCTGGATATCTGCGTCACAGCCTCGAGATGATCTCGGCGCACCCTGGGCGTTGATAGGGCCTAGCTGGCGCTCGCGGCAGGTATGCGGGCGCCTCGCTGGCCCATGACGCCGATCTGGGTCAGATGGATAATGGGATCGCTCTGCTGACCGCCGCGTGCGATCTGCGATTCTGCTTCATGAGGACCGTGTAGGCGGTCAAACCGCATGTCGGCGTCGCTATCGCAATGCTCGTTTCGAGCCCGACGCAAATCGCTGCGCCGAAAGTCGATCTAGATGCTCCACTGCGCTAATTTCTACGTCCGGTATCGCTGCCCGAGAAGGGCAGGCGATAGAGTGGTTGTTCAGAACTATGAACAAGCCATTCCAGAACAACGAAAAATTCTTGAATGGCAGGGGCGCTCGGATTCGAACCGAGGGCCTTCGGTTTTGGAGACCGACGCTCTAACCAACTGAGCTACGCCCCTGTGCGGTCCGCGCCTTTAGCGAGCGGCGGGGCGGGGGGCAAGGGGCGACTATGCCGGATACCGCTCAAACCGCCGAAATCCTGCATCGAGAGGCCGATTGTTTATCGATCCCTGGCACCGTCCGAGCGTGCGCCTGGCTCAGGCGGCGACGCTGCCGCCGGTTGGGCGCATCGCCAGCGCACGGGCTTCCTGCGTGGGGAGCGGGCGGCCGAAATAATAGCCCTGAACCTTCGAGCAGCCGAGCTCCTGCACCATGTGATGCTCTTCCTCGGTCTCGACACCCTCTGCGGTGGTCGCCATGCCGAGGCTGTTGGCGAGCGCCACGACTGCGCGGATGATCGCGATTGCCTCCTTGGTACCGTTTGATGCGCCCTGGACGAAGCTGCGGTCAATCTTGATCGAGCTGAAGCGCGTGCGCGCCAGATAGCCGAGCGACGAATAGCCGGTGCCGAAATCGTCGAGGCTGAGGCGGATGCCGAGATCGAGGATCTTTTCGAGCACCTGAATAGCCACGGTGCCTTCGCGCATGAAAACGCCTTCGGTGACTTCCAGCTCGAGCCGATCGGCGGGCAGGCCCGATTGGGCCAGCGCTTGGGCCACGACGCCGACGAACGATGGGTTGTGGAGCTGCTCGGGGCTGACATTGACTGCGATGCGCACGGGCAGATCCCAGCGCGCGGCTTCGTCGCAAGCCGTGCGCAACACCCATTCGCCGATCGGAGCGATCAGCCGGGCGTCCTCCGCCAGCGGCACGAACTTGGCAGGGGATACGTTGCCGAATTCGGGGTGCGTCCAGCGCAGCAAGGCTTCGAAGCCGGTCAACTGGCCCGTCTTGGCGTTGACCACGGGCTGGTAGTTGAGGTGCATCTCGCCATTCTCGACTGCGCTGCGCAGCGCGATTTCTAGCACGCGGCGCTCTTCGGCTGCCATGTGGAGCTGAGGCTCATACGCGTGGAATACGCCGCCGCCGGCATCCTTGGAGCGATAGAGCGCGAGATCGGCCGAGCGGATCAGCATCTCGGCGGTGCGGCCGTCGCGCGGGCCGGTGGCGAGGCCGATCGAGCAGCCGATATAGAGCGTGTGCTGATCGACTTCGTAAGGGCGTGACAGCGTGTCCACGATGGTCTGGGCAAGCCGCTCGGTGCGCGCGGTATCGGTTGAATCGCGGACGACTACGGCGAATTCGTCGCCACCCAGGCGGCCGATCATCTCGTTTTCGGTCATCAATTGCTTGAGCCGTTCGGAGACGCGGCCGAGCAGGCGATCGCCCATCGGGTGGCCGAGCGTATCGTTGATCGCCTTGAAGCGATCCAGATCGATCATCATGAAGGCGCAGCGCGAGCCCCATTTCTCGGCATCGCTCATCGCGTGCGCCAGCGTCTCGTTGATCAACAGGCGATTGGGCAGGCCGGTGAGCGTATCGTACCGGGCCATCCGATTGATCTTGTCCGCCGATTTGCGCGCCTCGGTCACGTCCGAACCGACGCCGCGAAAGCCGCAAAAGGTGCCGGCATCGTCGAAGCGGGGCGATGCGGACATTTCCCACCAGCGTTCTTCGCCACCCACCTGCACGGGCAGCAGGATGTCGTGGAAGGGTTCGCGTGCCTTGAACTTGTCGGCGAGATCACGGAGCCCTGCGGCGAAGTTTCCGTCTTCCCAGGTGGTGCCGGCAAGGACCTGAAGGAACGGCGTACCGTTGATCGTTTTCGGATCGGCACCAAGCGACACGGCGAAGCGCGGATTGGCGCGGATCACGCGGCGTTGCGCATCGATTTCCCAGAGCCAGTCGGCACCCGAATCCTCGGTGGTTTCGCGCAGCAACAGGCTGAGCGTCTGGTCACGCTCGGATATGCCGATCTCGCCGGCCCGGATGACGACCAGGGCCTCTCCGCGGGCGAACGTGGCCATGATGAGCAATACAGTGAACAAGGCCGCAGCGGCGGCGAGCAGGGGCCCCGCGATCAGCGCGAGCGCGGTGACGATCGACGCGCCGACGATCGATATGAAAGCGATCGTCGCGAGCGGCAGTGCCGCCATCGCGACCGCCGATGCGGTCATCAGCAGCGACAGGATGACCCACAGGCCGAGCGCCGCGCTGGCATCGACAGAGCCGCCAAAAGCGAGCGGGGGGATCGACCAGACAGCACCCAGTGCAATCCCGTCGAGCATGGTGTCACGCACATCGCCCAGCGTGGCGGTGACGGCGGAGCGGTGACGCTTGGTTAGGCGGCGAAAGGCGACAGCGACGCCGACCGCGGCGGCGAGCGCGCCCCAGCTGGCAAGCTGCCACAAGGGCGCGAGCGGCGCGAGGATGAGAATGATCAGCGCTGCGCCGATCAGATTTGCTGCGAGCATGAACATCGCAAGCTGGCTGCCGGCATGCATCTGCGCGGCGCGAATGGGACCCCAATCGGTGGCGTCTGCCGGATCGTACAGACCCAGCAGCGCACGCGCATCGATGCGCGGCCTGGCAAATTGCGAAGTCGTCTCTCGTGTCACGCTACGGGATATACCGCAGGGTAGGTTAGCGAGAGGTTAGGTTTGGGGTGCGGTCAGGGGAATTTTTTGAGCGACCCTTGTCACCCCGGAACCAGCCCGGGGTGACAAATCTGCTGCGTTACGCCGCCAGCGGGTAGGGCTTGATCTCGCCGTTGAGATATTGGTTGCGCGCCTTGGCTCGCGAAAGCTTACCCGAACTGGTGCGCGGCAAGGTGCGCGGCGGGACCAGTTCGATCACGCAATTCATGCCGGTGACGGTGCGGACGCGCTCGCGGATCTCGTCGCGCAGGCGGATGCGCTCGCTCTCATCCGAGGTGCGGCACTGGACGAGCACTGCGGGAGTCTCTTCGCCGCCCGGGGTGGTGATCGCGAAGGCCGCAACATCGCCCTGTTTGAAGGCCGGCAATTGCTCCACGGCCCATTCGATATCCTGGGGCCAATGGTTCTTGCCATTGATGATGATCATGTCCTTCGCCCGGCCGACGATGTAGATATAGCCGTCCGAGAGATAGCCCATGTCGCCGGTATCGAGCCAACCGTCCTTGAGGCAGGCATCGGTTGCTTCCTGATCGCGGAAATAGCCGACCATGACGCTGGGGCCGCGGCACCAGACCTTGCCGATCGCCTTGTCCGGAAGCGGCGTGCCGTCTTCCTCGCGGACCTGGATTTCCATGTCGCGAACGGCCTTGCCGCAATTGACGATGGCGCGGTAGCGCTGGGGGCGGTCGGCGCGCGAGGTGCTGCCCGAAAGCTGGGTTTCCTCGACCAGCTCGACCTGGATTCCTTCGCCCGGGGGCATGATCGACACCGCGAGCGTCGCTTCGGCGAGGCCATAGCTGGGGACGAACGCGCTGGCCTTGAACCCGGCATCGGCGAATGCGTCGACAAAGGCCTGCATCACGTCCGGACGGATCATGTCGGCACCATTGCCGGCGACGCGCCAGCGGCTGAGATCGAAGCGGTCGCTGGCCTTTGTCTGGCTCGACATGCGGCGCGCGCAGATATCGTAGCCGAAGGTGGGCGAATAGCTCATCGACGTGCCGGGATTGCGGCTGATGAGATCGAGCCACGCCAGCGGACGGCGCGCGAAATCCTCGGTCTTGAGGTAATCGCACGAAACCTGATTGGCGATCAGGCCGAGCAGGCAGCCGACCAGGCCCATGTCATGATACCAGGGCAGCCAGGAGACGACGCGGTCGCCCTCCTGAAGATGCATGCCGTGCGAATGCGACGAAAGGTTATGCAGCAGCGCATTGTGCGTGATCGCCACGCCATGCGGGAAGCGAGTCGAGCCGCTCGAATATTGCAGATAGGCGACGTCGGACGTGTTGGCCTTGGGAAGATCGACCTCGGGCGCTTCGCGACTCGCGAATTCGTCCCATGCGATCCCCTCGACGCCGCAAAGGCGCGAAGCCTCTGCGCACATCGCGCCGATTTCGGGCGGATAGATCAGCATCGACGGATCGCAGCTGGTGAGCTGGACCGAGAGCTGATCGATATAGCTCTGCGCGCCGCCAAAGCTGGTGGGCAGCGGCAGCGGCACCGGCCAGGCACCGGCATAGACCACGCCGAAGAACAGCGAGGCGAACTCGGCACCCGTCTCGGCGATCAGCGCGATTCGATCCTGCGGTTTGACGCCCGCAGCGATCAGGCGTCGTGCCTGCGCCAGCGCATCCTCCCGCAGTTCGGAGAAGGGGTAAGGCCGCACCAGGGTGCCGCGCGCGTCATGGAAATTGAGCCCACGAACGCCCTGCGCAGCATAATCCAGCGATTCCCCCAGCGTGGGGAAGTCGGCCAGACGGCGCGGAAGGGTGTCATCAGTGGGGGTCGGGACCGGCTTTGCCTGATCCACGATTGTCTCGTGCGTTCCCGAAACTACAGCATTCATTCTTTTGTCCGTGCCCCTGTCTTAAGGCTCGTCGTGCCCCCACGACGCGATAAACTAAACTCGCCTCTGCAATGCACTGGCGTTCAAAATCCGTTGCCACTGTGGCACAATCATGGCGCATGCGCCGTGGCAACCGCCCTCTCGAGCCTCTCAAGCCCTCCGATCTGGAGTGGTTCGCGCTGCGCTATGTAGAGCGCTATGCCACCACGCGCGGCAAATTGTCAGATTATCTGCGACGAAAGATTCGCGAGCGGGGATGGGGCGGGGATGCCCAGCCAGACGTGGTGGCGCTCGCCCAGCGGATGGCGGACCTTGGCTATATCGATGACCGCGCCTTTGCCGAATCGAAAGCGGGAGCGATGGGACGGCGCGGGCTGGGCGCGCGACGGGTGAGCCAGGCGCTGCATTTCGACGGCATCGAGAGCGAGGATGCGGAGGCGATCGCGCCCATTATCGAGGAAAATGTCGCGGCCAGCGCCATCGCCTTTGCCCGGCGCAAGCGGATCGGGCCGTATGCCCGCGATGCCGCTGACCGGCCGCTACAGGAGAAGCAGGTCGCTGCGATGATGCGCGCGGGGCATGCGCCAGCGATCGTCTGGAAGATCGTAAAAATGCTCCCCGGCGAAGATGCGGAAGCGCTGCTCGAGTCCGAATAGGACCGATTCACATAAAGCAATTCCATTCATCGCAAATTTTGTGTTAAAGTTCTTCGCTGGGGGACAATGATAATGCGTGCTGACCCGCAGCTTGCGCCGAGAGACTTTGATGTCGCACCGCCGGTAAATGATGCGTTCGATGCCGATCAGGCATCCGAGGCGCAAATTTACGGGGGCGTCGTCAAATGGTTCGACGTGACTCGAGGATTTGGGTTTTTAGTCGCTGACGATGAGAGCGTCGGCGATATCCTGATTCATTTTACCGTTTTGCAGGACCATGGCCGCCGCAGTCTGCCTGAGGGCGCACGGGTGGAATGCACTGTCGTGCAGCGCAATCGCGGGTTGCAGGCGCGCGAGATCAAGTCGATCGACCTGACCGAAGCGATCGAGGCACCCAAGCGGCAGGCCGACCGCGTAGACCGGTTCGAGATGGTCGCGGGGGCGGGCCCGTTCGAGCCCGTCGAGGTAAAATGGTTCAATCGGCTCAAGGGATACGGATTCCTGGTGCGCGGAAGCGACTCGGCCGATATATTCGTCCATATGGAGACGTTGCGGCGCGCCGAGATCGATGAGGTCGAGCCGGGCCAGCCCCTCAGGGCACGCATCGTCGATGGCGATAAGGGACCGCTCGCCGTAGCGGTCGAAAGGACCGGCTGAGTATCATGATTTCGAAGCGTGGAATTGCAGCGGCGCTTGCCGCTACGGCGTTGTTTGCCAGCACGGCATGCAAGAGCGATGCGGGCGCGAACACCAGCAGCGAGCAGGCCGCGGCCAAGCTGGTTGTCACCGTGCAGACCACGGCTGGCCCAAGGGTCTTCAACGTCGATGTCGCGCGCACGGGCGCCGAGCAGGAACGCGGGTTGATGTTTCGCACCGGCATCCCGGCCGATGGCGGCATGATCTTCACGCCCTATCCGGCGGAGGGCAACGGCCCGCGGGAAGCAAGCTTCTGGATGAAGAACACGCCGAGTTCGCTCGACATCATCTTCATCCGCCCCGACGGCACGATCGCGACGATCGCGGAAAACACAGTGCCGTATTCGGAAGACCCGGTGAAATCGCACGAGCCGGTGAGCGCCGTGCTTGAGATCAACGCTGGCAAGGCAGCCGAACTGGGCATCGCGCCGGGCGACAAAGTGACGTGGCCGGGGCAGGGCGGCTAAACGGACTCGCGCGAACGGGGCCAAGGTTGTCGCTACGGACTGGTTCCGGGGGCCACCAAGCTGCGTGCGGTGCGGCCCGAGCCTCCGATCCCGTATTGCCTCCCGGTGGCCCCGGGAACCAGGCCGGGGTGACAAAGAGTTGGGGCATTCCTTGTCGGTGGCGGTTGGATTGAGGCGGTTGTGGATTGCCTCGCCCACTGCGCCCGGCTAATCCGCCTCGCATGGGCATTTTCAAGAATATCTTCACTTGGTGGGAAGGCGCCACCTTCGGGACCTATATGGGCCTTCGTGGCAAGGACAAGGTTGGCGAGGACTCGCTCGGCAATGTCTATTGGCAGGGCGGGACGAACATGCACGGCATGACTCGCCGCTGGGTGATCTATGCCGGTTTGAACGATGCCAGCCGGGTTCCGCCCGAATGGTTTAGCTGGCTGCATCATCAGATCGATGAGGTTCCCGACGCGGCCCTGCCCGCGCCGCGCGTGTGGGAAAAGCCCGCTGAGGCCAATCTGACCGGCACCGAGCTGGCCTATCGTCCGCCCGGCGCGCTTGAAAAGGGTGCACGGCGCGCTGCTGCGACCGGCGATTATGAGGCATGGGCCCCGGGCGCATGAATTTTCGCGCTCCGCTTGCCGTGAGCCTGCTGGCGCTCGCGCTGGCTGCATGCTCCGGTGGCGGCGCGGGCGGCAATGATGCGGCCGATGAAGTCGTCACCACCGACGGGAGCGATAGTGGCGCCGAAGTCATCGCGGTGCGCGCCGATGGCGAGAAAATCGCCGAGGACGCATCGGCGACTCCGATGGCAGAGCGCGAAGCGGTGCTCGGCATTCTCAACAAGCGCAACGGCGTAACCCGCGAGTTCAAGCTCAAGCCGGGGCAGGCGACTCGGATCGACAATGTCATTGTGCATTTGCGCGCGTGCGAAAAGACCGCGCCGTGGGAAGCCGACGAGCTTACCGGCGCGTTCGTCCAGGTCGATATCGAGGGTCTCGACAAGAAGTGGTATCGTGTCTTTTCGGGCTGGTTGTACAAGGAGCGTCCGGCGCTCAACGTCGTACAGCACGGGATCTACGATGTGTGGCCCAAGAGCTGCGCGATGACTTTCAAGGATAGCGGGCCGGACACGGTTGCGGCACCGTCGGGCAACGGCGGCGCATCGCGATCGAGCACGAAGAAATCGCCATCGACCGACGGCGCGCCCGATGCGAGCCCGGCCGAGCCTTCGCCCAAGGCGGCATCCAGCAACGCGACATAATCGTCACGGGGCATTTCTACTGCCCCGAGCGAGGCGAGATGTTCGGTTTGAAACTGGCAATCGAGCAGGGTGAAACCGCCCGCTTTCAGCCGGGCCACCAGATGCGCGAAGGCGACTTTCGATGCGTCACGCACGCGGGTGACCATCGATTCGCCGAAGAATGCGCGGCCGAGCGCGAGGCCATATAGGCCGCCCGCCAGCCGATCGCCGTCCCAGCATTCGACCGAGTGTGCGAAGCCGCGACGGTGCAACTCTACGAACACCCGCTCGATCGGGCCGTTGATCCAAGTATCGGGGCGATCGGTGGCGGATTCGGCGCAAAGCTGCATCATCCGCTGAAATTCGGTGTCGACTGTCACGCGGAAGCGGTTCGACTGGATCGTCTTCCTGAGCGAGCGCGACAGATGGAAATCATCGAGCGGGAGCACGCCGCGCAATTTGGGCTCGACCCAATAGACGCTGGGCGCCAGCCGATGATCCGCCATCGGGAATACGCCCATCGCATAGGCGCGCAGCAGCATATCCGGATCGAGTTCGAGCTGAGGGGGAAGGGGATGGCTCATCGGTTCACGCCTTGCTCCACGTCAAACACAGGCTGCCATGAAAAAGGGCCGGCGGAAATCTCCACCGGCCCCGAAATGGAAAGAAAAATGGAACGGATCAGGCCTTGCAGGTGCGCGTGCCTTCGTTCGGCGTGACCACCGTGGCGGTCTTGGCGTCGCCGGTCAGCTTGAAGCCTTCTGCGACATAGGGTTCGCCAGCGGCAGGCGCCGTGAGCATCGTGCCGCCGCCATTCTTGGTGGCCCGGACCTGAACCTGGGTATCGCCCTGGAAGAAATCGACGAAGACGAGGCTGTTGTCACCGCAGCGCATCTGCTTGCTCGCCGTGATCGACGGCGGAAGCACGACCGGTGCAGCATTGGCGAGCTGCGAGGCCATCGGATCGGCTACGACGCCGGAGACTTCTTCAGGCTTATTTTCACAGGCCGACAACGCAAACAGCACCGCGGCGGCGGCAAAGGGGAGGCTCTTGTTCATAGGGAAAGCGGTTTCCTGGAAGGGGCAATAACCGTCAAGTGATTCGTGATATATAGTCACATTCTTTTTGTGCGGTGCAAGATAGCATTGCGTTTATTGCTGTAGGCTGAATTGCCTGCATTCCTCGTGGAATTCATTCATTTCCCGAATACGTCCGAAAGCGATGTTTCTTTCGATGGCGCGTTTATGCCGCCATGCAGCGAAACGATTTACACCGAATAGCGCCCGCATCTCTCCGTGATCGAGCGCCCTTGAAGCGAGGCTTGACCGACACCGCTGCCGCGCTCAGGCTCTGCGAAATCCGGGGGACTGAAATGCGCGCGATTGCAATTGCTTCACTGATACTGCTCGCGGGCTGTGGGGACTCGGGCGCTCCGGTTTCGGGAGAGAATATCGCGCTCGATCCGCAGTTGCTCCAGCAGAAGCCGACCGCGACCAGCATCGCCGGAGTCGATTTCGGCAAGCGGGTGGAAGCTTTCGGGACCGAGCCTTATTGGCTTCTGGCGCTTGAGCCCGGAAAGATCGAGTTCGAGGATTTCGGCATCAAGGATGGCGTGAAGTCCGAATGGCCGGCGCAGGCTCCGACGATCACCGGCAATGTCGCGACGATCGAGACGCGGACAGCGACGGGCGAAGCGGTTACGATCACGCTTGCCGGGGAAAGCTGCCTCGAAGTGGGCGAAGAGGATAACACTTTGCCGCTCAAGGCGACGGTCAAGATCGGCGCGCGGACGCTGACGGGATGTGCTGGGCAGAAGCTTGGCGGGGCCGCGGCCGCGGATTCAGATAATGCGATCTCATCGTCGGCGGACAATGCAGGGATCTAGAGGCGCGCGCTGAGCGCTTTCCAGGTCGGGAGCTTGGCCGCGAGGCCGACGGTGTGCAGTGGGCTGCTGGAGGGCAAGGCGACGATTTCGTAGCGCCCGGCGGTCGGGCCGAGCTGCTTCACGCCCTGTTTGAATGCGGTGGCGCCGTTGAACGCAATCGCGCGCAGATCGGGCAGGGTGGCTGCGAGCGCGGCTATGTCATGACCTTCTATATCGCGGATGGCGGCGTCGGTGCTGCCGGGGCGCGTCGCGCTGGCGACGACATCCCACAGGCCGATATGTACTTCGAGCAAGGCGGCGAGGCGGGCTTCGTAGGGAAGGGCGGTGAGGTCGCGACCGGCGGCGGGCGAGATCAACTGCCAGAATTGGTTCTGCGGATGCGCGTAATAACGCTGCTCGGCCAGCGAGCGTTCGCCGGGGAGTGATCCGAGGACGAGCAGGCGGACGCGGCCATCGATAATGGGCGGAAAGCTGTGCTTGCGTAGGGTCACGCGGCGGCTATGTCCGTTTGCGCGAAGTCGTCGCCTTTGAAGAGCAGGGGTTCGCCGGTGGTTTTCGCGAGGGCGTAAGCGAAGCAATCACCGAAGTTCAGGCGAGCGGGGTGGCCGGCGCCCTGGCCATATATGCGATACGCTTCGCGGCCGATCCGGCCCTGCTCTGCAGTCACCGCTTCTAGCGAAAAGCTGCCGGTTCGAATAAAGGCCTCAGCGATTTCGGCCCTGGACGGATAGCGGCGCTGTATGACCGCGCCCAGTTCCATCCAGGTACCAACGGACAAGCGTCTGACCGATGCTTCGCCGAGCTTGATCAGCATCGCCTCGCCTTCGGGTTCGCCCAGCACAATGGCCATGATCGCAGACGTGTCGACAATCACTTCGGCAGGCCGTCTTCGTCGTAGATGCCGTCCATCCACTCTTTGGAGCTCAAGTCCCGCAATTCCTGAGGCATATCAGCGCGGAATTCTCGTGCAATTTCACGAAGGCGGGCGACATAAATTGCCTTTTCCTCGTCGCGTCGGCGCAATTCGCTCTCCAGCGCCTGTTTGATCGCCTGTGTTACCGGCTGGCCGGTCGCTTCCGCCAGTTGGCGCGCGAGCCGTACCGTTTCGGCGTCTTTGATGTTGAGCTGCACACCCATTTCTACCTCCGTCGCTGGCCTTTCTACCATGGCTTGCAACCCCCGGAAAGCGATGTAGCATCCGCAATATGTCCGGAAAGATCACCACCTATCGCGAGTTCTGGCCCTTCTATCTGCGCGAGCATGCCAAGCCGCAGACGCGGGGGCTGCATTATATTGGCACCATCCTGAGCCTGTGGTTCCTGCTGATCGCGGCGGGCACGGGCGGCTGGTGGTGGGTGCTGGTGCCGCTTGCCGGATATGGCTTTGCCTGGGCTGCGCATTTCGGGGTGGAGAAGAACCGGCCGGCGACTTTTACCTATCCGCTCTGGTCGCTGTTCAGCGATTACCGGATGTTCTTCCTGTGGCTGTTTGGCGGGCTAGACCGGCATTTGAAGGCAGCCGGCGTCACGGCATAGTTTCGCTTGCTTGCCCCGCGCGGCAATGCGCTCCATCTAAGCGGCATGCATACGACATCCGACACGCTGGCGCTGATTGGCAATACTCCGCTGGTTCGCCTGAAAGGCCCGAGCGAAGCCACTGGCTGCGACATTTACGGCAAGTGCGAGTTCGCCAATCCCGGAGCCTCGGTGAAGGATCGCGCGGCGCTTTCGATCGTCGAGGATGCCGAGGCGCGCGGGCTGATCCAGCCGGGCGGGACGATCGTCGAAGGGACCGCGGGCAATACCGGGATCGGCCTTGCGCTGGTCGCCAATGCCAAGGGCTATAAGACGATCATCGTGATGCCCGAGACGCAATCGCGCGAGAAGATGGACACGCTGCGCGCTTTGGGTGCCGAACTCGTGCTGGTGCCCGCCGCGCCTTATTCGAACCCCGGCCATTTCGTGCACACTTCGCGGCGGATCGCCGAGGAGACCCCAAACGCGGTGTGGGCCAACCAGTTCGACAATATCGCCAATCGCCGCGCGCATATCACCGGTACCGCCGAGGAAATCTGGCAGCAGATGGAGGGGCGGATTGACGGCTTCACTTGCTCGGCCGGCACCGGCGGCACGATTGCGGGCGTGGGCCTGGGGCTCAAGGCCAAGGACGAGAGCATCTGCATCGCGCTGAGCGATCCGCACGGGGCCTCGCTGTACGAATATTATGCGTGCGGCGAACTGCGCGCCGAGGGGTCGTCGGTCGCCGAAGGGATCGGGCAGGGGCGGATTACCGCCAACCTCGAAGGCGCACCTATCGACACCCAATTTCGCGTCTCGGATTCGGAAGGGATGGAGTGGGTCACGCGGCTTTTGAGCGAGGAAGGGCTGTGCCTGGGGCTTTCCTCGGGGATAAACGTGGCCGGCGCGGTAAAGCTTGCGCAGCAATTGGGGCCGGGCAAGCGCATCGCGACGATCCTGTGCGATACCGGTTTCCGTTATCTTTCAACGCTCTATAATGGTGAGTGGTTGGAAGCGAAGGGGCTGCCTGTCCCGCACTGGCTCGCGACGAACTGAGCACTGCGCTCGACAAGCTGCCGTTAACGCGTTACATTTATGCCACAGGTATGAAGTCAGGATCTCATCAGGACTCAGCTCAGGCGATGCAGCGCGTTCGGGTCGGTATGACCGGATTGCTGATCGTACTGGTGTTGATCGGGCTCGCGAGCGCGATCTTCTCCTCGGCAAACCGGGACGTGCCGGTGGCCGCCATTGGCGCGCCCAACGCATCCGTTGTCGCCGACATGACGGTGGGTGGCGCGGGCAACACCAGCGTTGCAAAGGGCAAGGACGAACCGCTGGCCGAAATGGGCGTGACGCCGAGCACCACATCGACCGAAGCTGCGGGCGCCGCGAAGGTCGCGCGCGAGCAGGCGCAACAGCAACAGCAATAGCTCCTTTGGGAGTGCGGCCATGGTTACGCCGCGTGTGGTCGGCGATTATTCCATAGGATCAAGTGCGCATTGGTTTTCCCGTGGAGGCAGGATTCCAGAGCCATTAGGCTAGCTATTTGAACCCTAGACTCCCGCTTTCGCACGGGAAGAACTCGAACCCGCAATAGGTCCGAGTGACCGGTTCTGAGGCTATTCCGCGCCGACTCGCAGGATTTCTGCGCTTTTCCGAAGGTTAATGGGGTGTGCAGACTCCCGCGCCCTGTTATACCGCGCGGCGAAGAAATCCCGGATTCACCGTAACTTGTACCGTTTGGACGGGCAAAAGCGGGGATTTGGCCCGGGCTCAGGAATTAACCATAGTTCGGACGGTGGCCGCGACGAAAGACTGAAACACTCCAAGAACAAATACTGACTCTACTGAAAACATCGTCGAAATCAGACGAAAAGTGGGGCAAATTCCCGTGAAATCCCCATTTCACCCGTTGTGTCCCCGAGCGCTTGTGTTAAACAAGATGCTTAAGAGGGGGCACACCCTATCATCGTCGGCAAACGCACCTGGAGGCGGCTGAAAAGGCTGTTTCCGGAGACGAGAAAGTTGTGCCCGCGTCTGGGGTATTGGCGTGGTAGACAGGGAGCTATTCGAAGGATTTGCGCTTCAGGCGGTCGACCAGAAAGGTCGAGTCGCCATCCCCGCAGACCTGCGCGCCGCCGCCGAACGCAATTCCGACATCCGTCAGATCGTTGTGAGCGCGCACCCGTTCGATCCGTGCCTCTCTGCGCATGACCTGAGCTGGTCGAAGGAAAAGTACGACCGTATCGATATGCGCCCTCAGGTTGATGGTGCGCTCGGCGAGCAGGCCGATGTTCGCGCCAAGCGCCGCGCTTTCGGTCTGGTGGAAAAGGCGCCGTTCGATGACAGCGGTCGCTTCGTGATCCCGCCTTTCTTCCGCGCCAAGGCCGGCATCGACAAATGGGCGCTGTTTTACGGCAGCGGCGAGACCTTCGATATCTGGTCGCCGGAGCGGCTTATGAGCGCCCAGGATGTCGATCCGGGCCTGCGCGAAATCTGCGAATATCTGTGCGAAACCAAGGGGGTGAAGCTGTGAGCTCGCCAACCCAGCCGCACATCCCCGTACTGCTCGAGGAAGTTGTCGATGCGCTCGCCATTGTGCCCGGCGAACGTCATGTCGACGCGACCTTCGGTGCGGGCGGTTACACTAGCCTGATCCTCGAGCGGGGTGCCGAGGTGGCCGCTTTCGATCGCGACCCCCATGCGATCGGGAGCGGCCAATCTCTGGTTGTTGCCGCCAATGGACGCCTGATTCTGATCGAGGCGCCGTTCAGCCAGATGGAAAGCGAGCTCACTTTGCGTGACTTCGCGCCCGTCGATGGCGTGACGATGGATATCGGCGTTTCGTCGATGCAGCTCGACCAGGCCGAGCGCGGCTTCTCGTTCCAGCAGGACGGACCGCTCGATATGCGGATGGACGGCGAGGGGATCACTGCCGCCGAATGGCTGAACACTGCCGATGAAGCCGAGATCGCCGACGTGCTCTACAATTTTGGCGACGAGCCGCGCTCGCGCCGCGTGGCCGGCGCCATCGTCCGGGCGCGCCCGCTGACCCGTACATCGGAGTTAGCGAACGTGGTTAGGAAGTCGTTAGGATATAAGCCGCACGACAAGAAGGATCCGGCAACGAGGACCTTCCAGGCGGTGCGTATCTTTATCAACCGCGAGCTCGATGAACTGGCCGAAGGGCTGGCTGCGGCGGAGCGTGTGCTCAAGCCCGGCGGCCGCCTTGCGGTGGTAACGTTCCACAGCCTCGAAGACCGTCTGGTCAAGCGCTTCCTTCGGGAACGCAGTGGCAGCGAGCCCGCGGGTTCGCGCCATCTTCCGGCAAAGGCTGCCAAGGCCGAGCCCAGTTTTGAGTCTCCCGCCAAGGCGATCCGCCCGGGCGAGGAGGAGGTAGCGCGTAATCCCCGCGCCCGGTCGGCAACCCTGCGCGTAGCGCGGCGGACGTCGGCGGCGGCGTGGGTGAGTGAAGGAGTAAACTGATGGTTGGTCAGGGATTTAAGGGGCTCGGTTGGTTCCTGCTCGGTGTGATCGTCGCACCGGCCTGCTACATGGTGAACTCGCACGGCGCGACCGAACGCGCCAAGCTTCAGGCGGTGAAGGCCGCCATCATTCAGGCGCAGAAGGATATTCGCGGGCTCGAGACCGAATTCGATACGCGCGCCAATCTCGCGCAGCTTCAGCGCTGGAACGGCGAAGTGCTGGCGATGGCCGCACCCGCGCCGCAGCAATATCTGGCGGGCGAAGAAGCGCTTGCCGATCTCAATCGTTCGGACCAGGTGCAGATGGCGTCGCTGGTCATCCCGGCTGGCGCGCGCATGGAGGCTGCCCCCGCAGTGGTGGTTACGGCTGCCGCCGAACCGGTGCATAGCCCGGGCAAGGACAAGAGCGCTGCGCAGCAGGACAAGGAGTTGCGCAACCTGATGAAGAAGGCTGACAAGACTGCCGTGGCTATGGTCGAGAACAAGCTTCTGAGCGTGTCGACGATGAATGACCTTCAGCAGTTGGCGGCGCGCGAGAAGAAGTCGCTGCGTTGATCGTCGTCGTCGCCCCGCCCGCGCGCGCGCGCGGTTCGGGCGGCGCCCGGCAGGCGCTTGTCGCTACTGCGCAGGTTCGTCTGATGATTCTGTCGCTGCTGTTCGGCTTTGGATCGCTGCTGGTAATCGGCAAATTGATGCTGCTCGCGATTTGGGCGGAGCCTGCGACTGCACGTAATCTGTCCGCGACGCTGCTTCCGCCGCGCGGGGACATCGTCGATCGCAACGGTGCCCCGCTTGCACGATCGATCGATGCATGGGCGATCGCGGTGCATCCCAATCGAGTGATCGGCGACAAGGGGGTGCTGGCACAGAAGCTTTCGGAGATGTTCCCGGAAAAATCGGCCAGCTCTTATTATGCCCTGCTCAATTCGGGCAGCAACTTCGCCTGGCTCAAGCGCCGCGCGCTTCCCGAACAGGTCAATGCAGTCAACGCGCTGGGCGAGCCGGCAATCGCATTCCAGCGCGAGCCTGAGCGGCTTTATCCGCAGTCCGAAATGGCGGCGCACATCCTTGGCTTCCTTGATGACAAGGGCAACGGCGTCTCGGGCATGGAGAAGGTGCTCAACGCGCAACTGACCAATCCGGAGCAGCGCGGCAAGCCGGTCGTGCTATCGATCGATTCGCGCGTGCAGGCGGCGCTTGAGAACGAGCTGGGCAACACGATGACGGAGTTCCAGGCGCGCGGCGCCGCGGGGATCATCCTCGATGCGAACACCGGCGAAGTGATGGCGATGGTTTCGCTGCCGAGCTTCAACCCGAACAAGCTGACCGGCTCGCCGCCGCCGAATAACGTGACGCAGAGCGTGTATGAGCTGGGCTCGACCTTCAAGCCGATCGCGGTTGCTGCCGGGATCGAGAGCGGCGTCATCACGTCGATGTCGCGCCGCTACGATGCGACCGAGCCGCTCCAGGTCGGCCGTTTCAAGATCCGCGACGATCCCGGCGACGAGCAGTTTCGCTGGCTCAATATCCCGGAAACGATGATCTATTCGTCGAACATCGCCACTGCGCGCATCGCCGACGAGATTGGCGCCGAACGACTGCAGACGATCTTCCGCCAGCTTGGCTTTGGTGACCGTCCGGCCATCGAACTGCCTGACAAGGCGCGACCTTTGTGGCCAAAATTCTGGGCGCGGACCACGGTGATGACCACGGCCTATGGCCACGGCATCGCAGTGACGCCGATGCACCTTGCGACGGCCTATGCGACGATGGTCAATGGCGGCATCCAGCGCCCGGCAACCCTGTTCAAGGTTGAGCCGGGCAAAGCCGTTCAGGGCACGCGCGTGCTGAGCGATGCGACCAGCCATCGGATGCGCCAGCTGCTTCGCCTGATCGTGCTGAAGGGCACTGGGCGCAACGGCGAGGCCAAGGGCTATCGGCTTGGGGGCAAGACTGGCACGGCCGAAGCCGCTTCGGGCGGTGGTTATGACAAGAGCAGGAACGTTTCGACCTTCGCGGTGGCTTTCCCGATCGACGCGCCGCGCTATGTGATGATCGCAATGCTAGATTCTCCAAAACCCACTGCAAAGACGCCGCGCACCACCGCGGCATGGACCGCCGCGCCGGTCGTTTCCCGCGTGATCAGTCGCACCGGCACAATTCTGGGCGTGACGCCTGATGAGAAGCGCGACATCGATGTGAGCGAATTGCTCCCGATGATCTGGGGCGGCCCCAAGCCCAAGCCAGGTGCCGAATGAAGCTGGGCACGCTGACGGGCGGCGGCGAAAGCGCCAACGTCACCGGCTTTGCGATTGATCACCGCAAGGTGGCTCCGGGAACGATCTTCGGCGCGTTTCAGGGCATGCGGGTCAATGGCGAGGATTTCATTCCGGCTGCGATCAAGGCCGGGGCAGTGGCGATCGTCGCCCGGCCCGAAATTGTGGTCGAAGGCGCGCTGCACATTGCGGACGATAATCCGCGCGAAATGTTTGCCGCGCTGGCCGCCAAATTCTTTGCGCCGTTTCCCGCGACCTGCATTGCGGTGACCGGGACCAACGGCAAGACCTCCACGGTCGAGATGACGCGGCAATTGTGGCGGATGGCGGGGCATCATGCAGCTTCGATCGGCACGCTGGGCGTCACGACTTCGGACGAAAGCATTTCGACCGGGCTGACCACGCCGGATGTGGTGACGTTTCTCTCCAACGTTGCCGGGCTGGCGCGCGAAGGCGTGACGCATGTGGCGTTCGAAGCATCGAGCCACGGGCTGTCGCAATATCGCACCGAGGGGCTGCCGGTAACCGCTGCTGCCTTCACCAATCTCAGCCGCGATCATCTCGATTATCATGGCGATATGGCCGCCTATTTTCACGCGAAGCTGCGGCTGTTCGCCGATGTGTTGGCGACCGATGGCACAGCCGTCGTCTGGGCCGATGACCGCAACTCCCAACGCGTCGAGGAACTGGCGCGGGCGCGGGGCAACAAGCTGATCACGGTGGGCGAGCATGGCGAGACATTGCGGCTCGTCGGGCGTGATCCGAGCCTGCTCGGGCAGAAGCTGACGATCGAGGCTGGCGGATCGACCTATGAAGTGATGCTGCCGCTGATCGGTGGGTATCAGGCGGCAAACGCGCTGACCGCCGCAGGGCTGGTGATCGCGACGGGCGGCGATGTGGCCGCAACCATCGCCAATCTCGCGCGGCTGCAGCCCGTGCGCGGGCGGCTGGAGCGCGCAGTGATTACGCAGACCGGCGCGCCGGTCTATGTCGATTACGCGCATACTCCCGATGCGCTGGAGGCTGCGATTGCGGCGCTCAAGCCGCATATTTCGGGCAAGCTGATCCTGATGTTCGGCGCGGGCGGTGATCGCGATACCGGCAAGCGGGAGCCGATGGGGCAGGCGGCTGCTGCGGGTGCCGATGTGGTGATCGTCAGCGACGATAATCCGCGCTCCGAAGACCCGGCTGCGATCCGCGCCGAAGTGCTCAAAGGTGCGCCAGAGGGCATCGAGATTGGCGGACGGCGTGAAGCGATTGCTGCGGCGATTGCGATGGCGGAAGCGGGCGATATCGTGCTGCTCGCCGGCAAGGGGCATGAGCAGGGGCAGATCGTCGGCGACCGGGTGTTGCCGTTCGACGATGTCAGCGTAGCGCGGGAGTGCGCGGCGTGAGGCTGTGGACATCTGCGGAAATCGCCACCGCGACCGGCGGCACGGCGAGCGAGGATTTTGAAGTTTCGGGAGTCACGTTCGACTCTCGCGAGGTTGGCCCGGGCGACCTGTTCCTGGCGTTGAAGGGGGAGGCCAGCGATGGCCATCTTTTCCTAGACCAGGCATTTGGCCAAGGGGCTGCGGGTGCGGTGGTTCACTCCCATCCGCCATCGCACCCGCACATTTTGGTGGCGGACACGACTGCCGCGCTCGACGCGCTGGGCAAGGCCGGGCGCGCGCGCAGTTCGGCCAAGGTGATCGGGGTTACCGGTTCGGCGGGTAAGACCGGCACCAAGGAAGCATTGTTCGCGGCGCTCGACCGGATTGAGCCGGGCTATGCGCATCGTTCGGTGAAGAGCTACAACAACCATGTCGGCGTGCCGCTGAGCCTGTCGCGGATGCCGATTACGGCTCGCTTCGGTGTGTTCGAAATGGGGATGAACCATGCGGGCGAACTGGCCGCGCTAACCCAGCTTGTGCGCCCCCACGTGGCGATCGTCACCACGATCGCGCCGGCGCATATGGGCTTCTTCAAGGACGAAAGCGCGATTGCCGACGCCAAGGGTGAGATTTTCGCGGGCCTTGAGCCGGGCGGTACGGCGATCATTCCCTATGACAGCCCGCATCGCGACCGGCTGATCGCGGCGGCCAAGCCCTATGCGGCGCAGATCGTGACCTTTGGGCTGGGTACGGGTGCGGACGTCCATGTGCTGGAATCGATGCGTTCGCGGGCAGGGGGCACGTTCATCACTGCCCGGGTGCGTGATCGCGAACTGAGCTTCACGCTGTCGCAGCCGGGCGAGCATTGGATTTCGAACGCGATGGCGATCCTTGCTGCCGTGCAGGCGGTGGGCGGCGATCTGGAACTCGCGGGCCTTGCGCTGGCCGAGCTTGGCGGCCTGACCGGGCGTGGGGCGCGGATCAAGGTGGCGGCAGGCAGTGGCGAAGCGCTGATCATCGACGAGAGCTATAACGCCAACCCCGCATCGATGCGCGCAACGCTGCAAGTGCTGGCGCATGAGACCGGCCGCAAAATCGCGGTATTGGGCGAGATGCGCGAACTGGGGGCGCATTCGGACGTGTTTCACGCCGAGCTTTCTGGGCCGATCGAAGCCGCTGCGGTGGATTATGCGATCCTTGTCGGTGAAGCGATGACGCCGCTTGCGGAAGCGCTTGAGGGGCGGATAGATTTCGTCCATGTGCCCGACGCGACGATGGCCCGCGAGCGACTGGAAGCGATGCTTTCGCCCGGTGACGCGGTTCTCGTTAAAGGTTCGAACGGCGTGCGGCTGTCGACAATCGTCGCGGCGCTGACGGAAAGGGCACCTGCCTGATGCTGTATCTTGTTGCAGAGTGGCTGGGCTTTCCGGGCATTTTCAATCTCTTCCGCTACCTCTCCTTCCGTTCGGGCGGCGCGGTGGCGACTGCTTTGCTGATCGGCCTTATCATTGGCCCGCGCTTCATCGGCTGGCTGCGCGTTCGCCAGGGCAAGGGGCAACCGATCCGCGACGATGGCCCGCAAAGCCACCTCGCCAAGCGCGGCACGCCCACGATGGGCGGACTGATGATCCTGACCAGCCTGATGCTCTCGGTCTTCCTGTGGATGGACCTGAAGAACCCCTATGTCTGGGCGTGCATGTTCGTGACCTTCGGGTTCGGGATGATCGGTTTTCTCGACGATTATGACAAGGTGCGGAAGGCGAGCACCAAGGGCGTATCGAGCAAGGCGCGCTTGCTGGGCGAGTTCTTGATCGCGGGCATCGCCAGCTGGATCATTATCTCGCAGAGCGACACGCACCTTTATATCCCGTTCCTGAGCATCCGCCCCGATCTCGGCTATTTCTACATCCCGTTCGCGGCCTTTACGATCGTCGCGTTCGGCAATGCAGTGAACTTGACCGACGGGCTTGATGGCCTCGCGACGATGCCGGTGGTGATCGCCAGCATGGCGTTCATGCTGATCGTCTATCTGGCGGGCAACAAGATCTACGCGACCTATCTGGGCATTCCGCACATTCCCGGCGCAGGCGATCTGGCGATCTTCTGTGGCGCGATAATCGGTGCGGGGCTGGCGTTCCTGTGGTTCAATGCGCCACCGGCGGCGGTGTTCATGGGCGATACCGGTTCGCTGGCGCTTGGCGGCGCGCTAGGTGCGATTGCCGTGACGGCGCATCACGAACTGGTGCTGGGCATCGTCGGCGGCCTGTTCGTGATGGAAGCACTGAGCGTCATCATCCAGGTGTTCTTCTTCAAGCGCACGGGCAAGCGCGTCTTCAAGATGGCCCCGATCCATCACCATTTCGAGCAGCTCGGCTGGTCCGAGCCCACCGTCGTGATCCGTTTCTGGATCATCGCGTTCGTGCTGGCGCTGGCGGGGCTTGCGACGCTGAAGCTTCGGTGATCGTTTCCCGGGCCTGGAGCGGGAAACGCTATGCAGTGCTCGGGCTCGCCCGTTCGGGACTGGCGACAGTTGACGCGCTGATTGCAGGCGGTGCCAGCGTGGTTGCGTGGGACAGCAATGAGGGCGCGCGGGCGCAAGCCAAGGGCGCTGAGCTGGCCGATCCGCTTGGGATGGACCTTACCGGTTTCGACGGCATCGTCGTCTCGCCGGGCGTGCCGCTTAACAGTCATCCGATCCGCGCGCACGCAGCCATCGCGCACGTGCCGATCATCGGCGATATCGAGCTGTTCGCCGAAGTGCGGGCCGATCTGCCGCCGCACAAAGTGGTGGGGATCACCGGGACCAACGGCAAATCGACCACGACTGCGCTGATCCACCATATCTGCGAGACTGCGGGCCTGCCGACGCTGATGGGCGGCAATATCGGGCTGCCGATCCTCGGGCGCGATCCGCTACCGGCTGGTGGCGTCTATGTGCTCGAGCTTTCGAGCTATCAGATCGACCTGACGCACAGCCTTGATTGCGATGTGGCGGTGCTGCTCAACATCACGCCCGATCATCTCGACCGCTATGACGGGTTCGAAGGCTATGCCGCATCCAAAGCGCGACTGTTCGGCATGCAATCGCCCGAACATGACGCAGTGATCGGCATCGGCGATGCGCCGAGCGCCGCCATCGCGCGGACGCTATCGAAGCGCGGCGAGCATCTTACCAAGATCGCGCCGGGCTTTTGCATGGATCAGTCGCGCTGGCCCGCTTTGCAGGGGCCGCACAATGCCCAGAACGCGCTGGCCGCGATTGCGGCATGCGAAGCGCTGGGCATCGACAAGGCCAGCATCGACAAGGGGTTGGAGACCTTCCCCGGCCTGCCGCACCGGATGGAGCGGGTCGCGACCAGGAATGGCGTGCTGTTCGTCAATGACAGCAAGGCGACCAACGCCGACTCCACCGCCCCGGCGCTCTCCGCCTATCCGCGCATCCATTGGATTCTCGGCGGCAAGGCCAAGACCAACGATCTCGATGCGTGCCGCCCCGGTTTCGGCCATGTTGTCCACGCCTATACGATCGGCGATGCGAGCCGCATGTTTGCGGAGTTGCTCGCGCCCGACATGCCGGTTGAGGAAAGCGGCACGCTGGAAGCGGCAGTCAAAGCCGCTGCGGCAAACGCCCAGCCGGGCGAGGTGGTTTTGCTCTCGCCTGCATGCGCTTCGTTCGATCAGTTCAAGGATTATGAGGCACGCGGACAGGCATTCCGAGATGCCGTGGCGGCGTTAGCATGAGCGAAGAAGCCGGCACCGAAATCGTGCGCACCCGCATGAGCAATCAGCTTGGCCGCGCGAGCCAGAGCCGCGCGGGCATGTGGTTCTGGGAAGTCGATCGCGTGCTGATGCTGCTCGCGTTCCTGCTGATCGCGATCGGACTGGTCGCCGTGGCAGCCGCGTCGCCCGCGACCGCGCGGCGCTATTCGGATGCGACGCATATCATGCCGCCAATGTACTATTTCTGGCGGCAGGCGGTGTGGGTCTGCGTGTCGGTCCCGGTGCTGGTTGCAGTATCGATGCTGCCGATCACGCTGGCGCGACGGCTTTGCCTGATCGGGACGGCGATCTGCATCGTAATGCTGATGCTACTGCCCTTTATCGGCGCCGAAGTGAACGGAGCGAAGCGCTGGATCAATCTGGGCATTGCCGATCTCCAGCCCTCCGAGTTCCTGAAGCCCATGTTCGTCGTTTCCACCGCGTGGATATTGTCGTTCCGCGCCAAGGATCCGCAGCTTCCGGTGATGGTGATTACCGGCGGCGTGGTTGCGCTGATCGCGGTGCTGTTGATGATCCAGCCCGATTTCGGGCAGACGATCATCTTCGCCAGCGTCTGGATGATCCTGCTGATGATCGCCGGTATCTCGCCGATCGCTATCGGGGCGCTGGGCGGCACGGCGATCGTCGGCGTGGTCGCGGCCTATCTGTTTTACGGCAATGCGCGCAGCCGCATCGACAATTTCCTTTTTCCTACCAAGGAAGCAGCGCTCACCGATCGCTATCAGATCGAGATGGCGCACAACACGCTGACCGCAGGCGGGCTGACGGGCACGGGGCCGGGCAGCGGTACGGCCAAATTCCGGCTGCCGGAGGCGCATACCGATTATATCTTCTCGGTGATCGGCGAGGAATTCGGGCTGATCGCCTGCGCGGTGATCGCGGTGCTGTATCTCGCGATCGTCATCCGGGTGTTCATGAAGCTGCTCGATGAAGAGGATGCGTTCCGGTTGCTCGCCGCAGCCGGGCTCGCCGCGCAATTCGGCGTACAGGCGCTGATCAACATGGCAGTGAACACCGGCATCGCGCCGAGCAAGGGCATGACCTTGCCCTTCATTTCCTATGGCGGATCGTCGATGGTGGCATTGTCGGTCGGCTTTGGGTTGCTGCTCGCCTTCACGCGGCGAAACCCCTATCTGAAACGCTCTCCCTATACGGGCCGCTGGAGCACTACATGACGAACACCCGCAGCTACGTCCTCGCCGCCGGCGGCACGGGCGGGCATATGGTTCCCGCAGCGGCACTCGCGGCCGAACTGATTTCGCGTGGGCACCATGTCGCGTTGGTCAGCGACGATCGCGGCGTGCGCTTTCCGGGGCTGTTCGAGGATATCGAGACGCACGTTCTGCCCGCGGGCCGGATGGGCGGCGGGCCGCTTGGCTATATCCGCGCGGCGGGCAAGATCATGGCCGGGCGCTCGATGGCGCGGCGGCTATACCAGGATTTGCGTCCCTCGGCGGTGATCGGCTTTGGCGGATACCCTGCGCTGCCTTCGATCCTTGCCGCGTTCCGCTCGGGCATCCCGACGGTGATCCACGAGCAGAATGCGGTGCTGGGGCGGGTCAATCGCTTTGTCGCGGGCAAGGTCGATGCGATCGCCACGTCGTATGAAGATGTCGAGCGGATGAAGCCGGGCTGGAAGGCCAAGACGCATCTGGTGGGTAATCCGGTGCGCGAGGCCGTCCTTGCCCTGCGCAACCGGCCCTATCCGATGCTGGAAGAGGATGGCATTTTCCGCGTGCTCGTCACCGGCGGAAGCCAGGGCGCGAGCATATTGAGCCAGGTCGTGCCCGATGGCCTCGCGCTGCTGCCGGTGCATTTCCGCCGTCGCCTGCAGGTCACGCATCAGGCGCGCGTCGAGGATATCGAGCTGGTCCGCGCCAAATATCGCGCGCACGACATTCCCGCCGACATCTCCACCTATATCGCCGACATGCCCGAGGCGTTGGCCTGGACGCATATCGTGATCGCGCGGGCAGGGGCCTCGACCATTTCGGAACTTACCGCAGCGGGTCGCCCGGCGATCCTCGTACCGCTGCCCAGCGCGACCGACGATCACCAGACCGTGAATGCGCGCGAGATCACGGCTGCGGGCGGCGCGCGGACGATCCCGCAGCGGGCCTTCACTGCGACCGAACTCGCCAAGCAGATCCAGAAGCTCGGCCTTGATACGCAGGGGCTGGAGAACGCGGCGGGCCGCGCGAAGAGCTGCGGACGCCCGCATGCGGCGCGCGATCTTGCCGATCTGGTGGAATCGATTCATGCACCGACCGCGCCCATCGGCGTTCGCCGCGTAGCAATGCAGACTGGAAGGACCGCGTACGCATGAAAGGCGTCGCCACAGATATTGGCACAATCCATTTCGTAGGAATTGGCGGCATCGGCATGTCGGGCATTGCCGAAGTGATGCACAATCTCGGTTACTCGGTGCAGGGTTCGGACGTGGCCGAGGGCTATGTCGTGCAGGGGCTGCGCGATCGCGGGATCAAGGTGACGATTGGCCACAAGGCCGAGAATTTGGGCGATGCGGCGGTGGTGGTGACCTCCACGGCGATCGTGCGCACCAATCCCGAAGTCGAAGCCGCTTATGAGCGTCGCATCCCCGTGGTGCGCCGCGCCGAGATGCTGGCCGAACTGATGCGGCTGAAATCAACCGTCGCGGTGGCGGGCACGCATGGCAAGACGACGACGACTTCGATGGTCGCGGCTTTGCTGGATGCGGGCGGCGTGGACCCCACGGTCATCAACGGCGGAATCATCAATCAATATGGCTCGAACGCCCGGCTTGGCGCATCCGAATGGATGGTGATCGAAGCCGATGAGAGCGACGGCAGCTTCCTGCGTCTGGACGGCACCATTGCGGTGGTGACCAATATCGATCCCGAGCATCTCGATCATTATGGCTCGTTCGAAAAGGCCAAGGACGCCTATGTCGAGTTCATCGAGAATGTTCCTTTTTATGGCGCGGCCTTGCTGTGCCTCGATCATCCCGAAGTGCAGGCGATCATACCGCGCGTTCGAGATCGCAGGATCGTGACCTATGGTTTCGCTGCCAGCGCCGACGTGCGCGGCGTGAACGTCACGCCGCATGCCGGCGGCAACCGCTTCGAGGCGATCATTCGCCAGCGCGATGGCAGCGTGCGCTCGATCGAGAATATCGAACTGCCAATGCCCGGCCGCCACAATGTCCAGAACGCGCTTGCCGCGATCGGCGTGGCGCTGGAACTCGGCATTCGCGACATGACGATCCAGAAGGGGTTTGCGCAGTTCACCGGGGTCAAGCGCCGCTTCACCAAGGTAGGCGAGACGCAGGGCGTGACGATCATCGATGATTACGGCCACCACCCGGTCGAGATCCGCGCGGTGCTATCGGCAGCGCGCGAGAGCGCCGAGGGCCGCGTGATCGCAGTAATGCAGCCGCATCGCTTCTCGCGGCTCGGCAATCTGATGGAAGACTTTGCCCAGGCATTTAACGATGCCGACATGGTCTATGTGACCCCGGTCTACGCAGCGGGCGAATTGCCGCTCGAAGGTGTTTCGTCCGAAGCGCTGGTCGAGGGCGTGAAGCGGCGCGGGCATCGCGCGGTTCAGCATGTCGATAGTGCCGATCAATTGGCGGCGTCGCTCGCGCAGGTCGTGGTGCCGGGTGATATGGTCGTGTGCCTTGGCGCGGGCGACATCACCAAATGGGCGGCGGGGCTTGCGGAAGGCATCGAGGAAGCGCGCGGGTGACCGCAGCGCAATCCCCCACATCCGCTCAGCCTGAGCTTGTCGAAGGCCAGCGCGCGCGCTTCGACAAGCTCAGCGTAAGCGGGGTTGGGTGTGATGACCGGGCTAATCGACAGCCCAGCCTGAGCTTGTCGAAGGCCATGTGCGGCATGGGCGTTGAAGTGCTGGTATGAACACGTGTTTTGCCCTTCCTCCGGTGCGCGGGCGCCTGACGCATATGGCGGCACTCGCGCCGCTCGTGTGGTTCAAAAGCGGTGGCTCGGCCGAATGGCTGTTTGAGCCAGCCGATACCAAGGACCTCAGCGATTTCCTCTACGCGCTCGACCCCTCCGTCCCGGTGATGGGGCTGGGGCTGGGATCGAACATGATCGTGCGCGATGGTGGCGTACCGGGCGTTGTGGTTCGGCTGGGCAAAGCGTTTTCGAGTGTCGAGACGGATGACCTGACGCTCAAATGCGGCGGCGGGGCATCGGGCATCCTGGTTTCGTCCAAGGCGCGCGATGCGGGCATTGCCGGTGTCGAATTCCTGCGCTCGATCCCGGGCACGGTCGGCGGGTTCGTGCGGATGAATGGCGGCGCGTATGGCCGCGAGACCAAGGACATTCTCGTCGAGTGCGACGTCGTGCTGCGCTCGGGCGAACTGCGTACGCTTTCGCTTAGCGAGTTGGGCTACACCTATCGCCACAGCGAACTGCCCAAGGGCGCGATCGTGGTCAGTGCGACCTTTCGCGGCGCGGCTGGCGAGCCTGAGGTCATTCAGGGGGAAATGGACCGCATCGCCGCCGCTCGCGAGGAATCGCAGCCTTTGCGCTCCAAGACCGGCGGCTCGACCTTTAAGAACCCCGAAGGTCATAAGGCCTGGGCACTGATCGACGAAGCCGGTTGCCGCGGTTTGCGACGGGGCGATGCGCAGGTCAGCGAAAAACACTGCAATTTCCTGCTCAATCTGGGCAATGCTTCGTCCGCCGACATCGAAGCGCTGGGCGAGGAGGTCCGTGCGAAGGTGAAAGCGCAATCGGGTGTCGAGCTGGAATGGGAAATCCAGCGCATTGGGGTGAATTCGTGATCTTCGGCCCGCGCCTCAATTCCTTCGAGAAGACGCTGGTGAACAACGTGCGCAAGCACGGCTGTCACATCAATATAGTGTCGCCAGACGAAGGCGATGACGCGCCGAGCTTTGCGTATTCGGTCGGCTTTCCCGAGACGGTGGGCCAGCCCGAAGTGATCGTTTTCGGGCTTCCGAGCGATCTGAAGGGCGCGATGATCAACGAGGCGCTGCGGATGTGCCGAGATGGCCTGCAATTGGCCGATGGTGCCGAGATTGACGGGCTGCTCGCAGGGCACGCGGTCATCGCGCGCGATGTCGCCGACGCGTTTCTCGTGCCGGAATATTTCAACTCGGCGCTTTGGTATGCGCGGCATAAAGGACGGGAGCCGATGCGCGCCGTCCAGCTGGTCTGGCCCGATCCGGAAGATGGCCTGTTTCCGTGGCAAACTGGCTTTAGTGAATTGGCGCGCGGCTGGCAGCCGGAACTGTACGAGCAGGGGTTAAATTCGTGAGCAAGTTGCACGTAGCCGTTTTGATGGGTGGCTGGTCCGCCGAGCGCGAAGTTTCGCTGATGTCGGGCGCCGGCATCGCCGAGGCGCTGGAATCGCTGGGCCATCAGGTCACACGCATCGATATGGACCGCGACGTTGCCGCGAAGCTGACGGCGGCCAAGCCCGATCTGGTGTTCAACGCGCTGCACGGCACGCCCGGCGAGGACGGCACGGTGCAGGGCATGCTTGATCTGATGGGGCTGAAATATACCCATTCGGGGCTGGTCACTTCGGTGATCGCGATCGACAAGCAACTCACCAAGCAGGCGCTGGTACCGCATGGCATCCCGATGCCCGGCGGACGGATGGTGCGCACCGCGGACCTTTACGAAGCCGATCCGCTGCCGCGGCCTTATGTGCTCAAGCCGGTCAATGAAGGCTCGTCGGTTGGCGTGGCGATCGTCACGGTCGAGGGCAATTATGGCAATCCGATCGCGGCAGCCGCCAAGGGCCCGTGGCAGGAATTCGATGAACTGCTCGCGGAGCCGTTCATTCGCGGGCGCGAGCTGACAACGGCGGTCCTGGGCGATCGGGCGCTGGGCGTTACCGAACTCAAGCCGAAGAGCGGCTTTTACGATTACGATAGCAAATATACCGACGGGCTGACCGAGCATGTCTTCCCGGCGCAGATCCCCGACGAGATCACCGAAGCCTGCAAGCGCATCGCGCTGGAATCGCACAAGCTGCTCGGTTGCAAGGGCGCGTCGCGTTCGGATTTCCGCTGGGACGATGAGCAGGGCGTCGAAGGGCTGTTCCTGCTCGAGGTGAATACCCAGCCCGGCATGACTCCGCTCAGCCTAGTGCCCGAACAAGCGCGCCACCTGGGCATCTCTTATCCTGAACTGGTGCAGATGATCGTGGACGAAGCGCTAGCCCAGGATTCCGAAGGATGAGCAGGCCGCCGGCCAAGCGTACCGCGACGCGGCGCGGGGCAAAGCCCGGCGTGCGCAAGGGCGTGCGCAAGCAGAAGCCGGGTATGATCGATCAGGCGCTGGCCGCGCTCCCGGTCAGCCAGGCGACGCTGACCAAGATCGCCACCTGGACCATCGTGGGCCTTGCGGGACTGGGTGCGCTCGGCGTGGCGAGCTATTTCGGCATTCCCGGCGTGATCGGTACGGCAGTGTCCGAGACGGTGGGGGATGCGGGGTTCCGCGTCGACGAGATCCAGATCGACGGTCTCAAACGCATGGACAAGATGACCGTCTATTCGCAGGCGCTCGATCAGGATTCGCGTGCGATGCCGCTCGTTGATCTGGCGCTGGTGCGCGAACGGCTGCTTAAATATCCGTGGATCGAGGATGCGCGCGTCTCGCGCCGCTTGCCCAATACGCTGCGCATTTTCATCGTGGAGCGCGAGCCTGCGGCGATCTGGCAACACCATGGCCAGTTGATGCTGATCGATGCCAAGGGCGTGGCGCTGGAGCCGGTGAAGCGAGAGGCGATGCCCGATCTGCCGCTGATCATTGGCGAGGGCGCCAATTCGCAGGAGCCCGCGCGCCGCCAGTTGCTGGATAACGCGCCCGCGCTCAAGCCGCTGGTGAAAGCGGCGAGCTGGATCGGGAATCGTCGTTGGGATATCATCTTCGACACGGGCGAGCGGCTGCAACTGCCCGAAGGCGAGGAAGAAGCGGCAAACCGGCTCAAGAAATTCGCCGAACTGGACGGCACGCAGCGATTGCTGGGTCGGGGACATATCGGATTTGACATGCGCAACCCAAACCAGTTGACGGTGCGCAAGCAAGGCACTGTAAATGCGCCGCAAACCAATGCGGCGGCGGGCGTAGAGTAACTGGGGAGTTTTTGGGCATGGCGAAGGTTGCACCGGAAGGGCTGATCACCGCACTCGATGTAGGATCGTCAAAGGTATCGGCGCTGATCGCGCAGAAGACCGATGACGGCCAACTCGTCGTGCTCGGCACCGGCCAGCGCGAGAGCCGTGGCGTCAAGCGCGGTTACGTGGCTGACATGGCTGCGACCGAACTCGCCATCCGCGAAGCCGTCGAGCAGGCCGAGCGCATCGCCGGGCAGAATATCGAAGACGTGTGGGTCAGCTTCTCGGCGGGCGGTCTGCTCTCCGATATCGTCAAGCTCGAAGCGGATCTGGGTGGGCACCGGATCGAGCAATCGGACATTGATGAGCTTTTGAAGGCTGGCCGCGACGCGATCGATCCGCAGGGCAAGATGGTGCTCCACGCACAGCCGACGCGCTACACCGTTGATGGGCTTGCCGGAGTGAAGCGCCCGCTGGGGCTGCATGCCGATCGTCTGGGTGTCGACATCCATGTCGTGGCGACCGAAGGCTCGCCGGTGCGCAATCTCGATTTGTGCGTCCGTTCGGCGCATCTCGAAGTGCGCTCAATCATCGCGGCGCCGGTGGCGACCGGGCTGGCCTGCCTGAGCGAAGAAGAGCGCGAACTCGGCGTAGCGCTGGTCGAGATCGGCGCGGGCGTGACCAATGTTTCGGTGTTCGCGGGCGGCGTGCTCGCAGGACTCGCTTCGATCCCGATGGGTTCGGCCGACATCACCGACGATATCGCATCGGCATTCGGCACTGCGCGCAACTGGGCCGAGCGCACCAAATGCTTCCATGGCTCGGCGAACCTCAGCCCGCGCGACAATCACGAGATGATCGACGTGGTGCCCGCCACTGCCGATGCAGCAGACGGCCCGCGCATCACCAAGGCGCAGCTCAATGCGATCATCCGCCAGCGTCTCGAGCGGCTGATGCTCGAAATCCAGAAGGATCTGCGCAAGCTCGGTTTCAACGATCCCGTAGGTCGCCAGATCGTGCTGACCGGTGGTGGCGCGGATTTGAAGGGCATTGCCGATTATGCGCAGCAGTCGCTGGGCAGCGCCGTGCGCGTCGGTCGCCCCAAGGGCTTGGTCGCGTTGCCCGAGGCACATGGCGGCCCCGCTTTTGCGACGCTCGCGGGCCTTGCGCGCTTTGCCGCGGCCGATCCGATTGATCTGCGCAGCCTTGAACCTGCGCATCAGATGGTGACCAAGGCGAGCCCCGGGGCGCTGCTTCAGCGCCTGATGGCGGCATTCCGTGCTAATTATTAGAGGAAAGCTGTCGATAACTACGTCTTTCCTCTAGGCTCGCTGTTTGCGTTGGTGCAGAACGAGCCAAGATTACGCGCCTGTGACAAGTTGGCGCAGGGGAGACCAAGGCGATGAGTATCGATTTCCTTCCGCCCGAGGTGGATGAGCTAACCCCAAAGATCACCGTGATCGGTGTGGGTGGCGCAGGCGGTAACGCCATCGCCAACATGATCCGTAACGATGTGCAGGGCGTCGACTTCCTCGTCGCGAACACCGACGCACAGGCGCTGAAGCAGTCTGCCGCCGGAAAGCGCATCCAGCTGGGCGCAAAGATCACGCAGGGTCTGGGCGCAGGCTCGCGGCCTGAGATTGGTCGCGCGGCAGCCGAAGAGACGATCGAGGCTATCCAACAGGCGCTTGAGGGCGCGCACATGCTGTTCATCGCGGGCGGCATGGGCGGCGGCACCGGGACCGGCGCGGCCCCGGTCATCGCCAAGGCGGCGCGTGACATGGGCATCCTGACTGTGGGCGTCGTCACCAAGCCGTTCGCATTCGAAGGCAAGCGTCGTGCGCAGAGCGCCGAAGCGGGCATCGAGGAACTGCAGAAATATGTCGATACGCTGATCGTCATCCCGAACCAAAATCTGTTCCTGATCGCCAACGCGAACACCACTTTCAAGGAAGCGTTCGAGCTTGCTGACGAAGTGCTGCAGCAGGGCGTGCGCGGGATCACCGATCTGATGGTGATGCCGGGCCTGATCAATCTGGATTTCGCCGATATCCGCGCAGTGATGCAGGAAATGGGCAAGGCGATGATGGGCACGGGCGAAGCCGAAGGCGACGATCGCGCGCTGATCGCGGCGCAAAAGGCCATTGCAAACCCGCTGCTGGACGGCGTGAGCATGAACGGCGCCAAGGGCGTGATCGTCTCAATCACTGGTGGCGAGGACATGCGCCTGCTCGAAGTGGACGAAGCCGCGAACCATATTCGCGAGCTGGTCGATTCCGATGCGAACATCATCTGGGGTTCGGCGTTCAATCCCGAACTGGAAGGCCGGATTCGCGTCTCGGTCGTCGCGACCGGGATCGATGCCGAGTCGCAGCCGGTGGCCGCACCGCGCGCCGCCGAACAGCCGCGCGTCTTCTCCTTCTCGACCCCGCGCCGCACCACAGCCGAGCCGGCTGCCGCTGCGCCGGAGCCGGTAGCCGAAGCGCCGCAGCCGGGTTTCGCCGAGACCTTCGAGCCTGAAGCAGCGGCCGAGCCCGCAGCCGAAGCGCCGCGCGTTCCCGAGCCCTATGAGCCCGAGCCCGTTGCGCAAGCGCCTGCCGAAAGCGGCTGGGTCGATGACGGCGCCGATGCGGACGAGCTGGTGCTCGGTTCCGAAGAGGCTCCCGAAGCATTGGAAGCACCCGTCGCCGCAGAGCCCACGCCCGAACTCGGTAGTGGCAATAGCAGCCGTCGCCGCTGGCTTACTGGCGGCAGCGATGACGAGGAGCCTGCGGCAGAAGCCAAGCCCGCCAAAAAGGCAGGCGGGACGCTGTTTGAGCGCATGGCTTCGGCTTCGCGCGGTGGCTCCAAGTCGGGCGATGACGACGATAAGGACCCGCTCGACATTCCGCGCTTCCTGCGCAGCCAGAACAACCAATAGGCATTCGTCGCCGCCGTGCCTCGCTTTGGCGAGCGCGGCGGCGCATGTCATTGGCGGTTCAGCGTATGTCGCGCACTCTATATGCAATGATCCGGATTCGATTCTTTCGCTCGACTGCGCTGTTTCTCGCGCTGAGCGCCGCCGCGCCTGCATTTTCCCAGAACGAAGTGGTCGCGCCCCCCAATCCCGATGCCGATCGGCTGGCGGGCAATGTCCGCCGTATCGCCGCCGATCCACGCGACACGCTGGCGCTGCTCGATGCCGGCGATCTGAGCGCGCGGCTGGGCGACACTTCGGCGGCGCTGGCGTTCTTCGCGCGCGTTGAAGCGATCGACCCGACCAATCCCCGCATCCTTTCCGGCCGGGCATCGACTCTGGTGCGGCTCGAACGACCCGGCGAAGCGCTGCGGCTGTTCCAGCAGGCAGAAGCCCGAGGATTGCGCGTCAGCCAGTTCGCGAGCGATCGCGGCTGGGCCTATGATTTGCTTGGCGCGCCCGATCTTGCCCAACAGGATTACCGGACTGCGCTCGCCACCTTCCGCGACGATGAAACGGTGCGTCGCTATGCGCTGTCGCTGGGCATCACCGGCGATGTCGATCAGGCGATGAAGGAGCTTGATCCGCTTCTGCGCCGCAGCGACCGCGCAGCGTGGCGCGCGCGAGCCTTCGTACTCGCGATGAATGGCGACCTTCCCGGCGCGGATCGCATCGCCAGCACGATGATGCCGGGCAATATGGGCACGGCGCTCTCACCCTTTTTCCGACGCCTTGTCGGGCTCGCACCCGCCGACCGCGCCTTTGCGGTGCATTTCGGCGAACTAACCCCGACCCGGGCGCGGCTCGCCGATGCACAGTTGGCACCCGATGTGCCGCGCTGGTCGCCACGGCCAAAGCCGGTTGCGCTGGCCGCCGCGCCGCCACAGCCGATAGTGCGGACCGTGCCTGCGGGCCGCGATCGCCGTTCGAAACGCGAACGTGAGCGGGATGAGCGCGAAGAGGTCGCCGCAGCCGCGCGCCGCCCGGCGGCTCAGCCTGTCGTCACCTATGAGCCTGCGCTGCCGTCTCCGCCCGCTTATGTCGAGCGGCGTGAAGTCGTGCAGCCGACGCCCGCGCCGACTCCGACGCCTGCGCCGGTGCAACTTGCTAGCCGGCCGGTTCCTGCGCCGACATCAACGCCAACCCCGACACCCGCACCCGTGCAACTAGCCAGCAGGCCGGTCGTCACGCCGACACCGACACCGACACCGACACCGACACCGCCGCCATCGCCCGCACCCGTTCAGCTCGCGAGCCGCGCAATCCCCGCGCCTGAGCGTTTCACGCTGGCCCAAAGCCCGTTTCGTCCGGCGATGTCCAATGCTCAGCCCGAGACGCTGGGTGGCGCGACACCGGCTACCGCAGCCGCGGCTCCTGCCCGGATCGGGAAGGAGGACGAGGTGCTCGCTTCGATCATCGGCGGGATCACGATTCCCGCAGAGGAACTCGCAAGATTAGCCAGGCCCGTTGAGGCGGAACCTGCGGCTGAGCCGGTTCGCGCGGCGCCCGAGCCGGTTCGCCCCGAGCCTGAGCCAGTGCCGCCCAAGCCCGCGCCCGTAGCGGAAGCGGCGCCCAAGCCGGTTGCACCCAAGCCGAAGCCCGAAGTCGCGAAACCCAAGCCCGAGGCGACCAAGACGGTCGCGAAGACACCGGCCAAGCCCGATCCCAAGGCCAAGAAGCCCGAACCCAAAAAGCCCGATCCGGCCAAGGCCGAGCCTTCGCGCACCTGGGTTCAGGTTGCGGGCGGCGCGAATGAGTCCACGCTGACCAAGGCCTGGAAGGGCGTGGTCGACAAGGCTCCGGCAGTGATGAAGGGCAAGAGCGGCTGGTCCGCACCGCTGCGCGCAACCAATCGCGTGCTGGCGGGGCCGTTCAAGACCTCCGCCGAGGCGCAGACCTTCGTCAATGCGCTGGGCAAAGCGGGCGTTTCGGCCTTCGTCTTCACCAGCGAAGCGGGGCAGAAGGTCACGCGGCTTACCCTTAAGTAATGCAGGCCTTGGCGCTGCTGTACTGTGGCCGCTATCGACCCAATTGCTGCCGATCGTCGTAATCTAGGGTCTAACGATGCTGCTGATCGAAACAACGGATGCTGATTTCGGCGACCTGATTGAGGGTGTCGCGCCACGTGGCTTGCGGCAGCCAAGTGGCGGCATGGAGCGGCCCGAGGTGCTTGCGATGTTGCGTCAGCTTGCAACGGAAATTCGGCCGATTTTCCGCCCCGCGAGCTGGATGATGGTGGAGGAAGGCGAAATCGTCGGCCTTTGCTCCATTGTGAAATTACCGTCAGATGAAGGTGTTTTCATAGGGTACGGTGTCGCGCCCGAACGGCGTTTGCTGGGTTTTGCGTCAGCTGGCGTGCGAGCATTGCTCGAATGGGCCCGCAACGATGGACGGGTGGACGTTATTAGAGCGGAAACATCCGTCCACAACCGCCCCTCGCAGAGGGTTTTGGAGCGCAACGGCTTCAAGCGAACCGGCGCGAGAGTGGACGAGGAGGACGGAGACCTGATTTGTTGGAGTCTGGCCGTCAGCGAGCAGCTTTCCAGCAACGTCGAACAATCGCGGCAGACCAGCCCATAGCCTTCGACAAGCGCCACCTGACGCGCTAGTGCCCCTCGGGTGAAAGCGACTTCTCCCTGGGCGTGCACACCGGAACATAGTCGCGGCCGTCTCCATGAAGAACAGACCGGGACCATCCGAGGTCCGCGCGATGCTTTCCAGCGCGACCGCGACAGGATCATTCACTCGATCAGCTTCCGCCGACTGCGTTCGAAGACGCAGGTGTTCATGGCGCCCGATGGCGATCATTTCCGCGTTCGGCTGACGCACAGCCTTGAGGTCGCGCAGATCGGGCGGACGGTGGCGCGGGCGCTGGGGCTGAACGAAGACCTGACCGAAGCGCTGTGCTTGGCGCACGACATCGGCCATCCGCCCTTTGGCCATGCTGGGGAACGGGCGCTGGAGGATGCGCTCGCGACTCACGGCGGCTTCGATCACAACGGCCACACGCTGCGCACGCTGACTACGCTGGAGCATCCCTATCCGCGCTGGGACGGGCTGAACCTGACCTGGGATACGCTGGAGGGATTGGCCAAGCACAATGGGCCGATCTACGAACCGCAATGGGCGCTGGCCGCGGCCGATGCGCAATTCGCGCTGGAACTGACGAGTTGGCCTTCGCTGGAAGCGCAGGTCGCGGCGATTGCTGACGACATTGCCTATGACAATCACGACATCGATGATGGCCTGCGCGCAGGACTGCTGACGCTCGATCAGCTAATGGAAGTGCCGATGATCGCTGCTGGCTGGCGCGCGGTTGAGGCGAAATATGCGGGCGTGGATCGCAAGCGGTTGATCGGCGAAATGGTGCGCTCCCAGATCGGGGCGATGGCCAATGATCTGATCGCCGAGACCCGCGCGCGGGTGAGCGACAGCCAGGTTCAGTCGGTGTCGGACGTGCGTGCCGCGGGGCGCTGTTTGGCGCATTTCTCGGACGGGATGCGGGAGGCCGAGCGAGGCCTCAAGGCGTTTATGTACGCCAATCTATATCATCACCCCGAACAACTGGCGGCGGCGGATGCGGCGCACCAGATGGTGGCGGGACTGTTTGCTGCGTATGCGGCCGATCCCGGGCTGATGCCGTTGGAATGGCGAGAGGCGCTGCCGGGTGAAGAGCCGGGCCGCAGCCGCCATATCGCGGATTTCATCGCGGGGATGACCGATCGCTACGCCATCTCGCGCTATCGCGACGTGATCGGGCCGATCGACTTGCCCGAAGGATTTTAGGGCCCCGCAGCCGGTGGCTCAGGACCCCAAAATCAACGATCTTATGCTTCGGTCTTGGGCGTCTGGAACGAAACGCGGGTTCCGCCGACCTTACCGCGCACCCATCCGTTCTTCACGGTCAGACGGAAGTCGCCGCCTTCCGACGCCGAGCCTTCGAGCACGCGCGCTTCGCCCTGCTGAACCGACGTGTAGGTGTAGGTGACGCCTTCATGCGTGAAGGTGCGCTCGTTGGCGAGGGCGGGAGCGGCCAAGGTGAGCGTAGCGGCGACAGCTGCGAGAAGATAACGGGACATGGTCATTCTCCTTGAAATTGGAGCCTGGACCGACATCCTCTCTGCGATTTGTTGCGATGTAATAAGAATGATGCGGTGCGGCAAATCGAGCAAACGCAAAGGACGACAGATGCGATTGCACCGCGCGCATCGGATGCGGGACGCGCATCCATGGTCACGGCTGCGGACAATCGCCGGATAAAGCGGGCGCGGGATGCGACGAACGCGATGGCTGGCACACTTTTGCGACAGGCCGCGTTTAATTGTCGCATAAGCCGCATAAGGATCTTCGCATGGCAGACGCGAGCATTGCGCTTAACCGGTTCGGATTTGGTGGACGCCCCGGCGACGATCCGGGCGCAAATCCGCGCGCATGGCTGAACAGTCAGCTGCGAAGCTATGATCCGCGCCCGCAACAGATCGCCGCGCTGCCCGCCACCGCGCAGATAGCAAGCGAGCTTGCCGAATATTTCGAGGAAGTCCGCCAGATCCGCCAGCAGAATGGCGGCGGACAGGGACAGCGCCCGCGTCGCCCCGCAGGCGCGCAGCCGGCAATGTCCGATCCGATGCAGGTAATGCCGATGCAGCCGGGCACGGCGATGGAGAAGGACGATAGCCGGGATCCAGTCGCGCAGGCACAGCGCTTTGCGCGGCGGCAGGGACGCGAATATTATGCGGCTGCGGTTGGCGCGCGCGCGAATGTCGCGCTGAACAGTCCTGCGCCGTTCGTCGAGCGACTGGTGCATTTCTGGGCCAATCACTTTGCCGTTTCGGCGGACAAATTGCAGGTGATCGGGCTCGCCGGTGTGTTTGAGTTCGACGCAATCAGGCCGCATGTGATGGGCAAGTTCGGCGACATGCTCCACGCGGCCGAGCGGCATCCGGCGATGCTGCTCTATCTCGATCAGGCGCAGTCGATCGGACCCAACAGCATGGCCGGGAAAATCGGCCAGCGCCGCCAGGCGGCGCAGCGCGCGGGCCTGAACGAAAATCTCGCCCGCGAAATCCTTGAGCTGCACACGCTCGGCGTGCGAACCAGTTATGGTCAGGCCGACGTCACCGAATTCGCCCGGGCGATGACCGGCTGGACGGTATCCGGGTTGGGCAGGGGAGGGCGCGCGCGCTTTGCCGGGACCGAGGGCGAGCCGGGCAAGTTCGTCTTCGCCGAGCGGCTGCACGAGCCGGGCGCGCGCACGATCATGGGCAAGAACTGGGACCAGCAGGGCGAGGCGCAGGCCAGCGCGGTGCTCGACATGCTCGCGACGCATCCGGACACCGCACGGCACCTTGCGACCAAGCTGGCGCGACATTTCGCGGGCGATGAGCCGCCGGCCGGGTTGGTTGCGAAACTGGAGGGCGCGTACCGCAAATCGGGTGGCGATCTGCCGACCGTTTATCGCGTGCTGATCGATGCGCCCGAATGCTGGGTTGCGACGCCGCTGAAGTTCAAATCGCCCTGGGAATGGACGCTCTCGGTCAATCGCGCGCTGGGCGTGCAGCAGCTTCAGCCGCAGGCGGTGAACGGATTGCTGACACAGCTTGGCCAGCCGATCTGGCGGCCGGGTTCGCCCGCAGGGTGGGACGATGTCGCGGCTGCCTGGGCGGGGCCGGATGCCGTGATGCGCCGTGTCGAGGCGGCTGAACGCTTCGCCCAGCGCACCCGCGACACCGTTGATGCCCGCGCCCGCGCCGCGCAGCTTTTCCCGGGCGCGATCAGCGAAATGACGGCACAGGCCATCGCTCGCGCCGAAAGCCCCGGGCAGGGCGTTGCCCTCATGCTCGTCGCTCCCGAATTCCTGCGGAGATAGGCCATGCTGAACCGACGCAATTTCGTGGCCCTTGGGGCCAGCGCGATCCTCACCTCGACCTTTGGCGCGAAGATGGCCTTTGCGCAGGCGGCGACCAACAAACGCTTCGTCTTCATCATCCAGCGCGGCGCGGCGGACGGGCTGGGCACTATCGCCCCGGTCGGCGATCCGGCGTTCGTCAGCCAGCGCGGCGGGCTGGCGGACGATTTCGCCAGCGCGGCCAAGCTCGATTCGATGTTTGCACTGCACCCGCAGATGGCGACGGTGGCCGGGCTGTATCAGGCCAAGCAGGCGCTGTTCGTACATGCGGTGGCTTCGCCCTATCGCGACCGCTCGCATTTTGACGGGCAGAACGTGCTCGAGACCGGCGGCGCTGCTGCCTATGCGCTCAAGGATGGCTGGCTCAATCGGCTGCTCTCGCTGCTGCCCAAGGAAGACAAGGGCATCGCGCTCGCCGCGACCGTGCCAATGGCGCTGCGTGGGTCTGTCGAAGTGGCGAGCTATGCACCTTCGGCCTTGCCCGATGCGACGGATGATCTGCTGAACCGGGTGACGGCGATGTACGCTGGCGATGCACAGCTGCATGGCCTGTGGGAGCAAGCGACAGCGACACGGATGCTGACCAGCGACATGGCAGCCGACAATGGCCGCAATGCTGCCGCCACCGGCGACCTCGCGGCCAAGCTGCTCAGCGCCGAAGGCGGCGCGCGGATCGCGATGATCGAGACCGGAGGCTGGGATACGCATGCCGGGCAGCGCGGACGACTGGCCACGCAGCTGCGCGGGCTCGACGGGATGATTGCCGCGCTCAAGACCGGGCTGGGTCCGCTCTGGGCCGATACGATGGTGCTGGTCGCCACCGAATTTGGCCGCACGGTGAAGGTCAACGGCACCGGCGGGACCGATCACGGCACGGCGTCCGCCGCGATGCTGATGGGCGGTGCAGTGAATGGCGGGCGCGTGCTGGCCGACTGGCCGGGGCTTTCGGATGCGGCGCTGTATGAGGGGCGCGATTTGAAGCCGACCATGGCGCTCGACACGCTGATCCACAGCGCAGTGACGACGCATTTCGATCTGTCCGCGACTGCTGCGGCATCGAAGCTGTTTCCGAACATGCAGGCATCGCGCGTGATCCAGGATCTGCTGCGGGCCTGATCGAAACGCTGCATTGAGCCGGTTCCGATAAGCGTTGCCTAGCGATCGCCTGCGCGATCATCGCCCGCCGGGATCTAGCGCCGAGGCGGGCCATGCCGATCCGGGCGACGATCGTTCCCAACAGCATCTGCTGTTTTTGCAGCACGGGCTGAAGTTTGGCGGCAAGCGCGTTCAGCGCGACTTTGACGAGCGGCGGAAGGTCGCGGCTTAGCTCCTCGTGCGCTGGAGGTGGAGGGCCACAGCGCCTGTTTCACAGCCTGGCGGCGCGAATGTTCCCCAATGTTCGCACTGGCCATGAGCTTTCGGACCGACGATTTCAAAGAGCGGGCGGCACTGCCGACCGGCTTAGCCAAGCAGGCGAAATCCTACATTGCAAGCGTGCCCGTATTTGGGTGGTCAGCTACCGCTCTCCTATCCCGTCAGTAAGGCGTGAAAGGTTGTTTCATCGTCGTTGAACGCTCCTTTTATCATCGAAACCAAGCCTCTCTCATTCAAGGCTGGCGGCTTTCATCTGCGGTGCGAATGTCTGCAAGTGGATCGAAGGCTGACAGCACCGCCCGCTTTGCACGTGCAGCATGCATGGTCTAAGGCTCGGGCTTGCCTTAATTGTTGGAAGCGCTTGTGACCCTTTACGCCCGTTTCGCTGCCCATATCGACGCCGCGCTCGATGCCCTTGTGGCGTCTGGCGATTTGCCGGGCGATCTGGAGCGACGCAACGTGACCGTCGAGCCGCCGCGCGATGCCTCGCATGGCGATCTTGCGACCAACGCCGCGATGGTGCTCGCAAAGCCGGCGGGCACGAACCCGCGCGCACTGGCCGAGAAGCTGGTTGCCGAACTGGAAAAGCTGGGCGCGGTGCAGGCGGTGAGCGTGGCTGGGCCGGGCTTTATCAACATGACGCTTACTGATGCGACGTGGCGCGACGAACTGGCCGCGATCCTCGATGCGGGCGACGATTATGGCCGCTCGACGCTGGGCGCGGGCGCTACGGTGAACGTCGAATATGTCTCGGCCAACCCGACGGGGCCGATGCATATGGGGCATTGCCGGGGCGCAGTGGTGGGCGATGCGCTTGCCTCGCTGCTCGAATATGCGGGGCACAAGGTTGTCCGCGAATATTATGTCAACGATGCGGGCGGTCAGGTCGATACGCTCGCCCGTTCGGCGCATCTGCGCTACCGCGAAGCGCTGGGCGAGGATATCGGCGCGATCCCCGAGGGGCTGTATCCCGGCGATTATCTGAAGCCGGTTGGCGACGCGCTGGCGCACCGTTTCGGCGACAAGTTCGTCGGCGCGCCCGAGAGCGAATGGCTAATCGAATTCCGCAAGACCGCGGTTGCCGACATGCTGGTGATGATCAAGGCGGATCTCGCGCTGCTCGGCATCCATCATGACCTGTTCTCGTCGGAAGCCGAGCTTCAGGCGGCGGGCAAGCCAGAGGCAGCCGAGAAGTGGCTGCGCGAGCATGATCTGGTGTATGATGGCGTGCTGGAAGCGCCCAAGGGCGAGACGCCCGAGGATTGGGAGCCAGTGGAACTGCCATTGTTCCGCTCGACCAAATTTGGCGACGATCAGGATCGCGCGATCAAGAAATCGAACGGTAGCTGGACTTATTTCGGCGCCGATCTCGCGTATCACTATCAGAAGGCGCAATCGGCAGATCAGATGATCGACATCTGGGGCGCGGATCATGCGGGCACGGTCAAGCGGATCGTGGCGGCAGTGGCGGCGCTGACCGGGGGCAAGACCAAGTTCGACGTCAAGCTGGTCCAGATGGTGCGGCTGTTGCGCAATGGCGAGCCGGTGAAGATGTCCAAGCGCTCGGGCAATTTCGTGACGCTGGCCGATGTGGTCGAGGAAGTCGGCAAGGACGTGGTGCGTTTCACCATGCTGACCCGCAAGGCCGACGCGCAGATGGACTTCGATTTCGCCAAGGTGGTCGAGGCGTCGAAAGACAATCCTGTTTTCTATGTGAACTATGCCAATGCCCGCATTGCCAGCCTGCAGCGCAAGGCCGCGGAAGCCGGTATCGACTGTCCCGATGCGGAACTGTCCCTGCTTGATACGGAAGAGCTTGGCGTCGTGAAGCTCGCGGCACAGTTCCCGCGGATCGTGGAAGCTGCGGCGCTGGCGCGGGAGCCGCACAGGATTGCGTTCTATCTCTATGACTTGGCCGCAGAGTTTCACGCGCTGTGGAATCAGGGCAACGATAATCCGGAGCGCCGCTTCCTTTTGCCGGATCAGATAGGGTTAACGTGCGCGCGGCTTTATCTCGCGCGTGGGATCGGGCAAATTGTGCGTAACGGACTTGGCATCATGGGAGTCGAGGCCGTCCAGGAGATGAAGTGATGAGCAGGGAACCCGGTTACGGCGACGATGATCGCCTGCCGTGGCTTGAAACGGTTGAGGAGGATTACCGCGAGGGTCCTTCGTTCGGCCGGATCATGCTGCTCATTGTTTTGCTGCTGCTTGTCATCGGGGCCGCTGCGGGCGGCTATTACTGGTATCAGAAGCAAGCGGGGCTGACCGGCAACGGCCAGCTGATCAACGCCCAGGAAGGCGATTACAAGATCAAGCCCGACGAACCGGGCGGCCGCGTGGTCGACGGGGAGGGCGACACCGTCTTCTCGACCAGCCAGGGCACTGTGAGCAACGCCAGCATCAATGCGGGCGCAGGGCCGGAAGATCCGGTTGAAGGCGAGAAGGCGACGAAGCCCGGCATCAGCGACGGCAGCAAGACCGCGAAGATCGCCGTGCCTGCGCCCGGGGCTGCTCCGGCACCCGTGGCGGCAGCGAGCAGCGGTTCGGGCGCGCTAATCCAGCTTGGCGCTTTCCCAGATCAGGGTGGGGCGGATGCGGCGTGGGGCCGCCTGTCGAAGCGCTTTGCGGTTCTGGGGTCGCTCGGCAAGTCGATCGAAAAGGGCGAGAAGGACGGCAAGCCGGTCTATCGCCTGCGCGTCAATGCGGGCTCGAACGGGCAGGCCAAGGAGATCTGCGGCAAGCTCAAGGCCGCGGGAGAGAATTGCTACGTGGCGAATTGACCGCGGGAATCGCACAAAACCGCTTATGCTGAGCTTGTCGAAGCACCCTTCTTCTTCCTAGGAATGCGGCGAGGCCCTTCGACAAGCTCAGGGTGAGCGGTGTCGTAGCCTTGGAGTGCCCATGAAGCCCGTAATTTTTGGCGTATCCGGCCCGCAACTCACGGATGACGAAAGTGCCTTCTTCAAGGAGGCCAATCCGCTCGGCTATATTCTGTTCAAGCGCAATTGCGTCGATCGCGTGCAGATGCGGGCGCTGACGGACAGCATTCGCGAACTTACGGGCCGTGACGATGTGCCGATCCTGATCGATCAGGAGGGTGGCCGCGTCGCGCGGATGGTGGGGCCGGTCTGGCCTGAATTCCCGGCGGGCGCTTCGTTCAACGCGCTGTATGAGAAGGCGCCGATTTCGGCGATCGAGGCCGCGCGGGCGAATTATCATGCGCTGGGGCTGATGCTCCACGAAGTGGGCGTCAACGTCGATTGCGCGCCGCTGCTCGATGTCGTGCAGCCCGAAGTGACCAAGGCGATTGGCGACCGTGCGTTTGGCCGCGAGCCGATGCAGGTTGCGGCGCTTGGTCGTGCGGCGGTTGAAGGGCTGCGGCGTGGTGGCGTGGTTGGCGTGGTCAAGCATATGCCGGGGCATGGCCGGGCGTTGGTCGACAGCCATCTCGAGCTTCCGCGCGTTACCGCCGACGCCGCAGCGCTGGAGACGGATATCGAGCCGTTTCGCAGCAACAATGACGCGCCGATGGCCATGACTTGCCACGTCGTCTTCGACGCATGGGATGCCGAGCGCCCCGCGACGTTATCACCCACGGTGATCTCCCAGATCATTCGCGGCCGGATCGGCTTCGACGGGCTGCTGATGACCGACGATATCGACATGAAGGCGCTGACGGGCACCGCAGGCGAGAAGGCGACGCAGGCGCTGGCGGCGGGATGCGACGTGGTGCTCGATTGCTGGGCGCGGATGGACGAGATGGTTGAGATCGCCGGGCTGATCGGCGACGCTACGCCCGAATGCGTGAAGCGTCTGAACCGTGCGATGGCGACGGTCGCCGCGGGCCCTGACCCCGCGGAATTCCACCGCCTCATTGCCCAGCGCGAGGAGCTTCTCGCGCTGGCGTAGCTCCTAGAGCATCTTCAGATATTCGATCAGCGAACGCCGGTCCGCCGCCGATAAGGTGGTGCCGAATTCGTGGCCGCAGCGGCTGTTGCCCGAATTGCGATCGTCGCAGCCGGTGGTGACGCGAACATCGGTCCAGCCCGGTTGCTGGGTCGCGAGGCCGAGCTTTGCGATGTCGTAATAAGGGCCGACCGCGAAGCTGACCGGGCGTTCGTTCGCGGGCTTGAGCAGATCGTCGAGTGTCGGCACCGATCCGTTGTGGAGATAGGGCGCGGCCGCCCAGATCCCCTCCATCACGCGCGATTCATAGGGGAAGATCTTCTTCTCGATATTGCACGACACAACCTGCGACGCCTCGACTGCGTCGAGCGCATGCTGAAGCTTCGCGCCGTTCTTTTTCTCACCGATCGAGGCGAGCACGTCTTCGGCGAATGCCGGGACGATGATCCCGCTCTGCACCATCGACCCGAGCACCGAATAGACGAGCAAAGAGAAAGCTTTGGTCGGGTTTTTCACATCGAATTTGAAGAGTTTGTTGCTCATTTTTCCCAGCACGCCGGGGTCCGCCATGCGGGAAAGGACATCGCATTCGCGCGAATCGGTGCCGACATCCTGGATCAACGTTCGCCAAGTCGGCACGTTCGGGAAGCCGGGGATGCCGGGCACCTGAGCATGGCAGCTTGCGCAATTCTCGGTATAGAGTTGTTTGCCGCGCGGGGCGAGGTCGCTGAACACCGCGAACTCGGCGGGCCATTTGGGTGCGCCGATCTTGCGGACCAGCCCTTCGAGCCGCATCAGCCCCCACCAGTTCGCCGAATTGTTCGCGACGAAATTGATGTTGCCCAGCTTCTTGGGCGCATAAGCCGGGTGGAAGGTGCCGAACACGCCATAGACTTCGCCGGTGTTGCGCGAGAGACCCATCACCGCGGTGCCGTTGCCCGAAAAGCCCGGCCATTGCGTCCGATCCTGGATCGCGGCGTTCCACAGGAAGGGATAGCGCACCGGAGCGTCGGCGGACTTGATATTGTCCGGAATCATGTAAGTCGGCGGCTCGCCGATATCGAGCCCGGTCAGCCGGTTGAAGATCATCGCCACCGCATCGAGCCGCCCGGTGCCCCAATAATCGGTGGGGTAAGAGCGTTCGCGCATCGTGTTTTCGCGCAGATACCAGAGGTCTACCGCGGCGCGCAGATCCTTGACGCGCTGGGCAGAGGGTTTGGGGCCGAGCACTTCGACCGCGAAGGCATCGAACGCCCCAGGCACCTCGCGGACCTGTTTCACTGCCGCGATCATATCGGTCAGCAGGCCGAAGAAGTTGGTGATCGCCGGACCGCCATCGACGCGGTAGCGCTGATCGCGGACGATCAGATCGCGGGTGTGGCACGCCGCGCAGGTCAGCCCCAGCGACTGATTGCCCTTCGCTCCGGCCTGGGTGAAGCCGATCGGCAGGGCGCTGCCGGGATTGGGCAGAAAGCCGTAGCGGGCAAGCTTATCGCCAAGGAACGGCGCGCCGTCGGGCGCCTTCAGCGCCTTGGCCCAGGCCATCGGAATCAGCTGCGATCCCTGGTCCCGGTTGTAGAAATCCTTGCGGGAGACCGGCCCCCAGTTCTTGCCCTGATCGAGATAGGTGACCTGCGCCTGCGCCAGACCCGGCGCGAGCAAGGCTGCGCCAAGTAAAATATCCCGAAACCCGCGGGTAAATCGAGCTTTGCGCATTGTTGTTTCCCCACGATAAATGTGCGTTTACGCAACACTTACTCAACAACGCGACCAAAATGGTTCTATATGGACCCCGTTATGCGGGGCTCTCGTCGAATAGTCTCGGCATTATCGCCGATGATTGGACGAGCAATACTATGCCGTGCGGCAAAAATCGTCAATCTAACTGGCATCTATATTGGAGCATTCGATTAAACGCGGATCGAACGCCGCCCTTGCGCGGCCTAAGATGGCGCATGACAGCTTCGACGCGCCCTGCTTAAGTCTCGGTATGGACGGTGAGGCTTCCGAGATCCTGACAATCGACGTGGACGGCTGGGAAGGGCCGCTCGACGTGTTGCTGACGCTTGCGCGCAACCAGAAGGTCGATCTGCGCGCGATCTCGATCCTTGAGCTGGTCGATCAATATATCGCCTTTGTCGATCAGGCGCGCGAGCTGCGGCTGGAACTGGCGGCTGACTATCTCGTGATGGCGGCATGGCTGGCATATCTGAAATCGGCTTTATTGCTCCCGCGCAACCCGGAGGAATCGCCGAGCCCCGAGGAACTGGCGCTTCGCCTGCAATTGCGCCTCGAACGGCTGAACGCGATGCGCGAGGCGGGGGCGCGGCTGGTGGCGCGCGATCGGGTGGGCCGCGATATTTTCCGCCGCGGCGCGCCCGAGGGGCTTCGGGTGCTGCGCAAGGCAAATTGGGAAGCGGAGATCTTTGACCTGATCGCGGCCTATGGCCGGATCAGCGCGCGGACCCGGCCGGTGATGCACGTGGTCGCGGTGCGCGACGTGATGACGCTGGAGGAAGCGATCGAGCGGGTCTCGACGCTGATCGGCACACGGGTGGATTGGAGCACGATCGAAACCTTCCTGCCCGAAGGCGCGACCGGCACCTATCGCAAATCGGCGCTGGCATCGTCCTTTGTCGCGGCGCTGGAACTGGCCAAGCAGGGCAGGGTGGAACTCCAGCAGAAATCGGCCTTTGCGCCGCTATATCTCAAGGCAAGTATATGACCCCGCAGGATGAACTCACCCGCGCGGTCGAGGCCGTGTTGTTCGCGTCCGAACAGCCGATGACGGTGGACGAGATCAAGGCACATGTCGGCCCGGAGGCGGATGTGCGCGGTGCGCTGGGGCGTCTGGAGGCGATTTATGCCGGGCGGGGCATCGAGATCGTGCGGCGCGGTGACCGCTGGCATTTCCAGACCGCGGCCGATCTCGCGCATCTGTTACGCCGCGACCGCGAGGAATCGCGCAAGCTGAGCCGTGCGGGCATCGAGACGCTGGCGATCATCGCGTATCACGAGCCGGTCACCCGCGCGGAAATCGAAGCGATTCGCGGCGTGCAGATCAGCAAGGGCACGATCGACGTGTTGATGGAGGCCAATTGGGTGCGCCCCGCCGGCCGCCGCGAAGTGCCCGGGCGTCCGCTAACGTACGCAACTACCGCGGGCTTTCTCACCCATTTCGGGCTAGCAAGTCGTCGCGATCTGCCCGGGATCGACGATCTCAAGGCGGCCGGCCTGCTCGATCCTGTCGATCTGGCGTTTGAAGGGCTGGGCGAGGACGAAGCAAATGAGGACGCGGCAAGCGAAATTGTCACGGACGGCGAATAGAGGCACTGCGCGCCAGCCATTGCCGCAGGTGCCTGCGAAGCCTAGATATGGCTGGAATCAAGGAGAGTTTCGATGGGTGGTTTTAGCCTTGTGCACTGGATCGTGCTCGGCGTGGTTGCGATCCTGCTGCTTGGCGGTGGTCGTTTCTCGAACATGATGGGTGACGTCGCCAAGGGCATCAAGCAGTTCAAGAAGGGCATGGCCGAAGACGACGACAAGCCGGAAGCAAGCCGGATCGAAGGCAAGAAGGCCGCGGACCCCGCTTTCGACGTTGAAGCCGAACGCACCCGCGAGGAGCGTTGAGCCACTTGTTCCGCGCGGCCGATGCCGCGCCGTGTCCGGCGATGACCGATGCTTGATTTTAATGCACCCGAGTTTCTGGTCGTCGCGATCGTCGCGCTGCTGGTGATTGGACCCAAAGATCTGCCCAAGGCGATGCGTTTTCTCGGCAAATGGGTCGCGAAAGCGCGGGGCGTCGCGCGCCAGTTCCGCTCGGGGTTCGATACCATGGTGCGCGAGGCCGAACTGTCCGAGATGGAGAAGCAATGGGCGGCCGAGAATGAGCGGATCATGCGCGAGCATCCCGTTCCCTCGCTGCCCGCGCCGCAGCCTGAGCATTTCGCCACGGAGGATGCGTCGCCGGTGATGGTGGAGCAGCCCGACATGCTCCCTGCGCCCGAATTCGATCTTGGCGAGCCGGTAGCGGCTGAAAAGCCGAAGCGGGCGCGCAAGCCCCGGGCTAAAGCAGCGCCCAAGCCGATTGCGGATGAGGCTGCCGAATGAACGATATCGATGAAAGCCAGGCACCGTTGCTCGATCACCTGATCGAGTTGCGGCGGCGGCTGCTTTATTGTGCCGCAGCGTTGGTGGTGACGTTCGGGATAGGCTTTTATTTCGCACAGCCGATTTTCGCGTTTCTCGTCCGTCCGCTCGCGGCGGCAGGGCAGACCAAGGTGATCTACACCGAGATTTTCGAAGCGTTTTTCGTCCAGGTGAAGATCGCGTTCTTCACGGCCCTGATGGTGTCGTTCCCGGTGTTGGCAAACCAGCTGTGGCAGTTCGTCGCGCCCGGCCTGTACCGCAAGGAAAAGAAGGCGCTGCTGCCGTTCCTGCTGGCGACCCCGGTGTTGTTCATCGCCGGGGCGACTTTGGCCTATACGATCGCGATTCCCACCGCGCTGCACTTCCTGCTCAGCTATCAGGGCGACGTTGGCAGCGGGGTCGAGCAGATGGCGTTGCCCGCCATCGGCAAATATCTCGATTTCATCATGCAGTTTCTGTTCGCGTTCGGGATCACTTTCCTGTTGCCGGTGCTGCTGATGCTGCTCGAGCGCGCGGGGATCGTGACCTATGAGCAATTGGTCGGCGCTTGGCGCTATGCCGTGGTCGCGGCGTTCGCGATTGCGGCGGTTCTGACCCCGCCGGACGTGGTTTCGCAGCTGTTGCTCGCGATACCGCTGATCCTGCTATATTTCCTGGCGCTGCTGGGAATTAAATTTACCCGCAAGCGGCGCGACGCCGAAGCGGCGACTGAGGCAGAGGCAGAGCCGGAGCTTCCATAAAAGCGACGGCCTAAAACGAAGGAGGGGGAGGTAAGCGGACCGCTGGTCGCTTACCTCCCCCTCCGTCAACTAGCTCGACACCTTCCCTTAGCGGGCCTTTGGGGGCCTTTGGCGGGGAGGACGATCAGCGTTACTTATTGTCGTCGGCAGCCTTGGCGACGGTATCGCCGGCCGAGGATACGTCGCGACCGACGCCCTGAACGGTGTTGCAGGCCGAAGCCAGGAATGCGCCCGCCAGTGCGGCGCAGGTCAAGATCTTACGCATTGAAACTCTCCATTCGCCCTGAGGGGCTGGGGGAGGAATGCCTGAGCGCCGACAATCGTTCCGCCCGTGAAGCGTTCGGACCCGGCGCACATACGAAAAAGGGCCCGGTTAAGGACCCTGTGGGAAATTCTCTGTCTCTGGAAAGTGTTAGGCCCGGAAGCATCACCGGGGGGGGGAGGGTTGATGCTTCCGGGCCCATGTCTTGGATAGCGAGAGCGGGGGGGCAAAAGGTCACTATCCGAAGTATAAAATGCACAACGCGTTCAGGGGTTCCGCCGAATCCCAATTTTTTTGAATCTTTTTTTCAAGCGATGAGTCCCGGCTTTCCGGTGATGGCGATCGAAGCCTCATAGGCGCCGACAAGCGGGTCGTGATGCAGCTTGGTGCGAAGCTGGCGAGCAAGGCCGCCAAGCACCCGGCCATAGCGGTTTTCCAGCAATTCCAGCAGCTCCGGGCTCTCGACCAAAGCCGGCGAGATTACCCGCAGCGTCGCCCGATCCTCCTCCGGCCCTGCCTTGACCGTAATGCGTATCTGCGCGCCGTTCATGCAGTTCATCGCCAGCTCGACAATCTCGGTGAGGAGGAAGGCAATCGCGGTCGCTACGTCCTGGTTGACCAGCACCGGCTCGGTCTCGAGCGTGATTCCCAGCCCAGACGCATGTTCGGGAGCAGTGGCGCGGATATTGGCGGCAAGCTCGCCGATCACCGATCGCAGCTCGAGCCCGCGATTCTCCTCCATCTCGGCATAGTGATTGCGATGCACCACGGCGAGCGCGTCGACGCGGCGCTGGATCGAGGCATAGGCCTCGGCGGCCTCGCTGCTCTTTGCGCCGCGTGCGTGGAAGTTGATCAGGCTGGCGATCACCTGGAGATTGTTCTTCACCCGGTGATGGACTTCGCGAGTCAGCTTGGTCTGGCGAACCAGCCCTTCGGCAAGATCGGCCTCATGCACCTGCACGGTGCGGCTGATCTCACGGAAGGTCTCGCCCAGATCGCGTATTTCCTGCGCCGGCATGTCGCCGATCCGCTTGAAATCGATAATTTCGCCCGGTTTATACTCGCCCACGCTGGTGCGCAGGCGCCGCAGCGGGCGGATCAGCAGGATGTCGACCACGAACCAGCCGGTCGCCGCCGATGCGATCCACATGATCACCATCAGCACGCTGCTGATGATCAGCGGCGAGGTGATCGGCGTGCCCGGCATCGACATAGCGATCGCGACACCATCGACCTCAAGCGCGCTGTTCACGGTCTCGCGCCGGTCGAGCGGCCCTGCGCCCTGTAGCGTGCGCAGCGTCAGCCGCTCGGTGTCCTTGACCATTTCGAGCCCATATTCGGGGACGAAACCATTGGGCCGCGCGATCATGTTGAGCACATCGGCCGGATAGAAAGCGATCGCGCTTGCGCCGTCATTCCCGCCGATGCGGATCGACAGGCCTTTGTCGACAATGTTGGCGCGCACCTGGCCCGCATCCAGCAAGGCTGCGCCGGCGACGGTAAATCGCTCGCCGCACAAAATCTTGCCCGCGCCGTTCAGGATCGCGAAGCGTGCGCTGCCCTGCGAACCGAAGGTGCCGGCCATTCGGGTGCATGCCGGCCCATCGGCGGGATCGGCTTCGAGCGCGGTGAGCGCCTGGGTCAATTGCGAGATGTGGTTGGTGAGCACCGTATCCAGCGTGCCCGAGCTTTCCTCGGACATGGCTCTCAGCCGCTCGCGGCGCTCGTTGCTCGCGGTCTGAGTCGTCTGGATGGTGATGAAAAGCGTGATCAGCGCCAGCGGCAGCAGCGCGACGACCAGAATAAGGAAAACTTTGGCGCCGGTCCGCATGCGGGCAACCGCCGCGACAGGGGCCCTGCTGCGTTTCTCAGGATCGGGTGTTTCCATTCCTGTCGAGTTAGTCGAGCTTTTTCAAAAGCGCGAGCAGATCGTCGGGCACAGTTTCGCCCACCGTCTCGTCATAGGCCTGACGCAACGCATCGCCTACGTTGCGGCTCGGCTTGCCAGCATCGTCCCCGCCCGTTGACCGGGCCGGCTTCGTGATCTCTTTCTTACTGGAAACCACCAATTCCCCCTCAAGGACGCCGGAACGTTCCGGGTCCGGTATAAAACGAAACCGCCGAGCGCAAGCGCCCAGCGATACAATGTGCACCAACCGGTTCGAGCCCATGAAACCAAACAGCGCGACGTTTGTTCCACATGCGATGCAATATCCGGGGAGGGGCTTTCCTTCGGGTGCATAAACATTTGCAATGGGCCGTAACGGGGGCGAAACAAGCGCCCGGACCCGAATTGGAGAACACACTAGTTATGTCGCTTGGACAGCAACTCGCACCGCACCTTCCGCTTCTCCGCCGCTATGCTCGTGCGCTTACAGGCAGTCAGACAGAAGGCGACAAATATGTGCGTGCTTCGCTGGAGGCGATCGTCGCCGCTCCGGATCAGTTCCCGCGCGAAGTCGATCCCCGGCTCGGCCTTTATCGTACCTTCCAGGCGATCTGGCAGTCGGTTCACCTCGAGGAAGAAGATCTGATCGAGGATACGCCGAACGACAATGAGGCGATTGCCCGCAAGCGTCTCGCCCGTCTCACCCCGCTTTCCCGCCAGGCGCTGCTGCTGACCACCGTAGAAGGGTTCAGCATCGAGGACGCAGGCTATCTTATCGAGGAGGATCCCGAGAACGTGTCGAAGCTGGTCGCAGAAGCCGTTGCCGAAATCGAGCGTCAGACCCGCACGCGCGTTATGATCATCGAGGACGAGCCGCTGATCGCGATGGATCTGGAGCAGATCGTTCGCGATCTGGGCCATGACGTGACCGGCGTTGCCGTTACCCGCGACGAAGCCGTTGCGCTGGCGATGGAGGATCGCCCGGGTCTGGTGCTTGCGGACATCCAGCTTGCCGACGACAGTTCGGGCATCGATGCGGTGAAGGACATCCTGGCCGAATTCAGCGTGCCGGTGATCTTCATCACTGCGTTCCCCGAGCGCCTGCTTACCGGCGAGCGCCCCGAGCCTACCTTCCTGATCACCAAGCCGTTTCAGCGCGAAACCGTGAAGACCACGATCAGCCAGGCTTTGTTCTTCGATCAGGCGACGGTGCCGGTCTAAAAACGCCGCACCCAATAAAAATTCGGTTTGGGTTCCATCTGATACGGAGCCAAAACGTTTGTCGGGGGTTATGGTTGTCATGGCTGAGAACGAACCCCCGACCCACGTCTCCACCGAAGACGCCCGCGCTGGCTCCACGCCCCATGTCACCCGCTATGTGCTGGGCATCGGGCTGGTGCTGGTGATCGCGGCCTTCCTGGTAATCCTCTACGTCTGACGGGCCTGTGCTTTATGCGCTGGCAATCGCGTCCGTGACGCCTAATCTCCATACCTATGGCGGCGAACGACGCCCAAAGAGCGGGAATCGATGAGCGAGACTGAACAGCCTGACGAGCAGGAAGACGGTGTTGAGGCGCCGATCGAGCACGTCTCGCTATCCGATCCCGAATTCAAGGTGCAGTTGGGCGCGGTGATCCCGCATCTGCGCGCCTTTGGCCGCTCGCTTTCGGGCAATCGCGACCTTGCCGACGATCTGGTGCAGGAAACTTTGCTCAAGGCATGGGCGGCGCGCAAGCGCTTCCAGGCGGGCACCAATATGCGTGCCTGGACCTTCATCATCCTGCGCAACCTGTATCTCAGCCAGATGCGCCGCGCGCGCTTCAAGGGCGAATGGGACGATCTTGTCGCGGACCGCATCCTTGCGGCGCCAGCGAGCCAGGATCGCCATGTCGAGCTTTCGGACATGCAGCGCGCATTGCTCCATCTGCCGCAGCCCCAGCGCGAGGCGCTGATTCTCGTGGGTGCGGGTGGCTTTGCGTATGAAGAGGCAGCCGAAATCTGTCAGGTCGCCGTCGGCACGATCAAGAGCCGCGTTGCGCGCGGCCGTGTCGCGCTGGAGGCATTGCTGTCCGAAGGCCAATTGCCGTCGCGTCGCGATATGGCAGCGAACCCCGGTGGCAAGAGCGCGCTCGATACCATCATGGGGCAGGTCGACGATCTCAGCCGCGATCGCAGCGCCTCGTAAACGCATAGAAAGCTCCCCGGCAAATACCGGGGAGTTTTTTCATCCAGTGATTTTGCTATTTAGCGATTTTGCTCAGTGCGACCGGAAACCATCCGACCGATTGAGCTGGCGGAGCATCGCCGCCATATCGTCGGGCAGGCCGCTCTCATCCATATACGCGCCGCGCAGCGCTACGCCGATGGCGTCGCTGGCGCGGGGTGCCTCGACCCGGTAAGCGGGCTGCTGGGCCTCTTGGGCCGATCCGGATGAAGAGCGGGTCACGCAGTTGAAACGGACGGAGAGGGCATTTGTTGCTTGACACTCGTAAAAACTCGGAACGGAAGCGTTTGAGTTAATGGCGTTAATCTCCCCTTCATCTTCAGTGGACGCGGCGATTTCCCGCGCGCGTAATCATTCCTCTTTCCTTGCAATGCTTCTGGATCGCGAGCCGCAACTGGCGGAGAGCTTGCCCGAGGCGTTTGAAGACCCGATCGCCACAGCGCGTAATTTCGCAGGCGATATGAATATGGCCGCGCGGCTGCGCATCGAGCGGCGTCGACTGGCGCTGATCGTCGCGATGGGCGATCTGTCCGGGCAGTTCGATCTCACCCGCGTTACGCAGACGCTCAGCGATTTCGCCGATGATGCGCTGGATCGCGCGATCCGCACCGCGATCCTTGAGCGGACCCCCGATGCCGAGCCGGTGGGTTTCGCCGCGATCGCGCTGGGTAAACAGGGCAGCCGCGAGCTTAATTACTCGTCCGACATAGACCCGATCCTGATCTACGATCCCGCCACCCTGCCGCATCGTCCGCGCGAAGATGTCGCCGAGGCTGCGGTGCGGATCGGACGCCGCGTGGTGGAACTGCTCCAGACGCGCGACGGCGATGGCTATGTGATGCGCGTCGATCTCCGGCTGCGGCCTTCGCCCGAAGCCACGCCGATCGCGCTGCCGGTCGAGGCCGCGATATCCTATTATGAGTCGCAGGCTCTGCCGTGGGAGCGGGCTGCATTCATCCGCGCGCGGGCCTGCGCCGGCGATCTCGCGCTGGGCGGCTATTTCCTCGATATGGTGCGCCCATTCGTATGGCGGCGCGCAGTCGATTACGGTGCGCTGCGCGAAATTCGCGACATCAGCCGCCGCATTCGCGATCATTATTCGCAATCACAGGCGTTTGGCCCCGGCTATGATCTCAAGCGGGGCAGGGGCGGCATTCGCGAAGTCGAGTTCTTCGCGCAGATCCACCAACTGATCCATGGCGGCCGCGATCCCGCGCTGCGAGCGCCTGCGACCCGCGATGCACTTGCCGCACTGGCGGCGGCAGGGCGCATCGATGCGGAGGAGGCTGCGGCGCTGGCCGAGGCGTACACCGTATTCCGCACCGTCGAGCACCGTCTCCAGATGGTCGACGATCGCCAGACCCACCAGCTTCCCGCCGATGCGGAGGCGCTTACCAACGTGGCCGCACTCCACGGCTTGCCGAGCAGCGCGGCCTTGCTCGATCTCCTGCGTCCGCATGCCGAGCGGGTGGGGCGCTTCTATGATTCGCTCAGCGACGATTCCGAGCCTCGCCTGCCTGCGAGCAACGCGACGCTTCAGGCGCAACTGAGCGAGGCGGGGTTCGATCACCCGGCGGGCGCGGCGCGGATCGTGGAAGGGTGGCGCGGCGGCAATTATCCGGCGCTGCGTACCTCGCAGGCACGCGAAGCGCTGGAGGCCGTATTGCCCGGCCTGATCTATGCCTTTGCCAAGGCGCCGGACAGCACCCATGCGATCACCCGTTTCGACGCGATGCTCTCGCGGCTGCCCAGCGCGATCAATTTCTTCCGCTTGCTGGAGGCGCAGCCTGCGCTGGCCCGATTGCTCAGCTCCGTGTTGTGCCACGCCCCCACACTCGCCGAACAACTCGGCCGCCGCGCCGAACTGCTAGACGGGCTGATCGACGCCACAGCGCTCGATCCGATGCCTGACATCCCTGCGCTGATCGCCGAAATGGCGGCGCGCGAGGTGGGGGCGGATTATCAGTGGCAGCTCGATCACGTGCGCAAGCTGGTCAACGAAAAGCGCTTTGCTCTTGGTGCACAGATCGTATCGGGCACCAGCGATCCGCTTGAAGTGTCCGCCGGCTATGCCCGTGTCGCGGAAGCTGCGATCGAAGTGTTGACCAGCGCCACGGTCGCGGAATTCACGCGCGCGCATGGCCGGGTTCCGGATAGCGAACTCGTGATCCTCGCGCTCGGGCGGATGGGCGGAGCGGCGCTCACCCATGCCTCCGATCTCGATCTGATCTACTTGTTCACCGGCGATTATGCCGCGGAATCGGATGGACCAAAGCCGCTGGGCGCGGTGACCTATTATAACCGCCTGGCCCAGCGCGTTTCGGGAGCACTCAGCGTGCCGACCGCGGCGGGGCCGCTGTATGAGATCGATACGCGACTGCGTCCTTCGGGCGCGCAGGGGCCGCTGGTCGTCTCGCTCGACGGCTTCGAGCGATACCAGCGCGAAGATGCCTGGACCTGGGAGCATATGGCGCTCACTCGCCTGCGCCCGATCTTTGGCTCTGCGGCAGCGCGCGCGGCAGTCAACAAGGTGGTTCGCGAGGTGCTGGAAGGCGCGAGGCCCCAGCGCGATATCGTTGCCGAATCCGCGAAGATGCGCGAGGAGATGGCGGCGCATAAGCCACCCAAGGGCCCGCTCGATGCGAAGCTTTCCGAGGGCGGGCTGGTCGATCTGGAATTCGCGGTCCACACGCTCCAACTCGTTCACCGCACGGCCTTCGATCCGCAACTCGGGCGCGCGATCGACGCGCTGCATGCGGCCGGACTGATGTCTGCGGGCATGCGCCCCGCACACGACTTTCTCTCGCGCATGCTCGTCACGCTGCGCCTTGTCGCGCCCGATTCGCAGGTGCCGGGGCTTCCCACACAGGCGCTGATCGCGCGCGCGGTTGGGCTTGGTTCGTGGGAAGAGGTGGTTGCGGAGCTGGACCGGACCCGGCAGGAGGTTCGCGTGTGCTGGGCCGCGATCCGCGGTCCTTCGACAGGCTCAGGACAGGCGGAACACTGACATGGCAATCGAGGAAGGCGACAAGCTTCCCAATATCGAGCTGGATACCCCGAGTGGCGGCACGATCTCGCTCAAGGATCAGGCCGGGCGCCCGTTCGTGCTCTATTTCTATCCCAAGGACGATACGTCTGGCTGCACGCGTGAGGCGCAGGATTTCTCGGCGATGATGCCCGAGTTTGAAGCGCTCGGCGCTTCGGTGCTCGGCGTATCCAAGGATGGCGCGATCAAGCACCAGAAGTTCATCACCAAATACGACCTCACCGTGCCGCTAGCCACCGATACCGATGGCAAGGCGATGGAAGTGTTCGACGTGTGGGTTGAGAAACAGCTCTACGGCAAACGGTATATGGGGATCGATCGCTCGACCTTCCTGTTTGCGCCCGATGGCAAATTGTTCCGATCGTGGCGGCGCGTGCGCGTGCCGGGCCATGTGGTTGATGTGCTCGAATCGGTCAAGGAACTGCTCGCGCGGTGACCAACGTTGCGCGCGCGATACGCGCCGTCCTCGACACTGCGGAGCCGCGCGCCAAGGTGATGCTCGCCCGCCGCGTCGCGCGCGACTGGCGGCTCGGGCGGCTCTTGCACGAGTTCGACGTGGCGATGCCCGATCGCCCGGTGCGCCCGGCTGAGCCTGAACTCCTGCCGCCCAATCGCATGCCCAAGCGCGGCAAGGGCAGTGCGCATGGCCGCATGGCGCTGATCCATGCGCTTGCCCATATCGAGTTTTCCGCGATCGATCTGGCGTTCGACATGGCCGGACGTTTTGGCGGGCAATTTCCGCGCGAGTTTATCGATGACTGGCTGGGAGTAGGGGCCGATGAGGCGCTCCATTTTGCCTTGCTCGACCGCCGGCTGCGCCAACTCGGCAGCCATTATGGCGCGCTGCCCGCGCATGACGGTTTGTGGGATGCAGCGGCTGAGACTGCGTATGATCCGATGGCCCGATTGGCGGTGGTCCCGATGGTGTTGGAAGCGCGTGGACTCGACGTGACTCCCGCCACATTGGAGCGATTCGAGCGCGCCGGTGATAGCGCTACCGCAACCATTTTATCGCGTATTTTCAAGGATGAGATTCGCCACGTTCGAGCGGGTACAAAGTGGTTCGAATCATTATGCGCTGCAGCGAATCTGGTGCCCGAAATGCATTGGCAGGCATTGGTGGTTAAGCATTTCAGGGGGCTGATTAAGCCTCCGTTCAACGACTCAGCGCGCGACTCAGCCGGTTTGTCCCGCGAATATTACCAAGCCCTTGCCGTTGATTGAATAAATCCGCCAAAAGCAAAGCCGTCCAGAAGCGGAGGGGCTGCTGCTGCGACAACTAGGGTTTTTAGCACTGCCGAGACGCAAGAATCGGTGAGTGCTTTTTTTCAGGTTGCCGGGGACAAATGGCTAACGCATCGAACATCAAAACGACCAAGCTGAGCCAACGGTTCCGCAGCTTTTTTACCACCCGTGATTTCATCTTCCATGACGGCCGCGATCTCCGCCGCTTCAGCGTTGCAGGCCGCACACAGGCACTGCTCGCCGGTGTCGCCACCGTCACCGTTCTCTTTTCGGCTTATGGCGTGGCGCAGGCCACCGTCGGCGCGATCGCAATCAGCGGCGTGACGGGCACGCCGGCATCGCCCGAAGCACAGGTCGCGCTGATGCGCGAGCAGTTCGAAGAGCTTCAGGAAGACGTCACCGCCGCCAAGGAAGCCGCCAAGCTTCAGGCCGCACGCATCGAGCAGAATCAGGCGCTGATCTCGGCAACCATGTCGGAAGGCACGCCCGATCGCGCCGCAATCGAGCGCCAGCTTCCGGCCCATGCTCCCCAGACCAGCGCTGTCGCCAAGGAAGTGCTCGCGCCGCTCAAGCGCGTCGAAGCACGCCAGGTCGTTCTCGCCGGCAAGGCTCGCGCCGCTGGCGAAGCACGGTATCAGGAAACTGCCAAGCATCTTCGCACGCTCGGCCTTACGCCGGAGCGCTATTCGAACGTCGCGATGGGCGGCCCCTATGAGCCGATCGACGAGAATGACACGCCGGCTGGTGCCAGCGCCGATTCCGCGGTTGCCGATGCCCAGTTCCGCGCGCTGTTCCAGACCTGGAAGAAGCTCGACATGCTTGAGCAGACGGTGATTTCGATCCCGTCGATGCAGCCGGTCGACAAGCTGATCTTCACCTCGAGCTACGGCGTCCGCTCCGATCCGTTCCGCGGCACTGCCGCGATGCACGCAGGCGTCGACATCCCGGGCGCGATCGGCACGCCGATTTACGCGACTGCCGATGGCGTTATCAGCCATGCCGCGCGCCGCGGCGGCTACGGAAATCTCGTTCAGATCAACCATGGTCGCGGCATCGAGACGCGCTACGGCCATCTTTCGAAGATCCTCATTGCCGACAACACCCGCGTGAAGCGCGGCCAGTTGATCGGCCTGATGGGCTCGACCGGGCGTTCGACCGGCAGCCACCTCCATTATGAAGTCCGCGTTGACGGCAAGGCGGTCAACCCGATCCCCTTCATGCAGAGCGGCGAATATCTGGTCCAGATCCAGGACCGCGCCACGGGCGGCGCTATGGGCGGCCCGCGCAAGTAATCCCCTGAGAGGGTAGGAGAGAGAGTGTGGGGGTCGTCCGTTGGGCGGCCCCCCTTTCTTTTGTGGCGCTTTCGGACCGATGTGATTTCGATCATCCTCCACGCGAGCAATACCCCTGACGCGCATTGCCCCCACGCGCTCGCGCCACTATCTCCACCTCATGACCACGCTCACCCAGCCCGATATGGCGCTCACCACCGCTGCCGCTGCGCGCATTGCGGCGATTGCGGCGAAGCAGGCCAAGCCGGCGATCCTGCGATTGTCGGTAGAAGGCGGAGGCTGCTCGGGCTTCCAGTATAAGTTTGGCATGGCGGAAGCGCCCGAGGGCGACGATCTGGTGGTCGAGACCGATGGCGTGCGGCTCGTCGTCGATTCGATCAGCTTGGATCTCGTGCGCGGCTCGCAGGTCGATTTCGTCGACAATCTCGGCGGCGCGCATTTCGCGGTGACCAATCCGCAGGCCGCCTCGGGCTGTGGCTGCGGCACCAGCTTCTCGATCTGAGTCTCGCATGAAGATCGTCAGCTATAATGTGAACGGCATCAAGGCGCGCATGGAGCGCCTGCTGGAATATCTCGCCGAGCAGCAGCCCGATGTGGTTTGCCTGCAGGAGCTTAAGAGCTCCGACGAAACGATCCCCATCGCTGACATCGAGAAGGCCGGCTATGGCGCGATCTGGCATGGGCAAAAGGGTTTTAACGGCGTTGCGGTCCTCGCCAAGGGGCAGCAGCCTGTCGAGCGCCAGCGCGGGCTGGCGGGCGATCCCGAGGATTTGCACAGCCGCTATATCGAGGCCGAGATCGGCGATGTGATCGTCGCTTCCATCTATCTGCCCAACGGCAATCCGCAGCCGGGCCCGAAATTCGACTATAAGCTCAAATGGATGGAGCGCCTCGCGGATCGCGCGCAGGTGTTGCTCGACGAAGAGCGGCCGGTAATCCTTGCGGGCGATTACAACGTCATCCCCAATGACGACGACACCTATTCGGTACGCGCGATGGCCGATGACGCGCTGATGCAGCCCGAAAGCCGTGAGCGGTATCGCGCCTTGCTGGCACAGGGCTGGACCGACGCGCTGCGCACGCGTTACCCGAGCGGCGGTGTCTGGACCTTCTGGGACTATCAGGCCGGGGCGTGGCAGCGTGACGCGGGCTTCCGTATCGATCACCTGTTGCTCAGCCCGATTGCCGCCGATCGTTTTGCCGGGGCAGGGGTCGACAAGGAATATCGCGGCCGCGAGCGCGCCAGCGATCATGCGCCCACCTGGGTCAGCATCCGCTAACCGATCACTTTCGGACAGTTGCGCTGTCCGTTTCCGAACGCCGGTTCGAGCGATACGCCAAGTGTTGGCGTGTATTGCCGCACTATGGCACCTTCAAAACCTGCGCATAGGTGCTAAGTCATTGAGTTTGCGTAACATGGGTGTTTGGCACGACTAGTGCAATGCTCTCGATGTGGGCGGAACCGCTCACCCGCAAATTGAGAGGAGACCCCCATGACCAACACCCGCATCCGCTTCGCCACCGCTTTGGCCGCAATCAGCTTCACCGCAGTTTCGATCCCCGCCTTCGCCCAGGGCGCTGACCCCGAGGCGACCGCGACCACCGCCAAGCCCAAATTGAGCGGCCGTGCAAAGAGCGTCGTGCTCTGCCGTCCCGAGAGCAAGGACCCCGGCGCCAAGACCGTGTGCAAGGCACGCGGCAAGTGGATCCGCGAAGGCAAGGATCCGCTCGGCGAATATTGATCTTCAGTTTCGCGGCGGCCTCCCCTCGGGGCCGCCGTGATCGGTCTGCACGCAGCGTCGGCTAAGGGCGCTGGGTGCAGACCCTCCCCTTTGGAGGGGCTGGCTCAGATCTGCTTGGCGTAGATCAGATATTCGCGGTTCACCTTGCTATCGATCGCAGCGGCAATCGCGTTCATGCCCTGATTGTCATCGAGCACCCAGCCCAGCTCGCCACGGGTGACGCCGAAATTGGCGATGGCGTCGCGGCGGATGAACTCGATCATCATGAAAGCAAGCTGGCTCGCCAATCGCGTCGATTGCAGCCGCTTGAGCACGCCCATCAGCGGGACCCGCGCCGTCCGCGCCTGGGGCTTGTGCAGCCACCAGAGCAGCCGTGCCCAGCCGAACGGGAAAAGCGATCCGTTGAGCGGTTTCAGCGCTTCGTTGAGATCGGGCAGGGCGATCATGAACGCCACCGGCTCGCCGTCGACTTCGGCGATGCGGATCAACTGCTCGAACACGAGCGGCTTCAATTTCTTGCCGACATCATCGATCTCGGGCTGGGTAAGCGGCACGAAACCCCAATTATCCGACCATGCATCGTTGAGGATCGAGAGGATCAGCTTAGCCTCTTCCTCGAAGCGCGACTTGTCGACGTGGCGGATGCGGATGCGATCATTCTTCTCGCCGGCCGCGACAATGCGCTGGATCAGCGGCGGAAAGCCCTCGATCACGGGAAGCTCATAGGTGAGCAGCTTCTTGACCGGGCCATAGCCCATGCCTTCGATCCAGCCGCGATATTGCGGCTGATGATGCCCCATCATCACGGTCGGTGCGTGGTCATAACCCCTCACCAGCAGGCCCGGCTCTTCCCATACGGAAAGGCTCATCGGCCCGATCGCTTTGGTCATGCCCTTCTTGCGCAGCCAGTCCTCGGCCGTGTTGATCAGCGCCTTGGCGGCATTCTGATCCTCGGCTTCGAACATGCCCCAAAAGCCGACACCCGGCCCGAATCCCTGTTCGGGCGGCATTTCCAGCGCGAGCAGATCGAGATGCGCGGAGATGCGGCCGACGACCTTGCTGGCGCGCTCGGCGATGAACAGTTGCGCCTCGGCATGGCTGAACCAGCCATTCTTCTTCGGATCGATCTTGGCATATTCTTCGGCCCGCAGCGGCGCGACCCAATTGGGATCGCTGCTATTCAGCCGATAAGCGAGCTCGATAAAGGCCTTGCGGTCCGCCTTGGTGATGACCGGGCGGATGGACAGAGAAGACATGAAAAGCCCCTTTCTGCGCGGTGAAGTCTCGCCTGACGGGCCGTGTGTCAAGGCGGAACGCCCGGGTGTGCCCCTGTTATCGTCAACATCTAGCCACTATCTACGAGCAATGGCTCATAGCATGAACACCGTTGTTGCTTTCGATACGCGCGATGCGGAGACGCAGACTACTCCGGCGCGCGCGCCCCGTGAACGGATCGCCGATGACAAGGCGATGCTGCGTGCCGCTGCCGAAATGGCACGCGATCTCGCTGCGCATAAGCCACTGATCTATTGGGGCGATCTGGTCGCTTCGGTGGTGATCGGGTACGCCGCGCTTTATGTAGCGGCCACGACGGGCAGCCTTGGCATTGGGCTTGCTGCCGGTCTGGTATCGGCGCTCGCTTTGTATCGCGCCGCGAGCTTCATCCATGAGATTTCACACATGAAGCCGGGCGCGGTCCCGGGTTTCCGTCTGGGCTGGAACCTGCTCGTCGGCATCCCGATGATGGTGCCGTCGTTCATGTATGAAGACGTTCATGTCCACCACCATGCCCGCATGAAATATGGCACGGTCGAGGATCCCGAATACCTCCCGCTGGCGCTGATGAAGCCGTGGTCGCTGCCGTTGTTCGTGCTGCTGGCGGCACTTGCGCCGATCGGCCTGTTGATCCGCTACGGCATTCTCGCGCCGCTTTCGGTGGTTGTGCCCGGCCTGCGCAAGCTGGTGATCGAGCGCTATTCGGGTCTGGTCATCAACCCCGCCTATCGCCGCCGTATGCCCACCGGCCGCTTCCGTACCGAGTGGCTGGCGATGGAAACGGCTGCGAGCATCTGGGCGATCGCGCTCGTGGCGCTGGTCGTGACCGGCGTGATCCCGCTCAAGGCGTTCCTGATCGTCCTCGCCATCGTTTCGGTCACTACCGTGATCAACCAGGTCCGCACGCTCGTCGCGCATCTCTGGGAGAATGAGGGCGAGGCGATGACCGTCACCGCGCAGTATCTCGACAGCGTCAACGTGCCGCCGCCGGCTTTGCTGCCTGCGCTCTGGGCGCCGGTAGGCCTGCGCTATCACGCGCTGCATCATCTGCTGCCGAGCGTGCCGTATCACAATCTGGGCAAGGCGCACCGCCGCATTACCGCCGCGCTGGAGCAGGGCTCGCCCTATCACAAGGCGAGCTACAAGGGCCTGCCGGGTCTGGTCGGCCAGTTGGCGCGCAGCACGATGGTGAAGCGCTAACACCACCAGTCTTCGTCATCCCGACGTGAATCGGGAGCCAAGGGCGCACAGGGAGTCGTTGCGTAACCCTGGATCCCGGATCGAGTCCGGGATGACGGATGGCGCCTTCTGGCGTTGCTCGCCATCTGCGACGGATCAGTGAAGCGGCTGTCGAGTTATCGACACTTCTCCCGATGGGAGAAGTTTGAGGACTATTCCTCGGTCCGCAGCAACACCGCTTCGCCGATCATCAGGAACAGCAGGAAGGGCGCCCAGGCGGCGAGGAAGGGCGGATAGGCCCCGAGATTGCCCATCGCCAGCGCGAAATTGTCCGCGACGAAGTACAAAAAGCCAAGCCCCATGCCGATCACGGCGCGGACGAACAGCTTGCCCGATCGCGCAATGCCGAATGCTGCGACTGCGCCCAGCAGCGGCATCAGGATGGACGAGAGCGGCCCGGAAAGCTTGTGCCACAGCGAACCTTCGAGCGCCTTGGTCTGGCGGCCTGCTGCCTTCAGGTCGTCGATTGCTTGGCTCAGCGCGCCAAACGACATGCCGTCAGGATTGATCGACGCCAGCGTGAACTGATCGGGCCGCACTCCGTCTGCGATGCGGATCGAACCCAGCGGGATCACTGTGCCCGAAGCCACATCAAAGCGCTGGGCATTCTCGACGCGCCATCCCGTGCCGTCGCGCTTGCCGGTCGGCGCGGTCAGGATCGAGCGGAGCGACTGGCCCTCGCGCTCATATTCGGTGATGTTGTAGAGCAACGCGGCATCGCCACGCCCCTTGATCTGCTCGACGACGATCAGGTGATCGCCATCCTTGACCCACACATTCGATCGGTCGCCACGATCGATCGGCAGGGGCGCATATTCGACCTTCTTCCACTGGGCGAGCGTCTCGGATGCGCGCGCAACCACGCGCTCATTGAAGGTGAATGAGATCGCCGCGACCATCAGCCCGGCCAGCATCAGCGGCGCAAGCACCTGATGCGCCGAAAGCCCCGATGCCTTCATCGAGATGACTTCGCTGTTCTGGTTGAGCTGCGAGAGGGTCAGGATCGAGCCGAGCAGCACCGAATAGGGCAGGAAGGTCGCGATAATCTGCGGCATGCGGAGCCCGACATAGCGCCAGATCTCTGTGTCGCCATTGCCGGCATAGGCCAGTACCCGGCCGGATTCGGTGAGCAGATCGAGCGACTGGAGCACCAGCACCAGCGCCGCCAGGATGGCGAACGTCCGGGTGAGGAACATCTTGGCCATGTAAAGCGACATGGTCCGCGACGGGAAGAAGTTCATCAGGTTGGTCACGCAGACTCCGCCTTCTTCCTACGGCCGGGCAGATAGCGGGTGATCGCCTTGATCAGTTTCTCGAATGACTTCTCGACTGCCGCGAGGGGCTGTGCGCCGGGCACATAGGCCGTCTGGTAATAGAGCCAGAAGGTCAGCGCCGCGAACAGCGCCCAGGGCGTCCACAAAGCGATGAACGGATCGATCCGTCCCAGCGCGCCGAACGCCTGCGCATATTCATTGATCTTGTGGTAGGTCACGATCAGCACGATCGACAGGAACACGCCCAGCGCCGATGTCGATCGCTTGGCCGGCACGCCAAGCGCCACCGCAAGCATCGGCAGCAGGAACATGGATGCGACTTCGGCGACGCGGAAGTGCCACGCAGCGCGGCTGATCGCGCGTTGCTCGTCCTTAGCGCCTTGATCCTTGCCGATTCGGCCGAGTTCGGGGAGCGTCTGTTCCAGGCTGCGATCGCCGCGCTTGCGGAACTGCTCATATTTGGGGAGCGGGATCGGCAGATTATGCGTCGTGAAGGTCAGCACGCGCGGCACGGGTGAACCCTTGTCGGTGTGCACCAGCGTGCCGTTGGTCAGGCGGAAGATGATCGTATCGGGATCGTCGGAGCGCAGGAACTGCCCGCTTTGCGCAGTTACGGCCAGCGGGCTGCCATCGGCAGTCACCATCCGTACGAAAATGCCGGAAAGCTCGCGACCGCTATCCTTGCTCGATTCGATCCGCAGCGTCATCCGCGCGCCGAAATTGGCAAACTCGCCCACCTTGATCGAAGCGCCCAGCGCGCCGCTGCGCAGCTCGAAGCGCAGTTGCTCGTAATTATAGCGTGCCCAAGGCTGCACGAAGCCGACGATCGACAGATTAAGCGCAGCCAGCGCGAACGCATACATGAACGGCACTTTGAGCAGCCGCGTATAGCTCATCCCCACACCGCGCAGCACGTCCAGCTCGGAAGAGGTGCCCAGCCGCCGGAACGCGAGCAAGCAACCCAGCATCAGACCGATCGGAATGCCGAGACCCAGATATTCGGGAAGCAAATTCGCCAGCATCCGCCAGACGACGCTTACCGGCCCGCCTTCAGTCGCGACGAACTCGAACAGCCGCAGCATCCGGTCCAGCACAAGCAGCATGGCAGCGATCAGCAGCGTCGAGATCAACGGAACCGCGATCAGCCGCGCCATATAGCGATCGATCGAGTTCATGCGCGTACGACGATTGCCTTCTTATCACGGGCGCGAACCAGCGCCCCGGTGTGAACGAGAGCCTATACCCTCGGTTCCCTGCGGCGCCAGCGTTTAGTTGTAAGGATCTGGGTTCTTAGAGGGTAAAGCCGCGCCGCGCATGTTCCTGCATCGGCATTTTCGCCCGCCGTCAGACACGGCGTATTGCGGTTCGCGGACGATATTGGCGCTGCTTAAAGCAATGCTGGTGGATAAGTGTCAGGCGGGGTGACGTTTTTGCGTCAACGCTCTATGGGGCCTCATGCATTTTCTCGATCAAGCCAAGATTTTCGTCCGTTCCGGCGCCGGCGGCCCAGGTGCCGTCAGCTTTCGGCGTGAAAAGTTCATTGAATATGGTGGCCCCGATGGCGGCAATGGCGGCAAGGGCGGCGACATCATCTTTGAAGCCGTCGCTGGCCTCAATACGCTGATCGACTTCCGCTACACCCAGCATTTCCGTGCGCCGCGCGGCCATGGCGGCTCGGGCTCGAACCGTACCGGCGCGGGCGGCGAGGATCTGGTCATCAAGGTGCCGATCGGTACCCAGATCCTTACCGACGACGATGAGCGGACGCTGCTGGTCGATATGACCAAGGAGGGCCAGCGCTCGATCTTCTTCCGGGGCGGGGACGGTGGCCGCGGCAATGCCAGCTACAAGACCAGCACCAATCGCGCCCCGCGCCAGCACGGCACCGGCTGGCCGAGCGAAGAGGCATGGGTCTGGCTGCGCCTCAAGCTGCTCGCCGATGCGGGCCTTGTCGGCCTGCCCAATGCCGGGAAATCGACTTTCATCAATCAGGTGAGCAACGCGCAGGCCAAGGTGGGGGCATATGCCTTTACCACCACCCGCCCTCAGCTGGGCGTGGTCCGTCACAAGATGCAGGAATTCGTCGTCGCCGACATTCCTGGCCTGATCGAAGGCGCAGCGGACGGGGCGGGGATCGGCGATCGCTTCCTCGGCCATATCGAGCGCTGCCGCGTGCTGCTCCATCTGGTCGACGCGAATGATCCCGACGTTGCCGAAAGCTATCGCATCGTGCGCGATGAGCTCGAGAATTACGGCGCTGGGCTGACCGACAAGAGCGTCATCGTCGGTCTCAACAAGATCGACACGCTCGACGACGAACTGATCGCAGCCCTTTCCGCCGAGCTGGAAGAGGCCAGCGGCGCCGAAGTCATCCCGCTCTCGGGCGCGGCTGGCACGGGCGTCGATTGGGTGCTCGACAAGTTGCTCGAAGCCATCGGGCCGGAAGGCGGCACGGTCGGGGACGACGACGAAGGCGAAGACGCGATCGAATGGTCGCCGGTCTAGATCCCGATTTCGCCGACCGGCTCTATAGCCGCGCATTCGAGATTCAGGAGCGCAAGGCTTCTGGATATTGGCTGCCGATAATGCGTTACTTGGCGTTTCGCGGGCATCTCAACGCGATGGTTACGCTGGCGGCATCGAAATCGGATGCCAAAAGTGGCACGGATATCGGCCGCGCTGGCGAGTATTTCACGGCAGCATGGCTGTATCGGAGCGCGTATCGCTCGGGTAGCGCCATCGCCGCGCAGAATCTCGCAATGGCGCATTTCAACAAGAATGACCTTGCAGGCTATCGGCATTGGCTGCGCCGGGCTGCTCGCGCGGGTGATGCGGAAGCAGGCGCCGAACTCAAGCGGTTCGAAACTAGATTGCCGCATCAGGCCGCGCGCGAGATTGGCAGGCAACGACCCTGTCGACGACGGGAACTGACGAGCTGAGAGCCTAAGCCCCCTCAGCTCCGATAGTCGGCGTTGATCGAGATGTAGCCATGGGTGAGGTCGCACGTCCAAACCGTCGCGCGGCCTTTGCCCAGTCCCAGATCGACGCCGATCTGGATTTCGCGGCCCTTTAAATGCTCCGCGACGGGGGCTTCGTCATAGCCTGCCAGCGCCAGGCCTGCTTCGGCCACCTGCGTGGTGCCGAAGCGGATCGAGAGCTTGTCGCGTTCGGCGGGTTCGCCGGCCTTGCCGACGGCCATGACGACGCGGCCCCAATTGGCATCCTCGCCGGCGATTGCGGTCTTCACCAGCGGCGAATTGGCGATCGACATTGCGATGACGTGCGCGCTGCGGTCGCTCTCGGCACCTTCGACTTCGATGGCGATCAGCTTCTGGGCGCCTTCGCCGTCGCGGACGACGAGAAGCGCGAGCTGGTGGCAGAGATCGGCGAGTGCGGCGCGGAAGGCATCGGCACCCGCGCTATCCGCATCCGCCAGCACAGCATTGCCCGCCTTGCCCGTGGCGAAGGCGAGAACAGTGTCGCTGGTCGAGGTGTCGCTATCGACGGTGATGCACGAGAAACTCTTCACATTCGCGTCGCTTAGCGCCGATTGCAGAAACTCAGGCGCAACTGCGGCATCGGTGAAGATGAAGCCGAGCATCGTCGCCATATCGGGCATGATCATGCCCGAACCCTTGATGATGCCGGTTAGCGTGACGGTGCGGCCATCCACGATTGCCGTGGTCACCGCGCCCTTGGTGAAGGTGTCGGTGGTCATGATCGTCGCGGCGGCGTCTTCCCACGAGCAAAGCGGGGCGGCGAAGGCGGCGTCGAGACCTGCCTCGGCCTTGTCGATCGGCAGCGGCACGCCGATCACGCCGGTTGAGGCGACGAAGATGTCCGAAGGCTCGCAGCCGAGATGGGCTGCCGTACGCGCGGCAATCGCCTCGACCGCAGCGCGGCCGCGATTGCCGGTGAAGGCATTGCTGTTGCCGGCATTGACGACCAGCGCACGCGCCTTGCCCAGCACCAGCGCCTTGCGGCACCATTCCACCTCGGGCGAGGGGCATTTGCTCTGCGTCAGTACGCCCGCCACCGCAGTGTCCGGATCGAGCGTCACAAAGGTCAGGTCGCAGCGATCCCAATTCTTGTAGCGCGCACGGGCGACGCGCGGGCTTACGCCGGCGATCTCCGGCAGTTCGGGGAAGGGAAGGGCGAGCGGCGAGCGTTCGGTGGACATAAGCGGACCTGTGTTTTGGGTGGCGCTGCTTCGGGCAGAGCGCAGCAAAGATCAAGGTTGTTGCGGGGCAAGGTCCGCCTTAAAAGCCTGGGTAATCTTTGGAGAGGTTTTCCATGTTGTTCGTATCCCTGCTCGCACTTGCTTCGTTCCAGGACACTCCGGTGGCCCAGACTGCTCCGACCGCGCCCGTTACGGCGATGACGGTGGTGGTCCAGCGCTTGCCTCCGAGCTTCAAGCAGAACCCGGTCGTCTCGCTCGCGTTCAACAGCAAGGGTGCCGTGGTTTCATGCTCGACCAAGGCGACCAGCGGCCATGCCGGGATCGACAAGGTCGCCTGTTCGCAGGCCGTGGGCAATTATTCGGTGACGCCGGAAGCGGGCCAGACGCCGGCTCCCGCCGATGTGATCATCGCCTTCGAAACCGACGCCAAGAAGTAAGCCTATCCTGCGGCCGGCGCGCTTGCGCTGCGCTTTACTGCGGATTTCCATTGGCGAACCGGCGCGCAGATACTATGTTACGTGACGATCCGTGCGGGGCTTCGCCCGCGCGGGCGTTCACGCAGGACTGACGCTTGGAATTGCTGCTTCTCCTTACTGCGCTTTTCGCGAGCCTGACCGGTACCGGTTCGGGCGATCGCCAACTGCGTCAGGTACAGGGTGTTGCGGTGGTTCATGCTGCGCAGGTTGCGCAGGCCGCGGCACAGCCCGCCCGCGCAGTCATGCCGATGGCGCAGACTGCGCACAGCCTGCGTCGCGAAACTGTTGTGCTTCGTCCCGCCAGCGCCGTGCCGCTTGTCGGCCAGCATTTCCCGTTCGAGCGTCGACTCGAATGAGGCCCCGCGCCGCCCGTTAGAGGCGCGCGCATTCTTGCATCTCACGCATTTCGCGGGCGCCGCCACGGGCGCGACCGCTTTACAACCCTTTAGATTTGAACAGGAATTCCCATGCTCGCCGGTCTGGTCAAGACAGTCTTCGGATCGTCCAACGAACGTTATGTGAAGTCGCTCGGCGCGATCGTCACCAAGATCAACGCCTTCGAACCCACTATCTCGGCGATGAGCGACGAAGCGCTTGCCGGCCAGACGGTCAAGTTCCGCGAGCAGCTCGCCAATGGCGAAAAGCTCGACAATCTGCTTCCCGAAGCCTTTGCCACGGTGCGTGAAGCGGCCAAGCGCGTGCTCGGCCAGCGCCATTATGACGTGCAGATGATCGGCGGCATCGTGCTCCATCGCGGCGAAATCGCCGAAATGCGCACCGGCGAGGGCAAGACACTGGTCGCGACGCTCGCAACCTATCTGAATGCGCTGCCGGGCGACGGCGTCCATGTCGTCACCGTCAACGATTACCTCGCGGCGCGCGATGCCGAATGGATGGGCCGCGTGTATCGCTTCCTGGGCATGACGACCGGCACGATCGTGCCGAACCTGAGCGATCAGGAACGTCGCGACGCTTATGCCTCGGACATCACCTACGGCACGAACAACGAGTTCGGCTTCGATTATCTGCGCGACAATATGAAGTATGACCGCGCGTCGATGACGCAGCGTCCCTTCAATTACGCAATCGTCGACGAAGTCGATTCGATCCTGATCGACGAAGCCCGCACCCCGCTGATCATCTCCGGCCCGACCGACGACAAGTCCGAACTGTATATGCAGGTCGACGTGATCGTGAAGCAGTTTGCGGCGGCGGATTACGAGAAGGACGAGAAGCAGAAGTCGATCATCCTGACCGAGGACGGCACCGAAAAGGCCGAGCGTATGCTCGAAGCTGCGGGCATTCTGGTCGGCGCGAACCTGTATGATTTCGAGAACACCCAGGTGGTCCACCATCTGAATCAGGCGCTGCGCGCGAACATGATGTTCAAGCGCGACATCGATTACATCGTGAAGGACGGCAAGGTCGTCATCATCGATGAGTTCACCGGCCGCATGATGGACGGTCGCCGCTGGTCGGACGGTCTGCACCAGGCGGTGGAAGCCAAGGAAAATGTGGCGATCGAGCCCGAGAACCAGACCATGGCCTCGATCACCTTCCAGAACTATTTCCGCATGTACCCCAAGCTCTCGGGCATGACCGGCACTGCCGCCACCGAGGCACCCGAATTCTTCGACATCTACAAGATGAACGTCGTCACGATCCCGACCAACCTGCCGGTCAGCCGCGTCGATGAGGAAGACGAATTCTACAAGACGATCGAAGAGAAGTTTGGCGCGATCGCCAAGCGGATCAAGGAGCATGCCGCCAAGGGCCAGCCGGTGCTGGTCGGCACCGTCTCGATCGAGAAGAGCGAGATGCTCAGCGACTTCCTCAACAAGGAAGGCGTGGATCACGCCGTGCTCAATGCGCGTCTCCACGAGATGGAAGCGCGCATCGTGGCGCAGGCAGGCCGACTGGGCGCGGTTACCATCGCGACCAACATGGCGGGCCGCGGCACGGACATTCAGCTGGGTGGCAACCTTGAGTTTCGCGTCGAAGACGAATTGAGCGAGATGCCCGCGGGTCCGGATAAGGACGCCGCGATCGCGCAGATCAAGGCCGAGATCGAGGCCGAGAAGAACCGCGTGCGCGAAGCTGGCGGCCTGTTCGTGCTCGGCACCGAGCGGCATGAGAGCCGCCGCATCGATAACCAGCTCCGCGGCCGTTCGGGCCGTCAGGGCGATCCGGGCCTCAGCCGCTTCTACCTCTCGCTGGACGACGATCTGCTGCGCATCTTCGGTTCGAACACGCTGTTCGCCAAGATGATGCGCAACAACATCGAAGACGGCGAGGCGATCGGCTCCAAATGGCTCTCCAAGGCCATCGAGACTGCGCAGAAGAAGGTCGAAGCGCGCAACTACGACATCCGTAAACAGGTCGTCGAATATGATGACGTGATGAACGATCAGCGCAAGGTGATCTACGAGCAGCGCGCCGACATCATGGATGCCGATACGGTGGGCGACGTGGTCGAGGATATGCGCGCCGAGACGGTCAACGCGATCGTTGGCGAGGCATGCCCGCCCAATTCCTATCCCGAGCAGTGGAATCTGGTCGAGCTCAAGGAAAAGCTCGCCTCGGTGCTCAACATCGAAGTTCCCGTCGATGATTGGATCAAGGAAGAGGCGGTCGAGCCCGAGATGGTCGAGGAGCGGGTCCGGGAAATCGCGGACAAGCTGATCAACGACAAGGCTGCCGAGCTGGAGCCCGAGACGTGGCGTCAGGTCGAGAAGTCGATTCTGCTCCAGAGCCTCGACAATCACTGGAAGGAGCATCTTTCGATGCTCGACGCGCTGCGCCAGGTGATCCATCTGCGCGCTTATGCCCAGAAGACGCCGATCAACGAGTATAAGCACGAGGCGTTCGCGCTCTTCCAGCGCATGCTCGAGACGATCCGCGAGGACGTGACCCGCACGCTGGCGATGGCGCAGTTCCGCATGGCGCCGCCGACCGATCTGCCGGAACTGCCGGACTTCCTGACGACGCATATCGATCCGCTGAGCGGCGAAGACGATACCTATGACTATGATGGTGGCGCGTCGGGCAATGTGCTTGCCCAGATGCCACCGCTGGCGATTCCGCAGCCTTCGGGCGCGGACCTGCCGACCGATCCGGCGGAATGGGATCGTCTGGTCAGCCGCAACTCGACCTGCCCCTGCGGTTCGGGGCTGAAGTACAAGCACTGCCACGGGCAGGTGGCGTAAGCCGCTAGCGCCAAGGCGCAAAAAAGGGCCTCCCTCGCCGAAAGCGAGGGAGGCCCTTTTTATGTGCTTACTTCTCCGGCGGCGTCACGATCGACGGCCCGAGCCGGTCGATCACTTCGCGCGCATCGAAAGCGCGGACATTGGTGGTGGGCTTGGGGCCCTTGCCGGTGACGATCTCGGCCATCGCTTCGTAGCGGTTGACCGTGCGATAATCCCAATCGCGCGAGCGCCAGAAAGGATCGTCATAGAAGGGGTCGAAGCTGCGCCAGCCGCCGAAGCGCGGGCGATAGAAGCGCCAATAGGGGTTCCAATAGCCATAGGACCCGCCAAAGCCCGCACTGCCACCGATGCCCGGCGAGCGATAGGTGGTCGATTCCTTCTCGGTATCCTTCGAGACCAGAATGAAATGGTCGAACCCGCGCTGGACGGTCAGTTCGGCGGCGCGGAAGAGCAGATAGCGCTCGACCGTCTCACGCGACGTGAGCGTGTTGCCACGGAAGCTGACCTGGAAACGGTCGCTTTCGATCTGCTGGTCCGAATAGCCGCCCGACGAGCTCGTGGTAGCGGGCTGATAGGGCGTTGCGGTCATGCAGCCGCCAAGCGCGGCACTGCCCGCCAGAGCGAGCGCGAGAGCGGCGATGCGCGGACGCTTGAGGTTGAAGATTCGCATGGTTCCTCCGGGGGTTAGGCGAACTGATATTCGTATAGGCATGCAACGCGCATGTTGCCGCTTTGGGTCCGGCACGCGTCTGCGACGAATCGTGACATGCGCGCGATTGCCCGTGGCTGAACAGAGCGGCTCAGGCGATCCGCTCCGGCACTTCCATCGCGTCCTCGGTCAACGCTTCGCGGGGCGCCATCGCTTCCCATGGGAATACGAACCAATCCTTCTGGACGGTGCGATCGATGCGGCGCGCGCCATATTCCACCTTCTGCGACGACTGGCTGTTGTCCATCAGCACGGCGAAGCGAATCCGATCGGCCACCGCACCCTCGGCCATGAGCGCGGCGCGGATCTCGCCGATCGTCTTGCCGCTGTCGTTGATATCCTCGACGAACAGGAGCCGGTCGCCATCGCGGGTGCGCTGGGCAAGGATCGCGATCAGCTCTTCGCCGAACTGCGCGATCTTGGTGGAATAGTCGATCGAGACCATCGAGAGCCCCATCCGGTGCGACAGGAACACAGCGGGGGTAAGCCCGCCGCGGCCGACGCCGACGAGCAGCGAGGGGCTCCACGCCACCGCCGCCTCGGCAATGGCATGGACGCCGGCGACCATCTCTTCATGGGTGAAGGGTGTGAATACGACGTCGGTCATGCATTTGCCTCCGCATAGGCGTCGAGCTTGGCGAGGTGCGCCGCCACGGCATCGTCGGGCAGGAATGAGCCGAGGAAGGAGTTGCGCGCCAGCGTGACGAGCTGCGCTTTGCTCAGCCCGCGACCGCCCGCAATCGCCTTGTAATTGTCGCCGACATAGCCGCCGAAATACGCGGGATCGTCCGAGTTTACCGTCGCGCGCAGGCCGAGTTCGAGCATCCGGTCGATCGGGTGGGTCTCGATCGATTCGACGTTGCACAGTTTGACGTTCGATAGCGGGCAGACGGTGAGCGTCATCGCAGAGCGCGCCAGCCGGGCGACCAAGGCGGGGTCTTCGAGGCTGCGATTGCCATGATCGAGCCGATCGACCTGAAGCAGATCGAGCGCTTCCGTCACATATTCGGGCGGGCCTTCCTCCCCGGCATGCGCGACGCGCTTGAGGCCCATCGCAGCCGCGGCGGCGAAGACGCGCTCAAACTTCGAAGGGGGATGGCCGACTTCGGACGAATCGAGGCCAACGCCTGCGATCTGATCGATCCAGGGCTGAGCCTGACCCAGCGTCTCGAAGGCGGCTTCCTCATCGAGATGGCGCAGGAAGCAGAGAATCAGCTTCGAAGTGAGACCATGCTTCGCTTCGGCATCGGCCATGCCCTGTAACAGGCCGTTGGCGACCACGCCGAAGGGGATACCGCGATCGGTATGCGTCTGTGGATCGAAGAAGATTTCGGCATGGACGACGCCGTCGGCGGCCGAGCGATCGAAATAGGCCATCGCCAGATCGCGGAAGTCCGCCTCGGTGCGCAGCACATTGGCGCCGGCATAATAAATGTCGAGAAAGTCCTGAAGGTTCGAGAATTCATACGCGGCGCGCACTTCCTCGACCGATTTGAAGGGAATTTCGACTGCGTTGCGCTGGGCAAATTCGAACATTTGCTCAGGTTCGAGGCTGCCCTCGATATGGAGATGCAGTTCAGCCTTGGGCAGGCCAGTGATGAAAGTGTCGAGATCGCTCATGCGGAGGGTCATCGCAGGGGCGGGGGAGAGTCGCAAGCGGCGTGCGGTGCGGCGATCAGCGATTTTGGGGGCTTTTTCGCGCTGGCTCCCTGAGTTGGATTCGAACCAACGACCAAGTGATTAACAGTCACCTACTCTACCGCTGAGCTATCAGGGAACAGCGCGAAGGCAGGCTAATAGCAGCGCAAAATGAGTTTGCAAGCCGCTTTCAGGCGATGAATTGCTCCATCGTAATTCTATCGTCCAGCGCATGCTCGGGATCGAACAGCAGCGTCAGGTCGCGCGTGTGATCGATCTCGATCTGGACCGAGGAAACTTCGCGGACTTCGCGCTGATCGGCCACGGCGCTGACCGGCCGCTTGTTCGCCTCCAGCACGCGGATGCCGATGCGGGTCTTCTCCGGCAGAATCGCGCCGCGCCAGCGCCGGGGGCGGAAGGGACTGATCGGGGTAAGCGTAAGCAATGCCGAACCGAGCGGGAGGATCGGGCCATTGGCAGAGAGGTTATAGGCCGTCGAACCCGCAGGGGTGGCGACGAGCATGCCGTCCGCGATCAGTTCGGGCATCACGATTCGGTCGTTGATCATGATTTCCAGCTTCGCGGTCTGGCGGGTTTCGCGCAGCAGCGAGACTTCGTTGATCGCGGGCAGCACGACGGTTTCGCCATCGACTGTGGTGGCGGTCATGCTGAGCGGAGAAACGCGGAAGGGTTTGGTGCGGGCAAGGCGATCGTCCAGACCGGTGATCCGCCAGTCGTTCATCAGGAAGCCGATGGTGCCGAGGTTCATGCCGAACACCGGCAGGATGCGGCGCTTGCCGAGCATGGCGTGTAGCGTCTGAAGCATGAAGCCGTCGCCGCCGAGCGCCACGACGCATTCGGCTTCCTCGAGCGGTACCCATTCATAGGTGTCGCGCAATTCCTGCGCCGCGGCGAGCGCGGGTGCAGTGGGCGAGATAGCAAGTGCGCGAGTCATCATCCGCCGGTAACACTCATATGGCGCGCCACGGCAGGCGCGGCGCCGGATTCGATGCGGAAGTCATGACGGACGGGCTTTAGCGAGAGCGCCTGATCGATGGCGTCGTCGAGCGCGGACATGCCGCCGGTGCGGATCGCCGCCTTGAGATCGACCTGATCGTCTTGTCCGAGGCACATGTACAGCTTTCCCTCGGTGGTAAGCCGCACGCGATTGCACGTGTCGCAGAAATTGGCGGTGAGCGGCGAGATCAACCCGAGCCGGGTATCGGTGCCCTCGATCCGCCAATAGCGCGCCGGGCCGCCGCTGCGATGCGCGTCCCGAACGAGTGCGAATCGCTCCTGAAGATCGGCGAGCACGCCGGTGAGCGGAAGGAAGCGGTCTGCGCGGTCCTCATCGATCACGCCCAGCGGCATCGTCTCGATCAGCGTGAGGTCGAGGCCCTCAGCGGCGCACCATGCGAGCATGGGGGCGATCTCGCTGTCGTTCAGCCCCTTGAGCGCGACCATGTTGATCTTGACCCGCAGCCCGGCTGACTGTGCGGCGGCGATGCCCGAAAGAACGCGGCTGACATCGCCGGTGCGGGTGATGTGGCGGAAAGTCTCCGGATCGCGGCTGTCGAGGCTGACATTCACGCGGCGCACGCCTGCATCGAACAGCGCTTCCGCATATTCCGCCAGCCGATTGCCGTTGGTGGTCAGCGTCAGTTCGTCCAGCCCGGAACCGATTTGCCGCCCCAGCCGGCGCGCCAGATCGATTGCGTCGCGGCGCACAAGGGGCTCTCCGCCGGTAAGCCGAATCTTGCGCACCCCGCGTGCGATGAACCGCTCGGCGATCAACGCGATTTCTTCCAGCCGCAGCAGAGCATCGCGCGGCAGGAAGGTCATGGTCTCGGACATGCAATAGCGGCAGCGGAGATCGCAGCGATCGGTCACGGAGATGCGCAGATAGCTGATAGCTCGCCCGTGACGGTCAACCAAAGCGGGGGCGCAGGCCATGCGGACGGGTTAAGCGACAAGCTGTGGGCAAACAAGCCTTAGGATTCGCGAAGGCTCGCACACCGCGCTATCGAGGTGCGAATGTCTGAAGATTTTACCGTCATCGATGCAGGTGCTGTGCCTTCGCAAGAAGCGCCGGTATTCGTGCTTTCCTTCCGCCAGCGCGACGAGGTTGCAGCGGCGGCGGCCGGAGGCGGCTGGAAAGTGGTCGCCGCGCGTCGCAGCGAAGGGCTTGAGCGGCGCTTCATCACCAGCGGCGCCGCAGTCGCGGTGATCGACGCGCGCGGCGCGCTCAGCGACGGGCTGGAAGCCGCCAAGATCCTCAGCGGGCCGATTGCGGCGCATGGCGCGGCGATGCTGATCTTCGTTTCGCAAAGTGACGCAGTGCATATGCGGCATTTCTATGAGGCGGGGGCGACGCATTTTCTGTCGAGCCCCATGTCTTCGGCGGCGATGGCGCATGCGATCCGCTTTGCCCTGCGCCATGTCGAGCGACTCGCCGGATGGAACGGGCAGGCGGGGGCCGCGGCCGAACCTTTGGGCTGGCGCTACGATCCCGACCTCAAGTCTCTCCAATTGACCCCCGCGCTGGCGATGCTGCTGGGGTTGCCAGAGGCGCCGGGCTTGCGGGCGCTGTTCGGAAAGCTCGATCGCGCCGATCGCCAGCTTACCCGTTCGGCACTGAAGCGGCTGGGCGAAGAGCTGGCGTCCACGGCATTCGCGCATGATCTGCCCGGGATTGGCCGAGTCGTGCAGCATCTTCAGTTCGATGCGCGGACCAAGCGGCTGCATGCATTGGTCGAGGCTCTGGGCGTCGCGCCCGACGCCAGCGCGGCCGTGCGCGATGCGCTAACCGGCGCGCGGGACGGACCGAGCGCGCGGCGCTGGATCGATCGGCGGCTGAGCGAGGACGGCAAGATCGGCACGATCCTGATCGGGCTGACGCGCTTCGAGACCGTCAACACCGCTTATGGTCGCGCGGCAGGCGACGAATTGCTCCGCGCGGTATCGCGCCGGGTAGCCGAGGTGGCGCGGGAGGCGCTGGGCAAAACCGCGATCGTGGCGCGAATCGGGGGCTCGGAGTTTCTTGTCGCCAGTGATGATGCCGACAGCGCGAAGCTGGCGGCGGCGCAGTCCAGGCTGGAGGACGCCCTTTCGCGGCCTTTCGTGGCGGGTGGCGCGATCGCCCCGCTCGGTGCGCGGCTGGCAAGCGCCGAAAGCGCTGCCGGAGATACTGCCGCCACCCTGCTGCGCCGCGCGAGCGAAACGTTGCTGGGCGACGGCACGGCGCTTGAAGCGGGTGGGCCGCCGATCGATGAACTGGTCGGCAGCATTCACAAGGCGCTGGAGCGTGGCGAGATCGGCGTGCTGTTCCAGCCGCAAATCGCGATTGCGACCGGGCAGATCATCGGTGTCGAGGCGCTGGCGCGCTGGCAGCATCCGGAATTTGGCGAAGTCGGCGCGGAGACCTTGTTTGCCGCCGCCGACCGCGCCGGACTCGAGGCGCAGCTTAGCGATCATGTCCAGCGTCGCGCGCTTTCAGCGGCGGCCAATTGGCCCTCGTCGCTGAACAAACTACGCCTTTCGATCAACGTCACCGCCGCCGATGTGGCGCGCAATGGCTTTGCCGACAGCCTGCTCGATCGGGTCGATGGCAGCGGCTTCCCGCGCTCGCGGCTCACGGTCGAAGTGACAGAAAGCGGGATCATGGCCGATCTCAGCGAAGCATCGCGGCTACTCGGCGAACTGCGCGGCGCGGGATGCAGGGTGGCGATCGACGATTTCGGCACGGGCTATTCGAGCCTCGCTTATCTCAAGGCGCTTCCGCTCGATTATCTCAAGATCGACAAGAAACTGAGCCAGGACATTGCCGGCAGCGCGCGCGACCGCGTGGTGGTGCGTGGCGTGATCGATATGGCGCGCTCGCTGGGGCTTTCGGTGATCGCCGAGGGTGTGGAGACGCAGGTGCAGCTCGATTTGCTGGCGAAGGAAGGGTGCCAGTATTTTCAGGGCTTCCTGTGCTCCGAGCCGATCGACGTGCCGGCGCTGGCACAATTGGCCGCCAGAGCAGCGTGAACGATCCGCTCGACCTGAACGGCGTCTGGTATGGCCGCTATGACAGCCGCGTCGAGCCGCAGGACAATAGCTTCATTGCGCTGATCGAGGAGCTTGGCGGTGCGCTGAGCGGCACGATCAGCGAACCCGATGGCGATGGCGGTATCCGCCGCGCGACAATTTCCGGGCGGCGGACCGGGCAGGCGCTGTATTTCGTCAAGCAATATAGCGGGCTCTGGACTCACGCCGTGCAGTATTCCGGACGGGTGGATGGCGAGGGGCTTGTCGTCAGCGGCACCTGGAATCTCGATTGGCTGACCGGCGGCTTTGAGATGCAGCGCGAGAAATTCAGCGAGGAAGAGCTGGAAGAAGATTTCGAGGTGGAAGTTGTCGAGCCTATCAACCTGATTTGAGGGGACTAATATGCGCATGATCCTGGCTGCTACTCTCTTACTCGCGCCCGTCACGGTTTCTGCGCAGAGCGTTCCGGCTGCGGTGACTGCAGATCCCCCACAAAACACGGCGCATCCGGCGCGACTGGCGCAGGTGCGCTATCCCACAGGGGGCGTTGAGGTTCCGGCCCGGTTCTTCCTGGCGGCAGGCGAAGGCAAGCATGGCACGGTGCTGTTGCTCCACGGCTTTCCCGGCACCGAGCTGAATCTCGATCTGGCGCGGGCGATGCAGCGGGCAGGGTGGAACGTGCTGGCGATCCATTATCGCGGCGTTTGGGGTGCGCCCGGCAAGTTCAGCTTAGCGCACACGATCGAGGATGCGGCAGCCGCGCTGGCATGGCTGCGCTCGCCCGAAATCGCAGCCAAATATCGTGTCGATACCGGCAAGATCGTCGCGCTGGGCCATAGCATGGGCGGGTTCGATGCCGTGATGCTCGGCACCGATCCTGCCGTGGCCGGCTATGTCATGATCTCCGCTGCCGATATGGCCGGCTGGGCGCCGACGGTGGATACGCCGGAGAAGCGCGCCAAGGTCGAGCCGGAATGGGCCGAGGATATCAGCTTCACCAACATGACCTTTGCCGAAATGGCCGACGAGATGATCGCCAACGCAAAGGCATGGGATTGGCCCACGCGCGCAGCGGCGATGAAGGGCAGGCCGGTGCTCATCATCGATTCGAACGACGGGCTGAAACCGGCCAATGATGCTGCGGCTGCGGCGCTCACTGCGGCGGGCGGCCCAAAGCCGACCCAGATCAAGTTCGAGACCGACCATAGCTATAACGACCAGCGCATCGCTCTGGCCTCGGTGGTTGTGACGTGGCTGGAGAAGTCGTTCTAGCCCGCAGGATGCATCCAGTCCTCATGACCATGGCGGATGCGGAGGATAACGACGTCGTTGCCGTCAATCTCGTAGATTACGAGATGTGACTTATAGCGGAACGCGCGGACGGGCGGCTGGATTTCATGGCGTTCACGAGCAGCGCGCGGATGATCGGCGAGGAATTTGAACGTGCTTTCCAGCCCGAAAAAATACTGTCGCGCCTGTGCCTCCCCGAAATCGCGAGCTGAACTCGCGTAAATCGCGATCAAATCCTGGCTGGCTCCTCGGCTAATGCGATAGGTCACACCCCGGCCAGCCGTTTAGCCTCCTCGAAAATCTCCTGCATAGAGCGCGGGCTGATTCCGCTTTCCCGAGCCTCATCGACCAATATCTGCATCGCAGCGATCTTGTCCGCGCGTTCCTGATCCCGCCGGATCAGGTCACGGACATAATCGCTGGCGTTGCTGAAACGCCCGGTCGCGGCTTGGCCTTCGACCCATTGTTTCATGGGATCGGGGAGCGAGATGTTCATCGTTGCCATGGCACCAATATAGGGATTTTGGCAAAGATTGTCAAAAATCAGCCCGCAGCCTTTGCCAGCCCCCGCGAGATTTGCAGCGCCGCGTTGAGGCGCGCGCGCGGGTTATTCCACTCGCGTGTCACGACCAACTTCATGTCCGGGCGCAGGCGGGCGGTGCCGTCCAGCCGTTCGACATAGGCCAGCAGCCCATCAATGTTCGGGAATTTGTCGCCGTGGAAGGTGATGAGCGCGCCCTTTGGACCGGTATCCAGCCGCGCAATACAGGCGCGCTTGGCGTTCAGCTTGGTCTCGATCAGGCGCAGCAGATTCTCGGTCGCGTCGGGCAGCTTGCCGAAGCGATCGATCAGTTCGGCGGCGAAGGATTCGATGCCGTTGCTGTCCTCGACTTCGTTCAGGCGGCGATACAGCCCCATGCGCAGATCGAGATCCGGGACGTAATCCTCGGGGATGAGGATCGGCGCATCGACGTTGATCTGCGGCGATAGATCCTTGGGGCGAAGTTCTTCGCGCAGGCCACCGGCCTTGGCGTCCATAATCGCCTCTTCGAGCATCGACTGGTACAGTTCGAAGCCGACTTCCTTGATATGGCCCGATTGCTCGTCGCCGAGCATGTTGCCCGCACCGCGAATGTCGAGATCGTGGCTGGCGAGCTGGAAGCCCGCGCCCAACGATTCGAGATCGGACAGCACCTTGAGCCGCTTGGTCGCGGTTTCGGTCATCTGCCGCTCGGGCGGGGTGGTCATATAGGCATAAGCACGCGTCTTGGCGCGGCCGACCCGTCCGCGCAGCTGATAAAGCTGGGCGAGGCCGAACTTGTCGGCGCGGTTGATGATCATCGTGTTGGCGCTCGGGATATCGAGGCCCGATTCGATGATCGTGGTGGAGACGAGCAGATCGTAGCGGCGATCGTAAAACGCCGACATGCGCTCTTCGACTTCGGTGGGCGACATCTGGCCGTGCGCGACGACATAGGTGATTTCGGGCACCTCCTCGCGCAGGAACTTCTCGATATCGGGCAGGTCCGAGATGCGCGGCGTGACGAAATAGGCCTGTCCGCCGCGATAATGTTCGCGCAGCAACGCCTCGCGCAGAACCACCGGGTCCCACGGCATGACATAGGTGCGGACGGCCAGACGATCGACCGGCGGAGTCTGGATCACGCTGAGTTCGCGCAGGCCCGACATCGCCATTTGCAGCGTGCGCGGGATAGGCGTGGCGGTGAGCGTCAGGACATGGACGTCGGCCTTGAGCGCCTTGAGCCGCTCCTTGTGGGTGACGCCGAAGCGCTGCTCCTCATCGACGATGACAAGGCCGAGGCGCTTGAAATCGACGGTCTTGGAGAGGATCGCGTGGGTGCCGATGATGATATCGACCTGACCCTCGGCGAGGCGCTCGCGAGTGAGCTTGGCTTCGGCGGCGGGGACGAGGCGCGACAGGCGGCCGATCTCGATCGGGAAGCCCTGAAACCGCTCGACGAAATTGCGGTGGTGCTGGCGCGCTAGCAATGTGGTCGGGCAGACAAGCGCGACCTGCATGCCGGCCATTGCCGCGACGAATGCACCGCGTAGCGCCACCTCGGTCTTGCCGAAGCCGACATCGCCGACGATGAGCCGGTCCATCGGGCGGCCTGCCGCAAGATCTTCCAGAACGTCGTGGATGGCGCGGTCCTGATCCTCGGTTTCCTCATAGGGGAAGCGATCGACAAAGGCGGGGTAGCCGCCGGGATCGGGTTCGAGGACTTCGCCGGGACGGACCGCACGGCGCGCAGCGGTAGCGATGAGTTCACCCGCGATTTCGCGGATGCGCTCCTTCATCTTGGCCTTGCGGCGCTGCCATGCTTCGCCACCGAGCTTGTCGAGTGTCGCGCCTTCTTCGCTCGATCCGTAGCGGCTGAGGACTTCGAGATTTTCGACGGGGACGAACAATTTGTCGCCGCCCGCATAGGTTAGCTGGACGCAATCATGCGGTGCTTTCTGCACCGGAATCTGGGTCAGCCCCTCATAGCGCCCGATGCCGTGCTCGACATGGACGACCAGATCGCCCGGCGTGAGCGTCGCCAGTTCGTTGAGGAAGGCGTCGGTCGATTTCTTGCGCTTGGTGCGACGGATCAGCCGATCGCCGAGCATATCCTGCTCGGTGAGGACCGCCACGTCGGGCGCGGAGAAGCCGTGATCGAGCGGCAGGACGATCAGCGCAACGCCACCCGCCGCGGTGCCCAGCGCCGACTGCCAGCTATCGGCGTTTTGCGCGCCCTTCAGGCCATGATCGTTGAGCAGGCCGGTGAGGCGTTCGCGCGCACCGATCGAATAGCTGGCGAGGATCGGCTTGCGGCCATCCTTTTTCAGCTTGGCGATATGATCGACAACGGCTTCGTAGATGTTGGTGCTGGCTGCACGCTCGGGTGCGAAATCGCGGGGGCCATCGACGTTGAAGTCTAGGACGGTCTTGCTCTCGGGCTCGTGGAACGGGGTGGTCACATGAACCGGCGCTTCGTCCTGCGCCTTCGCCCATTCGTCTGCCGTCAGATACAAGGATGTCGCATCGAGCGGGCGGTAGCTGCCGGGGGCAGTGCTTTCGGCGCGGACGCGGTTTTGGTGATAATCGGCGACCGCTTCAAAGCGCTGCTGCGCGGCGCCGGTGGTGGCGGTGTCGCGGACGACGACGCTGCTGCCGGGCAGGTGATCGAACAGCGTTTCGAGGCGATCCTCGAACAAGGGCAGCCAATGCTCCATGCCCGCGAGGCGGCGGCCATCGCTGATCGCCTGATAGAGCGGATCGCTGGTGGCGTTCGCGCCGAACTTCTCGCGATAGCGCGCGCGGAAGCGCTTGATGCTGTCTTCGTCGAGCAGGGCTTCGGAAGCAGGAAGGAGCGTGAAGCCGTCCACCCGGCCGGTGGTGCGCTGGTCCTGCGGATCGAAGGTGCGCACGCTTTCGATCTCGTCGCCGAAGAAATCGAGGCGCAGCGGCTGTTCGGCACCCGACGGGAACAGATCGACCAGCCCGCCGCGCACCGCGAACTCGCCATGATCGTTGACCGTGTCGAGCCGGACATAGCCGTTGGCCTGCAGCAAAGCCGCGAGCTTATCGAGCCCGATCCGCTCGCCGGGGGCGAGACGCGCGACCAACTGGCGGATGCGGAAAGGCGTCAGCGTGCGCTGGGTCGCGGCGTTTACGGTGGTGACGAGCAAGCGGGGCGTGTCCGCTTTGGCTTGCAACGTGTGGAGCGTCCCCAGCCGTTCGGACATGACGCGCAGCGTAGGGCTGGCGCGGTCATAAGGAAGGCAATCCCATGCCGGGTAGCTGAGCACTTCGAGTTCGGGCGCGAAGAAGGGCGCGGTGCCGGCGACTGCGCGCATGGCGGCTTCGTCCGACGCGATGAACACCGCAGTGCCGCCCGCACGCGCCAGATCGGCCAGCATTGAGGGCAGGAAACCCGCGGGGGTCCCCGCAAGGGTCAGCGGCTTCTGCGCGGAAAGGATCGTATTGAGGTCTGGCATTCTGCTTCTTGCTCCCCTCCCTGGAAGGGAGGGGCTGGGGGTGGGTTGCGTCGCGCGATACGGAAATGTTGCGATGGGAGGTAGCCGTATCGCCAAGCCTCCACCCACCCCCGACCCCTCCCTTGAAGGGAGGGGAGGGTCTTACTCCGCGATGGGAACGTAGGTCAGCGTCTTCAGGGCAGTCATGATCGTACCCGCATAACGCGGCGGAACCGGCGCGGCTCCAATGGCCCAGGCCATGATGTCGACATCCTGCTCCTCGAGCAGTTCCTCGAACAGATTGCGCTCTTCCTCATCCCAGCCTTCGGAATATTTGTCGAAGAAGCCGCCGATCAGCAGATCGGCTTCCTTGATGCCACGATGCCAGCTGCGAAAACGCAGGCGCTTCAAATGGGTCTCGCGGTCCACAGGCTTTCCAACGCAAATTGGCCCACGGCGCTTTGTGCGTCCGTCGGCTGGGTGTAGGACGCCAATAGTCATGCGGCCCGAAATTCTCAATCCACTCTTCGCTGAAGTCACTGCGCTCAAGGGCGTAGGCGCTGCGCTGGCCAAGCCGCTTGAGCGATTGGGGCTGGGCAGGGTGGTGGATGTCGCATTTCATCTGCCGACCGGGTTCATCGATCGCGAGCCGCGCGAGGAGCTGATGCAGGCCGATGTCGGCCGCACGATTGTGATTCAGTTGACCGTGATGCACCATCGCTTCGGCAGCAGCGCACGGGCACCGGCCCGGGTGCAGGCGATGGATGCGTTCGGCAATCCTGTCAGCCTGGTCTTCTTTCGAGCGAATTCGGGCTGGGTGAAGAAGCTGCTGCCGGAGAATGAGAAGCGCTGGGTTTCCGGGCGGCTCGATCAATATGGCCAGGAATTGCAGATCGTGCATCCCGAGGTCTCCGAAGAGGCCGAGATGGGCGGGCGTGAGGCGATATATCCGCTGTCCGAGGGGATCACCTCGAAGCGGATCGCGGGCTTTGTCGAGCAGGCGGTGGAGCGCGCGCCGGAACTGGCCGAGTGGATCGAGCCGAGCCTGAAAAAGAAGAACCAATGGCCCGATTGGCGCGAGGCGCTGGCGCGCATCCATGCCGATCCTGCCGATGCCAAGGCGCGTGAGCGGCTGGCCTATGACGAAGTGTTCGCAAACCAACTTGCGCTGCTGTTGGTACGCGGCGAGGCGCGGGCGAAGCGCGGCCGCCCATTGGCGGGCGACGGGCGGCTGCGCGACAAGCTCCAGCTGCCGTACACGCCCACGGGCGCACAATCGCGGACGATCGGCGAGATCGCAGGCGATATGGCGCAGACCCAGCCGATGCTGCGGCTGCTCCAGGGCGATGTCGGCTCGGGCAAGACGCTCGTGGCGCTGATGGCGCTGTTGATCGCGGCGGAGGCGGGGGCGCAGGGCGCGCTGCTGGCGCCGACCGAAATCCTTGCGCGGCAGCATTTCGAAAATCTCGGGCGGCTGCTCGCGGGGATGGATGTGCGGATCGCGATCCTCACCGGGCGCGACAAGGGCAAGGTTCGCGAGGCCACGCTGATGGGCGTCGCGTCGGGCGAGATCGATATCCTGATCGGTACGCATGCGATCTTTCAGGAGGGGGTGCAGTATCGCGATCTGGGCCTCGTTGTGGTGGACGAGCAGCACCGTTTCGGCGTGGCGGAACGAATGATGCTGCAGGCCAAGGCGCAGGTTCCGCCGCATCTGCTGGTGATGACCGCGACGCCGATCCCTCGCACGCTCCAGTTGGCGAGCCACGGCGAGATGGATGTCAGCCGCCTCGACGAAATGCCGCCGGGCCGCGAACCGATCCAGACCACGGTGATCTCCGAGGATAAGCTTGATGCGGTGATCGACGGGCTTGGGCGGCACCTGACGGCGGGCAAACAGGCTTATTGGGTGTGTCCGCTGGTCGAGGAGAGCGAGAAGACCGATCTCGCGGCGGCTGAGGATCGCGCGGCGAAGCTGACCATGCGGTTCGGCGACAAGGTGGGCCTCGTCCATGGCCGGATGAAGGGGCCGGAGAAAGACGCTGTGATGGCGCGCTTCTCAGCGGGCGAAATCGGCGTGCTGGTCGCGACCACGGTGATCGAAGTCGGTGTCGACGTGCCCAATGCTACGTTGATCGTGATCGAGGCTGCCGATCGCTTCGGCTTGGCGCAGCTTCACCAGTTGCGCGGGCGCGTCGGGCGGGGCGGGGGGCAATCGCATTGCATCTTGCTGCGCGGCGGTGGCCTTAGCGAAACTTCGCGCGCGCGGCTGGGGCTGATGCGCGACACCACCGATGGTTTTGTGATTGCCGAGCGTGATCTGGAACTGCGCGGTGCCGGCGAATTGCTGGGGACGCGGCAGTCGGGCGAGCAAACCTTCCGTCTCGCCACGCCGGAAAGCCTCAATGCGCTGATCGTAGCGGCCAATGCCGATGCGCGGCTGCTCGACGATCAGGACCGGGGATTGAAAAGCGAGCGCGGACAGGCGGCTCGGCTGGCGCTGTATCTGTTCGAGCGCGATGCGGCGGTGGGACTGCTCCGCGCGGGCTAGCTCATTTGGCGCGCATCAGCGTGGCGATAAGCTCGTAATAGCCGGCAAGGTCGATCGCGGTGTCAAACTGTGCGCCCAGCCGGCCGCCCAGCGACCAGCGTATCTCGGCGACCGCCACCCCGATAACCGGAAGCTGGATGCGAACGCGGTCGCCAATCTCGAAGCAATGATCGCAGCGCGCCATCAGTCCGTGCGGCGATATGTTGACGATCAAAAACGTGTGCTGCTTTGCGTCCGGCCCAAACGCCCGGGCACGATAATGCACATCGTCGCGCCCTTCACGGCGCACCTCGGCAAAAGCCAGATTGCTCATTCCTACGCTCACACACACGCCCCAATACTCGGGATGGTCTACTCATATTGAGCAGACCCGCATGAATCTCTTTGCAATAAAGATGTTTAATATTGGGTTTCGTGAGAGGACTTATCGGGAATTCACAAAGCTGGCGCACCGCCGGCACGCGATTACAACAATGGATCGATCCCTGCGACGGGATCAGATTGTCGCACAGGCCGTGATATAGCAGTATCCTGCCGCCCTGATCGGGAAGCATAGAGATAAGGCCGGTCGGTTTTGATGTGCGAATGAGCGCGCTGCTGCTTCCGTCCGAGCGCATGCAAGCTCCTAAAGCAAAGGATGACGCGCCCGGCATGAAAGCGATGGGCACTCAGATCCGAGCGGACACCGCTTTATGCACACACTGGATATGCTTGGAGACGGGGAGCGGGTCATTGGTTGAATCCGCACCCTTTGGTTGCCGGGGCGCAGGGTCGCGGCTACCCGCATACCGGTGAGTCAGGAACCAACAGACATGCCCGCACGGTCAGGGGCCTTTCAGCCGCTGGTTCATCGTAACTTTCGCGATATTTGGTTTGCCAGCCTGATGTCGAACCTCGCGCTGCTGATCACTGGGGTTGGCGCGGCCTGGGCGATGACTCTGCTGACGGAT
>SEFZ01000067.1 GCA_004173185.1 Sphingomonadales bacterium | reverse complement strand
GGCGGGGGGCTTGGGCGCACCGCTGGGCGAGCCGTTGATCGCTTCCTTGGCCAGTTCGCCAATCCCGCCGAGCGTGCCCATCAACTGGGTTGCCTCGACCGGGAACAGGATCGTCTTGGCATTGGGCGAGGTCGCGAACTTGCCGATCGCCTCGACATATTTCTGCGCGATGAAATAGTTGATCGCCTGGGTGCTGCCGCCCTCGATCGCGTCGGAGACCATGCGGGTCGCGGTCGCTTCGGCCTCTGCCGAACGCTCGCGCGCCTCTGCGTCGCGGAATGCGGCTTCGCGGCGGCCTTCGGCCTCAAGGATCTTCGACTGTTTCTGGCCCTCGGCGCGCAGAATCTCCGAAGCACGGGTGCCTTCGGCCTCAAGGATGTTCGCGCGCTTCTCGCGCTCGGCTTTCATCTGGCGCCCCATCGCGTTGACGATGTCGGCGGGCGGGCGGATGTCCTTGATCTCGACGCGGGTAATCTTGACGCCCCATGGCGTGGTCGCGTGATCGACCACGTTGAGCAGGCGCGCATTGATCTCGTCGCGCTTCGAAAGCGTCTCGTCGAGGTCCATCGAACCCATCACGGTGCGCAGGTTGGTCGTGGTCAGCTGGAGCAGCGCCACATAGAGATCCGACACTTCATACGCGGCCTTGGCGGCGTCGAGGACCTGGAAGAACACCACGCCATCGGTGGAGATCATCGCATTGTCCTTCGTGATGATTTCCTGGCCGGGAATATCGATCACCTGCTCCATCATGTTCACCTTGCGGCCGACACGGTAGAAGAATGCGGGGTAAAAGTTCAGGCCCGGCGCCGCGACCGCCGTGAAGCGGCCGAAATATTCGATCGTATATTGATAGCCTTGGGTGACGATCTTCACGCTGGAGAACAGGTAGAGCAGCACCACTGCCACCGCGACCAACAGGAACACATTGAGCAATTCCACGTCCGACTCCCCTCGCAAATTTGGCGCGATGGTAGCATAGGCTGCGCGCATGACCACAGCAGCTTTGGCCCCGCGCACCGCGCTCTTCCTTCCCGCTTCCAATGCCCGCGCTATCGAGAAGGCGCGGGGGCTGGGCGTCGATATGGTGATCCTCGATCTGGAGGATGCGGTGAAGCCGCAGGACAAGGCGATGGCGCGCGATGCGGCGGTCGAAGCGGTGACCACCAGCTTCGGCGAAAGCCTTCGCGCGATCCGCATCAATGTGCGTGGTGCCCCCGAACATGGCCATGATCTGGTCGCCGTGCAGCATTCCGTCTGCGATTATGTCGTGGCACCAAAGATCGACACGGCGGAAGACGCACGCGCCGTGGCCAGCGTCACGGGCAAGCCGCTCTTGGCTATGATCGAAACTCCGCTCGGCGTGCTCAATGCCGTCCAGATCGCCGCTGTGCCGGGCGTTGCCGGGCTGATCGCCGGCGTCAACGATCTGCGCGCCAGTCTTGGTATTCCCGATGGCGCACCCCGCGCGTCGCTGGCGCTCGCGCTGCAGACGATCGTGCTCGCGGCCCGAGCGGCGGGCATCTGGGCATTTGACGGCGTTTATAATCGCCTTGAAGACAGCGAAGGGCTGGCCGCCGATTGCCATGAGGGCCGCATGACCGGCTTTGACGGCAAGAGCCTGATCCACCCCAACCAGATCGAAATCGCCACCCGCGCCTTCGCCCCCACCGATCGCGAGATTGCCGAGGCCAGGGCGCTGATCGCTGCGGCATCGGGCGGTGCGGAGCGCTATGGCGACCGCATGATCGAGGCGATGCACGTCGATCAGGCCAAGGCGCTGCTGGCGCGGGCTGGCTGAAGGCCCCACCGCTACCCCAAAACAGAAAAGGCCGGGCATCGCTGCCCGGCCTTTCTAATTTAGCCTTGGTCCGGGAGGACCTGGATCACTGATCCAAGAACGACCGCATCTTGCGGCTACGCGACGGATGCTTGAGCTTCCGCAGCGCCTTGGCCTCGATCTGGCGAATACGCTCGCGGGTAACCGAGAACTGCTGCCCGACTTCCTCCAGCGTGTGATCGGTGTTCATGCCGATGCCGAAGCGCATGCGCAGCACGCGCTCTTCGCGCGGCGTGAGCGATGCCAGAACCCGCGTGACGGTTTCCTTGAGGTTCGCCTGGATCGCGGCATCCACCGGGATGATCGCGTTCTTGTCCTCGATGAAATCGCCCAGATGCGAATCTTCCTCGTCGCCGATCGGCGTTTCGAGGCTGATCGGCTCCTTGGCGATCTTCATCACCTTGCGGACCTTTTCGAGCGGCATGCTCAGCCGCTCGGCCATTTCCTCCGGCGTGGGCTCGCGGCCCTGCTCGTGGAGGAACTGGCGGCTGGTGCGCACCAGCTTGTTGATCGTCTCGATCATGTGAACCGGGATACGGATCGTCCGTGCCTGATCCGCGATCGAGCGGGTGATCGCCTGACGGATCCACCAGGTCGCGTAGGTCGAGAATTTGTAACCGCGGCGATATTCGAACTTATCGACGGCCTTCATCAGGCCGATATTGCCCTCCTGGATGAGATCCAGGAACTGAAGCCCGCGATTGGTGTATTTCTTGGCGATGGAAATGACGAGGCGCAGATTGGCCTCGACCATTTCCTTCTTCGCGATACGCGCTTCGCGCTCGCCCTTCTGCACCATGTTGACGATGCGGCGGAACTCGCCGAGCGCCATGCCGGTCGCCTGCGAAATTTCGCTGATCTCGATGCGGATGCGATCGACTGCGGCGCCTTCATTCTCGGCGAATGCGGCCCATTTCTTGTCGAGCTTCTGGACGGTGGCGATGAAGCTCTCGTCCATCTCGTGATCGACATAGCGGTCGAGGAAGTCCTTGCGCGGCACCTTGTGGCGCTCGGCAAGGCGCAGCATCTGACCGCCCAGCGCGGTCAGGCGCCGGTTGAAGCTGTACAGCTGGTCGACCAGATATTCGATCTTGGCGTTGTGGAACTGGACGCTCTCGACCTCGGCAGTGAGTTCCTCGCGCAGCTTGTGATAGTTGCGCTCGGTCGCCGCCGGAAGCTCCCCGCCCGCGGCCATCGCATCAAGGCGCGCCTGCTGGATCTTGCTGAACTTCTTGTAGATCGAGGTGATGTTGGCGAACTTCTCAAGCGCCTGCGGCTTGAGCGTCTCTTCCATCTGCGCGAGGCTGAGGGTGTTATCCTCTTCCTCATCGTCCGAGATCCGCGGGGCGCGGCGCTCGGTCATCGAGTCCTCGTCCTCCTCCTCGGCGACTTCCTCAGGCTCTTCTTCTTCCTTGAAGGTCGTGCCGGCGGTCTTTTCGCTGATCTCGCCGTTATCCTCTTCGGCGGCTTCGACCTGCTCGGCCGACGGACCCTTGGAGAGCATCGCGTCGAGATCGAGGATCTCGCGCAGCTGCATCGTGCCTTCGTTGAGGGCGTTCGACCAGCCGATGATCGCGTTGAAGGTGATCGGCGACTCGCAGAGCCCCAGGATCATCGTGTCGCGGCCAGCCTCGATACGCTTCGCAATCGCGATTTCGCCTTCGCGGCTGAGCAGCTCAACGGCGCCCATCTCGCGCAGGTACATGCGCACCGGATCGTCGGTGCGATCGACGGTTTCTTTCTTCTTGACCGGTTCGAACCCGGCCGAGCCGTCATCCGAAGCCTCGGCTTCATCGGCGTCGTCGGCCTTTTCCTCTTCGGTCTCGCCGTCCTCGCCGCCCTCTTCATTCTCGACGACATTGATTCCCATGTCGTTGAGCGCGGACATGACGTCCTCGATCTGCTCCGAGGTCATCTGATCCTGCGGGAGCATCTCGTTGAGTTGGTCGACGGTGATGTAGCCGCGCTTCTTCGCACGGGCGACAAGCTTCTTGAGCGTGCCTTCGTTCAGATCGATCAGGGGAGCGTCACCCACGTCAATCGTGGTGTCGTCGCCGCTGCCGCCGCTAGCCTTCGCCATCAATAATCCTCGAAATCAGATGGCGGCTATTTTACTAGCCGCCCTATTCGTCCAAATTCTCGTCATCCGCAAGCATCAGATTGGCAAGCCGCGCTTCCAATTCCTGACGTTGCCTGGAAAGCGCCTGCTGTCGGGCAAACGTTTCCTCGGTCATATCGTCGCTCAGCGCCGCGGTAGCCTCGGCGAGCGCCGCGTCTACCGCGGGCTGCGCCACCATCACGGCGATGGCTTCATTCAAATCCTCGCGCGCCTTCGCTTCGTCCGCTCCGTTAGAGCGGGTGAAGGAGAAGGGCAAAGTGTCAGCTCGCAAAAGGTCACTGGCCACCGAATCAAAACCGGATTTCGCCAATATGGTGAGGACTTTGCCGCTATCAAGCTGCCGATCCTCCAGCGCAACGTCTATTACCGCCTCAAACAATTTGCCGAGCGCGCCGCTGGCGTTTCTCAGGCTGCCAAGCACTTCCATATGTCGCGCGATTTCCGCCGGATGGCGGATCAGCCCGGCGAGCACGCCCTTGGCGAGAATCGGGTCCAGCCCACCGGCCTGCACGCCGCGAACGGTGGCCGAGGGCGGCGCTTCGGGGGGCTGCCAGTTACCGCGCTTGTCGCGCTTCCCGCGTGCCGTTGCCGGAGCGCGCTGCCCCTGCGGCTGAAAATTGCGAGGCCCGCGCCCGAAATGCAGATCGGTGCGGTCGCGGAATTCGGCGAGATATTCGGATTTCACATTGGGATCGGCGATGGTGTTCGCCAATTCGCTCAGTCTCCGCTTGAGCCCCGCGCGCTGCTCGGGCGTATCGAGCGGCTCGGCGGCGATCTCGCTCTGCCACAGGCGATCGACCAGCGGTTGTGCCTTGGCCAGCAATGCTTCGAACGCAGCCGGGCCTTGCGAGCGCACCAGATCGTCAGGGTCCATGCCCTCCGGCAGCGTCACAAAAGCGAGGCTGCGGCCCGGCTGGAGCATCGGCATCGCCCGGTGCGCGGCGCGCAGCGCGGCCTTTTGCCCCGCCGAATCGCCGTCAAAGCAGAGCAGGGGGGTCTCGGCCATCCGCCACAGCCGCTCGAGCTGATGCTCGGTCAGCGCGGTGCCCAGCGGCGCCACCGCCTCGCCAAACCCCGCCTGGGCCAGCGCGATCACGTCCATATAGCCTTCGACCGCGATGATCCGGTCGGCCTTGCGCGCCGCCGCCTGTGCGCGATCGAGATTGTAGAGCGTGCGGCCTTTGTCGAAGAGCGGCGTCTCCGGTGAGTTCAGATATTTCGGCTCGCCATCGCCGATGATTCTCCCGCCAAACGCAATCGTGCGGCCGCGCACGTCGCGGATCGGGATCATCAGCCGGCCCCGGAAGCGGTCGTACGGCTCCTTATTCTCCACCGCGATCAGCATCCCGGCCTCGACCAGCATCGGATCGCCATAGCTTTTCAGCGCTTCCTTGAGCTTCCCCCGCGAATCGGGCGCAAACCCCATGCCGAACGCCCGCGCCACTTCCTCGCTCACGCCGCGCTTCTTGAGCACTGCGCGCGCCTCCGCGCCTTCGATCCCCTGCAGCCGCTCGGAAAACCAGCGCGCCGCTTCGTCCATCGCTTCGTGCAGCCCCTTGGCCTGCTGCGCTTTCTCAGCCGAGCGACGATCCTGCTCGGGCATATCCAGCCCCGCTGCCTGCGCCAGTTCCTTCACCGCATCGATAAAGGGCAGCCCCCGCTGATCGGTCATCCAGCGAATGGCATCGCCATGCGCCGAACAGCCGAAGCAGTGATAAAAGCCCTTATCGTCGTTGACGTAAAAGCTCGGGCTCTTCTCGTTGTGGAACGGGCAACAGGCGCGATATTCCCGGCCCGCTTTCTGCAGCTTCACCGTCTTGGCGATGAGGCCGGAGAGGTGGGTGCGGGCGCGGAGTTCGTCGAGAAAGGCGGGGGTGAGGCTCACCTCAGCTCAGCGCCGCCTTCACCGCAGCACTCGCCTTGCTCATGTCCAGCTCGGTCGAATGCCGCGCTTTCAACTCGGCCATCACGCGGCCCATGTCCTTCATGCCGGTCGCGCCCAGATCGGCCTTGATCGCTTCCACTGCCGCAGCGGTTTCCTCCGCGCTCAGCTGCTTCGGCAGGAAGCGTTCGATCACGGCAACCTCGGCCGCCTCGGCATCGGCCAGTTCCTGCCGGCCGCCCTTGGAAAACATCTCAATGGATTCGCGGCGCTGCTTCACCATTTTCTGCAGCACTTCCACCACCAGCGCGTCATCTTCGGTCGGCTGCGCCTTGGTGCGTTCCTCGATGTCGCGATTCTTGATCGCGCTCTGGATCAGCATGATTGCGCCGCGTGCTGGCTTGTCGCCAGCCTTCATTGCTTCGATCTGGGCAGCTTTGATATCGTCTCTGATCATTTTTCTATCCACGTGAATCACTGTTTGTAGGGCTGTAGACCCGGGAAGCGGTTGACGCGAGGGGGGAGGGGGTCTAGCCGCCACCCCTTAGCGACATCGCCAATTTCTAATGGAGCGCCACCCACAAATGGCCGACGCCAATCCCATGTCTATGCCTCACGGAGCCACCGGCGTGTTGGTGCTCGCATCCGGAGACGTGGTCTGGGGCCGCGGCTTCGGCGCGGAGGGTCAAGCCGTCGGCGAAGTGTGCTTCCACACTGCGATGACCGGCTATCAGGAAATCATGACCGACCCGAGCTTTGCCGGGCAGATCATCAATTTCACGTTTCCGCATATCGGCAATGTGGGGGCTAACCCCGACGATATCGAGGCCGACTCGCCTCATGCCCTTGGCATGATCGTCCGCGAAGACGTGACCGAGCCGAGCAATTTCCGCAGCAACCAGCATCTGGATGCGTGGATGAAGGCGCATGCCCGCATCGGCCTGTCCGGCATCGACACCCGCGCGCTCACCCGCCGCATCCGCGCAGGCGGCGCGCCAAACGGCGTAATCGCGCATTCGCCCACCGGCGAGTTCGACATCCCGATGCTCCTCCAGATGGCCCGCGAATGGCCGGGGCTGGAGGGCATGGACCTCGCCATAAGCGTCACCACCGAAACCCATTTCGGCTGGGAAGGCGGCGTCTGGCGGCTGGGCTTCGGCTATGGCGGCGAGGGTCAGGAAGATGGCAGTCCACATGTCGTCGCGATCGATTACGGCTCGAAGAAGAACATCTTCCGCAATCTGGTTCAGGCCGGTGCCAAGGTAACCGTCCTCCCCGCAACCGCGACCTTCGAGCAGGCGATGAGCTTCGCGCCCGACGGCTTCTTCCTCTCCAACGGCCCCGGCGATCCCGCCGCGACCGCCGAATATGCCGTGCCTGTGATCCAGCAGCTGCTCGCCAGCGGCAAGCCGCTGTTCGGCATCTGCCTCGGCCACCAGCTCCTCGCGCTCGCGGTCGGCGCGCAGACCAGCAAGATGTTCCAGGGCCATCGCGGCGCCAACCATCCGGTCAAGCGGCTGAGCGACGGCGCGGTCGAGATCACCAGCATGAACCACGGCTTCGCGGTGCTGAGCGAGACTTTGCCGGCCACGGCGCGCGAAACGCATGTGTCGTTGTTCGACGGCAGCAACGCCGGGTTCGAGCTGACCGACAAGCCGGCCTTTTCGGTGCAGTATCACCCCGAGGCGAGCCCGGGGCCGCAGGATAGCTTGTATCTGTTCGAGAAGTTCGTGGGGATGATGGGAGCTCGCGATGGCAACCGTTAGGAAGTTCGACGTCGAGCACCCCGACAAGGCAACCCCGCATGATGAGGTTGAGTCGGCGATCGTTCGCTTGATCGACTGCGGGCTCGAGAAATTTATTCAAATTGACACCTACGGACGCTCTTCGCGGGAAAAGCCCGGGAAGCTGTCGCAAACGATCAGGCTGGATAAAGCTGCGTTTGAGAAATTCGTAGAGCTGGGACGCAAGCACTTCTAATGCCCAAACGCACAGACATCTCCTCCATCCTCGTCATCGGCGCAGGGCCCATCGTAATCGGCCAGGCGTGCGAGTTCGATTATTCGGGCACGCAGGCGATCAAGGCGCTCAAGGAAGAGGGCTATCGCATCGTCCTGGTCAATTCGAACCCGGCGACGATCATGACCGATCCCGA
>SEFZ01000100.1 GCA_004173185.1 Sphingomonadales bacterium | reverse complement strand
TTGCAGACCCGCTCCTGATCGTCCGTGTCCAGGATGGTGAAGCTGGATTTCAGCCCGACCAGCTCTGCATGGCGCCGCAGGATCTGCGCCGCCACCGAGTGGAAGGTGCCCAGCCAGCGCAGGCCCTCGGCCGACGGCCCGATCAGGTGGGTGATCCGTTCGCGCATCTCGCGCGCGGCCTTGTTGGTGAAGGTGACGACCAGCAGTTCCCATGGCTTCGCCCGGCCCGTGGCGAGGATATGCGCCAGCCGCGTGGTCAGCACCCGCGTCTTGCCTGTGCCCGCGCCGGCCAGCACCAGCACCGGCCCCTCGGTGGTCTCCACCGCGTCCCGCTGCTCGGGGTTCAGCCCCTTCAGATAGTCAGACGCCGCCACGGGCGCCTGCCCGTCAGGGCCGCGCGAGCGGGCAAGGTCAGAGATACGCGGGGAGGGCAGGGAATCGGTCACGCGGCGTCCATTCGTAGGAGAACGAATGTAGCACACGCGAGGCCGGGTTTAAGAGGGCGGACGGTCTCGAACCGCCCCTACCGCCTCAGGACAGAGAGTTTTCCGCTCTCAATGCTGTCAGGCGGCATCCTTCTTTTCGAAAACCAGCACGATCCGCTGATCGACAGGGCTGCCCGTTATCTTGTTGCCCGCAGCGTCCACGTCTTTCACCCAGTCCTTGACGATCAAGGTTTCGGATATCGTTCCTTTGAAGCTGGGTGCGAGCGTTTCCGCCGGCGGCCAGACCAGGTCGTAGCCCTTGTTTTTGCGAAGCGTGATGACAACCCGCAGGTCTTCATCCGCAGTGCAAAGATCAATGATGTGCTTCATCGTTTCAGCTCGTTGGGGGACAGAGTTTTTCCGCTTGGGCAGCGATCTCTCTCGCGGCGTCGAGATCGTCATCCAGGCGACTTGAAATCTGCGCGGCAGTGATCTCTCCGTTGGCGTCGGCGCCGTTCAACAGGCTTCGGTTGCCGCTGAAATTCGCAGTGGCGTTGACCAAGGCTGTCCAACTAACAGCGGGAGTTGCGGCGCAGGCGAGCACTTTGGCGATGTGAGCGTTGTGGTTGGTCTCGATTGTCGTAACTAGTGCCTGTTGAATTGGCGTCATAGCGGCGGCGCCTACCGCCCGGGCCTGTGCTGCGGCGCCTTCGGCGCTTTCAACCTTCAATGCAGTGACGAGCGCTTCATTCTGCGAGATATTCACCGCCGCATTCCCGGTGGCGAAGAACTGTGCAAGGCCGCCACCGGCTCCAACTTCCTGATCGGTGCTGGCCCGACCGTTGAAATGCGCGCCGAGACTGGCGAAGACCGAATAGGTGTCGCGGTTGATCCGGCCGTTTCGCTCCGTCTCCGACCGGTACATGAGCTGTGATGCCGGTATGGAGCCGGTCAGGCACCGGCCCTGGGCGTCGGCTGCGCAGATCGGGGGGCTGTCCCGTCCGTTCGCCAGCAGCGGCATCCACACCGCCTCCTGTCGCTCGTAGCCCAGCACGATCGAGGGCGCCGATCCGTTGGTGGAGGCGGTCTGGACGTTCAGGCCGATCGTGGTGCTGGTTCCGAACACCAGCACATCATTGTGGGCGCAGGCGCCGGTCAGGGCGAGGACGCCCAGCGCGGCGAGACGGATCAGTGATCCACGGCGTTGACGGCGCATGCCTGTCGTCCTTCCAGAGATTGAACCAGAGCGCGGGCCTCGGCCATCTGGGCCTCGGATCGCACGAT
>SEFZ01000043.1 GCA_004173185.1 Sphingomonadales bacterium | reverse complement strand
GCCTTGGCGCACCGCAATTGGCCATCGCGTGCGACATCGCGCAGCTGGCTTTCTCTTATTGCGTTGCAGACACAGACGACCATGTGCGAATCCTTCTCAACAAGAGTGATGTAGGGATAGTGCGATGGATTCGCAACAGGAAAGATGCGACTGGTTCGCAATCCGAACAGCGGCATTTTTCGGCGCCTGAACGGCCCGCCGCCCCTTGCCCCCACAGTGATTCGCAGGCATAGGCGCGCGCATCTTCTCCGCCCGCCAAAGCAAAGGTCCGCCCCATGAAAGTGAATGTCTATGTGACGCTCAAGCCGGGGGTGCTCGATCCGCAGGGCAAGGCGATCCATCATGCGCTCGAGGGGCTTGGTTTCGGCGGCGTTGCAGACGTCCGCGCCGGCCGCTTTATCGAGCTGGACGTCGCCGACGGCACGAGCGACGCCGACCTTGACGCGATGTGCGCCAAGCTGCTCGCCAACACGGTGATCGAAAACTACCGCATCGAACGTCCGTAAAGGGAGCCCGAGCCATGCAGACCGCCGTCATCGTCTTTCCGGGCTCCAACTGCGATCGCGACATGGCGGTCGCGCTGGAACAGGTCACCGGCCGTGCCCCCGCGATGGTATGGCACCGCGAGACCGAGCTGCCCGACGGCGTCGATTTCATCGCGCTGCCCGGCGGCTTCTCCTACGGCGATTATCTCCGTTCCGGCGCGATGGCGGCGCGCTCGCCGATCCTGCGCAGCGTATCCGACGCCGCGGCGCGCGGTGTGCCGGTACTCGGCGTGTGCAACGGCTTCCAGGTGCTGACCGAGGCGCTGCTGTTGCCGGGGGCGCTGATGCGCAACGCGGGGCTCAACTTCGTTTGCCGCACCGTGCCGCTCAACGTCGAAAACAGCCAGTCGCTGTTCACCGCCAGCTATAATGCGGGCGAGACGATCAACATCCCCGTCGCGCATCACGACGGCAATTATTTCGCCGACGCCGCGACGCTCGACCGGATCGAGGGCGAGGGGCGCGTCGCATTTCGTTACGCCGATGGCGTCAATGGCTCGGCGCGCGATATCGCGGGTGTGCTGAATGATGCAGGCAATGTGCTTGGCATGATGCCGCACCCCGAACGCGCGATCGACCGCGCGCATGGCGGCACCGACGGGCTACGCTTGTTCGAGGCGGCGCTCGGCGTTCTCGCCTGACAGGATTGCGGTCGGCGTGGCCGGGCCCATCGCTCTGGGTTGAAGCCAGCGCCCGACGAGCAGCAGGATCGTCGGCCAGAACATCGTGTTCCAGATATCGTGCCAGTGCGCCGCATCGGGCTGGATTGCCGATCTGCTGATCTCTGCTGTGACGTCTAGCCACTCGCCCGCGCACGCCATCGTCAGGACGGCGAACCACGCCGCGACCCATCTGCCGCGCCAGCGCCACAAAATACCCACGGTCAGGAACAGAGCCATCCCGAAATAGATGTGCAGTGCATCCTTATCGAGGCCCGTTGCCTCGATAACCGAAAATTTCCGAGCTTCGAAAAGCGCGGCGATCTCGATCAAAGTCATGAAATCAAACCTTGGCGCCGAACGGATTGAAATCGGTGCCTTCGTCGAACACGTCGACACCTTCGCGCCGTTTCAACGCACCAACCACGATATAGGTTACCGGCGTCAGCGCCGCTTCCCACGCCGTCTTGATCAACCATTGCGACAGGACGACTTCGTAAAGCTGTTCGGGCGGCCAGCCGGCAAGCCCGTAAAAGGCGAGTGGATAGAAAATCAGGCTGTCGAGACCCTGGCCGACGACCGTCGACCCGATGGTGCGCGCCCACAGCTGCTTTCCACCGGTCCAGATCTTCATCCGGGCCAGCACATAGGAATTGGCGAATTCGCCGACGCAGAATGCGGTCATCGACGCGATGACAATGCGCCAGCTGTTGCCGAAGACGAATTCATAGGATTGCTGGCCCGGCCAGCCATCAGCGGGCGGCAGCGCGACGACGATCCACGCCATGAAAGCCATGAAGGCGAGCGCTGCAAAGCCCGTCCAGATCACCCGCCGCGCGCGCGCATAACCATAAACCTCGGTCAGCACGTCGCCGATGATATAGCTGATAGGGAAAAAGAGGACGCCGGCGCCGAACGCCCATTGGGTGCCATTCGGCAGCGTGACGTAACTGGGTTTCGATGCGCCGATGATGTTCGACAGCAGCAATATCGCGACAAATGCGGCCATCAACAGGTCGTAGTAACGGAAATGGCGCACGCTTGCGGCGCTGACCTGGACCGGCTGGTTCGTCGGGGTAGGAGATTCGGACATCGGACCGCTGCTTAACCCGCTTTGCAGCATCCGCAAACCACGCTATTCGCGGCGCGAAGCCAAGCAGCCTGTGCGCGCCCGTAGCTCAGCTGGATAGAGCACCCGCCTTCTAAGCGGGTGGTCGCAGGTTCGAATCCTGCCGGGCGCACCATTCCCGTTCGATGTTGGGCACTGGTGCTGCGCTATGGTCGAAAGTCCGACCAACCGCATGCTCCAGTGCCCTGGTCGACCCGGATATCCGGATCTGCTGGTCGCCCACGTCGACTCGTCCGACGATCGCCCGGGTGTAATATTGGCGCAGCGCCGAATCCTCGGAGCGGAGCCTCTCGCGCATCAGTTCGGCAAAGCGTTCGATGAGCTCGGGTGTGATTCGGCGTTCGGAATTGGCGAGTTGCCGTTCGAGCATGACGATATCGGTCTTCACATGGACGAGCTGTTCGGCCAATTCGCCGTGCTTTTTCGCGAACCGCGCGTCCGAGGCGGTGAGATGACCTTCGGCGACGAGATCGAGCAGGCGATCGATACCAGCCTCGAGATGCGTCTGCCGGGTCTTAAGCTGCCGCAACTTCTCCCGCCTTGCCTCGATAGCCTCCGAGGTGAGATCGAGCCAACCCGAGAGGAGATCGCGAAGCCGTTCGGGAATGAGGAGGCGCTGTTCGATCGCATCAACTACGATATTGTCGAGCTTCGACCGAGCAATGCGGCGGCCCTTGCAGATGCTGGCGCCAGCTCGTGCCCGGTTGGAGCAGCCATAATATTGATACCTTCCACTCTTGCCGGTGACCGTGGTCATACCGCCACCGCAGCCATCTCCACCGCAGCCACAGCGTGCCAGACCGATCAGAAGATTGTTCGTGGTCGTTACTCGCGCGGCTTGGTTCGTGGGGCGCCGCTCGACGAGACGGCTCTGCACGGCTTCGAAATCATCGGTGGTGATGATTGGCGGAACCGGAATCGGAATCCACTCGCTTTCTGGCCGACGCTCACGTGTCTTGGAATCGCGCTTGTTGTAGAAGGCGACGCCGACGTATGCCGTGTTCCGGAGTACGGCTTGCACATTCGAAACATGGAACTTGCGTCCGCGATATTTGTACCCGCGGGGATTCAGCCAATTGGAAATCCTCGTGATGCCAAGGGGCGGTTCGCCGGGTGGACCGAAGAGATATAGATCGAAGATCTTGCGGACGATGAAGGCTTCTTCCTCGAGGATCCGCAGCTTTCGCTTGCTTTTGGCGCCCTTCCGCTCGGCTTCGTAGCTTTCGTAGCCTAGAGGTGGGGTTTGCCCGTTCCAGAAGCCCAATTTCGCATTGGCGAGCATCGCCCGGGCGGTGTGCTTGGCATTTTCCAGACTGTGATACTCGTCGAAAAGTGCGAGCATGCCGACCGCGAGCTCGGCGGCTGGATCGTCGCCAAAAGCCTGCGTGATCGAGACGATGCGTACCTTCGAGCGCTTCAGCATCGCACGATATTGCATGAAGTGCATGGCGTTTCGGAACAGCCGGGACAGCGAGTGCACCAGGATGATGTCGTAAGGGCGCTCATCGTCGGTGGCGGCCGCGATCATCGTCTGAAATTGAGGGCGATCATCGTCTGTTGCGCTTGCGCCGGGCTCCACAATCGTCTCGACAACTGCTGCCCCGTTTTGTTCGCACCAAGTTTTCAGCCGATCGACCTGGTCGGGAATAGACAGGTCGTTCTTCGCCTGTTTCGATGTAGACACGCGAGCATAGATGCATACGCGGGCGTTGCGGTAATCTGTCATTTTTCATTTCTCCGGCGGGTAGCCATCACTTCAGGGCGGCTCCTGCCCATTTTCTTCAGGCAAATGTCAGTCTGGCGGAGCAATCGACAATTTGCGGGGCGCCTGGGGTATCGGCGACAAGGCCGTCGTTTCCCAACTGCCCCATTTCTGAGGAAAAGAAGAATGGGGGCGGCCTCGCCGTCCTCTTTCGGTCATATGTTGGAGGGGTTCGTTGAAGCGGTTGAAGCCGACACGAGATCGATGTCGGCTATGGAGAGGAAGCGAACCTTCGCTTGCTCCAGCGCTTCGAGATTTTTCACCAGCTTCGCTGGATCGCGACGCAGACGCGACAAAGATGTCACCAGGATGGCGTCGTAGGGGCGACGATTGCTGGTGGCGGACGCGATCATGGCCTGAAAGCCCGAATGCGCCGTTCCGCTTTCGGTCTCGGCGATCGTCTCGACGATGATGGCCTCGTTCAGCCGACACCAGATTTTCAGGCGATCGATCTGCTCGGTGAGCAGCGAACGTTCGTCGCTGCGGCAGGTCGCGGATGTCCGGGCGTAAATGCAGATGCGGGCATTGCGGAAACTCGTCATTTTTCATTTTCCTCAAACAATTTGGCAATTTCGATCCCGAGCAGTTGATCGAGTGCTTTGACCTCGCCCGATATGAGTGGGATAGTTGGCGCCAGCCGACAGCGTATGATCGGATCCGGTCTGGCGTTGCGCGCACGCGCGCCTGCGGCATCGGCGATCGACGCATTGGGACAGGTTTTGCGCTTGCAGGACATGCGTAGAAGATGGTGGCTTCTACGACCGGGTATGTCCCACATACCCCCGGAAAGTTCACCCAGGCGCTTCGGCGCCTCTTGCAGGCGTGACCGGTGAATATCGCCGTACTTATCGTCCGCGAGTGTTGCGGGATTTTACGAAAGCATCGAAGATGTCGGCGCTGACGCCGGTTTCCGCCGAGCTTTGTGGCTTGCCCTTGGGGTTTAGGACGACATGGCGGGAGAGTTCGGACGGCTCGAATGCCTCATCGAGGCTAAGCGCGCCGAGTGCGAAGAGGATTTCCCGGCCGACGGGCTGCTTGGTGAGGGAGGTGACGACGTTGCGCAGACCTTCCGTTGCGCAGTAGAAATGTCGACTCCCTTCGACAATGCGCATGGCAAGCTTGCCATGGCCGATGGCTTTGGCAACCGTGGTTACATCGTCCGTGATGGTGATCATCACTGCGCGCGGATAGCGGCCGTCATGATTTCTTGCTTGGATTGCGCGATAAATCTTCTGGACACCCGGACGCATACGGTCACGTCGATCCGTAGCTTCTCGCTCCTTTCGGATCTGGGCTTCGGTCCGTGCCTTCTGGATTTCTGCTTCGCGCTTGCGCCATACAAGGACCAGTTGGTCGATCAAATCGATCAAATCTCGATCTTTCGCAGCAAAGTCTGCCGCCTGACGAAGAGCCGGATCGAAGATACTGGTCGGAAGTCGCGAAGCCCCTTCGCTTTCGATAAACGGCGATCGCTCGGCGCCTTCGACGTTGCGCCGAACCGCTGCCAGCATTTTTGCGCGCTTTGCTGCATGTATTCGCTGGATCACATCTTCGGCCTCGAAGAGGTCGGCAGCCCGGTAAACATGCACGAAGCTGGGTGCGACCCCAAAACCCGAAGACGTCCTTACCTGAGGAGGAAAGGATGCACGGCGGAGCTGCCAGGCCGCCGCGGCAATCGCATTGCGACGATCACTGCCTCGCTGCGCTTCACCGGAGGCGGCTGGCAGAGTCGGTACTGTATCGCCGCGCGATTGGACGATTTCGCGGGCATCGGAAAGTTGCTGACCGCGATGACGCTGGTGGGCGACCTCGCCGAGGAGAGCCAGTCGCCGGGTTTGCGCGGGGGCCAACGGGATGGGTCCGACGCCGCTCAAACGGAGATCGGTTTGCTGTTTAATATCGGCCAAGCGGCGCGTGATGTTCGAATTGATGCCGTTGAGATCGACAGCCATCGCATTCAGTCGACCGGCAGCCGCGAGACGTTCGCCAGTGCGATGCAGGTTGGCGAGGCGGACGTATCCCGCCCGCGTTCGTTTATCGATCATGTCACGCATCGCCAGCATCGACGATACCGCGGTATGGCGGATGTCGGAGAGAGAGGCCTCGAATGCGGCCAGTGCTTCCGCGATCGCCGCCGACTGTCCCACCAACCGGGCATGTCTCGCGCGCCCCTTTGCGATGCGGCCGAGGAGAGTGAGGCGCACGCGCTGGCCCGATGACTCGTCGAATGCGCGTCGAACGCGACCACCGAGCATGTCCAGATGTTCATCTGTTGCTGCCCGCCGGGATTGCAGCGATCTGCCCGCGGCGACGATCGTATCGTCGACATCGCCGGAAAATTTGTCGAGGGAGATGGCGCGCGATATTCGGCGCCCCGCCTCAGTGATGCGCGCTTGACGCGCTGAAACGACAGTATGTGCCAAAATTGCCTTGCGGTCGATGGTAGCGCGAACGGCTGCATCGACCTCGTACATTCCGCGGTTCGAGTCGAGAGTGTCGATTTTGCGGCGGAAGTCGTGGAGGCGTTCGCGAACAATTGTGCGCTGGCGCTGGAGTGTAATTGCGGTCTCGATCAAAATGGTACGCAGACCGCGCACTATCGCCGCGAGCCGCTGTAACTCCTCCGCCCGTTTTTCGAGCGCGGCCAACCGGCGTGCGGTCCAAGTGGCTTGCTGGCCGATCTTGGGTTGAGCTTCGGCCATCTGCCGGGCCTTGTTAGAAAGATGCGTATAGCGCTTGTCGATACGCGCCGCGACCAACGTCTTATTGATAGCCCGGACTACGGCGATGCGCCGTGCCTTGATGCCCCGGGGCGTATTGATGTCAGACTCTTTGCCCAGAGCAAAGCTCCAGTCGTAGGCACCGTGGTGCATAGCCGGACGCAGCGAATAGAGAATGTGGACGTGATAGTTTCGTTGATCGCCGGCCAGATCGGGGAGATGAATGGCGGCGGTGTAGGCAAGTCCGCGTTTGTCGAAGAAGCGGCAGATGCGGCGGACTGCCTTCCGGCGCTGCCGCGCGCTGAGTTCATGCGGCAGGGCGATGATTTCGGTGCAGTAAACGTTGGCATTTCGGCGGTCGTGCCGCTCGATTGCTTCCGACGTGCGATAGAAAGCTGCGAGTTCATTGCGGTTGACGGCGATGTTCGACCACCAGCCGGATTCTCCACCCTCCAGACCGTCATTGCGAACAATGTAAAGTGCCGCCCGTTCCGCCTCGCCGGTCCGCCAGCGACGCCCCGTGGTCGATGCAAACCCGCGCGCGAGAAAGCTGAAATGGAGCGCACATAGCCCATCCGGTCCGCGCGCGTCGGTGAGTCCGATTGTGCCGAGAGCCCATTCGACTGTGCGATGGAAGAGCTTGCGCGCCGTGCTCGCTCCAACCTTCGGACGCTCTTCAGTCGGCATGCGGACGCGCACTTGCTGGCGCATGCGTTCCAACAATTCTTCGGCCTCTTTCTGCTTGCGCCGACGGCGAAAATGATTGGCTTCGCGCTCGTCGCGTAAATCTCGGGCGCGCTCCCGTGATGCCAGATTACGGGCGCTGCGCGCGTCGGACATCGCAGCCGCGATAGTCACCGAACGCTCCTTCACCTGCCCGTAATTCAGCTGCATTTTTTCTTCCTGGTCGGTCGAGAGGGGGGGTGGCGGCGTGGTTGTTGGGCACGAATGGCAAAACAACACTTTATCGCGCACCACCCCCCTCTCACTTCCCACTTAGGTACTGGCTCGCTGTGGTGGGTCCCACATACCCCCGAAGATTGTAGGGTGAGGATTGTGGGGGGTATGTGGGACATTCGACCTCAGCGCATGCCCCACATACCGGGTATGACGACGACCGCGCTCCTCTCCGACGCCGATCTTGCGGCTCTGCTGTCGATGCTTGACGCGCTCGACGGTGAGATTCAGGCGGACATCGAAGTTGTCGAAGAGAAGCTGTCGGAACTGCGCCGGCAAGCAAAGGCGGCGTCGCAGCGCCGTAGCGGCGCCGGATCGCGGGACGCTCACAAATATGCCCTCGGTTCGGTGCTTGCCATGGTCGGCCTCGAGACCGTCGAACCGAGAGTCCTGCTCGGCCTCTTCGCGCACCCCGATCTCTTGCTGCGCTGGATGATCGAGGCGCGGTCTGCGTGCGGTTCCGCCAACTTCGGCGAATTGATCGCCCGAATTTTTGCAGACCCCGCCCGCGTGTCTTTCTGCCGCCAATGGGGCCGGATCCTGGAGTGGCGATATCGCAAGCCACTATATGACGCGGCCGTCACCTCCTTCGTGGAGTCGGGGCACATCGGTCTGAAGAAGGTCTGGCGTAAGCATGATGTCAGTGACGATCAGACCGCGCTTGTTGCGAAGCTATGCGATCTCCTGGACGAACCGCTGCCGCATCTCGAGACGAAGGGCGAGGCCTTCGAGTGGATCTACGCGAGAGGCGGCAACCCGCAATATTGGGCCGAGCCCCCGATCCCTGATGAATGGAGAGATTGAATGACGATACCTGCTGATCTCGATGAAGCCTTCGCCCTGCTCAACCAAAAGGCCGCTGAACTCGATGCCGCGCTGGATGCGACGGAGGTCGAGCAGGCGGCGGGTCGCACCGGACACCAAGCCTATCTGCGAGCGCAGAGGCTTGCAGACGAACTTAAGGAATTTGGGCGAGTGCTCACTGCACGAATCGAGGAGGAACGGCGCACGCTATGAAAAATGAAGTGAAGATCGGTCGCGCGGAAGATCGGCGTCGACGGAGCGCGCAGGCCCAGGAGAATTATGAGAAGCGCAAGGCGGAGTCGAGAAAGCGCCGCCTGACGGCTCGCGAATGGGACGAAATTTTCAAGCGCTATGGTGTGCCGGGGCCCGATAAGCTCCAGGAGGTGATCGACCAGATCATCGTCGATTATCGCGACGGTGGGGTCAAGGACGAGGATTATGCCTACCGCATATTCCATCCGCAGCTGGACGATCTGACGAAGCTGCCCGTTGGCCTTCTCGACCACAAGGAAGTTGCGTTGCCGCCCGAGCTGTTGCCGGAAAGCAAGGATGAGGTCCGCGCACTATGCGAGCGGATGATTATTCGGAACCGAAATGCCGAGCTGATCGACCTGGTCGTGATCGGCTGGCCCGGCGAGGGGAGCCCGAAAGATAAGCTCGAACGCCACGTCAGCGATCTGTGGCAGCTGCGCTCCGTGCAGCCCGGTCTATATCGGGCTCTGATCTGCGGTCAGCACAAGTTGGTGACGCAATATCTTTGGCGGAAGGTTCCGCCCCGGCCATTCACCCGGCCGCAGCTCCGGCGGATGCTTCTGTGCCAAGGCCTTCTCTGGTGCACCAACGACCTCCAATTGATCCTTGCCCGCAATGCCCTGGGGGAACGCAATCCGCTTGGCGCGTTCGTGGTGTCCGGAAAACTTCAGCTCGAGCCGGTGCGTCTCGTGAATGACCTCAAAGGCCATCTTCTGCTGCTCCGGATATTGCTTGATCTCTACGTAACGATCGCCGAGCAAAACGAAGGTCGTGATATCGCTGGAGTCCCGGAAAATCCTATCGCGCAACTTCTCAAAAGCCGTATCGAGAAGTTCGCAAAAGAGCAAAAAATGGATCTTGCCGCGTTCCGAACAACGCTCGATGCGACCGTTCCTCACATGAAGCGGCTGCTTCGGAAACCTGGCAAGAAGTTTCGGCGAGCACTTGAAGCGCCCGACAACGCGACCGACTTGCCGAAGCATTTTTCCGGTATCTGGTTCTCGGGGCTCACAAATCTGCAGGCTTCGGCCGTGGCGCTGCTGCGCTATCTGCAGGCCGAGACCGAACTCGACAAGTTGATCGACGGATTGGCACCGGAGAAGGGCAAGATTATCGAGACGCGCGATCCGGTTGCGCTTGCTACGTTCGATACGTCGCGCTTGCGGCGACCGTGGCACGGCCGGGCAATGGATATGTTCCGCCTCTATCGCCGCGAACTGCTGAAGGATGTCAAGTTTCGCAACACGGACTCGGTGACGGGCAACAGGAAAAAGGACGGCGCGCCCGCCATCAATGTCGCGAAGCGCTTCCTTGAGGAGCGCGGGGAGCGGCTCATAGGCGACGACAAGGACAAGGATAATTGTCCGCGGCGTACTTTCTATCTGCTCGATATTATCCCGGAGGCTCGGCTGCATCGGTAGTTCATGCAGTCGGATTAGTGGCCGCATTGCGCCTGATGTCAGTCGTAGCCGCCCGCGAGACGACTGCCCGAAACCTGCCATACCGCTGCCGTCGGAGGTTATGCGATGCCCTTATCCGGAAGTGAGCGACTGGTGGCCGGTGCCTCCCGCGACCAACCCGGCCGCTTAGCGCTCACCCCGCGAAGGGCTCGTCCTGAGCGGCGCAAAAGCGCGCCGATGCGACATGCTTTGAAATCACCAGCTTCGCAACAAACTCAGCGATCGATCTAGCCGCGAGCCATCGATCGTGACGACCATGTGCTGGGTGTCGCGGCGCTGAACCGAAGAGATGGTTAAGGGCGTAAAGCGCCGGACGACGATCGCAAGAATGGCCGCAAGGCCTTGCGGGCCCGGCGGTGCCTCAATGGCGATGACTGTGAAGGACCCGCGGGGGATCTCTGCAAGCCCTAGTGCATAGGCCGGGACGGCCGGCGGGGGCTTGATATGGTGGATCGGCATGAGAATGTCTCGACAATCGAAAGAGAAGGCACGCACGGCGTTGTGGGCAACGTTTTCCTGGCTTGACTGCCCGTTCCCGCGCAGCCGGGGCGCCGGAGCTAAGACTTTCGGCGTTGACAGCAGTTGCGGCACAAATGCCATGTGCCATGGTCCGGCTTTCGTTCAGGAAAAAGAGCGCCTCAGGCGGCCGCGCGCAGAAGCATGCCGTAGAGATCGCGGGGATCGTCGGGGTCGGCAAGCATGTCGATCGGCTGGAAGAAATCGCTGCCTTCGAGCCTGCCGTGGATATAGCGCAGCGCGGAAAAGTCCTCGATCGCGAAGCCGACACTGTCGAACAGCGTGATTTGCGCTGCGTTCTCGCGGCCCACCGCCGTGCCGTCAAGAAGCCGCCAGAATTCGGTGACCGGATAATCCGCGCTCATCTGCTGGATTTCCCCTTCGATACGGGTCTGGGGCTCGAACTCCACGAAAGTCGTGGCGCGGACGAGGATGTCGCGATGCAGCTCGGTCTTGCCCGGGCAGTCGCCGCCGATCGCATTTATGTGGATACCCGACCCAACCATATTGTCGGTAAGGATCCTCGCACAGGCTTTGTCGGCCGTGCAGGTCGTGATGATGTGAGCGCCCTCGATCGCCTCTTCAGTAGAGGCGCAAGAGACAATGTGGAGGCCGCTCCGTGCGAGATTCCGTGCCGTCTTGGCCGTCGCCTCAGGGTCGACATCGTAGAGACGGATCTCCTCGATGCCGACGACGGCCTTCATCGCCAGCGCCTGGAACTCCGCCTGCGCGCCGTTGCCGATCATCGCCATGACCTTGGCGTTCGGCGGGGCGAGATGGCGCGCCACCATCGCTGACGTCGCCGCGGTGCGCAGCGCGGTCAGAAGCGTCATCTCGGTCAGCATCAGCGGATAGCCGGTCTCGACCTGCGCGAGGACGCCGAACGCGGTGACGGTCTGGAAGCCCTTTGCCGTGTTGCTGGGGTGACCATTCACATATTTGAAGCTGTACACCTCGCCATCCGAGGTCGGCATCAGCTCGATCACGCCCTCGCGCGAATGCGATGCGACCCGCGGCGCCTTCTCGAAGCTCTCCCAACGGCGGTAATCGGCCTCGACCGCTTCGGTCAGCTCGGCGAGGACCGTCTCCAGACCGAAATGATGGACGAGGCGCATCATATTCTCGACGCTGACGAATGGGACGTAGGCGAGAGGCGAAGCGACAGGTGGCATCGAATATCCTTGGCTGGAGGGCATCTGCCAAAGTTATCCGCTCCGCATTTCCGTCGAAACGGCAACTGTGCGCCAAATAGCACAATAGATTGCGCATATTGATCGCCAGAATTGACGAAATCGCCAGTTGGTTCTAGGCGCCGCCGCCGGAGGGCTCGTGACAATTGCGAAATTCATTCCAGACGCGCTCGATCGCCGGATCATCGCGCATCTGCGCGCCGATGGGCGCGCGTCGCTGTCGAAAATCGCCGATGCGCTCGGCGTGGCGCGCGGCACCGTCCAGAACCGGCTCGATCGGCTTGTCGAGACCGGTACAATCCTCGGCTTTTCGGTGCGGGTGCGCGCCGATCATGACGATTTCAACGTGCATGCCGTCATGATGATCGAAGTGACCGGCAAGTCGACGACGCAGGTCATTCAGCGACTGCGGGGTTTTTCGGAGATCCGCGCGCTGCATACGACCAACGGCAATTGGGACCTCGTTGCCGACATCTGTACCTCGAGTCTCGCGGACTTCGACCGAGTACTGCGCGAGGTGCGCCTGATCGACGGGGTTGCCAACAGCGAGACCAGCCTGTTGCTGACGACGGTCTAGCGGCGACAGGGGGCGCGGGGAAAGGGGTTGCCGCCAAGCTTGCGGCTAGCCTATCGCTCTTCACTGGTTCGATGACGGAAAGCGGATGCGACGTGGCACAGGAATTTGAGAGCGTGACCGACAGTGGCCCGCCGCCGCTCGGACCCCATCTCCAGCGGCTGCGGAAGGATCGCGGGCTGACGCTCGACGACCTGGCGCGTATGTCGGGCGTTTCGCGCTCGATGCTCTCGCAGATCGAGCGGGGCCAGGCGAACCCGACGGTGGCGACCGTCTGGGCGCTCGCCGAGGCGCTCCACATCGAAATGGCGGACCTGCTGGGCGTAGGGCACCGCGCGGCACCGCCCCGGATTGCCGTGGCGAGCGCGGCGTTCACGCCCGAAATGCGCAGCGACGACGGATTGTGCGTGCTCAAGATTCTCAGCCCCGCCGAACGCGTGGGCAGCATCGAATGGTACGATTTGCGGATCGCGCGCGGCGGCGTTCTGCGCTCGGCCGCCCATGCGCGGGGCTCGATGGAGCATCTCACCGTCCTTGCCGGCCGCCTGATTGTCGAGGCGGGCGACGAGCGCACCGAGGTTCTTGAAGGCATGACCGCGCGATATCCCGCAGACATACCGCACTGCATCTCGAACGACGGCGAAAACGACGCCCAGGCGCTTCTCGTCAATCTATTTTGAGTGAATATTCCATTATAGTGGACAAGAAGTCCACTATTCGATAATTCGCTCCCATCAGGGAGTGAGAATCATGTCATCGCGTTTTTACGAATATGTCGCGGCAGAAATCGAGGCGATCGAAGCTCAGGGCTTGTGGAAGCCCGAGCGGATCATCTCGTCGCCGCAAGGCGCCACTGTGACGCTCGCGGGCTGCGCTGCCACGTCGATCAACATGTGCGCCAATAATTATCTCGGTCTTGCTTCCGATCAGCGCGTGATCGACGCCGCAGTCAATGCGACACGGCGCTGGGGTGCCGGACTGGCCTCGGTTCGCTTCATCTGCGGGACGCAGGAAATACACCGGGAACTCGAAGCTTCGATCGCCGCCTATCTCGGTTTCGAGGATGCGATCATCTTCGCCGCAGCCTTCGATGCCAATGGCGGCCTGTTCGAGCCTCTGCTCGGCGAAGCGGACGCGATCATATCCGACAGCCTCAACCATGCGTCGATCATCGACGGTATCCGGCTTTGCAAAGCGAAGCGCCTTCGTTTCGCCACCGGAAACATGGAGGAGCTCGAGCAGCGGCTGCGTGAAGCGCGCGACGGCGGCGCGCGGACGATCCTGATCGCAACCGACGGGGTCTTCTCGATGGATGGCGCGATCGCCGATCTTGCTGCGATCACCACGCTCGCCAAACGCTACGAGGCGCTCGTGATGGTCGACGATTGTCACGCGACTGGCCTGCTCGGCACGAAGGGGCGCGGAACGGCGGCCTATCGCGAGGTCGAGGGCCAGGTCGATATTATCACCGGTACCTTCGGCAAGGCGCTCGGCGGCGCCATGGGCGGGTTTATTGCCGCCCGGCGCGACGTCGTCGCGCTGCTTCGCCAGCGAGCGCGCCCCTATCTGTTTTCGAACGCGCTCGCGCCGTCGGTGTGCGGAGCGTCGCTTGCCGCGATCGAGATCGCTCGCTCGGACGAGGGCGATATCCTGCGCGACCGCCTGTTCGCCAACACGCGGCGTTTCCGCGCCGGAATGGAAAAGGCGGGATTCGACCTGCTGCCGGGCGAACATCCGATCATCCCCGTGATGCTCCACGACGCCGCGCGCGCGCAGGCGTTCGCAGCCGAGCTGCTCGAAGCGGGCATCTTCGTCACCGGCTTTTCCTTCCCTGTCGTTCCGAAGGGTCTCGCGCGCATCCGGACCCAGATGTCTGCGGCGCATAGTCCGCAGCAGATCGATCGGGCGATCGAGGCGTTTGCCCTGACGGCAAAGCAGCTGGAGGCCGCGCGATGAGCGTTCAGACGCAGGCCGCCGGAGCTGCGAACATGTTCGCGCTCGCAAAGCTCCATGCCCGCGAGGGCATCTGGTCGAGCCGGGCGCCCGTTCCCGAGCCCGGACCCGACGATGTCCTGATCCGCGTCAAGCGGACCGCGATCTGCGGGACCGATATCCATATCTACAACTGGGATAGCTGGGCGGCGAAGACCATCCCCGTCCCGATGATCGTCGGGCATGAATTCGCGGGCGAGATCGTCGCGATCGGCTCGGGCGTCCGCCGCAAGCTGCGGGTTGGGCAGCGCGTCTCGGGCGAGGGGCATATCATCGATTTCGATTCGGCAGCGGCGCGGGCGGGGCAATTCCATCTCGATCCCGACACCAAAGGTGTCGGGGTCAACCGGCAGGGAGCATTTGCCGACTATCTTGCAATCCCTGCCTTCAACGTCGTGCCGCTTCCCGACGAGGTCGGGGACGACTTCGGCGCGCTCCTCGACCCCTTGGGTAACGCCGTCCATACGGCGCAGCAGTTCGACCTGCTCGGCGAGAATGTGCTCGTCACCGGTGCGGGACCGATCGGCATCATGGCAGCAGCCGTTGCGCGGCGCGCCGGCGCCGCGAACGTGCTCATCACCGACGTCAATGATTACCGCCTCGAGCTTGCTGCGAAGCTCGCCGACGTCCGTCCGGTCAATGTCGCGCGCGAGGATTTGCGCGAGGTTCTCGACCGCCTCGGGCTCGCCCGCGGTGTCGATGTCGCGCTCGAAATGTCGGGCAATCATGCAGGACTGGGGCAAGCGATCGATGCCCTCCGAATGGGCGGCAATCTCGCTCTCCTCGGTATCCCGGGCGAACCGATGCAGGTCAACTGGTCCGAAATCATCCTGAAAGCCCTGACCATCAAGGGCGTCTACGGACGCGAGATGTTCCGGACCTGGGAAAAAATGCTGGGCCTCCTGCGAGCCGGCCTCGACCTATCACCGCTTATTACCCATCGCTTCGGGAAGACCGAATATCAGCAAGGTTTCGATGCCGCGCGCTCGGGCGCCGCGGGCAAGGTTCTGCTCGACTGGAGCTAGAAACGGCAAAGGTTCGACTTTCGGGCTTCCGACGCGAAAGAAATTTCCCTACAGAAAATATTTCTGGTGGGGGACACGGTGATGCGCGACGGAATATTCGAGCGGATATTCCTGCCGGGGCTGGCGTTCAAGGCGGCGGTGATCGGCGGCGGCTATGCCACGGGCCGTGAGCTTGCATCCTTCTTCCTGCCGAGCGGTGCGGTCGGCGGTTTCAAGGCTATCGCGCTAGCGACGGTGATCTGGAGCCTCGTCTGCGCTCTGACCTTTGCCTTCGCCTTCGAGACCCGCAGCCGCGACTACCGAACCTTCTTCAAGGCCCTGCTTGGACGCGGCTGGTTTGCGTACGAGGTTGCCTTCCTGCTCGCCCTGGTCGTGATCCTCGCAGTCTTTGCGGCCGCGGCAGGCGAGATTGGGAGCGCGCTTTTCGGTCTGTCCGGCTACGCTGGCGCGATCGGTCTCGCCGTCGCGATCGCCATCGTCGCATCATGGGGGAATGACGCGGTCGAAGGTCTGTTCAAATATGTGTCGATCCTTCTCTACGGCACCTATCTGCTCTTCTTCATCTTTGCGCTCTTGCGGTTCGGCGACCGGATCGCGACAGGGCTCGCTGATCCAGCGCCGTCTACCGGATGGATTGTCGGCGGCACGACCTACGCTTTATACAATATTATCGGCGCGATCGTAATCCTTCCGGTCACGCGACACATGCGCTCGCGCCGCGATGCGGTTGCGGCGGGCCTACTCTGCGGGCCGCTTGCCATGCTGCCCGCAGCGCTCTTCTTTCTTGCCATGGTCGGATTCTCGGACACCTTACTCGTTCATCCGCTGCCGTCCGATTTTCTCCTTTCGCAGTTGGAAATGCCCTGGTTTCGGGTCCTGTTCCAGCTAATGATCCTTGCGGCGATGCTCGAGAGCGGCGTGGGCGGCGTCCACGCCATCAATGAGCGGCTGTCGAACATGGTCGCCGCGCGGAGGAAACGCGAGGCCGGTCTGAACCAGATTCAAAGGCTGGCCTCGACCTCGTTCATCCTGCTTTTCGCCGTCGTCGTTGCGGATCACGTCGGTCTCGTGGCGCTGATTGCTGATGGCTATCGCTGGCTAGCCTACATCTTCCTCCTCGTTTACGTCGCGCCGCTCCTGTCGCTTGGCGCCGCACACCTGTGGCGTACGCGCAGACCGCTGGCTCACGGCGCGAATTCCGGAACGGACGAGTAGCGCCAGATGCGGAAAATATTTCTAGGGAGGAATAATATTCTGTTTTAGAATATTTTGCTTGAATGGCGCGGGCGAAGCACGCATGATCTCCTTCAGGGAGGATGCACATGAAAATTTGGGATTCGTCGGAGTTCGATGCGCACGAGCAGGTTTGCCTGTTCTCAGATGAGCACACCGGTCTGAGGGCGATCGTTGCCATCCATTCGACTGCTCGCGGTACAGCAGCGGGAGGCACGCGGTTCAAGCCCTACGCCTCGAACGGGGAGGCCGCCGACGATGCGCTCCGCCTGTCACGCGCCATGTCTTATAAATCTGCTCTGGCGGGACTTCCGGTCGGTGGCGGAAAAGCCGTCCTTGTCGGCGATCCAGCGCGTCTCAAGTCGCGCGATTTTCTCCACGCCTATGGCGCGTTTCTTGACCGTCTCGGCGGCATATTCTCGACCGGCGAAGACGTCGGGATGGGGATGGCGGACATCGACGTCGTCAGCGAGGTCACACGGTTCGTCGGGGGGACGTCGGCCGGGACCGGCGATCCGTCCATCCATACCGCTGTCGGCGTCATGCACGGACTGGAAGCTGTCGTCGCGCATCGCTTCGGCCGCTCCGACTTCAGCGGCCTGCGTTTCGCAGTGCAGGGTCTCGGGGCGGTGGGAATGGGTGTTGCCGAGCGGCTCCATGCGGCAGGCGCGCAACTCGTGGTCGCCGATATCCGCCCCGATGCGGTCGACCTTGCCGTCGCGCGCTTCGGGGCCGAAGCCGTGGCTGCCGAAGATATTCACCGGGCGAGCGTCGATATCTTCTGTCCCTGCGCGCTGGGCGGCAGCCTAACCGAAGAGACTGCCTACGAAATCCGTGCGGCCGCAGTAGCGGGCGCAGCCAACAACCAGCTCGCCTCGCCCGCGGCCGGCGAACGCCTCGCGGCGCGGGGGATACTTTTCGCCCCTGATTATGTGATGAACGCCGGCGGCATCATCAGCGGCATCACGGGCGGCGGCGCGCGTCCCGGGCGCGGCGGCGCGGCTTTCCCGCCGCTCGATGAGAGCCTTGCGGTCATTCGCCAGCGGCTGCTCGATATTTTCAGCCGCGCCGAGGCCGAAGGCCGTACGCCCGAACTGATTGCACAACATCTTGCCTGCGAACTGATCGGCCGATCGCCGCAACACATTTCGCAGGCCTGACCAAACGGATGCGCGCCTTCGCGCAAAGGGGAACGCGCTGCAACATGAGGCGGCTTCCCGGCAACGAACAATAAGGAGGAGGGCTGACATGCGGTACTCGATTATCCACTATCTGCTTCTGGCAACCGCGGCGGCCGTTCCGGTTTCCGCAACCGCGCAAACCGCGCAAACCGCGCAAACCGCACCAGCGCGAGGCGACGCCTCGGCGCTTCCCGATGACATCGTCGTGACGGCAACAAAGCGCGCCGAACCGGTCCGCGAAATCGCCGGTTCAATCTCGGCGCAGACCGGCGAGGAACTCGACAAGCTGGGCGCGCAGGGATTGTCCGATTATCTGACTCGCACCCCAGGGGTCGTGTTCAACGCCACAACACCCGGCTCGGGCTCGGTCATCATCCGCGGCGTCGGCACCACCACGGGGCAGGATATCGGCCAAGCGACGACCGGCATCTTCATCAACGAAGTCCCGCTGACCGATCCGTCACTTTCGATCGGGACGCCCGACATCGACACGTTCGACGTCGACAATGTCGCGATCCTGCGCGGGCCGCAGGGAACGCTCTTCGGATCCTCGTCGCTCGGCGGTGCGATCAATTACCAGGCGGCACGGCCCGATCTCGACGACTTTGACGCGCGCTTCCAGGGAAGCATGCGCGGAACCCGTCACGGCGGAACCGGCGGGGCCGCGAAAGTGATGCTCAACGCGCCCGTGGTCGCCGGCAAACTCGGCATTCGCGGCGTTTTCGTCTATCGCGAAGACGCGGGCTATATCGACAATATCGGCACCGGCGACAGCGATGCTAACCGGACGGTCACCAAGGGTGGCCGCCTGCTCGCAACCTGGGCGCCGACCGAGACGACGACGTTCAACTATCTCTATCTCGAGCAGCGCCAGCGCACCGATGACTCGGGCTATCGGCAGAGGGGGCTCGGCGGCGTTCTCAGAAAGAGCACGGCGGCGCCCGAATTTTCGACGTTCAATACGCTGCTGCACCAGCTGCGCCTCGACCAGGAGCTCGCGATCGGCACCGTCACCGCGACCGCGACGCGTCACGAAAAGAAGACCGACGGGCTCAGCGATCTTACCGGGGGGCTCAGCGATGCCCTGTTCGGCCTTGCACCGATCTCGTCCTTCGGCCCGGGCAGCAGCAAGGGCAATACATTCGAAATCCGGATCGCATCGCCCGCGGGCTCGACCTTCGAATATCTGATCGGGGCAATGTACGACCGGACGAAGATGCGCCAGCGCCAGGTCATCTATGCCGAAGGCCTTGCGGACTTCGTCGATGTGGCAGGGCCGTTACTGGGGCTGCCCGCCGACAGCGGCCAGCTGCTGGCGCCTGGCGACCTGCTCGTCGACGCCGCGCTTCCGGCGACGGCAAAGGAAATCGCGCTTTTCGGCGAGCTGACCTATAATTTCAGCGACCGGTTCGAGGCGACCATCGGAGGACGCCTGTTCGAACAACGGCTTGTGAATGGCTCCGATGCGTACGGCCTGTTCGTGCTTCTCAATGCCGGCGAATATGAGCAGTCGATCTCGGGCTCGCGCAAATGGAGCGGCTTCAGCCCCAAGGCGTCGATCACCTGGAAGCCGACCGAAGACCTCATGCTATATGCGCTTGCATCGAAGGGATTCCGCTTCGGCGGGTCGAACCTGTCCGCGCTTCCCGGGATTCCGTCCTCCTATGACAGCGACTCGCTCTGGAACTTCGAGATCGGAACGCGCGCCGACCTGTGGGACCGCAAACTCCTCCTCGACGTGACGGGCTTTTATATTGACTGGAGCGATATTCAGCTCAAGCGCCAGCTGAGCGGGCTCAATTTTGCGCAGAATGCGGGCAAGGCCGAACTCTATGGGATGGAGGCAACCTTGGCGCTTCGCCCGTCCGACGGTCTCGAAATCAACAGCAGCCTGACCTGGCTCGATGCGACGCTGTCCGAAGAATTCGATCCCGACGAGCTGGATCCCGCCAATCTGGTCATACCCTCGGGAACGCGGTTGCCCGGCTCTTCCAAGTGGCAGGTGTCGAACAGCCTGAGCTACGAGCTAGAATGGACTAATCTCTCGCCGCGGCTCAGCCTGTCGCACCGTTACATCTCGCGCGCACCGAGCGACCTCGAGGGCGCGTCGAGCCAGGGCGGCTATCATCTTTTTGATGCCCGGATTGGCGGAAAGCTGGGGCCCGTAGGCGTGACCGTCTTCGTCGAGAATATCACCGACCGCCGCGGCGTCACTAACAGCAGCCTGCTTCCCCCGCTGCAGGAATATCTGGTTCGACCGCGTACCATGGGCGTGACGCTCGATGTGGGTTTCTGATGGCCCCTCGGCCCGCGGCCGCGCGGGTTTCCCGTTATCTCGCGAAGGACGGCACATGATAAGATTGCCAAATATGGCCGCCGCGCTCCTGGCAGCCGCTACGATGGCATGGCCGGCGCACGCCTCCGGTTGCGACGATCCGTTCGTCGGGGTGTGGCAGCTCGACCTCGCGAATTCAAAATTCACGGCCAGCGCGGGGGTGCGAAACAAGACACTCATTTTTTCCAAAGTCGCGGCGGGCATGCTCATCACCGAAACCGTGGTGACCGACGAGGGCGAAACCGCTGTGTACCGGATACCGTTCACCTACGGCGGCGGGTTCGCCACGCAAGATGCGAATCCCGCTTATGATGCGCTCGCCGTAGAGCGCCTCGACGCACGCACGCTGGTTTCGACGCTGAAGTTCCGGGGTGCCGTCGTGGGCAAAGCGAAACAGAAAATCTCAGCAGACGGCAAGAGCATGGAATTTACGTCGGAGCTGACGCTGCAGTCGGGCGCGGTCGCGAGGCAGGAGTCGCTGTTCCGACGCATGTGAGACGAGGGGATGCCTGCTGTTGCGTCGAGGTGGGCGCGTAAAAACTGGTCGGCCTGTATGCGTGGGATTGCCCGCGCGGGCCGTAATAAAGGGTGAAGAAAATGAACGACATCGAACGACGGGACAGCGGCGCGGCGCGGGGGCGCACCATCAAATTCCTGGGCACGCTCGGCAGTGCTCTGCTGGCCGTGACGGCGCCGCTTTGCGCCGCGGCGTCGGAAAGCGTGTTGGCGCCCGCCGCGCCGCTTGTCGATCATCATATCCATCTTGGAAGCGATGAGCTTGCCCGGCAGATGGATGAAATGAAGAAGGCCGATCCGGATTCGTTCGAGCATTTGTCGGAAGATATCTTCAAGAAACCGACCCCGGCCGACGCCATCCGCAACCTCGACGAAGCAGGGGTGAAGCGTGCCGTCCTGCTGTCGACCGCCTATTGGTTCATGCTCCCTGGCCAAGCGGCGGATCCCGCAGAGGCGGCGCGCAAGATGCGCACGGAAAATCGCTTCAATGTCGAGACGGCGCTTGCCTCAAAGGGCCGTATCATCGCGTTTGTGGCGATCAATCCCTTCGCACCGAACGCGCGAGAAGAGCTTCGCTACTGGAAGGGAAAGCCGGGCGTCAGCGGGCTCAAGCTCCACCTTGGCGCCGCAGGCTTTTCTGCGGACTCGCCCAAACAGGTCGCGCAACTCGGCGAGATTTTTACGCTTGCGCGCAAGGCAAAGCTGCCGATCGTCGCGCATCTGCGGGGCGGCGGGTCGTTCACCAAGGCCGATGTCAATCTCTTCATCGACAAGGTCCTGTCTAAGGCGGGCGATCTTCCGGTCCAGATCGCCCACGGCGGCGGCTACGCCGGCGCCGATCCGGCGACGATCGATTCGCTCGAGGCTTTCGGCGCGGCAATCGCCCGCAAGGCACCGGGAACGCGCAACCTCATATTCGACATCTCGGGCGTGGTGCTGCCCGAGGCGGCGGCGACGGCGCTTGGCAGCAGCGATGTGCAGCTGGCGCTATTCGCGGCCGACATGCGGCGGATCGGACTCGACCGGTTCGTGATCGGGAGCGACTGGCCGGCGATCGGCCCGATCGCGCCTTATTTCGAGCTGATGCGGCGGAAACTTGCGCTCACCGATGCCGAATGGACGATGCTGTGCAACAACGTCGCACCTTATCTAAAGCGCGGTCGCTGATATCGAGCATCTTCCTCGGCGATGGGGCGGTAGCGCCGGTTGCCGATGGGAATCGGTCGGTATGGCTCGCCGGTCCCCGCATATCGACGCTGCGCGCCGTCGCGCCGCACGGCGGCGCATGTCACGCCTTGAACGCGCTTTTAATGTTGATCACGCCGCGCGTAACGAGCAGGGAGGTGGCATGAAGGCCGTGCGATCCGCCACCTCGAAATCGATCTCGGCTGGGCCTGTCCTGAAGACGCTTCGCCTCGAACGCGGTTGGTCGCTCGCTGACGTTAGCGACAAGACGGGCATCCCGACATCGACCCTGTCGAAGATCGAAAATGACAAGACCGAGATGACTATGGACCGGTTGCTGCGGATCAGCGTCGCGCTCGACGTTAACATCGCAGATATCCTGGGATCGCCCCGGACCGAATATGTATCGGGCGATCGCGGCCGGCGCAGTATCACCCGAACCGGCGAGGGCGTCGTCGTGAAGTCGGAATATGGTGAAATCTGCTATCATGCACAGGACTTGCTGGAGAAGCGGGTTTCGCCGCTCGTGGCTACGATTTCGGCGCGCTCGATCGAGGAGTTCGGTGAACTGCACCGCCATTTCGGCGAGGAGTTTCTCCTCGTGCTCGATGGCGAACTCGCGCTGCACACCGACACCTATTCCCCCGTTCACCTCAAGACCGGCGAGTCGATCTACTTCGACAGCGAGATGGGGCATGGCTATGTTTCCGCGGGGGACGGGCCATGCCGGATGATGATGATCTGCATTCCGCGCAACAATGATGTGATCCGGACAGTCAATGGCCGCTCGGATGTCGAAAATATCCGTGAAGTCGAAGCGCTCTCGCCGGTTCGCGCGCTGAAATAGCCGCGCGGCCTCACCCGCTAAGGATGCGAGCAATACCCGCGTGGCTCACTTGCCCCTTTCGTCCCTTGCGCCGTCGATCTGCGCAGCGTGCGATATCATTTCGGCGTCGGCGCCCGAACAGACCGAAAGCACGCGGCACGGGGCCTCGCCGACGAGCAGATAGGCGTGCGCCATGCTGCTGTCAAAGTAGATGGAATCGCCGGCATCCAGCCGAAGCGGCGCGAAGAATTCGCTGTGCAGCTCCATGCTGCCTTCGAGCACATAGAGATATTCCTCGCCGCGATGCCCGAGGAGGCCGTTGAGCTCGTCGATATGCCGCGCGACGACTTCGATGAGGATCGGCGTCATCGTTTTCCCGAGATATTCGTCCGCCAGATAGGCGTGCTGCTGTTTCTCGAAGTGGACCCCCGCAATCTCGCCAGCCCGGATGACGCTTCGTCGTCCAGGCCCCGGCGTCGAGACCGGCGCGTCTTTCCCGCTCTCTTTCTGAATGAGGAGCGCGATGTCGACCTGCAGCCCGGCACCCAGCCGCACGAGCTTTTCGTAGGTCATCCGCATCTTGCCATTCTCGAGTTTCGACAACGTGGACTGGGGAATGCCGGTCTTTTCGGCCAGTTGACCCATCGTCAACGATCTCTCGAGACGGAGCGCGCGCAGCTGCGCAGCGGGACCTCCAAGATCGTCCTTATTTTTCAAGTTTTTGCTATCCATTTTTCGACCGTCATTTCTAGAATATTCTATTTTTGAATTTATACATTGCAATATTCATAATTTGAAACCACAAGCTCCGCCTACAGCGAGTGGCTTTGGGAGTATATAAAAATGAGCGACGGCAAAACCCTCGGCATCCTGTTTGTGGCGGGGGCGGCCGCGTTGCTGGCCCAGCCGGCCATCGCCCAGGACGTGACCGACGATGCTGTGTCGGGCGATGAAATCGTCGTCACCGCGCAGAAGCGCGAGGAGCGGCTCCGCGACGTTCCAGCCTCGATCAGCGTGCTGAGCGGCGAAATGCTCGAAGCATCGGGAAGCCGGAGTCTGGCCGATTTCGCGACGCATGTCCCTGGGCTGGCCGTAAACAGCGGTGGCACACCGGGCAAAACCTCGATCGTATTGCGCGGGATTTCGACGGGTTCGGGCGGCGCCCTGGTTGGAACCTATCTCGACGACACTCCGCTCGGGACCAGCTCTGGTTTTGCGCGCGGCTCGTCCTTCCAGCTCGACCTCATGCCCTATGACATCGACCGTCTCGAGGTTTTGCGCGGCCCGCAGGGCACGCTCTACGGTGCGAGTACGATGGGCGGCCTTTTAAAATATGTGCTTCGCGCGGCCGATCCCGGAGACCTCGAAGTACGCGCCGGCGGAGGCATCGAGAGCATCGCCAATTCGAGCCGTCTTGGCTGGGGTGCGCGCGGCATGGTCAATGTGCCCGTCATCGCCGACACGCTCGCCGTTCGCGTGAGTGGCTTCTACCAAGACAATGCGGGCTGGATCGACAATCCGGCGCTCGGCATCCGAAACGAGAACAGCTCGGTTCAGAAGGGCGGCCGCGCGGCTATCTTCTGGCAAGCCACTGACCGGCTCACGATCAAGGCGTCGGCGATGTTGCAGGACATCGAATCCGACGGCAACGGTGCGATCCAGCTGGACGCCGTGACGCTCAGGCCGACGGTCGGCAAGTACAGCCGCGCCCACGCGCTGGCCGAGCCCTATAACCAAAAGCTCCGCTACTATGCCGTGAGCGCGGACTGGGACGTCGAGTTTGCGACTGTTACCAGCGCCACCAGCTGGTCGCGCTCGCGCAACATCTCGGTGGTCGACGAATCCGCGATCTACGGGCCGCTTTTTCCCGATTTCGACCCGGACGCGCCGGCCGACGGCCTTTCGGCCTTCACGCTCGACGTGAAGCTCAACAAGTTCACGCAGGAACTGCGCATTGCCTCGCCGAAGAGTGATCGCTTCGAATGGCTCATCGGCGGATTCTACACCGACGAGGACGTGCTCAACCGCCAGGCGCTGAGTGCGCAAAACCCCGACCGGACACCGATCGTCTCGCTCGACCCTTTCGCCACGGTCTACTGGCCGACGAGCTACCGTGAATATGCGGCCTTCGGCAATGCGACCTACAAGTTCAGCCCTTCCTTCGACATAACCGGCGGCATCCGCTTCAGTCACAACAGCCAGGACTATGTCCAGGATATCGATGGGCCTGTGTTCGGCGGGTTCAGCCGCACCGCGCTAAAGTCGAGTGACGATGTCACTACCTGGTCAGCGAGCGCGCGTTTCCGTCCGAACGAAACCTCGACGCTCTATGCGCGCATAGCGAGCGGCTACCGGCCGGGCGGGCCGAACGCGCCGTTGATCGGCGCGCCCGATTCCTACGCCTCCGACCGGTTGATCAACTATGAAGCCGGCTACAAGGGCTCGCTGCTGGGCGGTATCGTCGATTTCGATCTTTCGGCCTTCTACATCGCCTGGTCGGACATTCAGGTACCCATCACTCTCCCGACCGGGAGTTCGACCGCCAATGGCGGCAAGGCCAGCAGCCGGGGCTTCGAAGCCACGGTGCAGGTCCGTCCCGCCCGCGGCTTGCGAATTTCAGCGAATACGTCCTACACCGATGCCAAGCTCGACAGCGACGTTCCCGCTCTCGGCGCCCGCGACGGCGATCGCCTGCCCGATGCCGCCCGCTGGACCGCAGCGCTTTCGGGTGAATATAGCGTTCCGCTCGGCGATGACACTCAGCTGTCGGCAGGCGCGAGTTATCGCTACCGCGGCGCATCGCTGACGGGCCTCGAAAGCATCGCGAGCACTGTGCGCATTCCATCGCAGGCGATCGTCGACGCGCATCTCGGGCTCACCGCGGGGCCGATCACGGGGCGCATCTTCGTGCGCAACCTGCTGAACGAGCGCGCCTATACAACCTTCTTCGATCCCGACGCGGGCTCCTCGACACTGCTCGTCCCAGTCCAGCCGCGCACCGTCGGCATGTCGCTCGACGCGCGCTTCTAGCCGAAACGGCGCCGCGCCTCTCGGTGCGGCGCGAAGGGGAGGAGATTTATGGACGATCGCGCGCCAAGGGGTCTTGAGATAGGTTACCAATATTGGGACATGGCCTATTCCGTCACGATCGCCGGGCATGTCATGTCGCGGATCGGCGTCGTCGAAGTGACGATCCGGGAAAGGAGTCTCGTTGGACGCGGCGAGGCGGCAGGGGTCTATTATCATGGCGACACTCTCGAGAGTCTCGCAGCGCAAATCGAATCCGTCCGCGAAGCGATCGAGCGCGGCGCCGGCCGTGCCGATGTCGCGCGGCTGCTTCCGGCGGGCGGTGCGCGCAACGCCGTTGATTGTGCGCTCTGGGAGCTTGAATCGCACCTCGCACGGCAACCGGTGTGGAAGATCGCCGACCTGGCCGAGCCGCGCGCGTTGCTGACGACCGTGACAATTGGTGCCGACGATCCCTCGTCGATCGCCGCGCGGGCCCGTGATGCCTGCCGCGATGCGCATGCGATCAAACTCAAGCTGACCGGCGATGGTGCCGACGGCGAACGCGTGCGGGCGCTGCGCGGTGCACGGCCCGATGCGTGGATTGGGGTCGACGCCAACCAGAGCCTCGGCCCCGATGGCCTCTCCAACTTGCTGCCGGTCTTTGTCGGTGCGCGCGTCGCTCTCGTCGAACAACCCGGTCCGGTCGGCCGCGAAGAGGACTTTCGCGGATTTGCCAGCCCGATCCCGCTCGCGGCCGACGAGTCGGCTCAGACCGTAGACGATCTCGATCGCCTCCTTGGTCTCTTCGACGCGATCAACATCAAGCTCGATAAATGCGGAGGGCTGACCGCGGCGCTCGCTATGGCCGAGGCGGCGCGCGCGCGCGGGTTCAGCGTGATGGTGGGAAATATGGGTGGAACGTCGCTCTCGACCGCGCCCGCCTTTCTCGCCGGACAGGGCTGCGACTATGTCGACCTCGACGGACCGGTCCATCTCGAACGCGATCGCGATCCTGCGGTGCGCTATCGCGAAGGACGGCTCCACATTCCGCCCGGCCTATGGGGGTGGTCCGCATGAACCGGCTCCTCGCATCGGGCGCCGGAAGCAAGGCGGGCGACTGGTTCGGGCAGCCGCGCGGCTTGACCATTCTCTTCCTGACCGAAATGTGGAGCCAATTCTCCTTTTTCGGGATGCGCGCGCTGCTCGTCCTCTACGCCACCAAGCATCTGAAATTTGCACAGGCCGACGCGTCCTGGATCTACGGCCTTTACGCCGCGGCGGTCTATATCACCCCGGTCTTCGGCGGCCTCATCTCGGACCGCTGGCTCGGGCGCCGCAATGCGGTGATGATCGGTGGCCTGATCATGGCCGTGGGACATATCTTCATGGCCTTTGAGGACCTCTTCCTCGTGGCGCTTGCCACGATCGCGCTAGGCAACGGGCTTTTCCTTCCGGGTCTCCCCGCACAGATCGACAGCCTCTATGCGACAGACGATCCGCGGCGCAAATCGGCCTACAGCGTCTATTATATGGGGATCAACGTCGGGGCGTTCGCGGCTCCGCTCGTCATCGGCACCGTCGGCGAGCTCTACGGTTTCCACTGGGGGTTCGGTATCGCCGCCATCGGCATGTTCGTCGGAATGGCGATCTATGCGGCCGGCGGCCGCTACCTGCCGCGCGAAAGGGAGCGCGGCGCTGTTGCAGCGAGCGAGCCGGCGGCAGCCGCTCCGCCTCAGCGCAGCCTCGGATCGCAGCTTGCTCTGCTCGCCGGGATCGCGGCGGTGATCGTGATCTTTCGCGGCGCATACGAGCAGATCGGCAATACGATGACCCTGTGGGCCGACAGCGAGGTCGACCGCTCGGTAGGGAGCGGCCTCGTCATTCCGGTGACCTGGTTCCTCGCGCTCAACTCGCTCATCGTCATCTCGCTCTCTCCATGGCTCGTCAGGCGATGGAACCGCCGAACCGAGGCGGGCCGCGAACTGTCGACTATGAGCAAGATGGCTATCGGCGCCGCGCTTGTCGGCCTCTCTTTCTTCCTGCTTGCAGCGGTGGCGGGAACCGCCGGCGCGGCTCCGGTGTCGTGGGTCTGGCTTGCACTGTTCATGGCGCTGCTGACCGTCGGCGAACTCTACATCCTCCCCGTCGGCATCGGCCTCTTCGCGCGGCTTGCGCCGGCAAGCCTTGCGGCGACGACGATCGCGCTTTGGTATTCGGCGGGCTTCTTCGGCAATCTGTTCGCTGGCTGGATCGGCACGCTGTGGCAGCCGCTCGGCACCGAACTCTTTTTCGCGGTCGCCGGTGCGATCGGAGCCGCGGCGGCGCTGCTCCTCAAATTGTTCGATCGGACTGTCCGGACGCGCGAAGACGAGACTGCGCATGCTGTCGTGCCGGGCGCCGGCGCGGTCATATCGGAAGGGAAAATCGCATGACCCGTACCAACCCGTCGCTCGCAATGCTTCTCGCGCTGGTTGCCGCCGCTTCCCCGTTTTCGCTCGCGCTGGCGAAGGAGGCCGACATGCGGCAGGAGAGGCAGGGCGAGGGCCTGGCGTCCGACAAGATCGATGCCACGGTATCGCGTGCGATGGCCGCGTTCGACGTCCCGGGGATGGCTGTCGCGATCGTCAGGGACGGCAAGCTCGTCTTCGCCAAGGGCTATGGCGTGCGCGAGGCGGGCAAAGCCTCGCCCGTCACCCCTGATACGATGTTCCAGATCGGATCGAACACCAAGGCCTTCACCGCGGCGGCGCTGGGGATCCTCGTCGATGAGGGAAAACTGGCATGGGACGACAAGGTTATCGACCATCTGCCCGACTTTCGGATGTACGACGCCTATGTCACGCGCGAGTTCACGATCCGCGATCTTCTGACGCATCGCAGCGGCCTTGGACCTGGAGCGGGCGATCTCATGTTCGTGCCTGCGACCGACATGACGCGCACCGAGATTATGCGCGGTCTTCGCCATCTTCGGCCGGTCTCCAGCTTCCGCTCGCAATATGACTACGACAATCTTCTCTATGTCGTGGCCGGCGAGGTCGTCGCCTCGGTCTCCGGGCAATCCTGGGAGGATTACATCGAGACGCGGATCATGAAGCCGCTGGGCATGACGCGCTGCACCGCCAGTCTTGGCCGCGTGCGCGACCGCGCGAACATTACATCACCGCATGTTGTCATCGACGGCAAGGCAAAGCCGGTTCCCGCAGTGAACATGGACGTCATCGGTCCTGCCGGTACGATCAACTGCAGCCTCGCGGACATGACGAGATGGCTGACGGCGCAGCTGGGGGAGGGCGCAGCACCCGGCGGCCCCCGCCTCTTCTCGCCAGAACGCAGCGCCGAAATGTGGACAATGAACGTGGTGACGCCCTCGAGCCCCGCACTCGACGGCCTCCTCCGCACGCACTTCTCCGGCTACGGGCTTGGCTGGGAGGTGAGCGACAGCTTCGGCTTCAAGCGCGTCGCGCATACCGGCGGCGTTATCGGTACCGTCACCTCGGTCGCGATGATACCGGAGCTGAAGCTCGGCGTTCTCGTCTTCACCAACCAGGAAGCGGGCGCAGCGATGCAGGCGGTGAACAACCAGATTCTCGACGCCTATATCGGCGCGCCGCAGCGCGACTGGGTCGACATCGCATCGGCCTATGCTGCGGGCAAGGCAGCGGAGGCTGATGCGACTGAACAAAATGTCGCTGCGCGGCTTGCCGCCGCGGGGCCTCCGACCCTTCCGCTGGACGTCTATGCCGGAACCTTTCGCGATCCCTGGCGCGGCGACGCCGTCGTCCGACGCGACGGCGACAAGCTGATTCTAAAGATCAGCCGCACGGCGTCGCTCGAGGCGACGCTTCAACCTTATAGCGGCAACATCTTTGTCGCGCGCTGGGTCGATCGCAGCATCAACGCCGACGCGTTCGTCCGCTTCGAACAGGGGTTCGACGGCACCGTCAGCGGGATGAAGCTGCAGGCCATCTCGCCAGCGACCGATTTCAGCTTCGACTTCCAGGATTTGGCGTTCGAGCGGATTTAAAGGGTTAAGTGCGGGGCGATTTCGCGCGCGGGGGGATTGCGCAAAGAACTGGGCCGAAAGATCACCGATGCGGTCGCGCGTGCAATCGTCCCGAAAATTCACGCTTTCCGAGCAACCTACCACTCACGCCCCTCACTCCCGCGATCTGGAAGGAAAGTAGCGTCGGGCCATTTTCGACGCTCTGCGGAATCCTCACCTTCCCGGCGACAGCGACGACCCGAATTTGCGGCGATCCGAATGTGCGCGGTTCGCTTCGAGCGTGAGGCGTCCCCATCTGGCCGAACACCCCTTCGAAAATCCGGGACGGGCACCCTAGGTTCGGTTTGAATGGAGCCGAAGCGGCTCGGCCAAAATGCGCCTGATTGACGTCGTTCACATTCGGCTTAGCTCGCCCCGAAAGCGGTCGTTCGATCCTATATGTAGATCGCATCATCGCGTACGGACGTCGTCATGAGAGTCTATGGAGCACGGTACGGCGAACCCATATTCGCATTTGATAAATACCGGCTCATTGCACGAGCTTCGATAGGAGCAATAGCCATGCACCGGGAAAAGGAGTTCCTTAAGCGAAATCATTGGCAGCATGGCACTCCTTGGTGCCCCGCCCCAATCTCGAACCGAGCTCTCCTTAGTTAAGAGCAGCGCGTCCCCTCGGGGACGAGCTCCCACTGATAAGCTTCGACCGGATCGCCTCGTGGCAAGAAGGATGTCTCGAACGTCTCACCGTTCCGTGTCACCTTGACGTGAAGTGGCATGTCCGGATGACGCAGCGTCCCTTCGGTGCTGTCGCTATATTCGAGCTGGTCGCCGTCTCGAAGGCCAGCCTTGGCCGCTTCCGACCCCGGCCGCAGTTCCGCGACGACCTTATGTCGCTTGAGCTGCAGTCCGCCGAAGCCAAGATCGTACCGTCGAACCTTTGCCTTTACCCGGCGGAAACAAGGGCCAAATGCCTCCGAGCGCGGTATCATCACCTTTTCCCCGGATAACATGGCACGGTGCAATTCGACCCCCGGTTCGCCCAGTTCTGTGCGGAGCAGTGCGATCCAGTCTGCTTCTGCAGGTTCCTTGCCCTCGTCGCGCTGCATGGCGACCATGGCGCGGACGAGATCGTCGACCGAACGTGTGTTCCCCGACTTGTGGCGTATTTCGCCGTTGAGCACGGCGAAATACATCGCGCCGCGGTCATAGGGCAGGACGTTGTAGCGAAGATCATCCCAGAAATTGGGCAAGATGTCCTCGTCGGGCGCGTTGATGACTTCGCTGGAATAATAGCGGGCGGCGGTGAGGTTGATGTCTGCGAGATATTGCTCAATCGGGATCAGTCCGGCGTTCCAGGGCAATCTGGCTTGATAATAAACCGCGTCGCCTTCGGTATACCATTTGCCCAATTCGTTCGCCGTCCAGGTGTGAGTCATTTCGTGGCCGAGGATCGTCTTCATCTTTTCCGCGGTCGTGCCCTTGCCATAGCCCATGGCGAAAGCATGGATCGTCGCCGTGCCGTTCGATGGATTATACGGGTTTTCGCGCAGGAAAATCCGATAGCGTGGTTCGACGGGATCGGCGAAGAACTTGCTGTTGAAATGATACAGCTTGCCGGCCCATTCCATTGCCGAGCCGATATCGAATTGTGGATTTCCGGTCCAGACGGCCTTGAATCCTCCGCCGCCATTCTGTGGCTCGGCCTTGATGGGACCGGCCATGAACAAGGTGCGGTCGAGGCGGGATATCGGCCCGGCGGGAAGGGTGAAGTCGCCTTCGGCATAGGTTGAAACGGCTTCGGCGCCCTCCGGCATATCCGAAAGGTCCCAGCGAACCGCGATGCGATAATCGCCGTCGAGGCGAGGCAAGGCGAGCAGCATGCTGCCAATGCCGGAAATCCCGAGTCCGTCGACATAGGGAATCGATGACAATATCCCTCCTGCGGCATTGTCGATCTGCGTGCTGTAACTGAGCGTGACATCGCCCCCGATGGCCCGGTCGGCGCGCCATATCTCCCAGCCTTGTTCCATGGTGCGTGTCAGAGGAACCGCCCCGGCAGCGTCGCTGAACGTCATGTCGGCGATCC
>SEFZ01000066.1 GCA_004173185.1 Sphingomonadales bacterium | reverse complement strand
TCCGCCCTCCCTACGCCGCGCGCAGCGCAAAGGCGCGTGTCCGATCAACCTTGCGCCATCGCGTAAGGGGGTCCCTTTTGCGCGCCGATAGGGGGTCCCGTTTGCACGCCGATTGACAGGCCTCAAGCCGCCCCTGCCCGCACACGAGATCATAGCGCGTGCCATTACCGCCTTCGCGCCGGCTCACAGTGATCGGACGTTTGAGACCAATCGCCTCGATATTGTTCACGATCTCCCGGTGTTGGCGTTTGTTCCGCGCACGGGGGTTGAGCACCGAGATGCGCCCGATAGGGATCATCTCTACCTGTACGGGGCTCGTCATCACGCAGCTTCCGCAAACCGGACCGGCGCCGCCATCTCATATAGATAGTCGAGACTCTCGAACCGGTAGGCATCGAGGCTCAGGCCATTTTCTTCGGCAAGCCTCAGCCGCTGCGAAGCGACGTCAATCCGAGGAAAAAGGAAAAAGTCGAGTGGTCCCTGGTTTCGGGGATCCATACGCACAACAACGGTGATGTCGGGCCGAAGCGATGTGTCGAACCTCATCCTCCAGCGCAGCAGACCCGTGGGCGTGGAAGCACAGCGGACGATGACAACGGATGCGTTGAACTCGCCGTTCACGATCAACTGATCATTATCATCCTGGCCGACCACGCTGCCGGCATCGCGAAAGCCACCGAGCACTACTCCCAAGATCTCCGGATAGAGCCGACGGAGCATTCGGTTGACCTCGACATATTCATAGTCCCGATCCGGACGAAAGCCGACAAGGCTGTACGCGCGAAGAAGACTTCCAAAGCGGCTGCTATACGCGCTGCTTGACGGAAGGTCGTCGGCCTCATCGATTACGAGCCCGGATAAAAGGCCGCGCGCTTCGTAAAGCGCACGGAGCGAGCTCAGCATTTCATCATCGGTGAGCCGGAATGAGCGGGCGCTAATGATGGAGTGCGCGGCATCGAAGAGGTCCCGCGCAACGATAGCCTCAAATGCATCCTGCGACCTGATCCAGGCCTCGGGCGCATTGCGGACGCGCTTTTGCTTGAGCTTGAACGACTGCCGATTCCAGACATTGTCGCCGGCATATTTCTCGTTGACGAGGATCTGGTGCACCGTCCCTCGGGTCCAGGGTCGTCCGAGATCGGTTCTAATTCCCCCGCGATTGAGATCGTCGGCGATATCCTGCTCGCCTTTTCCATGATGGACGAACGCTTCGTATATCCCCTGCACGACCGCGACCTCGTCCTTGGGGCCGGGCACGAGGATCACGCGATCAGTCTGGATGCTCTTATGCTCACCTGGCTTTAGCTCGCCTTTGCGCGCGCCACCCTCGTCGATGAGCATCCGCCTTAGACCCAGCCCCGCGGGGCCGCCTTGCCGGAAGCCTTTCTCGATGAGCCTGCCCTGCCCGGCAAAGACCTTCGCCGATAGCTCGCGGCTATATTCACCGGCCATTGCGCGCTTCACGCCTTTTACGATGGTTGCAACGGGGCTCCCGTCATTGTCGAACTGCTCGGCACAATATTCCACCGTGATGCCGGCACGCTTACAAATATACTCGTAATATGCGCTCTCGTCGGCATCTTGGAAGCGGCCCCAGCGGCTCACGTCATACACCAGGACCATCGAGTAGTCCGCAACGCCCGCCTGGACGTCATCGATCAGCTGCTTGAGCGCGTCGCGGCCCTCCATTTTAAGGCCGCTTTTGCCGGCATCCGCATAGGTGCGGACAATCTCAATGTCGCGCGCGGCAGCATAGCGGCGGATGGCATCAGCTTGGTTTTCGGTCGAGTATTTCTGATGATCGGTCGACATCCGCACATATTCAGCCGCCCGGATGGGCATAGATTTGCCTCGCATTGGGTCAATAGGACGGCGCCGGTCTGCCAATTTGCTGATCTCCATGAGACGCGCTCGCAAATCGCCCAACTACTATGAGCGGCCGTGCGTATCCTTCGAGTCGACGAGAGCGTTCGTCGCCAATCATACCCCTCGAGGAGTGGAAAGATGTTTCCGAAAACGGGCAACAAGTTGCACGCCAGTCACGAAGAACTCGTCTTCGCGTCTATGATGTCAGAGGCGCTGGTTGAGGAACTGGGTACGACGCACCAGGCGGTAAAGACGGCAATGCGCTGGACCGGCGCCAGCGAAAGGAGTGTAAAGCACTGGCTTGCAGGAACGCATGCCCCGCGGGGAATGCACTTACTCAGCCTCGTGAAGAACTCCGATGAAGTGCTACGGCGGCTTTTAATAGCCTCTGGGCGTAGTGAGGCGATCATGGCCCTTGAGGTGTCGTTACTTCGTACGCGGCTTATTGAGACGCTGGCCTTTCTCGACAAGCTCTTCCCGCCCGAACCAGATGCCACCGAAGAGGGGCGTTCTGAGCCTAGTCGAGCAGCCTGGAAGCACTGACGCCGAATGGCACCGCGAGCTTTTCGACGACGGTGATAGTCGGATTCCGCCTGCCCCGCTCGATGTCGCTTACATAGGTGCGGTGAATGTCCGCCCGGTCGGCATAATCCTCCTGGCTCCAGCCCTTCTCCTGGCGAAGCGTACGAATATTTCGGGCAAGGCGAAGGCGTATGTCCACGGCTGCCTAAGCAGCGGGATGTGACCGATATATCTACAGACGATGAGTGACAATCGACTTGACTTGCCGCGGCAGTCCAAGGCTATTGGCGGCTATGTTACTGATCGTCGACAAGGTGGATGGCGCTGATGGATGCTTTTGAACAACTGGTTGCCGAGCTCCTGCGGGCGGAGGGTTACTGGGTGCACCAGGGCTATAAAATCGATCTCAGCAAAGAGGATAAGCGAGCGCTCGGCAATCCTTCGATGCCGCGACCCGAGGTCGACCTCGTCGCCTACAAGCCGGGGACCGGCGAGTTGCTCTCGCTCGAATGTAAGAGCTATTTCGACAGCGGTGGGGTTCATGCCCGCGACCTACTGCCGGGTGGCCGTAATCCACAGCGCTACAAGATGTTCGTCAATCCTGAGCTGCGCTCCATGGTGCTCGAGCGATTGGTCGATCAGCTTGCCGCAAGCGGGTCGGTGATTGGGCGACCGGTCGCCAAGCTCGGGCTGGTTTATGGCCATGCCACCGCGGTCAACGCCGACATGCTGAAGGCGCATTTCTCCGAGAATGGCTGGGAGCTTTACGGACCCGGCTGGATCGAACGGCATCTCAGGAAAATGGCGCTCCGGTCCTACGATAATCAGGTCGCCAGCGTGGTGGCGAAACTGCTGCTTCCGCGCGGCGCGGCGGGACGTATGGAGATCGCGGCATGAAGCTTGAGATGTCGGCCGCGACAATCGCGGTGATGCTGGTGCCCGCGCCCATCCAGGCGCAGGAAAACTCTGCTCCCGCATCACGCTGGGCGGTGAGCGATGAACGCGTTCCGCTGACCGGCGCTCGCGCCCTCACCGCAGTGCTAGAGTCCAGCAACCAGCTGGTCGGCATCCTCGGCCATCCCAAGCGAGCTGCGCTTGTCGTGCGCTGCAATTCTGGCAGCCTTGCCGTCCATGTGAATTGGGTCGAGACCGTGAACTACAACGGGCAAAATATGATGGGCCAGTATAAGACCATGGCGATGTGGCGGATCGACAACGGCAAGATCGAGGGCAATCTCTGGGATATCGATACGACGTTTACCGCGGCCGGCGAGTTCAAGAACAAGAATGCCTTCAAGCTGCTGTCGCGGCTGGCGACCGCGCGGACCTTCGTTGTCCGTCTGTCGGGCCGGCAGACGCAGGATGCCGAATTCCATATCGACGGCATAGACCAGATCGCTGCCAATGCTGCGGCCGCGTGCGGCATGGCGCTGAAGCGATAATGGCGCGCCGCTTCACTGGACGGCGCGCCATTACACTCACTCGCGCAATACCTTCTTCGCCTTTTTAGCATTCCAAGGATCGCTGATCTTAAAGGGTTCCGTCACCTGCTTGTGAAAAGCGGTTTTGCCATAGTCCTTGGATAAGGTTTTGCGCTCTGGCTGCGCCCATTGCTCCCGCAGCGCCGGTCCGCAATGAGAGCATGACATGATGAGTTTTGTTTCCTCATCGGCCAGGCGTTCCAACTCGACCGTGTCGGCCGGATCGATTTCGAACCGATGATCGAATAGGTTCATGAGCTTGGTGTAGACTGCGTCCGTGCCGGCACGAGACGCTTCAGCTTCCTCTGACGCCGGAAGCGCGCCATGTTTATCGAGCAAATCCAGTAGCAGCTTGAGGTCGCGTGGTTTTCCAGAGCGAATGGTCTGGTTGATAGTCTGGGTGACCGCTAATTCAAACTTAGTGACCCATTGTCCTCCCACTTCGACCCTTTGATCGCGGAGCCGGGCAACGGTCTGTGCCTGGGTCTCGTTGCGCTTTCGCCGCCCCTTGTTGCCTGACTGCCCGGGTACGAACTGCGAATGTTTTGGGGGCTTGCCATAGCCCACCTCATAATCATCCCTCTTCTTCGTCATGGCTCGCCTCCGCAATTTCATTGAAGGTCCGGCCCGAAGCCGCGTCAACCGCATCACGACCCGTCCAATCCTGCCAACGGCGTACCGCGAGATCGACATACCGCGGTTCCAGATCCATCCCCCGGAACTGCCGCGCCGTGCGTTCGGCCGCGATCAGCGTGGCGCCCGAACCAAGGAAGCAGTCGAAGACAATTTCGCCGCGCAGGCTGCTATCGATGATTGCGTCGGCCACCAGCTCGACGGGCTTGGGTGTCGGATGCTTGCCCTGCATGTCGGGCTCGCGGCCCCTACGTAAGGATGCGGCGGACGGGTAAGACCAGACGTTCGAACGATTACGACCATGCTGCCCGAGCTCGATATTGTTGCGATGCCGCGCACCGGGCATGGCGTAAACTAGCACCAACTCGTGCTGCGACCTGTAAAAGCTGCCTTGGCCCCCGCGATCTTTGGCCCAAACGCAGAGGTTCACGAGGTTTCCGAATATCTCGCTGGCTGCCTGCTGGAGTAGAGAAAGGCTCCGCCAGTCGATGAAGAGATAGACGAGCGCGCCCGGTTTTAGGCCGCTCGCCATCGCGCGGCAGAAACGGCGGAAAAATTCGAGAAGCGCATCGGGCGCCATTTCCCCGGCGCCTTGGATAAAATCCTTGTGGCGTCCCTTCCTCGACACGAACCCGTCGACCTTGCAGCCGAACGGCGGATCGCAGACCGCGACCGATATCGTTTCGCCAGCGAGAAGGGCCGCGACGCTGTCTGGGCAGGTCGCATCACCGCACAATAGGCGGTGATCCCCGCAGATCCATGTCGCGCCGACCCAGGATATTGCCCGCTCCTCGACCGGAGGCTCCGAATTGCCGGCCCCGTCGAATATATCAGCCCCGATGAGCCGATCGAGCTCGCCCGGCGCGAATCCAATGAGCCCTGCTGAGAAATCCCCGATATGCTCTTCAAACTGGCGCAGCGCCTTTTCCATTGCGGCACCGTCCCAGGACCCCAGCGACTGGATTTTCGAAATGGCCGTGCCAAACAACAAGGCCTCAGCTTCCGAGATTCCTGACTGGCGGATGATCTTGAGCAACTTGATACCTAGCCGACGTGCGGCTTCGACGAAGATCGCGCCGGCGAGGATGTGATTGTCGTCATCGGCCAGGATCGGCAGGGCGCGTCCCTGATACCGCGAAACGAATTGCTTCGCGCGTTCGATATCAGGGTCTTTGAACACCCACGGGTGGCCAGGCAGGGATATCAGGTCCCCAGTCGGGACCGCGATCAAGGCCGAGAGATTATCGCCCAGCCCGGGGATTTCGTCCAATTCACCACGCTTCAAATTCATCATGACCTCCTGCGAATCAGTGGAGGTCGACTCAATGAACCGGAAAAAATGTATGGAAAAAGCGCATTCTTCAAGATCAGCGCTTTTTCTTCGGCCTTCCCTTTTTGGGCACGGTATGGAATCGGAATGCGAGCGGCACGGTCTCGCTTTCTGCCGAAACCTCGCGCCTATGTTCATAGAGCGCCACCCGCCGACGCTCAGGCGATTTTGGAAGCTGATCATTGATCTCGTCGTCAGGGACATAGCCCCCGGCGTCGAAATCATACTTCCAAAATTGAACGCCCTGGCGTGCAGCCCTGAGAAAGCTCATTCCCTCGTTGGCGAGATAGGTCGCGATAGCCAAGCGCTCGGTCTTCATTGGTGTGGGTGGCCGCCCCGGTGTTGCTTCATCTGACTTGGTTGTCATCTCCGGCTCCTTCGCACCGGGTCTAGATCCATAAGATCGGGAAATGGAAGCCCCCCTCCCCCTCAGCCTCTTACGCAATCGAAGCAAAAATAATTGGCTATGCGACGAGCAAAATTTCCTTACGCGGGTCTCGGCAATTCCCTAAACCTGCGATAGGGAATTCTCGGCCGCCTACCCCGCATTTCCGCGCTATAATCCTCCATATTCGAACGAAGGTAGGCACATGAATCCGCTCATTCCCTAAATTTTGGCCGCTTAGGGAATTTTCCAAGGCGAGACCCATGCGGTGCAGACTGCGTCGCGCACCATCATCCTTTGATTTCATTGGATAATTTTTGGCCTTTGGCGCAGTTTGGCGCAGGCCATCTTTGCTGAGCTGTGCCAAATATAGGATGGAATCTGGCTTCGCCGGCGCGATTATGACGTGGCGATTAGCCCCGCGCGCGCAAGCAGATTGAAATCATTATTGGGCGGCGCGCCCGCCGATCTTGGCCAAAGCCACAGCAACTGTCGGAAGACTTGGTGCAGCGGGTCTGGGAGAACGCCCCTTTTCCCACGCCGGTACAGGCTGCCTAAAAGCGCGTCAGGGACTGCACGGTCGTTTCCCCGCACGGGCGCGGCGGGTGGCTCCCCCGCCGTCACCGTTCGCGCGCAACGTGAGGAACCCAGCGCGGGCGCGCCAAGCTTCCGACGAGCGGCGGCAACCGGTCGCCAGCCTTCAGGGTGTCGCGGGCATGGGATTGTGGCCCAGCCGTAACATCGCATTCTGGAATTCAGCGATTTCCGATGTCACGAACTGCTGCGTCGCATCGAAGCCGTCGAACAGCTCGTACAGCGGCGCCAGCGTCTCATGCACGACATCGTTAAAGTTACTGGTGAGTCCGGCAAGGCTCAATTCGGCCGTGAGCGATATGTTCGCCGTCCGGCTTCGCATTCCCTCGTGAAGAACGCCGCGTCGCAGCGGAGCGGCCCATGATATGAGTTCGCGGCCGCCTAGCCCCTCATACCGGCATTCGAATCGCAATCGTCGATCGGGGCTAAGCTCCAGGGCCTTGGCGAGGTGAAGGATCTGGCTGAACAGTTCCGCAGTGCGCCAAACGGGCAGCGCGACATCGAAGATGGTCCCCGGCGCGAGATTCGCTGTCCCGTCTTCGGGAAAGCCGCGCTGAAGATACGCCTTGAGATCGCTTGTCACCTGCCAGAAATCGCTCGACGCCGCGTCGGTCAGAAAGCGATCGGCATCGGGGTTGCCGATCCAGCATTCGATAAGGCCGTCCCGGATCACGGGCCGCATTCCTTCCTTGTGCGGCGCCCAAAAGGGCGGCCAACCCGATGTGTCGGGGAGCCCTGACAATATCGTGCGCAATGAGCCGAGTGACAGATCGGAATCCGTACCTGCAATCTCGTAAGCGTAGGAGACACGGCCAAGCGGCTGGCGCGAGGGATGTCCCGCGGGCAGCGGAGCGACAAGCTGGCTCCAGCGCTGGCGCGCCGCGCGTACGAACGCCGCGAAGCTTCCCGGGGCGCTTGGCAACACCACCATTCCGAGTGCCTCCAGGATATTGAAGACCTTTTCGAGGCGCAGCTTGATGTCGCCCTGCTCGAATCCGTTGACGGTCGGCACGCTGACCCCGGCTAGCGCGGCGAGCGACTTTTGGGTATGCCCTTCCTCCTTGCGGCGGCGTACCGCCTCGTCAACGAGGCCCTGCCAGTCGAGTGGCCATTCGGTCATGCCAATATCCTCCGACTGTTTTCCTCGACGCCCGCCTTGAAGCGCGCGCGAAAATCGCCTTCGTCGACACGTCCGGCGAAGCGCAGCGTCGCGGGGTCGGCAAAGCTCTTGGCGAGATCGCCGAGCGCGAGATC
>SEFZ01000099.1 GCA_004173185.1 Sphingomonadales bacterium | reverse complement strand
ACCTGCGCGGCATGGACGATGCGTTGGCGGTGATTTCCGCTTCGACCGACAACATCGACATCATGCACCAGGTGCTGGCCGAGCAGGCTGCATTGCGTGGCCTGAGCGAGGAGGAGCTGAGTCCCGAGCAGTGGCTGGCCGAGTTCTACGCAAGCCGCAAGGGGTCGGGCAAGGCAGCGGCCAGCAGCATCAGGGACGGAAAGGTCGCCAAGCAGGCGAGCGTGCTGGGCGCGTGAACGGATCGGCCGGCGATGGCCGGCTGCTTGGGAACAACGGTTGTCAGGTTGCAGGAATCAAGGAGGAGTTTGCAATGAATACCCGGAAGAAAAGTCCCGCGTTCTTTGCATTGTCGATGGCCCTTGCGTTGACGGTCGGGGGTGCGGCGATGGCACCTGCTCCTGCGCAGGCCTTCGTCTGCGCCAACTGTGCCTCGGAGTGGACCCAGATCATGAACCAGATGCAGTTGCTGGCCCAGAAGATCCAGGACGCGGGCGAATACACCGAGACGGCCATGCGCTGGAAGCGCCAGCTCGAGCACTTCCAGCAACAGCTGGTCAAGCTGAAGCACGCGATGATGGGGTTCTCGATGCCCAAGGGTATGGCGATGCAGAAAGTCTTGGACGACTACATGGTTGTCGAGCGTTGCGGGGGCGGATTCAGCCTGGCGAGCGTGGTGCAGGGATTCAGTCTGAATCCAAATGGCAACATCGTGGAGCAGCGCAAGACCATCTGCGCGAGCATCCAGATCGCGCAGAACAGGAAGTACAACGAGACCATCGCCTTCGTCACGGAAACGCTGCCACAGCTGGAAGCCGCGCTCAAGCAAACCAATGAGCGCCGTGATTCCAGCGAGGACCAGGGCGTCACCCAGGCCTCGCAGTACGACGCGGCTAATTACTCGAACGCTTTCGACACGCGTTATCGGGCCTGGGAAGTCAACATACGGACCTACGACACCTACATCGAGGCGATGGAATACAAGCAAAGGGCGCTGACGCACATGGGCCTGAAGGGCGAGGAAAACCCGCTGGGAGCCGTGGTGAAGACCGCTGCGCTGAAGGCGGCGCTGGAAGTGGGCGACTGAGCGGCAAGAAGTTGCGGGTACCCGATCGGCCGTGCAGTGGTGTCTGTTGTTTCGATGGAAGTCGCATCCAAGGGATTGAAGCTAGATGAACGTAATGGGATTGGCCTCTGCACTGGAATGGTTGCAGCCGAAGGTGCAATCGGTGGGGGACTTCGTCTTCTTCCGGTTGATCCTGGATTACCTGCAGGAGGAGATCCAGGACTTCGGCATCGAGCTCATGGGGCGCGCCATGCAGTGGGTGGGCGGCATGGCGCTCACGCTGCTTACCCTGTGGATCCTGATCCAGGGCTACCGCATCGTCACCGGGCAGTCCCGCGAGTCGATGATGGTGCTGGTGACCAACTCGCTGCGAGCGGTGTTCATCCTGACCGCTGCGACGACCATGGCCATGTTCGGGTCGGACCTGCACCAGTTCCTGAACGAAGACGTCAAGAACCTGATCAACCATGTGGTGACCGGCGACGATTCTTCCCCCGAAGAACAGATCGACAGGAACCTGGCCTGGATGCAGGTGGCCTTGTCCAGCATAGATGCGCTGGACGCAGTGGGCGATACGACGCTTGACGGTGCCAAGACCCGCGCCATGTGGTTCGTGGGCCTGGGCACCGGTGGCCCCGCGATCACCGCGGGCACCAT
>SEFZ01000098.1 GCA_004173185.1 Sphingomonadales bacterium | reverse complement strand
TCATTGGCGACCGCACGCGCTAGCCGTGTCTTACCCGTGCCCGGCGGGCCGTGCAGAAGAACCCCGCGCGGCGGATCGACGCCCAGCCGCTGGAAAAGTTCGGGGTAGCGCAGCGGGAGCTCGACCATCTCGCGCAGCTGATCGATCGTGTCCCCAAGACCGCCAAGATCATCGTAAGTGACGTCGGTACGGCGCGCGTCCTGCGGCTCCTGATATTCAGGGAGAAGCTCGATTTCGGTATTTTCGTCGATGTAGACAACGCCTTTGGGGGTCGCCGACACGACAAGAAGGCGCACTTCGGCGAGCGCATAAGCCGGCGCGTTTAGCATCTGACGAAGCTGCGGAGGCATGTCGCCCGAATCCAGCCGCTGCTGCCCTGCGGTCGCGACGGTATCGCCTGCAACCACTGGCCGGCCGAAGAAGCTGCGCTTCAACGCGTTCGCCGAACCCTGAAGGCGAAGATTTTCTTGCGCCGGCGCGAAAACCACGCGTGTTGCAGGCCGCGCTTCCACGCGGCTCAGTTCGACCATATCGCCAGCACCCGCGCCCGCATTGGCGCGCTGCAGGCCGTCGAGACGGATGACTTCCAGCCCTTCATCCTCGGCGTAGGGCAATACGACCCTTGAGGCGGTTTGCCGCTTGCCGCTGATCTGGACGATGTCACCTTCGGTCACACCGAGTTCGGCCATCGTCGAGCGCGGAATGCGCGCAATCCCGCCGCCACTTTCCTCGGCACGCGAATTGGCCACCTGCAGTTTGACCTGTTTTTCTTTTACCGCCGCATCGGCCAAGGCCTGTCTCCCGCAAAATATTCAGAATGCCGAAGATAGGATGGTCGTTCCCGATTTGCGACCCCCGGAACTGCGGCAACTTATGACGCACTGCACAAAATTCTGGCATGTCCGCCAACCTCATGTCATCATCGATACCGGTTATGCCCCGTCTACCCCCTCTCAGCAGCATGGAAGCCTTTCTGGAGGTCGCGCGCCATGGCACCGTCAAGGCCGCAGCGATCGAGCTTGGCCTGTCGATGCCCGCACTCTCTCGGCGGATCCAGACGCTCGAACATGCGGTCGGCCGTCCGCTGTTTAACCGGCACCATCACGGCCTCAGCCTGACCGAAGCGGGGCGCGGGCTGCACGAACAACTTTCACCTATTCTCGACGAGCTCCGCATCGCCATCGAACAGGTGGGCAGCCCCGACGCATCACTGCGCCTGCATCTCAACGTCCTGCCGCTGTTCGCACAGCAGCGGCTTTTCCCGCGCCTCCCCGAGCTGCGGCGCCTGCATCCCGGACTGCATATTGATATCGACACTATGTCGCATGCCGAAGCGCGGTTGGGCGACGGCATCGATGCCGCAATCGCGCTGGCGCGATCGATCGATCCCTTGCTCTATGCAGCGCGGCTCGATCAGGACAAGGTGTTCCCGATAGCGTCGCGGACGCTGGCAGACGGCGACCGCTCGATCACCGTGCCCGAACAGATGCAGCGGATGACCGTATTGCTCCACCGCGAAATGCCGGAGACTTTCACTGAGTGGAAGAAGGCCATCGGCATGCCTTATCTGGAGCCTGCGGGGATCGACTATTTCGATTCGGGGCCGTTGATGCTCGAGGCCGCAGCGCAGGGTATCGGGGTCGCGTTCATGCACGGCCATCATTTCGACGACGCGCATGACCCGAGGCTCGTCCGCCTGTTCAATTTCGATGTAGATAGTCCGTACAGC
>SEFZ01000065.1 GCA_004173185.1 Sphingomonadales bacterium | reverse complement strand
CAGTTGAGAGGAGGACGGTCAGCGTCGGACCGATGTCCGCAATGGGTCGGGAGCGGACCTTCCGCCTGGCGTCGAAGACGTCTCCTTATGGGCGGGCTGGGAATGTCCGCTTCTGGCGCTAAGCAGACCCGTCAGCCATGGGCTGCCTTCAGGTCACTCCACATCCGATCAGCGACGTCCGCAGGAATCGGCCACTGGATCGGGCCTTCTGCTTGCAGATCGTAATAGCCCGGCTCAAATTCGACCACTCGGAACAGCCATGGATCACGCGCGATCTCACTGCCGAGCCACTCGTCGCTGACCAAAGTGCTTCGACGCTCCACGCCTCCATCGCCGAGGTATGCGCAAAGGTCGATTAGGGGTCTTTTTGTGGTCGCTTCTTCCCGCTGCGATCTGTTGTGAACGGCTGTTCTGGCACTACGCCTGCCGGACCCGTGGACCACCGGCACCGTCTCGGAGCGACGGTTGATGGCGATCTGACGCATAACTTCACCAGCCTGGCTGGTCGGCGAGACCAACTCAACGCCAGCGACGACTGCCGCCCTGGAATGATCAGCCCCCTGTCGCGCCTCCATTTCGAGGCGCTGAATCCGTTCGGCGATGCCTTTCACGATCGTGTCTCGATCCACGTAGACCGTGAGCAGCTTTTCGACACGCTCCTCATCCCAGCCGAGGACGTCCGCGATCTCCGGCGCCGTTAGCCCTGCCTTTCGCAGACGCGTGGCGAAGGTCCCCCGTGCGTCGTGCAGGTGTTTCTGGATTGGAGGGTTGGCCGCAGCTTTGGTTTCGCTGACGCGTGTCTCAAGCCCCGAGTAACGCCATGAGCGGCCGAAGGTGTTTGATAGCACGGTAAGAGGCAAGGTCGGCGGCTCACGGCCTTGGCGCTTCGCGCGAGCGTCGAGCTCCGCATGACGTTTCGCCTGCTGAACGCGTATGCGCGACAGCAGATCGCGTGTCTCATTCAGCAAGGGTATTACAGCGGTCCTCCGCCCGCGTCCCTTCGCTGTGACCTTGACGATCGCGACCTCGCCGACCTCTGACCACTTTAGGGTACGAAGGTCGTCCAGTCGCAGCCCGACGAGACACGCCAGGGGCACCACGAAGCCGATTTCCGGCGACGCCGACGCGGTCACATACGCATCGAGTTCATCCGCCTCCCAGATCTGGTCGGAGCGGTTAGACTTATAAAGCTGCCCCATCCCGGTAACCACGTTGAGCGCCAGTAGGCCGCGCTGCTGGCCCCATGACAACACTCGCGACAGAACCTGCATCAAGAAGTCTGCCCCACGCGGCGTGTCCCGCCACTGATCGCGCCATGCAAGGATGTCCGCTTTCACACGGGGGTCGTTGAGTGCAGCAAGGGGAAGCCCGCCAATATCCAGGTCCGCCTTGTCCGCAGAGATCTTTGAAATCCGCCGGCGCCATTCTTTCTTCGTCGACTCGGCAAGACCCGCAAACTCAGGAGAGGCTTGGTAACGTAACGCAAGACCGCCGAGCGTGTCGGCCTGACCGCCCCGTCGGGCTTTCAGTGCGGCTTCATACGAAGCCATAAAAGCGCGGGATCCTGGCACACCGGTCAGGCGTGGACCGCCCTTCCATGCGTAAAAGTAGGTGCTGACGATCTCACCGTCCGGGCCGCGTCGAATGACCTTCGCGATACCCTTTGGGAGCTTAGTGGCGCGGGTGGCCATGACCGCGTCGATCCCTCCAAGCGTCTAGGGGGTCAACGTAAATGTCGACCTCGTCTCCGACATCGATTGAGACGTCGCCCGAGACTGCCACGCGCACCGACCGCGGGCTGAACCCTTCGGCCTGAACCGCCTGCATCGTGCGACGGATGTCGCTTTGGCGGACTCCGGCACGCCTAGACGTACTCATCGATCAACCCTCCTACGCCTACGCGACCTGGCCGCGCTGCCTTCGTGCGCTAAAAGATGGGACGACAACGACGCCCAGTCAATCATTTATCTTATTGTTTTTATTGTCGAAAATAGCGCTTGACGATTTCGATGCGCAAGCTGTCCAACCACCTCGCACACTTACTGCCCTCCAGAGCCCCTCGCCGTCGCTACACATTTCCCGCGCGCCATGGCCGATCAGAGTGCAGGCGGAAAAGTGTCAGTTGAGGGATGTTACTCAGCCGCTCAGCCAGCGCTGGAGGCAGCTAGCGTGAACTAGCTGCGTCGGTGGAGTGTGATAGCGATCTTGGCCGTCGCAGCCTCCAGGTAGCCGGTCACCGGGACGCCGTCCGGCGTCAATACCGCTCCGAACGCTACAGGCTCATCACCATCAAGCAGGATCAGATAAGCCTCGCCCCAGACCCCTTCCTTCAGCGATAGGGAAATGGGTTCGATGCTGGTGAGCGAGCCCCGCTCCATTCTGAAGTCCACCCACCTCGATCCCTCCGAGACGATGTCTGGTTCACTGTAACCAATGCCATCTGGCCCCGGCGGTTTGGCCGTGATGAGCGTCCGGAGCCTGGGTTGTTCGGGGAGCGGCAGACCGCGCAAGCGGTCGACCAGCCCCACGACCGCTTCAAAGCGCGTCATGAGAGTTCTTTCGGTATGAGGAGTTCGACGGCGTCCGCGTGATCGCGTCGCCAGCTCTATGAAAGAGTGTCTCAAAGGCGCTTGACGATAGCAAGAAATGCGACATGCGCCGCGCGACACGATCAGCGCTGCCGGCCGATCCGCCCTAGCCTCTACGACCCGCGGCGCTTTCTCCCGGCAGGTAGCGGCGCCACCCTATCTGCATCAGCTGGCTCCAAAAATTCACCAACAGCCACACCGAGTACGGCTGCCAGCCGGTCCAGGAGATCAACAGTCACGTTGCCCTGCTCCCGCTCGAGCTCACTCAGATACGCACGGTCAACGCCGGCATCAGCTGCCAAACGCTCTTGAGACACGCCCCGTGCAGTCCTCAGCCGCCTCAAATTTCTTGCTACCAGCGCGCGCCCATTCATAGGCGCCAAGCGACAGATTCAGGCCCTGTTAAACCACGGGATATAGCCTACATAATGTACTCTGGGGGCGGGCGATGACGGAAACCAAGTTGGGGCAGCTAGTCGGAAACACGGTGGCGGCGGTCATCACGCTTGCCTTGCTCGCGATGTTGGGAAGTTGCGTGTTCAGCGCGATCGGACGCGGCATTGACGACGCGCGACACCCAGAGCTGGCCGCCCAACGAAAAGCGCAGGCGGCGGCTGAGATTGTCGAAACTCAACGGAAGGAACAGGCCCGGATTGCCGATGAAGAGGCACGCCGCGCCGCTCACGCCCAAACTATGCGGGATCTTTCGGCGCGTGCACGAGAGAGTGAGAACCGCTGCATCCAAAGAATGGATTATGAAACCTGCCGGCGTATCTACCGCCCTACTCGGGAGGAAAGCATAGCTCAGCAAGCCCAGGCTGAGCGCGCGGCTAGGATTGCGGAAGCCTATCGTCAGGAGTGACCACTCGTTCCAAGCTAGCACGCCCCCCTGACATGGGGTCAATCTCTTCCGCCGGCATCCTTACTGTGGGAGATGGACCGGACAGTCACATCGATCCCAGCTTCTGCAGCGTACCGCTTGCTGCCAATGGAATGGACGATGTCAGCGTCGTCGCGAAAGACGACCTTGTTGAGGGCGTCAGCAACCCCCTTCTGAACGTTGTCGAGATCAGGCCGTACGGTCGGCAAGACCGCTCCGGCGAGCATGGCCGCCAACCGAGGTTTGGAGGTCCTGAGCGGCGGCTTGCATCGAACCACGATGGACATCGACACCGGCCCTTCAAAGCGAGGTTGGCCATTCATCGCCACGAGCGCGGCAGCGCGGATCACCGCCTCATAGTCGGAGGTCGCCTTGGGTGTGTAGTGCCTCACGAAACCGTTCTTGGATGATGACCTCGCGCGCCCCTTCGGTATGGCTCGCCCTCCGACCGAGAACTGGACGACTTGGGGATTTTGCGACTCAGGCATGGGCGCCTCCAGATGAAGAGGCCTACCCAGCTACAGCGGGTTTCGGAATGAACAAGGGCACTCTGGGTCGATTCGCCGGCCAGGTGAATTTTCCAGAGTTACTTCTTTTAGAACAAGTTCTTAGTCGTCTTCGATATCAAGGAACGCGACATCAAAAATCCAGAACAGACGCACTAGATATCAGTCGTTCTTAGCAGGTGGGTATGATGTCACAATTCTTGACATCATGGACCGGTGATCTAAGTTCTTCTCCGGCGGTCACTGGTCGCAAGAATTCATATTCCGCACCGACCCTATGATCGCATCCGGAGCGAAGATGCACTTTAACAAGACCGCGCTTCTCTAGCCAGGCGATGGCCGTCGTGAGCCGGCTCATCGCAGCCTGAACCCTAAGGCTGGAGTCGCCCTTCCGAGCGACTTTCAGGAGATCCTTGCCTGATACGCGACCTGGGGCGTTTTCCAACGCGTTCCTAATGTTCTGCAGAGCAATGGGAAAGGCGGTACCCGAAGGGGTGCCCAAGCCAACCTTGATAAAAAACTCAAAGGAAGGATCATAATATTGACGTGTGGGGTAATACCCACCGAGCGATATCATGATCGTAGATGTAGCCTCTGACGCTGAAAGCAAGTCGGCGATCTTCCCCTCTACGTGAAGAGTTGCGTTACGAGAGCCTTTCGCTGGGTTATCCGATGCGGGCACAACCGTGATCTTATGTAGCAGACGGCGGATTGCTTCCCGCGCAGCGACCGCTGGGGCACCGTCAGACCTCAAAGCTGATCGCAAATTGGCGACCAAAGCCTGCAACCTATCGCGGAGCTGTGCGGGCGACGGTAGCGGACGATCTGCGCCATTGAGAGACTGGCTTTGCTGCCTGAGGACGCTCAGTTCGTCGGTTGCCTTGTTGAGTGCAGCGACCACAACATCCGACGCGGAGGCCGACAGTGCCCCATCGGCCAGCTTTACCACAAGCCGCTCCACCGTCTTCTCGAGCTTAGTGATGCGGGCGCTCGTAGAGACACCCTTCACGCGCATGTCGGCTCGCCAACGTCGTGCAGCCTCGGCATAGGATTTGATGAAGAGATCAACAGCGGAAGTCTCGAGGAGCGGCCCCTCAAGATAGGCGAGGATCCGATCTTCCGCCTCAAGCATATCTACACGCGTGCGGTTGTCGCAGACCTTCAACATCGTATTGCCTCGACAGCCAGCCATGTGGCGATCAACTACAACATAGTTGTATCCACACTTGCAGCAGGTGAGTTTAGAGGTCAGAAGATACTTGTTAGTGCGAGAGCGAGCAGCCGGCCTCTTCGCAAGCGCCGAGATCCTATCCTGCACCGCATAGTAAAGACTGTCTTCCAAGATACGGTAATCCGGATTGAAACTCTCAGCAATTTCGTCAGTACTCACCTCAACCCAACGCAGACCCGTGTCGATGTCGCGATGGTTGTGGGTCACCCCATACCGGACTTGGCCGATATAAATGGGGCGCCTCAACAGGCCCTGCTTCGTCGCGCTATGGCCCAGAAGGTGACCTGGATTCCAGTGCTTTCCTCTGGGGCCTAAAATCCCTTCAGCGTTGAGTCGCCGGACGATTTCAGTCGTCCCGAGTCCAGACGCATATTCCTCATAGATCCTCCGCACGACTTCTGCTGCAATAGGGTCGATGACCCTCTCGGCCACCGGCGGCTGACCAGGCTCGACAACCTTCCACTCACGGACGTACCCATAAGGGATTCCGCCGATCGGCTTGCCGCGAAGGACTGCGGCGCGGTGCCCCCGATCCACCTTGTCAGCCTTGTCCAGGTTCTCTTCCTGGGCTTGAAATCCCTTCAGCAGAACGTGAAAGCGGTTCACTCGGTCACCGTTCACACACAGAATGGCTATCTTCTTCGCATTGCATCGATCAAAGAAACTCGCGAGATGGCCCAAGTTTCTTCCAAGTCGCTCTAGCTGCTCGACGATAACCACATCAAAGCGCTTCTCTCGGACGCCAGATGCAAGATGCTGGAACGCCGGTCGGTGAGCTTCCGATTTGCCGTCCTTCTCTTCATCAGACCAGATCTCGACCGCATCGTACCCGTGCTTCTGAGCATAAGCCTGACAAAGTGCAGTTTGGTCTGCAGTGGAGAGCGGATTTGACTGGTGAGAAGAGTATCTGACATAGATAGCCGCTCTTGTGCCAGTAATGACAAAATCTTTTCTCGCCATCAGATCGAACTCACGTCGTCGAACGCGGCGAGATCAGCGAGAGCCCAGATAATTTCTATTACTGAATTGCTGATGCCGAACCTAGCTGAATGCCCTCGAACAGCTTCGTCTTTAGCGAATCTATCAAACAGAAGCTGAACACCAGCTGCGGATTCTGTGAAGCCATCCATAGTCGGGCGACCATGCGGGCCTTCAGTCGCAATAGCCGTGCGGTCCGAGCCTACAATTTTAGGCAGCTCGTTCGGCTCGACATTTTTCGCGGCAACCGGCTGCGACTGATTGGACGACGCAGTCATGCCGCACCATTCACGGCGTTATGTACTGGTTGTTGATCGCCACACAGCCCGGCCCCGTCTCTCGCCAAGGGCATCGATCGGACCGTTCTAATCAAATGGAGCGCGATTTGAGCCTGATCAAATCCCGCGGCAACGGGCTTGCCGTCGACCTCTCCTTTGACACTACCCGCAATAGACGCGATGCGGCAGACGTAGCCTCGCAGGTAAAATTCGAGGTGTAGGCGGGGGGCTTGCAGGCGGCAAAAACTCGCCAGAGCTTGCGGTGGGACCAATTTGGAGGCACCGCCAGAGCTAACTCGCCTAAATTTAAGGCCACGGGCAGGCAGATTCATGGGGTCTACTTTCGGTAACGATCAAGTTTTCGTACCGGGTGTAGCTCCCCGATGGCTTCTATATTTCACAACTCGACTGACATGTCAAGCTCGAAAGAAGCAGACTCAGCCATCTAGCCACTAGTTTTGAAATAGTGCGCTCCAATATATAGATATAGAACAATTGTTGTTAATGTTAACAAGTCATTTTTGCAAACAGGACAGGACAACATCTGGCTATATACTAGAGATATCGCGCCAAATCCGACTGGCGACCCGCTCCCTGCGCCACGATTTGAAAATTAATCCCGCGCCATGAGCGGACGTTGGCTCCCCGCGGGACATCGGACGTAATCGGGACCCCGGTCGAACCCTGGAGCGGCATAGGGCGGCTTGAGAAATGCCTTGTCGCGTGAGCTTCCCGAAACGTCCTGCGTTTCAGATGACCGGCATTGTCATCTCTTCCCTAGGGCTTGATTCACACTCTCGACTGCATCATGCCGCCAGGTTCGGGCGGGCCAGTTATGGAGCGAGTAATGGCGCGCATCCTGATCGCGGACGATGACCCGCTACTGCGGGCCTTGCTGCAGCACAAGCTGGCGGCGGAGGATCACCAGATCTTCGCGGCCGAGCATGGCGGCGAGGTTATGGACATGGTCAGGGATCATGCGCCCGATCTGATCGTTCTCGACGCTATGATGCCGGTGATGGACGGGTTCGAGGTGCTGCGCAGGCTCAAGGCCGGCGCCGGTACGCGCGACATCCCCGTGATCATGCTGACCGCCCTGAAGCGTGAACAGGATGTGGTCGGCGGGCTGCAACTGGGCGCCGCCGACTATCTGGCCAAGCCCTTCATTCCCGACGAACTGGTGCAGCGTATCCGACGCCTGCTGGCCACGGCGCAGATGGAGCAGGGGCATGATCGTTCAAGACGTCCCGGCTGAGGTCCGCATCGACCCGACGGCGCTGTATGAAGCGGCGGTCGCGGATCGGCGGGCGGGACGCAACGAAGCGGCCCTGGAGAAACTGGATCGCGTCCTTCAGTCCCGTCCCGGAGATGTGGACGCCCGCCTGAACCGCGCGCTCGCCCTGCTGGCGCTGCATCGGTCCATCGAGGCCGAGGCGGATTTCCGCGCGGTTCTGGACGCCGCACCGGACTATGTCGACGCCCGCGTCGGGTTGGCCCGTGCCGCGCAACGCCGGGGCGATCTCGCACAGGCCCGGGTCGAGGCGGGACGGGCGCTGGCCGCCGCGCCGGACCGTCCCGATGTCCGCGCGCTGAGGCCGGCGCTCGGGCTGCCGGCCGTCTGGAGATTGGATTTCGACGTCTCCCGCAGCCGCCTCGGCGCAGGCCTTCCGGACTGGAGCGAGGCCCGCCTGGGCGCGGTGCGGACGCTGAATGACCGGTGGAGCTTCGGCGCCGCGGCCGAGTGGACCGAACGGTTCGGTCAGGACGACGTCTTCCTTGAGGGGCGCCTGGACCACCGGATCGGAGCCGGCGGCGTCTATGTGGCCTTGGGCGCTGCGGTGGAGGCCGATTACCGGCCGGAAGCCTCGCTGCGGGCGGGCGCCGACGTCCCCCTGAGCGGCGGGATCAGCGCGACGCTGGACGCCTCCACCGCGCGCTTCGCCAGCGGGACGGTGAACAGCCTGCAGCCCGGTCTGGCCGCCGAGCTGGCCGATGGCCGCCTACGGCTGGCCGCGCGCTGGATCAATGTCTGGGACGAAACCGATCAACGGCGGGACGGTTACGCCGTCAGCGTCCAGTGGGCGGCCACCGACCGTGTGCGGCTCCGTCTGGATCACGCTGATGCACCGGAGACCAGCGAAGGCGTGACCGTAGACGTCAGCGCCGTCAGCCTCGGCGGCGAAGTCGATCTGACCGACCGGACCAGTCTGCGCTTCGGCGTCCTGAAGGAGGATCGCGGGGCCTATGACCGCGAGGCGATCAGCCTCGGGGTTGGCTGGCGCTTCTGGTGAGCCTGCTGGGTCTCCTGTGGGCAGGTTCGCTGGTCATGGGGCTAGCGGCGGTCGCGTGGATGTTCGGGCTGATCATCGCCCGGTTGTTCCGGGAACGCGGCGACGCCCGTCGCGCCGCGGACCAGGCCCGCGTACGCACCGCGTTCCTCGATATCCTCGGCGGCGACCTCGAAGCGCTCATGCGCCTGAAGCCCTACCGGCGCCGCGCGCGGTTAATGGCCGAGGCCGTGCTGGATGTGCTGGGTCTGATCCGTGGCGCGGAGCGGGAACGGCTGATCGAGGTTTTGGTCGGGATGGGCGTCCCCGACCGGCTGCGGGCGCGTCTGGATCGCGGCAGCAAGGCCGGCCGGATCGCATCGGCCGAGGCCCTCTGCGCCTTTCCCGAGACGGCGACGGTGGACGCCCTCCGATGCGTCCTTCAACGCTCGCGTGACAGCGATCTGAGGGTCGCCATCCTGATCTCGCTGCTTGATCTGGATGCCGCCCCGCCTTTGAACGCTCTGCTGAACGACATCGCCGCGGGCGGGCTGCAGGACTCGCTGCTGTACGAACCGGTCATCCGGCGCGCGGCCGAGGCCGCGCCGGCCGAGGCGCTGGACGCCTTCATGCTGTCGACCGCGCCGGCGGTGACCCGCGCCCTTCTGGCGGATGCTCTGGGTGCAGCGGGCGACTACCGCGCCGTCGAACCCCTGATGCGCAACGCGGCTGCGCCTGAGCTCGAACTCCGGATCGCCTCCATCCGCGCGCTGGGCGTGCTCGGCCATCCCGCAGCCGCGCCGGCGATGATGACCGCGCTGGAAGACGAGATCTGGGAAGTCCGGTCCGCCGCATGCGAGGCCGCCGGACGCATCGGCCTGCTCGAGGCCGCGCCCCTGCTGGTCCAGGCCCTGGCCGATCCCGCCTGGTGGGTGCGGTTCCGGGCCGGCGAGGCACTGACCATGCTGGGCGACAAGGGCGTCGCCAGCCTGCGGATCGCCGCCCGAGCCGATCAGGACCTCATGCGGCGCGCCGCCTCGCTGGTTCTGGCGGAACGCGGCCTCTCGGAGGCGACGTCGTGACCCACGAGATCGCCGTCCTGATGGTCGGTTTCGCCCGCTCCATCGCCCTGTTCGTCATCGGAACGGGGGTGGCCCAGAACCTCATCTATATGTTCCAGCTGTTGCTGGCGGCCCGGGCGCTGGCGACCCGTCCCCCGATTCCCCAGCCCGCGGTCCTGTGGCGACGCTATGCGGAAGCCTCGCCCCCGATCGCCTTGCTGGCGCCCGCCTACAACGAGGCGATGACGATCGTTCAGAGCGTGCGCTCCCTGCTGTCGCTCCGCTATCCCAGCTTCGAGGTGATCGTCATCAACGACGGGTCGAAGGACGCCACCCTGCAGGTGCTGATCGACGCGTATGAGCTGAAGCTCGTCCAACGCCACTATGACCAGGCGCTGGACCATCAGCCGATCCGGGGCGTCTACGCGGCGACGCACCAGCCTCGCCTGATCGTGGTGGACAAGGAAAACGGCGGCAAGGCGGACGCCCTGAACGCCGGGATCAACGTGTCCCGGGCGCCCATCTTCTGCTCGATGGACGCCGACTCCCTGCTGGAGCCTGACGCCCTGCTGCGCGCAGTCCGTCCCTTTGTGGAGGACCCGGAGCGTACGGTCGCCGTCGGCGGCACCGTCCGGATCGCGAACGGCTGCGTAATTCGCGACGGGCGAGTTCTGGAGGTGCGCCCGCCCCGCAACCTGCTGGCCCTGCTGCAGACGGTGGAATACCTGCGCGCCTTCCTGATGGCCCGGCTCGCCTGGAGCCGGATCAACACCCTGACCATCATCTCCGGCGCCTTCGGCCTGTTCCGGCGGGCGCGCGTAATCGAGGCGGGCGGCTATACCCACGGGACGGTCGGCGAGGACATGGAGCTGGTGGTCAAGCTGCACCGGCTGATGCGCAACCAGGGCCGCCCGTACCGGGTGGCCTTCGTGCCGGAGCCTGTCTGCTGGACCGAGGCGCCCGAGGACTTGAGGGTGCTGGGCCGTCAACGCGCCCGCTGGCATCGCGGCGCGCTGGAAACCTTCGAGCGGCACTGGGATGTGATGTTCCGACCCCGTTACGGCCGACTGGGGCCCGTCGGCTTCGGCTACATCTTCCTCGTGGATGTGCTGGGCCCGATCGTCGAGATGCTGGGCTACATTTTGATTCCGGCCTTCTGGGTGCTGGGCCTGCTGTCGCTCGAGTACCTGCTGGCCTTCCTGGCGGTCAGCTTCACCTTCGGCGTGGTGATTTCGGTCGGCGCGCTGGCGCTCGAGGAATCCGAGTTGCGCAGGTTCCCGCGCGCCCGGGACCTCCTGCTGCTGACCGGCATCGCGGTGCTTGAGAATTTCGGCTACCGCCAGCTGAACAACCTCTGGCGTCTCCGCGGCGTCTGGCAGTACCTGCGCCGCAGCCAGTCGTGGGGAACGATGACCCGCCGGGGCTTCAGCCCTCCGGTCTGACCAGCGCCGCCTCCATGGTCCGGATCAGGTGATGGATCTCGTCGCGCGAAGGTGTTCCGCCAGCCGCGAAAGCATCGTCGGCCGCGCCGGCCGCCAGGCTGATTTCCGGAAAGCCGAAGGTGCCCGCCGTGCCCGACAGGCTGTGAACCAGACTGCGCAGGTCCGCGGCGCCCAGGTCATCGCGCGCCAGCAGGTCCTGAAGCCGTGTCACGTCACCGGCGCAACGCTCCAGGAAGCGCGCCCGCAAGGCCGCGAGGACGTCCGTCATCGCCGGGCCGCGAGAATGGCGCGCACGTCTCCGGCCAGGGTCATCGGATCGAACGGCTTGATGATGACGTCGAGCGCTCCAAGCGCCCGGTAGTGATCGACCTCGCCCGACTGCGCCCGCGCTGTCATGAAGATGACCGGGGTCTGCTCATGCTCGGGCCGCTCCCGCAGACGCCCCAGCGTGCCGGGCCCGTCGAGGTGAGGCATCATCACGTCCAGCAGAATAACGTCGGGACGCAGGCCGCCGTCCAGAACCGACAGCGCCGCCTCTCCGGAGGCCGCCGAGGTCAGGCTTATGCCCGGGTCCAACTCCAGCGCGAACGCCGCCACCTCGCGGATGTCGTCCTCGTCATCGACATGAAGAACGGTCAGTGCGGTGCTCATGAGCGGCCTCCGGAACTACGGGTCAGACGACGAACGGTCCGGGCCAGCTGGGTCAGGGACATGCGCGACTTGGTCAGCACCGCCTGAACCGCCGGCGCCGCCTGACGGTCTGCATCCTGCGCGGAGTAGATGACCACAGGGATGGTTCGCCCCTCCTCATCTGTCAGTTCCGGCAGCAGGTCCAGACCATGCCCGTCCGGCAGCCCCAGATCGAGGATCACGAGGTCCGGACGGCGACCCTGCAGAGCTTCCCGCGCCTCTGCGAGGCTCTCCACCCCGCGAACCTCGACGGTGGTCAGGGCCTGTCGCGTCACCTCCAGAATGTCGCGATCATCGTCCACATGCAGCACGACCGGCTTGGCGTCCGCCTTGGCGAGGGCCTGCACCGCCAGGAGCAGACGCGACGGATCGACCGGCTTCTCCATCCAGTCCGCCACCTCGAGCGACCGTCCCCTCACCTTGCCGCGGGCGACGTCGCCGGACACCACGATCACGGGCATTGTGCGCGTGTCCTCGCCGGCCTTCAGCGCCCGGATCAGACTGACGCCGTCCGCGTCCGGCAGATGAAGGTCGACCAGCCCCAGCGCATAGCGCCCGGCCCGGGCCATGGTCAGGGCCTCGCGGGCGGTGGCGGCGACGTCGGCGTCATAACCCTCCTGCGCCACCATCTCGGCAAGGATCCTGGCGGCGTCCGGATCGTCCTCGCAGATCAGGATGCGGCCCACGCCCCGGCTGCTGGCCTGTTCAGGCAGATCGAGCGGGAGGTCCAGATGGAAGGTGGCGCCGTCTCCCTCGGCGGACTCGAACCACAGCCGTCCGCCGTGGCGTTCGGCGATCTCGCGGGCGATGGCGAGGCCCAGCCCCGTCCCGCCCTTGGCCCGGGTGTCCGTCGAGTCCGCTTGAGCGAACTTGCCGAAGATGCGCGAGCGGAAAGCCTCCGGAATGCCTGGACCGTGGTCGGTGACGCTGAGGCGTGCGATCCGGGCCTCGGGATTGACAGTCACCGCGACCTCCCCGCCGGCGGGCGAGAATTTCGCCGCGTTGGACAGCAGGTTGGTCACCACCTGGATCAGCCGGTCCGCATCGCCCCGCACCGGGGCCGGATCACTCTCGCCGAGACTCAGCGAGACGCCGAGCTGATCCGCGTAACCCTGAACGCCGTCGATCGACCGCGCAGCGATCTCCCCCAGGTCGAGCGGCGACATGGCCAAGATCAGCTTGCCGGACTCCAGCTTCTCGACATCGAGGATGTCGTTGATCAGCCGCACCAGCCGCTGGCTGTTGGAATGGGCTATGCCGATCAGACGCGCGGCCTTGTCCGGCAGTTCTCCCCCGGCCCCACCGGCCAGCAGGCCCAGCGACCCGGCGATGGAGGTCAGCGGCGTCCGGAGTTCGTGACTGACCGTCGAGACGAACGCGTCCTTCATCTCGGCCACCCGCCGCCGCTCGGTGATGTCGCGCACCACCGCCACAACATGTCGCCCGGTCGGCAGGTCCATGGCCCCGAGCGCCACATCGGCCGCGAAGGTCTGCCCGTCCCGCCGCTTGCCGCTCAGCTCCCGCAGCAGACCGTTGGCCATGGCGCCCTGGCTGGCGCCCAGACGGTCCAGGAACGAGCCTTCGCCGTTATTCGCCAGATCGATCAGGACGCCGACGTCGCGCCGGACCAGGTCTTCCGCGCGCCAGCCAAACATCCGTTCGGCCGCCGGATTGAGCGTCTCGATGCTGCCGCTGGGGTTCAGGGTGATGATGGCGTCGAAGGCGCTGTCCAGGGTGGCGGCATGCCGCGCCGCGGCCGCCTCCAGGCGTTCCAGCAGTGCGCCGCGCGTGGCCAGATAGCGCCAGACCAGAAACGCCGCGCCCGCCGCCGTCAGCACCAGCGCCAGAAACAAGGCCACAACCAGGATTTCGGTTCGCGCCGTGCGGCCTTGGGCCCTGTCGGACAGCTGGGCCAGATGGTTGGCCTCGTATCGGGTCATGTGATCCACCACCCGGCGGATATCGTCCATGGCGGCCTTGCCCTCGCCGGTCGAGACCTGCGCGGAGGCAGCCGCGGCGTCACCGCCTTGCCGCAGGCTGATCGAGCGTTGCATGACCTGCCGCTTCCGGGCGATCTGGCGTGACAGGTTCCGATAGTTCCCGGTCTGCTCGGCATTGCCTTCGTAGAGGCCGCCCAGCGCCGTCATCTGGCTATCAAGACGATCCAGCGCGTGATCGTAGGGTTCAAGGAAGCTGGCGTTGCCGGTGATGATGTACCCCCGCTGGCCGGTCTCCGCGTCCTGCATCAGCGAGAACACCGACTGAATCTGGAGGCGGGTGTCGTAGGACCGCTGCACCGCCGCCCGCAAGGCCCCGGCGCTGGCGAACTCTCGCCTGAGCTCTACCCCGGTCAACACCAGCAGAACGCCGAAAATGGCGGCCGCAAGGGAGACCACCAGCAGGTATCGCCGTTTTTCGGATTGACGCGCGACGGGAGTCATCGGTTAAACCGCAAAGGCAGATACATCCGCAGGTTGACCATGAAAGTGTGTGTCATCGAGGACGATCCCCTGATGCTGGGCCATCTGGAGGATATGCTGAAGCGCATGGGTTACCAGGTCATGACCGCCGGTTCGGTCGATGATGGTCTGGAAATCGTGCGGACCTGGGAGCCCGACGCGGTCGTTGTCGACATCCTGATGCCCGATCGCGACGGCCTGAACTTCATCCTCGAGACCCGGCATCTGAGGGAGATCATGCGGGTGGTCGCCATCACCGGCGGCGGCCGGCTGGGCCCCGGCCCAATCCTGCAGATGGCCTCCGGCCTGGGGGCCCACGCCACCCTGACCAAGCCGATCACCGAGGATGCGTTGAAGGCGGCTCTATTATTAGCCTGAGACGTGGCTTGATCCTTCATCTTCCGAGCCGGGGGTCCACTCTTTCCGAACCGCCACCCTCAATCAGCAAGAGGCTCACTGGGTTTGGTTCGGATGCAGCCCGAAAGCGGACAGGTGGAAGGTCAACCAAGAGTCAGAAGCGGTCTCTAGCTGCCGGGTAGAACCGCCCATGACCACGGCGGAGGACGCTGGTTCGACCAAACCAACGTCCTCGAAAACCCATCAGAAGCATTTGCTGGCAAGGCACTGAAAAGCGAGAGAAGCTCAAAGCTTCCCAAGCTTTTCGTGCGGGTTCGATTCCCGCCGCCCGCTCCAGCCTCGGGGATGATCCGTCCCCCCGGGCTGGTCCTACTGGACCCGTTCGGCGGTGACGCCGCGGCGCTCCAGGATCGACTGAACGCTGTCGTCACCGGCCAGGTGCGCCGCGCCGACCGCGATGAAGACCGTGCCCGAGCCGTCCAGCAGG
>SEFZ01000042.1 GCA_004173185.1 Sphingomonadales bacterium | reverse complement strand
TGCCGGAAGTGGTTTGCACCCCTGGTCCGTACATCGTGTTCTTCGACTGGGATAAGTCGGACATCACGCCGGAAGCAGCTTCGATCCTCGACAACGCCATCAGCAACTACCAGAACTGCGGTAATGCGCAGGTCATGCTGGCAGGCCACGCTGATAAGTCGGGTTCGGCAAGCTACAACGTCGGTCTCTCGCAGCGTCGTGCAGACGGTGTGAAGGCTTACCTCAGCTCGCGCGGTATCCCGGGCGGCGTGATCGGCACCGAAGCGTTCGGCGAAAGCCGTCCGCGCGTTGAAACCGCCGATGGCGTTCGCGAACTGCAGAACCGTCGCGTGGAAGTCATGTACGGTCCTGGTTCGGGCTACTAAGCCTAGCCAGTCGCTACAGACTGACAAAGATTTGGGGAGGCCGGGAAACTGGCCTCCCTTTTTCTTTGCGCGCTGGAGGTGATCGTTCGATGCTGAAAGCGATACTCATCGGAGCGGGCTTGCTGGCTGGCTTGTACCTTGCTGTGTTGCTGGTGCTGGCATTTGCGCAGCGGAGCCTGATCTATCCTGCGCCATCGCCGGCAGTGACGAATACGCCTGCGGGATTCGTGGCGGTTCAGTTGCTGACCGCGGATGGGTTGACGCTTACTGCGGCGCACAAGGCCGGGCAGCCGGGCAAGCCCGTGGCAATCTTCTTTCACGGCAATGGTGACAGCCTGAGCGGCGCCGCGACCGCGACGCAGGCGCTGGCCGATTCGGGCTATGGACTGCTGCTCGTCGAATATCGCGGCTATGGCGGGAATCCGGGAAAGCCGAGCGAGACAGGCCTGTACAGTGACGGGCGCGCGGCGATCGGCTGGCTGGGCACACAGGGAGTGCCCGTCAATCGCATCGTGCTGATTGGCAATTCTCTGGGATCGGGTGTTGCGACGCAACTGGCGACCGAGCAACCGGTGGCCGGGCTGGTGATTGTATCGGGCTACACCAGTATGGCCGATGTGATCGCCACGCATTACCCGTGGGTGCCGGTGCGACTGCTGCTGCTCGATCGCTATGATAATCGCAGCAAGCTCGGCCGCGTGGCGGCGCCGATCCTGATCCTTCATGGCACGGCAGATAAATTGATTCCGATGGTGCAGGCCCAGGCGCTGGCGCACGCGGCGCCGCGCACCGCGCTTCAGCTTGTCGAAGGCGCGGGCCATGAACTGGCCTATGGGCGCGAAGCGCAGGTACCGATCGTGCGCTGGCTCGGCGCGTTAGCGGCCAATTGATGGCGGCCCGGCCCGGCGCGCGCGATCCCGATTCGCTCCGCCTTGATGTGGATGGCGCTGAATGCATGCGCGGCGGCGCGCGCGATGTGCTTGCGAGGATAGAAGCTTCGCTCGCGCCGGTGGCGCGGGGCCTTCCCGGTGTGCGTATTCACGGGATTCCCGAACTCTCCAGGCTGTTGTCAGTCGAGGGGCGAATCGGCCGCCTTGCTGCGCGCCTGATGCCCGGCGAGGTGCGGCCGGTGCGCGCCTTACTGTTCGACAAGTCACCGGACACGAACTGGGCGCTGGGATGGCACCAGGATCGCGTGATCGCAGTGCAGGCGCGGCGGGAGGTGCCGGGCTTTGGGCCGTGGACCGTCAAGCGGGGCATGCAGCATGTCGCACCACCGTTCGATCTGCTGTCGCGGATGCTCACCTTGCGGGTGCATCTCGATCCTGTGCCGAACGATAACGCGCCGCTGCTGATCGCGCCGGGATCGCACCGCGCACTGGTTCGCGAAGACGCGATCGATGCGGTGGTGTCGGCGAGCGGCACGGTGGCGTGCCTTGCCGATGCCGGAGACGTCTGGGTCTATGCGACCCCAATCCTGCACGCATCGGACGCGGCGCGCACTCCCGCGCGGAGGCGGGTATTGCAGATAGATTATGCGCGGGAGGATTTGCCGGCGGGCTTAGCCTGGCTGGGTGTCTAGCGCCGCCCCCATCCATTCTGGCACCAGCGCATCGCCGAGCGATTCGACGCGGCGCAACTCGATCATCAGGCCGAGTTCGGGATAGGTCGCGCGGGTGCGGTCGCCGGGTTCCGCGAGGGGCGCGACGACCAGCCGCCGATTGACCTTGGCGCGGTAGTGCATGCGCGCGGTGTTTTCCTGGCCGACATAGCAACCCTTGGCGAAGCTCACGCCGTGGAGCTCGTCGGCATTGGCCTCTAACCAGAGCGTCTTGTCCTGACCGAGTTCTGCTGCACCCTCGGTCACGCCGAGCGACAGGCGGTGGGCGCGCCATTTTTCCGCGACGCCTTCGCCCGATTCCTCGCCCAGCCAGCGATTGCCCAAGGCGGCGAGGCGGGGATCCGGGATGCCCTTACCTTCCGCGAGCGACCAATGGACGCCGCCTTCAATCGCTTCGATCGTGATAGCGCGGCGGAGGCGATAGAGGCTGAGGCGGCGCACGAGCGCTTCGCGCTGATTGGCTTCGCAATCGATCAGGATCGATTCGCCATCGGCCCAGAGGATAAAGTCGTACAGCGCCTTGCCCTGCGCGGTGAGAAGCCCGGCCCATGCAGGGGTTTCGGGCGTTACCGTGGCGAGGTCTTGGGTCAGCAGGCCCTGGAGGAAACCGCGGACGTCTTCGCCGGCGATACGGATCCGGGCGCGGTCTTCGAGGCGGGTGGCATCAGGCATCACCAAGAGGTAGGGGGCATATACTCACAACGGAAGAGGCCGGGCCAATGAACGTCGATCTCAAGCTCACGGGCGGGACGGTGCATCTGCCGGGCGGCCCCGCGCACGTGGATGTCGGGGTGACCGGCGGCAAGATCGTGGCGATCGGCGCGGTCGGCGACGCGGGCGAGACGATCGACTGCACGGGTCTCGATGTGCTTCCTGGCGTGATCGACAGTCAGGTCCATTTCCGCGAGCCGGGGCTTGAGGCCAAGGAAGATCTGGAGAGCGGCGCGCGGGCGGCGGTGCTGGGCGGCATCACCGCCGTGTTCGAAATGCCGAACACCAAGCCCAACACCGATACGGCCGACGCGGTGAACGACAAGCTGGCGCGGGCCAAGGGCCGGATGTGGTGCGACCACGCATTCTATGTCGGCGCGACCAACCATAATGCCGAGAGCCTTGCCGAACTCGAGCGCCTGCCGGGAACGGCGGGCATCAAGATCTTCATGGGCGCTTCCACCGGCGATTTGCTGGTTTCCGACGATTCGAACCTCGCGCGCGTATTGGCGAGCGGGCATCGCCGCGTGGCGATCCATGCCGAAGACGAGTTCCGCATGCAGGACCGGCTGGGCGAGCGGATCGCGGGCGATCCTTCGAGCCATCCCGTCTGGCGCGATGACGAGAGCGCGATGTTGGCGACGCGGCGGATTCTGGGCCTCGCTCGCGCGGCGCGGCGGCGCATCCATATCCTGCACGTGACCACACCGGCCGAGCTGGAGCTGATCGGCAAGAACAAGGATATCGCGACTTGTGAAGTGACGCCGCAGCATCTGACGCTGGCGGGCGAGGACGCCTATCCGCGGCTGGGCAGCTATGCGCAGATGAACCCGCCGATCCGCTCGGGCGCACATCGTGATGGACTGTGGAACTGGCTACGGCAGGGCGTGCCCGATGTGATCGGTTCGGATCATGCGCCACATACGATCGAGGAAAAGGCCAAGCCCTATCCCGATTCACCGAGCGGCATGCCGGGGGTGCAGACGCTGCTGCCGCTGATGCTCAACCATGTCGCGGAGGGGCGCTTGACGCTCCAGCGGCTGATCGACCTGACCAGCGCGGGGCCGCAGCGGATCTTCGGGATCGCGGGCAAGGGCCGGATCGCGATCGGATATGACGCCGATTTCTCCGTGGTCGATTTGAAGAAGCAATGGACCGTTGAGGAAAGCTGGCTGGCCTCGCGGTGCGGCTGGTCGCCCTTTACCGGCATGACGCTGACCGGGAAGCCGATCGGCACGGTGATCCGGGGCAATCGGGTGATGTGGGACGGCGCGTTGGCGAGCCAGGCGATCGGCGAGCCGGTGCGGTTCGAGAGCGTGGACTTCGGTTGATGCGGTCGCCGATGCTGGTCCCCGCGCGATGAGCCGGACCGATGCCGCTTTTCGCGTAATAGCTGCGCCAGCTGCGAAGCTGTATGATGCGTTGATCGACCCGCAGGCGCTGGTGCAGTGGCTACCGCCCGAGGGCATGACGGGGAGCATCGAAGCGTTCGAGCCGCGGCCCGGAGGCATTTATCGTATGCGGCTGACCTATGACGATGGCGATGCGCCGCAGGGCAAGACCGACGATGACAGCGATGTGAGCAAGGGCGAGTTCGTCGAGCTGGTGCCGGGTGTGCGCGTGGTCCAGCGCGGGACCTTCGAATCGGATGATCCGACGATGGCGGGTACGATGATTTTCACTTGGCGCTTCGATCCGGTGGATGAGGGTACGCGCGTGACGGTTACGGCCGAGGGCGTGCCGCCGGGGATTCGCCGGAAGGACCATCTCGACGGGTTGCGTTCGACGCTGGCGAATCTGGCGAAGTTCGCCGAATAATCAGCGCGTCCAGGCCACGCCGATCAGCGCACCCGCTTGAAGTATCGCGATCAGCCATAGCCAGGTCGAAAAGGGCTGTTTTCGCGTCTTGTGGCGAAACACGTGCCGCGCGAGGAACGCGCCGGGGGTGCCGCCGATCAGCGCTAGACCAAGCAGGTTCGATTCGGGGATGCGCCGATGGCCAAAGGTCGCGCGGTGCTTGTCATCGCGAAAGCGCCATATCGTCCAAAGATTGACCAGGACGAGCGCGCCGCCCGCCGCTGCCAAAATCTCCACGATCAGACTCTCCAGGATCAGAACGGGACGATGCGGCGCTTCTCGCTGAACTTCATATAGCCGGCGTTGATCCCCAGCCGCCAGCCGACGCCCAGACGAACCGGGATCAGCACGACATCGCCGCGGCGCATATAGGCCGCCGAGAAACCGCCGACGAAATAGGCGCGGCCCTCGCCTGCGGGGAAGCGCTTGTAGAGATCCTGGCTGTCGTAGAGATTATAGACTAGCACGAAGACCTTGCTGGCATCACCGCCGACATCGAAGCCCACCGACGGCCCGGTCCAGTAAACCGGGCGCTCCCCTTCGATCTTGTGGAACAGATCGCCCTTGCCATAGCGCAGGCCGATGCCGATCGAGCCGCCGCCTTCGCCGCCGGCGATATAGGCGTTGGGGCGGCCCTGATCCTTGAGAATGTCTTCGATGAGCCCGGCCAGGCCCGATGCGCCCTTGCCGAACACACCCTCTGCCGCGACGACGAGTTCCTGCTGGTCGAAGGTATCGGCTGCCTTGACGCGCTCCTGCGCGAGCGCACGGGCATCGTTGGGCGCGCCGGGCTGTGTTGGCGTGGGGCCGGGAGGCGCGGAGGAATATTGCGGGGGCGGGCTATAGTCCTGCGGCTGGTTATATTCCTGCGATCGGGGCGAATCGCGGGCAGGCGGCGGAACGTCGAGATCCGAATCGATCGCGGTGTTCGGATCGATTTTGGTCATCTGTGGGGAATCCTGCGCAGCGGCAGGCACGGCGCTGAGGCCGATCACGGCGGCCATCGCCCACAATATTCCGGCTCGCGCGCGCATCGTAATTCCCCACCAAAAGCGTGGCCAAAACGCTATGCCCGCATCCCTGACCCTGCAATGAACACACGACGACACGAGTCGAATTTGCGTTAGAGGGTTTCTATCGGTTGATAGGTTGGAAACCCCTCGCTATAGCCCCGCCCTCGGGCCCTTTCCGGAGACGTGGGTGAGTGGCTGAAACCAGCGGTTTGCTAAACCGCCGTAGGGGGATTACTCCTACCGAGGGTTCGAATCCCTCCGTCTCCGCCAGTCCGCACGCCAGCCAGAAAGCCGGATGCCTCAAACCCAGCCCCCCACCACCAGCAGAAAGCCCCGGCAGCGGACCCCACGGCCCCGCTCGCTGCGGCTGCACGGCACGGTGGCAAGGGATCTGGGCATCCGAATCGTATCGGGCGCACTGAAGCCCGGCGAGATATTGGAAGGCGAAATCGCGGCGAGCGAGCAGTTCAAGGTGTCGCGCACCGCCTATCGCGAGGCGATTCGCATTCTGGCCGCCAAGGGGCTGGTGCATTCGCGGCCCAAGATCGGGACCCAAGTTTCGCCGCGCAGCGAATGGCATCTGCTCGATCCGGATGTGCTGAGCTGGATATTTTCCAACGAGCCCGATGAGGAACTGATCGAGCATCTGTTCGAGCTGCGCCGAATCGTTGAGCCCGAAGCCGCACGGCTCGCGGCGACTCGGCGTACTGACGAGCAATATGCGCGGATGAAGGCCGGGCTGGACGGCGTGGCCGTGCATGGTTTCCAGACCGAGGAAGGGCGGCGCTGCGACCAGAGCTTCCACTCGGCATTGCTCGAGGCATCGGGGAATGACTTCATCATTTCGCTGACCAGCGGCGTTGCCGCGGCGATCGAAATCACCACCGCATTCAAGCAGGATCGCCTGCCCGCGCCGCACGACGCACTTCCGGTGCATCTGCGCGTGCTGGAGGCGATCGAGGTGCGCGATGCGCAGGGCGCGCGCGATGCGATGGCCAAGCTGGTCGATCGCGGGCTGACCGACATGATGGAAGCACGTGATCCATCGGGCGGACGCAAGGGGCTGCGCGCAGTCTGCTGCTGATCCGATCGCCTGCGCCGCCGAAACAAAGGGGTGCGCGGCGAAACCCCCGGCAAAATACACCGACAATTTGCAATATGGGCGCGCGATACCTAAGTCCGCATCCAGAGAATGTTACCGCTAACTATTGAGCGAATGGAGAGATGAAAATGGCGCTTACCGGGGAATTGTTCATCGCTTCGAAGCGCGTGAAGCGGGACGGCGCAGGCTTTCGCGCAGTGCAGGCGTCGACGGGGCAGGAAATCGAACCGACGTTCAGCCTGGCGAACACCGACGATGTCGACGCGGCGATCTCCGCTGCCGAAGCTGCCTTCCCGATCTATTCGCAACTGCCGCGTACCAAGCGCGCCGAGTTCCTCGAAGCCATCGCAGACGAGATTGACGCATTGGGCGATGCGGTGACCGAGCGCGCCAATGCAGAGAGCGGCCTTCCCGCTGCGCGGCTGAATGGCGAGCGCGGCCGCACTTCGGGCCAGATGCGCCTGTTCGCGCGCGAACTGCGCCTTGGCGAATATCTGCGCGCACGGATCGATCATGCGATTCCGGATCGTGCGCCTGCACCCAAGCCCGATCTGCGCATGCGATTGGTGCCGCTGGGCCCGGTTACGGTGTTTGGCGCGAGCAACTTCCCGCTCGCATTCTCGGTAGGCGGCGGCGACACCGCTTCCGCACTCGCCGCCGGTTGCCCGGTGGTGGTGAAGGGCCATTCGGCGCATCCGGGCACGGCCGAGATGGTCGCGGGCGCGATCACCCGCGCAGCCGAAAAGACCGGCATGCCCGCCGGCGTATTCTCGCTGATCAACGGCCCCGGCAATTCGGTCGGTCAGGCGATGGTCACCGATCCGCGCATCAAGGCAGTGGGCTTCACGGGCTCGCGTGGCGGCGGCATCGCGCTGATGAAGGCGGCAGCCGCTCGCCCTGTGCCGATTCCGGTCTATGCCGAGATGAGCAGCATCAATCCGGTGTATCTGCTTCCCGCAGCGCTGGATGCGCGGGCCGAAGCCTTGGGCACGGCATTTGTCGGCAGCCTGACCATGGGTGCGGGGCAGTTCTGCACCAATCCGGGCCTCGTGCTTGGTATCGATGGCCCGGCGCTCGATCGTTTCGTGAGCGCGGCTACGGATGCGATGGCCGGTGCGCCGTCGCAGGTGATGCTGACGCCGGGCATCCACAAGGCCTATGCGAGCGGCGTGGCACGTTGGGCTTCAGCCCCGGCGCTCAGCCAGGTGGCGCAGGGTCAGGAGCCGGGTGGCCCGACTTGTGGGCAGGCTGCGCTCTTCACGATGACGGGCAAGGACTTCATCGCCGATCCGAGCCATGCCGAAGAAGTGTTCGGCGCGGCTTCGCTGCTGGTGCGCTGTGCCGATCTCGCCGAGATGAAGGCAGTGACGGCGTTGCTCGAAGGCCAGCTCACCGCGACGCTGCATCTCGATGACGGCGATACCGAACTGGCCATGGATCTGCTGCCGACGCTTGAGCGCCTGGCAGGCCGCATCCTTGCCAATGGCTGGCCGACCGGCGTGGAAGTGACCGACGCGCAGGTGCATGGCGGGCCGTTCCCCTCGACTTCGGATGGGCGCAGCACGTCGGTTGGCGCGCTGGCGATCGATCGCTTCCTGCGGCCCGTGGCCTATCAGGACCTGCCTGCGGCGTTGCTGCCGGTGGATTTGCAGGACGGCGATGCGGGCATCCCGCGCCGCGTGGATGGCAAGCCGACTTTGTAGGCGCTTTATTCCCCTCCCTGAAAGGGAGGGGCCAGGGGTGGGTTAGGAAAGGCTGGGGCTCGATGCCCCGGCCTTTTCTGTTTGCGGCGAGATTCTTGAAGCGCAGACGTGCGCACCCACCAACCCCTCCCTTTCAGGGAAGGGAGTTATTAGGCGAAGGCTTCGCGCGCATCCGCCGCCGTACGAAACCGAAAGGCGATGTCGTGGCGGTAGGTCTGGCCCGGATCGAGCCGGGCCGAGGGGAAGCCGGGCTGGTTCGGCGCGTCGGGGAAGTTTTGCGGCTCCAGGCATAGCCCGCCGCGCGCTTCATAGATCGCGCCGCCCGTGCCGGGAGCGCCGTCTGCGAGATGGTTGCCCGTGTAGAGCTGAACGCCGGGCGCGGTGGATTCCATATCGAGCACGCGGCCCGATGCGGGATCGAACAAGGTGGCAACGCGGCGGCGGGTGCTGCCGGGTGTATCGAGCACGAAATTGTGGTCATAGCCGCGGCCGATCTTGAGCTGCATGTCCTCCATGCCAATGTCGCGGCCAACGGGCTTGGGTGTACGGAAATCGAAGGGCGTGCCGGTGACGTCCTGAACCTGACCGGTCGGGATCTGCGTTGCATCGACGGGAGTGATGCGGCCCGCGGGGATCTGGAGCAGGTGATCGAGGATCGTGCCTTTGCCCTCGCCCGCAAGATTGAAATAGGCGTGGTGGGTCAGGTTGATCACCGTCGCGGCATCGGTGGTCGCGGTGAAGGTGATGTGCAAGCCATCCTCCTCCACCGTGTATCGCGTCTCGACCGAGAGATTGCCGGGAAAGCCGTTAAAGCCCGCCGGGCTTAGCAAATTGAAGACCGCCGAGTGCGCGTCGTGATGCGTCAGCCTCCAGAATTGCTGATCGAAACCGAGCGGACCCGAGTGGAGATTATTCACGCCGCCACTGTTCGCGGGTAGATGATATTCCCGCCCGTCGAGGCTGAACTTCGCCCCGCCGATCCGGTTGGCATAGCGCCCGGCGACCGCGCCGTAGAAGCGCGGATGGCCGCGATACTCCTCCAGATCCTGATAGCCGAGCGTGACATTGGCGATGCTGCCGTCCCTTGCCGGAACGTCGAGGCGGCGGAGCGTGGCGCCGAGATTAAGCAACTCGGCGCGGAACGCACCGCGCTTGATCTCGATCGCCTCGATCGTGCCGCCTTTGACCAGCCAGCTCATTTTGTGCCGGGGCAGGTCGAGTTATTGGGATCGGAAACGATGCGGATGTCCGCCACCGCAAAGCTCAGCGGGCCGGTTGCGGTCACGACGAAAGGCGCGGTGACCTTGCTCAAATCCACGCCGTTCTGGACGTAGCATTTGAGGAAGATTTTGGCGGTGCGCCATGTGCCGGTCTGGCCGGTGAACAGGCTGGTTGCGTCGATCGCGCCCGTATTGTTGCCGCCTTCCATCTGGAGCAGCACCTGCGCGGTGCTCGCCGGGGTCATGAGCTTATAGCTGATTTGGATCGAGAGATCGCCATTGGCCTCGCGCGTGAGATCGAGGGGCTCATTGCCGCCGATGCGGAGTGCCGCTGGTGTCGAGGGCCAGGTGAGCAATTGCGCACCTTCCTGCGTGGCCGGACCGTCCACCGCGCTGCGCGTGACTTTGCTATCGGTCGCGAAGGAGAAGGGGGCGGGGGTTACGCCCTTGGTGAAGTAGATGGTGGTGTTTGCCAGCGAGGCATCGACGCCGGCATCTTCGCTGAGCGCCGCAACGGTACCGGATTTGGCATATGTCAGGCCATAACCGAGCGCGAACAGTGGATCATAGCCGGCATCGCCCTTGTTGAGCGTGAACTGGCCCGCGGTCTTGGGCCAGCTGAACGACAAGGTGCCGCGGAAATCGCGGCGCGGCTTGCCCGCCGCATCCCCGATCAGCACATCGGCCACGCCAGCGCCTTCGCTGCCCGGCAGCCATGCCGCGACGAACGCATCGGACTGGTTGAGCTCAGGGTTCACCCAGAGCGGACGGCCCGAGAGGAAGACCGAGACGGTGGGGATGCCCGCTGCCTTGAGCTTCTTGAGCAATGCCAGCGCCTGCTTGTCGCCGGGCTGGAATTCGAGCGTGCGGATATCGCCGCGCATCTCGGCATAAGGCTGCTCGCCGAACACGACGACCGCGACATCGGGCTTGGCGGTGAAGCTGCCGTCTTCGGAAAGCGTTGCCTTGCCGCCGCCTGCTTCGACTGCCTGCTTGATGCCCGCATAGATCGAGGTCGCGCCGGGGAACATCGAATTGGGGTTGCCGTCACCCTGCCAGCTCAGCGTCCAGCCGCCGGTCTGCATCTGGATCGAATCCGCGCCGGGACCTGCGATCATCACATTGCCCGATGCCTTGAGCGGCAGCACGCCATTATTCTTGAGCAGCACGAGCGACTTGGCCGCGGCCTGACGCGCGACTTCGCGGTGCGCGGCGGTGCCGAGCGCGTCGGGTGCATCCTCCTGCGGACGTGCGGGATCGAACAGGCCGAGCTTGACCTTGACGCGCAGGATGCGGCGGACGGCATCGTCAACGCGGCTCATCGGGATCTTGCCCGATTTCACGTCACGCACGGTCGATTCGAACAGACCCTTCCAGCTGTCCGGCGCCATTGCCATGTCGAGGCCGGCATTGAAGGTCGCTGCGCAATCGGTGGGGGTGCAGCCCGGAACCTGGCCGTGGCCGTTCCAGTCGCCGACGACGAAGCCGTCAAAGCCCATGCGGCCCTTGAGCACGTCGGTGAGCAGCGACTTGTTGCCGTGCATCTTCACGCCGTTCCAGCTGTTGTACGACGCCATCGCAGTCATCGCGCCCGCATTGATCGCGGGCGGATAACCTGCACCATGGACGCGGGCGAGGGTCGCTTCATCGATCTGGGTGTCGCCCTGATCAATGCCGTCGGTGGTACCGCCATCGCCGAGGAAATGCTTGATGCTGGCGGCGACGAAGCCCTTCTGGATCCGCTTGTCGGTGCCGGGATCGCCTTGCAGGCCCTTCACGACTTCGGGAGCGTAGGCGGCGATGATCGCACCATCTTCCGAATAGCCCTCATAGGTGCGGCCCCAGCGGTCGTTCTGCGGCGACGCCACGGTAGGCCCGAACGCCCAATGGATGCCGGTTGCGGCGGTTTCGATCGCAGTGATCTCGCCGATCTTGCGGATCAGCGCCGGATCATGCGCGGCACCCAGGCCGATATTGTGCGGGAAGATCGTCGCGCCGATCACATTGGCGTTGCCGTGCACCGAATCGATGCCGAAGATCAGCGGGATTTTGAGATTGCCGGCGCGATCCTCCATCGCGACCTTTTCAAAGGCGCGTGAGGTATCGATCCATTCCTTGCGCGGCGAGCGGTCATCGCCCGAGAGCGGCGGCGAATTGCCACCCGCGAGGATCGAGCCGAGCGGATATTTGCGCAGATCCTCGGGCTTCACGCTGCCGATATCGCCCTGAACCATCTGGCCGACCTTTTGCTCGACCGACATTTTGGCGATCAGTTCGCTGACGAACTTCTCGGTCGCGGGATCGATCAGGCCCTGGCTCTTCGCGGCGGGCCAATTGGCCGGGGTCGCCACGGTCTGTCCGGCGGGGGCCTGCTGGGCCAGCGCGGGTACCGCTAACAGGCAGGTCGACGACAGGAGGATCTTCAGGACGCGCATATCTCTCTCCGGAATTTTCTAATTCCTGACAGCGTTATCAGAGGTTCAGCGTCCGAGTCTATCTCCGAGCCACCGGGCGGCGTCATCGGGGCTTTTTTTGTCGGTATCGCGGTCGACCATATAGTTCGCTTCGCGCATCCGCTCGACCGGGATCGCGCCGACCAAAGGCTGGAGCAGGGCCTTGAGCTTGCCGTCGCTGGCGTGTGCGGGCGAGACCAGCAGGATCGCGTCATAGCCGGGAATTGCGCCGCGCGGATCGGTCAGCACCTTGAGCTTGTCGGCAGCGATGCGACCGTCCGAGCTATAGGCCGAGATCACGTCCGCCGCGCCGCTGGCGAGCGCGCGGTACATGAAGGTCGGCTGGTATGGCCGACCGGATTTGAACTGGATGCCATAAGCGCTGCGCACCGCTGCCCATTCGGGGCGCTCTAGAAATTCGGGATCGGTGGCGAAATTGAGCTGGCCCGCCTGTCGCGCGAGATCCTCGAGGCTCTCGATGCCGCGCTTGGCCGCGTCGTCGCCGCGCATCGCGAAGGAATAGGTGTTCTCGAACCCCAGCGAGCCGAGCATCGTCACGTTGTGCTGCGCCTTCACCCATTCGTCGACGCCGGTGACGATGGCTTCGCGGCTGGGCACGTCGCTTCGCTTCATCTGGTTTGCCCAGACGGTGCCCGAATAATCGACAAGGATATCGATATCGCCGCCCGCGAGCGCGGAGAAGGCGATCGCCGAGCCGAGGCCCTCGCGGTAGCGGACGTTGTACCCTGCTTCCTCGAGCCGATGCCCGATCACGCGGATGAGGATGTACTGCTCGGAAAAGCCCTTGGCACCGATGGTGATCGTGCTTTTGGTCGAGGGCAAAGCCGGGGCGAGTGCAATCAGCACGCCGAGCAGCAATGCGCCGAGGCTGGCCCAGACAAGGCCGCGCTTGCGCCGCGCAATGCCATATTCGGCGACCCCGAGCAGCGCATCGACGGCAAGCGCGAGACTCGCAGCAGCGATGCAGCCGGCCAGCACCAGCGCCCAGTTCTGCGTCTGGAGCCCGGCGAAGATCAGATCGCCAAGGCTCGGCTGGCCGACCGTGGTGGAGAGCGTCGCCGCGCCGATCGTCCAGACCGCGGCGGTGCGGATGCCCGCCATCAGCATCGGTGCGACCAATGGGATTTCGACCAGCCGGAGGCGTTGATTGCGCGTCATGCCAACGCCGTCCGCCGCTTCGATGATCGCGGGATCGAGATTGGCGAGGCCGGTGACGCCGTTCCTCAGGATCGGGAGCAGCGCGTAAAGCGAGAGGGCGAGCAGCGAGGGCAGGAAGCCCAATGCCGGAATGCCGCCGCCGACCAAGGCCGAGAGCCAGAGCAGGATCGGGTAAAACAATGCGAGCAGGGCCAGCGAGGGGATCGTCTGGACGAGGCTCGCAAACCCCAAGGCGATGCGCGCGACGATGCGGTTGCGCGAGGAAAGCACCACGAGGGGCAGGCTGACCGCGAGGCCCAGCAGCAAAGCCGCAAACGCAAGCAGCAGATGCTGCGCCAGCAATTCCGGCACGCGGGCGAATGCTGCGGTCATGAAAGGCGAGTATCAGAGGCGACTATAGCCCCGTTCGCCGGAATGACGGTTGGGATTGAAAGGCTGATAGGGCGGGTCAGCAATTCTCGTATTTCCAGTTGCGGCGCTTGCCTTCGCGCATCCAGCTTACTGCCTCGGCGACGCGCTTGGCTTTGGTTTCGGGGCGCTTGGCTTCGGCGATCCACTCGCAATATTCGCGGCGGCAGCCGGGTGGAAACGCATCGAAATGCGCCGAGGCAGCGTCGTCCGCTGCCAAGGCCTGGGCGAGTTCGGGCGGCACAGGAAGTTCGGGCTTGGGCGGTTTTGCGGCGCGCTTGGGAGCGGTGCCCGAGTCCGTCAGCGCCATCGCTTCCTTGATCTGGCGCTCGATCGTCGCGGCGTCGGGCAAGTCATCGAGCGACTCGACACGGCCATATTGCCCCATCGCCGAGCCCTCCTTGCCGGTCTTCAATTCCTGCCGGTGCCAGAAGCCAAAGGTCGCGTGCGCCTTGAACGCGGCCATGTTGGCGAGCGGCTTACTTTGGTAGACGAAGGCCGGGATCGACCATTTGATCGTCTCCTCAACCTGGGGGCAGGCGGCGTGAACGCGCTCGCGCAGCCAGATCAGGATCGGCTGCGCAAAGGGTGCGCGGCTGGCGATATACGCATCGATGCGGCTGTCGCGGGGCATGGCCGGATGCTGTCCGGCCATGCCGCTCAGGTCAAGCGCAGCGTATCAGGGCTTCAGCGACTCATCGTCCGCAGCGTCGAGATCGTCATCGTCCTCCAGATCGTCCTCGTCGAAATCCTCCTGAACTTCGTCTTCGGCCTGCGACGTGACCGTCTGCCCGGCATCGTCATCCTCTTCGCCGAGTTCGTCATCGGCCATCAGGAGATCGTCTTCGTCATCGTCCGAATCGTCGCCGAGATCGGGGGCCAGATCCGTCAGGATCGCACCATCGGTGGGGCCGTCGCTGGTCGCTTCGAGGATCTCGGCGCGCTGGCTTTCGTCATAGCCCTCTTCATCGAACCCGTCATCGCCAGAGCCGTGTGCCGGAACCTGATTGCCGCCCATCGCCTGTCCTCTTCGTCTGCGCCCGGGGAATGCCGGGTCTTACAAGCGCGAACGGCGGGGATGCCTGACTCGTTCCCTCAGCTGGCCTGGAACATGCGGCCGCGCTCGGTGATCGCGATGATCGCGATGGAGAGCAGGCCGAGGCTGAAGAAACCGATGTAGAGCGGTACGGTGGTTCCATCGAACGCCTGGCCGACCAGCGCGCCGATCACTGCGCTGCCCATCGTGGTGACGAAGCCTTGCAGGCTGGAGGCAGTGCCCGCGATTGCGCCCATCCGCTCCATCGCCATCGCCGAAAAATTGGCGGTGGCGAGGCCGAGACAACCCATCATCAGCGCCTGAAGCCCCACGAAGCTGACCATCGTCTCATATCCTGCCCAGGTGACGGCAAGATGGATTCCGGCGATTACGACCATCGCGACGAGCGCCGTGTGCGAGATGCGGCGCATGCCGACCGTCATCACCAGACGTGAATTGAGGAACGAGCCGAGCGCCATCGTGCCGGCGATGCAGGGAAAGAGGATCGCGAGCAGTTCGGGGTGGTGGAAAACGTCTTCCATCACCTGCTGGATCGAGCCGATAAAGCCGAACATCGCGCCCGAGAGCAACGCGATGGCCAGCGTGTATCCCACTGCGCCACGATCGCGCAGCACGAGCAGATAATCGCCGAGCACGCGCCGGGGCGTGAGCGACAGCCGCGCCTCGGGCGGCAGCGTTTCGGGCAGGCGCAGCCAAAACCACAGCGTCACTGCCGCCGAGACCAGGGCGACGGCCCAGAAGATCAGCCGCCAGCTGCCGAGAAACAGCACGAGCTGACCCAGGCTCGGCGCAAAGATCGGCGCGGCCATGAAGACGATGAAGGCAAGGCTCATCACCCGCGCCATCGCCCGGCCCGAATAGCAATCGCGGACCAAGGCCACCGAGACGACACGTGCGCCGGCGGCGGCGGCGCCCATTGCGGCGCGGGCAATGAGGAGCAGCACGAAACTGCCCGAGATCGCGGCGAGCGCGCTGGTCACCACATAGGAAGCAAGCGCGATGGCGAGCACCGGCCGACGCCCGAACCGGTCCGAGAGCGGGCCATAAGCCAATTGGGCAATCGCGAAGCCGAGCAGGAAAGACGTGATGACATATTGGCGGTGATTGGGTTCGGCGACGCCGAGCGAATCGCCGATCGCGGGCAGCGCCGGGAGCATCGAATCGATGCCGAGCGCAGTCAGCCCCATCATCGCGGCGATCAGCGAGACGAATTCGCGAAAGCCCAGCGGCGCTTTGTTGGCGCTTGCGGCGCTGAGGGGCGGCTGGCTGTCCATCGCGGCCCAGATGGCGGATCAGTGTCGCCGCGTCACCCCCGCTTGACCAAAAAGCGACCACTGGCTACGTGTGTTGCGTAGATAATACGCTTACGGAGGCCCCGATGACTCGCTTCGCTCTGCTGCTCGCGCCGCTCGCCCTTGCCGCTTGCGGTGGCGCAGGGACCAGCATCTCGCTGCAAGGCAATGACAGCGAAGGCAATGTCTCGATCAAGACCGGGCCCGATGGTGGCGTCTCGATCGAAGCGCCGGGCGTGTCGATTGCGGCCAAGCTGCCCAAGATCAACCTCACTTCGGAGGATTTCGACGTCAACGGGCTGAAGCTCTATCCCAATTCGGCGATCCGCGAGCTGAATGCGGTGGGCGACAACAAGATGGGGAAGAAGCAGGATAGTCACGTGACTGTGGCGTTCGATGCTCCCGCGTCGCTCGCCACCGTCCAGGCATGGTTTCGCGACAGCCTCGCCAAGCAAGGCTTCAAGGTCGAGCCCAAGGGCAATGGCTTTAGCGGCACGACCAAGGACGGCGATCCGTTCACGCTCGAGCTGAACGCCGATGGCGAGGACAAGGCCAAGGGCAAGATCGAAGTAAAGGGCTGAGGTGCATCCGTCCTGAGGCAATTTGCCCTAGTGGAAGCGCTTGTCCGCCAATGGCTTGCGGGTCTATCGCGTTTCCATCAGGAGACTCGCATGTCCACTAACGTTTTAGAGCAAGTTCCGCTTGTTTCGATGGCCCAACAGGCCAGTGACCCCGAAGGCTTCGCGCAGAAGATCGGGGAATCCTTTCATCGTTTCGGCTTCGCCATGGTTTCGGATCATGGCGTGCCGCAGGATATCGTCGATCGCGCATGGGCGGCGACCAAGGCGTTCTTCGCGCTGAGCGAGGAAGAGAAGCGCCAGTATTTCGTGCCCGGCCAGGGCGGCGCCCGCGGGCTGACTCCGTTCAAGACCGAGATCGCCAAGGGCGCGACGCATGTCGACCTCAAGGAATTCTGGCATGTCGGCCGCGAGCTGGCGAAGGGCCATCGCTTCGAGGAATTCATGCCCGCGAACATCTGGCCCGATCAGCCCGAGGGTTTCAGGGAGACGTTCCTGGCGCTGTTCCAGGCGCTCGACGATGCGGGTGACCGATTGCTTTCGGCGATTGCGCGCTATCTGAAGCTCGATCCGCATTGGTTCGATCCTGCGGTCAAGGACGGCAATTCGGTGCTGCGCCTGCTCCATTATCCGCCGGTTCCCGCCGATGCGCCCGAAGTGCGCGCGGGCGCGCATGAGGACATCAACCTCATCACGCTGCTGCTCGGCGCCGAGGAAGCGGGGCTCGAACTGCTCGATCGCGACGGTAGCTGGCTGGCGGTCAAGCCGCCCGAAGGCGCGATGGTCGTCAATGTCGGCGATATGCTCCAGCGGCTGACCAATCATGTGCTGCCTTCGACCACGCATCGCGTGGTGAACCCGCCGCCCGAGCGGCGCGGCCATGCGCGCTATTCGATGCCCTTCTTCCTGCACCCCGCACCCGATTTCATTATCGAGACGCTGCCCGGCTGCATGGAAGACCGGCCCAACCGTTATCCCGAGCCGATCAGCTCGCACGATTATCTGCAACAGCGGCTGGTCGAGATCGGGCTGATCAAGAAATAGGCCGGGCTACAGATTTTCTACCGTCACCCCGAACTTGTTTCAGGGTCCAACGTGCCGCAAAGGCATAGGGCGCGGCACCTGTTGCGCGTTGGATGCTGAAACAAGTTCGGCATGACGGGATGAGAAGAATGACTGCACCGCTTCGTATCGCATTGGCTGGCCTGGGCACCGTTGGCGCGGGCGTGATCCGCCTGCTCGACACCAATGGCGAACTGATCGCGCGGCGGGCAGGGCGTGCCATCGAAGTCGTCGCGGTGTCTGCGCGGGATCGCTCCAAGGATCGCGGCGTCGATATTTCGCGCTTCGACTGGATCGACGATCCCGCCGAACTCGCGCGCCATGCCGATGCCGATGTGGTGGTCGAGCTGATCGGCGGCTCTGACGGGCCAGCGCTGACGCTGGCGCGCAATACGCTGGCGGCGGGCAAGAGCTTCGTCACCGCGAACAAGGCGATGATCGCGCATCACGGGCTGGAGCTGGCGCGCGCCGCCGAAGCTGCCCGCCTTGCGCTCAAGTTCGAAGCGGCAGTCGCTGGCGGCGTTCCGGTCATCAAGGGGCTGCGCGAGGGCGCGGCCGCAAATGTGATCGCGCGGGTTTATGGCATCCTCAACGGCACCTGCAATTTCATCCTCTCCAAGATGGAAGCCGAAGGTCGCGACTTCGCCGATATTCTGAGCGAAGCACAGCGGCTGGGCTATGCGGAGGCGGACCCCAGCTTCGACATCGATGGCGTGGATGCCGCGCACAAGCTGTCGATCCTCGCCAGTGTCGCCTTTGGCGCGCAGCCTGCATTCGGGGATGTCGCGATCACCGGCATCCGCCACGTGATCGCTGCCGACATCGCAGAGGCAGCGGCGCTCGGCTATCGTATCCGGCTGCTGGGTGTCGCCGATTCAGGCCCGCACGGACTGTTCCAGCGCGTGCATCCGCATCTCGTGCCGATCAGCCATCCGCTGGCGCATGTCACCGGCTCGACCAACGCGGTGGTCGCCGAAGGCAATTTCGTCGGGCGCTTGCTGTTCCAGGGTGCAGGCGCAGGCGACGGGCCGACGGCGAGCGCCGTGGTCGCGGACCTCATCGATATCGCGCGCGGCGAATTCGGCCCGCCTTACGCCATGCCCGCCGATGCGCTGGCGGCGCAGGACAAGGCCGATAGTGGCGAGCGGCGTGGCCGCGCCTATCTGCGCTTCACAGTGGCGGATCGGGTAGGCGTGCTTGCGGAGATTGCTGCCGCGATGCGCGATGCCGGGGTCTCGATCGAAAGCCTGATCCAGCGCGGCGTCAGCAGCGACGGCAGCGTGCTTGTCGCCATCGTCACGCACGAAGCGCCCGAGCGAGCGATCGCGCAGGCGCTTGAGAAGCTGCGCGGCTCACAGGCATTGGCCGGTGAGCCGATGTGGATGCATATCCTCGGCGATTAAGCCGCGCGATCAGGGCTGGATCGGCGTTTTCACCAAGGTCGTGCCGCTGCTTGGGCAGACTGGCGCGCCGGTGGTCTCGCATGCCATGCCGGTGTCGCGCACCGCGAGATCCTTGCCATCGACCTTCTCCAGCGGAAGATCGGTCAGCCGATAGCGTAGATCGGGATCGCTGGCTGGCTTCACGATCGGAAGCTGGGTGGCGCCCGGCCGTGCGCGCGCGGCAACGCGAGTCACGCGGACACGCTTGGCAGCGCGCTGCTGATCGGGCGCGGGTGCGGCGGTCACGCCGGCAAGCGCGAGTGCAAGAATAAACATGGCCGGAAACTCCGTCGAACTGCCCTACTCGAACGATCAAACGTGCAGTCGCCGCGATGTATCCGTCAGCGCGGCCTGTCAGCGAATGCTGCCGCGCGAACGCTGTGTCCGAATTGCGATCTGACAACGGTATCGGCATCGACATCGCGGGCGCGCGCTCCTATCGCAGCGCCAAGATTTTCGTTGGGGGATTCCAATCATCATGCAGCAGCCAGCCAGCCAGACCCTGGACCGCGTCCTCGTTCTCGAAATGGTTCGTGTAACCGAAGCCGCGGCAATCGCCGCTTCCACGCTGATCGGGCGCGGCGATGAGAAAGCCGCCGATCATGAAGCGGTCGAAGCGATGCGCGATGCGCTCAACAAGCTGCCGATGGACGGCACCGTGGTGATCGGCGAGGGCGAGCGCGACGAAGCGCCGATGCTGTTCATTGGCGAGAAGGTCGGCTCCGCACAGGGCACCGGCCCCAAGATCGACATCGCGCTCGATCCGCTCGAAGGCACGACGATCTGCGCCAAGGCTGGCCCGAACGCGCTGGCAGTGCTCGCGGTGGCCGAAGAGGGCGGCCTGCTCAACGCGCCTGACGTTTACATGGAAAAGATCGCAGTTGGCCCGGGCTACCCCGATGGCGTGATCGATCTCGCCAAGTCGCCGACCGAGAACATCAAGGCGATTGCCGCCGCCAAGGGCGTGCAGCCGAACGAGATCATCGCCTGCGTGCTCGATCGCCCGCGCCACGAAAAGCTGATCGCCGAGCTGCGCGCAGTCGGCTGCGGCGTGATGCTGATCGGCGATGGCGACGTGGCCGGCGTGATCGCGACCACCGATCCGACCACCACCATCGACGTCTATATGGGTTCGGGCGGCGCGCCTGAGGGCGTCCTGGCCTGCGCTGCGCTGCGCTGCGTCGGCGGCCAATTCAAGGGCAAGCTGCTGTTCCGCAACGATGACGAGCGCGCGCGTGCCCGCAAATGGGGCATCACCGATCTCGACAAGATCTATGATCTGACCGAGCTGGCCAAGGGCGATTGCATCTTCGCCGCAACCGGCGTGACCGATGGTTCGCTGCTTCAGGGCGTCAAGCGGCTGAAGGGCAAGATGACCACCGAGAGCGTCGTGATGCGCGCAAGCTCGGGCACGGTGCGCTGGATCAAGGGCGAGCACCGCACCGGGTAAAGCCGCACCCACTGACACCGTCACCCCGGCACATGGCCGGGGTGACGAAGTTGCTTTGCCGGGTAGCTTGTATCCGGCCGCTCTCCCGCTAGACCTTCTTCGTCAATCGATGGAGGTTCTATGCGCCGTCTGCTCGCCACCGCCGCACTCGTGGCGCTCGCCGCACCGCTCACCCCCGCGCTCAGCCAGACGGCGCCGGCGATGCCCTCCCCGCCCGATACGCCGCTTTTCACCTTTGAAGAGGTGATGATCCCGATGCGCGACGGTGTGACGCTGCAAACGGTGATCCTTCGCCCCAAGAACAAGAGCGGCAAGCTGCCGATCCTGCTCCAGCGCACGCCCTATGGTGTGCCCGCAAAGGCACCGGTGGCGATACCGGGCAGCATGAAGTTCCTGGCCGAAGACGGCTATATCCTGGTCTTTCAGAACATGCGCGGCCAGTTCAAATCGGGCGGCGATTTCACCATGTCGATGGCGCTCCAGCCAAAGGGTTCGAAGGCCGTCGACGAAGCGACCGACGCCTATGACAGCGTCGATTGGCTGGTGAAGAACCTCAAGGACAATAATGGCAAGGTCGGGATGTGGGGCGTTTCCTATCCCGGCTATGCGGCCGCCATCGCGCTCGCCAAGCCGCATCCGGCGCTCAAGGCCGTGAGCCCGCAGGCGGCATGGAACGATTGGTGGATGAACGACGATCTCCACCGCTACGGCGCGATGCGGCTGAGCTACGCCACCGACTGGCTGTTCTCGCTGCAGAACAATGATCAGGGCGAGGACTTCGATTATGGCGGCAAGGCCCCGGTCGACAGCTATGACTGGTTCCTCAAGCTCGGCCCCGTAAGCAACCTCGACAGCAAATATTTCAAGGGCAGCGTGCCGCGCCTGACCGAGATGATCGAACATCCCGATTATGACGATTTCTGGAAGCGCCAGCGCTGGACCGATCGGCTGGGCATTACGATGGTGCCGACGCTGCACGTCGCGGGCTTCTGGGATCAGGAAGATCCGCTCGGCACCTGGAAAATCTATGAAAAGATGGAACAGAAGGACCCCAAGGGCCTGAACATGATCGTCGGCGGTCCCTGGGCGCACGGCACTTGGCGGACTGCAGGGAACAATGTCGGCTATATTCCCTTCGGCAAGGATAGCGGCACCGATTTCATGCGCGATATCGAAGCGCCGTTCTTCGGCTATTGGCTGCACGGCAAGGGCGCGCAGCCCAGGTTCGAAGCCAAGATGTTCCAGAGCGGATCGTGGGAGTGGAAGAGCTACGCCAAATGGCCTGCGCCGGGCACGACCGCGACAAACCTGTACCTGCGCGGCGACGGCACATTGTCGTTCGATGCACCCGCCGCCAGCGAGCCGTGCCGCGAATATATCTCCGATCCCGCCAATCCGGTGCCGTTCCGCGAGCGCCCGATGTCGCGCACCTATCCGTCACAGGAATGGCGCTGGTGGGAAGCGGCCGATCAGCGCTTCGCCGATCACCGGCCCGATGTGCTGAGCTATACCAGCGCAGTGCTGACCGAAGATTTGACCGTCACCGGCGATATCGTCGCCAGGCTGATGGCATCGACTTCGGGCACCGACAGCGATTTCGTGGTCAAGCTGATCGACGTGCTGCCCGACGATTATGAGAATAAGGGCTCGGGCGGACCGCTCGGCGATTATCCGCGCACGCTCAACGGCTATCAATTCCCGATCGCCATGGAAGTACGCCGGGGGCGCTATCTGCAGAGCTTCGAGAAAGCGACGCCGCTGGTGCCGGATCAGGTGGTGCCATGGGACGTGCAATTGCGCGACCATGACCATGTCTTCAAAAAGGGCCACCGCATCATGGTGCAGGTCCAGTCGAGCTGGTTCCCGGTGATCGACCGCAACCCGCAAAAATTCGTGCCGAATATCTACAAGGCAAGCGAAAGCGATTTCGTGAAGGCGAACCAGCGGGTGTGCAGCGGATCAATGATCACGCTCCCGGTGATGCGCTGAAATTCCCCTCCCTATTAGGGAGGGGCTAGGGGTGGGTGGAGTGCTCGCGATATTGAGCCGCTAAGCCCGGCCCTTCCGTATGCCCGGACGCGACCCACCCCCAACGCCTCCCTTTCAGGGAGGGGAGAAAAAGAAGATCAGCCCGAGTTCCGCAACGCCGTCGCAATCGCGTTGATCGAGAGCAGGATGCCCTCGCCGATGCGGGGGTCGTCCTCGCCGGCGCGGTGGCGCTTGAGCAGTTCGATCTGGAGCAAATTGAGCGGCTCGATATAAGGTAGGCGCAGCCGGATCGAGGTTTCCAAGCCGGGATGCTTTTCAAGCAAACGGGTCTGGCGAGTGATCTGGAGCAGGCCGTCATGCGTGGCCTGCCAGCCGCTCCGGATACGCCCGAAGATGGCATCGCTCAGGCCCTTATCCTCGACCAACGCGACATAATGCTGGGCAATCTCCATGTCGGACTTCGCCAGCACCTGTTCCATATTGTCGAGCGTCGCCTGAAATAGCGGCCAGGCGCTGGCCATTTCGCGGAGCAGCCCCTTATCCTCAAATGCTTCGAATGCCGCGCCGACGCCATACCAGCCCGGCAGCATGATCCGAGCCTGCGCCCAGCTGAACACCCAGGGGATCGCGCGCAGATCTTCGATCGCGTCGGATTTCTTGCGGGATGCCGGGCGCGAGCCGATCTTGAGGCCGGCGATTTCCGCAATCGGCGTCGCCTGACGGAAGAAGGTGCGGAAACCCTCGGTCTCATAGACCAGCCCACGATATGCCTTGAATGCCGAGTCGGAGAGCTGATCCATTGCCGCGGCGAAGCGCGCGGCATCGGCGGGGGCGAGCTTTTCGGGCTCGAGGCTGGCGAGCAACGTCGCCGATGCCATTGCTTCGAGGTTGGTCATCGCGCTTTCGCGGGTGCCATATTTGGCGGCGATGACTTCGCCCTGTTCGGTGATGCGAATGCGGCCCTGCACGGTGCCCTTGGGCTGGGCGAGGATCGCCGCGAAGCTTGAGCCACCGCCGCGCCCGACCGCGCCGCCGCGACCATGGAACAGCTGCATGCCGAGATTGGCCTGCTCGAATACCGGCTTCAGCGCCGTCGATCCGCGTGACAATTGCCAGGTCGAGGTGAGGTAGCCACCGTCCTTGTTCGAATCCGAATAGCCGATCATCACTTCCTGATGCCCGCGACCCGCCGCGATGTGCGCGACCTGCGGGATCGACAGCCAGCCCTCCATGATCGCGGGCGCACCCTCCAGATCGGCGATGGTCTCGAACAACGGAATCGCCATCACATCGGCGCTGGGCTCGTCACCGGGAATGTAGAGCCCGGCTTCCTTGAGCAGCAGATGGACTTCGAGCAGATCGGACACCGACTGTGCCATCGAGACGATGTAATGCGTGATGCAGGCGCGGCCATATTTCCGGTGGCTCGCCGCTGCCTCGCGGACGATCGCCAATTCGGTGGCGGTCTCTTCCGAATAATCGGCATAGGGGCTGGTGAGCGGGCGCGGGCTTTCGAGTTCCTTGCGGAGCAGCGCGACGCGGGCATCCTCGTCGAGCGCGGCATATTCTGCGCAGACCCCGCCGGCCTTGAGCAATTCGCCGACGACGCGCTCATGCACGGCGCTGTTCTGGCGCATGTCGAGCGTGGCGAGATGGAAGCCGAAGGTTTCGACCGCGCGGATCAGCCGCCCGAGCGCGCCGCCGGTGGCAAGCGGGCCATCGCCTTTCTCGGCCAAAGCATGCGCGACGACGACCAGCTCCTCGCGAAACTCGGCCGGCGTTGCATAGGGCTCGGCGGCGAGCGGCGCGGGGCGCGGCGCAGGCTTTCCGGTCAGCGCCAGATGGGTCGCCGAGAGCCGCGCATAAATCCCCGAAAGCGCGCGGCGATAGGGTTCGTCGGAGCGGCTCTTGGCGCCGTCGCCGCTGGCATCGGCTAGCGCGAGCAATTCGGCGCTGACCTTCACATGCTCGGTCGAGATCGACAGTTCGGCGCCGAGCGCATGGACCGCGCCCAGATAATAACCGAGCACCGCTTCCGACGCGCGCGCCAGCGCCAGCCGCATCGATTCGGCGGTCACGAAGGGATTGCCATCGCGGTCGCCGCCGATCCACGAACCGGCGCGCAGGAAGCTCGGCGCACGCTCGCCCAGCGCCCGGTCCCAGCGCGCATAGAGCGCGGGCATGACCGGCAGGAATACGTCGCGCAGATAGGAAAGCGCCGTCTCGACTTCGTCCGCCACACCCAGTTTCTCGCGGCGGAGTACGCGGGTTTGCCACAGCAAGGCGATCTGGCGGCTGATCGCTTCGTCGATCTTGTCGCCGTCCGTGGTTTCCTCAAGATCCAGATCCTTGAGCTGCATCAGCTCGGCGATCCGGTTCTTGTGATCGATCATCGATTTGCGGCGGACTTCGGTGGGGTGCGCCGTCAGCACCGGGACGATCAGCGCGTGATCGAGCAATTGCATCACGGCTTCGTGGCCAATGCCCTCGCCCTCGAGTCGCGCGAGCGCGCTGGCCATGTCGGCATCGCCTTCGATCGCGACACCCTGGCGATCCTCGGCCAGATTGGCGAGCATCGAAAAGAGCATGAAGCCGCGGGTGAAATCGAGCGTCTCGTCCAGAGTTAGCCGGTCCAGCCCAGGATCGATCGTGCCGGCACCGGCCACGCCACGCGCACGGTCCACCGATGTAGAGCGAATATACTCGATCCGTTTGAACAGTTCTTCGCCGCCATAAGCACGGATTACATCGCCCAGCAGCTTCCCGAGAAAGCGGACATCAGCATTGTTTGCGATTGCGAGACTAGCCATGGAGCAATTGCTGCACCGCAATAGGAACGCTGGTCAACATAGTTCTACTCGCGTTACGATTTTCGGCCAGAACTGCGATTTTACTGACTAACCGCCGGGCGGGCCCTGAGTTCCTGCAGGTCGGGCGCGGCATCGATCTCGAAAACAGCCTGTGTGCCAGCATGTCGATGGTTGATCAGATCGCCGAGAGCAATCGTCTATTCCAAGCTCTGCGCCCGGCTGCTTATGGCGACCGGCGCAAATGACGGGCACGGCGGGAAATGGGTGGGAGGCCGCCGTCAATCTTACCCCCCGGGGCGCGCACCTGTGCACCCGGCACCGGTCCACATGCCACCTGCGTCCAAGCACGAATCCTGGCGGCCAAATTCTGAATCCCGGAGGAAAAGCATGCCTCCGATTAGCGTCAACAGGATGACGGCGACGAGAGCCAACAGAGTCTTCATGCCCCGACGGTGATCGAAGCTGTAAACGTCCGCAACTGGGTCGTTTGCTGACCCGCCGCTTTTATTAAGTCGTGAACCCATTCTACAGCCCAGTTCCGCGCCCAAAGAGCGGGTTGAGGTTCTACCGCGTCAGCGTTACGCCATCGTCGTCCATCCAGCTGGCGACGGCGGGTTCGTTCTCGATCACGGCGATCTGCTGCGGCGGGCTTGCGCTGTAATTGCCGCCGCCCATGCCGAGCGTATCGGGGATGACGACCATCGTCGTGCCCGGGCCGACTACGGTGGCGAGCGCGCGGCGAAACGGGTCGCTGCCCTGAAAACGCCCCGACGCTTCGGCGCGCATTTCTGACGAAGCCGTGCTGATCTGGCCGGGAAGCGGCAGCTTTGCCCAGCGATAATCGCCGTTGGTGCGGTCGCGCAGAACATAGGCCTGCACCTGATCGATCACCCCGTCGAAGGTGACGGGCGCGGAGCCGATCTCGATGCCGTTGCGCAGCACGACCATGCGGCGATCCGCGGCGCTGACCACGATCGAGACCGGGCCGCTTAGTGACAATTCGGGCCGCCACACGGCGGGGCCTGCGGGTGCCGAGCGCGTCAGCTGCGGCGTGGGCGCGAGGCGCAGTTCGGCGGGCTGGTTCACGATCACCACGGTCATGCCAAGCGCGGTTTCGCCAAACAATAATGGCGCGAAAGCATGGGGCAGGCGGATGCAGCCATGCGATGCGGGATAGCCCGGCAGCGCCCCGCCATGCAGCGCGATGCCATACCAGGTGAGCCGCTGCATGAAGGGCATCGGCGCGTTCGAATATTTGCTCGAACGGTGCTTCGCCGCCTTTTGCAGGATCGGGAACACGCCGAGCGGGGTGCGGTGCCCGGCCTTGCCGGTGGATACGGTCGACACGCCGATCGGCACGCCGTTGCGATAGGCCACCAGTCGCTGCGTCGCGATGTTCACGATGACGAGCATCGGGCCTTCGGGCGCGATCTCGGGCAACCATATATATTGGCCGGGCTTGAGCCGCGCGACTGCGTCCATGACGTTGCCGGAATTGAGCGGCTGCATCTGTGCGGTACCGGAACTGGCCAGCAACGCCACGCCGGCGGCAAGGAGCAACGCACGGCTACGCTTGGATTTGAACATCGCGAATTCCCCTGCGCCTTTCACGATATTAACCATCATGACCGTGAAATGAAAGCGCGCAGGATTGACCCACTGCGTCGCAGCATCCTAAGGGGCACGCGTCCTTCGGGGAGTAGCCACCGCTGGCTTGATCAGCGGAGCGCAGCGTCAACATACTCGGTGGAGACACCGTGGCGCGCGCGGGCAGCGGGAAACCGCTTGTCAGGCGAGACCGATGGCATCGGCTTTCCGTTCCGGGTCGGGCGGGGAAGCGATGTCGTCGTGTGCTTGTTGCCTGACCCTGGGGGATTTCAGTTGGAAGCATTTTTTTCGTCGCTTGGTATCGTTGCGATTGCCGAAATGGGCGACAAGACACAGTTGCTCGCGGCCGTGCTCGCGATCCGCTTTCGCAAGCCTTTGGCGATCATCGCGGGCATCCTCGTCGCCACGATCGCCAATCACTATCTCGCAGCTTTGCTGGGTACCGTCGCGGCGGACTGGCTCGCCAGCCCCGCGTTTCGCATTGCGGTCGGTGTGTCCTTCCTCGCAATGGCGGGTTGGACCTTGATCCCCGACAAGCTCGATGAAGAGGAGCAGAAGACGCCGCGTTACGGTGCGTTCCTCACCACGCTGGTGGTCTTCTTCCTCGTCGAGATGGGCGACAAAACCCAGATCGCCACCGTCGCGCTGGGGGCGCGCTTCAACGATGTGATTGCCGTGACCGCGGGCACGACGCTCGGCATGATGCTCGCCAATGCGCCCATCGTATTGCTCGGCAACAAATTGTTGGAGAAGGTCAATTTCGATCTGGTGCGCCGCGTGGCGGCAGTGTTGTTCTTCGGCCTCGGCTTGTGGACGATCTGGGACGCGCTAAGCTGAGGGGCATGGCGCCCAATCCCTTCAAGCAAGTGCTGATCGCGCAGGTCCGCAAGACCTTCAACGACGCTGCCAAGGGCGAAAAGCCGGTGGTCCGCCAGCCCGATGGGTTGTTCGGGCCACAGGCTGTGTGCTGGCGGGTGCATGGCGATGTCGTCACGATGATGGTTGGCGGAGTCTCGGCGCTTTTGCTCCAGATGCTGCATCCGGCGGTGCTCGCGGGCGTGTGGGACCATTCTGCCTTCCGGCAGGATATGCTGGGGCGGCTGCGGCGCACCGCGCGGTTCATCGCCGTCACCGGCTATGATTCGCGCGAGGCGGCGGAAGCGGCGATCGAAAAGGTGCGTGACGTGCACACCCGCGTGAAGGGCGTGCTGCCCGATGGCACGCCCTATTCGGCAGACGATCCCAAACTGCTCGCATGGGTGCACGTGACCGAGGCGATATGCTTCCTCGATGCGTGGATTCGCTATGCCGAGCCGCGGATGAGCATGGCCGATCAGGACCGCTATTTCGCCGAATTCGCGATCATCGCAGAGGCTTTGGGCGCGGACCCGATCCCGCGCAGCCGGGCCGAGGCCGAAGCGCTGCTCCAGTCGATGCGCGGTGAGCTGGTCGCAGACGCGCGGACCCGGGAAGTCGCCCGGCTGGTGCTGGCGCAACCCGCGCCGAGTCTGGCGATGAAGCCGTTCCAGACGATGGTATTCGGCGCGGCTGTCGATCTGTTGCCGAAATGGGCGCGCGAGATGCACGGGCTTTCGTCGCCGCGTCTGGCGAGGCCGGTGGTGCGAACGGGAACGGCGGGAATGGCCAGCGCTTTTCGCTGGGCCTTCAGCTAGAGTTCGTCGGGCAGCTAGATTTCGTCGGGGCTTTCGATCCCGCCTTCAGTGGCCGGGCTGAGCTGGACTGCGCCATGCCCGCGCCGGATGAGGTCGAGTTCGCGGGCGGCTGCGCGCGACAGATCGATCAGCCGTTCGCCGCGCCCCCAGGGGCCCCGGTCATTGACGCGCACGATCACGCTGCGGCCGCTCGCCATATCGGTAACGCGCACCCGCGTGCCGAAGGGCAAAGTGCGGTGCGCCGCGGTGAAAGCTTCCGGGTCATAGGCTTCGCCGCTGGCGGTGCGCTTGCCGGTGAAGCGATCGGCATAATAGCTCGCCATGCCGCTGCTTCTGTCGATCGCGGGCGCGCGGGCAAAGGTGGCTGTGCAAGCGCATAGCGCCGCCACTGCCAACATCGTCCGACCGATTCTGAAATGCCCCATGCACGCCCTCCGCTCGGGCAGCGACATGCCTCGGAAATATTACCAAACCCAAGCACTCCGCGCCACGCGGTGCTGCCGAAACGACGAAATGCAGGTTTCAGCACCTAGGTGGTGGGCAATCTTCCGATGATGTCGATGACCGAGGGCGCCAATCCTGCAAGCGTCGGAGCGAGCACCACCAATATTTTGGAGACTGACGAAAGCAGCCCGGCATCGAACAATCGGGCATTCGGTTCGTCGTCCGTCACCGGCGGCAGCGCTGCCGCGCGCGCGGCGAGGATCGTCGAAGCGGGCACCGCGAACAGCGCGATCACCACCGATCCGGTAACGCCGGTCAACGCGACTGACGCATCGATTTGCCGCACCAGCATCGCGGCAGTGCCCGAATCGAGAAGGACGAGCGGCCAGCGCATCCAGGCGATCTGGAACAGCAGGCCGACGACCAGCAAGGTGGCGGCTGCGTTGACATAGGTGCGCAGCCGGCGGCGCTGATGGAACAGGAATGCGCGGGTTTCAGCCACATCCAGCCGAGCGATCGGATCGACCAGCGCCGATACGCCCCCGGTCACGACGATACCTGCGGCGAGCATGAGCGCGAATCGATTGCCGATCCAAAGCAGCAGGAAATTATCGAGAAGCGTGCCGGGTGCCGCACCGCTTGCCGCGCCGAACTGGGCGAGCGCGTCCCGCAGGAATCCCTTGCCCAATTGGTCCTGCACGGGAATTTGCATCCAGCCGAACCACACCCAAAGGCCGCCGAGCAGCACCCCGCCTGTGTACCAGCCCAGCAGCCAGCGCCGCGTTTTCGGGCCGAACTCGTCGCGAAGATCGGCGAGGAATCGCAGCACGATCAGATAGAAGATGCCGAAACCGAGCAAGGCCGCAGCGATGATCAACAATCTGCCGGACGCATCGAGCCGTATTGCGGCCGGCGTCAACTTGGCAAAGTCAGGCGCAGCGCCCTGCCAGGCAAGGCCATAGCCCAGCATATCGGCGAAAAAGAACACCCCGATCGACGGCAACGCCAGCAGCGTCGCTGTCCATGACATGCGGGTGTCGTCGATTTTCTTGGCCATGCCGTCCCCCGCGCGCATTCATATTATGCGCGGGGGCGGCGTACTACTTGCTAAACGTCCAGATTGGCCACGCTTAGCGCGTTCTCCTGGATGAATTCACGGCGCGGCTCGACCACGTCGCCCATCAGGCGCGTGAAAATCTCGTCCGCAACATCCGCCTGATCGACCTGCACCACCAGCATCGAGCGGTTGGTCGGATCGAGCGTGGTTTCCCAGAGCTGCTCGGCGTTCATCTCGCCAAGACCCTTGTAGCGCTGGATCGCGAGGCCCTTGCGACCGAACGCGAGGATCGCGTCGAGCAACTGGCTCGGGCGCGAAACCAGGGTCTCGCCCTTGGCGACGGCGGCTACGGGCTCGTCCGTTTCCTCTGCACCCTCGATCGGGGCGGGGGCCTCGGCTTCCACTGCGGCGCTCGCTTTGTTCGAGACCAGCTTGGACGGCAGCAGATAGGCAGGCGCCTGCTCGTCCGCGAGGGCATGGAGCTTGCGCGCTTCGGCGGAGACGAGGAACGCCGCCTCGACGATGTGATGATCGGTCACGCCGCGCCACCAACGCTCGAAATGATAGCCGCCATCTTCGGTGATCCGCGCCGACCAGCGTGCCTCGGGATCGGCCGCATCGAGGCGATTGACCGTGGTCTTCAGGCTCTCGCCGCGCTGGTCGCGGCTGGCATTGGGATCGAGCCCGCCGCCCAGCGCCAGCACTTCGATGATGTCGGGCGAATAGCGCCGCGGCACATAGCGCATCAGCGTGCGCGTGCGGCGGGCATGCTCGACGAGCGTCCGCAGATCCTCGCCGCTGCGCTGCTGGCCCTGCGTATCGAGCGTGGTGCCGCCAACGCCCGCATCGACCAGATATTGATCGAGCGCGCTATCGTCCTTGAGGTAAACTTCTGAACGGCCCTTGGTCGCTTTGTAGAGCGGCGGCTGGGCGATGTAGAGATAGCCGCCGGTGATGATCTCGGGCATCTGGCGATAGAAGAAGGTCAGCAGCAGCGTGCGGATATGCGCGCCGTCGACGTCAGCGTCGGTCATGATGACGATCTTGTGGTAGCGCAGCTTCTCGATGTTGAAATCGTCGCGAATGCCGGTGCCCAGCGCGGTGATGATCGTGCCGATTTCGCGGCTGGCGAGCATCCGGTCGAAGCGGGCGCGCTCGACGTTGAGGATCTTGCCGCGCAGCGGAAGGATCGCCTGGAAATGGCGGTCGCGGCCCTGCTTGGCCGATCCGCCTGCCGAATCACCCTCGACGAAAAACAGTTCGGATTTGGCGGGATCGCGCTCCTGGCAATCGGCGAGCTTGCCGGGCAGGCTGGCGATATCCAGCACGCCCTTGCGCCGGGTCAGCTCGCGCGCCTTTTTGGCGGCTTCGCGTGCAGCGGCGGCGTCGATCACCTTCTGGATGATCTGCTTGGCCGTCGCGGGGTTTTCCTCGAGCCATTCGGCAAGCTTGTCTGCCATCAGCGATTCGAGCGGCTGGCGCACTTCGGACGAGACGAGCTTGTCCTTGGTCTGCGAGCTGAACTTGGGATCGGGCAGCTTGACCGAGACGATGGCCGTGAGACCCTCGCGCATGTCATCGCCGGTTAGCGAGACCTTTTCCTTCTTCAGCATGCCCGATTTGTCGGCATAATTGTTCAGCGTGCGGGTCAGTGCCGCGCGGAACGCGGCCAGATGCGTGCCGCCATCGCGCTGCGGGATGTTGTTGGTGAAGCACAGGACGTTCTCATAATATGAGTCGTTCCACTCCAGCGCGACGTCGACGGTAACGTCGTCGCGGGTGCCGGCGATCGCGACGGGATCGGGCATCAGCGCAACCTTGTTGCGATCGAGATACCGCACGAACGCAGCGATGCCGCCCTCATAATAAAGCTCGACCTCTTTGACTTCCTCATGCCGCGCATCGCGCAGGAACAGGCGCACGCCCGAGTTGAGGAATGCCAGCTCGCGATAGCGATGCTCGAGCTTCTCGAAATCGAATTCGGTGATCTTGAAGGTGGCGGGCGAGGCGAGGAAGGTCACGCGGGTGCCCTTCTTGCCTTCAGGCGCCGGCCCCAAAACCTTGAGCGGAGCAACTGACCGAACCATCGGCGTTCAGCTGGATGATGATCTTGTCGCAATGCCCGGCCAGAGCCTCGTCGATTGCGTTATCCGAAACCTCGAACACCATGTGGTGGAGGCCCGAACCATCGTCGGTATCGCCGATATACATGCCGGGGCGTTTGCGGACCGCGTCGAGGCCCTTCAGGACCTTGATGCTGTCTGCGCCATAAGCGTTCGCGTTGGGGACGTTTTCGGGGGTCGTGTCGTCGGTATTTGCCATGCCGAGCATATAGGCATCGGAGTCACGAAACGGAAGCAAAATGGGGTGTTCAGACGATTGCCCCGTCCGCCACCCGGTATCGCGTCGCCGCAGCCGGAACTGCGTCGAACAATTCGGGCTCGGTGCCCGTCATCCAGACCTGTCCTGTGCCCGTCAGCCGCTCGAAAAGCGCGGCGCGACGGCCCGGATCGAGATGGGCCGCGACTTCGTCCAGAAGCAGGATTGGCGTGCGTGCGGTACGCTCGGCGACAAGTTCGGCATGGGCGAGGACGAGGCCGAGCAGCAGCGCCTTTTGCTCGCCCGTAGAGCAGAGATGCGCGGGCTGATTCTTGGCGCAATGCGTGACGATCAGGTCGGCGCGGTGCGGTCCGGCCAGCGCCCGCCCGGCGGCGGCATCGCGGCGGCGGCCTTCGGCGAGTTCGCGGGCGAGCTGCGGTGCGTCGCCCTGCCACCCTTCGAGCGCGAGGGCTGCGCGGGCGAAGATGGTTTCGGGCTGATCGGCCAGCCGCTCGCCCAGCAGCGTGACGGCTTCGCGCCGGGCCGCGTCGATCGCAGCGCCATGCTCTGCCATGCGCGCTTCCAATGCGGCGAGCCAATCGGGATCGGCGGGTTCGTCGGCGGCCAGCAGCCGGTTGCGCTGGCGCATCGCGGCTTCGTACCGCGCCGAATGATGCGCGTGGCCGGGGGCGAGCGCGAGGGTGAGCCGATCGAGGAATCGGCGGCGCTCGCCCGGTCCTTCGACAAATAATCGATCCATCGCGGGGGTAAGCCACAAGACCGTCAGCCATTCGGCAAGCGCAGTCGCGGATGCCGCTGCGCCGTTGACGCGGACCAGCCGCCGCTCGGGCGCAGTCGGCTGGGTGCCGGTGCCGATCGCAACGCCTGCGCCCAATTCCGCCGCCACGCCAAAGCCGCCATTACCGCCCTGTCGCGGCATTTCGGCGAGCGCTGCGCGCCTCAGGCCCCGGCCCGGCGCGAGCAGCGATACGGCCTCGAGGATATTGGTCTTGCCCGCGCCATTCTCGCCGGTCAGCACGACAAAGCCTGCACCCGGCACGAGCACAGCATCTGCATGGTTGCGGAAATCGGTCAGGACGAGGCGGGTAACGGCCATTATGGGCATCCCTAGCGCAGGCTATTGCCGCCGGACAGCGCTTCGCGGATGATCGCTGCCGTGAACCGCATCTTCCTCGTAGCATTGCTGCTGCTCTCGGCCTGCTCGCCAGCCAAGCCCGAGGACGTGACTGCGCATTATGCCCGCGAGGGCCTGCCCGACTTGATCGCGATGAGCGCTGCCAATGGCGATTCGCGCGTAGCGGCGGGCGACACGGTCTTCCTGCGAAAAGGCGAGGCGGAATATGTCGTCCTGCATGATGCGGGCGGCAGTTTCAGCGCGAAGATCGACGATGCGCTCGCAGTGTTTGGGGAGGACCAGCCGGCCAGCCTCGGGGCGCCGCGCGTCCAGCCCGAATATGCGCTGACCGAAGATGGCTCGGAGACTGTCGCGGGCATCAAAGGCGCGGTGTGGAAAGGCCATCCGCGCGAAGTGCCCTCCTTGGCCTCGTTCGAAGCCGTGGTCAGCAGCGATCCCGCACTCGCCCCGCTGGGCCGCGCGCTGGCGATGCAGACGCGCTTCGCGGTGCTCCGCAACAGCGCCGATCTGGGCGGCCCCGGCAATTTCGAGAAAGCGATGATCGAATTGTTCGAAAAGGGCGCGGTGCTGCGCTTCAACCAGATCCTGAAACTCGAGCGATTCTACAAGGGGCCAATCCCCGCCGAAATGTTTGCCGTACCGGAGCCGCTGCTCAGCCGCGATGCGCTCCGAACCCGGCTCCGCCAACCGCCGAAGGAATGACCATGCGTCTGAAACTGTTCGTTGCAATCCTCGCGCTGCTGCCGATGCCAGCACTCGCCGATGTCACCGCGCGCTATTCGACGGGCAAGGACGTGCTGCTCGTCGAGATCGACGATAATGGCAATGCGCGGGTCGGCATCGACGGCCAGTTCGGCCTTATCCGCCGTGATGGTACGGATTACGCGGTGATGATCGGGGCAGATGGCGAAACCCGCGTTGTCGAACTTGCCGAATTGATCGAGCTGATGGGTGGCGCCAACAAGGCGTCGGCGGGAACGGCGAACCCTGCCATAGAGCGCGCCAATTTCCTCCTGATCGCGAAAGGCGAGGCGACCGTTGCGGGGCGTGTCGGCGTCATATGGAGCTTCGGGCCGGAAAAGGAGAATGATGGTCGGCCCGGTGAAATGCTGGAAGTCGTGATGAGTGCCGATCCGACCCTGGCGCCGATCGGAACGCTGCTCCGCCGAATGATGGGAACGCTTCAGCCGTTCGTCGCGATGATCGTCCCTGAGGCGAGCGGCTTTTATCCAAAGGCCGTCGAGCTGGCGGCCAAGGGTGCGCCGCTCCGGGTCGCCAAGATCGAGCTACAATCCATCGATACCGCCGACATTGCTGCCGCGCGATTCGATTTGCCCGCACCGGTAATCAGCGCAGCCGAATTCGCTGCGACGATGGGGTCAGGCCCCAATATGGAGGTCCAGCCGCTCCCGTGAAGCGTCAGATGCCCTTGAGCCCCGCGGCTTTCAGGCTCGCCTGCGCGATCTGATATTTGACCGGCTCGACGATGTTCAAGCGGCGGCGGGCCTGATCGAGCGGCTCGTTGAGCAGCGTCTCATAATCCTCGCCGTGCAGCCAGCTGGCCTGCTTGCCGCGACGATAGCCTTCGATCACTGCCTTGAAGAAATCGGTCTTGCCGGTGACCCGCAGGCTCTTGAGCGCCGCGCCCCCGCCGATAAAGCCCCAGCCCAAACCGCCGGTCTGCGCATAGGAAAAGGCGACGAGACATGCTTCGCCGAGATGCTCATCGGCCTGATAGCCGGTGATGACGTGCCACAGATCGTGGATGTCGCGCTCGCGGCGGCCCATCCAGGTGTAAGGATGCTCGGCCTGGGCATCGCCGAATTCACCCATGCTGACTTCGACCAGCCCATCGGCGGAGAAGCCGGTGCTGTCGAGGAAGCTGCGATAGGCGGCACCCACGGTGCCTTCGGCAAAGCTGTCGATCCATGCGCGATCGGTCAGCCGCTCGGCCAGTTCGACGCGCTTGTAAGCGATCGCGCCGCCATTCGGGCTGGTCAGCAGCTTGCGATAATTGCGCTGCGTCACATCGCCGTTCAGCGCGCGCATGATCTTGAAGACCTGCTCGGTATCGTCGCCATTGGCGAGCAACCGCCGGAGCGCGCCAAGGGCAGTGCCCCATTCGCGCTTCATCGGAATGCCGGGATTGAACGGTGCGGGTGCAGGTTGGGTAGCCATGCGACTCAGGTAGTCGCTACTTACACTAATGTCAATAGTGAGGTTTCTTCAGCCTCTCCCGCGAAAGCAAGAGGGGCTGAAAATCACACCCGCATCGGCATCAGCACGTACAGCGCCGGCGAGGCATCATTCTCGCGGATCAGCGTCGGTGCTGCGGCGTCGGCCAGATGGACTTCGACCAGATCGCCTTCGATCTGCGCGAGAATGTCCATCAGATAGCGGCTGTTGAAGCCGATCTCGAAGCCCGCGGCGACATATTCGCCCGGCACTTCTTCGGCAGCCGCGCCGTTTTCCGGGCTGGTGACCGAGAGGATCACCTTGTCGCGATCGAGCGCCATCTTGACCGCGCGGGTCTTTTCGGTGGCGATGGTCGAGACGCGGTCGACGCCTTCCATCAGGCTCTTCGGATCGATCTTGAGGATCTTGTCATTGCCGGTCGGGATGACGCGCGAATAATCGGGGAAGGTGCCGTCGATCAGCTTCGAGGTCAGGATCGCCTGGCCCATGTCGAAGCGGATCTTCGAGTTGGAAAGCGACACGCCCACCGAACCATCGACTTCGTCGAGCAGCTTGCGCAGTTCGGCGACGCACTTACGCGGGATGATCACGTCGGGCATCTTCTCCGCGCCATCGGGGCGCGCGACCGTGACGCGCGCGAGGCGGTGGCCATCGGTTGCGGCGGCGCGCAGCATCGGAGTCGCTTCGTCCGCTACGTGCAGGAAAATGCCGTTGAGATAATAACGCGTCTCTTCGGTCGAGATCGCGAAGCGCGTCTTGTCGATGATCTGCTTGAGCGTCTCGGCGGGCAGTTCGAAAACCGTTGGCAGTTCGCCCTCGGCGATCATCGGGAAATCGTCGCGCGGCAGCGTCGCCAGCGTGAACTTGGCGCGGCCGGCATTGACCGTGATGCGGCCCTCGGCTGCGCTCAGTTCGACCTGCGAGCCTTCGGGCAGCTTGCGAACGATGTCGAACAAAGTGTGCGCCGAAATCGTGGTCGCGCCCGGCTGGTCCACTGCCGCTGCAATCGTCTCGTCGATCTGCAGATCGAGATCGGTCGCCATCAGCCGCAGCGCGCCCGAAGCCTGCGCTTCGATCAGCACGTTGGACAGAATCGGGATCGTATTGCGCCGCTCGACCACGGATTGGACGTGGCTGAGGCCCCTCAACAGAGTTGCGCGTTCGATCGTCGCCTTCATTTTGAAACCCCCGGGGCTGACCTGCCCGAATCCAGCTAAGCTGGGCCTAGATTTGGGGTGTAACCTTAACGGCAAAAAGGGCCGGAGCAAGCGCCCCGACCCTTCTGTTAACAGCTAAATCACGCTGTTTTTAGGCGTTTGGCGCTCAGAAGCGCATGCCCACGCCGCCAATGACCTGATGGCGCTTGGCATTGATGCCGGCCGAATCGCTGTCATACTTCGAATAGCGATACTCTGCCTTGGCATAGAGCTTGTCGGTCAGCTTGACCTCGGTGCCTGCGCCCAGACGCCAGCCGTCGACATTCTCGTCAGCACGGAAGGTCGTGGTGGGGGTGCGATAGCTCGTGTCGATGCCGGCGTTGGTGTAACCGCCCTTGGCATAGACCAGCGCGTTTTCGCCAACGGTGAAGCCGACGCGGACGCCTGCATAGAGATCGCGACCGGCGCGAACGCGGTAGCGGTCACCGGGGGTGATCACGTTGTGAACGGTCTGGCGCGTGCTCGAGCCAGTGACTTCGCCCTCGACACCGAGAACTGCGCTGCCGGCCTGGAAATCATAGCCGATCTGGCCGCCATAGACGACGCCATCTGCGCGGTCTGCATTGGCGGTGCTGCCATCTTCAACGCGGTCCCAACCAACGATCGCTTCGGCGCGCGGGCCGGTGAACGGCGCGGCGTCCTGTGCGAATGCGGGGGCGGCGAGTGCCGACGATGCGATGAGGGCGGCAGCGATAAACTTCGTACGCATAACTAACTCCTTGGGTACTCTACTTCGGCCCGCCAAACTGCGCGGGTCGTTGTCTAAATAGGCACGATTGGACCGATGTTTCATGAACCTCAGACAACGAGATAAGGCGTTGCTTTCCGGCCACAGGGGCTTGAAACAGCAGCGATGGATTCCAAGCCCGCACCCCCGAAACACGATCCCTCTGGGCGAAAAGGGCGTGATTTTATCGCGCGCCACGGCGAGACCGTGTTCAATTTCGCGCGAAGAATGCAGGGGCATCACCCGCATACGCCGCTAACGCGCGCCGGTTTTGCCCAGGCCGATGCGATGGGCGCGGCGCTTCGAGTGATTCTCGGGGCCAAACCAAAGCTGACGATGTGGTCGTCGAGCGCGGGGCGCGCGCTACAGACGCTGGCGGTGATCGCCGAGCATCTTGAACTCGACTGGCATCAGGCCAAACACGACGATCGCTTGGTCGAGATCGGCATGGGCGAGTGGAGCGGCCGCTATTATGCCGATCTGGCGAGCGAGGCGCACGGGTTCCTCGATCTCGAAAACGGCCTGTACACGCGCCCGCCGCCCGGCGGCGAATGGTATGATCAGATCGCGGTGCGCGTATCCTCATGGCTCGATGACACCGATGAAGATCCGGGCGATCGGCTCGTCATTATGCACGGCATGTCGTCGCGGGTGCTGCGCGGGGTGATGACGGGCAGCGACGTGATGCCGCAATTTGATTCGCCGATGGCGCGCGATCTGCCCCAGGGTTCGGTGGTGATGATCGAGAAGGGCGTCGAGACCGTGGTGCACACCGGCTCCGGGCGCGGCGCGGCACCGGCATGATCGCGCTGGCGCTCGCTTTGTTGTTCGCCCGGGATGCGCTCGGCACTTATGATGGCTGGGGCGCATTTCGCGATGCCTCGCCCTTGCGCTGCTACGCCATTGCCAAGCCGGTGGAGAAGCATTCCGAATCGCAGCCCTTCGCCAGCATCGCGACATGGCCGAAGGACGGCGTGCGCAATCAGCTTCATATTCGCCTGAGCCGCACCCGCGCTGCCAATGCCCGCGTCACCCTGTCGATCGGTGAACGCCGCTTCGAGTTGAAAGCGGGCGATGCCGATGCCTGGGCGTCCGATGCCCGCACCGATCAGGCGGTGGTCGCCGCGATCCGCTCAGGCCGTTCGATGAGCGTCGAGACCGTCTCAGCCAACGGTTCGCCCTTTGCCGATACCTATGCGCTGAAAGGCGCGGCGACGGCGATCGATGCGGCGGTGCTGGGATGCGCCGGGCGCTGACGCAGCGCTGATTATTGCGGCGGCAATGGTTGTGCGGGCGCGGGCGGAACGGGCGGCTTGCCCAGCCAGGCGAGGCCCTGTTTCAGGTCGAGCGTCACCACCCAATTGCGCAGGAACGGCATGCCGAGATTGCCGTCAATGATCATGTCCGGCGAAAAGGCATCGTCGCTGGTCGCGCGAATATCGCCCGCGACTGCGAAATCGGCGCGCTGCTTGCCCTCGGCCGCCGGGTCCATGCCCACCATCGCGGCAACCGGCTTGGATACCAGGATGGTGCCGCCATTGCCCGAATCCATCTCCATCCACAGCGTTCCCTCTTTGACCGGAACCGCGACGATGGCGGCCAGCGCCAGCCCGTCCACTTCGCGCTTCAGGCGGATCGGCAAGGGCTGCATGCCGGCGATCCGCGCGGCGCGGCTTCGCTCCGATTCCACCGTCAGGATGCCCGCGGCGAAATCGATCGTGATCGTATCGTTCTCGAACAGGTTGAGCCCGAAAACCCCGTCCAGTTCCGCGTCCTTGGGGTTGAGCTTGCCCATGTCGATCAACCCAAACACGGCGGGCGTGCGCGAAATCCCGCTGATGCCGACGGTCACGCCCTCGCATTTCGCACCATCCGAGCGGTCGCCCATCATCCGGAAGCCGGTCATCCGTCCCCAGGGCGTGCACCCCGCCGCTTTCACGGTTTCGAACGAAGCGAGGCTGAGCCCCGCGCCGGTATCGAACAGATAGCGCCGGGTTTTTCCGGCGATTTCGGCCTCCATCACCCAGCGCGTGCGCCATGGAGCCAGCTTGAGCGTGGCAAGGGGCGCGGTGTGCGGGGTTTGGCCGAGGTTCTGGCCGGTGTTTTGATCAGCGTTCCGATCAGCGTTTTGCCCGGTGTTCTGGCCGTTGTTTTGCGCGATGGCCGGTGCGCTGGCCCATGCCGCCGCTGCCAGTGTCGCCGCCAACCAGATCAAACGCATCCACGCCTCCATGCCATATTCCGCGCGCACGATGGAAAATCGGCCGGAAGCCGCAACGGCGGCGCGACCAACGCCGCAACCCTCGCGACGAAAGCGGAGTGGAAAAACCGCGCCAGATCGGCTATATGCTCGTGCATGCAGCAAGTTGAGACGTTCTCGATGCCCATTCCCGGGCACATCGATCCTGTGCCCGTTCCGCGCGCCCGCTTACAGCGGCCCGATGGCCGTATCGACTTGCTTGGCCTGTCCAAGATCGAATTGCGCATGGCGCTGGAGACGTCGCAGCTTGAGCCGAAACAGGCGAAACTGCGCGCCAAGCAGCTGTTTCACTGGATTTACAATCGCGGCGTCACCGATTTCGCGCTGATGACCGATATTTCGAAGACGATGCAGCCCTGGCTCGCCAATCGCTTCGTGATCAGCCGACCGCAGGTGATCGAGGCGCAGGTCTCCACCGATGGCACGCGCAAATGGCTGCTCCGCTCGCCCGATGGGCAGGATTACGAGATGGTCTTCATCCCCGATGCGGATCGCGGCACGCTTTGTGTGTCCTCACAGGTCGGCTGCACCTTGAACTGCCGCTTCTGCCACACCGGCACGATGCGGCTGGTGCGCAACCTTGAGCCCTCCGAGATCGTCGGTCAGGTCATGCTCGCCCGCGATGCGCTGGGCGAATGGCCGAGCCAGCCCGAGGGCCGCATGCTCACCAACATCGTCATGATGGGGATGGGTGAGCCGCTCTATAATTTCGATCATGTCCGCGATTCGCTCAAGCTGGTGATGGACGGAGACGGCCTCGCGCTGTCGAAGCGTCGCATCACGCTCTCCACCTCGGGCGTCGTCCCGATGATGGCGCGCGCGGGCGAGGAGATCGGGGTGAACCTCGCCGTCTCGCTCCATGCCGTCACCAAGGAAGTGCGCGACGAGATCGTGCCGCTCAATCGCAAATACGGAATCGAGGAACTGCTTCAGGCCTGTGCCGATTATCCCGGCGCCAACAATGCCCGGCGGATCACCTTTGAGTATGTGATGCTCAAGGACAAGAATGACAGCGACGAGGACGCCCGCGAACTGGTGCGCCTGATCAAATTCTACGATCTGCCCGCCAAGGTGAATTTGATTCCGTTCAACCCCTGGCCCGGCGCGCCCTATGAATGCTCGACCCCGGAGCGGATTCGTTCGTTCCAGGAAATCGTGTTCGGCGCAGGCATCTCCGCGCCCGCCCGCACGCCGCGCGGCCGCGACATCGATGCCGCTTGTGGGCAGCTCAAGACCGCATCGGAAAAGAAGTCCCGCGCCGAACTGGATCGGCAGGAGGAAGAGAAACAGGCGGCTCTGGGCTGACTTTCGGCTAGGGGGCGGGGATGATCGAACTGCCCCTTCTCGCATTGGCCTTCGCCGCCGGCATTCTCGGCGGCGCGATGAATGCGCTGGCCGGTGGCGGCACCTTCGCGACGCTCCCCGCGCTGATCGCATTGGGCCTGCCCTCGAACGTCGCCAATGCCACCTCCAATGTCGCGCTGCTTCCCGGGGCAGGGGCCAGCGCCTTTGCCTATCGCGACGAACTCGGCCCCATCGGCGGGCTGTCGATCAAAACCCTCGCGATGATCACCTTCGCGGGCGGGCTGATCGGCAGCGTGCTGCTCGCGATCACGCCGAGTCGGGCGTTCGACCTGATCATCCCCTGGCTATTGCTCTTCGCCTTCACGGTGATGGTGTTCGGCAAAAGCGCGTCGGACTGGCTGCATGCCCGCGTCACGATCGGTCGGCCCACGCTGATGACCGTGCAGGGCATGCTCGGCATCTATGGCGGCTATTTCGGCGGCGGCGTCGGGCTGATTACCACCGCGGTCTATGGCCTGCTCGCGGGCGCGCATCCGCGGTCCTTGTTTGCGATCCGCACGCTGATGCTGGCGGTGGCGAACCTTGCCGCGGCCTGCGTCTTCATCGCTACCGGGCTGGTGAAGTGGTGGGCATGCCTGCCGATGCTCGCGGGCGGCATCATTGGCGGCTGGCTTGGCGCGGGGCTGGGCAAGAAACTCCCGCACTGGCTGGTCCGTGTGTGGACGCTGATCATCACTGGAGTCACGACCCTCGTCTTCTTCGTGCGTGCGTACGGATGATGCGCTAAGGATACTTCCATGCAGGTCTATCGCCATCGGCTGATCACGCGCATCTGGCATTGGCTCAATGCGCTGGCGGTGTTCGTGATGATCGGCTCCGGGCTGATGATCTTCAACGCGCATCCCCGGCTCTATTGGGGGCATTACGGCGCGAATTACGATTATGCCTGGCTCGAATTGCCGCGCTGGCCGGGCTGGATGACGATCCCCTCGACCTACAGCCTCGCAGGTGCGCGGCACTGGCATCTGTTCTTCGCGCTGGTGCTGAGCTTCGGGCTGCTCGTCTATCTGATCTGGAGCCTGGTGAACCGCCATATCCAGCGCGACCTGCGCATCCGCACCGATGAGCTGGCACCCGGGCATCTGCTCGACGATGCCAAGGCGCATCTCGAACTGCGTTTCCACGATCCGAAGAACCCCCGCGCGTACAATATCTTCCAGAAGATCAGCTATGCCGGGGTTCTCTTCGTGCTGCTGCCGCTGCTGATCCTTACCGGGCTGGCGATGGCTCCGGGCATGTGGCCCTGGTTGGTCGATCTGTTCGGCGGGCGGCAATCGGCGCGCTCGATCCACTTCATCGCCATGGCGCTGATCAGCGGCTTTATCGTCGTGCATCTCGCATTGGTTTTCCTCGCCGGCACGATCAACGAAATCCGCTCGATGATTACCGGCTGGTGGAAGGTGCCCGAGCAATGATCGTCACGCGGCGCAATGTGATCCTCGGCACCGGCGCGGTGATGCTCGCCGGCTGCGATTCCTTCACCAACGATCCGGTGCTGCTAAGCGCCGACCAGGCCCATCATTTCCTCCAGCGCTCGATCGTCGGGCGCGGAGCGCTCGCCAAGCAATATCGCCCCGATCAGATGAGCCCGCGCTTCCGGGTCAACGGCAATGCCAATCCCAACACCCCCGAATATGCCGCGCTCGCCGCGAACCGCTTCGTGGATTGGCGGTTGCAGGTCGATGGCCTCGTCGCCCGCCCGCTGAGCCTCAGCCTCGCCCAGCTCCAGTCGATGCCCCAGCGCGCGCAGATCACCCGTCACGATTGCGTCGAGGGCTGGAGCGCGATCGGCAAATGGCAGGGGCCACGGCTGGAGACGATCCTGCAACTGGCGGGTCTGCGCGACGATGCGCGCTATATCGTCTTCCACTGCGCCGATCGCTTCGGGTCCTCGCCTTATTATGAATCGATCGATCTGGTCGACGCCTTCCATCCCCAGACGATCATGGCCTGGGCGATGAACGATCGGTATCTCGAGATCGGCCATGGCGCGCCCGTCCGGCTGCGGGTCGAGCGCCAGCTCGGTTACAAGCACGCCAAATATGTCATGCGCGTCGAAGCCGTCGCGTCGCTTGCCGGGATCGGCCGGGGCAAGGGCGGCTTCTGGGAAGATAGCAACGGCTATGAATGGTATGCCGGCATCTAGCCTTGTTCATTAGCGCGGATATTGGGCATCCATCCGCGCGATCTTGTCCGCCACCAGTTCCTCGACCACCGTCAGATCCACGTCGGCCAGCTTCTTGATATACAGGCAGCCCTTGCCGCTCTTGTGCTTGCCCAGCCGGTCCAGCGTCGCGCTCTGATCCTCCACGCCGTTCAGCACGTACAGCACCAGCTCGGCCTTGCGCGGCGAAAAGCCGATGCGGCACATCTCGCCCGAACGGCCGCTGTCATACGTATAGGCATAGCGGCCAAAGCCCACGATCGACGGTCCCCACATCGTCGCGGGTTCGCCCGTCAGCCTTGCCATCATCGCCGAGATCATTTCGGCATCGGCGCGGCGCACCGGATCGGCCACCGCGGCGATGAAGTCCGCGGCGGCGATCGGCGTGGCCCTGGTCTTCAGTTCAGCCACAGGGCAGCCAATGCTCAGCCATCGCAGTCGCTCCAATAATCCTTGTTGGTCGTGCACTGCTGGATGCCGGTATAATGGTTTTGAAGGCAAACGGTCTTCATCGGGCAGACCTTGCGCGCCGGCGGGGTATAAGCCGGCGGCGGCGCGGTTGCCCGCTCATAGAATGACACGACCTGTGGACGCAGCTTGCCGATGGTCTCCTTGATCTGGGCATCGCCATCGCGCGAAGCCAAGTCCATCCAGTACAGCACCTCGTCGCCATGCGTCTTATAGTCCTTCATCTTCATCAGCGCGCTGGCGGCGAAGATCGCGCCGGCCACTTCGCCCTGATCCGCCAGATTGCGGCCGAGGCGATAGGCGAGCGCCGGATCCTTCTTGGTGCCGACGCCTTCGTTCGCCATCTGCGCGGCGAGATAGGTGCTGAAGACATGGCCCTGTTCGGCGGCGCGCTTGAAATAGCCGAATGCCTTGGCGAGATCCTTTTTGGTGCCGATGCCGTTGGCATAGACCGCGCCGGCCTGTGACTGCGCATCGACATGCCCGGCATCGGCGGCCTTGATCAGCCAGGGTATCCCGCCGGCATAATCCTGCTTGCCGGCCAGCCCGTTGAAATATTGCTGCGAGAGCTGGAAGGCGGCAGTCGCATCGCCCAGCTTCGCGGATTTTATTAGCAGGCCCAGGCCCTGTTGCGGCGTCAGATCCTTGGTATTGCCCGTCAGCGCGGTGAAGGCGATCTCGTACAAGGCGACCGGATCATCCTTGGTCGCGTAATCGGCCACCTTGTCGAGACCCTGCGCGGTAATGACCGTGCGCTCGGCCGCGCGCTTCGCCAGCGCTTCCGGCGGCGCCGGGCATGGCTTGCCGGTGCCCGCATTGCCCTCATAGATCGTCACCCAGGCGTCATCGGCGTCTGACAGGCGATTGCCCGAGTGGTGTTGCTCGACGAGCATGTCGTACACGCCGTGGCAGTTCATCCGCTTGAAATATTGTTTCGTGGCATCGGGCATCGATCCCGATCGCTGCAATGCCGCCGCAGTGCCGGTCGCCGCCAGCAAGGTGATCGCAAACAAGATTCCGCCAAACCGCATCGTCGCTCTCCCGCATCTGCCAATATGTGCATGCGTGCAGCCGTCTCCGTCAAGCAGCTTGCTTGCACGAGAGGCGCGCGGACCCTAGAGCGCGCCGGTTCCCTGCACCCCCCCGGAGTCGTTTCATGTCCGATCAGATCAACCGCGTCGTTCTCGCTTATTCCGGCGGTCTGGACACCAGCGTGATCCTGAAATGGCTCCAGCAGGAGTATAAGTGCGAGGTCGTGACCTTCACGGCAGACCTCGGCCAGGGCGAGGAACTCGAGCCGGTGCGCGGCAAGGCGCAGATGGCCGGCGTAAAGCCCGAGCACATCTTCATCGACGATCTCCGCGAAGAGTTCGTCCGCGATTTCGTCTTCCCGATGATGCGTTCGAACGCGCTATATGAGGGGCTGTATCTGCTCGGCACGTCGATCGCCCGGCCGCTGATCGCCAAGCGCCAGATCGAAATCGCCAAGCTCGTAAACGCCGATGCCGTCAGCCATGGCGCGACCGGCAAGGGCAATGATCAGGTCCGCTTCGAGCTCGGCTATTATGCGCTCAACCCGGATATCAAGGTCATCGCCCCGTGGCGCGAATGGGACCTCACCAGCCGCGAGCGGCTGATCGAGTTCGCCGAGAAGCACCAGATCCCGATCGCCAAGGACAAGCGTGGCGAATCGCCGTTCTCGACCGACGCCAACCTTCTGCACACCTCCTCCGAGGGCAAGGTGCTCGAGGATCCGTGGCAGGAAGTCCCCGATTACGTCTATTCGCGCACCGTGAACCCGGAAGACGCGCCGGATACCCCCGAAGTCATCACGATCGATTTCGAGCGCGGCGACGGCGTCGCGATCAATGGCGAGGCGATGTCGCCCGCTACTCTGCTGGCGGCGCTCAACGAGCTGGGCCGCAAGCATGGCATCGGCCGTCTCGATCTCGTCGAAAACCGCTTCGTCGGCATGAAGTCGCGCGGCATGTATGAAACGCCGGGCGGCACCATCTATCACCTCGCGCATCGCGGCATCGAGCAGATCACCCTCGATCGCGGCGCCGCGCATCTGAAGGACGAGCTGGCGCCGCGTTATGCCGAATTGCTCTATAACGGCTTCTGGTTCAGCCCCGAGCGCGAGATGCTCCAGGCAGCGATCGATCACAGCCAGGAGAAGGTGACGGGCACCGTCCGCCTCAAGCTCTACAAGGGCAGCGTGATCGTCACCGGCCGCAAGTCGCCTTACTCGCTCTACAGCGAGAAGGTCGTCACCTTCGAAGACGATCAGGGCGCCTATGACCAGCGCGACGCCGCCGGCTTCATCAAGCTCAATGCCCTCCGCCTCCGCCTGCTGGGCCGTCGCCAGGGCTGATCCCGATTGCGGGCCGGCTTATCCCGCCGGCCCGTTAACCCGTCATTATCCTTCTTTC
>SEFZ01000097.1 GCA_004173185.1 Sphingomonadales bacterium | reverse complement strand
GCGCTCGGCGCGCAATATCATAATGTCCTTTTGGTGACGGCGGGCACGACCCTCGGCATGATGATCGCCAACGTCCCCGCGATTTTCCTCGGCCACGAACTGCTCAAGCGCGTCGACCTAGCCAAGGTGCGCATGGTCGCAGCAGCGCTGTTCCTCGTAATCGGTCTGTGGGTGCTGGTGCAGACTGCAGGCTGGCTCGGCTAGTCCGCGTTGCGTCCGGCGAGGGTGCGCTCGAAATTCCAGCTCGATGAGCACATCGCGTCGAGGTCGCGGGTTGCCGTCCAGCCCAGCTCACGGGCGGCGCGCTCTGGGCTGGCAAAGCAGCTCGCGACATCGCCGTCGCGGCGCGGGGCGACGCGATAGGGGATGCTCACGCCATTCACGCGCTGGAATGCATCGACCATGTCGAGGACCGAATAGCCCTGTCCGGTACCAAGATTCCATATCGACAGCGGCTTGTCGGTCTCGCCGATCGCATCGAGCGCCGCAACATGCCCGTCGGCTAAATCGACGACATGAATGTAGTCGCGCACCCCGGTGCCATCGGCCGTGTCATAGTCGTTGCCGAACACCGCCAGCTCGTTCAGTCGCCCCGCCGCGACGCGGCTGACAAAAGGCATCAGATTGTTCGGAATGCCGTTCGGATTTTCGCCGATCAGCCCGCTGTCGTGCGCGCCGACTGGATTGAAATAGCGCAGGATTGCGATCCGCCATTCGGAATCGGCGGCGGCGACGTCGGCCAGCATCTCTTCGATCATCAGCTTGGTACGGCCGTAAGGATTGGTCGCTGACGTCGGATGATTTTCGTCGAGCGGCAGATATTGCGGCTCGCCGTAAACGGTGGCGCTCGACGAGAAGACGAGGGTTTTGGCGCCGCAATCGGCCATCGCCTCGAGCAGCGACAATGTACCGCGGACATTGTTGTCGTAGTATTTCATGGGCTCGGTCACTGATTCTCCGACGGCCTTGAGGCCCGCGAAATGGATCACCGCCTCTATCGCATGATCGCGGATGACCTGACGCAGGGCTTCGCCGTCACGGATATCGCCGGTGACAAGGGGAACCGCGTGCCCGGTGATCGCTTCGAGCCGTTCCATAACGGATGGATCGCTGTTCGACAGATTGTCGAAGCACACCACATTATGGCCAGCCGACACGAGCGGCGCCGCAACATGGCTGCCGATATATCCCGCGCCGCCGGTCAGTAGAATATTCATGCTCGATCATCTCCGTTTGCGCAGCGACAGTCGCCACGGACCTATTCTACCCGCGACATCCTGCCAAATAATTGTCCGTCGGCCATGACCCGGTTTTCGTGTAACCTTCGCGGCCATATCGGCGAACAGGTCATCAAACACCGTCATCCGCGTCAAGACGGGACCGTCGTTGCAGCCACTGCGACCATTCCGGTTCCCAATACGCTTCGTTAGGACATAAGCGAAATGAGCATCGACGAACCTTCGCTTGCGCGCCTGATGGCGGCATCGCAGCGGGGGGATCGTGCGGCCTATCGCGCTCTGCTGAATGATAGCCGCAAATGGCTAACCCGCTATTTCGCGCGCCGGATCGCGCCGCACCATATCGACGATCTGGTGCAGGAAACGCTTGTTTCAATGCACCGCAAGCTTGCGACATGGGACAGCGGGCGCGCTTTCCTGCCATGGTTAGCGGCGATCGCGCGCTATCGCTGGATCGACATGCTCCGCCGCCAGCGCGACGAAGCCGAACTCGGCGACAATGACGCCGCCGTCGGCGCCGAGGACGAGGCGGTACACGCAAAGCTGAGCATCGATCATCTGCTGAC
>SEFZ01000096.1 GCA_004173185.1 Sphingomonadales bacterium | reverse complement strand
CGCCCGCCCCGACCGCACCGCCAGCGACGGGCACAGCTCTGCCGATCGGCAAGACGCTCAAATGCTATTATCTCGCGGGCACCCAGCTCAATTACAGCTTTGTCGACATCCTTTTCACCAGTGGATCGGCCTATGCCGACCGCCGTGGAGCTTCGGGCGGATATACTCGCGAGGGCGCCGAGATCCGCTTCACCTCGGGCCCGTTCGCGCAGCATCGCGCGCAGGTGAAACCGGGCGGCATTGCCCTGTTCGCGCCAGAGGCGAGCTTCGCCATGAGCTGTACGTGAGCGGGGAGGGGAACCTCACGCATCTTCAATCGCTTGGCTTTCAAACCTCAATATTCCGGAGCGGCACATGATCGGTAAGGCAATCGCGGCATATATTGGCAACAGGATCGACCGGCGCGACGGCGAGGGCGGCACGCTTGGCGCGATTGCGGGGATTGCCGCCTGGGGCATTGCGCGCCGGGTGGTGCCTGCCGTGATCGTGCTGGGCGCGGCGGCGTATGGCGCCCGAAAGCTGCAGAAGCGTTTCGGCAAGCCTACGACTTGACGCCTTTGACTTGACGGGAAGGCGAGTCCTCCGCCACTAGCGCCCATGCCCAACGGTCCCGAGCACGATCCGCACAAATTCCGCCGCCGTGGCGTTTTGTTTGTGCTCTCCTCACCCTCGGGAGCCGGCAAATCGACGATCGCGCGCAAGCTGCTGGCGGCGGACGATCAGCTCGAAATGTCGGTGTCGTACACGACGCGCAAGCCGCGTCCGGGCGAAATCGACGGCAAGGACTATCACTTCGTCGATCTCGAAAAGTTTCGCGAGATGGTATCGAATCACGAGTTCCTTGAATGGGCGCACGTGTTCAACGAGCGCTACGGCACCCCCAAGAGCCAAGTGAGCGACATCCTCGCTTCGGGCCGCGACGTGCTGTTCGACATTGACTGGCAGGGTGCGCAGCAGCTGTTCCAGCTTGCAGGCGGCGATGTCGTCCGCGTGTTCATCCTGCCGCCGTCGTTGAAGATCCTGCGCGAGCGGCTGGTTAATCGGGCCACCGACGCGTTGGAAATCATCGACGCCCGCATGGAGCGCGCCACCGCCGAAGTGAGCCACTGGGATGGCTATGACTATGTGCTGGTCAATGACGACATCCAGCAGACCTATGAATCGGTGCACACGGTGCTCAAGGCGGAGCGGCTCAAGCGCTCGCGTCAGACCGGGCTGATCGGGTTCATCCGCGGGCTGAACAAATAGCCTAGAGCAGCGACAGGAACCGCGCCCCGGCCATGAAGTCGGCGTGGTGCGAGTCGCGGGTCCTGGTGGCGAGATCGTCTTCGCCCCACATTTCTTCCTGCCAGTCTTCGTCGATCCGGGTGGCTTTCCACACCGATTCGGCATCCGATGCGCCTTCGAGCAAAGCCAGAGCCGCGACCAGCGACCCGCTGACTGTCACCACGGGCGAAAGGCCGGCGAGGTGGAAGGCGTCCTGCGCCGCGACCGCTTCGGCGAGGCGGGCGATCGTCGCGGCGGGCTGGGCCTTGTGCATCACGCCGGTGGCGGTCTCGAAATGCACATCATAGCGGCCGCGCGCCCATGCGAGCAGCGGATCCCATGCGGCTTTCTGACGCTCGACCAATGGCTCGGGAAGCTCGGCGCGGTAATATAGCAAGTCGCTCTCGCCATACGCGGCGAGGCCGGCGGCGAAGGTGGCCGTGTCGGTTGCAATGCGGTCGATCGCAGCATTGGCGAGGCCGGTGAGCGGCATCGCGCGCGGATCGATATCCTCGCCCACCGCGCGCCATTCCCCAGCGACTGCTTCGGCAAGGGCGGGGGTGGGGAGCAACAGGG
>SEFZ01000041.1 GCA_004173185.1 Sphingomonadales bacterium | reverse complement strand
GGCATGAAGACCTATAAAGTGATCCATTTGGTACGTTAGTCGATCGCCGCGTTGTCGATACGCGCGCAGAAGCCTTTGGGAATTATCAACATTCTTCAGTTATTGTCGGGAAATGAACTTCTTCTCACCAGTGCTTCCCGACAAAGAGGAAACTCGTCTATGGGCGCTGGAAGAATACCAGCTCATGGACACGCCCCCGGAAGACGATTTCGATCGTCTGGTGGAGCTCGCAGCACGCTTGTTCGACGTGCCCACGGTCCTCATCTCGTTGGTCGGACGGGACCGACAGTTCTTCAAGGCGCGCGTTGGATTGGACGTCTGCGAAACGAGCCGCGAGGTTTCCTTCTGCTCTCACGCGATCAAGCGCGACGATATCCTTTTTGTGCCCGACGCGACCCGCGACCCCCGTTTTGCGGCTAATCCACTCGTCCTGGGCTTTCCGTTCATTCGTTTCTACGCCGGCAAGCCGCTCATCACGCCAAGCGGTGAGAGGATCGGCACGGTCTGCCTCATCGACAGCGAGCCTCGTCCCATCTTCTCGGCGGAAGACCGGAAGAACCTTTCCGATCTGGCGGCCCTGGTCATGGACCGGATGGAGATGCGGCGGCTCGAGCATATGCGAACCGTCAGTCAGGCGCGCTTCGAGAATATCGCCGCGACCTCTCCCGACGCCATCATCTGTTCCAATGCCGAAGGTGAGATCACTTTCTGGAACAGGTCCGCCGAGCGACTCTTCGGTTACACCCCAAGCGAGATTCTGCACCATTCCGCCGGGATCATCGTGCCGGATAGCTGGCGGCGCATCTACGAAGCTGAACTCGGCAGGCTTGGGCGCGGCGAGCGGATGGAGTTGTCCGACACAACGATCGAGCTTTCCGGGCTGCGCAAGGACGGGAGCGAATTTCCTGCCGAATATTCGCTTTCGACATGGCAGGAAGGCAATACGACCAGCGTCGGTGCGATTGTCCGCGATGTCAGTGAGCGGCGCCAGAATGAGGAGCGGCTGTTCCGTCTCGCCTCACTGGACGCGCTGACCGATCTCTCCAACCGCGGAGCATGGCAGGAACAGCTGGGCGAGACCCTTGCCGCCGAGGCGGCCGCGACCGTGCTCCTGCTCGACCTCGACGGCTTCAAGGAAGTCAACGATACGCTGGGGCATTCGGCGGGCGACGCCGTCCTAAAGGAGGTAGCGCATCGTCTGAACGTTACGTGCCCAGCCGCCACCATGATCGCCCGTCTTGGCGGTGACGAGTTCGTGATATTGTTGTCGGGGAATGACGAGCGCGCAGCGCGCTCCGTGGCCGAGGCAATCGTCACTGTGATCGGCCAGCCCTACGAGTTCGCGGGACAAAAGATCGAAGTCGGCGTGAGCGTTGGCGTGGCGCTGGCTCCGCAACACGGCTCGGTTCCTGAAGATTTGTTCGGTGCCGCCGATCTGGCGCTCTACCGCGCCAAGGCGACAGGCAAGAGCCGTGCTCAGTTCTTCAAGCCGACATTCCGCGACGTCGCGATTGCACGCAGAGCGTTTGAGCTGGAGCTTCGTCATGCTTTCGAGCGCGACGAGTTCGAAATCTTCTACCAGCCCCAGATTTGTACAGGAAGCGGAGCGCTGATGGGGGCCGAAGCGCTCATGCGCTGGAACCATCCGGAACGGGGGCTGTTGAGCCCGGCCTCCTTCATAGACGTGCTGAGCGCGAAACCCATCGCCCCTGCCGTCGGGGAATGGGTTTTGCGCGCTGCTTGCCGCCAGGCCGCTGAATGGAGGAAACTAGCGCCTAACTTTCGCATCGGCGTCAATCTATTTGAATCCCAGTTCCGGTCCGGACAACTGTTGTCGGCCGTACGTGAGGCGCTTGCCGACAGCGGGCTGGATCCCGAGGCTCTGGAACTCGAGATTGTCGAGAACATCCTCCTGCGCAATGACCCCAGCACACTACGTCTTCTGAGGGATTTACGAAAGTTAGGGGTCGGTCTTGCTTTCGACGACTATGGTACGGGCTACGCTTCGTTGAGCCTGCTAAAGCGATTTCCGGTGACGCGACTCAAGATCGATCGCTCCTTCATTCGCGACGTTAATTCCGATCCCGAGGATGCGGCAGTGGTAAAGGCCATCCTGTATCTCGGCGAAAGCTTTGGGCTGGAATTGATTGCCGAGGGCGTTGAGACGATGGCGCAGTTGGAATTCTTAAAGGAGATTAACTGCGCCCAAGTTCAGGGATTTCTTTTCGGAAATCCTATGCCCGCATCGGTATTTGCTGAAATGGTATCGGAGGGTGTGTGGAGCGGCGGCACCGAACGGTACTTTGATAGCCGGCCAAGCACCATTACCTCTTCCGTACCAGGGCGATAGCTAACACCTGTCAGCGAGTGAACCGCCAACCAAGAATCGCTCCCCTACCAGGACTTGTGAGAAACGAGTCTAAATCGAGTTCTCGCGTTCCTGCCGCGGAGCGTAACGCGACCGTTGACGCAACTCTTCTTCTACCGCGCGAAGCGTCTGGTCGAGTTCGATTACGAGATTGTCATCGCCGCCTTTCACTGCGGAAACGATTTGGTCCACAAGGACCTGCCTCGCGGCACTTCCGTGAAGACCGAGTAACTCGCCGACGTTTTGTGTGAGCAAGGATGCCTCCCTAGTTTTACGGTAAAACCAGAAATTGAGGGAAAGGCTGCCACGTTCTCGACGAAGCGGCGATGGATCGCGACGAGGTGAGCCTCAATGTCGCGATGCTCAATCTGGAGTAGGAGCGTAATCGAACTTTTTGTGCGGGTTTCGCCTGCATCCCACAAAGCATGCCTGCTGGTGAACGCTAAATTTTCGCCAGCAATGGATAGAGAGTCTCGCGCTCGGCATTCAGCCGGGTCCGCATAGATGCAGTCATCAACGACGATGCTTGGCGATACTCGGGCCACGCTTCCACAGCACGATCCAACGTCCAATTTGCGACGTGCTGCGTAGAAGCGAGGCGCAGAGGTGCATTCGCCTCTCGCAGCTTGGCCACCTTTTCGGCGTCAATCGGAGAAATCGACGCGAGGAGTGCCGGATAAATCCTCTCTTCAAGCAGTCTGAGCCGGACCCCGCTAGCCCGGCTGAGCTTCCAGCGAATATCTGCGAGCATTGCACGATCAGGGGAATGTGACCGAACCACAGCTTCCATTTCGATCAGCGCCGTAAGAAGATTAGCGTGCGCTCTCTTCAGGGCGTCGCCGGCACTCCCTTCAGTGTCGGGCAGTTCTTGATTGTCCATGAAGAGCGTAACGCAAATCAACTTGATTTGCTGCATTGCCGCCTATGAAGGGCTCGTTCTTTATTTGACGAATTGCGCTACCACCCTCCTTCAGCACATATAGGGAAGGTTTAGATTGAGGGTTCGTGCGAGGTACAGTGGCCCGATCCAAAACGCGCAGCGTTGTGCCGACATGACGAGGTGGATCAAACGGGGCGAGCGGCACACATATCGCTAAGTGCCGCTATTACGGCTCTTCGATAATCTCCCGCACCCGCCTCGCGAGCTTTTCGACTTGGAACGGTTTGGTTATTAGGAACATCCCATTGTCGAGGCGACCCCGGCCGATTACTGCATTTTCGGCATAGCCGGTAATAAATAGCACTTTGAGGTTCGGCCGGTTTTCGCGCGCAGCGTCGGCTACCTGTCGACCATTCATTCCGCCGGGGAGCCCTACATCGGTAATTAGCAAGTCGATCCGCGCTTTGGACTCCAACAACCGGAGACCCGATGGGCCATCTGGCGCCTCGATGACTGAGTAACCGGATTCGCCGAGAATCTCGGCGATGAGCATGCGGATCGTGGGCTCGTCGTCGATGACAAGAACAACCTCGCCATCCCCAGCGGGGGAAATTTCAGTCGGAAATTCCGCCACCTCATCGATGGCAGCATCTTCGGCATGTCGAGGCAGATACAGGCACATCGTAGTGCCTTGGCCGATCTCCGAATATATCCGTACATGCCCGCCTGATTGGCGAGCAAAGCCATATATCATCGAAAGTCCTAGACCGGTTCCCTCGCCGAGCGGCTTAGTGGTGAAGAAGGGATCAAATGCCTTCTCGATGACATCGGGCGTCATGCCGGTGCCTGTATCCGTCACGCATAGCGACACATATTGACCCACCGGGAGATCATGTTGCTTGGCGGCACGATCATCAAGCCATCGGTTAGCGGTTTCGATCGTTAGGGTGCCACCATCGGGCATCGCATCGCGGGCGTTTATACAAAGGTTAAGAACAGCGTTCTCCAGCTGGTTTGCGTCCACAAGGATGGGCCAAACGCCGCTAGCGCCTACCACTTCGACCTCGATGTTCGGGCCAACCGTGCGACGTACAAGTTCCTCGATTCCCCCCAGGAGTTGATTGACGTTGGCGGGACGTGGATCGAGAGTCTGGCGCCTGGAGAAAGCTAGCAGTCGATGCGTGAGCGAAGCCGCGCGCTTCACAGCGCCCTGCGCCGCAAGAAAATAGCGGTCCAAATCCTCGGTGCGCCCCTGGGCCATTCGGACCTGCATCATCTCAAGGCTGCCGCTTATCCCTGTCAGGAGGTTGTTGAAATCGTGGGCGAGGCCTCCAGTGAGCTGACCAACCGCTTCCATCTTTTGCGACTGGCGCAATTGTTCTTCGATTTCCCGCCGCTCGGTTAGATCGCGCGTCACCTTAGCGAACCCAATTAGTTCGCCGTCGTCGTTACGGATGCGATCGATAATGACGCTCGACCAGAACTGGCTCCCATCCTTGCGCACCCGCCAGCCTTCGGCCTCGAAGCGGCCCTCAAGCTTGGCCGTCGCTAGCGCTGCCGCTGGCCCATCGGCAGCGCAATCTTCCTGCGTATAAACTTTGGAAAAATGGGCACCGATGATCTCCTCCGCGTCATATCCCATGAAGCGTTCGGCGCCTGCGTTCCAACTGCTCACCCGACCATCGATATCGAGCATGTAGATAGCGTAATCAGAGACGCTTTGGACCAATAAGCGGAAGCGCTCTTCGCTCGTACGCAGCTTTTCTTCCACAGCTCGTCGTTCACTCAGGTCGCGCGTGACCTTCGCAAATCCAGCGAGAATACCATCCGGGCGTCTTATGGGATCGATAACGACATTCGCCCAAAACCGGCTGCCGTCTTTGCGCACTCGCCAACCTTCTGCCTCGAATCGACCGTTACGCTCGGCGGTTGCAAGCGCAATTTTGGGGATTTGCCGTTCGAGATCCTCGGGGGTGTAAAACCGCGAAAAATGCTGACCGATAATCTCCTCGGCCTCATATCCTTTGAAGCGACGCGCGCCCGGGTTCCAGCTGGTTACGATCCCTTCAGGATCCAGCATATAGATTGCGTAATCAGTGACACTTTGGACGAGCAATTCAAACTTGCCGGCCTCGTTCGAAATGCAGTCTGACGCGGCCACGAACCCCCCTGTGTATCTTTCGCCGGCTAGATAAAGTGCCGAGCGGTCACAAAAACGACGCCCTCGCGCAGCTGGATGCCGTGAGAGACTTAGCCCGCCGCGTGCGGCGCGAACGGACGAGAGCCCGCTGAGTTCCGGCGGAGCTTTGTTACCAGATTCCTAATGTGCGAATTGGCCCGCTTCTTATAGTCCACGATGCTGTGCGAAACACCGGGGAGCGCCTAAATTCCGATCCCGCGACCCCGGCCGAAGTCGATGCCATGATTGAATGCCAGTTCGGCACCAAGCTTCCGCCCGGTGTCAATGGAGATGCCAAGCTCAACCTTCCGCGCGGCGAGCAGCGATTCCAATTGCGGATCGCGTTCGAGGCTTTTCGCCATCCCGGCCATCTCGTTCCTGGCTGATTTCCGGGCCGCCATATCGCCAGTCACGTACGCCCGATCCGCCATGCCGCTGAGCTTGTTCCAGCGCTCAACGAAGCGATCGGCACGACGCGCTGGATCGATACGGATCTCAGCTTCAAGCTGCATCGCCCGCATTGCGCGAGTAAAGGTGCCACCGGCGGCCTCGCTCGCGAGCGGCGGGTCCTTCTTGTAAGCAGTCTCGAGGTCGTGCGAGGCGTGCTCGCGTACCCCGTTCAGGTCTTTGCGCGCCTCGCTGATTTCCTGCACCTGGTCGGGATTGGCAGCGTCGCCCTTGTAGAAACTATCAAAAATGCTGACCACCGCGCGGGCGTGCCGTTGGACGATATTTCTGCGTGCCTGGCGTGCTTCATCCTCGGGTGATCTCGCCGGTTCGACCGCGCGTCCGACAGGCAGACGCAGCCCGTCGAACATGCCGCGCACTTTCTCGGGCACTTTGCGGACCAATTCGGCAACGCGCTCACGGAAGGTAATGCCGCGGCGCGCGGCGAACTGGCGTTCCGGCTCGCGGGCATAGTCGCTCGCCATATCCTGGGCGCGGTCGCGCGATAACGTGCGGACGAGCTTGCCCTGATCGGCGAAGTCGTCGTTGCCATAATGGAGATCGACGCGGTCGCGGTGACGCGACAGCGCGACATAGGCGGAATGACTGTCCATTCCCGGCGTCGCCAGCACATGCGAGCGATCGACGGTCATGCCCTGCGCCTTGTGGATCGTGGCGGCGTAGCCGTGATCGATCTGGGCGTAGTCCTTGATCTCGAACGCGACGGACCGGCCGTCGTCGAGTTGCGCCGCCATTCGCACCGCGCTTGTGCTCTCAACCGTGCCAAGCGTACCGTTCTTCACGCCAAGGCCGCGCTCATTCTTTAGAAACATGATCCGGTCGCCGGATGCAAACTCCCGCGCGCCGCGCTCGGTGGCGATGGTGACATCCTCGCCAAGCGCACCCGCGATCCGCAGCCGCTCGCGCGCGGCGACATTGAGCGCCTGCACCTCGTCGCGCGTGTGGGTGAGGATAATGCGGGAAGCGCCCGGATTGGCGATGCGGTCGCGGTCCCAGCGATCGACCAGCGCATCGCGAGCCTCGTCCCGCGTCGCGGAGGCGTGCACTGCGTCGTGATCCTGATAGGCCTGGACTGCTTCACCGGTCCGGCCAGTGGCGAGGTGCCGCGTGGCATCGCGCTGCCACTCTTCACGCTGGCGGCGAACCTCGGTGATATCGACGCCGCCATGCCGTTCGGCGATCGACCGAAACGCGGCGCCGGCCTCGATCGCCTGGAGCTGTTCGGGATCGCCGACCAGCACCAGCTTGGCACCTCTCTTCTCCGCCTCCGAAACGATGCGCTCCATCTGTCGCGAGCCGATCATCCCGGCCTCGTCAATCACCAGCACGTGCCGATTGGTGAGCAGTTCTCGATCCTGCGACCAGTGATGCTCGAGGCTGGCGATCGTGCGTGACGCGATGCCCGATCCGCTTTCCAGATTCTCGGCGGCGATGCCGGATAGGGCGAGACCCTGGACCTCATAGCCAGCGGCTTCCCACGCGTCGCGTGCGACGCCGAGCATCGCCGACTTTCCGGTCCCGGCATAACCTACGACGATGGCAAGATCCTGAGAACGCACTATATGTTTGAGAGCGACCTCCTGCTCTCGCCCGAGCAGCAGGCCGTTACTCCCGGCGGCGCGGATGGCATTGTCTACCATTGTCGCCGGGAGACCATGGCCTTCCCGGCCTGCCAACCGCTCCGCATCTCGCATCAGCCGCCGCTCGGTTTCGATCATGTCGCGGCTGGTGAAACGATCTTCGCCGCGCCCGTCCTTGCCCAGCGCCACCAGGTCCGGCGAACCGCGAACCGCGCCCATCGCCTGATCGAACTGCTCCTTGCCATCGCTGTGCCGGTGGATGAACCGGGCAAGATCGCGCGTCGTGAATGTCGCTTGGCTGTGCGTGATCGCATCAAGCGCGATGCCGGGGTTGGCGATGATTTTCTCGCCATTGGCGCGAGCGATTTCGAGATGCTCGGTGAGCCGCTCGGACTCCAGCCCGTTGGCGGCCATTCGCGACGCTGCCGGACCGATTTTGTGCTGAGGCTCCAGGTCGATGCCCTGCGCCTCCAGCGAGCGGTGATCGATGCGCGCGTCGATATCGAGCTGAGCAAGCCTATCGTTGACCTGCTCGCTCCAGCGCTCGCGCCATTTCTCCAGCAGGTCGGTGCGGTTCCAATCTCGGTTCTTTTGCCCGAACCCGTCCTCGCCGACCTCCCGCATCGTCAACATCACATGTGCATGCGGCTTGGGCTGACCATCGGCACCAATATCCCAGTGCACGTTGAGATCGGCGATCATCCCGCGATCGACGAACTCGTCCCGGACGAAATCGCGCGCCAACTCGATGCCCTGCTCCTTCGTCATCTCCCGAGGAATCGCGAACTCGATCTCGCGCGCCAGCTGCGCGTCCTTGCGCAGCTCGGCGGCCTCGACGTCGTTCCACAGTCGCTCGCGGTCGGAGAGACGGTCCGGCGCACCTTCCGGCAGCATCACTTCGGAGTGGACAACGCCCGCCTTGTTCGAGAAGTCGTGGTGCCGGTCGAGGCGCTGATCGTGCAGCCGCGAGGCCGAGCGATACGCCGCCGACGCCAGCGCGCTCGAACCAGAAGCGCGGGAGATGACCTTGGCCGAGAAATGGTAGATCGCCATGACGGCAATCCAATTACACCTAAAGCAGCACGTCGGCACGACGTATAAGCGCGCCCTCCAAAGATTTCATCTTTCTCGGGAGTGCGAAGTCCCAAGGTATTTCAATGCATTGCGACTGATCGAACGACCCGATAACTGGTTCGTCCTCAAGCATCAACAGAGGACGATGCCATGCGCAAACCACGCGATTTCGATGCGGAACTCAAGGCCCTGAACGACAAGGCCAGGCAACTTAAAGACCGCAAGCTGCAACAGTTAGGCGAACTGGTCATCGCCACCGGCGCGGACGCGCTGCCGATAGAGCAATTGGCGGGCCTTCTGCTGGCTGGCGTCGAGAACAAGGAGTCGAACGCAAAGGAGAGCTGGCGCAAGCGCGGTGCCGCCTTCTTTCAGCGGACGGCACGGTCTGGCGGAAGCGCTGGCGAACATTCTGGCGGCGCTGCGTCGGGCAACGGCAGCGCGCAATCGTCTTGAAGCGTTGCGCGCGCGAACCGACCGAAGGGATTGGATCGTGAAGCGCCGCGAGCGAACGCGGCATCTGATCGAGCTGGGCGGCCTCGTCGTCAAAGCAGGGCTGGTCGATCTTACCGATGACGATCGCGCCGTGATCTTCGGCCTGATGACCGAAAGCGCCGCGTCCTTGCGGGGCGAGCATCGCGAGCAGGCGCTAATCCTCTGGCGGCGGCGCGGGCAGCGCGCATTTAGTCAAACTGGCGATGATTAAGCATCTCGCCAGTTGATTTCGAAACTTGCGCGGCACATGGCCCTTAACAACGGGGGGAAACAACTACGAACGGCGTCATAGGCGCTGGTATCAACTCCGAAGGGTCGAAAATGTCTGAAGAGAATTCCTTGAACGCGGTCGAGCTCGCCGCTGAGCTTACGATTGCCTGGCTGGGCAATCAGAACAATCGCGTATCGGCGGAAGACGTGCCAGCATTCCTGCGCACGATGCACGCGACGGTGACCGAACTTTCGGGCGCAAAGTCTGCGCCTGCCGATGCCAGCGAAGATGTCGCGCCCGCGCAGGAATATACGCCTGCCGTGACCGTGCGTAAGTCGCTCGCGTCGAAAGATCACATCATCTCGCTGATCGATGGCAAGCCTTACAAGACGCTTCGCCGCCATCTGTCAGGTCATGGCCTCACCCCCGAGCAGTATCGGGAGCGCTATAATCTCAAGGCTGATTACCCGATGGTCGCCGAAAGCTATTCGGAGCAACGCCGCGCGATGGCGCACAAGATCGGTCTGGGTAGCAAGGGCCGCGCAGCAAAAGCGGCGGCGGCAACACCTGCGGGCGAAAAGCCGAAGCGCGCTCCGCGCGCTGCCAAAACCGCCTGATCGATGCGAGCGCCGGGCGATTCCTGTCGCTCGGCGCTCGCTTCCAGGAAGGAGATTTCAGGAAATCGCCTTCAATGATGGCGGATTTAGCCAACTTAAACGAAACCACCTTCAGGCCTTTTCCCGCGTCGTTCGAGAGACTCGAAGACCGTGCGGTACTGAGCTGTTACGATGTTGGGGAGGCGCAGCGCCTCCTCCAGTTCAAACCATCGAATTTCCGAATGCTCGTCATTCCGCACCGCTGGCTCGCCCTGCCACGCTGTCACCGAATATATGTGCAAGATAGATGATCGGTGGTGATCTCGGATCGTGAAGGTGCCGATCGGCTCGCCCCCAATTCCGCTAATACCAAGCTCTTCATCGAGCTCGCGGCAAAGGGCCGACCAAGGAGTTTCTCCGGTTTCGATATGGCCACCAATAATATCCCAGAGACCTGCGAACGATTTGTGAGACGCTCTAAGTCCGAGCAGCACGCGCCCATCGCGAACAAGCGCGGCGCCAACCGTTTCCGCCATTAAACCTTCCAAAGGGGGACGACATGCAGTGCCGATGATCGACTACTCCGCGTTGAGCCGCTGTTCGCACACCGTTTTTACCAATGCCTCAAGCTCCGCGACGCGCTCGCCGAGCCAGCGCAATTCCTCATCGCTGATCTCATAATGTGGCGAGTACCGCGCATTCACATAGGCCTGCCGCAACAGCTCGAAGCAACGGCGGCTGGACTTGTCGGCGCGCGGCCATGCTGCGATCAGCTCGGGCGCGACTTCCTCGGCGTGTGAGCGAAGAAAATTCAGCTTATGCGACTTGGGGCTGTAAAGCGTGAGCGTCAGAAGCGTGCAATGATATAGCTGTTCCGCAGCCTGATGCAGTAAGAACGCCGCCCGATTACGCCAGCCTTGTCCAATCGCGAATTGGGCCGTGCCCAGGAACTCGCTGCCGGCAGCAAACCACTTCTCAAAGTATGCAGTGGATTCCTGCAGCACTTCCTCCGGCGGCAACGCGCGCGGCGTCGCCAGTTCAAAGCCCTCGGCTTCGTACAGCGCAATTCCTTGCTGCGCGATATCGACGAAGAACGGCCGACCGTGGATCAGCTGCGTGTTCACGTCCGCGAGGTCGTGGACGATGAAATTGACCGGCGCGCTCAGCGCCTCGGTGATCGTGGCATCGCGCATTAGCCGGTCGTCGGCCTTGCTCCAATATTCGACGGGATCGGTCAGCTTGCGGTCATTGACCACGACGAGAATATCGTAGTCGGATTTGTAGCCGCCAACCGGATCATCGACCCAGTCGCCACGCGCGTAGCTGCCGTAGAGGATGACCTTGAGGATGCGCCCGCGCTTCTTCCAGGGCTGCGTCGCCAAACCGATCTCACGCTCGAACTCCTCGAACAGCACGCGCACGACATGCTGCAATTCGCGCTGCTTCTGGCTCGGCAGATGGTCGAGGTCGGTCTTCATCATCGCACTCCTAGCCCCTGGCGGGGCAAGCGCAAACCTCGCCGGACAAAGCCCGGCGAGGTCACGGTCATCGACGCCACCAGCGCCGGGGTTGCTTGTCCATGCGGCGCACGATGCTCAGCAGCGCCTTGGCGATATGCCGCTCCACCTCGCGGACACTTAGGCCGGTGCGCTCGGCGATCTCGACATAGTCCATGTCGTCAAGCCGGGCGGCGAGGAAGATTTCGCGCTGCAACCGGGGCAGCTTGCGCACCGCCCGTTCGAGCCGCTTCAACGTCGCAGGATCAGGTTTGTCGGTCATGATGTCCTCCGACTTGGGGTTCGGGGAATCTGGCGGCGCGGTGGCCGCCAGACCTTGGTTCAGGCCGCCTGCCGCATCGGCTCGGGCTGCTCGGCGGGATGGTCGATTTCGGCGATCCCCGCCGCGCGGGTGACGGTCCCGACACCGCCGCGTTCGGTGTAGGCAGCGGGTGGGAACGCCATCCACCTCGGCACCCAGCCATCGACCTTTGCCCGGCCATTGGTTCCGCTCAGGCAATCGCGGATGATCTGGCGTTTGACCTTGCCGGTTGCGGTGATGTTGGCGGCGGCGGCATCGGTCCCGGCGACTTCCGCCAGCACCGCACCCAGCACCTCGCGATCCTTGACGAGATCGAGCAGCGCATCGTCGGCTTGCCAGACCTTCGCCATGCCGGTGCCGACCATTGGCCCCAGCAACTCGATCACCGTGCTACCGGCTTCAAGCGTTTCGCTCATGACGATGGCGAGCACGTCCATTACGTCGGAATCGGGGAGCTCGATCAGCCGGACCAGCAACCCGGCCAGTCCATGCTCGCCGTCATAGCCGCGCGTCACGGTCGGTGTCTCAGGATCGAACCCGAGCAACGCCAGCACCATGCGCCGCTTCTCGTCGAATTTGGCTTCTGCCGAACTACCCTCGACGCTCTCGGCAATCGCATCGCTGGCGGCGCGCTGCGGCTCGACCCGGACGCTCCACAGCGAGGAACCGACGATCGCATGCGCGACCATCAACCGCAGCGCGAGCGAGGGCTGATTAGCAAGGCCCGCGCGAACCGCCGCATGCCGGTGCAGGTCGATATAGTTCTGGATCGGAGCGCTGATCTCGGGACGCACTGGCTTGTCGTCCTGGCTGACTTCGCCCTTGGCCAGCTTGCGGGCCTCCTTGAGCGAGATATAGCCTTCGTAGATGGCAACATCGCCGCGCACGCTAACCGCGATGAACACCCTACCGCCTTTGCGCTTCGGACAACGCTCATGCTCCCAAGTCTGAAAGGCTTCGTCGGTCGGCAGCACGCTCACTGCCCATCCCGCTTCGCGATAGCCCTCGGCCTTCGCTTCGATGGCTGCATTCTGCGCTGTCCAGAACGTCGCGGTGTCACCGAACCATCGATCCTCGCCGAACAGGTCGGAAACGACCTCTCCCTCATATGCCGCCACGTCGAACAGCGCCGCGCTCACCGGGATCGACGCGCCTCCGAACAGCCACGCCTTCAACTGATAGCCGGTCGGGCACCGAACCTCCGGATCATCGAGCAATGCCAGCCAGTCACGCTGCCGAGCCTTGGTTGCGAGGGTCAGGTGCCGCACCGTGGCGACGTCGATATCCCCCTTGCGGTACAGCCCCCGGATGCGCGGCAGCAGATTTCCCAGCGCCAGCGTCCGCTTTACCTGCAAGTCCGTCAGCCCGAAGGTCAGTGCAATGTCCTCGGAGCTGCGTCCTTCCTTGACCAAACGGGTGAAGCTCTCCCAGCGCGTGACTTCGTCAGGGTCCAGCCGCGCGACATTCTCGATCAACGACGCCTCCAGCGCCGCCGCATCGTCGCCCGCCGCGATCACTGCGCACGGCAGTGCTTCCCGGTCACCGCTCTCCTCGGCAACCGCCAACGCCGCATGGTAGCGCCGCTTGCCCGCTACGATCTCGAAGCGATCCTCGCCCTCCGCTGGCCGCACGATCAGCGGCACCAGAACGCCCCGCACCCGGACCGAGGGCAGAATGTTCGAAATATCCGGCTTGCCCTTCGCACGCATGTTGGCGGCTGAGATGCAGAGACTGGCCAGATCGATATGCTTGAGTTCCATCTTCCTCACTCCTTCAAACACCGCAACCGGCGCCGGAATGGCGGGTGGGCGGCAGGAGCGGACCGACGGTCCCGCCGGCAGAGGCGGGCAGCACCCGAAGGGCTGCAACGCAGTGGAAGACCCCGGCGAAGCCGGGGTTGCGGCACGCCGCGGCGGGACCATAGGGTAGCGACGCCCACCCGCCAGATCGACGCCGGAGGCGCAACGCCACCGCGCCATGCGCGGTGACCGCAGATCTCCAGCGCGAAGTGCTGCGCGGCTCCACCGGAGCCCATCACACAAGCACCCTCGAATCCGGACGGCCGTCGCGGCGGCGTGCGCGCGCATGCTGTGCGTCAGCCGCTGCCGCGCCCTCCGGCCGGATCGAGCGTGCCACGCGGCAAAGCCACGACGCGCGGTCTCTGGCAGCCTCGTCAGAGGCGCCAGTGCACGCTCAATCGAAACCGCGTTCCACTGGCCGGCGCAGCCCGGCACTGCATCATGCGATCGTCATCCGAATGGACCGAGACGCCGCAGAGCGACTCGGCGACGCGCAGCGGCGTGAGAAGCGCGGTCACGCCGCAGGTGTGAGATGCCGACTCAGGACTGGAAATCTCGGCCTACGCCAGAGCATGTTTTTCTACGCCGGAGCACTCTGACAGCCCCTGACGGCTTTGGGCCGCTTGCCGTTGCCACGGCTTACGCTCAGCTTCTCCCCACGGGGCACCATACAAACGCAATCGATCTAGGGTGATGCCAAGATGCAGACCGAAGCTTCCAACCGTATCCTCCGCATCAAGACGGTGCTGGAAAAAACCGGCCTCAGCCGCTCCACGATGTATCGCCGCATGCAGGAAGGCACCTTTCCAAAGAGCATTCAGATCAGCACTCGCTGTGTTGGTTGGCATGAGGCAGACGTGATCGCCTGGTGTCGAAGTCCAATGCACTACGACGCCCATCATCAAGCGTAGCTTTCGACAGTTTTGCGCTCCGAGTCTGTCGTTCAACCGATTATGGCGGACTGCCGAAAGCTGCCATGCCGGTCCCGGAGTTGTAACTCAATGATCAGGGCGCCAGGAAGGCTGCTCAGGCGTAAACACGGGTGATTTATGGGCGCGGCTGATGGGAAAGCTCCCGAATACCTCTACAAATACCGGTCGCTCGCCCAGAGCCAGCGGGACTTCACACGGGACATCATCGTCAATCAGCGCTTGTGGTGCGGGCCGGCCTCGGACCTCAACGACCCCTATGATTGTTGCCCAGTTCCCTACATCTCCTCAGACCGGGACGCCCGTCAGGCTCAACTGCTGGAGGTATTGGCGGGCGCCAATCCCAATCTGGCTCGGACGGACGTAGAAACCACCGCAAACGCGGTTCTCGCCGAGCCGGACGATGTTCTCGATAAGTTGATGGCGCAGGCCGTCGACCAGGTTCGGGGCAAGATTGGCGTAATCTCCCTCTCTGCTAGCCCCGACATACCGGAGATGTGGCAGCGGTACGCTGACGCCTATCGTGGAATTTGCCTCCGATTTCGCGACCCACCGGATGCGAAGCCGATGTTTTCCCAAGCGCGACGCGTGTCCTATGTACCCGACCGTCCGCGCGTCGAGGCTGTGCTGGAACCCGGTCCGTCTTTTATTGATGCTTTCCTCCTCACCAAGACCAACGACTGGGCTTACGAACAGGAATGGCGTCTGGTCCACCCCAAGTGGACAGGCTCAGCGCGCTTTCAGCCAGCGGCGCTCGACGCCATTGTCCTTGGCGCTGCGATTTCGCCGGAGGACCGCGTCGACGTCCTTGAGTGGGTCAGGGCAAGTGGCCTGGCCATCGAGATCGTTCCGGATCGCTAGAGGCCGTCAGTCTCTTCACGGCCCATCTTCAGTCATGCAGAACTGCGACTTCGCAACGGCGACTTATGGGCCGGAAGGAGAATTACAGCTTTGTCGACTCCAGTCGTAAGAAGCTGCCATTCATTCAACTCCACGATAAGATGAACCGAAACGCAAGTGTTTGTGGCGCCGGTTGACGCGGAGAGGCCAGCTAGTGATCTTGCGTTCAATAAGTCTTTGAAGCCAAGGCCGATCCGTCTGCCGCGTCGGTGATTGTAACCTGGCGGAATTTGGCGCGGATCGCCGACTGGTCGACGCCCTTCACGAAGCTGGAGCCGACCGGCGCGAAGGTCACCGCCACCACCACTTTCCGCTGCGGATTGCGCTGAGCGAAGTTCGCCGCATCGCCGCGCGTCATCGTGATCGCGGGCAGCATTTCGCGCGACTTGTAGTTGGTCAGCCCGCCCATGCCGCGATCGACATCGCCGAACACCACCCACCATTGCGACTGACGCTGGAATTTATACAGCTTGGTCTTGTCCGCCGACACGCATTGCGGCGCGACCAGCGATGCCTGGAAATGGTTGATCGCCTGTCCGCTACGGTCGCTCCACAGCTCGACATTCGCGCCGTCCGGATAGGGATCAATCGCATCGATATCTTGCGGCTTGAGCGTCGTGGCGGTGCCGGGCGACTGGAGCTGGAATGTGCCACTCGCACCGTTCCACTGGCCGAGCTTCGCGGTGAAATAGAGGGTCAGTTCGCGCGGCTGGGTTGCAGCCCAGGCCTTCAGGTCGCTGCGTGACTTGGTCAGCCCCGCCTTGCCGCGCTCGCGATTGCCGAACTCGCCGGCCAGATCGTCGTTGAGTTCGATGCCGTTCGCGCACGAGCGGATCGCGCTATACCACACCCAGATCGGCTCAAAGGCTTCGGTAACGCGCGTATCGTTGGCCAATGCCCACAGAGTGAAGGGCACCGTGTTCATCATGTTCTGCCGCGACTTCAGGATCGTCTCGGCATCGACCAGTTCGCCCGATCCGGAATAGACTTCGCGGTCCCAGTCGGCCGGCATCCAGTTCGCCGGAACAACCAATCCGGTCGGGTCGAGGGTCGAGGCCTGCTCCGCCGGCGCTGCGGCGGCGGCTTCGGGCGCGGTCGCCTGATTGCCCTCCACGGCGTTGGCCGCGGGCGACGGACCGTCACCGCCACAGCCTGCCAGCAGCAGCGCCACGGACGCCGCACCTGCACGTACCAGAATCATCGCATTCTTCCTTTTCTCAGCGTGCGCGGAACCGGGCCGGGACCTGATCCCGCCGGCAAATCCGCATCGCGGGACCGTCATCGTGGATGGTGAGCGCGATCCGCCCGCCCGGCAGCTTGCGCAGTTCGATCTCGAGCGTTTCGATGAACAGCGATCCATTGCGGGTGCGCGTCACCCGGCCGACCGGCAGCACTTCAAGTCCGGCGGCATCGCCGTTGCGGTCATACCCCGGCACGCCGACGCGCTTTCCGTCATAGAAGAAGACGTCGAACGCCTCCCCGCACGGCATCGCAGCATCGACATAATAGCCCGGCGCGATGCCGAGTGGCCCGACGGGCGCGGGAAGCGGGGCGGCCTGTTGCGCAGCCGCCCCTCCCCCCATCGCCAGCAGGACAAGCGCGATGCGCATGGCTCAGCCCTTCGCCAAGGGATTGCGGATGATGCCGAAGCCGGCCGCGAGCAGCGCAGCGCCCGCAAGCAGCAGCAGCCACACGCCCATCCCGATCCCGACCGACGCCGACATCTGGCGCGCCATGAAATCGGGCACCGCGTCGATCGCCGCCGAGCGCATCAGGATCGGCAACAGGCCCGCGACGATCGCCGCAACTCCGGCCACAAGTGTGGCGGTGCGCAGCGCCTTGCCGCTCCACGCAGCCCAGATCAGCCACAGCGCAGCCAGCGGCGCGCCGAAGCGCAGCACCAGCAGCGTTTCCAGCGTCCCCAGCCCGCCGCCCCGGCCGCTCATCGCCGCGGCGCGGGACAACGCCCCCATGCCGGTGCGGCTGTCGCCCAGCCCGAACAGCGACAGGCTGTCGAACGGGCTGGTGATCGCTGGCAGGAAGCAGGCGATCAGCACCACCACCGCCAGCGGCGTGGCCAGCGATCCGGTGAACATCGACTTGACCTTGTCGGCCTGCGGCGAGCCGGAGATGTCCCCCAGATCGACATTGATGTTGCCAAGCGCGGCAAGCACCGCACCGCTGACCGGATAAATCTCCTTCGCCTGCCCGTCCGCGCCCTCGAAATCGACGGCGGTTCCGGTCGCGGGCGGTCTCTCGCCGCGCCAGTCGGCACGAGCGAACCGATAACGCGAGCCGTCTTCGCCGGAGATCGCGCCGGTGCCTTCGGCTTCGCTGAAGCCCAGAATCTTGCCCTTCATCGTGACTGTTCCTTGTCTGATCGGGATGCCGGGCTCAGCCCGCCTTGCACTGTTCTCGGATCTGCGGGTTCACCACGTGCAGCGTCTCGCGCAGCTCGGCGACGGCGGAGGAGATGGCGCGGCGATCGGTGGGATCGATCCCGGCTTCGCGCAGCATCGCGCCGTTCACGGCCTCGCGATCCCGCGGGTCCGGACGCAACGGCCATTGCAGCGCCACGAAGGCAGGCTTCAGCTTTTCGGGTACCGCCTTGTCGAGCTTTTCGGCCACGCAGCCGCAATCCATGCCGCTATAGCCCGGCAGGCCGGTGCGCGGCGTGCCGTCCGACATCGGCTCGGTGCAGATCTCGCCCAGTTGCTTCGCGAAGGTCGATTGGCCGCACCCTGACAGCGCCATTGCACCGGCCAGCGCGGCTCCGGCGAGCAGCAGACGGTGGCCCGAGACGAGCTTCTTAGTGTGCTTTTTCATTACTTTACCCCTTCGCGATGCAAGGGTGCGGATCGTGTCGCGATCCTTCCCTCTCCACGGCGTCGAGAAGTAAAATCCCCATCCCCTCAAAGTCTTGAAGCCATTATCAAGAAATTCTAAAGGTCGTTACGGGAGCGGCTTTATGGATAGTGACAGCGTATCGTCCCGTCGCCGGCGCAGAATCTGGCGCTTCGCGGACGCCGAATTCGACGAAGCCGGATGGATGCTGCGGATCGCGGGCCAGACGGTGCCGCTCGAAGCCAAGCCGCTCGAAGTGCTACACGAACTGCTGCTGCGCGCAGGCGAAGTCGTCACCAAGGACGAGTTGCTCGACGCGGTCTGGTCCGGCGTGACCGTGGTCGAAGGATCGCTGCCGACCGCGATCTCGAAGATGCGCAAGGCGCTGGGCAAGTCGCGTGAGCATGTGATCGAGACGGTGCCGCGGGTCGGCTACCGGCTGGTCGGGCCGGTCACGGTCGAGACGGTGGAGACTCCGCTCGCGCCGCGCTTCGCGTTCGAGCCGGGCGACACCGTTCCCGGCCGGGCCCAGTGGCAGCTTGAACGGGCGCTCGGCGACGCCGGGACCGCCGATGTCTGGTCGGCGAAGCACATCAAGACGAGCGAACGGCGCGTGTTCAAATTCGCCGATGCGCCGGACCGACTACGCAGCCTGAAGCGCGAAGCGGCATTGTCGCGCCTGTTGTTCGCCGGGCTGGGACCGGCGGCCCCCGCGCCGGCATTGCTCGAATGGAATTTCGACGCTTCGCCTTATTTCCTCGAATATGCCTATGGCGGGCATGATCTGATCGCATGGGCCGCCGAAGCGGGCGGTCTTGCGGCGATCCCGATCGAGCGCCGCCTCGCCGTCGCGGCGATGATCGCGCGCGCCGTCGCCAGCGTTCATGATCTGGGGGTTCTCCATAAGGATCTGAAGCCCGCCAATATCCTGATCGCCGATGGCGATGCCGGACCGGTGGTGAAGCTCGCCGATTTCGGCAGCGGCCGCCTGCTCGACGGCGCGATGCTCCACGCCTTTCGTATCACCGATCCGGGTTCACTCGACACCGCGCTGGGCGAGAATGAGCCGCGATCGGGCACCTATGCCTATCAGGCGCCCGAACTGGTCGGCGATGCGATGCCGACGGTGAAGAGCGACATTTATGCGCTGGGCCTGATCCTGTTCCAGCTGGCCAGCGGCGACTTTTCCGCGGCGCTGGCGCCGGGATGGGAAAGCAAGGTCGCCGATCCGCTGTTGCGCGAGGACATAAGGCTGGCCGGCGATGGCGTTCCCGAACGCCGCATCGCCAGCGCCAGCGAACTCGCCGACCGCATCGAGCGGATCGACGCGCGGCGCGCGGAAGCGGCGCTTGCGGCCGAACAGGCGCAGTGGCTGGCCGAGCGCGAGCGCATCGATGAACGCCGCCGCGCCCGCCTGCCATGGGTCCGTGCCGCGATCGCCAGCATGGCTATCGGGCTGATCGCCTCGTCATCGCTGGCGGTCTATGCTTGGACCCAGCGCAATCATGCGATTGCTGCACAGGATCAGGCCGATGCGGGTTATGATTTCATCGCGCAGGACGTGCTGGGCAGTCCCGATCCGGCGAAATCTAGCGCGGGCGAAACCGTGCTCGAGGCGATCAAGCGCGCAAGCCTGAGCATCGACCAGCGCTTCGCCGCGTCACCCGCCGTGGCCGCGCGCCTGCATCTGTCCGTCGCGCGGGCCTTCGCCCAGCGATCGGATCTCGATGCCGCGCGGGGCGAATTCGCAAAGGCGGACCAATGGTTCGTCAAAGCTGGCGAAGGCGATAGCGAGGATGCGGTGCTCGGCCGGATCGAGACGATCCATCTCGAAGCCACCTCCGGCCAGCCCGACCGGTTGACGGAAGCCGGCAAGATGATCGAGCGGGAGCGCAAGCGGCTCGGCGAGCGCGCCGAACGCGGCAAGATCGGCTTCTCGCTGGCGCAGTCCGAAGGGGCCTATGGCTATATGACCGATCTCGCCGTCGCCGAGCGGGCGTTCGGCAATGCGGTGAAGATCGGCGAGACGCCCGGTTCGGGTGTGGCGCCTGCGCAATTGCTGAAGGCGCGGTCGTCGCGGGTGCTGACCCTGATGCGGCTGGGCCGCGTCGCGGAAGCCGAACCGCTGGCCCGCGCGATCGTCGCGGAATCGGTCCGTGTGCGCGGCGCGCAGCATCCCGACACGATGGTGACGCGCCAGCACTGGCTCACCAGCCTGTCGATGCTTGGCCGGCACGAGGAAGTGCTCGACGGCAGCACGCCGCTCATCGCGGCGATGCAGAAGCAGCTCGGCCCTGCGCACCGGCTGACGCTGGCGATGCACTCGACCCGGTTCGAAAGTTTTTCCGCGCTCGGCCGGTACGACGAAGCGGCGCGCGAAGCCAAAAGCGTGTGGGACGGTGCTGCCGCGCAAGGCGGTCCAGCCTCGCATCAGGCGCTGGTCGGACAAATCGACCATGCAGCATCGCTTTGCCAGACCGCCCGGCGCGCCGATGGGATGGTAGTCGCACAGCAGGCGCTCGGCTCTGTCCGCGGTGCATTTGGAGCTGAATATCCGCTGACACACGCCATTGCCTACTACACCGCGGAATGTCTGATCGCGAACCGGCGCTATCCCGAGGCGCGGGCGTTGCTCGAATCGGTCGATGCGAAAAAGGTGGCTGAACTGACCGGGCAGCTCAATTTTTCTGCCATGCTGCATTTGGCTCAGGCGGAATCTGCATTTGGAATGGGAGATCGGAAGCAAGCGGAGGCGCTGCTTTCTGCAACCTTGAAAGATGTGGGCGTCTCGGGTGACGCCGAAACTACCAGACGAACTGAAGCGCTAAGGAGAAGGCTATCCGCGGGAAAATGACTGGACGGTAGCGACATGAGGCAGTGGATTGGCATCATCAACCTCTCAAGTCGGCGATGACCGTCATCTACCAGCAGCTACCGCTTACGGGTCGGCGCAGCGGGCGACCGCTTCCAGGCATCTCGGCTCACGCACTAAACGACCGACATTGGGGCGCTAAGCGGACCGGCGGATAGGGACGATCTGCGCCCCGGAACTGCGGCTGCAGTAGCTTGCCCAAGCGTCCATGAGTTTTCGGCGCTTCTCAAAAAGGTCGCCGCGCCGATATGCCGCTTCAGCCTTGTTGGAGATGGTATGAGCAAGGGCCATCTCGCACACTTCGTGCGGAAAGCTTGTTGCCTCCGAAGCCCAATCACGAAAGGTCGAACGGAACCCATGAACCGTCACCGCAGATTTCATGCGCCTCATAAGCATCGCCATTGCCATTGATGAAAGAGGAGCCTCAGGTTTCGGCCCCGCAAACACGAATCCCTTCCGGTCCTCCTCGGCAGTCTCCGAGACGATCTGCAATGCGCGGGTGGAAAGCGGGACGCGATGCTCCCGACCGGCCTTCATCCGCTCCGCCGGGACCGTCCAGACCTTTCGGGTGAGGTCAAACTCGCTCCACTGTGCACCGAGCACCTCGCCCGACCGAGCGGCGGTCAGGATTGTAAATTCGAGCGCTCGAGCGGCAGTGGCGCTTCGAGTCCGCAAATCCTCCATGAAGGCAGGCATTGCGCCATAGGGGAGCGCCGCATGATGCCCGCGCGATAGCCGCTGACGCTTCGGGAGGAGTTGGTCGAGATGGCCGCGCCACAGCGCAGGGTTCTCACCTGACCGGTAGCCCTTCGCCTTAGCGGCATTGAGGACGTTCTCGATACGACCACGCAAGCGTTCAGCGGTCTCCGGCGTCCGCTTCCAGAGCGGCTCCAGCACGTTCAATATTTCGCTTGTCGTAATCTCATCGACTGGCCGGTGCCGAAGCGGTTGCGCGTAAACCGTGAGCGTCATCTTCCACTGAGCAGCGTGCTTAGGATTCCGCCATGACGGGGCCATCGCTTCCACATAGGCATCCGAAAAGTCACCGAAGCTGGGAACGCCCTTTAGCTTGTCACGCTCGGCTTTGGGGTCGCCGCCTGCTGCCAGGATGGCACGAAGGGCTGCTGCTTCTGTCCGTGCGGTGGCTAGGTTCATGTCACGGCCACTCCCGAGACCGAGTTCCGACCGCCTGCCGTGGCGGGTGTACATGAAGATCCAGCGGCGCCGACTTGTGTCGTCGATGAAAAGATACAGGCCTCCGCCATCGGAATGCCGGCCAGGTGCCGCGAGCTTCCCGACTTGAATCGCCGTGAGCTTGTTGAGGGTGCGAGCCGCCATCTCTCGATATCTCCGCCGAACTTTCCGGGTCCCATTTCTGGTCCCACTTTCGGTCCCATTTTCTGTGCCGGATGCAGTAAAATCTACCGGCATGCCTTCGGATATGCAACGAGATAAGGCACTGAAATGGATGTGAAATATGGAGTTATAAGGAGCCTTTTGAAGCCTCCTGAAACGGCCAGTTCGAATTCCACCCTCTCCGCCAGCTTGCCCCGACCGGAGCAATCGGCACTCCAACGACGCGCGAGGAGCCCCCGGTTTCTTTGCGGGCGCTCCGGCCTGCCGGCCTATGCGCGTGGGTTCGAACCCCACCCTCTCCGCCAAGCCCTCCGGATCGGATGGCGGGGCCCGCTTGGCATCCTGCGATTCGCGATCGATCGGGCAACGTAAATACGCGCCCACATAGAAGTTATCGCGGCATCGCGCCCCATAGCGCGGCGGCGACCCCGCCCCCGCCGATGCTGAACGGCGCGCTATCCCGCTCGCCATCGATGCGCAGCACCAGCATCGTACTGATCATGCTCGGGCGGTAAGCGCGCGGCTTGCGATGCTCCATCAGCACGTCGCGCACCGCGAAACTGCCATTGGCCGAGGCCGTATTGGCGCCCAGCCCCTCGGTCAGTCGCCAAGCAGCGATCGTGCGCAAATCGATTGCGGCATAAGACGACACCGGATCGGCCGGCTCGACGATGCCGGGGATGAGATCGAACCGTGGCACCGTGCGCGTCTCGAAACTTGCGAGCGAGCGCGATGGATCGGGCGTGCCGCGCAACCGGATGACATAGTCGCCGCCAAGCGCCAGTGCACCGTCATAGCCCGTGAAATTCATGGAGACCGGCAAGACCGGCACCTTGACCGCCGCGGCCGAAGCCAGCGGTTTGCGCTCGCCCGCCGATACCGGCGCAGCAGCGGCGCACGTAACCGCGCAAAGAAGAAGAATTCCCCTGATCATCACCGTCCCCCAACCGTGAAGCAGAGGAAGGTGCGCCAGAAACTTGGTTAACGCAACTTAAGGTTCATGTATTGGCCGGCTAACGGCCCTAATTTACCGTAAGCATCTCGAAAATTTCGGCGGTCAGCGGTGCCTGAAATTCCACACCGGCTTCGAAATCACCCACCCACACGACTTTGGCGGCGACATGCCCGATCTTTGGCAGCGAGAGCCAGATCATCGTACCCAGGCGCAGTTCCGAATAGGTTTGGATACCTGCGCCGTGCATCGAGAGATCGGTGACCTTGCAGAGCGTGCGATCGAGGCCGCCACGGCCGATCTTCGCATCGAGCGAAACCGGCGCGCGCGGACTGCGGCGGCGGCCAAGGCTCTCGGCGGGCTCGTATTCAGCAGCAAAGGGGGCAGTCTTCGGGTATTCCATATAAGGAAACCTACGCGATGCGTCGCTAACGGTGCGTTAACGACGGTGGACATGAAAACGCCGCCCGGCGATGGCCGAGCGGCGTTTGCATGAAATAAGGGCCCGCCAGCGGCGGGCGCCCGATTACTTCTTGGCGAGGCTGAGGCCGCCGAAACGCTTGTTGAAGCGTGCGACCTGGCCGCCCTGATCGAGAAGCTGGCCGCGACCACCGGTCCATGCCGGATGCGCGAGCGGATCGATGTCGAGCGTCATCAGATCGCCTTCCTTGCCCCACGTCGAACGCGTCTCAAAGACGGTGCCGTCGGTCATCTGGACCTTGATCATGTGATAATCGGGGTGCGTATCAGCCTTCACGTCGAATTCCTTGGATTAGCCGCCGGTTCCGACCGGCTGACGAAGGTGGCGCGGGTAGCAGAGGGTTGGCGGGAGCGCAACTCCGAGGGCACAGAAGAATTGGTTCACGTAACGGCACTCTCCGCGCCGTCGCGTTAAACCAACTTACTTCGATAGCCACCAGCGCCGTGCGGCCACCGCCGCCCAGATCGCCTCGACCACGCCGAACGGCCATGCCCCTTGCAGGAAGCCATAGGCCGACCCGAGAACACATGATCCGGCAAATGCCAGCACATACCAGTGCGAGCGGGCCTCCAGCGCATAAGTGACGAGCATCGCACTAACGGCGAACAGCCCGAAGGCCGTGAGCGCGTCCATTATGCCTTGGGCGGATCGGCGATCATCGCGGTGAATTCGCACTCGGTGGCGACTTCCCCGTTCAGCATCGCCTTGCCCGCAAATTTGCAAACGCGGCTGCGCTTCTGGATGAACTCGACCTCAAGGCGGAGCAGGCAGCCCGGCTCGACCGGCTTGCGGAACTTCACGCCGTCGATCGACATGAAATAGACCAGCTTGCCCGAACCGGCGAGGCCAAGGCTCTCTACGGCGAGCACGCCCGCGGCCTGCGCGAGCGCCTCGACCTGAAGCACGCCAGGCATGATCGGCCTTCCCGGGAAATGTCCCTGGAAGAACTCCTCGTTCATGCTGACGGCCTTGATCGCCACGATGCGCTGATCGATCACGAGTTCTTCAACCCGGTCGACCAGCAGCATCGGATAACGATGCGGAAGCGCCGCCATCACGCGCCCGATATCGAGCGGACCGATGTTGACGCCTCCGATTTCGGCTTCGCTCACCGGGGTTCGGCGGGCTTTGCGGGAGCGGCTGCGGCAGGCCGCGCTGCACCAGCGGCAGGTGCGCCGGCAGCCGGGGGCTGCTGCGACTGCTGCTGATACGCGCGGATCTGCGCGATCTGGACGAGCTGCTGCTGGATCGCGATCGTCTCGCGGCTCGGCTGCCAATCCGCCGGCGGCGAGATGCTGACGGTCGGGGTCGACTTGTCGATCTCGATCGTGATCGCCGGGCTGATGTCAGCCGAATCGGGCGCGTACATGAAGACTTCCGGCGACAGGACGACGCCGATCTTCTTCGCGGTCACGACAGCGCTCTGGGCGGCCTCATATTTGCGCAGGATCGATTCGATCGCGAACAGCTCGGCGCGCGACGCCGGGTTGCTGAGCTTGCCGATATCGGCCTCGGCGGTCGTGCGTGCCGCAGCCAGCTTGTCGAGCGCCGGGTTCTTGGCGTTCTGAGCTGCCTTCAGCTCTTCGTCGCTGATCTGCTTGTCCTTGTTGGTGTCGAGCTGAACCAGCAGCGGCTCGACTTCCTTCTGCAGCGCCTGACGGCGTGCGATGATCTGGTCGAACGACGTCTTGTACGTCGTCGAGATCTGCTGGTTGGCGGCGGCGAATGCCTTCGAATTGCCAACGACCGAAGTCGGGTTGGCATATGCGATGGTGCCGGTGACCTGAGCCTGAGCAGGAGCCGCGAAAGCGAGCACCGCAGGCGCCGCGAGCAAGCTCGCGATAATGCGCTTCTTGGTAAACATTAGAACTGAGTCCCTACGTTGAAAGTTACGAGCTTTTTATCATCGCCCGGGGCAGACAGCAGCGCTTTCGCGATATCGATACGCAAGGGCCCGAACGGTGAATTCCAATTGACGCCAAAGCCGATCGAAAGACGCGGCTTGGCGCTGTCGCCGACATACCGCTCGAAGAACGGTGCAGTCTGAAGATTGTAGAGCGGATTGATCGAGGTGCCGGAGCACGCCGTCGTCGCCGTACCGAAGCCGACCGAGCATGGCGTTGCCGCCGAGAAGCCAGTCGCAGGATCGGTGCCGATGTACAGCTGGTTGCCCGCGGAATCCTTCTGAAGATTGTCCTTGGGCAGCAAGGTCGGCGAACCATCCTTGTTGAACAGCAATAGTCCGCTCGTCGTATCCCTCGCCTGATCGAACGCAATCGTCCGGCCCGGGGCAGTGATGCGGAACAGGCTGCCCGCCATCACGAAGATCGACGGACGCAGGCCCATTTCGGCAGCGCCGGCACCCAGCGGAATCTCGAGCTCGGCCTTGGCAAGGTAATAAGCCCGGCCGCCGATGGCGTCGTCGATGATCTGCTCTTTGTCAGTGATCAGCAGCTGCGTGCCGCTCGCCGCGTCGCCGGTAAAAGCGATACGCTGGACGCGCGGGCCGACGCCGCGGATGTCGAAGCCGCGGAACTGCGGTTCGCCGAGATAGAAGCGATCGGTGATCCGGACCGGATCGGTGCCCGCAACCTTCTTCTCCAGGCTGTGGATATAGCCACCCTCAGCCGAGAGCGAGAAGATGAAGCCGCTGCCGACGTGCCAATATTTATCGGCGTCGAAGCGCGCACGCGCATATTTCACGTCGCCGCCCAGACCGGCGAAATCGGTGCCGATCGTCAGGCGGTGGCCACGGGTTGGGCGGATGCGGCTGTTGAGGCTGTCATAGATCAGCGAGAGGCCGACCAGCGACGTGATGCGCGAACCGACTGCTTCGCAATAATAACGGCCTGCTTTGACCGGATCGCACTCGTTATTGTCGAATACGCCGTTGCCGTTGGAATCCGTGAAGAAGCTGCTGCGATCCAGCGTCACATCGTCCTGCGTCAGCGAATAACGGCCCGACAGCGTCCAATATTCGGTGAGCGGCACGCCGGCGACAAGCTGGAAGCCGGTCGAGACCTGGCTGTATGTCGTGCTGCGATCTGAGCCGATATAGTTGAACGCATTGTAATCGCGGCGGAACACGGTGCCGCCCAGCGCAACGTTACTGTCGAACAGATAGGGCTCGGTAAAGCCAAGCTCGAGCGACTTGGAATAGGTCGAATAATCCACCGAGGCCGAGACCGTCTGGCCCTTGCCGCGGAAGTTACGCTGGCGGATCGACGCCTGGAGAATGAACTGTTCGAGGCTGGAGAAGCCCGCCGACAGCGTCAGTTCGCCATTCGGACGCTCCTCGACATTGGCCTTGAGCACGATGCGATCCGGCGCCGAACCCTCGGCCCGCTCAATCTCGAACTTGTCCTGGAAATAGCCGAGCGAATTGATGCGATCCTGCGAGCGCTTGACCAGGAAGGTGTTGAAGGCATCGCCCTCGGCCACGCGGAACTCGCGGCGAATCACCTTGTCCTGCGTCTGGCGGTTACCGGTGATGTCGATCCGCTCGATATAGGTGCGGTTCGCTTCGCCGACGCGGAAGTTCATCCCCATGGTCAGGGTTTCGCGGTCGCGCTGGAAGTCGGGACGGACGTCGGCAAAGGCGTAACCGAAGATACCTGCAGTCTCGCTGATCTGCTCGACCGTGTCTTCGACGGCCTTGGCGTTGTACCAATCGCCTTCCTTGATCGCGAGGCCGGCGGCCATCTTCTTGTCGTCGAAATCGCGAATCGCGCTGTCGACGGTGACCGGGCCGAACTTATAGCGAGGGCCTTCTTCCACCACATAAGTGATGATGAAGTCCTTCTTGTCCGGCGTCAGCTCGGCGACCGCCGAGATCACGCGGAAATCGGCATAGCCTTCGGTCAGGTAGAACTGACGCAGCTTCTGTTGGTCATAGGCCAGGCGATCCTGATCATAGGACGTGTTCGAGCTGAAGATCGACGTGATGCGCGCCTGCTTGGTCGCCATCTCGCCGCGCAGCTTGCCATCGGCGAACACTTCGTTGCCGATGATGTTGATCTGGCGAACCTTGGACTTCGGCCCTTCGCTGATCTCGAACACCACGTCGACGCGGTTCTGATCGAGGCTGACCATCTTCGGCTCGACATTCGCGGCGAAGCGACCCTGGCGGCGATAGAGTTCGATGATGCGGGTGACGTCGGCGCGGACGGCGGTGCGGGTGAAGATCTGGCGGGGGCGGAGTTTCACCTCCTTGTCGATCTTGTCCTGCTTCAGGCGCTTATTGCCTTCGAAGATCACGCGGTTGATCACCGGATTCTCGCGGATGCGGATCACGAGATTGCCGGTATCGACGCCTTCGATCTGAACGTCGGCGAGCAGATCGGACGCGTAAAGGTCCTTGATCGCCTGATCGATCGTCTCATTGGTATATTCGGTGCCGGCGCGCAGCCGGGTGTACGAAAGCACCGTATCGGCTTCAACGCGCTGCGATCCCTCGATGCGCAGCGACTTGACCGTGCGGACCTCCTGCGGCGCGACCGGAGCAGCTTGCTGCGCGGCGGGCACCGTAGGCGGAGCGGTTTGCGCGATTGCAGCCCCGCTCAGGGCAATCCCCGAAAGGATGGTCCCCGCGAGGAGCGTCGCCGTGGCACGTGCGCCCATTTTAGTCACCTTTGTCGCAGTCACATCCCACCCCAGTCGGAGAGTCAAAATACCGGTCGCGAGCCGGGCATCATACCGCCCTGCCCTAACCGCGTCAGCCGATCAACCCGGCCAGATTCTTCCAGACGCCAAAAGCTCCCAGATCGTTAAGCGTAACGAACAGCATCAGCGCAAGAATTGCGAGGAAACCACCACGAAACGCCCATTCCATTACCTGCGGCTCGGCCGGTTTACGCCGGACGGCCTCGACTGCGTAGAATAGCAGGTGACCGCCATCCAGCACTGGAACTGGCAACAGGTTGATGAATCCGAGATTAATGGAAATCAGCGCGATCAGGAACACGAACTCGGCCGGTCCCATAGCGAGACGTTCGCCCGAAACTTGCGCGATACGAAGCGGGCCACCGAGTTCGGACATCGAGCGACGGCCGGTGATAATCTGGCCCAGGCCATCGATCGTCGTCCGCACCGCGCGCCACGTCTCGCTCACGCCGACAATCGGCGCCTCAAAGATGCCGACCGGCGCCAGTTCAGGCTTGCCGGAACCGATACCGAGGAAACCGAGCTTATAGACGTTGCCGAAGCGATCCTTTTCTTCGCGCGCGCTGATCGTGGCGTCGAGCGCCATGGCCTGGCCGCCGCGCTCGATATCGATGCGGACGGCCTCGTTGGGGCGCAGGATCAGGTAATTCGCCGCGTCTACGAACGTTTCGACCGAACGCCCGCCCAGCGCGACGATGCGGTCACCGGGCTGGAGGCCAGCGGCGGCCGCCGGGGTGTTGGCAGCCACGGTTTGCAGCACCGGCGGGGTGACCGGCTTGCCATAGGCCATGGCGAACGCCGCAAGGATCAGGATCGCGATGATGAAATTGGTGACCGGCCCAGCGGCGACGATGATCGCGCGCTGCCACAGTTTTTTGGACTGGAAGGTCTGCGCCCGCTCATACGCTGGCATCGACAGCCATTCGGGCGAAGGCTGGCTCGCCGGGTTCATGTCGCCAGCGAAGCGCACATAGCCGCCCAGAGGCAGCCAGCCGAACTTCCAGCGTGTGCCGCGCTTGTCGGTAAAACCCGCGACTTCGCGGCCGAAGCCGATCGCAAACTCCTCCGCCTTCACGCCGAACCAGCGTCCGGCGAGATAATGACCCATCTCATGCAGGAAAACGAGCGGCCCGATCACCAGCGCGAACGCCAGTATGGTGAGCAGGATGCCGGGATTTTCGATCAAACGACGCAGTCCTTTACACGCTCAGCCGCACGCGCCCTAGCCTCCGCGTCGATCGCCAGCACGGCGTCTAGGCTTTCCGGGGCTGCAGGATCGTAGCGGTCAAGCGTATCGGAAACGATTGCGGCAATTTCAAGAAACTTAACGGCGCCAGAAAGGAAGGCTGCCACAGCCACTTCGTTCGCAGCGTTTAGAATGGCCGGGCGTGCGCCCCCTGCGGCCAGCGCTTCGAGCGCAAGCTTGAGCGCCGGGAAGCGCGCATAATCGGGCGCTTCGAAGTCGAGCCGGCCGATTTTCGCGAGATCCAGCCGCTCGCACGGCGTCTCCATCCGGTCGGGCCAGGCAAGCGCATAAGCGATCGGCACGCGCATATCGGGCGGGCCGAACTGGGCGAGCGTCGAGCCGTCGACATATTCCACCATCGAATGGACGACCGATTGCGGATGGACGACCACATCGAGCTGATCGGCGCGGACCGGAAAAAGGTGAAACGCCTCAATCAGCTCAAGGCCCTTGTTCATCAGCGTCGCCGAATCGACCGAAATCTTGGCACCCATCGACCAATTGGGATGCTTCACAGCCTGTGCCGGGGTGATCGCGCGCATGTCTTCCAGCGATGTGGCGCGGAACGGGCCACCACTCGCGGTGAGGATGATGCGGCGGACTCGCTCGGGCGCGGTGCGATCGAGGCATTGGAAGACTGCGTTGTGCTCCGAATCGACCGGCAGCAAAGTCGTGCCGGCATTACGGGCAGCGGTGGTCATGACGTCGCCGGCCGAAACGAGCGATTCCTTGTTGGCCAGCGCAACCGTGCCGCCCGCTTCCAGCGCAGCCATTACGGGCTTTAGGCCCGCGGTCCCGACGATTGCCGCCATGGTCCAGTCGGTATCCATCCGAGCGGCATCACATACGGCGTCCGCCCCTGCCCTCGCCTCGATACCCGTGCCCGCCAGCGCATCGCGAAGGCTGTCGAGGCAGGATGGCTCGGCCACCACGGCAAGCTTGGCGCGCGTCCGGATCGCCGCAGCGGCGAGCTTGGCGACATCGCTATTCGCGGTGAGCGCTACAATCTCGAATGCCTCCGGCGCGCGCTCGATCAGATCCAGCGTCGAGCTGCCGACCGAACCCGTCGCGCCCAAAATCGTCACGCGTTTCATCAGGTAAGCGCCAGCACCAGCAGCGCGGCAGGCGGTGCGACGAACACGAGCCCATCGAGCCGATCGAGCAGCCCGCCATGCCCCGGCAGCACCTTGCCCGAATCCTTGACCCCGGCCTTGCGCTTGAGGTTGCTCTCATAGAGATCGCCGAGCACCGAGAGGATCGCGAGACCGGGCGTCACATAAGCAAGCTGGATCGGCAGACCGAACAGCCAGACCAGCGCGAATGCGCCCAATGTTGCGCCCGCCAGTCCGCCGATAACGCCGGACCAGGTCTTTTTGGGGCTGATTGCCGGCGCCAATTTGGGGCCACCAATGGCGCGGCCGGCGAAATAAGCGGCGCTGTCCGCAGCCCAGACCAGCCCCATCGCCCAGAAGGTGAGCAGCAAACCCTGTGGCTCATCGCGCAGCACGATCAAAGCAAGGACCGGCAAGCCGATATAGGCGATGCCGAGCGCCAGCCTGACGCTCTTGGTCGCCGCGCCGACGAAAAACAGCGCCGCGCCGATCAGGCCCAGCTCAAGCGCGGGCGGCGCCAGCGCGAACGGGCACATCGCCGCGAGCGCGACCGACAGCGCATATTGCGCCAGGCGGATCTGCTTCACCTCAGCGCCGGCCAGTTCGCCCCATTCGCTCATCATGAGCAATGCGACCACCGTCAGCACCAGCCAGAAGACGATGCCGCCCCACCAGAGGGTGAACGCAGCGCCAGCGATCAGCGCCATTGCGACGCCAAAGCGGGTGCCGAGATCCGAATTCGTGTTCACAGCCCGCCAAACCGTCGCTGGCGCTTGTCGAACTGGTCGAGCGCGTCACGCAGGGCATTCTCGTCGAAATCGGGCCACAGCGTGTCGACGAACAGGAATTCGGCATAGGCCGCCTGCCAGAGCAGGAAATTGGAGAGCCGCTGCTCGCCCGATGTGCGGATCAACAGGTCGAGCGGCGGCAGATCGCCGGTATCGAGCGCGGCTTCGAACATGGCTTCGTCGATGGTGGCCGGATCAAGCTCGCCAGCCTTGGCCTTCTCCGCCAGCGCACGCGCGGCATCGGTAAGCTCTGCCTGCGCGCCATAATTGAGCGCGATCACCAGCGTGGGGCCCGGGCTGTTCGCGGTGCGCGTGACAGCGCCTTCGATCATCGCCACCAGATCGGGCGAAAGCTTGCGCCAGTCGCCGATCACGCGAAGCTTTACGCCTTCGGAGATCAGTTCATCGAGTTCGCTCGCGAGGAAATGGCGGAGCAGCCCCATCAGGTCGCGGACTTCTTCCTCCGGACGGCGCCAATTCTCCGACGAGAAGGCGTAGAGCGTTAGCACCTCGATACCGAGCTTGCGCGCAGCGCGGCTGACCCGGCGGACTGCCTCCACGCCCTGTTTGTGCCCGGCGATGCGCGGCAGGAAACGCTTCTTCGCCCAGCGCCCATTGCCATCCATGATGATGGCAACGTGGCGGGGCGGCGCAACCGGCGCGACTGGAGCAGGCTTAGCAGCCATGGACACGCCTCCGCTCACCCTGCGCTTGTCGAAGGGTAACGATGCTCGCCTCGGGCGATGCTTCGACAAGCTCAGCATGAGCGGTAATAAAGGAACCCGCCGGGCTCACTTGCCCATGATTTCCTTTTCCTTCGCGGCCGTCGTCGCGTCGATATCGGCGATGGTCGAGTCGGTGAGTTTCTGGACGTCGGTTTCGTGGCGCTTGCGCTCGTCTTCGGCGAACACACCCTTCTTCTCGTCGACCTTGAGGCTGTCATTGGCGTCGCGGCGAACGTTGCGCACGGCGATACGCGCCGATTCAGCGTATTTGCTGGCCAGCTTGGCGAGTTCCTTGCGGCGCTCTTCGGTAAGATCGGGGATCGGCAGACGCAGCGTCGTGCCATCGGTGATCGGGTTTAGCCCGAGGCCAGCCGAGCGGATCGCCTTTTCAACGGGGCCGACATTCGACTTGTCCCACACCTGCACCGAGATCATGCGCGGCTCGGGCACCGATACGGTCGCCACCTGGTTCAGCGGCATGTGTGCGCCATAAACCTCGACATTGACCGGATCGAGCAAGTTGATCGACGCACGGCCCGTGCGCAGACCCTGGAGATCGTTCTTCAGCGAATCGACGGCACCGATCATGCGGCGTTCGACATCAGCCTTTGCGTAAGCAGCCATATTCTCTCCTCTACCGCCTTATGCGGCCTGAACTATCGTCGCGGTCGCTTCGCCCTTGAGCACGCGGGCAAGATTGCCGCGCTCGCGGATATTGAAAACGACGATGGGGATATTGTTATCGCGGCACAATGCCACGGCGGACGCGTCCATAACCTTCAGATTGGCTGAAAGCACGGTATCGTAACTAACGGTTTCATAACGCTTTGCGGTCGCGACGATCTTGGGATCGGCATCATAGACGCCGTCCACCGAAGTGCCCTTGAACAGCGCATCGCACTTCATCTCGGCGGCGCGGAGCGCTGCGCCGCTATCGGTGGTGAAGAAGGGGCTGCCCACGCCGGCTGCGAAGATCACGATGCGGCCCTTTTCCAGATGCCGCTCGGCACGGCGCTGAACAAAGGGTTCGCAGATCTTGTCCATCTGCACAGCGGACTGGACGCGCGTGTGCACGCCGATCCGTTCAAGCGCCTCCTGCACCGCCAGCGCGTTCATCACGGTAGCGAGCATGCCCATATAGTCGCCGGTCGTGCGATCCATGCCGCGCGCCGCGCCCGATATGCCACGGAAGATATTTCCGCCGCCAACAACGACGCAGAGTTCGAACCCCTGCTTCTTCACATCGGCAATCTCTTCGGCAACGCGCGCGATGGTGTCGGGATCGATGGACAGGCCACCTTCGCCCATCAACACCTCGCCCGAAAGCTTCAGCAAAATTCGTTTATAGCGGGGATCAGTCATTTTAGCCTTGGCTGGCGGGGGGATAAGCAAGCGGCGCGGACCCTAGATGAGGCATGCAGAAGCGACAAGCGCAGAAGGCGCGCGATCCACAACAAACGCACCCTTCCTCTCCCGCTCTCGTCGGGAGGGAATTGCGAAAAGGTAGATAAAGGCGCGCAAAGCAAAACGGCGGGAGTCGCCTCCCGCCGTTCGCGTTCTCAATCCTGTGCCGGGGCGAACCCCGGCGTGGGGATTACTTGGTCAGACCAGCGGTCGCCGCCACTTCGGCTGCGAAATCGCTTTCTTCCTTCTCGATGCCTTCGCCGAGCTGGAAGCGGACATAGTCCTTCAGCACGATCGTCGTGCCGGCATCCTTGCCAGCCTTGGCGATCACGTCTGCAACCGGGGTCTTGCCGTCCATCACGAACGGCTGGCTGAGCAGCGCGTTTTCCTTGGCGAAGCGCTTCACGGCGCCTTCGACCATCTTGGTGATGATGTCGGCAGGCTTGCCGCTCTCGGCTGCCTTTTCGGTTGCGATCGCGCGCTCGCGCTCGATCACTTCCTGGTCGAGATCGGCTTCGTCGAGCGCCAGCGGGAAAGCGGCCGCGATGTGCATCGCGATCTGCTTGCCGAGCGGCTCGAGAACGTCGACGCCTGCATCCGATTCAAGCGCGACGAGCACGCCGATCTTGCCCATGCCCGGCGCCGCAGCGTTGTGGACATAGGGGATCACCGCGCCGTTCGTGACCGAAACGGCCTTGGCACGACGGAGAACCTGATTTTCGCCGATCGTGGCGATGTTTGCGATGAGGACTTCCTCAACGGTGCCGCCGGCAGCCATCGAAGCAGCCTTCAGCGCGTCCACGTCTTCGCCCTTTTCGAGCGCGATCGCGGTCACTTCGCGAACGAAGTTCTGGAAGATCTCGTTCTTCGCGACGAAATCGGTCTGCGAGTTGACCTCGACGGCCACACCCTTGGTGCCGGCAACGGCAACGCCGACCAGACCTTCAGCCGCAGTGCGGCTCGACTTCTTGGCGGCGGCGGCCAGGCCCTTCGAGCGCAGCCAATCGCTTGCTGCTTCGATGTCGCCTGCGGTCTCGGTGAGCGCCTTCTTGCAATCCATCATGCCGGCGCCCGAGCGCTCGCGCAGTTCCTTGACGGCGGCTGCAGTGATCTCTGCCATGGTATACTTCCTCGGTTTAGAAACTGGTCGGGCGGGACAAGGCTAAAAGCCCTGCCCCGCCCCGATTACAGGTATGTGACGCAGGGGTTATGCGTCGAGCTGGCGCTCGCCTTCGGCAGCAGCTTCCGGCTCCGTCGTAGCGGCAGGAGCCTCAGGCTCCGCAACTGCGGCAGGCGCGAACTCTTCGGCCGTTACGACCGGTGCGTCGGCAGCCGGAGCTTCCTCAGCAACAGCGGCGACGGGTGCGGCAGCCTGGATGGCTTCCTCGACCGGAGCGACTTCCTGTGCGCCGAGATCAACGCCGTAGCTCGCCTGACGGTCCTGGCCGCCACGGGTTGCTGCAATGGCGATCGCTTCGCAGTAAAGACGGATCGCGCGCGATGCGTCGTCATTCGCCGGAACCGGGAATGCGATGCCATCGGGCGAGACGTTCGAATCGAGGATCGCGACGACGGGAATACCCAGCGTGTTGGCTTCCTTGATCGCCAGCTCTTCCTTGTTCGCGTCGATTACGAACATGATGTCCGGAACGCCGCCCATGTCGCGGATGCCGCCGAGCGAGAGCTCAAGCTTGTCCTTCTCACGGGTAAGGTTCAGCACTTCCTTCTTGGTGAGGCCGTGCGTCTCGCCCGAAAGCTGCTCTTCGAGCGTCTTGAGGCGCTTGATCGAACCCGAGATGGTCTTCCAGTTGGTGAGCATGCCGCCCAGCCAGCGATGGTTGACGAAATGCTGGTTCGAACGGCGCGCGGCCTCGGCGATCGGCTCCTGCGCCTGGCGCTTGGTGCCGACGAACAGAACCTTGCCGCCGGCGGC
>SEFZ01000064.1 GCA_004173185.1 Sphingomonadales bacterium | reverse complement strand
AGGCGCGGACGGCTTCTGACAATGCCGGTGGAACGGTCATCCAGAACAGGCGCATGTAAATCCTCCCTGATTATCGAAAAAGTGGCGCCGGGCCGGGGGGGAGGTCCCGGCGCCAAGCTGGTTATGCAAACGGATAGTCCGAGTCGAAATGATGCCGGACGTGACGTCCGTTCACTTCCATCCAGTCCTCGATCAGTGTGCGGATCACCTGGAAGTGGTTTGCCTGCTGGTGGGCCGAACCGCCGCCTTGCCAATTGCCATTCGCAATGGGGGAATTGACGAGATCCTGGGACCGTGCATCGCCGATAAACTGGTCCGCGCCACCGCCGGTATTGAATACGAGCCGATGGTCGGACGTCAGACCGGAGATATCCACGGTATCATTGCCTCGGCCGCCATTCACGGTGATCGTGTTGAAGCTGAGACTCGTCTGGGTGAAGTCGCCGAAAACGGCGATCGTGTCGCCGCCATTCACTCCGCCGACCGGCGCACCCGGACCGACGGGCGTAACGTTCAGCGCGTTGACCACCAACTCCTCGATGTTGTCGAGTTCCGCGATGATTTGTGCATTAGCAGTGCCGTTGCGGGTGATAACAATTTCGGTATTCGCATTTAGCCCGGACATGCCCGCCGCTTCGGCCGCGGCGCGGGCATAAATGCGGAAGGTTTCCGCGCCCGCCGCACCAGCCAGCACATAGGTGTCCGTGCCAGCGCCGCCATCGACCAGATCCCGGCCACCGGAGGCGCCTGTCTGCGTGATGGTATCGGTCCCGTCGCCTGCATTGATGATGTCGTTGCCGCCACCACCATTGATCGTGTCATTGCCCGCAAATCCGACAACCGCCTGCGAGCCCCCGGAACCGCCGTTGCCGTTGAGGTTGATATTATTGCCGGCGGATCCCGCGACGACCGCATAATTGACGCCGTTGAACCGGAGTGTTTCGACATTGCTCACCGTATCGACGCCCTCGGCGCCGGTGTTGTCGGTGACGACAAACGACGTTCCGCTGGTCGTGACGCTGTAGTTTCCGACCGCTCCGGCAAAGACCGCGACGTCGTCGCCGCCATTGCCGTCGATGATGTCATTGCCCGCGCCGCCGGTCAGCGTGTCATTCGCTGCCCCGCCACTTATTGTGTCGTTACCGAGACCACCGGTGACGGTGTCGTTGCCGCCGCCGCCGTTCAGCACGTCGTTGCCTTGACCACCGTTGATGGTGTCATTGTCGCCTTCGCCGTTCAGCAGGTCGTTACCGTCGTTGCCGTTCAGCGTGTCATTGCCGCCGCCACCGTCGCCGATATCGTCGCCGGCGGTGCCGGCCAGCGTATTGTTGTTGCCATTGCCGTCCCAGTCGACCCCGGTCGGTCCGGTAGCGGCAGATGTGACCTGTTCGGCCGTGCCGCCGCCATCGGTGAAACTCACCACGACGCGCAACTGAAGTCCGGCCTGGGCGCCAAACGTCGTGCCTCCGGGATTGTTGGGCGTGAAGGTCGCGTTGGTGGCCCCGGCAATATTCGCCCAGGTCACACCATTGGCCGACTGTTGCCACTGGTAGCCGAACGTTCCGAGCCCGTTTCCGTCGGCAATCGCTGCGGTATTCACCGTTAGCAACTGGCCTTCAGTCGGGGTCAGGTCGCTGATGACAGGTTGGCCCGTCGCCGGCTGGTTGACGCCGATCTCGACGTCCGAGAACCGCATGCGTTCGATGTTGCGCAAATTATCGGTGCCGTCGATCTGCGTGCCGCGAGCATGCGCCACGCTGATCGTGCCATTGGCATTATAGGTAATGTCGTAATTGGCCCGAAGGTCGGAGAACACAGCGATGTCCGTGTCGCCCGCCGTCAAGTCGGTCAGGATCTCGCGAACGATCACAAGTTGACCCGGATTATATGTCCGGTTGAACATCTGGGTCACCAATTGCGTCATGCTGTCGGCGGTCGCGATTTCCGCACCGGTGCCGCCATTGGGCCCGATGTTTTCGCGAACGCTGATCCGGACGTTCAACCATTTATCGCCGTCGATGATATCGTCGCCGGCATTGCCCCGGATCAGGTCGCTGCCGTCGCCGCCGAGGATGATGTCGCCGGCGTTATACGACGTGACGCCGGCCCCGAGCACAGCCTGAAGCCCGGATACGCGGGCGATGCCCGCGGCGTCGAGATTGCTTCCCGTATATCCTTCCGAACCGCTGACGGCCGGATCGGGATCGAAGGGCGCACGTTCGGCCGCGGTGACGTCGGAACCGGACAGGATATCGTTGAACCGCGATCCCGACAGCCCCTCGATGCTTTCATACGCGTCTTGCGTCGCATTTTGCGGAGGCGTGGGATTTTCGTCGAATACGATGCCGCGAGTCAGGTCGGCGTCGGTCGCCGCAGTATTATCCTTGTAAATCGCCCAGTCCCAACCGGACATGCCGGCCATCTTGGCGCGGCCGGGGCTGCCGACCATGATGTCGTCGCCGCCCTCCCCGATGAATTCGTCGAAGCCGCCAAGGCCGAAGAAGACATCATGACCGACAACGCCGTCGTGCGCGAAAATTTCGTCGAAATTGTCGCCGGGCGCGCCGTCGAAGGTGCCATGTTCGATCCAGTCGTCGCCTTCATTGCCGAGGATGCGTTCGGCGGTGATGTTGCCGAGGATGAAGTCATTGCCCTCACCCGCGAATACTTCGGTGCCCGCGTCATTGCCCAGAACGATGAAATCCTGGCCGCGGCCGCCCATCACCAGATCAAGGCCGGGGCCGGTATTCACAACATCATGCCCATCTTCGAGCTTGATATTGTCATCGCCGCCGAGGTCGCGGACAACATCGTCGCCGGAGCCGGCATTGATGATGTCGTTGCCTGCACCGCCTTCGAGCGTGTCGTTGCCGCCGTCGCCGAAGATTGTGTCGTCACCCTCGCTGGCGATGATGATGTCGGCGCCGTCGGTGCCGCCGAGAACCACATGGTCGCCGCCGGTGTAGCGAAGATAATTGTTGTCGGGGCCGACCGTGCCGGGGTTGTTGCGGATAACGAGCGGCGTCAGGATGCCGCCGCCGGTCGGGTCGGTGCTTTCAAGGTCGCCGTCACCGTCCAGATCATTGAACTGCCGCGTCCGGTCGACCTCCAGAAGCAGCCCCGGCGTCGAGAACACGTCCGAAGGCAGATGCGTCGCGTCGGTATGACGCATGATCATCGAGGCGAAGCTGTTGCCTTCCATTTCGCTGAACAGGTGCAGGCCATCGAGGCGCTGGAGATAGTAGAAACGATCGGCGTTCTGGAGTTGCTCCATCTGTACTTCGAAGACGAAGTTGAAGGTCGAGCCGAGCATGCCGCCAAAGGGCAGAATCTTTTCGGCAAGGCCGCCGATCCAGAGGTCGACATCGTCGAGGCCCGTGGTCGTTACGCCACCGGGGCCGCTGGCCCAGGCGCCCTCGCCGTTAAGAAAATCAGCGGCGTCGTTCGGCACCACGATCGTGCGACTTTCATCCGCCGGGGTGTTGGGATCATCCGCGATGACCTGATCGACCCCGAAGATGATCGCCATCGCCGCGGCACGCTTGCCCTCCACTGTCGTTTCGCCGGTTATCAGCTCATGCGTGCCATAAGCCGCGATGAAGTTGATGATCGACGCCTCATTCTTGAGATTTCCGGCGAAATCGACCCAGCTTTCATAGGGCTTCAGCCGCGCGTCATTGTTGGTCACCTCATAAAATTCACGGCGTGCAGCGTTCAATGAGGGAACGCCGGTGTCGCGGCCGCGGGCAAGGTTGATCGTCGCCAGATCGAGCGGCAGGCCGAGCAGATTGTTGCGCAGCGCGCCAGTCACGAACTCGTCGATCTCGTTGCCCACCTGCCGCGTCATGCCGCGGACAATGTCGCCCGCAGCAAGACGGTCGTCGATGCTGCTGTCCGCGCCGTTAAACGCCGCCGGATTGAGGAAGCCCTCGATCAGCGAGATATCGTTGGGGGTGAAGGTCGGGCCGAAACGATCGATGTCTTCGGTCAGCATCGAGTGACCGAAACGATAGACGACATGCGCGAACTCGGCGACGATATCGGGATTGATCGTCGTATCGAAGCCGTCGGGGACGATGAAGATGTCGACCTGTGGCTGGACCTTGCGCGCGAATTCCTCGAACACGAGATGCTGATACTGCATTTCCGTGCCGAACTTGGCGGCCTGGAACAGGCGTTCGCCATCCCACACCAGCGCATCGATCGCGGCCTGGCCAACAGGAACCGAGGTCACATCGTCGATCAGCCATTCGTTGAGGAACGCGACCGCCTCAGCCTGCGTCGCGCCACCCGTCAGCATCGCGGCCGCGTCGGCGAGCGTTACCTGCTTGGTGTGATCGACGAGGCGATTATGTTCGGCATGGAACACATGATGGACGGCGGTCAGGCCGATATTCTCGTTGACCCGCCCGTCGCCCGCCATGAAGTGGGCGTCGAGCAACTCATCGTCATAGACTTCCGGATTGTTGCCCGGATTGAGCAAACCGATCGTGATATCGCCATCTTCGATACCGTTGGGCACCGCGCTATGCGCAATGTCAGCCAGGAACGCGTGGCCGGTGCGGATTGCATCGGTCAGCGCGACCGGTGCATCGGGCGTGCCCGAGACTACGATGTCGTCGGCGGTATTCGGGATTCCATCGGCGCCAACGCCAGTGATTACCTGGGCATAACCCGCTGCGTTCGGAATAAAATTGCCATATTGGTCGGTGCGCAGCAGCGGGACATTGCCAACGTCTTTATCTTCTAGAAGAATCCCTAGCATCAGCGCCTGAGCCTTCACCTCACCCCAGGTGGCCATGCCGCCTTCCATCCCGAGTGCGCCTTCGATCAACTTGCCGGTCGAAACCGGGTGACCGTCGGCATTCTCTGCATATTGGCGCAGGAACACCTGATGCGACGAATGCGAGCTGTAGGTCTGGTTCTGGTCGACATAGGATGTGGTCGTGTTGACCGGTCCGACGTCGTCCGCGGTTCCCATGATGCCGTCGCCACCAGCCGACACCGTGGCGCGGGTCAGCACCATGAAGTTGGTGTGGCTTCCCTCGACATAGAGCGGATCGTCGGGCTGGAGCGGGATAAAGACGGTGCCGCTGCCGCCCTTGTTGATCAGATCGAGCCCATGATCGAAAAATTGGCCGAACAGGGTGAACCACGAGTTGAACGATGCCGACAGGCCGCCATCGGGCGAAATATTGGGCAGGTTCACATTGTCGCCGTCCATCTCCAGCCCATAGGGCGCAAGCGCATCGTCGCGCACGACGCGCGCGGCTTCCAGATCGGCAAGAGCGACATCATAGGCGGCGGTAGCCGCTTCCAGCGCGGCGATCGCGGCGGCCAGCGCGGCTTCTTCTTCGGGCGTCGGGGGCGGATCCACCCCGTCGTCGGTCGCCTCCAGCACGGCGACGCGCGCATTGTCCCTGACGACGCGCGACTGATATTCGGCGTCGGACGCCGGCTTGAAAGCCTGGTAGATCGCCGTGATAGCCGGCAGGTCAAGCAAGGGGTTATCGCTTCCCGCGCGTGCAAGCCCCTCGAGGATGGCGGCCGGATTGCCTAATGTCTGATCGACCAACAGATTCGAGATGGTCCGCAAGCTGCTGTCGAAGACCAGCGAATTTGCGTTATTCGAGGGATTATAGTTCGGCGACGTGGGCAGCGCTGGAGCCCCGCCAGGACCATCAGGGTCGAACATCGTGCCATCAGCTGGCCGGTAAACCGGATCAAGCAGCGCCGGGAACTCGACGTCGGCCGCGCCCCACTGTTCCTGTCCGGGGAGCAAATGATTGTAGCTGCCGTCGACGGTGCGGAGCCCGTAAGAGAGGTTATAGGCGGGGACAAGCCCGCCCGGCCCGTATAGCGGCTGCCCTGCGGCATGCGCTTCGGCAATCTTGATCTGGTCAAGAATGAAGTCGAGATCGCTGCGGATATACGTAACCATGCTTACCTCCCTGCAGTAAATCCGCGCGCGCCACCCACCTGTTGGCTTGATGTCGACTCGCGATACGCGGCCGACCTGCGGATTTTGAAGTTGCAGGCTAAGTCTTATCGAGCGCCGCCGTCGAGTTGGACTGGTGACCTATTACGTTCCCGCCTTTCTATATTCATGGGGCATATAACAATGTCACAATCGATATAGTCCTTTTGGTATAGGCGACGGCCGCACACGGCGCAGGACAAAGGCCCCGCAACAGACAGGAATGGCGAAAGACAGAATGGGGATTGGATTCGGCCGGCGGCCAAAATGGCCGACGAACGGCCCTAAAGCGAGGCTCAGCGCCGGTACGAGATTTGGGACACGCCGCTGAAACTGCGCTGCAGCATCGGCCTTCCGCGCTGCTCTTCGAGAAGGCCGGGCAGATATGTCTCCGCAGCGCTATCGTTGTACGCCCGCGCCTGCATCACCGCGACGGCGCTGACCCGGTTATGGACGCCCAGCATGCGAAATGCCGCGGCGATGTGAACCTTGACCGTTCCCTCGGCGATGCACAGAAGCCGTGCAATTTCCTTGTTCGAGCGGCCGGCGGCGAGAAGGTTCAGCACCTCGAACTGACGCCCGGTCAACGCCGTCTCGTGCACGCCGCCGTCCTCGTCCGCGATACTCGCCTTGCGAACATTCAGGTCGGAAAGAAACGACGGAACATAGATTTGCCCCGCCAGCACCTTCCGCAATGCATCGGCCATCTCGTGAACCGGGACATCCTTTGGAATATAGCCGTGGACGCCGGCGCCCAGCGCGTCGAGCACCATCTCGCGGTCTCGCGACGCGGTCACGACGACGATCCGTACCTCGGGATATTTGACGCGCAGATCGCGCAGGCCTTCGCGCTTGCGCATTCCCGGCAGGCCGAGATCGATCGTCACAAGATCGATCGATCGCCGCGCCGCCATCGTGGCGATGACGGACGGGAAGTCCCAAGCTTCAATCAGATTGGACAAACCGAGATTTCGCGCGAAAAGCGTGGTCAGCCCTTCGCGGCAAAGCGGATGGCTATCCGCAACCAAAATCTCACCTGTTTCTTTCGCCACGGATTTGCCCCCCACGGGTACTTGCCTAGGCACGCGCCGACAAACATACTCCCGCTTGACCCCTTCCCGCCGCCGCGACCCGTGCGAGAAGGCACTCCTTTTAGTTATGAAACGAATCGGTCCAGTCGAGCCTATGCGCCTAACCTGACGCCAACCTGACGGTTAACTTAGCTCGCTATCGGATTGTTCAACAATTGTCCGGACGCCTTGAAATAGCAGGCCGATTTCTTTTCGGTCGGGATTTGTCACCAGGCTGGCATGGTGGATTTCGGCTATTCGAGCGACGATTGCGAGGCCAAGGCCCGCGCCCGCGGCATTCGCATGATCGGCGCGAACGAAGCGCTGACTAAGCGCGGCTAGGTCCGCAGCCGACAAGCCTCCGCCCTCATCCCTGACCCAAATACGGGCATCAGGCTCGACCGATATCACAACGGTTCCGCCTTCGGGCGTCACACGCAGTGCATTTTCCACAAGGTTCGAAACCGCTGCCGTCAGCATTTCCTTGATCCCCGGAACCGTGGGTTCGCCCCTGACTGCCAACTCCACATGCCTGCCCTGCTCCGCCGCCAGTGGCGCAAAGCGGTTGGTTACGTCCATCGCAATGTCCGCAAGGGAAACCAGATCGCGGGCGATGGGCGCCGCCACATCGGCCTCCACCTGCGCCATCATCATGATCTGACCGACAAGCCGCTTCATCGCGGCCACGTCTTTTTTGAGCCTCAGAGCATCGGGGGAGCCCAGTCGGTCGAGTTCCATCATCAGGATCGCCAGCGGGGTCCGCAGTTCGTGGGCGACATTGGCAGCAAAGGCCTCGCGCTGTTCGGCGACATCGTCGAGGCGCGCCAGCAGGTCGTTCAGCGCGCGCGCAAAGGGCTGTGTTTCGAGTGGAAACTCCTCAAGATTGACACGAAAGCCGCGATCGGTGCCCCCCACCGAATCCATTCGCGCTGCCGCTGCGCCCAACGGAGCGAGCGATGTTCGAATGACCCACCTGACCGCGAAGAACATCGGCACCATAAGCAGAACGAGCGGCAGCACGACATGTTCTGCGATTTCCAGCCATTCGCCGCGCCAGCCATCCGACGCCGACTTTTGCTCGAGCATGACCTCGACGTCGAAGCTGACGAATATGATCAGCGCAACACCGCCGAACGCGCCGGTCCATGTAAGACCGCGCGTCAGACGGCGCGAGACGGAATGCGGCGCATTAATCGCCATAGTCCCTGAGCAGATAGCCCATGCCGCGGACGGTCACGAGCCTGTCGGGATAATCGGCGTCGCTTAATTTATGGCGAAGCCTCGACACAATGGCTTCGACGGCATTGGGCGTGACCGGTTCGTCGAAGCGATACAATGCTTCCTCAATGGTCGACCGGCGCACCACCGCTCCGGCCCGCCGGATCAGCAGTTCCAGCAAGTCGGCTTCGCGGCGGGTCAGTTCGATGGCATGCTCGCCGCTGCGCGCCGTCCGCGCCGCCACGTCGAACGCCAGCTTCCCGGCTCTGATAATCGGCAGGCCACGCGCGCCGGGCCGACGGAGGAGCGCGCGAAGGCGGGCGGCGAGTTCTTCGATGTCGACTGGCTTTACGAGATAATCGTCCGCGCCGGCATCCAGGCCGGCTACACGGTCGCCCATGCCGTCGCGGGCGGTCAGGATCAGCACCGGCGGGAGGCGGTGGCCCGGCCGGTCGCGGCGTAGCCATTCGAGGCCGTCGCCGTCCGGTAACCCCAGATCCAGAATGATGGCATCATAAGTGACGCTGGCAAGGGCCGCTTCGGCCTCGTCGATGCTCGCGACACCGTCCCCGCTAAATCCATGCTGCGCTATGCCGTGGGAAACGAGCCCCGCCAAACGGCTATTGTCCTCTATGATCAGGACGCGCATGTCGCACGAATTGGCAGCGGAGCCCCCTCCCCATGGTCATCGCCAGACACAAACCCCTCAAGCTGTCCCGCGCGTTAAGGAAACCTGTTTGCCAAGCTGGCCGAGTATGAACTCATTATTCGCGAAATCAAGAAGG
>SEFZ01000008.1 GCA_004173185.1 Sphingomonadales bacterium | reverse complement strand
GTGGTGGCGGAGGCGGTGGCGCGACTTCCACCGGCACCTGCTCGACCTGCACCGGCACATCGGGCCGTTCGATCTGCCGGCTCGGCGACTGGACCCAATCGAGCTTTGCCGGGCGCTGGCGCTCCACTGGCGCTTCCGGCTGCGGGGCTGGGGCTGGAGCAACCGGCTCGGGTCGCACTTCCACGGGCTGTGGCACCGGATCGACCGGCTGCACGCGCGGCGGACGCCCCTCGCCCCGGTCCGGTCGGTCGGGGCGGCTAACCGGCGGATCGACGCGCTCGACGGGCGGCGCAGGCTGCGGGCGCACTTCCACCGGCTGCGGCACGGGCTCGACCGGCTGCACGCGCGGCGGGCGTCCCTCACCCCGATCGGGGCGATCCGGGCGGGCCACCGGCGGATTGGCGTTCGGGATCGGCAGCGCAGGCGGCTGCGCCTCTGCGGGCCGCGACGGGCGCGACTCGACAGGCTGCGGGACCGGATTCACCGGCTGCACGCGCGGTGGCCGGCCTTCGCCCCGGTCCGGCCGGTCAGGACGACCTGCGCCCGGCACCGGCTGCGGCGCAACCGGCGTGCGGTCCTCAATCGCGGGCCGCGCAGGGCGATTTACGCCCGGCGGGCGCGCCGGCAGCGCGCCGGGCACCATCGGCTCAAACAACGCGGGATCAACCGGCTCGCGCACCGGGCGGGGAGTGCGCTGCCACCCCGCGCCCATCGGGGGCCGCTGGGGTCCGCTCGCACCGGGCTGGCCCGGACGACCCGGGCGCGGCCCGCGCCGCGGATCAAAGCCTTGCTGCGGCGGCCCCTGCATATTGCCGCGCTGCCAGCGCTCAAAGTCGCGCGCCTCGCCACGCCGACGCTCCCGCTCACCGTCCAGACGGCGGCGGCGTTCCACCCCTTCCCTGCTGCCGCGATACGTACGCCAGCCTGCGTAGCGCGTGTGACCCAGATCCCATTGCAACAAGAAGGTCAGGATCGGCTCGCTGCTATCGTTCCAGGTATAAGGATCGATGCCGCGCCGCTCGCGCTCCAGCGCCCGCTTGAGCAGCTTTGCGCGGGCGAACAGCATTTGCCCGCGTGCAGGCCGCGTGGCCCATTTGACCTTCGCGATCACACCGCCGTCCGGACCATAGACCATCGCGACCTTGGTGCCGGTAAAGCCAAAGCTTGCGCCGGGCTCGACGACGAGGAACGGGTTCAGCGCGCCGGGCGCGAAATAATAGCTGCGAATGCCGCCTTGCTCGCCGGCATCCTCCACGATGATCTGGTGCCCATCGGCGGTCTGCCATGCCCAGGGCTCGAGATTCTGGTAGGAAAAGGTGAAATCGGGCGGGGCATCGCCAATCGCTTCCCACAGTGCATCGGCGCGATCGATCCAGCTATAATCGCTGATCCGGGCGACCGGCGCACTGACAATTTTCCTGGTCGCGCTCTTGGTCGCGCCTTGGGGAGCAGCGTGCGCCACCGTTACAATGGTAGCGGGCAGCGCCAGAATCGCCGCCAGCGCCACCATCCGGAATAGCCGATCCTGCGTCATCTTTGCCGCACTCCCCTATATTTCGTCATGCATAGCATTTGCCCGCGCCGCTGAACGGGGAATGACTGTGTGACTTGCCTTGCCTATATTGCATAGGCGCAGGCATAAGCGCCGCTCTTCGCGTCCCAACAGAAAGCATTGATCCCGTGTCCGAGATGTTCCGCATTACGCTGCCCGACGGTTCCGTCCGCGAGGTAGCCCCGGGGACTACCCCGGCGGACATCGCAGCCGCGATCGGTCCGGGACTCGCCAAAGCGGCGATTGCCGCGCGCGTCGATGGCGAACTGCGTGACATCATGCGCCCGTTCGAGGGGGACTCGCAGCTCGCGCTCGTCACTTCGAAGAACGAAGCCGATGCGCTTGAACTCGCCCGCCATGATTTCGCGCACATCCTTGCCGAAGCCGTGCAGAACCTCTTCCCCGGCACGCAGATCACCTTCGGGCCGTCCACCGACGATGGTTTCTATTACGACTTCGCGCCGAAAGATCGCCCGTTCACCGACGAGGATCTGCCCGCGATCGAAGCCGAAATGCGCAAGATCATCGCCGCCGATCAGCCGCTGATCCGCGAAGTGTGGAGCCGCGCCGATCTGATCGCGCGCTGGCAGAAGGATGGCGAGAGCTTCAAGGCCGAATGGGCCGCCGAGCTTCCCGAAGGCGAAGAGCTTACGGTCTACAAGGCCGGCAAGGGCGACGATGCGTGGCTCGACATGTGCCGTGGGCCGCATCTCGCCTCGACCGGCAAGCTGGACCCGAACGCGTTCAAGTTGACGCGCGTTTCGGGTGCCTATTGGCGCGGCGATCAGAACAACGCGATGCTCAGCCGCATCTATGGCACCGGCTGGCTCAACAAGAAGCAGCTCGACGAGCATCTCGTGCGCCTCGAGGAAGCCGCCAAGCGCGATCACCGCAAGATCGGCCAGGAGATGGACCTGTTCCACCTTCAGTCCGAAGCGCAGGGCTCGGTCTTCTGGCACCCCAAGGGCTTCATCCTGTGGCGCCAGCTCGAGGCATATATGCGCCGCCGCCTCGATGCCGCGGGCTATGAGGAGATCAAGACGCCGCAGCTGATGGACTCGCGCCAATGGGAGCAGTCCGGCCATTGGGGCAAATATCGCGAGAACATGTTCGTCGTGCCCGACGAGATTCCCGGCACCGAGGATGAAGGCCCCGTGCTTTCGGGCAAGGGCGACCTCATGGCGCTCAAGCCGATGAACTGCCCGGCGCACATCCTGGTCTTCAAGCAGGGCATCAAATCGTACCGCGACCTGCCGATCCGCTTCGCCGAATTCGGCTGCTGCCACCGCAACGAGCCGCACGGTGCGCTGCACGGCATCATGCGCGTCCGCCAGTTCACCCAGGACGATGCGCATATCTTCGTGCGCGCCGATCAATTGGTCGAGGAAGTCCAGAATTTCTGCGACCTGCTCGACAGCGTCTACAAGCATCTCGGCTTCGACAAATATGCGATCAAGCTCGCGCTGCGCCCCGAGAAGCGCTTCGGCAGCGAAGAGATGTGGGACTGGTCCGAGCAGTCCCTGCGCGATGCCGTCGCCTCGACGGGCCGCAACACCGACGAATATGGCTGGGAAGAGCTTCCGGGCGAAGGCGCATTCTACGCACCGAAGCTGGAATTCCACCTGACCGACGCAATCGGCCGCACCTGGCAGGTCGGCACGATCCAGACCGACACGGTGCTGCCCGAGCGACTCGACGCCAGCTATGTTGGTGACGATGGCGAGCGCCACCGCCCGATCATGCTCCACCGCGCAATCCTCGGCACGTTCGAGCGCTTCATCGGCATCCTGATCGAGCACCACGCCGGCCGCTTCCCGCTCTGGCTCTCGCCGGTGCAGGTGGTGGTCGCGACGATCGTCTCGGATGCTGACGATTATGCCAAGCAGGTCGCAGCGAAGCTGGAGGCCGCGGGCATCCGCGTCGAGACCGATCTGCGCAACGAGAAGATCAACTACAAGGTCCGCGAGCATTCGCTGGCCAAGGTCCCGTATCTGCTCGTCGTCGGCAAGCGCGAGGCGGACGAGGGCACCCTCGCCGTCCGCACGCTGGGTTCGCAGGGTCAGGAAATGCTGAGCGTCGATGCCATGGTCGAGCGGCTGGTGGCAGAGGCGACTGCGCCGGATCTGCGCACCGCTTGACACGCGGCGTGCGCGCTCCAGATTGGATGGCATGATCCTGGAGCGCGCTCATGCCTGATTATGCGACTTCGCCCGGCTTCGCGGCGGGCGGCAGCAAATATTGCGTCGGCTGCGCGGGCACGCTTCACAGCAGCGCGCGCACCTGCCCCAAATGTGGCGCACCGCAATATGGCGCGACGGGCGAGAAGAGCCGCGTGCTCGCGGTCGTCCTCGCTCTGGTCGTCGGCGGGCTCGGCATCCACAAATTCTACCTCGGCCGCATCGGCTGGGGCATCCTCTACATCCTGTTCAGCTGGACGCTTATTCCAGTGCTGGTCAGCTTCATCGAGGGGCTGGTTTACGCGTTCATGCGCGACGAAACCTTCCACGCCAAATATGGCTAAACCCCTTTGATCGGCTATTTCCACGGGCCTGTCGCATAGTCTTAGCGAGATGGAACCTGCGCGCGCTTCCAAATCTTAAGCCAAGTGACTATATCGCGCACAGGAATCACCTAGGAGCAAATCTTATACGTCCTCCCATGACACGGCGCCCGCTTGCGCCACCGCCGATGAATGGTCCGCGGTTCAACGAATTCATTGTCTCGCAGAAGGTCCGCGTGATCGATCATGAGGGCGAGAATCTCGGCGTCATGTTCACGCGTGAAGCGATGGAGCAGGCGAATGCGCTTGGGCTCGACCTTGTCGAAGTGTCGCCCAACGCCGATCCGCCCGTCGCCAAGTTCCTCGACGTGGGCAAGTTCAAGTACGAGGCGCAGAAAAAGGCCAACCTCGCCCGCAAGAGCCAGAAGACGCAGGAGATCAAGGAGATCAAAATGCGTCCCAACATCGACGATCATGATTATGAGACGAAGATGAAGGCCGTGCACAAGTTCATCGGCGAAGGCGACAAGGTGAAGATCACCCTGCGCTTCCGTGGCCGCGAACTGAGCCACGGCCAGCTCGGCATGGCGCTGCTCAAGCGCGTGCAGGACGACACCGTCGAAGACGCGAAGGTCGAGAGCTATCCGCGCATGGAAGGCCGTCAGATGCTGATGGTGCTATCGCCGAAATAAGCGCGCGATACGGCTGAAAAGTTTGAAGGGCGGGGCTTAGGCTCCGCCCTTTTCGTTTGAAAGCGCCTCTGCGCGCCTGCGAGACTGATGCGCGAAATATTCGCCATAGTCGCCCCGCCCCTCAAACGTCCCGGGCGCGAAACCGCCGGGGTCGAGGCAAACCGCACGCGTCTCCATGCGCTCGGCCGCCGCTACCCAATATTTTTCTTCTCCACCGAACCCCCAGGGCGTGACCGTCGCCATGATCGCCGCGACATAAAGAAACTCGGTATCCGCCGATTCCTCGCCGCCAAAGTGATCGAAGATCGCATTCCAGAGTTCGGCTGCCTCCGGGTCATCCGTCATCCCGGTGACGGAGGACGGGTCCGCCCAATGCATCCATGCCAGAAAAAGCAGATGCAGCGCATGCTCCCGCTCGCGGTCTCCATCCGCCCAACCGCCGCGCAGCTTTTGATAGTCCTCTTCCACTTATGGGGACTCCGACGTCGCCGTGACTGGCGAACCTCATAATCGCTGTTCGGTTGGCCCTTGCAACCCGGCCCGTTGCGCGCGAAGATACTGGCAACGCTGTCAGAGCGATGGGAGAGGAATATGATCCGGCTTGGATTCGGGATCGCGGCACTAGTGCTTGCGCCCGCGGTATCGGCGCAGACCGTCCATAATCCCCCGATCACCGCCGGCACCGATGAGCCGCTCGCGGTGCCCGCCGATCACAAGCTCGTCTGGTCAGACGAGTTCAACAAGCCCGGCCTGCCCGATCCCAAGAAATGGGGTTGGGACACCAGCCGCAACAAGCTGGGCTGGCACAATGAAGAGCTGCAATATTACGCGGCCAAGCGCCTCAAGAATGTCCGTGTCGAAGGCGGCAAGCTGATCATCGAAGCGCATAAGGAACGGCTTGCGGCGCGGGACGATTATGGCGGGCAGAATTTCGCTTCGGGAAAGATCGTCACCAAGGGGCTGGCCGATTGGAAATACGGCTTCTTCGAAATCCGCGCCAAGCTCGCCTGTGGCCGCGGCGTCTGGCCCGCAATCTGGATGCTGGCGTCAGACGGCAAGAGGGGCTGGCCTGCAATGGGCGAGATCGACATCATGGAGCATGTCGGCTGGAACGAAGGCCGCTCGTTCGGCACGGTCCATACCGGCGCCTATAACCACACGATCAACACGCAAAAGGGCAGCTACACCCAATTACCCGACGTCTGCGGCACCTTCCACAATTACCAATTGGACTGGAACGAGGACCGCATCCTGATCGGCGTCGACGGCCGCGCCCACATGCGTTTCGACAATGACAAGAAAGGCGATCCGGCCACCTGGCCCTTCGGCACACCCGAATATCTGATCCTCAACGTCGCCGTCGGCGGCTGGGGCGGCCAGATGGGGATCGACGAGAAGGCGTTCCCGGCGAAGATGGAAGTGGAATATGTGCGGGTGTGGCAGAAGCGCTAGTCGCCTCCGCCCTCCCGTTCAGGCGTCCGGGATAGACCGTCGGTCAAACCGAGCGACGGCTGCGGCGAGTATCGCAACGGCAGCAACCAACGCCAGCCCGAAGAACGGCAACACACCAATCAACAGGGCTGCGGCGGTCCAGCTCTGATCGACCATTGCGCGCTGCGAGGCCTGGAAGCCGTCAAAATAGAAATACGCAAGCACGGCCATGGCGACGGAGAACAGCGTGACCGCGCTTCGCGTCCTAGCGCGCTTATTGGCGACACCGCAGATGAGAGCAGCGCCTACGAACGGTAGGAACAGAAAAAATATGCCGACTATGGTGAGCGATTCCCATTCCAGATGCTCAGCGACAGCGGCGCTAAATGAGAGTCCAGCGATCGTCATTCGCGCAATCAGGTCAGACCCGGTGACGGCAGCGACGAAGACCGCGATAGCGGCCAGCACGTAAGTCCTGATCTTCATTCGCTTCCGCCCCCGTTGACGCCGCCATCTTCCTGCCGCCGATCCGGCTCGGCCACTTCGTCCTCCGGACGCGGCCGTGCGCCGATGGCGATGATCGCGCCGAGCAGGAAGATCACCGCGGCTGCGGCAATCGTGGTCAACAGGCTCATGCTACAGGTGGCTCCCACAATTCGATGGCGTTGCCTTCAGGATCATGGATGCGGGCAAAGTTGCCGGTGCTCGGATCATTCCATTCGGGCTTGGTAATAATTTCGATCCCCGCAGCATTGAGTTGCTCGAGCAGGCTGTCGAGATTGGTGACGCGCAGATTGATCATGTGCTGCTTGTCGTCCGCGAAATAATCGGTGTCGGCCTTGAACGGCGCGAAGACCATCGGGCCACCCGCTGTGGTCCACACCCATTGATTGACCACGCCTTCGCCGGTGCCGTCGCAGCCGCCGCCGACGTTGAGATGCTCGCGATACCAGGCGTTGAGCGCATCGGGGTCCTTTGCGCGGAAGAACAGCCCACCCATACCGATCACGCCCATCGTCTCTCTCCCTATGCGGCCTGCGCCACCAATCCGTCGCCCGCTGCGGCGTCGAGCAGCCTCCGCTCGATCGTCTTCAGCCGCGCGCTGCTTTCAATCTTATCGCCGATCAGATCGGTCAGATAGAAGGTATCGACGGCGCGTTCGCCATAAGTGGCGACATGCGCCGAATGGATCGTGACCTTCGATTGGAACAGCGCGTGGGCGAGGTGATAGAGCAAGGCCGGGCGGTCGCGGGCGTTGACTTCAATCACGGTGAAGCGGTTCGAGGCCCTGTTGTCGATCAGCACGTTCGGCTCGATCGTGAAGGCATCGGCGCGCAGCCGCGAAAGCGGCTTGGTCTTGAGCCGCTCGGATAGCTTGGCGCGATTGGCGAGCGCGTCGGCGATGCTCGACTTGATCCGCTGTAGCCGCATGTCCTCGTCGAACGGGCGGCCTAGCGGGTCCTGGACCAGGAAATTATCGAGCGCCATGCCGTCGCGCGTGGTGTGGATGCGCGCGTCGATGATGTTGCCCCCGGCGACATGGATCGCGCCTGCGATACGGTAAAACAGCCCCGGATGATCGGCGGCATAGACCGTAACCAGCGTCGCCCCGCGCTCGGGATATACCTGTGCCTTGACCGAAAGGCCGGCATCGCCCGCGGCATCGACCAGCCGGGCATTGCGCTCGAGCACATCGAGCGGCTCGGCGATCCAGTATGGCTCGGTCATCCGCTTCTTGAGCGCAGTCATCCGCTTCTCGTCCCAGCCGAGCATCTCGGCCAGCGCCTCCTGCTTGGCGATAACGCGCTCGCTGCGCCCCTTCTGCTTATGGCCCAGCCGCAGCACTTCCTCAGCCGATTCGAACAGCGTGCCGAGCAACTGGCGCTTCCAGCCATTCCACACGCCCGGCCCCACTGCCCGAATATCGACGATGGTAAGGATCAGCAGCAGGCGAAGCCGCTCAGGGCTCTGCACATGCTCGGCAAAGTCGAGGATGGTCTTGAAGTCGCTCAGATCGCGCTTGAAGGCGGTCGCGGACATCAGCAGATGCCAGCGCACCAGCCACGCCACCGTCTCCGTCTCCGCCGCGCTCATCCCCAGCCGCGGACACAGGCGCTCGGCGACTTCGGCACCAAGGATCGAGTGATCGCCGCTGCGGCCCTTGGCGATATCGTGGAGCAGCACGGAGGCATAAAGCACGCGGCGGCTGATCACCTGATCGATGATGCCGGTCGCCAGCGGATGATCGTCCTTCAGATCACCCTTTTCGATCTGGCTGAGCAGCCCGATCGCGCGAATCGAATGCTCGTCCACCGTATAATGGTGGTACATATCGAACTGCATCTGCGCGACGACGCGGCCGAACTCGGGCACGAACCGGCCAAATACGCCACTCTCGTTCATCCAGCGCAGCACCGTCTCGGGATCGCGCGGCGACGTCAGCACGTCGAGGAACAACGCATTGGCCTTGGGATCATCGCGAACCGCGTCGACCATGCGCGCATCGCGCGCGGCGGCGCGCATCGCCAGCGGATGGATTTCCAGCCCGTGCAGATCGGCAAGCTGAAACAGCTCGATCAGCCGCATCGGCTTTTCCGCGAAGAAATCGTCGTTCGGGATCGCCAGCCGGCCGCGATCGAGCGTGAAGCCGTTGAGTTTGCGCGGGCGCCGAAACAGATTGGTGAGGCCGAAGCGCGAACCGCGCGCCGCGAACTTCTCATCCAGATGCGCAAGGAACACGCCAGTCAGATCCCCCACCATCTTCGCCTGAAGAAAGTAGAAGTGCATGAAGCGCTCGACCTTGGATTTCCCCGGCCGGTCCGAATAGCGCATCCGCTCGGCGATCTCGCGCTGGACGTCGAAGGTCAGCCGGTCCTCGGCGCGGTTCGTGATGAGATGAAGCTGGTTGCGCACCGCCCAGAGGAAATTCTCGGCGCGGCGAAACTGGCGGAATTCGTGTGCGCTGAGTAGCCCGGCCTCGACCAATTGGGCGGGCTCGCGAACATTATAGGCGTATTTGCCGATCCAGAAGAGCGTGTGGAGATCGCGCAGCCCCCCTTTCCCTTCCTTGATATTCGGCTCGACGACATAGCGGCTGTCGCCCATGCGCTTGTGCCGTGTCTCGCGCTCGGCAAGCTTGTCCGCGATAAAGATACGGGCAGTGTCGTGCTGGATCTCCGCTTTGAAGCGCGCCGCGGCCTGATCGTATAATTCGGTATCGCCCCAGACATAGCGCGCTTCGAGCAGCGCAGTGCGCACCGTCACGTCGCCCTTGGCCTGGCGCACCATCTCATCGAGCGAGCGCGACGAATGACCAACCTTCAGCTGCATGTCCCACAGCGAATAGAGCATGGATTCGATCACCTGCTCGCTCCAGCCGGTGACTTTCCACGGCGTGAGAAAGGCGATGTCGATATCCGAATGCGGCGCCATCTCGCCGCGGCCATATCCGCCCACCGCGAGCAGGGTCATGCGCTCGGCAGTGCTGGGGTTTGAATTGCGGTGAAGCCGCTCAACGGTGAAGTCCCAGAGCAAGCGGAGCAACTGATCGATCAGAAACGCCCCCGCCGCCGCTGCCTCCAGCCCGCGCGAGGGATGCTCGGCGATCCGGCGCGCAATCTCGGCGCGACCCGCATCGAGCGCGATGCGCAGCTCGGCGGTGGCGGCCTGGCGCAGCTTGGTGCCGTCCGCAGCCTCAAGCCCCGCCAGCCGTTCGGCAACCCCGCGGCGATCGATCAATGCGCGGCGGTTGGGGACTGAATCGAAGCGTGACATGGATCGGAAATAGGCGAGGTCCGCCGTGTTCGCTACCTCTTATCCCTCGCCCTCCCCGCTCGCTTGCTAGCACAGGCAGCACTCGGCTAGACTTCGAGCGGGAGGAGACGCAGCGATGAAGCAAGCGCTTGTGATACCGGTTATGGTGGCGGCGCTGACGATTGCGCCGCGGGCCAGCGCCCAGCCCCAGAATTCCAGCCGGGAAGCCGCGCACAAGACAATCTTCGATGCCGTGGATGGCCGCACCTTCGAATGGCACCCCGCCAATCCCGTCGCCATCGGCACCTATCGCTCGGTCGCTACGCCGCCCTGCATCACGCAATATTCGATGAGCCTGCCGGTCCGGCAGGAAGACGGTGCCACGAAACCAGCACATTTCCTGTCCGCCGTGGTGCTTGACTGGAGAACCATCACCCGCGTCGAAGTGACGCCGGAGCGCGCCGATTATGTCTGGACCGTGGATGGCGCGAGCAGGCTCGGCTTCCCGGTGCCGCGGGGCGGCGCGGCGAAGGCGCTGGAAGCGGCGAACCGGCTGATTCAGGCGTGCAAGCCCGCAATGGTATCGGCGGACATCACCACCCGCGAACAAGCGCATCGCGTGATCTCCAACGGGATAGATTGGTTCACGTACCCGCATTCAGGTCAGACCGCGGTGACCGGTCATTACGAGGCGCTTCCTGGCGAGCCGTGCATGACAAGATATTCAGTCAACATTCCCGAGCGACGGGAGGGTGGCACTACCAAGCCCGCCTATAACGGCTCCGCCAGCTATGACTGGAGCAAGATCACCAGCTCCGCGCCGGATCCGCGTGATCCGCGATGGCTCCGCCTGACGCTCCCGCAAACCGGCTATTATGTGAACATTCCGACCAGACCGCAGAATCAATCCGCAATGATCGCGGCCACGAATTATCTCATCAAGTCGTGCAAAACCGCGCAGGTGGCCGCTAGATCCGTCGTGGTGCCGCAGCCCGCCCGCCAAGGTCCGAAAGCCATTCCGATCGGCGCCGAGTTCGTCGTCGATAGTTCGGTCGTGACCCACGACTCCAAGGATTTCTTCGGGCAATATTGGTACAAGCGGACCTTGTCCGGCCGAAAGGGTGATCGCTTCCGCATCGCATGGAGTGGATCGAAACCCACCGATTTCCGCTACGACTTCGAAACGGCGGAAGCCGATTATCCCGATGGCCAGGACATTCTAGACATTGCCGGATCGGTGATCGTGACCTTCACTGCGGATGCAGAGATGCCGGTCGAGTTCGGCCAGGTCGGGGTGTCCTTTGACAAGACACCCCCCGGTGCGACCGTCGCATCGTTCAATGGACGCAAATTAATACCCTTCGCACCGTTCCGGCTGAGGGTAACGAAGCTCAAATAATCGGCGGTCAGTCCGGCTTCTTCGCTACACCCACCAGCGCCGGCCGCAACAGCCGGTCGCGGATCATGTAGCCCGACTGGATTTCCTGCACGATCGTGCCCGGCTCCGCATCGGCGCTCGGCATTTCCATCATCGCCTGATGACGATTGGGATCGAGCACTTCGCCCATCGCGACGATCTTCGAGATGCCATGGCGTGCAAACACCGAGTCCAGCTCGCGCGCGGTAGCTTCCAGACCGGTGACCAGACCCTTGAGCTTTTCATCCTCGCGCAGTTCGGCGGGGATCGCGGTCAGCGCGCGTGTCAGATTGTCGGCGACCGAGAGCACATCGCGCGCAAAGGCAGTCGCGGCATAGGTCTTGGCGTCCTGCGCTTCCTTCTCGAAACGGCGGCGAACATTCTGGGTCTCGGCCTGAGCATACATCACCGCAGCCTTGGCCTCGGCCAGTTCGGCTTCGATCTCGGCAAACCGATCATGCTCGGCAACTTCGGGCGCTGCCTCGGCAGTTTCCTCGCGCAAATCCTCGGTCTGCTCTTCCACTGCGTCGTTCATCTTCTTGTCTTTCACGATATCTCTTCTGTTCTACGCAAGTAATCTGGCCAGCGTTGCCGCTGTGAAATCCACCATTGGCACTACCCGCGCATAATTCAACCTTGTGGGGCCAATCACGCCGACCACGCCGACCACGCGCCCATCGAGCGAGCGCACCGGTTTTGCGATGACCGACGAGCCGGACAACGCAAAAAGCTTGTTTTCCGATCCGATGAATATGCGCGTCGCTTCGCCTTCGCTGGCGCTGTCGAGCAAGCGGGAAATCTCCTCCTTGCCCTCCAGTTCGTCGAGCAATTGGCGCACGCGCTCCAGATCCTCGGTCGCGGTGGCGTCGATCAGCCGCGCTTGTCCGCGCACGATCAGCACCGGACGGCGGCCCCCATCCTCGCTCCACACCGCAAGTCCGCGCTCGACCAAAGCCGCCGCCGCGCTATCGAGCGCCGCCCGCTGCTGGGTCAGATCGCGCTGGACGCGGCGCTGCGCTTCGCTGAGCGTGACGCCGCCGAGCATCGCGGTAAGGTAATTGCTCGCCTGCTGCAGCGCCGCCGGGTCCATGCCGCCCGGCAACTCCACCACGCGATTCTCGACCGAACCATCTTCACCCACCAGCACCGCGAGCGCGCGATCCTGGCTGAGCGGCACGAAGCTGAACTGACGCAGCACCGGCTCGATTCGGGGCACCAGCACCAGCCCCGCACAGGCCGAGAGGCCCGAAAGCGCCGCCGTAGTACCCGCCAGTGCGTCTTCCACCGGCCCCGCTTGCCCTGCCCGCGCTTCGATCGCGGCCCGTTCTTCCGCGCTCGGCTCGTTGGCCTGCATCATCCCGTCGACGAACAGCCGCAGCCCCGTCTGGGTCGGCATCCGCCCCGCGCTGGTGTGCGGCGACGCGAGCAGGCCCAGTTCCTCCAGATCCTGCATCACGTTGCGGATCGAAGCGGGCGACAGGTTGAGCGTCGAAATCTGCGAGATCGTCCGCGAGCCCACGGGCACGCCCGTATCGAGATACGAATCCACGACGATGCGAAACACGTCGCGTGCGCGGTCGGTCAGTTCGTGGATGGGGGGCGTGGTCATTCGCTCCCTATGTAGCGTGTCGTGCCCGCGAACCAACCACTACGGTCGCTCACCGATCAACTCTTCGATCGGCAGTTCCTCGGCGGCAGCGCCCAGCGCGTCGGCCAGGCCGTGATTGCGGGTGCCGCCGTCACCGCGACAGCCGAAATAATAATAGAGCCCCTGACTGTCCCCGATCGCGCGCGTCCAGGTGACCTCGACGCTGGGCAAATCGGTAGCCGCCTGTCCGCAGCTGATCTCGCCGGGCGCAATCCGCCTGGTGCCGGTTTCCGGGCGATAGGGCTGGAGCTTGTCGGCAAACGCCTTGTATTCCGCCGCGCTCAGCTCGAATGCGCGCGTGCCCTCCACTGCGGTGAATTTTTTGCCCTCGAAAATGCCGGTCCCATCGGGGCGCACGGTCACGGCATAAACCGGGCACCGGCCATAACAGGGGCTGGTCTCATAGCGGATCGAATCGCCCTCGATCGCAATCGGCGGCGCAGGCGGCAGCGTCGGTGCCGGATCGCGGGCGCAGCCAGCCAGTGCGAGCGCCGCCCAGCCCAAACCGATCACTAACCGCATCGTCGCTCTCCCTGTCGCGGACCCGCTGCAACACTGGCGCGTTCCCGTCTTCCCGTCTACGTGGCCGCAACGAGTTTACAGGAGAATGAACCGATGCGCCCATCCGGCCGCGCCCCCGACGAAATGCGCACGATCACCGTGGAGCCCCGTTTCACCCGTCACGCCGAAGGTTCGGTGCTGATCGGCTTCGGCGATACCAAGGTGCTGGTGACCGCGAGCATCGAAGAGCGGATTCCGCCCTGGCTGCGCGGCAAGGGCGAAGGCTGGGTGACCGCCGAATATGGCATGCTCCCCCGCGCCACCCATACCCGCGGTTCGCGCGAAGCGGCCAAGGGCAAGCAATCGGGCCGCACCCAGGAAATCCAGCGGCTTATCGGTCGCTCCTTGCGCGCCGTGACCGATCTCAAGCTGCTCGGCGAGCGCCAGATCACCCTCGATTGCGACGTGATCCAGGCCGATGGCGGCACGCGCACGGCGGCGATCTCGGGCGCGTGGATCGCGCTGCGCATGGCAACCGACAAATTGGTGAAGGACGGCCTGATCGCCCAGAACCCGATCGTCGGTCAGGTCGCGGCCGTCAGCTGCGGCATCTATCAGGGCAATCCGGTGCTCGATCTCGATTATATCGAGGATTCGGGCGCAGACGCAGACGCCAATTTCGTTTTGCTCGCCGATGGCAAGATTGCCGAAGCACAGGCGACGGCCGAAGGTGCCACCTATGATGAGGAAGGCCTGCTCCGCCTGCTCCGCCTCGCGCGGATCGGATGCAACCAGATCTTCGCTGCGCAGTTGAAGGCGCTAGGATGAGCGGCGAAGGCGATACCCCCGGCGATCTGGGCCAACAAGCGATCCGCAAGCTCGCCCCCGGCAAGCTGGTCATCGCCAGCCATAACGAGGGCAAGGTCCGCGAAATCCGCGAGCTGCTCGGGCCGTTCGGGATCGAGCCGGTCTCGGCCGCAGAACTCGATCTGCCCGAGCCCGAGGAAACCGGCACGACCTTCGTCGCCAATGCCGAATTGAAGGCGATGCAGGCAGCGGACTTGTCCGGCCTGCCCGCCCTCGCCGACGATAGCGGCCTATGCGTCGAGGCGCTGGGCGGCGATCCGGGAATCTTCTCGGCGCGCTGGGGCGGCGAAGGCCGCGACTTCAACCTCGCGATGCAGCTCATCGAGGACAAGTTCGCCGCGCTTCCGCCCGAAACCGGCCGCGACGCGCATTTCATCTGCGCGCTCGCTTTGGCGTGGCCCGATGGCCATGTCGAATGGTTCGAGGGCCGCGTAGACGGAACGCTGGTCTGGCCCCCGCGCGGGAATAACGGCCATGGCTATGATCCGATCTTCGTTCCGCACGGCTACACCCAGACCTTCGCCGAGATGGATCCTCAGACCAAGCATCTGATGAGCCACCGCGCCGATGCGTTCAATCAACTGGTTGCGGCGGTGCTGAGCTAAGCAAAGCACCGCCTGTGGGTGGCTGCTACTGCGCGGCCACCCCGGCACCCGAATCGAACTCAAAGCCCGGCTCGCGCTGCTTGCGGCCGCCCGGATTGCCGAAATTATAGGTCGCGCTCAGCATGAAGATGCGGCCCGGTCCGCGCTGCTCGAAGCGGTCGCGGATCGTCGGCGTGCTGATCGCCGTCACCTGCTTGGCGCTGTCGAGAATATTCTGCGCGGTCAGCACCAGGCTGAACTTGTCGCTGACCTTGCGGCGATAGCCGAGGTTGAGCACCCCGGTCCCTTCGCGATAGCCCTGCGCCACGAGCTGCCGGCCCGAAACATTGCCGTTGAGCTGGAAGAAGTCCTTCGGCGTCGGCTGCCAGCTGAGATTGGCGCGCACCGTGCCCGAAGTGCCCGATCGCCGCGCGAGAATGCCCGCGGTGCGCGGATCGATCTCGTTCCAATAGAGCGTCGCCGAAGCGTTATAGCTCAGCGTCTTGCTCAGCTTGCCATTGGCGATGAACTCGGCGCCCGCGCGCTGGCTGGTCGCTAGATTGGCGCGGGTGGTCAGGAAAGTGCCGCCACCAAGATCCGTGACGACATCGGTCACCCCGCCACGCGACTTCCGGTAAAAGCCGTTGACCGAGTAAAAGGTGCCGCCGTCGCGCATCTGCCACGCCAGCTCGAACGAGTCCGTCGTCTCGGGCCGCAAATTGGGGTTGCCCTGCCGCAGGTTCAGCGGATCGACATAGAGGATATAGGGGCTGAGATCCTGCGCGCCCGGCCGCTGGATGCGGCGGCTATAGCTGCCGCGCAGCTTCTGCTTGGCGGACAGTTCGAGCCCGGCATGCAGCGTCGGATAGACTCGGAAATAGCCGGTGTGGCTCTGGATGCCGCCCGTGATCTGGTCGAGTTCGATATCGGCCTGTTCGACGCGCAGGCCGGGCTGCAACTCGATCTTGCCGATCTGAAGATTGTATATGCCATAGGCCGCATGAATCGTCTGGCGATAGTCGAACCGGTTAGTCAGCGACGCAACCGGCACCAGCGCGGTAAAGCTCGCGCCGCGCTCGCCGGTAAAGCGGAAATCGCTCTGCACGACATCATATTCATAGCCCAGATTCAGCGATCGCCCCTCCCCCATCGGCCGCTTGTAATCGAGCTTGGCCTCATAATCGCGGCGCACCATCGCATTGCCGATATGCTCATAGCTGGCGGCACCGGCGGGCAGGCTGGGCGTGGTGACTGCGCGGATATCGCGCTGCATCTTGCCGCGCTCCATCTCAAGTTCGGCGGTCAGTTCATGCCCCTCGCCCATCGAGCGGCGCCACGAGACCGTCGCCCCGCCGCCGCGTTGCGACCCCGCCGTGTCCGAATTGCGCACATATGCCGCAGTCGGGCTGGCGAAGCGGTCGACGCGCTTGGTATCGATCGTACCGTCGCGATAGGTCAGTTCGGTGCTGAGGCGGTTCTTCTTGTCTAGGTCATAGTCGACGCCAAGCCGGGCGTTGCCGAAGCCCACCGAGTTGCGCGCGTGAATATCCTGACGGCTGCCGATAAAGCTGTTCGAGCCGGCGTCGAAGCGCGCGCGCTCCTGATTGGAATCCTGTTCGGTGTGCATCCGGCGATAACCGACATCGCCGGTCAGCGTCAGGCCCGGCTTGGAAAGCACGCCATTGACGTTGAGGCCCGCGCTTTGCCGGCTGGCGATCGTCGGGCGGATCGTGCCCGAACGCGCACCCGGCCGCGCCTGCTTGCTGACAAGGTTGATCACGCCCCCCGATCCTTCGGGGCTCATCGCGGCGGAAGGATTGGTGATGACTTCGACCCGCTCGATCGATCCGGCGGGCATGGATTGTAGCACGCTCGCGCGCGATTCGCCGTTCATCATCGCCGATGGGCGGCCATCCACCAGGATCGTCACGCCGCGATCGCCGCGCAGGCTGACATTGCCCTCGAGATCGACCTCGACCCCCGGCACCGCGCGCAGCGCATCGGCAACGGTGCCGTTCTGCGCCTGCAAATCGTTGGTGATGTTGAAGCTCACCCGGTCCGGCGCGGTGCGCACCTCGGCGGTCTTGCCGGTTACCACCATATCGTTCGATTTCTCGGTTGCGGGCTTATCCTGCGCGTGGGCGAATGCGGGCACGCATGCGGCGAGAACGATCAGCGAAGCGGAAAGGTGAAAGCGCGTTTTCATAATACTGCCTTTGGCGTTGGTTTCATCGAGACCGCTCTGTCTCGCGCCGGGATGAGCGGCATGAGCGATTGCTGATCTTTCGGTGAAATCGCCCCCTAAACGCCTGCACCGTGCTAGTGTAGTATTATAGCAATACACTGTCGTCAAGCTGACAAGAAAAGGCCCCGCCGATTGCTCGACGGGGCCTTTCAAACTTGCCGGTAAACAGCGATCAGGCGGGAATGGTTTCCGGTCCGCCGGGCCGCGCCCATTCCCGGTTGATCGCCAGAGCCGCCAGCGTGCAGATCGCGCCGGACAGCAGGTAAATCCCCACCGACCACAGCCCGAAATTGCTCGCCAGCGCCAGCGCGACCAAGGGCGCAAAGCCTGCCCCTATCAGCCAGGAAAGGTTCGCGGTCGTCGCTGCGCCGGTATAGCGCCGCTCGGCCGAGAAGCTGGCATTCACCGCGCCCGAAGACTGGCCGAATGCGAGGCCGAGCAGCACGAAGCCCGCAAGCATATAGACCGTCTCGCCAACGCCGCCCGCACCCAATAGCTGCGGCGCGAAGCCGCTATAGGCGGCGATCAGCGCTGCGGAAACGCCAAGCACAGCGCGTCGGCCTACCCGGTCGGCGATAAAGCCCGAAGCGAGCATCGCCAGAACGCAGAACACCGCGCCGATGATCTCGATCACCAGGAAGCGCTCGGCACTCTCGCCACTGTACAGGATGACCCAGGAGAGCGGGAACACCGTGACGAGGTGGAACAGCGCAAAGCTGGCCAACGGCGCGAACGAACCGAGCGCAATCGTCCGCCATTCGACGCGAACGGTCTCCCAGAACGGCGCGGGCTGAAGCTCGCGGCTCTCGAACAGGCGCTGGAATTCCGGAGTCGCCACGAGCCGCAGCCGCGCGAACAGCGCCACCACGTTGATCGCGAACGCCACGAAGAACGGATAGCGCCAGCCCCAGCTGAGGAAGTCCGCGCTCGACAGCGTCGAGACGAAGAAAGCAAACAGCGCAGCTGCAACGATCAGCCCAAGTGGAGCGCCCAGCTGCGGGATCATCGCATACCAGCCGCGCCGGTTCGGCGGCGAACTGAGCGACAGCAAGGATGGCAGCCCGTCCCACGCGCCACCCAGCGCTACGCCCTGCCCGATGCGCAAAGCCGCCAGCATCCATGCAGCGCCAAGGCCCGCACTGGCGTAGCTGGGGAGGAACGCCATCGCCATGGTCGATCCGCCGAGCAGGAACAATGCGATGGTGAGCTTCACCCCGCGGCCATAGTTGCGATCGATCCACATGAAGATCGCCGAGCCCAGCGGCCGCGCGATGAACGCCAGCGAGAATAATGCGAACGAATATAGCGTGCCGGTAACGGCATCGACGAACGGGAAGATCAGCGCCGGGAACACCAGCACCGAAGCGATGGCGTAGACGAAGAAGTCGAAGAATTCGCTCGTCCGCCCAATGATCACGCCAATGGCGATCTCGCCGGGCGCGATCTTGTGCTCACGGGCAGTAATCACCCGGGCATCGCGTTCCAGCGACGTCGAATTGGGAACGGCGGGGGATGCAGTCATTGCGGTTTCGCTCCGGCAGCCTGTATAGGCTATTATTGCGTTTCAACGTCCCTTGCACCAGAAAAGCGACGCGGTGGGGATAGGACAAAATGTCCAATGTCGGCGCTGGGTGCGCCAGGATAGGCGGATGGCATGCGTGCAACACCTACGCCCCCAAATAAGATGACGCCTTCGCGGCGCCTTAAGGCAGCAGCTCTGCTTGCGGCCACCACCCTGCTATCCGCGTGTAACCACGAGGTGCTTAACCCGGCGGGCGATATCGCGCTCCAGCAACGAGATATCATCTATATCTCGACTGCGCTGATGCTGCTGATCATCGTGCCGGTGATGATACTGATCGTCGTGTTCGCATGGCGCTATAGGGCGTCCAACAAGGACGCGACCTACGATCCCCATTTCGATCATTCGACTTCGCTCGAACTGGTCATCTGGGCTGCGCCGCTGCTGATCATCATCTGCCTGGGCGCACTCACCTGGTGGAGCACCCATCTGCTCGATCCCTTCCGCCCGGTAAACCGGATCGCGGCGGGCAAGCCGGTCGATCCCAATGTAAAGCCGCTGGTCGTCCAGGTCGTCTCGCTCGATTGGAAATGGCTGTTCATCTATCCCGAACAGGGCGTCGCCACGGTCAACGAACTGGCACTGCCGGTCGATCGCCCGGTGCGCTTCGATCTGACCTCGACCAACATGATGAACACCTTCTACGCGCCAACGCTTGCGGGGATGATCTACACCATGCCCGGCATGCGCTCGACGCTGCACGCCGTTCTCAACCGCGAGGGCAAGTTTGAGGGGCTGTCGGCAAATTATAGCGGCGCCGGTTTCTCGAACATGCGCTTCAAGCTTTACGGCGTCGATGAAGGCGGGTTCGATAACTGGATCTCGCGCGTAAAGGCCAGCGGCCCCGCGCTCGATACCGCACGCTTCCTCGAGCTGGAAAAGCCCAGCGAGAAGGTCCCGGCGATGTATTTCGGCGGTGTCGACCAGACCTTGTTCACCCGCGTTGTCCAGCGCTGCGTGAAGCCGGGCACACCCTGCATCACCAGCATGCATGGCGGCGGTCATCAAAAGACCGACAAGCCAAAGCCCGAAGGCGCATTGTTGGACGACACGATCGACAAGGACACGGGCGACAGCCTGACTGCGCCGCCCGGAGCGCAGCCCTCCCCTGCGCCCGCCAGCCCCGCCACGCATTCGCACCAGGAGCGTTAAATGTTCACCGAATCGCTGGCGCGCACGATCTTCGGCCGCCTGACTCTCGAATCCTTCCCGGTCCACGAGCCGATCCTGCTCGTCACCTTCGCAGTCGTCGTCCTGCTCGGACTCGGCATCGTCGGCGCGGTCACCAAATATAAGCTCTGGGGCTATCTGTGGACCGAGTGGTTCACCACCGTCGATCACAAGAAGATCGGGATCATGTACATGATCCTCGGCATCATCATGCTGCTGCGCGGCTTTGCCGATGCGCTGATGATGCGCCTCCAGCAGGCAATGGCCTTCGGGGGCAACGAGGGATACCTCAACGCCCATCATTACGATCAGATCTTCTCGGCGCACGGGACGATCATGATCTTCTTCGTCGCGATCCCGCTGGTCGTCGGCATCACGAACTATGTGATGCCGCTCCAGATCGGCGCGCGCGACGTGGCCTTCCCGTTCCTCAACAATCTCAGCTTCTGGCTGACCGTCGCCGGCGCGATGCTGGTGATGATCTCGCTGTTCGTCGGTGAATTTTCGCGCGGTGGCTGGCTCAATTACGTGCCCGTCGCCAATCTGGAGAACAGTCCCGATACCGGGCCAGATTATTATCTATGGGCGCTACAGATAGCGGGCATCGGCACAACGCTGAGCGCCGTCAACATGGTCACCACGATCATCAAGATGCGCGCGCCCGGCATGTCGATGATGAAGCTGCCGGTATTCTGCTGGACCGCTTTGTGCAGCAACGTCCTGGTCATCGCGATCTTCCCGGTGCTCACCGCTGCCTTCGCTGCGCTGTTGCTCGATCGCTATGCCGGCTTCAATTTCTTCACCAACGATCACGGCGGCAACCCGATGATGTATTGGAATCTGGTGTGGATCTGGGGTCACCCGGAGGTCTACGTCCTGATCCTCCCCATCTTCGGCATCTATTCCGAGATCACTTCGACCTTCACCGGCAAGCGCCTGTTCGGCTATTCGTCGATGGTCTACGCCACGGTCGTCATCACGATCCTCAGCTATCTCGTCTGGCTCCATCACTTCTTCACGATGGGTTCGGGTGCCAGCGTCAACTCGTTCTTCGGCATCGCCACCATGGTGATCTCGATCCCGACGGGCGCGAAGATCTTCAACTGGCTGTTCACGATGTATCGCGGCCGCATCCGCTTCGAACTGCCGATGATGTGGGTCATCGCCTTCATGATCACCTTCGTGGTCGGCGGGATGACCGGCGTGCTGCTCGCAGTGCCGCCCGCAGATTTCGTGCTGCACAACTCGCTGTTCCTGGTGGCGCACTTCCACAACGTCATCATCGGCGGTGTCGTGTTCGGGCTGTTCGCCGGCATGGATTACTGGTTCCCCAAGGCCTTTGGTTTCCGCCTCGATCCCTTCTGGGGCAAGGTGACCTTCTGGGGCTGGGTAATCGGCTATTGGGTCGCCTGGACGCCGATCTACATCGTCGGCCTGATGGGCACCACGCGCCGCGTGCGGTTGTTCGATGACCCCAGCCTGCAGCCCTATTTCATCGTCGCGATGATCGGCGCGGTGATCATCCTGATCGGTATCCTGGCGTTCATCATCCAGATCGCGGTGAGCATCAAGAACCGTGAGAAGCTGCGCGACACGACGGGCGATCCCTGGGATGCGCGCACGCTGGAATGGGCGACCTCGTCGCCGCCGCCGAACTACAACTTCGCGTTCACGCCCCAGGTCCATGATCTCGATGCGTGGTACGACATGAAGGATCGCGGCGCAGAGCGTCCCACCAAGGGGTTCCTGCCGATCCACATGCCGAAGAACACTGGCGCAGGCGTGATCCTCTCCGGTCTGTCGCTGGTCTTCGGCTTCGCGATGATCTGGTACATGTGGTGGCTCGCCGGGCTCTCGGCTGTCGCGCTGCTGGTCTACAGCATCTGGCACACCTTCGATTATAAACGCGACTATTACATCCCCGCAGAGGAAGTCGCAGAACAAGAGGACGCGCGCACCAAGCTGCTCGCGGCAGGGGCCTGATCATGGCGACTGAAGCACCGAACTTTTACATCGTAGAAGAAGAGCATCACGAACCCGGCGGCAGCACGATGCTGGGCTTCTGGATGTATCTGATGAGCGACGCGCTCATCTTCGCCACGCTCTTCGCGCTGTATGGCGTGCTGGGCACCAGCTTCGCCGGGGGCCCCACCCCGAGCGAAATCTTCGCGCTGCCGCTGGTGGCGGTGAACACCGCACTGCTGCTGACCTCGTCGATCACCTATGGTTTCGCGATGATCGCGATGCAGGAGGGCAAGCTTAACAGCGTCCGCCTCTGGCTGGTGCTCACCGGCCTGCTCGGCATCGGCTTTGTCGGCATCGAGCTTTATGAGTTCAGCGAGCTGATCCATCTGGGTGCGACGCCGCAGACCAGCGCCTTCCTTTCGGCCTTCTTCCTGCTGGTCGCGACGCACGGCCTGCACGTGACCTTCGGGATCATCTGGCTGGTGGTGATGCTGTTCCAGCTCAAGCAGCGCGGGCTGCACCCGGAAAACCAGCGCCGCCTGATGTGCCTCAGCATGTTCTGGCACTTCCTCGACATCGTCTGGATCGGCGTGTTTACCTTTGTCTATCTGCTCGGAGTGATCGGATGAGCGCTTCTCACGACGCCGCGCCTGCCCATGGCGCAAGCGACTATCATGCCTCGCGCCGAACCTATCTGATCGGCTTCCTCATGTCGGTCGTGCTGACCGCGGTGCCTTTCTGGATGGTGATGACCGGGGCCGCCGCGCCGCAATTCACTGCGATCGTCGTCGTCGCGTTCGCCGTGGTGCAGATCATCGTCCACACCGTATGCTTCCTCCACGTCAATACGCGCTCGGAGAGTGGCTGGACGTTGATGGCCTATGTCTTCACCGCGGTCATCATCCTGATCGTCATCGCGGGTTCGCTGTGGATCATGACGCATATCAACGCCAACATGATGCCGATGGCGGAGATGTCGGCAAACTAGGATGGGGCGCTGGCTGCTTATCGCGTTCACACTGCTTGCCGCCTTGAGCTTCACCGCTCTCGGCGTCTGGCAAATGGAGCGGCTCGCATGGAAGCTCGATCTGATCGCGCGGGTGGATGCCAGCATCAAGGCTCCGCCCGCGAGCGACTGGCAGAATTTCGCCGAATATCGCCGCGTCCGCCTCTCCGGCGTGTTCCTCTACGACCAGGAGACTCTGGTTAAGGCCGTCACGGAGCGCGGCGAAGGCTATTGGGTGATGACTCCGCTGCGCACGCCGCAGGGCCTTGTCCTCGTCAATCGCGGCTATGTGCAGACCGCCAAATCCCCGCGCTGGTGCGGCCCCGAGACGGAGACCAGCGTGACCGGCCTGCTCCGCCCCACCGAGGCCAAGGGCGGCTTCCTGCGCAGCAATGATCCCGCCGCCGATCGCTGGTTTTCCCGTGACGTTGCCGCCATCGCGCACGCCCGCAAGCTTGGCCCGGTCGCGCCCTTCTTCATCGATGCAGACGCTACTCCCAACCCGGGCGGCTATCCGGTAGGAGGGCTCACCGTGATCGCCTTCCGCAACAATCATCTGGTCTATGCGCTCACCTGGTTCGTGCTCGCGGCGCTGAGCGTGGCCGCCGCGATCTTCGTGCTGCGCCAGAAGCGCGCCTGATGGACGCCCCCCTCCTCGCCCTCACCCGCAATCGCCAGAGCGGGCTGTCGGCGGAAACCGTAGCGGCTGCGAATATGCGCCAGCTCATCCAGCTCCGCTGGATCGCCGTCGCGGGGCAGACGATCGCGATCCTGCTTGTCGATTTCGGGCTGGGCGTGCCGCTGCCACTGTTCGAGATGCTCAGCGTCGCGCTGCTGCTCGGCACCGCAAACCTTCTCATCACTTTCTCGGTCCCGCGTCACCGCGTCCATAGCGCCGAAGTGATGCTGGCCCTCCTGCTCGACATGGGGGCGCTCACGCTCCAGCTCTATTTCAGCGGCGGCGCAACCAATCCGTTCATCTCGCTCTATCTGCTGCAAGTCGTGCTCGGCGCGATCCTGTTGCCCCCCGCCTCCGCCGCCATGCTCGTTGTCGCCACCGCGCTCAGCTACGCGCTGCTCAGTTTCCGCTCTCTGCCGCTCGACATCCCGAGCGGGCTATTCGCCCACATTGCCGACCTGTTCGCCATCGGCCGCTGGATCGCCTTCGCGATGGTCGCCAGCCTGCTCGTGCTGTTCATCACCCGCATCACCCGAAACCTGCGCGCCCGCGACGCTTATGTCGCCGATCTGCGCCAGCACGCCGCCGAGGAAGAAGGCATTGTCCGCATGGGGCTGTTCGCATCCGGCGCGGCGCACGAACTGGGCACCCCGCTCGGCACGCTTTCGGTGATCCTCGCCGATTGGCGCCGCATGCCCGCGATCACCAGCGATCCCGAGCTCGCCGCCGAAGTGCAGGAGATGCAAAGCGAAGTGCAGCGCTGCAAGGGCATCGTCTCGGACATTCTCCACTCCGCCGGCCAGCCGCGCGGCGAAGCGATGGAGAGCGTGGCCGCCGGTCCCTTCCTCGATGCCGTCGCCGAGGAATGGCAGCCCACGTACCCGAATGTCCCGCTCGATTATGATCGCGATGCAGCCGGAGCCGCAGTGATCGCCGTGGATCCCGCGCTGCGGCAGGCAATCTGGAACCTGCTCGACAATGGAGCGGAGGTGTCCCCCGCCGTTCGCCTGCTCGCCAGGATCGAGGATGGCATGCTGGCGATCGCGGTGAGCGACTACGGCCCCGGTTTCACCCCCGAAACCCTGGCCAATGTCGGGCAACTCTATCAATCGACCAAGGGCGCGGGCCATGGCCTCGGCCTGTTTCTCGCCACCAATGTCGTCCGTCGCCTCGGCGGACGCCTTGAGGCGCGCAACCTTCCCTCTGGCGGCGCCGAAGTCCGCCTCCTCCTCCCGGTAAAGACGCAATGACCGATCAGCCCAGCCTCATCCTTGTCGAGGATGACGATACCTTCGCCCGCACGCTTTCTCGCTCGTTCGAGCGGCGGGGCTACCGCGTCCGCATCGCCGCAAGCCCCACCGAGCTTGATGCGTTGCTCGCAGTCGAAGTCCCCGAACGCGCCGTGGTCGATCTGAAACTGGGCACCGCATCCGGCCTGCCCTGCGTCGCCAAGCTCCACGCGCGCGATCCGGAGATGCTGATCGTCGTCCTCACCGGCTATGCCAGCATCGCCACCGCCGTCGAGGCGATCAAGCTCGGCGCGTGCCACTATCTGGTGAAGCCCTCGAACACCGACGACATCGAAGCCGCGTTCGGCAAGTCTCCCGGCGATGCCAACGTCCCCGTCACCGGCCGCGCCTCCTCGATCAAGACCCACGAATGGGAAATGATCAACGAGGCGCTGGCGGAGACCGGCTTCAACATCTCCGAAACCGCCCGCCGCCTCGGCATGCACCGCCGCACGCTTGCCCGGAAGCTTGAGAAGCGCCCGGTCAAATAGCGCTCAGCGCAACGGCCCGTTTTTCGGGCGCTTAAGCTGCCGTCTCGCCGCCCGGTGAATTATCATCACCGTTCAATACTCTAGCCAGCTGATCGCGGTCGAGCGCGCCCTCCCACCGGGCCACCACGATCGTCGCGACAGCATTGCCGATGAAGTTTGTCAGGCTGCGGCATTCGCTCATGAAACGGTCGACACCCAGGATCAAAGCCATGCCCGCTACCGGCACCGAAGGAACGATCGCGAGCGTCGCGGCCAGCGTGATGAAGCCTGCTCCCGTGACCCCTGCCGCGCCCTTGGAACTCAGCATCGCAACGCCGAGCAATGCGAACTGATCGCCCCAGCTGAGCTCCACGCCCGTCGCCTGCGCGATAAACAATGCGGCAAGCGTCATATAGATATTGGTGCCATCGAGGTTGAACGAATAGCCCGTCGGCACGACCAGCCCGACCACCTGCTTGTCGCACCCGGCGCGCTCCATCTTGTCGATCAGGGCGGGCAAGGCTGCTTCGGACGAAGAGGTGCCGAGCACGAGCAGCAACTCGGCCTTGAGATAGGCGATCAGCTTGAAGATCGAGAAGCCCGCGATCCGCGCCACCGTGCCCAGCACGACGATCACGAACAGCAGCGAGGTCAGGTAGAAAGTCGCGACCAGCCCGCCGAGACTGAGCAAAGTGCCGATGCCATATTTGCCGATGGTGAAGGCCATTGCGCCGAACGCACCGATCGGCGCTGCCCGCATGACGATGCCGACCAGCTTGAAGACCACCTGGCTCAGCCGCTCGAGCATCTCGGTGACCGGACGCGCCGGCGCGCCCACCATCGCCAGCGACACGCCGAACAATACCGCCACGAGCAGCACCTGCAGGATCGATCCTTCGGTGAAGGCCGAGAACAGGGTCTTGGGAATGATCGCGAGCAGGAAGCCCTGGATCGTCGCCTCGTGCGCCTTTTCCTCATAGCTGTGGATTTTGCTCGCATCGAGCGTGGCTGGATCGATGTTCATCCCCGCGCCCGGCTGGACGACATGCGCCACGATCAGCCCGACGATCAGCGCCAGCGTCGAGAAGAACAGGAAATAGGCAAAGGCCTTGGCCGCGACGCGCCCGGTCTCGCCCAGGCCGTGCGAGCCGGCGATGCCGGTGGCGACGGTCAGGAAAATCACCGGCGGGATCACCATCTTGACCAGCGCGATGAACGCATCGCTGAGCGGCTGAAGCGCTACGCCCCAGGACGGTTCGAGCGCACCCAAGGTTACCCCCGCGACGATCGCGACGATCACCTGAATGTAGAGCGCGTGTGATAATGCAGGACGTAGTTTTTTCGCCTCGGCAGCAATCGCCATAAACCTCTCCAAATGGGCAGCCGCGCATTCTGTAACGAGCCCCTTCCTCGGTGTCTTCTCCCTGGACAAGCTGTCACACGCATTTCGCGTCACGACAGTTTGGCGGCTTCGCGTGCTGGCCGGATGATTAGCTGACGGCCGCCGTGCACTGCCTGTCAGGGATACGTCAGGCGAGGCGTGATAGGGTTTGCCCCATGATCAATCGCATGAAACCCATCCGCCTTGCCGCTGCGCTCGGCATCGCTCTGGCCATGACCGCTGGCGTCAGCGCCCCGGCAGCGGCCCAGAAAGCCAGCAAGAAAGTCGAGAAGAAAATCGACAAAAAGGCCGCGCGCGCGGCCGAAGCCGAAGCGATCCGCTCCGCCGTAAAGCGCGGCGAAATCATGCCCCTGCCCCGCATCCTTGCCATCGCGCAGGGCCATGTGAAAGGCGAGGTGATCAAGGTGGAACTGGAGCACGAGAAGGGCCGGCTGACCTATGAGGTCAAAATCCTTGCCGGAAACGGCCGCGTCCGCGAAGTGGAGCTGGATGCGCGCACCGGCGCACTGATCAAAATCGAGAATGATTGATGCGGCTGCTTGTCGTTGAGGACGATCCCGATGTCGGCGATGACCTGATCCGCTCCCTGCGCGAAGCCGGCTTCATCGCCGAACTCGCCACCGATGGCGATGAGGCATGGTTCCTGGGCGATACCGAGGATTATGCCGCCGCGATCCTCGACCTTGGCCTGCCCCGGCTCGACGGCCTGAGCATTCTTCGGCGCTGGCGAGCGGCAGGGCGCAATTTTCCCGTGCTGGTGCTCACAGCCCGCAGCGAGTGGACCGAAAAGGTCGAAGGCATCGAAGCCGGTGCCGACGATTATCTCGCCAAGCCCTTTGCGATGCCTGAGTTGATCGCCCGGATGCGGGGCCTGCTGCGCCGCGCCGCGGGGCATAGCGCCGCGAAGATCAGCATCGGTCGCCTGACGCTCGACACCAGCCGGATGTCGGCGCTGGTCGATGGCAATCCGGTCCGCCTGTCGCCGCTCGAATATCGCCTCCTCGAATTTCTCGGCCATCGGCCCGGTCAGGTCGCGGCGGCGCATCTGATCGCCCACCATCTTTACGGCCTGGAGGATGCCAGCGACACCAATGCGATCGAGGCGCTGGTGATGCGGCTGCGGCGCAAGATCGGGCCGGATATCATCGAGACGCGGCGCGGCCTGGGCTATTTCCTTTCAGAAGCCAGCGGATGAATTTCCGCTCGCTTCGCCTGCGGTTGCTGGCGGCTGCCGGCCTCACGATCCTCGCCGCGCTCGCCCTCGCCGGCATCGGCCTGACCTATATGTTCGAGCGGCATATCGAACACCGCGAAGCCTTGTCGCTGGAAGCAAAAGCGCACGAGCTGCTCGCCGGATTGACGATCGATGCGGCGGGCCGGCCACACGTCGATCCCTATCCTTCGGACAACCGCTTCAATCGCCCGGCGGGCGGGCTCTACTGGCAAATCTCCACGCCGCTGGGCTCGATGCATTCGCCGTCCCTATGGGATCAGTCGCTCAATCGCGCGGTGCAGGTGCCTAGCGAACATTGGGCCGCGCGCCGGTCCCCCGGCCCCTATTCGCACGGCCTGCTCATTATCGAGCGGTTCGTCCGCCCGGACACCAGCAATCGCGCGGTGCTGGTCCAGCTCGCGACGGACGACGACGCATTGGTAAAAGCGCGTGCCGAATTCGGGCGCGAGATGCTCGCGTCGCTCGCCATCCTCTGGGTGGTGCTGATGCTGGCGGCTTATGCTCAGGTCAGCCTCGGCCTGCGCCCGCTCGCGCGCATCCGCGAGGAGCTGGATCGCCTGCGCCGCAATCCCGAGGCGCGGCTGACGAGCGATCACCCTGCCGAGATCGGCCCGCTCATCGATGCGATCAACGCGCTCGCCGAAGCACGCGCCAGCGATCTGGCAAGGGCGCGAACCCGCGCGGCCAATCTCGCACACAGCCTCAAGACCCCGCTCGCCGCGCTTGCCGCGCAGAGCCGTCGCGCCCGCGATGCAGGCGCCACCGATGCCGCAGACGGGCTCGACCGCACGATTGCGGCAGCCAGTGCCACGCTGGAAAGCGAGCTCGCCCGAGCCCGCGCCGCGCTGGCCCGCGATACCCGGGCATCTTCGCGCGCGATCCTCGCCATCGACAATGTCATCTCGGTGATCGAGCGCACCGACGCGGGAAGCCGCATCCCGATCGAAGTGTTGGTGCCGGAAGATATGATCGTGCCCGTCGCCGCCACCGATCTGATGGAAATGCTGGGCGCACTGGTCGAAAACGCAGTGCGCCACGCGCACGGCCGGGTGCGGATCACGGGCGAAGCGACGGCGGATCATTTGACCCTGAGCGTCGGCGATGATGGTCCGGGCCTTTCCGGCGATCGCGTGGAACTAGCGCTTGCGCGGGGCGAGCGGCTCGACGAGGCCGGGCCGGGACACGGCTTCGGCCTGTCCATCGTCAAGGACCATGTCGAGGCAACTGACGGCGAACTCCAGCTTGCGAGCAGCGATCTGGGCGGGCTGGAAGCGCGGCTTCGCTGGCCTACCGCCGCACCCGGCGTGAGCGACTGACAAAGGGGGCAACGGCATTGCCGTGATGCTTTGACGGTGAGCACGGCGACGACGAACTCCCCGCGCGATGTCAGCTTTCGCCGACTATTCGTCCAAAGGCACCGGTCGGCAAGCGGCCTAATTGCCGCCGTTCATGGATCAGGTAACTAGACGGCACGAGTGTCGCTGAACGTGGAGAAAGCGTCCGCGAAATCGCTCGCCCAGACCGCGCGCGCACCTCGCTGCGTAGTTCTTTGCTGATCGATCAAGACCATACAACGCACATCCGCTTGGTGAACTGGCGCTCCAAAAACGGATGGCTCATCATCAGCATGTTAGCTTCTGATTTCTGGAGCGCAGAGACCAAAAATTGAGACGGATTGCCCCCTATAGACTTGCCGCTACACGCACCGTATCCGATCAGCCCACAAGGGGTTGGTTGCAAGAATGACGATCGTTTTCTTTGGTGAACTGATGTTGCGGCTGTCCCAGCCCGCGCGCGAATTGCTTCTGCAGACCCCCCGGCTCGAAGTCCATGTAGGTGGTGCGGAAGCTAACGTCGCGACCGGCCTCGCCTGTCTCGGCCATGCCACCCGCCTCGTGAGCGCAGTCGCCGACAATCCGTTAGGCGCAGCTGCGATCGGCGAACTCCGTCGGCGTGGTGTCGATACCTCGACGATCGCAGTCGAAGCCGGTCGGCTCGGCCTTTACTTCCTCACGCCGGGCGCGGGATTGCGCCCGTCCGAAGTCCTATACGATCGCGCCCATTCCGTTTTCGCCGAACGCGCTGCGAATGCCTGGGATTGGGATCGCGCGCTCGCGGGCGCGGCACGGCTGCATCTGTCTGGTATCACGCCCGCGCTCGGCCCGAACACCGCGGCGGCGGCAATCGCGGCCGCAGAAGCGGCGGCGGCTCGCGGCATCCCTGTTTCGTTCGACGGAAATTATCGCGCGAAGCTGTGGGAAGCATGGGATAGCGATCCTCGCGCGGTGCTTACCCAACTGATCGGACATGCCGACATCCTGTTCGGCAATCACCGCGACGTTTCGCTATTATTGGGCAAGGAATTTTCGGGCGACGGGCCCGACCGGCGGCGCGAGGCTGCCGAAGCGGCATTCGCAGCCTTCCCAAAACTTCAGACGATCGCCTCAACCGCGCGGCATGTCGTCGATGCCGATAGCCATCTGGTGTCGGCGCGGGTCGATACGCGCGAGGGCGGTCATGAGACAGCAGAAACGCCGATCTCCGGCATCGTCGACCGGATCGGCGCTGGCGATGCATTTGCCGCCGGCGTGCTGCACGGCCTGATCGAGAGCGGTGGCGAGGCAAAGGCAGCGGCAGAGGCGGGTCTCGGCCTCACCGCGCTCAAGCATTCCCTGCCGGGCGACGCCAGCCTGTTCACGCCCGCCGATCTGGCGGCGTTCGCCGAGGGTGCTTTCGACGTTCGCCGTTGATCCGGGCAAAACGGCACGCTGAGTTGCTCGGCCCAATTGCGAGCATTCGCCCGCGCTAAAGGTGCAGCGCCGCGGTCAAATCCCCGGGCGGCGGTCCACCGGCCATTTTCATCGCAAGTTCGCGTTCGATCAGGCCCGGCAGCTTTGGCAGCCCGAAGCGGCGGGTGATGAAGCGCAGGATCGATCCGGTATCGTATATCGTGTGATCCACCGCGCCGCGCCGGGCATGCGGCGAGACAATGATGGCGGGAATGCGTGTGCCCGGTCCCCAGCGATCGCCCTTTGGCGGCGCGACATGGTCCCACCAGCCGCCATTTTCGTCGAACGTGACGACGATCAGCATCTTCTCCCATTGCGGACTTTTCCGCAGCGCATCGATCACGCCGGCGATGTGCCGATCCCCGGCATCCACGTCCGAATAGCCGGCATGCATGTTGAGATTACCCTGCGGCTTGTAGAAGCTCACCGGCGGCAGGCGGCCCGCCACGGCATCGGCCAGGAAGTGGTTGGTGCGCGCGGTTTCGCCTGCGCCTGCATCGCGCAGATGCTTGTCGCGTGCAGCGGTGCCGGGCGCGAATTGGCTGAAATAGTTGAACGGCTGGTGGTGCGGCTGAAAGTTCGGTCGCGTCGGAAAGCTGCCGTCGGTCCCCTGCCCGCTCATCGCCGCGCCCCAGCCCCCGGCATACCACGCCCAGCCAATGCCGCCGTCGCTGAGCAGGTCGCCGATGGTCTTGTGGTTTTGCGGAACGAGCGTGTGGCCGCTTGACCAGTTCGCAAAACCGGGCCGATCGGCATCGAGATCATAGGTCGGCGCGTAGGGCGGCATCATCGTATTGACCGCCCAGAAATCGGGGGTGAGCGAGCTGGTCACAAATTGAGCGGGGCCCTCCATCGCACTTTTCGGGGAGTTGGGCTTCTGCTTGAGCCGGATGCCTTTGGGATCACTCCCCTCCACTTGTGCGACACGCGCTTTGGCAGGGCTCTTATCGGCATCGGGATAATGCGATGGCGCGGCGGCGATCAGATATTGGTGATTGAGGTAAGACCCGCCAAACGCGCCCATGAAGAAATTGTCGCACAGCGTGAATTCGCGCGCGATCTGCCACAGCCGCAAATTGGCCGATCCATCGGCATAATGGCCCATCACCAGCGCACCGCTATCGCCCCAGGCGACGAACCCGTCATTGCGCCCGCCATTGATCTGGTGCTGGTTGTTGTAAAAGGAATGCACCAGATCGCGCGTCACCACGCCCTGCGGCAGCGGATCGCCTTCCGGCGTCTGCAAGGCAAAGGGCGCATTGGGCAGGGTCGGCAGATCGTCCGGTCCGATGCGATATTCGCGATGCTCCACGATCTGCTTCATCGGCACCATGCCTTCCCAGATCTTGGGCAGTGTATCCAGCACGCGGCCATCGCGATCGCGCTGCAATGCCCGTTCGGGGGGAAGTGCCGATAGCGGCTGCTGCAAGCCGGGGAAGTCGGCAAAAAGATTGTTGAAGCTGCGGTTCTCGGCATAGATCACCACCACCGTGTCGATCTTGCGCCGGAGCGTGGCGTCATCGACGCGAGACGCCTCCCCCGCGAAAGACCGGGACGCGCCAGCCACCTGCGATGCGGCAGCCGCAGCAGCGATGCCGCCAAGCAATCGCCGCCGTTCGGGATTGGCGGGGGTGCCCGATACCGGATCACTATCCGCGCTGCGGGTCTCCTCGTTCTTCATTACGCGAACTCACACAACCAATAGAATAAGACAGCGACGGCCACCGGCAGGGCTCAGCGCACGATGCTCAAAGCTTGAAGACCTCGGGCCGGTCCGGCTTGACCACGAAGCGCGCCAGCGTGCTGACCGTGCCGCCCGGCGTCAGCGCCTGATCGACGACGCGGGCACTGGCGTTCCAGGCCTTGGCGGTGACATCGAACAACAGATAGCCGCGCTGATCGTGGATCATCGACATGTGAGGATTGGTCGCGGCGCGCGGATCGGCCCCGATCGGAACACCGTTGCTGCTGGTCGAACTGATCGATGTGGCATGAAGCTCGGCGGCGGCCGGCGCGCTGGCCAGATCGTCGCGCCGCGACGGCACGTTGCCGATGAAGAACATGTGGCTGTCGCCGCCGGTAATCACCACGTTCGTCAGCTTGCGCTCGCGGATCATTCCCACAAGTCGCTCGCGCGCGTCGGGATAGCCCATCCAGTTGTCATACCCCTTGGACGGGATTTTCTGCACTGAGCGATCGAACGGCATGACGATCCCGCCCAGGCCCAGCACGTTCCACACCGCACCGCTATTAAGCCCCTCCCCGAGCCAGCGTTCCTGGACGTCGCCCAGCATCGTATCGGGCTGGTCGCGCTGCTCCAGGCAGTTGCGGTCGCCGGGCTTCTCGCACAGCCGGATGCTGCGATAGGTGCGCTTGTCGAGGATGTTGACCCGCATCAGCCGCCCGTAATCGAGCCGGCGATACATGCGCTGCACGCCATCGCGCGGCAGCTGGCTCAGCCGGACCGGCATATGTTCGTACCACGCCTGCATCGCAGCGGCGCGGCGAAGCTTGAAGATCTCGGGCGGCGTGCCGTCATCGTCCCATTCGCCCGACCAGTTATTATCCACTTCGTGATCGTCATAGGATGATAGGAAAGCGGCTGCCGCATGCGCCGCGCGCAGATCGGGGTCGATCTTGTAGAGCGCGTAACGCTGGCGATAATCGTCGAGGCTGTAGACCTCTTCGCCCGGATGTCGGCGAACCACGGGCGGGCGGCCGGGTACGGGCGTCGCCGCCGACTTACCCTCATAGATGTAGTCGCCATAATGATAGACGAAGTCGAGATCGGCTTCCTCGCTGATATGGCGCCACGCCGTGAACAGCCCCGCCTGATAATTCTGGCATCCGGCCACTGCGATGCGCAGCCGCTCCACCATCACATCGGCGGCGGGCGCGGTGCGAGCCGTGCCGGTGTCGCTGGGAATCCCATCGACCATGAAGCGATACCAATAGCGCCGATAGCTGCGCAGCCCGGCCACTTCGACATGGACCGAATGCGCCAGTTCGGGCCGGGCCAGCGCCTTCCCCGCAAGCAAGATCTTGCGGAAGCGGTCATCCTCCGCGACTTCCCAGCGGACTTTTACTGCCTTGGCCGGCATGCCGCCATTCTGCTCCAGCGGCTTGGGTGCCAGCCGCGTCCAGATCACGAAACCATCGGGAGTCGGATCGCCCGATGCGACTCCCATCGAGAACGGATCCTCGAGGAACTTCGGCGCGGCCATCGCCGGCGCGCGCGCCAGCGTCGCCAGCAAGGCGGCCTGCCCGCCGACCAACAGGAGCCTGCGGCGATTAAAGACGGAAGAAGTCATCGAACTGTCCTTACGATCCGGTGGCGGATAATTCGCGCACCGCTCCTTATTTCAGGCGCTTGCGAACGCCTTTCTCCTGAACCGGAACCTGCTGCGCTGCACCGGGAATTGCCGGATCGGGTAGCGTCGCGGCCGATTTGTGCGCCAGCGCCAGCATGTCGGCGGTGCCTGGAAGCACAGGCGGCCGAGCACCGCGCTGATCGAAGCGGAACGTCGCGGTCAGGTCGCCAAAGGTCTTGCGGCGCCAGTCGCTGATATTGGGTTCGCGTACCCCGGTCACCCGCTCAAGCAATTGCAGCACGGAAGTGTGATCGAATTGCTGGCTGCACACCCAACCGCCCATCGTCCATGGCGATACGATGATGCACGGCACGCGAAAGCCACTCCCAAGCGGAACGCCCTTCACGAATTCGCGCGGCGTGCCTGGGGCGGGAACGGGGGGGGCGACATGATCGAACAGCCCGTCATTCTCGTCATAATTGAGGATGAAGACGGTCTTGGCCCAGACATCAGGATTGGCGGCAAGCTCGCTCAGCCGTTGCGCGATGAAGTCGGCGCCGGCGGCCGGCATGTTGAAATGCGGATGCTCGCTCGCCTCTGCCGAAGGGCAGATCCACGACACAGCGGGCAGGCGATCGTTGAGAACGTCCTGCGCGAAGCGGTCTTCGTCCGTATCCGGCATCCCACGCACCGCCAGCGGCGAGCTGGCGGCCGCATTCCGATACTGGCTGAAATATTTGAGGATGTTGTGGTGGCGCTTCCCCGGCGTGCCATATTGATAGACCTGCCAGGGGATGCCGGCCGCTTCGAGCCGCTCGGGATAGGTCGTCCAGGTAAAGCCGCCGGGCGGCATCTTGTTGTTGGTCACCGGCCCGCCGCCGGTCGCCTCGGTATCGGCCATCCCGCTCATGTAGAAGAGCCGGTTGGGCCAGGTCGGGCCCATCACCGAACTGTGGTAACCGTCACAGATCGTAAACGCCTCGGCCAGCGCATAATGGAACGGGATGTCCTCGCGCTTGAAATAGCCCATCGTATAGGGGCCGTGCGCGCCATCGGCGGTGCGATGCGCGGGCACCCACTGGTCCATCTTGCCCTGGTTCCATGCCTGATGCTGGACACCGAAAGCGTGGCTGGTCGACGGCAACCGCTGGGCATTGGTCGAAAACGTGTCGAGGTGGAAGGGCAGCAGATAGCCGTTCGGATTCTCGGCATCGGGCTGGTGAAACACGTCCCTGCCGCTCGGCAGGATCTGCGGCCTAGGATCGCCAAAGCCCCGCACGCCGGAAAGCGTGCCAAAATAATGATCGAAGGATCGGTTCTCCTGCATCAGGAGAACGACGTGCTTGATGTCTTTGAGCGTTCCGGCGCGCCGTGGCGTCTGCGCCATCAGTGCCTGGACATTGGCGGGCATCAGCGTCGATGCGGCCGTCAGCGATGCGAGCTGCGCCGCGTCGGTAAGCATGCGGCGGCGCGTGAAACGAGACGTGTTCGACATAGTAATTCCCGTCAAACAGCTTGGTTACGGTGGCTACGGGCGGCGATCCGCCGCCCGTAGCCGAAGATGGTCCTGCGTCCCCTGCGGGACCGGGCGCTTAGAAGCGCGCCCGGATACCGAAGGTGCCGGTCCGCCCGTTCTGCACATAGATGCTGCTATAGCTCGGATAGCCCGCAGCCGCCGTTGACGGGAAAGCGCTGCCCGGGGTCATGACGTTATACGGTGCACCCAGCAGGTTGTTGACGGTGAAATAGGTCTCCCAGTTCTTGGTGAGCTTGATCCGTCCGGAAAGCGTCAGATCGGTGCGCGCCTGGAACCAGGTTGGCGTGTCCGAGCGGAACTTGTCGTCGTTCCACAACGCATTCAGATACAGGCGCACCGGGCCCTTTTCATACATCAGGCCCGCAGAGGCGATGTTGTTGCCAACGCGCGGGATCGGGCGGTTCGGTTCGTTGTGCATGAAGGCACCACGGATCGAGAAACCGTTGAACGGCGAAGGCAGCCAGCTGAAGCTGTGCTGGAAGGCAGCTTCGATGCCCTTGATCGTCGTTATGTTCAGCTGCGAATAGGTCGAGAACGAATAGCCGGCATAAGTCGGATCGCCGGTATACGGCGCGAGCGCCGCGACATTCGCCGCTTCGGTCTCCGAATATTCCTTCATCACCGCCAGGCCCTTGATGCGGTTATAATAGACACCGACGTTGACCATGCCGACGCCCTTGAAATAGCGCGAAAGGCGAAGCGAGGCATTGTCAGAGATCGCCGGCGACAGGCCGGGATTGGGGACCACCAGGATCGGGCCGCCAATCGAGCTACCCGTCAGGCTCTCCGTAGGCGAGCTGCCGGCCGCGTCCACGCCGGGGCGCAGGATCGTGCGGCTATAGCCCGCCTGGAGATCGTTCTGCTGGCCAAAGGTGAACTTCAACGACGCGCTGGGGAACAGGCTGAAAAAGTCGCCCTTCACCTGCGTAGCACCGCCCGAGAACTGATAGTCCACGCAAGCGGCCGTGGTCGCGACGCCCGTCGATGCTGTGATCGCGCACGGCACGGCAGCCCCTGCCGGGGTATGCGCGCGCACCTGCGCCGCCGGGAGCGAGCGATAGACGTTCGCGACGTTGCTCGTCCACTCCATGCGCAGACCGGCGCGCAGCTCCAGGTTCGGCGTCGCCGACGCAGTCACCATGCCATATAGCGACTTGATCGTCTCATCGACGTCGGTGGCCCGATACTTTGCCGTCGCATATTGTGCGGCGGTCGTCGAGCTGACCCAGTGGCCAGGGTTCTGCCGGTACGATTCCAGCATCTTCGCAAGGTCCAGTGACGGGATATAGGCCGAGCCACTGAGCGAATTGAGCGTGAAGTTGCTCTTGTTGGTGATTCCGCTGGTGTTGGGGTTTATCATTTCCGCCACGAACTGCGCATTGGTGAGCGGGCCCGTATAGGTATAGCCATTCAGCGCGTTATTGCCGAACTTGTAGTTGGTCGCCGTGACCTTGAAACCGGTCTTGAAGGTGACCGGCACCGATCCGATTTCGGCGTCATAGCGCGCATTCAGCGCACCCGATTTGGCATTCAGCTTTGCATAAACGCCGTTGGTCAGCGTCATCACCGGGCGGGCTGCAAGGGTGAAGGAAGCGGGATTGGACCAGTCCGGACCGCTCACCTGGGTGAGATCCCAATCGGTATAATCCTGGTCCGAACCGCGCTTCACGGCCTGGAAATTGCCGGTCGACGAGATGGTCGAGCCCGACAGGGCCTGACCAACCTTGGGCGAGTCATAATAGGAATGGCTGTCCGAATAGGCGAAATAGCCGTCCACGTTCCAGCCGTTGTTCGCCCAGTTGAAGCTGGTCGCCAGGATGTTGCCGTTGTTGATCTTGTACTGATCGCCCGGCGCCGACGTGATCGTGTTGGTACCAGCAAGCTGATTGCTGCGGAATGCGGTCAGCGCATCCTGCTCCGTTGCCGCGCCGCCATTGACGTTGAGCAGGCCGCGCGCGCCGGTGGCCGTGTCGGCGGTTACCGTCGTGACCTGGTTGTGGAGATGGATGTTGCCGCGATAGCCCAGGCCCATCGCCGTGAAGGTCAGGGTGTCCGACGCCTTGAAATCAAGCACGAGCGAGGCGGTGCGGCGCGTGGTGCGGCGCGCGCCGGTCTGCATCCCGAAGCGATAGATCTCTGCAGGATAGGGAGCATTGGCGGATTGGGTATATTGGCGATCCAGCGTGATCTGCTCGCGCTCGATATACTGATCGGCCAGACCGGCCGAGAACATCACACCCAGCCGCTGATCGAGGAAGCTGTTGGAGTAGAAAACCTTCGCGTTCGGCAGGAAGCGCTTATTGCCCCAGCCCTGCGGCGTATCCGGACCGATATTCTTATACTTGTCCCACATATTTTCGTGGGTGAAGCCTTCGATCGAAGCGACGAACAGCGGCTTGCGGCGATCATATGCGCGCTTGGTGCGCAGATCGATGATGCCGGCCGGCGCGTCGGCATTCTGGTCGGCGCTGGTGGTCTTGTAGGTCGTGACCGCGTCGATCGCGGACATCGAGATCGTCTCATAGTTGAAGACACGTGCGGCGGCGGCGGCGCTGGCATAGCCGGTCGGTGCCGCGCCATTTGCGGAGACGACGTCCATGCCGTTCAGCTGGGTGCGGGTGAATTCTGCGGGAAGGCCGCGGAGATAGGCATAGACTGACGTGCCGTTCGAACCGTCAACGTCGACGCCGGGCATGTATTTCAGGAACTCTGCCGGATTGTCGCCCGCAATGTCACCATATGTCTCGGTGGTGAGCATGTCGGCGATCTGCAATTCCTTGCGCTGCGACATGAGCTCGCGCGCGCCGGCATCGCGAACGCCGCTGACGACGATCTCGCCGCCCGTCGCCGCGTGACCGTCACGGCCACTCTGCTGCAGGTTGAATTCCAGTCGCACGATCTCGCCGGAAAGGACCTCGATTTCCTGCGTCTCGGAAACATACCCGACGAAGCTGATCGTGACCTTAGCCGTTCCGGCTGCAATGTTCTGAACGCGGAATGCGCCAGCTTCGCCGGTCGTAGCGGTCCGGATCTGCCCATCCGCACCTTCGACTTCGACAATCGCGTCACGCATGTAGATCCCGGTTGCCGGATCGACGACTTGGCCGGCGATCACGCCCTGCCCGGTCGCCTGGCTCGCAGCCTGCCCAGCCTGCGGCGATGCGTCTTGCGCAAATGCCGGCATGGCCGCGACCGCCAACATCGAAACCGTCGACGTAGCGATGAGCAACTTAGATTTAATTTTCATTCAACCCTCCCATAACCTATTATATTTATTACGAAATATTAGACGCGCGCAGCAGCGCCAGATCCAGATCACGCTCCGCGTCGGTCCACACATGCCCATGGGCGTGAAGCGAAAATGATGCGCGAAAGCGAGCGGATGCTGCGCATCCGCCCTCACAACTTCCGACCATTTTTCGCCTAAAATCACGCATTGACATCGGCACCAATCAGCGGCAATTAGTTATTCCACACTGTGGACTGTGTTCCATAATATGGCCTTGAGGGTTTCGATGTCAAACAGATTTTGCTTTTCCGGTTTTATCCGAGCGCGGCGCACAGACGCGTCCGCGCAGCAGGCCGCCTGCTCAAATGATGCTCCGATTGCGCGTAAGGGGGTGGCAACATGCTAAAAATAGCCTCGGTCGCCGCAGTCGAGATGCGCTATCCTTTTTCCCGCACATATGGCGAAGGGCGCGTTCCGAAGGAGTTGCTTTCCCCCGCCGCACATTTCCAGCGTATCAAGCGCACGGGCCAGACCGCGACGCTCGTCGTCGTTACCGACCAGGACGGGGTCCAGGGTTTTGGCGAGTGTTTCGGCCTGCCTAGTCCCGGGCCCAGCCGCGCCATCATCGAAGAGATTATCGCGCCTGCGCTAGCCGGCGCCGAAATCGCTTCTCCAGAAGAAGCGGTGGAAGAATTCTACCGGTTCTTCCTCGCGCTGGGGAACAGCCGTGGACCTGCGATGGAGGCTCTGGCCGGTCTCGATATCGCACTATGGGATCTGCTATCCAAACGCGCCGACAAGCCGCTCGCCGAAATGCTCGGCGGCAAGGTCGAGCCCGTGCGGCTTTACGCCAGCCCCGTGCCCTTCCTGGCCGATCCCAACGAGAGCGCCAAGAAGGCGCTGGACTATCTCGATCAGGGCTACACCGCAGTGAAGCTGAAGATCGGCCGCGGCGTAGAAACCGACGTGACACATGTGCGCGCCATCAGCGAGGCGATGCCCAAGGGTACACCGCTCATGCTCGATGCCAATTGCGGCTATGAGCGGAACGAAGCGCTCGCGCTCGTCGAGGGGCTCGCGCCTTATGACATCGCTTGGCTCGAAGAACCGGTCGAGCCGGAAGACTTCGACACCTTGCGGATGCTCTGCAAGCTGGCGCCCTTCCCGATCGGCGGCGGCGAGAATGATTTCACCCTCCAAGCATTCGAGCGGCTGGTCGATCTCGGCATCACGTATCTGCAGCCGAACGTGACGCGCGCGCTGGGCGTGAGCGGCATGCGCCGGCTCGACGCGCTGGCCGAGCGCACGGGTGTTCAGGTCGCGCTGCACGGCGTCGGCACCAGCATCGGCGTGTCCACCGCGCTCCATTGCTGCGCGGGCCTCAAGAACCTGACCTTGTTCGAGCGCAACCATCTGCTCAACCCGATGCGCGACGACGTCGGCGTGGCGCTCACGGTGAACAACGAAGGCACGATCCTGCCGCCAACTGGCGCCGGACATGGCGGCAAGCCGCATGACGCCGAAGCACGCGTGGTCCACGATCTCGTCGTGCAGCGCGCGCTGGGCCTGTCGGAGCAGCCGGTAGGCGAGATGGCGCAGTGAGGAACGTTGCCATGCTCGACGCTGCCGACGCGCGGACTCTCGTGGATCTCGCCATCGCGGCCTCGGCCGCGATGGAAGTTCCACAGAACATCGCCGTGGTCGATGCCGCTGGCCAGTTGATCGCGTTCCACCGCATGGATGGCGCCAAGCCCTACACCGTTGACTTCGCCATTACGAAGGCGCGGACCGCGGCCGGCCTTCAGGCTCCGACCGAAAAGCTGGCGGAAATCGCGTTGCCAGGTCAGCGCGGGTTCGGCCTGAACACCTTGCACGGCGGCGACGTCGCAATCCTGGGCGGAGGCATGCCCGTGACTGCGGACGGAGTGGTGTTGGGCGCGATCGGGATCAGCTCCGGCTCCGTCTATCAGGACGCCGATATTGCAAGAAGCACCGTGCAAGAGTTCGAAGCTCTTGGCGGCCAGGCTAAATCGATTGGAACGGCTGGATGACACATAGTCCGAGTACGCAACCCGGCTCCGCGCCGGCACGGAAAATGCCTTTGAAGGTCTGGTTCGTACTCGGCCTGTTGATGAGCCTGATCGTTCTCAACTATTTCGATCGACAAACGCTGTCGATCCTCAAGCCTATCGTCAAAGGCGAACTCGCATTCGACGATACGGCCTATTCGCTGCTGACCTTCGCGTTCATGTTTCCCTATATCGTGATGTACATCGTCAGCGGCCGGCTCATCGAAAAATTCGGCACGCGGATATGCATGACGGTGTTCGCGATCGGCTGGTCCATCGCCAACGTCCTGTCCGGCATGTCACAGAGCTTCGCGCACCTCGCAGCGTCACGCGCGCTGCTGGGTGCGGCGGAACCCGGCGTGTTCCCGATCATGCAGCGCGCGGTGCTCAATTGGGTGCCGATCGAGCGCCGCGCGCTCGCCCTCAGCATCGTCACGCCCGCGGGCAATATCGGCGCGATCGCAGCGCCGATGCTGGTCGCCATGATGGCCGCCGGAATCGGCTGGCGCGCCGCCTTCATCATCCCGGGCCTGATCGGCGTGGTGATCGGTATCGTCTGGTGGTTCACCGACACCAAGGACAAGCCGAGCCCGCAACCCGTGCAGGAGGCCGTGTCGGCCGAACCCGCTGCCGAGGTTGCTGAAGAGGAATCGGTTTCCGCGACGTCATTGCTCAAGGACAAGCGCTTCCTGTCGATCGTCGTGGTGCGGATGCTCACCGATCCGGTCTGGTATTTCTATCTCTTCTGGATCCCCGGCTATTTGCAGGAGCGCGCCGGCCTCTCGCTTTCCGAGCTCGGGCTCGTCGGCGGCATTCCGTATATCGCGGCCATTCTGAGCTGCATCGCGCTCGGCCGTTACACCGATCGCCTCACCTCGCGCGGGCATGACCCGATCCGCGTCCAGCTCAAGCTGTTCGCTTTCACGGCTGCCCTGATGCCCCTCGGCGCATTCATCACGATGACCTCGAGCGCAACGCTCGCCCTCGTCATCATCACCATCGTGATCTCGGTCTGCCAGATCTGGTTCGTGGGCTTCAATGTCCTCCTCGCCGGCCTGTTCCCGGTCAAGATCAACGCATCTGCGGTGGGCATGCTCGGGGCTGTCGGCGCCACCACATCACTCATCCTCAATCTCGTCGCCGGCTTCATCCTGATCCAGTTCGACTATGTCGCATTGTTCGCAGGCCTGGCGATCCTCCACCCGATCTCGGCGGTCATCATGTTCGTGATTATCGGACGCACCCGCGCAAAGCGGCCGGCCGCTGCCATTCAATAACCCGTCAATTCGCGGCCCATTTTCTCGGGCCGATGTCAAAACACAAGGACGCGCAGGTAAAATGTCAGTTGGATCGAACCAGAATTTCCTCGGCCGGACCGCCATCGTCACCGGCGGCGGCAACGGCATCGGCGGCGCGATCGCCAGCGAACTGGCGGCACGCGGCGCCAATGTCGTGATCAACGATATCGATCCGGCCCGCGCCCATGCCAAGGCCAAGGAAATCGGCGCTAACGCCGTCGCCGCGCCCGGCGATGCCTCTTCCTCGGCAGACGTGGCCGCGACCGTGGCGCTGGCACTTACGGCGTTCGGCAAGGTCGATATCCTGATCAACAATGCCGGCATGGATCAGGCCGTGCAGATACTCGATCTCGCGGAAGACGATTGGGATCGCCTGATCGAAGTCAATCTGAAGAGCGCCTTCCTGTTCTCCAAGGCGGTCATCCCCACCATGATCGAAAACGGCTATGGCCGCATCGTCTGCACCTCGTCTTCGGTCGCGCGTCGCGGTGCGATGAACGGCGGCATCCATTACGGCACCACCAAGGGCGGCATGCTCGGCTTCGCGCGTACGCTGGCGCGGCAGATGGCCAAGACCGGCATCACCGTGAACGCCATCGCCCCCGGCGTGATCGATACCGATCTGATCCGCACACACATGAAGCCCGAAGTGCGCGAAATGGTGATCAAGGACATTCCGCTGGGTCGTCTCGGCGACGTCTCGGAAGTTGCCAAGGCGGCCGCCTTCCTCGCCTCCGACGACGCCTCCTACATTACTGGCGCCACGCTGGACATCAATGGCGGTTTCTGGATCGGCTGATGATCGACATCGACTATATCATCGTAGGCGCGGGCAGCGCGGGCTGCGTTCTGGCGAGCCGGCTCACAGAGAGTCCCCGCCTGAACGTGCTTCTGATCGAAGCCGGGCGCGATCTGGCGCCGGGCCGGGAGCCTGCGGATTTCCTCGACATGTACCCCGGCATCGTCGCGTTCGATTCCGCGAACCATTGGTCGAACATCCGCAGCCGCAACCTGCCGCTGACCGGCAACGATCCGTCCTCCTGGCCCCAGGCCAAGCGCTATGACCAGCCCAAGGTCATGGGCGGCGGATCGAGCATCAACGGTCAGGCTGCCAATCGCGGCACGCCCGAAGACTATGATGAATGGGCTGACAAGGGAGCGACTGGCTGGGACTGGGCATCGGTCCTCCCTTATTTTCGTAAGCTCGAGCATGATCTCGATTTCAGCGGGCCGCTCCACGGTTCAGACGGACCGATCCCGATCCACCGCATCCCGCGCAAACAATGGCCGGAGTTCACGCTGGCTGCCGAACGCGCCTTGCTGGCGCGAGGCTATCCCGCGATCGAGGACCAGAACGGATCGTTCGAAGACGGCGTATTCCCGCTGACGCTCTCGAATGACGGCAACCACCGCGTGTCGACCGCGCGCGGTTACCTGACCGAGGCAGTCCGCCGCCGCCCGAACCTGAAAATCCTGTCGGATACCGAGATCACGGGCCTCATCCTGCGCGGTCGCACGGTGCTGGGCGTCAAGGTCGGCAAGGGCGAAGGCGCTTCGGAGATACTGGCGCGCGAAACGATCATCAGTGCAGGAGCGCTCCAGTCGCCGGCTATCCTGATGCGCGCGGGCATCGGCGCCGCACCGCGCCTTCATGCGCTGGGCATCGATATTGCGGCGGATCTGCCCGGCGTTGGCCAGAATTTGCAGGAGCATCCCGGCATTTCGCTATCGGCCTATATCCGTCCCCATGCGCGGCTGGGCAAGAAGACCCGCCGCCACAGCCATATCGGCATGCGCTATTCCTCGGGCATGGCAGAGGGCGGCACCGGCGACATGTTCGCCATGGTCGCGACCAAATCGGCCTGGCACCCGCTTGGCGAACGGATCGGCACGTTGCTGTACTGGATCAACAAGCCGTTCTCCACCGGCCATGTCGATATCGACAGCGCGGACAGCAGCGCCGGGCCAATCGCCAATTTCAACTGGTTCTCTGATCAGCGCGATCTCGACCGGCTGGTAGATTCCACGATCATGATGGCGGCGGTGGCGGCATCGCCCGAGTTGCAGCCGCACGTCGTGCGGCCCTCCCCTTCCAGCTATAGCGGCTGGGCAAAGCTGTTGGGCAGCAAGAACGCGACAAATTATCTGATGACGGCGCCGGTCGCCTTCCTGCTCGACGCGATCCCGGCGTTGCAGCCGGCGTTCGTCAAACAGTTCATCGGCGGGGGGCGAACGCTCGACAGCTTCGTGCAGGAGCGTAGTGAGATCGAGGCATTCGTTCGAGCTGGCGTATTCGGCCAATGGCATCCATCCGGCACGTGCAAGATGGGCGCGGCATCCGATCGATACGCGGTAACTTCGCCCGATGACGGACGCGTACATGGCGTGGATGGGCTCCGTGTCGTCGATGCGTCGCTCATGCCGACGATCCCCCGCGCCAATTTGAACATCCCCGTCATCATGATTGCCGAGCGGATGGCGGACTGTATCCGTCAAAAGGAAGTCCTGTAGGGGCCTGGTCGGCCGAAGAGAGCGACCCCGCGCTTTCAAAAATCGGTTGACCCTGCCCCCCTTGCCCGAGAGACAAGCCGCAAGGTGGAATCGCCCACTAACTTTTGATCGGTACGATGTCAGCAAGCGATTCGGATGAAAAGCAGACCGGTGGGGCAAACGCGGTACGCCGCAGCCTCGCAGTGCTGCGCGCCGTCGGACAGGCTGGTGGGGACATCACGGTCGCGGACTTGGCGAGCCGCCTCGATCTGAAAAAGCCCACCGTACACCGCCTGGTCTCGGCGCTGGTGGAAGAGGAATTCCTGCAGGCCGATTCCGCGCCACAACGGCTGCGCCTGGGGCCAGTGTTTCTCGAACTGGCCCATTCGGTGTGGAATCAGTTCGATATTCGCGGCGCGGCAGCCCCCGAGCTCGAACGACTGGCTCGGATAACCGGATTCTCTGCGCGGCTGCTTACCAACAATGGCGACCGAATGATCTGCGTCGAAGCGGCGCATCCCGGAGAACGGGTGCGCGCCCTCGATGTAGGTTCCATGGAAGCCTTGCGCAGCTCGGCCACCGGGCGTGCTGTCACTGCCTTTTCGAATACCGGCCCCCGCGAGCCCGATCCTGAGGAAGCGCTGACCAAGGCGCGCTATTATGCGATCGATGAGGACGAACAGCATACCGGCTGGAGCTCGGTCGCGGCACCGGTATTTGACGAACGCAGCGAGCCGATCGCGGCGCTGGCGGTGACCGGCCCCTCGCATTTGCTGACCCGCGAAAAGCTCCATGCCTTCGCCCCCCATCTTCTCGAAGCGGCTCGGAAAACCTCGCGTGCCGCTGGCGGATATCCGTTTGCCATCTCGCCCGACGAGCCTGGCTCCGAAGGCCGCAGCGCCGCCATCAACCCGATCAGTCGGATGGCAAATCTGATCGGGGATTCGCCGCTCTGGGTCGGGAATCCAGGCACACTCTATTGGATCGACATTCTCGCGCCCGCGATCCTACGGCTCGGCGCGAATGGGGTCACCCAGTCCTTTCCGATGCCCGATGTAATCGGCGCGCTCGTTCCCAGGCTCGACGGGCAGTTGATCGCCGCTTTCTCCAATTCGATCGCAATCTTCGATCCAGCCACCAACACGCTTGGCGTGCGGACCAAGGTTGAAGGCGTGCATTTCGGGTATCGTTTCAATGATGGTGCTATCGATCGCCGCGGCCGTCTCTGGCTCGGTTGCGCCGATCCGTCGCGCGCGGGTGCGCAGGGCCGCCTTCTCAACGTCAACGAAGATGGCTCGGTCGCCGCGGAACTCTCGGGCCTTGGCCTGCCGAATGGCGTCGTATGGTCCGAATGCGGCAGGCGCGTCTATCTGATCGATTCAGTGATGCAGCAGTTGCGCGTCTATGCCTATGACGAGGAACGCGGCCAGTTTGGCGACTTCGAGATCCTCCACCAATTTCCGGCCGGCGGTCCCCGCCCGGCGGGCCTGGCAATGTCGCCCACGGGTAATTTGTGGACGGCGATCTGGGATGGCTGGGAACTCGTCGAACTGAATCAGAGGGGCGATGTGCTCGACCGTATCGCGCTCCCCGTCCCGCGCCCTTCCGGACTACGCTTTACCAACGATGGGCGAAGCTTGGTCGTCACCTCAGCAAGCGTCCGGCTCAGCCCCAACCAGCTCCAGCGAGCGCCCCTCTCCGGAAGCGTCCTCATCTGCGAGCTTTGAACAAGCTAAAATCGCAGGGACCGAGGAATGTTGTCACGGGTTCACATGCGCGATGACCCACCTTGGCCGACTGCATACCTTCTACGCTTACGAAGCTCTTCGTCGTTCCAACAGCCTGACAAGAGCAACACCCGAGACAATTTCGGAGCTTGCAACCAGCTTCAACGCCTTCGCGCCGATCCACGAGCACGCAGAATTGCACTTCGTCGAGAAGAGTAGGTTATTCGTTTCGAGCGACCTCTGAACCTGTGTCCCGACACCAAAGAACGAGCGATACCGTTCGGGTACTACTCGGCGGAACACGAGTGTCTCGCCACGCCGATACATATAGCGATGATCTTTGATTCGCTTCATCCGGCCCCCGCCACCCGTACATTTTTGTAGCAGCCTAACCGCAGAAACCCCGGAAACGAAAGGTTTTCGGGGCTTTGCAACCAGTTGCAGGGAGGTTGGTGGACAGGGCTGGATTCGAACCAGCGTACGCTTGCACGGGCAGATTTACAGTCTGCTGCCTTTAACCACTCGGCCACCTGTCCATATGGGCGCCTCTAGCGAGCGCGGTCCAATGGCGGGCGAAAGCCGGGCTGTCAACGCCTTGCGCGCGCTCGCTGTGGCGCATAGCGTCGCCGATCCCCTTTCTCAGCCGCGAGACTCGAAAAAATCATGCGTGGATTTGCCACTTTCCTTGCCGCCACGGCGCTCGTTGCGCCGTTTTCGGTCGCCGCGCAGGCGATTCCCGCCGAAACCGCGCGAATCATCGCCGAAGGCACGACCAATTCCGAAGTGATGCGCATCGCGCAATATCTCACCGACGTGATCGGCCCGCGCCTCACCGTCTCGCCCGGCATGCGCCGCGCCGAGGCATGGACCGCCGCCAAATTCACCGAATGGGGCCTCAGCGCCGTCCATAAGGAAGGTTTTGAGTTCGGCCGCGGCTGGGAATCGCTGGGTGCGACGATGCGGATGGTCGAGCCGCGCATGACTCAGCTCACCATCGCACCGATCGTCTGGACCCCGGGCACCGATGGCGTGGTCCGCGCGCCCGTGGTTCTCGCGCAGATCACCGACCTGGCTTCGATGGAGCAATATAAGGGCAAGCTGCGCGGCAAGATCGTGCTGATCAGCGATCCCGAGCCGCCCAAGGATGGCGAAGACGCACCGTTCAAGCGCTGGAACGACGCCGATCTCGCCAAGGCCGATACGTTTGATTTCACCCGCCGCGCCGGCAATGTTTCGTTCGGCAGCCGTCAGGCGCTCGCGCGTGCTCGTGAAGCGTTCCTCAAGGCCGAAGGCGCCGTTGCCTATGCCACGATGTCTGGCCGGCCGAACAAGATCGTCCACGGTCAGGGTTCGCGCTTCATGGTCGGTGACAGCCCGGCCCTGCCCGGCATCGAGATTGCGCAGGAAGATTATCGCCGCCTCGTCCGCCTCGCCGCGATGGGCGCCGCGCCGGTGGTCGAGTTCACCAGCGAGGTCCGCTACGACGATAGCGACACGCAGGGCTATAACGTCATCGCCGATATCCCCGGCACCGATGCCAAGGCTGGCTATGTCATGGCTGGCGCGCATCTCGACAGCTGGGCGATGAGCGACGGCGCGGTGGATAACGCTGCGGGCAGCGCTATGGTCATGGAAGCCGCACGGATCATCAAGGCTTCGGGCATCCGCACCAAGCGCACGATCCGCTTCGCTTTGTGGTCGGGCGAGGAACAGGGCCTGTTCGGCTCGCAGGATTATGTGATGCGCCACGTCGCCAGCCGTCCGGTTGCCGACGGGCTGAAGGGCATTCCCGCCAAGCAGGCATGGGGCAGCGGCTGGCCGATCACGCCGCTCGCGGGCCACAGCCAGCTCGTCGCCTATTTCAATCTGGACAACGGCTCGGGCAAGATTCGCGGGATCAACGCGCAGAATAATGCCGCGGCGGTTCCGATCTTCACCGAATGGCTCAAGCCCTTCCACTCGATGGGCGCCGAGACGGTGGCGATCCGCAAGGCCGGCGGCACCGATCACGTTTATTTCGATGCGGTCGGCATCCCTGCCTTCCAGTTCATCCAGGATCAGCTCGATTATGGCAGCCTGCGCCACCACACCAATCTCGACACGTTCGATGCGATGCGCGGCGACGATATGCGCCAGGGTGCGATCATCCTCGCCGCATTCCTGATCAATGCCGCGAACGCCGATAAGCCGCTGCCGCGCCTGCCGATCCCCAGCAAGCCGGCCGATGGCGAATTCTACAATTTCGCAGCTCCGGCGGGTGGCAAGTAATGGCTAAGCGCGGACATCGCCCAAACAAGGCTCCACCATCGCGTCCCCGCTTCTACGGGCGGCACGCGGTGCTTGCGGCGCTCGAAAACCCTGAGCGCAACGTGCGCCAGATCTGGGGCACGCATGAAGCGCTGGAGGGGCTCGATATTCCGGGCACCATCCAGATCACCTATGCCAATGCCGCCGATCTCGGGCGGCTGGTGCCGGGCGATGCCCCGCATCAGGGGCTGGTAGCCGATGTCGATCCTCTGGAAGAAATCTGGCTCAGCGATCTGCTCGCACAGGGTGCGGACGATGATCGCCCGCTGCTCGTGCTCGATCAGGTCACCGATCCGCACAATGTCGGCGCGATCCTGCGATCGGCAGCCGCGTTCGATGCGCTCGGCATCGTCACGCAAGACCGGCACGCCCCTCCGGAATCGGGCACGGTGGCGCGCTCTGCCGCGGGTACGCTCGAAGTCGTGCCCTGGGTCCGCGTAGTCAATCTGGCCCGCGCGCTCGAAGAGATCGAGAAAGCCGGTTTCTGGCGTATCGGCCTGACGGGGCATAGCGATCAGACGCTGGCCGAAGTGATGGGCAAGGCACGCATCTGCCTCGTCCTCGGTGCAGAAGGCGAAGGCATGCGCCAGAATACCGAGGCGCATTGCGATCAGCTTGCCAAGCTGCCCATCTCGGACAAGGTCGAGAGCCTGAACGTATCGAACGCTGCGGCCATCGCGCTCTATGCGGTGGCCTCGCGAAGCTGAATCAAATTGGGAGAACAGGCATGAAGCACTGGAAGGCGCTCGCCGCCGCATTGTTGATCCCGCTCGCGCTTGCCGCGTGCCTGTTCGTCCCCGGCAAGTTCACCTCGGTGATGACCGTCCATGCCGATCGCAGCTTCACCTACAGCTATAAGGGTGAGGTTCTCGCGGTCGACATGGCGGGGTTGATGACCAAGGCGATGGGCGGTCTCGCGTCGGCGTTCAGCAACAGCAGCGACGATGCCGCGCCCGGCAATGACAGCGCGATGCCCGAAGACACGCCCGAGCAAAAGGCGGAGAAGGATGCCAAGTATCGCGACATCGCCACCAAGCTTGCCAAGGAGGCCGGCTACAGCGTCGTCGAATATCGCGGCGAGGGAAAATTCTACGTCGAATATGCGATCAGCGGCGTGCTGACGCATAACTTCGTCTTCCCCTATAATCAGGATACCGGGCTGATCTTCCCCTTCGTCGCGGTCGAATTACGCGGCAAGGATCAGGTGCGCGTAAAGGCGCCCGGCTTCGCCAAGCAATCGGAAGGCGATGGCGGCATGCCCTCGGCCGAGGAAGCCACTGCCAGCCTCGACGGCACCTTCACGCTGATCACCGATGCCGAGATCGTCAGCCAGAATCAGGAAGACGGCGCCAAGACCAGCGGCACCAGCAAGACCGTGACGTGGAAAGTCACCCCGACCAGCGAAGACGCGCCGACGGCGGTGCTGCGAGTGAAGGGGATCTAGTCCTCTGTTCCCCTGCCTGCGCAGGGGAACACGCTACGGATCACCCCGCTTGCAATGTAGGATTTCACCTGCTTGGCTAAGCGGTCGGCGTCGCTTTGGCAGACCTGCCGCCGCTCTTTGAAACCGTCGACCCGCCCCCCTTGGTCACCGCGAACATTGGGGAACATTCGCGGCCGGAAAGCTGGCTCCCGGCCTCGCTTTCCCGCCGCGCGCGCCTCAATCCTCTTCGGCGATCGTCACGCGCAGCCCGTCGAGATCGTCGGTGAACGGCAATTGGCACGATAGCCGCGAACGGCTGTCGCGACCGGCCGAACTTTCCAGCAGATCGTCTTCATCCTCGCTCAGCGCCGGAAGTTTGGCAGCAAATTCCGGATCGACATGCACATGGCAGGTCGCGCAACTGCAGCAGCCACCGCACAAAGCGAGCAATTCATCGAACCCGCTCTCACGGATCACTTCCATCACCGAAAGCCCCGCCTGTCCCGTGACTTCACGTTCTTCCCCATCACGGGTCACGACGATAAGCTTAGGCATGTAAATCTCCTCCGATTGGCGGCCTCATGCAGCCTTCCCCGCTTCGTTTCAAGGATGTGTCCGATGGGTCTTACCGCAGAGCAGCTCAAATCCTCGCTCGATGCCCTCGCGAAGATCGAGCCCGCTATCGCCGAGGGGATCGAGCGCGCCGGCTATCCCGAGCCACGGATTCGCGATCGCGGCTATGAAACGCTGCTCCGCACGATCATCGGCCAGCAGGTCAGCGTCGCCGCGGCCGCATCGATCTGGAAGAAGCTGGAAGCCGCGCTTGGCGACCTGACCAAGCCGGAAATCGTCGCTGCCGCCTCCGACGAAACACTCCGCGCCGCTGGGCTCTCGCGGCAAAAAGCCAGCTATGCCCGCAGTCTCGCCGAAGAAGTCACCAGCGGCGCGCTCGACTTGAAAAACCTGCCCTCCGATGACGAGGAAGCCATCGCGCAATTGGTGCGGGTCAAGGGCATCGGGCGCTGGTCGGCAGAGATATATTTGCTCTTCGCCGAGGGCCGCGCCGATATGTGGCCGGCGGGCGACCTCGCGGTCCAGATCGAGATCGGCCGGATGCTCGGCCATACGGAGCGCCCCAGCGAAAAGCTGCTCCGCGAAATCGGCGAAGCCTGGCGCCCCCATCGCGGCGCAGCGGCGATCTTCGCCTGGCATCATTACAAGGTGGATATGGACGTGATCTAGGCGTCCAGCGCCTCAAGCCCCATCGCGATTGCGCCCATCGGCCCGGCCAGCGTCCCCAGCCCCGGCGGACCCAGCCGCCGGTCAAGCTCCCTGGCATAGCCCGCGAGCGAGCCATAGCCGCCAATGCTCTCCGCCAGCCGCACGCGCAGCCGCGCAAACAGATGCTCGCGCGCCGCGATCACCCCGCCGCCGATCGCGATCCGCTCGGGCGCGGCAACCGTGACGAGATTGTGCAGCAGTCCGGTCAGGTCATGGACGAACAAATCCCATTGCGGCCCCTCGTCCGGCAATTCCTGTCCCGGGCAGCCAAAGCGCTGCTCCAGCGCCGGCCCGGAAATCAGCCCTTCGACGCAATCGCCGTGAAAGGGGCACCAGCCCGCAAAGCCATCGCCCGGCACACGCGCCACGCGCATATGCCCCGCCTCGCCATGCGCAACGCCCTGCACCGGCCTGCCACCCGCGATCAGGCCAACGCCAACGCCGGTGCCGATGGTGATATAAGCGTGGGTGGAAAGCCCCTGCCCCGCCCCCCATCGCGCCTCGGCGAACGCAGCGCCGACCACATCGGTCTGGATCGCCAGCGGCTTGGCATAGCGGGCAAGTCGTCTGGTCAGGTCGGTGCCCGTCCAGCCCGGCTTGGTCGTCGCGGTGATCGATCCGAAATCGGGCTTGGCGGGATCAAGCTCCAGCGGTCCGAAGCTGGCAATGCCGAGCGCATCGAACTGCCACCCGTCGAGCACCGCCTCCAGCGCCGCGAGCGTCGTGGCCGGGTCATTGGTCGGCACGGTCACGCGGTCGCGAACGTCATCCGGCCCGGTGCCCAGGATCGCGACGCATTTGGTGCCGCCCAGTTCCAGGCCGGCGATCAGCGGAGAGGATACCATGCCCCAGCGCTACCCCATGCCGCGCAGACAAAAAAGAGGCCGCCCGAAGACGACCCCAGATGCGGAAATGCCGATCGTGGCTTGGGGTGGCAGCGGCGGCCAGTTACTCCCGGCCGCCACGCCCCCTTTTCCACGGCGCCTTAGAAGCGACCGCGGAGCCCGACCATGACCTGCCGTCCGGGATTATAGACGGTGAAGGCGGCATTCTCGAACTGGAAGTAGCTGCGCTGCTTCTGCTTGGTGATGTTCTGCACATCGAGCGTCAGCTGCGGTGCCCATTTCAGATCGAGCACCTCGGCGAAATCCACGCTCGCGGAGAGATCGAGCTGGCCATAATCGTCGCTGTAAAGCGCAGCCAGCGGGATGCCGTTCTGGTTGGTGCCCGACGTGATCGAACCGCGGTTGAACGTGTAGCTCAGACGGGTGCTCAGGCCGTGATTCTCGTAATATCCGGTGATGTTGTAGGTCACCGGCGAGACGCCCGTGGCAACCGCCGGAGCGGCACCCGAACCGGTCTGATCGATCAGCGTGAGGTTGGCGTTGAAGCCGAAGCCGTCGACGCCGATCTTGCCGAGCAGGAAGTCGAGCGGCTGCACCCAGTTCACTTCAAGGCCGTTGACCTTGAGCGTGCCGGTCGCGTTGACCTGCTGGGTCAGCACCACCGTTGCCGAGTTCGGACCGCCACGCGAATTTATCGCCGTCTGCTGGGTCGGCGAAAGCGTGTCATAGGTCACGCCATAGGTTGCCAGCGATGCGAAAGGCACCGTGACGCTGCCGTTGGTGGTGAAGCCCGTGACGGCCTTCCGGAAGGCCGTGAAGCCGACATAGCCTTCCTGACCCGTGTAGTATTCGAACCCCAGATCGAAATTGGTCGAAATGAACGGAGTCAGCGATGGATTGCCAACCGATCCGGTATCGGCCGACGGGCTGCTGAAGTTCAGGCCCGGAAGCATCGTATTGGGGTTCGGGCGGGTCATCGTCCGCGATGCCGATGCACGCACGATTGCGTTCTCGGTGATGCTGAATGCACCGCTCGCCGATGGCAGCCAGTTATCGTACTTGGCGTTCGTCGTGACGAAGTTGACGATGTTCGGATAGCAGGAGCCATCGCGCAGATTGGCGCCGCCGCCCGGGCAGGCCGCGGGAAGCGGGCCGGCGCCATCGGGATCGATATTGTTGCGCGGATCGGTGATCGTCACGCGGCCGCCGATCTGCTGATCGGTAGCGACATAACGCAGGCCCGCATTGAACCGCAGATCGCCGCCGCCGAGCGGGAGATTGCCGTTGACCTCGGCGAACGCAGCCTTGGTCTTCTCACGGACGAACCCGCCATTCGCGCCGGTGTTCGACGAACCGGCCTCGGTCGCTGCGTTGTGGAACGTATCGTATTGCGACGCAGCCTTGAACTTGTCCCAATCCACCGTGACGAACCCGCTCGGGCCAGCCTTCAGGAAGCTCGGCACCGCAGCGTTGGGGATCAGCGAGCCCAGATAGCTGACCGGGCCGGTCGAGCCCGAGGTGAAGCCGGTGCCATAAGCCGGATAGGTGGGATAGCCCGCAGGTGCTGCACCCGGGGCGTTGAGGCCGTTGCAGGGCGGCTGGGTGTTCGGGCTCGGCAGGTTCACGCTGGGGCGATTGCCGCAGACCGCGTTCTGCCAGTTCTGGCTGTTGTCGAATGCCCGGATACGCCGCGAGACATCGTCCCATGCGCCGCCAACCTTGACGTTGAGCCGGTCATCGCCCCAGGTCAGGTCACCGCGAATACCCTTGGTCTCGGTATTGCGGCGCTCATCCTGGATGTTCACGCGACCGCCCGGCCAGCCGAAATTGGCGGGGTTGTTCAAATCGATATTGGTGGTGACGTTCGGCATTTCGCCATTAGTGTTGTCGTAGAACACCGTCACGCCCGAGCTTGCCGGCGTGATCACCAGCACCGTCGGCGATTCACGGTGGAAGTCGCTCTTGGTGTAATTGCCCTGCACCGCAACCTTCAGGTTGTCGGCGATCTCGTAATCGAAGCCCGGGTTGATTCCCCAGAACTCGGTCTGCTCCAGATGCGGGCGATATTCGAGGAACCACTGGGCGTTGGCATACGTGCCCTTGGTGACCACGCAGCCCGTGATGCAATCCGCTTTGTCATAGGTGGTATTCAGCGGGATCACCGCGCCGTTGCGGCCGACCCAGTTGATGTCGATGCGCTCAAGCTTGTTGTCCTTCTTGCCGTACATGCCGTCGACAAAGGCATGGAAGCCGCCGCTTTTATATTCGAGGCTGGCGATCGCGTTGATGCGCTCCTTGGTGCCAAACTCATCCATCGGACGGCCAAGGCGCGGGATCAGGCCGTTGTCGATCTGGTCGATCGTCACGCCGGGGTTGCGCGCGAGCAGGAATGCCTGATCGATCACGGTGCCCGTGGTCAGGCCGTTGCCTGCATTGGCCGGAACGGTAGCCGGGATCGTCCAGTTGCCGCCGCCCGTGCCGTTCAGCGTGCCGCTCGTGCGCTGCGCCGCCGTCAATGCCGGATTGGTCCAACCGACCGATTCATAGCCGGTGGTGCGGACCTGGTTCTTCACGCCCGCAACACCGACGAGAATACCGAAATCGCCAAACGTGGCGCTGCCGAGCAGATGCCCGCGATAGCCCCATTTATCGGCATTGGTGTTCTTGGTGAGCTGCCCGCCATAGCTGACTCGCATTCCCGGGCTGTCGAACGGTCGCGCGCTGCGCATGTTGACCGTGCCGGCCGCGCCGCCCTCGACCATGCTGGCGATGCCGCTCTTGTTCACGGTGAGCTGGGTGAACAGCTCGGTCGGGAACATGTCGAGATCGACTTCGCGGTTGGTGTTCTGCGCATCGGTACGGCCGGTCGAGGCGACTGCGACCGGTGCGCCGTTCAGCAGCACGCGGGTGAAGTTGGTACCAAGGCCACGGATCGTGACGTTCAGGCCTTCGCCGGTCACTTCGCGGCTGATCGTCACGCCGGGAATACGGTTGAACGATTCAGCGATATTGGTGTCGGGGAACTTGCCGATATCCTCAGCGAAGATCGTGTCGCTGAAGCCGGTCGAGTTCTTCTTCGCATTGGTTGAGCTGGCGAGCGATGCCCGGTAGCCGCTGACGACGATCTCTTCCTCATCGGGATCGGCCAAGGGAGCGGGCGTATCCTGCGCCGCTTTGGCATCGCCGGTGGGATCGGTCATCGGCTGCGCGAGCGCAGGCCAAGCGGTCCCTGCCAGCAGCACCGCACCCAGCATCGCCGCACGACGCGCAGAAAAATTGGTTGCAAAACGCTTGCGCATAATCCCCTCCTCATTGGCCTCTATCGGGCCGTGTCACCTCATCGCATTTGCGCGATGTTAGCGGTCACATTTGCTATGCCTCGGGGTCACGACTGTCAACTCATACATTTGACGTTGAATTATGTGACCCAGTTTCAGACGCTTACCGCATTGCAGCATCGCCCTGCCGCGACGCAGCAGCGCTTGTCTGAGTTTTGACGCTAAATCGAATCGCTGTGCGCGCTCAGCCGAAAGTCACGGTGAGCGAAGCCGCAAACGGCCCGTTCTTGTGCAGCCGCCCGGCGCTGCCGGAAGCGCGGCGCAGATTGGGCCGCTTGAGCAGCGGCTTGAGCATCATGTGCAGCGTGGCGCGGTTGATATGGATGCCGAAGCACTGATGCAGATCATAGCCGAAGTGAATATAATCGCTGGCCGGTCGGTTGACGTCGAAGCACCGGGGATTGGCAACGCGGCGCGGGTCCATCATCGCCGAAGCGAAGGCGGCGAGCACGGTCGAGCCCGCCGGGATGGTCCGCTCGTGCCGGGTGCCCTTCGCCAGCGTCCAATCGGTCAGCACATTGCGCGGAAGCCCCGGCGCAAGCGGATCGAAACGCATAGCCTCCAACACATAGCGCGCGAGCAATTCATCGTCATCGGCGCGCGCCGCCGCCTGCGCACCGGCAAGCGCTTCGGGGCGGCGCAGCAACTGCTCCATCGCCTGTGGCACCACCATGGGCGGCTGGGGCGGCCCGCCGACGATGAAGCCCATCACCGCGGTGCGAATTTCGTCATCGGTGAAACCGCTCGTCCCGGCCTTTTGCTCGGCGAGGCTGCGCGACAACACATCGTCCTTGCCCGGCGCGGCGCGGCGGCGGCTGATCTCGTTCTGAATATGCGCGCGCAATGCCGGGGCGATCTGATCGACCTCGGCCCGCAACTCCTTGTCGCTCATCGAACCGACGAACTGAAACTCGAACAACCGTGTGCCCCAGACGCGCAGATCGCCGCCCACCGGGTCCGGCACCCCGAAATAATCGCCCAGCACCGAGAAGGTGACACGGCGCACCAGCGTATCGACCACTTCGATCCGTCCCGGTGCCCCCGCGACAATGCCCTCGGCCATCGCCTCAACCTGACGCCCGAGCGCCGGCAGATCCTCGCGGCGCATCACCTTGCGCATCGCATCGGTGTCATGCCGATATTGCGGCGTGTCGCCCATGCCGAGAAAGAACGGCTGGCCGCCCATGATCACGTCGAGCTTGGGCTTATAGGGCACGCCGAACGCGGGATCGGTAGCGAACACCTCGCGCACATCGTCGTGGCGCGACGTCAGATACATGCTGCCCAGCTTGGTCACCGGGCTCCAACGCCTTAGGAAGGTGAAGGCCGGCGGCATCGCCGCGAACATCGTCCGCTGGATCAGCCCGCCCAGCCCCTTCTTTTCGGGTCGCAGCACCTCGCGTGAGGTGAGCGCGTTCACAGGCGCGCCCGGTTTCACAGTCCCGCCAGATAGCGCAGTGCCGGCATGCTCGGCAGGAAGAAATATTCGCCGCCCGCCATCTGCACGAACGTATCGACATCGACAATCCGGCGAAGCGGGTCTTCGGGGATCGTCATCGTCCCCTTGGGGCCGAGCAAAGGATCGGTCTCGTCATAGAGGAAGGCGAAGTTCGAATTGAGCAGCCAGGTCTGCTGGATGAACTCGAACTGGCGAGTCAGATCGGTGTTGAGCGCTACGAACAACAGCCCACGATCGACGCCATCCTCCTTGGGCGGCACGCTGATCGTGCTTCCATATTTGCGACCGCGACGCAGGATGCGGTGGCTGTTCGCGGCATCGAGCAAGGTCTGCTTGTCGCTAGGCTTGGGAGCTAAGCCGTCGCGCGGATTGGCGCGGCGAACATGGCTGCCGAGCGGGCAGCCGCGACCATGGAAATCGCGGTCGAAAAACCCGAAATCATTGTCGGGCTGGCCATATTGATCGACCGGAAGCACGCCCACCGGGCAGAGCAAATTGCCCTTGGTATCGCGGCCTATTACGCGCTCGGCGAGCCAAGTGGTTGTGACATGCGCCGAATGCTCCGGATCGCTGGCACGTATTTTGGCAGCGCCCTCGCGCATCGATTGCCAGAAGGCGACGACATCCTGCTTGAGCTCGCGGACGACCATATAGCTGCCGTCGAGCCCGAGATCGAGGAACCCCTCGGCCTTGGGATGCGCGTGAAGCCCGGCTTCGCGGCCCTCGGGCGTGTCGGGCACAACCGGCCCGGGCGCGACTTCGTGATGCGCGTTGACATGCCCCATCAGGACATCGCCCAGAGGCACGCCGTTCCAATAATCCTTCGGCGCGGAATGGCCGTCCTTATAGACCACGACCCCGTCTTCATACGGCACCGGCTGCGAGATACCGTCCGCGAAGCCGAAATGCTCGCGGGCGATGCCCTGCGGATCGAGCCGCAGATCGAGCGGCAGGCGATGGACGACTGTGATCTCGAACGGCGCCAGCGCGGCGCTCACCTCGGCGCACCATGCCTCGGCAGAATCCTCGTCCTTTTCGTAGAGCATCAGCAGCGCATGGACCGTCACCGGAGTCTTGATCCGTGACTCCTTGGTATGCTCGTCAATATCGTCGAAGGCCCGGACTTCCTCATCGTTCGCAGCATCGTCGAGCGGCGTGTTGCCGCTCCATTTCGGTCCACCGGGGATCACGGTCTTCAGCCAGCCGTCGCCGCGCCGATCGCCGAGGCGACGCAGGCGATCCTCCTGGAACATGCCTTCCTTGAACGGCCGATCGAACGACGCGAGCGTGTTCTTGTTGAGGCCCATTTTGCGCAGACCCTCAAAAGTGAAGCCCATCGCCGCGCATTTCACATCACGCCCATCGGCATCGGTAACCGGCGCGATCTCGGACAGCTTCTTCAGCCAATCGCCCCCGCCGTTTTTCGGCGCGCCTTTCCAGCCGAATTCAAGGAACAGCGCCCGGCCTGTGGGCAGCGAGGCGAAGCCGCTCACCACCAGCCCCTGGGTCAGCGTGTCGTGCGGCTTGGCTAGGCGCCAGCTCGGCGGCGATCCGCCCGGCTCGCCTACAGGTCGTTGATCCACGAGGCGGCCTCCTTGGCAGTGAGTCGGGGTTTGCGCAGGCCGCAGGCGATGCGGAAATTGCGCTCGATCTGCTCGGCGGTCAGATCCTTATAGGCCGAATACCAGAAGCGGCTGACGGTCATCGAATGCCGCGCCCATTCCTTGAACTGGCGGCCATGGCTGGCGCCGTCCTTGACCAAAAAGCGCGTGGGCGGAAAGCCGACACCGCAGCACCATGCCAGCGTAAGGCCGTCATGCGCCTTCTCGATAAAATCATCGAGATAGCTCTCCCAAGTCTGGTCGAAGTTCGAGAAGAACATCAGCCGGCTCTTGTTGTTGACCATCGCCCAATGCGCGAAATGGATCGTGCGCATCGAACCGAGATAGCCGTCGCGCGCGACGATCCGCAGCGCAAGGCCGAGCGCATGATGCCCCGCGCGGATCACGATCATGCGCAGGATGCCGGGCTTAATCAGCACCAGCGACCCCATGTGGTTCTGCGGAATCCAGTCCTCACGCCGCGCCATTTCGCGCAGCATCAGCGGATCGACCGGCGGCGAATCCTGCGAAGCATCCGCCCGCTCTAGCGAGCGGAGCCAGAAGACCAGCCCGGCTAGGGTCACCGGCAGGCTGATCAACCCCCAGCCAAGCCAGATCAGCATATCCTTCCACGCCAGCGCGAGGCTGCGCCCGGTCATCAGCATCGACAATCCGGTGCCCACCGCCGCGGCGACCGCCACATAGATGCCGAAGAAGATCAGCAGCGGCACCAGCATCTTGATCGCGAGCCTGACGAAACTGAATGTGCCCGGCGTCGCGGTACCCGGCAGCGCCACGCCGATCTTTTTGAGCAACGCCGCAAAGATCGCGAACAGCGCTCCGAGCAGGATCAGATAGCGTTCCCACGGCATCTCCAGCTTGACGATCAGCCCCGGCAGCGAGAGCACGAACACCACCGCCAGCACAAAGGCGGTGAGGCGCACATAATCCATCAGCCCCTGCCAGAACGGGATGCGCACCGGCGCCTTCTGGTTGAGCCAGTCAAAGCCCGGCAACAGAGCGCCGCGCAGCTTGTTATGGATCTCGACCGGGCTCAGCCGATGATAGGGGCTTCGGCCACCCTCCGGCGCTTTGGCGAGTTCGGCGCGGGTGCCGAGAAATAGCTGGTGCTCGGCAAGAATGCGATCGCGGGTCATTCCGCGATTGCCCTGATGATAGACCGTCGGGGTCAGCGAGCGCCGCTCCATATAGGGCGCGATCGGAGCACGGCTGCCCTGTGCGGTGATCGACGTAAACAGCGCCGCATCATTATCGAGCGGGCATTTGCAGCAACGCAGGAACGCGCGCAGATCCTCGCCGATGGCGGCTTCCAGCTGCGCCCAGAACGGCCCCGGCGTACCATCGAAATTGGCTTCGACCACGAACAGCGGATCATATTCGCCGCTCGGAAAAACGCTGAGCGACATGAAATGGAGCGCCGGCACCAGCGTCAGGAAATCGGCAAAGGGCCCGGTGCCGCCCGACGGATCGGGATTGCGCCGGTCGCGCAATTTATCGAGCAGGCCCGAGAGGTGATCGGCACTCTCCGGCTTAACCTCGAGCGCGACTGACAAGGTCGTTTGGCGCATCCTGAGCTTTCCCCCGCGTTCTGGAACGCAAGCCCGGAAACTTTCACAAGCGCGCAGATTTTGACAGCGGAGTTAGAACCCATTTGGGCGGATCAAAAATCCCGCCGGCCATGATCGACCGGCGGGATTCCGATGCCCAAAAGAGAAGCGGATCAGCCCAGGCCGAAGCCGCCATCGTCGAACGCGTCCAACCCGGTATTGAGCGAGAGCAGCGACTGCGGCTCCGGATCGACATGCAGCAGCGGCGCGTCACCGCTCAGGTCGATGCCCAACAGTGCGTTGCCGGGCGTATCCGAAAGCAGATCGCCGCCGCCGTCCCAGAAACCGCCGCCCGTAGACATCAGTTCAAGCGCATCGACATCAGCGTCGACATCCGCATCTGCATCGATGTTAGCAATGACCGCACTGGAACTACTGACATCTTTATTGTCGAGCGATAGCAACTCGCTCCCGCTCAGATTGACGTTCAGCAGCGGGTCTCCGCTCAGATCGGCCTCGATCAATGCACCGCCATTCCCGTCACCGGCACTACCGCCCGGCGTGGTGTCATCCAATGACAGCAATTCGCTCCCGCCCAGATCAACGTTCAGCAGCGGGTCGCCGCTCAGATCCGCCGCAATGATCGCATCGGCGGGCTGGCCGGTGCCGTCACCACCGGTCGCGACCGATACCAGCGAATCCGGTTCGCTATTGATATCGAGTAGAGGACCGTTGCCGCTCAGATCAGCCTCGATCAATGCACCGCCATTCCCGTCACCGGCACTACCGCCCGGCGTGGTGTCATCCCGCGACAGCAACTCGCTCCCGCCCAGATCAACGTTCAGCAGCGGGTCACCGCTCAGATCGGCCGCGATAATCGCATCCGCAGGCTGGCCGGTGCCGTCACCACCGGTAGCGACCGATACCAGCGAGTCCGGATTGGTATTCAGGTCAAGCAGCGGGCCGTTGCCGCTCAGATCAGCCTCGATCAGTGCACCGCCATTGCCATCCCCGGCACTGCCGCCCGGCGTGGTGTCGTCCAGCGACAGCAATTCGCTCCCGCCCAGATCGACGTTCAGCAGCGGGTCTCCGCTCAGATCGGCCGCGATAATCGCATCCGCAGGCTGGCCGGTGCCGTCACCACCGGTCGCGACCGATACCAGCGAATCCGGATCGGTATTGATGTCGAGCAGCGGACCGTTTCCGCTGAGATCGGCTTCGATCAGCGCACCCCCGTTGCCGTCGCCACCCGAGGCGTTCGGGCTGCTGTCGTCGATCGAGATCAACTCGCTGCCGCCAGGGTCGACGCTGACCAGCGGATCGCCGCTCAAATCCACGCCGAGGATTGCATCCGCGGGCGCGCCGCTGCCGCCGTTACCCGTCGTGACTTCAGCAAGCGGGTCGCCATCCGGATTGATATCAACTGCGATGCCACCGTCGCTGAGATCGACATCGATTACCGCGCCGCCGCCATCAATGGGCGGAGTGCCTGTTCCGCCATCACCGGGAGGCGTGCCGGTACCGCCATCGCCCGGAGGCGTGCCCGTGCCGCCATCGCCCGGCCGCCATCGCCCGGAGGCGTGCCCGTGCCGCCATCGCCCGGAGGCGTGCCCGTGCCGCCATCGCCCGGAGGCGTGCCCGTGCCGCCATCGCCCGGAGGTGGGCTGTCATCTATATCGACGACAGCCGGTCCGCCATCGCCATAGTTCCCGTAGGGGTCGTCTGGCGTACCATCACCAGCGCCACCAATCGAAGGCGTGGTGCTGCTTCCACCGTCTGCAAAACCTGGTTCCCTGCCGGTGGGCGTACTACCGCCGCTTTCAGCTGCCTGTACCATCTTCCTACTCCTTTATTATTGGGGTGAAGGGGTCATTCCTCTCGGAAACTCTTGCTCATTGCGTCGCTGAAGGGGGCGAGCAGATAGTCCATCAGCGTTCGGTTCTTCGTCTTGATATTCACGCTCGCCGGGATGCCCGGTTGCAGCTCGATGCCCGCGCGGCGCACCGCATCGGGGTCTTCGAGCATCACCTGAGCGCGATAATAACCGGGCTGCCCGCCCTCCTGGGCGATGCGCGCGGGCGAAAGGGTAATGACCTTGCCGGTAAAGGCAGTCTGGCCGTGTGGATTGACGCTTGAGAAGCGCACGATCGCCTCGGTGCCGATGCGGACATCGTCGATGTCCTGCGGCTTGATCTGGGTCTCGATGATCAGCGCGCGCCCGTTGGGGACGATCTCCATCAGCGTGCGACCGCCTTCGATAACGGTGCCCGGACCGATCTGCGCAACCCCCGAAACACGCCCCGCGACGGGTGCTTTCATCAGGTCGAGATCGGCATAATATTTGGTGATGTCGAGCTGGGGCTCGATCTGGGCGAGCTGGTCCTGAATGTCGCGCAATTCGGTAAGCAGCGTCAGTTGCTGGCCGTCATTTGTCTTGGCCTGCGACAGCTCGGCCTGCTCGACCAGCGCCTTGCCCGAAAGCGTGTCCGCCAGCAGCTGCGCCTCGGTGCGTTCCAGCGAGCGGATCGTGGTCTTGCGGGCGAAACCCTTGGCGTAGAGCTTGCGGTAATCGGCCAGTTCTTCGCGGATCAGCTGGAGCTGCTGCTCGGATGCTACCGCCTTGGCGCGAGCGGCTTCGAGCTGCGAGCCGGAAATCCCGCGATCGGCGCCGAGCACCGCACGATGCTTGTCGAACAGCGAGCGCTGCGCCGCCATCGCATCGCGCGCGACCGGATCGTCCCAGCGCTGTGCGAGATCGGCGGGGAAGAGCAATTGATCCTTACCGTCGCGCTCGGCCATCAGCCTGGCCTCGGCGGCGCGCAGCGCATCGCGCTTGGCCTGCGCCTGGCGAAGTTCCGCGCCCGATTTAACGCCGTTTAGGCGAACCAGCGGCTGACCCGGCGTCACCGCCTGCCCCTCACGCACCAAAATCTCGGCAACGATGCCCGACGACGCCGGCTGGATCACGAGCTTCGCGCCGCTCACCGAAACCTCGCCGGTCGCTATCGCCGCGCCCGAGATCGGCACTAGCAGAGCAAACAACAGGAAGACGCCAAAGAACAGCCCCGCGCCGATCAGTCCGATGCGGATCGCGCGGCTGGCATCGTCAAGCGGGCGAACGTCGAGCCGGCGCATCCGGCGCTCGATAAAGCGCCGGGGGAGCGGGAGCGCAGCGCCGTTGCCGAAGCCGCCAAAGCCAGGGAATTCGAGTTTCATTGCTCGGTTACCTCCTCGACGACGGGATCGCGCGAAATCGAGCGGACGATATCGGTGCGCACCTTGCGGAAGACGCGGGCGCGCGGGCCATCGAGCTGGAGTTCGCCGCCGCACAGCACGATCACCCGATCCACATGCGCGATCGGGTTGAGCCGGTGCGCGATCAGCACGATGGTCGATCCCTCGGCCTTGAGCGTGCAGAGTGCCGCTGCCAGCGCCTGTTCGCCATCGGCGTCCAGATGCGCATTAGGCTCATCGAGCACAAGCAGGCGCGGGCTGCCAAACATTGCGCGCGCAAGCCCGATGCGCTGGCGCTGGCCGCCGGAGAGGCCGAAGCCGCCGGCGTTGATCTGGGTCTCATAGCCTTCGGGCAGTGAGAGGATCATGTCGTGGACGTTGGCGCGCTGGGCGGCCTTCACCACCTCATCATCGGGGGCGTCGGTGAAGCGGGCGATATTGTCGCGGATCGATCCGGGGAACAGACCCACGGTTTGCGGCAGGTAGCCGACATAGCGCGACAGGTTTTCGGCGGTCCAATGGCGGCCCTCTACCCCGCCGAGAAGCACCTTGCCCTCGGTCGGATCGGTCGCGGTGACCAACAGCCGGGCGAGGCATGATTTGCCTGCACCCGAAGGGCCGACAATCCCGATCGCCTCGCCTGCGATGATCTCAAGGTTTATCTTGTCGAGCGCGGGGCGCTGCGCACCGGGAGGCGTGTAGCGCATGTCGCGGATCGAGATGTCGACGTCGCGGTCGGGCAGCTTCATCTTGGTGGCGGGTGCGGGCGTAGCCTTGAGCGCGGCCTGCACGCGGCGGCCCGCCGCAATCGCATTGGCAATCGCGCGCCAGCCCGAGACCGCGACTTCGAGCGGTGCGAGCCCGCGGCCAAGCAGCATGTTCGCCGCGAAGATGCTGGCGGGCAAAATCTGCCCCTCGACCACCAGAAAGCCGCCCAGCCCGATCATCGCGCTTTGCAGCACCAGCCGCAGGAAGCGGATCGACGAGGCGAAATCGGCGTTGCGGTCGCTGCCCTCGGCCTGACGGCGCATCATCGTGTCGCGATCGACATGCCAGCGCACCGCCAGTCGATCCGCCATGCCCATGCCGCGCACCGGCCCCGCATAGCGCGCGACGCTATCGGTAAAGGCATAAGAGCGGTTGGCAGCCTCGCTGGCGATCTGCGAACTCTCGCGGGTGGCGCGATCGTTGAAGAAGGCCAGCGCCAGCAGGATCGCGGCGCCCGCCACCGCGACACCGCCGAGCAACGGGTGGATCAGGAACAACACGATCAGGAACAGCGGCATCCAGGGCACATCAAAGAAGAACTGCGCGCCCTGCCCCGCCAGCGCCGAGCGGAAGAGATCCAGATCGCGCAGAGTCTGCGCATTGCGCATGCCCCCGGCGGATTTTGGCGCCCCATCGATGGTCGCCTGGAACACGCGGTGTGCGAGGATGCGATCGAGCCGGGCGGCAGCGCGGATCAGGATGCGGGCGCGCACCGCATCGAAAACCGCCATCGTGCCGAGCGCGAGCAACAGCGCGAAACTGAGGCCAACCAACGTGGCGATACTGCCGCTGGGGATCACGCGGTTGTAGATCTGGACGAGGTAGATCGGCGAGGCGAGGAAGAGCAGGTTTACGCCGCCGCTGAACAGAGCTGCCGCAATCAGCAGCCTTTTGCACTGCTTGAGCGCAGAGGCGAATTCGTCGCCGGGGGTCAGCTCGGCGGAGCGCATGGCGCTGTCGAGCGCGATGACTTCAGCGGCGGCTTCGGTGATTCGGCCCTTTGCCTGCCGGGCCTTGCTGTGATCGATGGGCTTTTTCGGTGTCATGTGCGCCTCACAGACCAAGCGGGTGATCGGGAGTGATGTGCCCGCCGAACAGGCCGCCATCGTGCAGGTCGCCAAGTAGGGCGTCGGTCAGCGAACCCTCGCCGACCAGCAAATCGACCAGCCCCTGCCCCGTATCACTCACCGTCTCGAGCAGCGGGGCGACGACCGGGGTGAGGTCGAACGTGTCGGAGATGGACACCAGATTGACGAGCGTCTCGATGCCGCCCAGCGGATCGCTGCCGGCCAGCCCTTCGAGTGTGTCCCCGACCAGCCCGGTGACGGGGGTCAGCACATCGCCGACTAACGTCGTCACACTGCCGACGACAGGGCCGAGAGTGGGTCCGTCCGCCAGATCATCGAGCATCGCGGTAGCCGGACCCATTAGCGGCCCATCGGATAATGCCTCAATCGGGGCGGCCGACGCGATCGCCTGCTCGGGCGCTTGGATCGTGGGCGTAAACGATCCCGCGCCCGAAGCGCCCGGGCTCCAGTCCGATTGGATCGGCGCGACAGGATCGCTCAGCATCACCTGTTGGAGCGGCGCGAATTCGGTGGTGGCGGGGGCGATCAGGAATGCTTGCGGGGTGAGCGCGCCTGCGCCGCTTTCGGCCTGCGTGACCGCTGTCCCGCCAGCTTCGATCTGCGACGCTATTGGTGTGGGAGGATCCAAGGTCTGGAGGTCATCGGCGACATCCGCATCGGCATTGGCGACTATGGAAGTCGCAGGTTCAGAGCGGACTTCGTGAACCGAGAAGCGCGCATCGCTCTGCCCGCCATACATGCCGAAGTCGCCTGTAGCTGACTGCAACAGCCGATTGTCGGTATTGAAGAGGATAGGGTCGTCCATGCATCGCCTCTTCCCCCCTCGGAAAGATGGAATCATTCAATGCTATGGTCCCGAGAACGCGCATTACCACCAATCGTTGCAGCGACTGGATAGCAACCCTGACTCAACTCTGGCGATACTTTGCGAATTACCGTGACCAGCGGAAATGGCGGGTTGTTTTCTGATCGAAACAATAATCCGGGCGCAATTTTGCGCACGCTGTATGCAGATTTAGTATTTTAGTAAGGACGTTTATCCGGGAAACTTGCGAAAATTCCCCGGTCGTCACCTATGCCGGAAGTTCTTCCAGCGCTTCGCTTGCCTGCATCCAGACCAGTTCGGCGGCCTCGATCTTGGTATCGAGCTCGGCACGACGCTTCATCAGGTCGGTCATGTTCAACTTGGCGAGCGACGCATCCGCGGTCGACGGATCGAGCATCGCCTGATCCACGACGCTGCGCTGCTGGTTGAGCTTGGCCAGCTCTTCCTCGGCAGTCTTCGCGGCCTTGCGCAGCTCGCTGCCCTTTTCGCGCGCCTCGGCGGCAAGGCGGCGGGCTTCCTTCTTGTCGGCCTTGGAAAGCTTCGGGCCGTCCGCGCTGCCATCCTTGCTGAGCACGAAGGAGATGTAATCATCGAGGCTGCCGTCAAATTCCTTCGCGGCACCGCTATCGACCAGCACCAGCCGGTCCGCAGTCATCTCGATCATGTGGCGATCATGGCTGATGATCACGACTGCGCCGGTGTAATTGTTGAGCGCCTGAATCAATGCTTCGCGGGCGTCGACGTCCAGATGGTTGGTCGGCTCATCGAGGATCAGCATGTGCGGCGCATCGCGGGTGATCAGCGCCAGCGCCAATCGCGCCTTTTCGCCGCCCGAAAGCTTGCCAACCTGCGTGGTCGCTTTTTGCGCCTGGAAGCCGAAGCGGCCCAATTGCGCGCGCACCGCCGACTGGCTCGCGCCCTTCATCAGCGACGTCATGTGCTGAAGCGGCGTCTCGTCGCGGTCGAGTTCTTCGACCTGATACTGGGTGAAATAGCCGACGCGCATCTTGCCCGATGCGTTCATCGCGCCTTCCATCGGCGTCAGCTGCGCCGCGAGCAAGCGGGCCAAGGTGGTTTTGCCGTTACCGTTGCGGCCGAGCAGCGCGGTGCGATCGTCGGGATCGAGCCGCAAATTGAGCTTCTTCAGGATCGGCGTGTCGCCATAGCCGACGCTGGCATAATCCAGCGTGATCAGCGGCGGGCGCAGTTCATCGGGGTTCGGGAAATCGAAGGTCAGCGAGGGATCGTCATGCAACTCGGCGATCGGCTGCATCTTGGCCAGCGCCTTTGCGCGCGACTGGGCCTGCTTCGCGGTCGAGGCACGCGCCGAATTCTTGGCGATATATTCCTGGAGATGCTCGCGCTGCGCCTGTTGCTTCTCGCGCGCCGATGCGATCTGCGCCTGCCGCTCCGCACGCTGGCGCTCGAACGCGTCATAGCCGCCCGGATAGAGCGTAAGCTTGCCGCCGCCGAGATGCAGGATGTGATCGACGACATTGTTGAGGAAGTCGCGCTCATGGCTGACGAGCAGGATCGTCTTGGGATAGGCCTTGAGGAAATCCTCCAGCCACAACACCGCTTCGAGATCGAGATGGTTCGAAGGCTCATCGAGCAGCAGCACGTCTGGCTGCGAGAAGAGCAGGCTGGCGAGCGCAACCCGCATCTTCCAGCCGCCCGAGAAGCTATCGAGCGGGCGATGTTGCGCTTCTTCGTCAAAGCCGAGGCCGACAAGGATCTGCGAAGCGCGGCTCGGCGCGGTATAGGCGTCGATCGCCATCAGCCGATCATAGACTTCGCCCAGCCGATCGGGATCGGTGCTCGTCTCGCTCTCGATCATCAGCTCTGCGCGCTCGGTGTCGGCGGCGAGCACGGTCTCGAACGGGCTGGTCTCGCCCGAGGGGGCTTCCTGCGCGAGATAGCCGAGACGCGCGCCCTTTGGCATGTCCATCGTGCCGCCATCGGGCTCGAGCTGGCTGGCGATCACCTTGACCAGAGTCGTCTTGCCGGCGCCGTTGCGACCGATCAATCCGATCTTGCCGCGAGGAGGCAGCTTCGCGGTCGCGGCGTCGATGATCGTCCGCCCGCCAAGGCGCACCGTGATGTCGGTCAGATTGAGCATGGTCGCGCCCCTAGCATTGCTGCGACGCAGCGTGAAGCGGCAATGCCAAACCGGCGCAAGCCGGGCAAAATAGGAAATTCCCCGCTTAGCTTCACACTTTTCCCGCGAATCGTGAAACTTCGTTGCTGACGAGAGCAATATTGCTGCGCAGGCGGACAAGATTAAGAAGGCGCGGCTTCGGAACATCCGGATAATCTAATATCTTGCAGAGATGTAGGACAGGTGTTCCGTATCTGTTCGCGCTGCGCTAGACGGGGCGGCGATGGACGATGCCCCGATCCGCAAGATCATCCATGTCGATATGGACGCGTTCTACGCTTCGGTGGAGCAGCGCGACGATCCCGCATTGCGCGGCAAGCCGGTGGCGGTCGGCTATCCTGCGGCACGCGGCGTCGTCGCGGCGGCGAGCTATGAGGCGCGTAGCTTCGGCGTGCGCAGCGCCCTCCCCTCAGTCACCGCGCTTCGGCGCTGCCCCGATCTGATCTTCGTCAAGCCGCGCTTCGAAGTCTATCGCGCCGTATCGAAGCAGATCCGCGCGATCTTCGAGGAATTCACTCCGATCATCCAGCCGCTGTCGCTCGACGAGGCCTATCTCGACGTGACGGCAAACCTTCGCGACATCCCCACCGCCTGGGCCACCGCCAAGGCGATCCGCGCGCGCATCCTGGAGGAAACCGGGCTGACGGCATCGGCGGGCATCTCGTACAACAAGTTCCTCGCCAAACTCGCCTCCGACCAGCGCAAGCCCAATGGCCAGTTCGCCGTGACGCCGGATATGGGCGCGGCGTGGGTCGAGACATTGCCGGTGTCGCGCTTCCACGGCGTAGGGCCGGTCACCGCGCGCAAGATGCAGTCGCTGGGGATCGAGACCGGCGCGGACCTGCGCGACAAATCACAGGCGTTCCTCCACCAGCATTTCGGCAGCGCGGCCGAATGGTATCACGCCATCTCACGCGGGGTGGATCACCGCCCGGTCAATCCGAACCAGATCCGCAAATCATCGGGCTCCGAGACGACCTTCGATCAGGATTTAACCGAGCCTGCCGAGATCGAAGCAGGCGTGCTGCGCATGGCCGATGACGTATGGGCCTGGTGCGAAAAGGCGCAGGCATTCGGGCGCACCGCGACGGTGAAGATCACCTGGAGCGACTTCCAGAAGGCGACGCGCAGCCGCAGCTATTCCGACAAGATCGACAGCCATGAAAAGCTGCGCGAAACCAGCCTTGTGCTGATCCGCTCGGTCTTCCCCGTCCCGAAAGGAATAAGGCTGGTCGGCGTCACGGTCTCGAACTTCGAGACCGTGGAAACGACCGACCTGCCCTTATTCGGGGACTGAAGGAACCTGCCAGCCGCCGCCCAGCGCGAGGAAGAGCGTGACCGCCTGATCCGAGTAAGCTGCGCGCGATTGGGCGAGCAACGCTTCGGACCCTGCCAGCGAACGCTCGGCATCGAGCACGATCTGGAAGCTCTCGGCACCCGCCTGATACCGCACACGCGCGATCCGGGCCGCCTCGGCGCTCTGATCGCGTGCGCGCATCAGCGTGGTCATCCGGTCGGCAGCACCCGCATAGCGCTTGAGCGAACTTTCGGTCTCCTGCAGCGCGCGCAGCCATGTGCCGTCGAAAGTCGCCAGCGCGGCTTCGGACTGCGCCTCAGCCTGTGCGATCCGCGCCCGTGCCGCGCCGATATTGGGGAAGGTCCACGAGATTAGCGGGCCGATGCCGAAGCGGAAGCCCGAGCTCTTGAACAGCCCCTCGGGCGAATTGGCGGTCGAACCGATCGAGCCACCGATATTGATGCTCGGATAGAGATCGGCAGTCGCGACGCCGACGCGCGCAGTGGCGGCGGCAAGCCGGCGCTCGGCGGCGCGGATGTCCGGGCGGCGTGCGAGCAGGCTGGCGCCATCGCCCACGGGCACGGCGGCGCTCAGCGTCGGCGCGACATCGCACGAAGCGACTTCGGCGGGGAATTGCGCAGGCGGGCGTCCGGTCAGCACGGCGAGGCGATAGAGCGCAGCCGCCCGTTCGGCCTCAAGCGTCGGGATATCGGCACGGGTCTGTTCGAGCAGCGCCCCTGCACGGCTGGTGTCGAGCGCGGTACCCCGGCCACCCTCGAACAGGCGCCGGGTCAGATCGAAGGTCTGTTCCTGCACGCGCAGGCTTTCGCGGGCGACCGCGAGTTGCTGGCCATTGGCGCAGGCATCGACATAAGCGCGCGTCGTTTCGGCAGCGACGGTGACGCGCGCAAGATCATACGCGCCCTGCACCGCTTCGAAATCGGCCCGACCGGCTTCGATCGCACGGGTGATGCGGCCGAACAGATCGACCTGATAGCCGACGTCTGCCCCGACATCGTAATTCTCGCCACGCGGCCCGGCGCCGCCCAGTCCGAGCGTCGATCCCGCTACCTGACCATAGCCTGCGCTGGCGTTGAGTTCAGTCGACGGCAGGCGGGCGTTGCGCGTCTCGCGCAGCCGCGCACGCGCCTCACGCAGATTGGCGGTGGCGACGCGCAGATCGGTGTTGTTGCCAAGCGCCTCCGCAACCAGCGCGTCGAGCGCAGGCGCGTTGAACAGCTTCCACCATTCGGCGGGCGGCTCGGCGGGAACGAACGCCGCCGTGTTGCCGCCGACGAACTGCCCTTGCGCAGGCGCTGTGGGCACCGGCGAGACATGGTTCGGCCCGACGGCGCAGCCGCTAAGCGCAGCACCTGTAAGGAGCATAGTCAGGACGCGCTTCATGCGACTTCTCCCGCCGGCACTTCCGGCGTCTTCTTGTTCTTCCGCCAGTTACCCAGCCCGCGCATCAGCACGTAGAAAACCGGCGTGAAGATCAGACCGAACACGGTCACGCCGATCATGCCGAAGGTCACCGCGGTGCCCAGCGACTGGCGCATTTCCTGCCCCGGTCCGCTCGCGATCGCCAGCGGGACAACGCCGAAGATGAAGGCGAAGCTGGTCATCAGGATCGGGCGCAGACGGGTCCGTGCGGCGTGGATCGCAGCGTCGAAGCGGTTCATGCCCTCTTCCTCGCCCTGCTTCGCGAACTCGACGATCAGGATCGCGTTCTTTGCCGCCAGCGCGATGAGCACCACCAGACCGACCTGCGTCAGAATGTTGTTGTCCATCCCTCGCATGTTCACGCCCAGCAACGCCGCGAGGATACACATCGGCACGATCAGGATCACCGCCAGCGGTAGCGTCAGCGCTTCATATTGCGCCGCAAGCACCAGGAACACGAAGACCACCGCGAGCACGAAGATCAGCGCCGCGCTGCCGCCCGCTTCCTTCTGCTGATAGGCGAGGCCCGTCCATTCATAGGTATAGCCCTGCCCCAGCGTCTTGGCCGCCAATTGCTCCATCGTCGCCAGCGCATCGCCCGACGCGACCCCCGGCGCCGCAGCACCCTGAAGCTCGACCGCGGGGAGCAGATTGTACCGCACCACGCGCGACGGCCCGCTGTCCCGCACCAGAGTGGCGACCGACGACAAGGGCACCATCTCGCCCGTAGACGAGCGCACCTGCAAGCGGCCGACATCGGCGATGTCGTCACGAGCATAGGGCTCGGCCTGCGCGGTCACACGGAAGGTGCGGCCGAGCATGTTGAAGTCGTTGACATAGGTCGAGCCGATATAAGTACCGATCGCATCGAAGATCTGCTGCGGCTGGACGCCCAGCAACTGCGCCTTGTCACGATCGACATCGGCGCGGATGCGCGGCGTACCGGTGTTGAACAGCGAGAACACCTGGGTGACGTTCTTCTCCTGCATCGCGCCGCCCATCATCGCGCCCGTCATGCCCTCAAGCCCGCGATAACCGGCATTGGCCGATTGATCCTGGACCATCATCACGAAGCCCGAGCCGTTGCCCAGACCCTGCACCGCAGGCGGCGAGATGATGAAGATGTTGGCACCTTCGATCTGCCCGGCCAGCGCGCCGGTCAGCTTGCCTGCCAGCGCCTGCGCCGAATTCTCGGCACCGCGGTCGGCCCAGTCGGCAAGCTTGATGAAGAACACGCCCGCATTCGAGGCCTGGCTGAAGCTTGCGCCGTCGAGGCCGGCAAACGCAGCACCGTCGAGCACGCCCTCGGTCTTAATGGCGATGTCATAGGCCTTCTCGACCACCGCACTGGTGCGATCGAGCGATGCGCCCGGCGGCAGCTGAACCACGCCGATCAGGATGCCCTGATCCTGCTCCGGGATGAAGCCGGTCGGGGTCGAATTGAGCCGCCAGCCGGTAAGCACGAGCAAGCCCGCATAGATGATCATCATGATCATACCCATGCGCACCGCGCGCGCCGTGAAGCGGCCATAGCGATCCGAAAGCCACTCAAAGCCCTGATTGAACTTCTCTGCGCCCTTCTTGATCGGACGCATCCAGCGCGGGCCGCTATTGGTATCAACCTCCTTGTGCGGCTTGAGCAGCAAGGCGGCCATTGCCGGCGACAGCGTGAGCGACACGATCAGCGAGATCGTTGCCGCCGCCGCGATCGTCACGGCGAACTGGCGATAGAAGATGCCGGGAATGCCGGGGACCAGTGCGGTTGGCACGAACACCGAGACGAGCACCAGCCCGATCGCGATCAGCGCGCCCGACACTTCCCGCATCGTCTTGTGCGCAGCTTCGCGCGGAGAGAGCCCCTCGCGGATATGCCGTTCGACGGATTCGACCACGACGATGGCGTCATCGACCACGATGCCCACCGCGAGCACCAGCGCGAACAGCGACAGCGAGTTAATCGAATAGCCGAGCGCAAGCTGCACCGCGAAGGTGCCGACCAGCGCGATCGGGATCGCGACAATCGGGATCACCGCCGCGCGCCAGGTCTGAAGAAAGATCAGCACGACGATGACGACGAGCACGACCGCTTCGATCAGCGTCTGCTGCACGGCTTCGACCGAGGCCGCGACATATTGGGTGGGGTTGTACGGGATCGACCAGGTCATCCCCGCCGGCAGCGTCTTCTCGATCGTCGCCATTTCCTTGAGGACGAGATCGGCCGCCGAAAGCGAGTTTGCCCCGGGCTGCTGGATGATCGCAAGCGCGATGCCGCGCTGCCCGTTGAACGAGCCGCGGATCGAATAATCCTGGCTGCCCAGCTCGATGCGCGCCACGTCGCGAAGCTTGGTGATCGCGCCGCCCGCCTGATCGGTCTTGAGCGTGATGTTCGCAAACTGCTCGACGGTGACAAGGCGACCCTGAACGTCGACGGGCATTTCGAACGACGGATTGTCGGTGCCCGAAGGCGACTGGCCCAGCGCACCACCGGCGACCTGGACGTTCTGCGCACGCAATGCCCCGATGATCTCGGTCGAGGTCAGGTTGCGTGCGGCCGCCTTGTCCGGATCGATCCAGACGCGCATCGAATAATTGCCGCCGCCGAAGACCTGCACGCCGCCCACGCCCTCAAGGCGCAGCAGACGGTCACGGATCTGCGTGTTGGCATAATTGCCCATGTAATCGACATCGAGGCTCTTATCGGGCGAAGTCAGCGCCACGATCATCAGGAAGCCCGATTCCTGCTTGTTGACGATCACGCCGACCTGACGAACCTGCTCGGGCAGGCGCGGTTCGGCGAGCGCAACGCGGTTCTGCACCAGAACCTGCGCGGCATCGAGATCGGTGCCGGGCTTGAACGTGACGGTAACCTGCGCCGCACCCTGGCTCGACGACGAGCTCATATAGAGCATGCCTTCGACGCCGTTGATCTCCTGCTCGATCGGCGCGGCCACCGTCTCGGCAACCGTCTCGGCCGCCGCACCCGGATAGGCCGCGGTAATCGCGATCGTCGGGGGAGCAATATCGGGATATTGCGACAGCGGCAGCAGCGGATAGGCGAAGGCGCCGATCAGCGTGATGAACACCGCGATCACGCCCGCGAAAATCGGGCGCTCGATGAAGAAGCTGGAGATGTTCATACTGGCCTCAGCGGCCGACCGGCTGGGCGGACGAGGACGGCGGCGCGGACGAGCCCGGAGGAGCACTGGCGGGCGCGGCAGCGGGCACGATCTTGCCCTGCTTCGCCTGAACATTCTGCCCCGGACGTGCGCGCTGTGCGCCATCGATGATCACGCGGTCTTCGCGGGTAATACCGCTGCGGATCACGCGCAGATTGCCGAGCAACGGACCGGTCTGCACGGGACGCGCGGCGACCTTGCCTTCCTTGTCTACGACCATGACCACCTGCCGTGCCGCATCGGCGCTCACCGCAGTGTCAGGCACCAGCATCGCCGGATAGGGCTTCGAAGCCTCAAGCCGCAGATTGCCGAACATGCCGGGCTTCAGGAAGCCGCCTGGATTGGGGATGACCGCGCGCGCGCGGATCGTGCCAGCGCCGGTATCGATCGCATTGTCGACGAAATCGAGCGTACCCGAATGGGCATAATCGGTCTCGTCCGAGAGCTTGACGCGCACGGGCGTGCCCAGCCGCGTGCCACTATCGGCCCGCTGGTATTTGAGCAGCAAGGCTTCGGAGCCCTGGAAGACGAAGTGCAGCGGATTGACCGAGACGATCGTGGTCAGAACGGTCTGGTCCGAAACCACCGCATTGCCCGGATCGACGCGGCGCTCCGAAATACGGCCGCTGATCGGCGCAGTGACACGGGTGAATGCGAGATCGAGTTCGCGAGCACGGACGACGGCACCGGCGGCAGCGACCTGCGCCTCGGCCGAGCGGAGCGCGGCCTGGCGCGATTCAAGCTCTTCGGTGCTGGCGGCACGCTGCGCCGCGAGGTTCTGCGAACGGGCGAGTTCGGTGCGGGCATTGGCGAGCGTCGCCTGTGCCTGCGCTGCCTGCGCCTTGGCCTGTGCCAGCGCAGCATTCGCCGGGCGCGGATCGACGCGGAACAGCAATTGCCCGCGCGTTACGAACTGACCGTCCTGGAAATGCGTGGAAGCGAGGAAGCCCGTGGCGCGCGGACGCACCTCGACGCTCTGCACCGCTTCGAAGCGGCCGACATATTCGTCCCAATCGACGATATCCTGCACCAATGGCGTCGATACGGTAACCGCGGGCGCGGGCGGAGCGCCCTGATCCTGATTGCCGCCGCCGCAACCGGCGAGCGTCATTACAACCGCGAGTGCCGCAACCGTGAGCATCTGTCGTGTCATCTGAATCTGTCCGCGTGCTGAAGTGTCGCCGGTCAGCCATCCTCTTTGTGCGTGTCGCTCTTGAGGGCGGACTCGGCGGGGTTGCGCTAGGCTTACAGGTAACACTTGTCAACGGCTGTAGACATGAAATGTCATCATCCGTTGACTTTTGCACGATTTGGCATAGACTTAACCCATGCTCCCGCCGATTTGTTCCGCGCCGCGCACGCGAAATGCGGCGGCTACGCGCCAGGCAATGCTCGAGACCGCCCGCCGCCATTTCGCCCGCGAAACCTATGAGAACGTAGGATTGCGCGAGATTGCCCGCGAAGTCGGCGTCGATCCTGCGCTCATCAGCCGCTATTTCGGCAGCAAGGAAGGGTTGTTCCGCGAAGTGCTGCGCCATCCCGATGACGGCGAGTTCCTTACCGGCGTAACGGCGGAGTCCCTTCCCGAATATTTCACGGGCTTGCTGATGGAGCCAGCGACGCACGATACGGCGGCGAAGACCGAATGGCTGCTGATCGTGCTGCGTTCCGCAGGCTCGTCACAAGCGTCGCAGATAGTGCGCGACACGATGCACGAGGGCGTATTGGAGCCCATCTCCCAAATCCTCGGCGGCGGCGAAGCCGCGGAACTGCGCGCGAGCCTGGTGCTGGCCGTATTGATGGGCGGCGCGGTGCTGCGCACGATGGGACTTAAGAGCCTGGCGTGCAGCGAAGGCGGGCCCTTTCGCGACAAGCTCGTCGCACTGCTTAAAGAAGCGGTTCACTAGAACCAGAACCGAAGGAACGCTCGGCCATGAAGATCTGGTTTCTCGCTCTGCTCGCGCTTGTGGCCATTCCGGCATCGGCCCAGACCGCCAGCCCGCCCGCCGCCGCGCAGGCGGATGCGAAAACCATCCTGTTCATCGGCAACAGCTTCACCTTTGGCGCAGGTTCGGGGGCGATACGCTACCGCGCCGACACGGTGACCGATCTCAACGGTGACGGGATTGGCGGCGTGCCGGCCCTGTTCAAGGTCTTCACCGAGCAAGCGGGGCTGAACTGGCGCGTCAGCCTGGAAACGCAGGGCGGCAAATCGCTGGCATTCCATTATGAAGAGCGCCGGGCCAGACTCGCGGGCAAATGGGATGCAGTGGTGCTGCAGGAATATAGCACCCTCGACCGCGACAAGCCCGGCGATGTGACCTCTTACCTCAAATACAGCGCCTTGCTCGCGCAGATGGCGGTGGCGGAAAACCCCAAGGCGCAGGTCTATCTGATGCCGACATGGTCGCGCGCCGATAAGGTCTACAAGCCCGGCAGCCCATGGTCGGGCAAGCCGATTCAGGTGATGGCGCAGGATCTCCGCAAAGCCGCCGATCAGGCCAAGGCGAACTCGCCGCACATTTATGGCATCCTGCCCGTGGGCGAAGCATGGAACCGCGCGATGGCGGCCGGCGTCGCGGACCCCAATCCCTATGACGGCATCACCTTCGGCCAGATCGATCTATGGACGTTCGACCAATATCACGCGAGCGTGCACGGCTATTATCTGGAGGCGCTGATCGTCTTCGGACGGCTAACCGGCGTGGACCCGACCACGCTTGGCGAGATGGAACGCGCCGCCAATGAGCTTGGCATCTCGCGGACCGTAGCCGTCGCGTTGCAGAAGATCGCTTCCGACGAGCTTGCCGGAAAGCCCTAAAGCTTTTCGCCCTGCGCCGCTCTTGCCGCCAGGTACGCCGGGCGGCTCGACAGGCGATCCCAATAGGCCGCGATTTCCGGGCTGAACTTATGATCGAGGTTCAGATCGCGTGCGAACAGCAGCGCGTAACCAACACACAGATCGGCCATGGTGAAGCGATCGGCGCACAGCCATTCGCGGTCGTCCAGCGCGCGGGTCAGATGGCGCAGGCGCGATAGGAACCATTGGGTGTAGTCGCCCACGGCCTGCTCCAGCCGACGCTCTTCGGGCTCGAGCTGGGTGTAGCGCAGGATGATCGTTTGCGGGAAGGTCAGCGTCGCTTCGCTGCGGTGGAGCCAATCCAGCCACAGGCTATAGTCTGCTTCCTCTACCCCCAGCGCGAGTGGCGTCGGGCCATAGCGGGTGGCGAGATAGTGCGGGATCGCCGAGGATTCGGTCATCCGCGTGGTCCCGTCGATCAGCAGCGGGATCGTGCCCAGCGGATTGATCTCGAGATATTCGGGCGCAAGCACGCGCGGCGGGAACGGCAGCATGTGCAGCCGATAGTCCAGCCCCATTTCCTCCAGCGCCCAAAGCGCGCGGAACGAGCGGGCATCGTGGCAATGATAAAGTTCGATCATATCAGCCGCTCAACCATGGTCTGGAACGCTGCCGCCGTCTTGGCCACGCTGGATGCGGAGACGCAGCGGGCATCGTCCTCGGCGGTGTGATGATAGCGGTGCAGCCCGAATATGCCCGCAGCCCTGGTATAGCCCGCCGCGATGATCTCGATCAGCTCGCCCGCCGAAAGCACTTCGCTGGAATAGGGCGCTTCCAAGCCGACATGCCCGGCGAATACTTCCTGCGCCAGCGGCAGGAAGGCCGGGCTGATCGCCAGATAGCGCTGATTGTCGATGCTCGGCAGCGCCTTGCCGGTCATCTCATGCCAGTCGCGCGAGGCGACGTTCGCGCCGATGTGCAGCCAAAAATGCGTGTCGGCGGGCTTGGGCGCGGTCGCCTTGAGCGCTTCGGCTGCGCCCAGATTCTCATATTCATGGCCCGTGTTGCAAACGAAAGCGAGGTTGTGGTTCAGCACCGCCTTGCTCGCCCAGCGCGCCATCCACAGCCAGGCCGCAACGCCGGGGCCGCGTTCGCCAGCGCAGGTGTACCATCCCGAACGCGGGGTGGAGACGACCAGCCACGTCTTCTTGCCGCGATCGATGCGGCCGATGAAGTTGAACGCCGGGCGGCGGCCGCTTTCGCCGAGCAGATGCAGCGTCGCAGGCTGATTGGTGCGCGCGGCTTCGAGGAACGGTTTGGCGTCCTGCGGCGCGAGCAATGCCAGCGGTCCGGCGAACATCGGCGTGCGGCCATCGGCGTTGAGCGCTGTTATCTTGCCGCTCGGCCCGTTGGTGATCGCGACGACGGCCTTGGCGCCCGCCGCAAAAGCCGCAGCGATCGGCTCGCGGATCGCCTTGGTCAGCAGCGACGACCAGCGGCCGTGCGGCAGATCGACCAGTGCAATCGCGCCCGCGAGCGATCCGCCCGCCTGACCGTTTGCATCGACCCGAACGAGCGGCCCGGTCGCGCCTTCGGGCCCGGTCGGGATAACGATGGGCTGGGGCCAGACCTTGGCCTTTGCCGTGCCGCAGGCGAGTTCGGTGCGGGATGGCACGAAGAACGGAGTCGAGACGTCCTGTCGCTCGATCCTGAAGCCGAGTTGTTCCAGTTCGCGCGCGAGCCATTCGCCACAGGCAATGTCCCCCGCCCCGCCCGCTTGCTTGCTGCCGAAGCCGATATATCTGTCGAGATCGGCGGCGACGCTGGCGGTGGCATCGGCGGGGATCGCGGCGGCAGCGGCTGCGGCGGGGAGTGCAGCGCTACCGGCCAGAAAAGCGCGCCGGCTGGGCTTGAGCATGGGTCGGTCCTTCGGTTCAGGCGTGTTTGGGTTTGCCAAGCATGATGATGCTCACCAGCGATACCACGCACATCGCGCAGAGGTAGATCGAGATCGACAGGCTCGACCCGTAATGCGCGAAGAGCGCCGTCGCGATGATCGGGGCGAAACCGCCGCCAACCACCGATCCGACCTGATAGCCGAGCGACGCCCCCGAATAGCGCACTTCCTTGGGGAAAAGCTCGGCGAACAACGCCGCTTGAGGGCCATACATCATGCTGACGAAGATCAGCGCGACCGTGATCGCTACCGTCACTGCGACCGGCGAGCCCAGTTCGATCAGCGGGAAGACCGCAAAGGCCCATATCCCCGAGAAGATCGCGCCGAGGATGAAGATGCCGCGCCGTCCATATCGATCCGACAGCGCCCCGCATATGATCAGCGCCGGGATCATCGCGATGCTCCCGATCATCACCGCGGTAAGCAGTACCTCGCGCGATAGCCCGACCGTCGTGGTGCCATACGCCACTGCATAGGTGATCGCGATATAGAAGCAGACATTGTTCGCAACGAATGCGCCGCCAGCGATCAGGATGGTTTTCCAGTGATGGGTCAGCACCTGCATCAGCGGAGAGGCGGGCTTCACATCGGACACGACCGGCGCGGGCTCTTCGTCTTCGGGTTCCTCCACCGTCCAGTGGATCAACAGGCCGATGAAGATCAAAGCGATGCTGATCAGGAAGCCGATCCGCCAGCCCCAAGCGAGGAAATCGTCGGGCGCGATCAGCGCGCTGGCGAGCAGGAATACGGTGTTGGCGAGCACCACGCCGAGCGGCACACCGACCTGGACGAAGCTGCTGTAAAAGCCCTGCTTGTTCTTCGGTGCGCTCTCGATCGCGAGCAACGCAGCCCCGCCCCATTGCCCGCCCACCGCGAGCCCCTGAAGAAAGCGCAACACCACCAGCATCACCGGCGCAAGCGCGCCCGCCATTGCATAGCTGGGCAGGCAGCCGATCAGCGTGGTCGCCAGCCCCATGATGAACATGGCGAGCACCAGCGCTTTCTTGCGGCCATGTTTGTCGCCGAAATGCCCGAACAATGCGCCACCGAGCGGCCGGGCGATGAAGCCCACCGCAAAGGTGCTGAACGCCGCCATCTGCGCCACGAACAGCGGCATTTCGGGCGGGAAGAAAAGCTTGGGAAACACCAACGCGGCGGCCGTGCCGTAGATGAAGAAATCATACCATTCGACGGCGGCTCCGGCGGAGGCCATCCCGGCGACTCTCATGCTCGGCTTGCCTGCTGGCGGTTGCTGGGTGGCCAAGCTGATCTCTCCCGTGCGGTGCTCGAATATATCGCGCGCGGATTGCCCACGCATTGCTGAATAAATTGCCGGCCTCGGGAGCCAAAGGCACCCGAAGCCGGCGAGGTGGTGAGCTTACCAGCGGTAAGACGCGTTGAGGCCGATCGTGCGCGGCTTGTTGTAGCGCACCGAAAGCGGGGCGCCGGCCTGCATGAACTTCAGCACCTGGATCTGGCGATCGGTGATGTTGCGGACGAACAGAGCAAGCTGGAACTTGTCGACGTTAAAGCCGAAGCGGGTGCCGAAAATATCGAAGTCCGCCATCGGAATGGCAGGCGTGGCGGTGGTCGTCGTGTCCTGGAAACCGCCGCGCTGGCCCGCATAGCTGAAATTGACGAAGACGTTTGCCTTGTCGCCGATCGGATGCCGGTAATCGACCACCGCAGACATCGTCCAATCGGGGATCTGCGCAACCGCGCTATCCGGCGTCGGCAGGCCGGTTATGCCGACAGGGATCTTGATGAAGGTCGCGCGCTGGGTCGCGGCGTTCAGGTTGAACGAGAAGAGACCGCCGGCGAGCTTGTAGCGCCCGTCGAGCGCAGCCGAAACGCCCTTGGCCTCGATCGTCCCGCCATTGACGTTGAACTGCTGCCCGCCCGTGCCACAGGCATTGGTGATCGTGCAGCCATCGTTGATGCTGGTGATGCCATCGCTGGTGCGCGACAGATAGGCCGAGAAGCGCGCGAAGAGCGTGCGCGCCAGATTTGCCTTCACGCCCGCTTCGTAGCTGATCGTGGTTTCGTTATCATAGGTGAAGCGGAAGGGATTGGGCGCGGCCGCATTGAGCGCGCCATTGTTGACGCCGCCCGCACGATAGCCGGTGCCGACCTTGGCATAGAGCAAGGCGTTGCTCGGGCCGGGGATCTTGTAGCTGGCGCTCGCGGTGAACACCGGCTGGTTCGATTTAAACACAAAGGTCGTCGGCGTGCGCGTGTAATTGGTGGTGTACAGCGCATAGGTGTACTGCGTCGCGGTCTTGTAATCGCGCGAAATACGGCCTTCGCCGACCACCGAGAAATTGCCGAACTGATATTGCAGCGAGGCATAGGCCGCCTGCGATTCGATGCGCTGCTTGGTGTTGCTATCGGTGCCGTAGACCAGCGGGAAGTTCACCGGGCAATTCAACGAGGTTGGCAGCGGCTTGAGGCAGACCGGCGCTGCGGGCGAGCCCGTGCAGACGCTCTGGGCGACCGTGAGGAAGCCGCAAGGCGAGGAATTGATCGCCAGCCGGTAATCATCGTCCTGCTGGAGCAGCTCCGCGCCGACGATCCAGGTCATTGCCCCGCCCGCGGCTTTGCCGGTGAGGTGCAGATCCTGATAGACCGTCTTGTCGACGACATTGGTGTGGACCTGGGTGAACGGATACAGGCCGAGCTGGCCCTGCGCGCGCATCCCCTGCAGCGTCGCGAAATCGATCGCCGCGCCATAATGCTGGCTCGAGCGCCAGCGCGTCGCCATCGTCGTCGATTCAAGCGTGGCGAAGCCAAGATCGTAGCTCGCGAGCAGCATGCCCCGAATGACCTTTTGCTGCAGCTCGTCCCGGCCATCATGCGGCAGCACGAAGCGCGACTGATAGATGCCCAGCGGCACCGCGGCATTGGTGCCGGGCTTGATCGTCAGGCTGTTGACGAACGAGGGAAGCTTGAGATCCTGCCCCTCGACCAGCAGGGTCACGTCGAGCGGACCCGAGCGATAGCGAAGCTGGCCCCGGCCGTTCCAGCCGCGCGTGGTATCATAATAATTGCGGGTGTTGGGGTTGTAGTAAAAGCCCTTGTTCTGGCCATAGACTTCGCCGCCCACGCGCACCGCGACCGTGTCGCTCAACGTCGTGTTGATCACGCCCGCCACGCGGAGCTGGTTCAGCCCGAACGTGTAGCCCGAGCGGATAAAGCCCGAATCGTTGAACTTGGGCTTGGCGAGGACGATGTTGACCACGCCGAATTCGGAGTTGCGCCCATATAGCGCGCCCTGCGGACCTTCGAGGGCCTCGACCCGCTCGATATCGAAATAGTCGAGCGCCTTGAAGTTGCGGCCGCCCAGCGTCGAGCTACCGACATAGGCACCGTTGACGAACAGGCCGACGCCCGAATCCGCGCCGGTTGCGCGCGCGGTGCCCGATCCGCGGATCGAGATTTCGGCGAGATTTTCGCTGGCGACATCGTTGAAACGCACGCCCGGAACGGTGCTGAGCAGGTCGCCCGTGCCAGCTACCGGCCCCTTGGCCTCAAGCTGATCGGCGGTCACTGCGGAAATCGTGCCCGGAACGTCGCGAATGCTCTCTTCGCGGCGGCGGGCGGTAACGAGGATGTCGCCATCTCGCGCCGTGGTCGCTTCGGCGTCCGCATCCTGAGTCTCAGGTGCCGGAGTGATTTCGGTGGCCTGCGTGCCAGTGGCGGTCTGCGCCAGAGCGGGCGTAGCGACAACGAGCGTCAGAATTGCCGTCGTAGCAAGTAAGTTGCGCATGCATCCTCCCAACGGCGCTCATTGTGCGGCGCCATCCCCATTCAATCCGGCGATCGGCGCGCAATGTCAAATAGATTGTACGACAATTTTTGTATAATCGTTCGACAAACAACTTGCTCTCGCCCCAGCCGCACAATAGTAACCGGCTCGAAGGATTGCTAAGCTCGCGACCGAGCAAGACAAATCCAAGAGAGGCAAGTCATTGGCAGACAAGCACGAATCCCCGGATGACCTGCCGATCGAAAATGCCTCGGCATTGACTGCCGATGATCTCGCCCACGCGCTGCGGCTGCAAATCCAGAAGAGCGAACTCGCCCCGGGCGAATGGCTGCGTGAGGTGCGCCTCTGCGCCGAGTTCGGTGTGGGCCGCTCGATCGTGCGTCGCGCGCTACGCGTACTGGCCGATGATGGCCTGATCGAACTTGAGGAAAATCGCGGCGCGCGCGTTTCCGCCACCACCGTCGAGGAAGTCTTCGATCTCTACGAAGTCCGCGCCGCGCTTTATGGTCTGGCCGCGCGCTTCACCTGCCTGCGCGGATCGGACGCGGCGATCCGCCGGATGCTGGTCAAGATCGATCAGATGCTGAGCGATGCCGCAACCGGCGTTCCGGCCGAACAGATCATCGAACTCAGCGAGTCGATCTTCACCGACATGGCCGAATGCGCGAGCCCCGATGCGCAGAAGATGATCGAATCGGTGCGCCGCAAGACGCGCTTTCACTTCTCGTATGTCGCGCTGGCGATCACCGCCAATACGCCCGGCCCCTATTCCTATTGGCGCCAGGTGCGCGCGGCTCTGGTCGATCGCGATGCCGAAAAGGCCAGCCAGGCGGCGCGCGACATCCTTTATTTCATGCAGGGCGAAGTGGCCCGGATCATGCTCGCGCACGGCTCGCGGGCTCGGGAGGGCGGGCCGATTCCAGCGGCGCCCCGTCCCGCGATCAAGCGCCGGGTCGCCAATCGGAGGTAGAAATGACTGCTCGTTCACATCTGAAATCATGGTTTGCCGCAGCGGCGATCTCGGTAATCGCGGCACCAGCATTCGCCTCGCCCGGCCCTGTCACGCCAGCGGGCGCGCAGGACAAGGCAGCGGTAAACGGCCTGCTCAATTATCTGCGCAACCAGAATAGCACCGGCTTTCTGGTGATGCAGGATGGCAAGGTGCTGGTCGAGCAGACCTGGCCCGCCCCAGCGGGCGATCGGATGTTCGCGGCCTTCGCATATGAGCGCAACAAGCAGGGCGAGTTGCTCGAGGACGTTGCCTCGCAGCAAAAGAGCTTCATCTCGGTCCTCGTCGCGATCGCGGTCGACAAGGGGCTGATCGATCCCACCAAGCCGGTGTCGGACTATATCGGGGCGGGCTGGTCCAAGGCTTCGCCCGAGCAGGAAGCGCAGATCCGCGTGATCGACGTGCTGACGATGCATACCGGGCTCGACGACAAGTTCGCTTATGTCGCGGCTCCGGCCACGCGCTTCCATTACAACACGCCGGTCTACGCGATCTCGAAGCGCATCCTCACGGCAGCGACGAAGCTGCCGCTGGAAACGATCACGAATGACTGGCTGACCGAACCGCTCGGCATGAAGGACACCGCCTGGCGCAAGCGCCCGGCTGCACTCGCCTCGGTCGGCAACGATACCGGACTGGTCACCTCGCCGCGCGACACTGCCCGCTTCGGACTGATGATCCTGAACGGCGGCGTCGGCAGCAATGGCAAGCGCATCGTTTCCGAAGCCGGGTTCAAAGCGATGTTCACGCCCTCCCCGACCAATCCGGCTTATGCCAATCTGTGGTGGATCAACAGCGGCGCTTACAGCATGCGCGCGCTCGCCGGCCGCAAGGAAGGCCCGCTGATCGCCTCCGCACCCACCGATACGATCGCCGCTTTGGGCGCGTTCGATCGCCGGCTTTACGTGGTCCCCAGCCGTAAGCTGGTGGTGGTGCGCACGGGTGCTGCGGCGGGCGACAAGGATTTCGACAACCAGCTCTGGCTGCGGCTGCTGAAGGTGATCGACTGATCCGCCCCGCCTGAATTCACAGGAGAGTTTCATGGTAATTATGCACCGCGTCGCGGCGCTGGGCGCCGCAGCCCTTTCTGCATCCATTTTACCCGCGGCCGCACAGCCCGTCGTCCACGCACCTGCCGGTCCGGTACGCGGCGTGGATGCCGACGGGCAGCATGTTTTCAAGGGCATTCCCTATGCCCTGCCCCCGGTTGGCGAGAATCGGTGGAAGCCGCCGCTCGGCGTTCCAGCCTGGTCTGACACGCGCGACGCGAGCAATTTCGGTCCTGCCTGCCAGCAGCCCCCTGCACCCGCCGACAGCATCTATGCCGAGAGCTATCCCGCGATGAGCGAGGATTGCCTGTCGCTCAACATCTGGGCTCCGGCCAAGGCGAAGAACGCGCCGGTGTTCGTGTGGATTCACGGTGGCAATCTGGTGCGCGGTGCATCCAGCCAGGCATTGTTCGACGGCAGTGAACTGGCGAAACGCGGGATCATCGTGGTCTCGATCAATTATCGCCTCGGCGTGTTCGGCTATTTTGCGCATCCCGGGCTGACGGCCCAACAGGGCACGTCTGGCAATTACGGCGTGCTCGATCAGGTCGCAGCGTTGCGCTGGGTAAAGGCCAACATCGCGGCGTTCGGCGGCAATGCCGGCAAGGTCACGATTGCGGGTGAGTCCGCCGGCGGTCTGGCGATCCTGCATCTGCTGGCATCTCCGATGGCGCGCGGGCTTTTCTCCAAGGCAATCGTCCAGAGCGCCTCGCTGATGAACATCCCCGAATTGAAGCGCGACAGCTTCGGACTGCCCTCTGCGGAGGCGACCGGACAGCGCCTCGCCGAAACCGCAGGCGCAAAGAGCATCGCCGACCTACGCGCCATCGACCCCGCGAGCCTGATCGCGCTGGCGACCAAGGCGCGCTTCGCATCGACCGCGATTGTCGATGGCAAGGCGCTTACCCGCCAGCTGATCGAAACCTTGGAGCGCGGCGAGCAGGCCCGCGTGCCGCTGATGACCGGCTTCACCAGCGGCGAGATCCGCACGATGAAGTCGATCCTGCCCGGCCTGCCCGACGCTTCAAAGATCGACGCTGCGCAATATGAAGCGATAATCCGCAAGAATTACGGACCGTTGGCGGACGATTTCCTGCGCCTCTACCCTTCGGCAAACATTGGCGAGAGCATGCTTGCCGCTGCGCGTGACGGCTTCTTCGGGTGGACATCGCAGCGACTGGTCCGCGATCAGGCCGGGGCTGGCCAGCCGACCTATCTCTATCATTTCGACCATGGCTATCCGGCTGCGGACGAAGCCGGGATGCACGGCTTCCACGCATCCGAAGTGCCCTACATGTTCGGTACGATCCGCAGGATGACGCCGCTCTGGCCGAAAATTCCGGATACCCCGACCGAGCGCAACCTGTCCGCCGCGATGGTGGGCTATTGGGCAAGCTTCACCAAATCCGGTGTGCCGTCCGCGAAGGGCCAGCCCGCCTGGCCGGCGCACAACAAGCGCGCCGCCTATATGCTCTTCACCGACAAGCCGCGCGTCGCCATCGATCTCAAGCCGGGGGAATATCGCATCCACGAACAGATTGTGTGCCGCCGCCGCGCTGCGGGGAATATTCCGTGGAACTGGAATGTCGGGGTGATCTCCCCCGCCCTTCCGCCTGCGCAGGAGAGCTGCCGGTGATCGACGGTGCGATGCAGTCCTTCCCGCTGACGCTCGACAGGATCGTCGATCATGCGGCGAAATGGCACCCCGACACCGAAGTCGTGACCGCGCGCGAAGACGGCACGCTTGCCCGCATCGGCTATGCGGCGCTGCGGGATCGCGCGTGGAAGGTCTCGAATGTTCTGGCCGGTCTCGGCGTAACCGCAGGCGCGCGCGTTGCGACTTTGGCGTGGAACAGTCAGGCGCATGTCGAGGCGTGGTACGCGATCATGGGGATGGGCGCGGTGTGCCACACGCTGAACCCGCGACTGACCGCGACCCAGCTCGCCTGGATGCTCGGCCAATCGGAGGCGCGCATATTGGTGGTGAGCGCCGATCTGTTGCCGCTCGCGCTCAAGGTAGCCGCCGACGCGCCGGGCATCGACAAATTGCTGGTCATCGACGGCGAAGCCGAAGCGGCATTGCATGAAGGGTTCGACGTCACGCCGCTCGATCCGCTGATCGACCAAGCCAATGCCCGCTTCGACTGGGGCGATTTCGACGAGACCGCACCGAGCGGGCTGTGCTTCACCTCCGGTTCGACCGGCTCGCCCAAGGGCGTGACCTACACGCATCGCGGGTGCTTCCTGCACACGCTGCGGCTGCTTCAGGCCGATATGCTCGGGCTTAGCCGCGACGATGTGGTGCTACCGGTCGTGCCGATGTTCCATGCCAATGCCTGGGGGCTTCCGTTCGCGGTTCCCGCAGCGGGCGCGACGCTGGCGCTGCCTGGCCGCCACACCGATGGCGCGAGCCTCGCCCGGCTGATCGCCGAAGCAAACGTCACCATCGCCGTGGGCGTGCCGACGGTATGGCTGGGGCTGGCCGAGCATCTCGAAGCGACCGGCACCACATTGCCATCGCTCCGCCGCATCCTTGTCGGCGGTGCCTCCATGCCGCCTGCGCTGATGGCGCGGCTCGAACGGCAATTGGGGGTCGAGGTCCAGACCAGCTGGGGGATGACCGAACTGACACCGGTCGGCACCTTCGGCGTGCTGGGCGATCTCGAACGACAGGCTGCGGTCTCGGGCCGCCCCGCGCTCGGCGTCGATCTGATGCTCGCCGATGCCAATGGCGATCCGCTTCCGGATCAGCGCGATACCGAGGGCCATCTGCACGTGCGCGGCGCATCGGTGATCGAGCGCTATTTCGGGCAGGAACAGTCCGCGACCGATGCGAATGGCTGGTTCGACACCGGCGACCTCGCCAGGATCGATCGCAAGGGCAATCTGATGATTACCGGTCGTGCCAAGGACCTGATCAAATCGGGCGGCGAATGGATCAATCCCGCCGAGATCGAAGCCGTGGTCGGCGCGCTGCCACAGGTCTCGCTCGCGGCGGTAATCGGCCGCAGCGACGAGAAATGGGGCGAACGACCTTTATTGCTGGTCGAATTGCGGCAGGATCAGGAGATCAGCGATCAGGATCTCCTCGCCTCGCTCCGCGGCCGTGTAGCCTCATGGTGGATCCCCGATGCCGTCGTGCGGGTGCCAGACATGCCGCTGGCGGCGACGGGCAAGATCGACAAGATTCGCCTGCGCGCCACCTTCAGCGCCGCCTGACCTACGAAACAATACGTATCGCACGGTTGCACATGCCGCCCCGGGCTGGGATAAGCATCTCGATATCCCTTTGAGATAGTTGATGCTTCCTTTGCTCGGTAAACATCGTTCGCGTTGGCTCTATGGTCTGATCGCGGTTCTGCTGGCGCTGCCGTTCGGGGCGGATCTGGTGCTTCCGCTCGGCACCGCGGTGTGGGTCGCCTATCTGCTGCCAGCGGTGCTCGCTTATGCGGCGACTGCCCCCGTGGCCCCGCCGGTCGTGGCTGCTATCGCTACGTTACTCACCATTGCCGGCTTCTCGCTCGCGCCCCCCGGGGTCGCGCCCGAGGTGGCGATCATCAATCGATCGCTGGGACTGGGTGTCACGTGGATTCTCGCGATCGTCGGCTTCCAGTTCATCCGGACCCGACTGGCGATCCAGCATCAGGAATGGCTGCAAGCGGGACAAGTCGGGCTGGCCGAGGCAGTGGCCGGGGAACAGCCGCTCAACCAATTGGGCGAGAACGCGCTCAAATTCCTCGCCGAATATCTCGATGTTCAGGCTGGCGCGCTGTTCATCCGCAACGGCGAAGGGTTCGCCCGTCACGCCAGCTATGGCGTTCCGGCAAATGCGAACCTGCCCGAGCGCTTTGCGGCCAATGACGGGTTGCTCGGCCAGGCAGTGACCGACCGGCGCAACTTCGTGGTCGACGATGTGCCGGAAGGGTATCTCTATTTCGGATCGGCATTGGGGCAGGCCAAGCCAAGTCGATTGCTGATCGCAACGACCACCGCCGATGGCGCAGTCAACGCCGTAATCGAACTGGGCTTCCGCCGTGGCGGTGACGTCACACAGGCAGAGGCACTGCTGGATCGCGTATCGGGCCAGCTGGGTGTTGCGATTCGGTCCGGGAAATATCGCGCAAAACTACGCGAACTTCTCGAAGAGACGCAGCAACAGGCCGAGGAATTGCAGGTCCAGAGCGAAGAGCTGCGCGCCAATAACGACGAACTCGAAGCACAGAGCCGGTCGCTACAGGAATCGCAGGCACGGCTGGAATTGCAGCAAGCCGAGCTGGAGCAGAGCAACGTCCAGCTCGAAGCCCAGACGAGCGAACTGGAATCGCAGCGCGACGAACTCAAGCGCGCCGAGGGATCGCTCAAGGCGCAGGCCAGCGACCTCGAACAGGCCAGCCGCTACAAATCCGAATTCCTCGCCAATATGAGCCATGAGCTGCGCACGCCGCTCAACTCGCTGCTGATCATGGCGCGGTTGCTCGCCGAGAACCGCGCAGGCAATCTGACGGGTGATCAGGTCAAGCATGCCGAGACGATCGAGACATCGGGCAATGATCTGCTCGCGCTGATCAACGACATCCTCGACATTTCCAAGATCGAGGCGGGCAAGCTCGAACTCCAGCCGCGCCGCATCCGCATCGCTTCGACGCTCGACAAGCTCAAGGCCGGGTTCGAAGCATCGGCCAAGATCAAGGGGCTTGCGCTCAAAACCGAAATCGAAGCCGGCGTCACTGACGAGATGGAGACCGATCCGCAGCGGCTGGAGCAGGTGCTCAAGAACTTCCTGTCGAACGCGATCAAGTTCACCGATCGAGGCACGGTCACGTTGCGCGTGGGGAAACAAGCAGACGGACGGCTGAAATTTGCAGTGGAGGATACCGGCGTCGGCATCCCGGCGGATCAGCAACAGGTGATCTTCGAAGCCTTCCGTCAGGCCGATGGGACGATCAGCCGCAAATATGGCGGCACCGGTCTGGGTCTGTCGATCTCGCGCGAATTGTCGCGGCTGCTCGGCGGAGAAGTGGACGTGGAGAGCACGCCCGGCGAAGGCAGCAGCTTCGCGCTGATCCTGCCGGTCACCTATGATCCGGCGCTGATACAACCCTCCGAAACACTGCCGGTCCGCCCGCAACCCTCTAACCCCAAGCCTGCGCGCAAGCGCCGCGCGGTGGCGGCAGAGGATGATCGCGAGAAGCTGACGGGCGATGCCCGCACGATCCTGATCGTAGAGGATGATCCGGTATTCGCGCGCATCCTGTGCGACGTCGCGCACGAACTCGGGCTGCAATGCCTGATCGCGGGCACTGCCGACGAAGGCGCGCTGATGGCGCGGCAATATCTGCCGCACGCCGTGATCCTCGATATGAACCTGCCCGATCACACCGGCTTGTCGGTGCTTGATCGGATCAAGCGCGACGTGCGCACCCGGCACATTCCGGTCCACGTCGTCTCGGTCGATGACGATACCCAGGCGGCACTTTCGAGCGGCGCGGTGGGCTATCTGTTCAAGCCGGTGAAGCGCGAGCAATTGATCGATATGCTGGAGGGGCTCGAGCAGCGGCTGGCGCAGCGCGTGCGCCGCGTGCTGGTGGTCGAGGATGATGCCCGTCAGGCCGAGAGCATCAAGGCGCTGCTCGCGAGCCGCGAAGTCGAGACTGTCGAGGCGCATTCGGCGGCGCAGTGCATGGAGATGCTCGGCAGCGAGACCTTTGATTGCATGGTGCTCGATCTCAACCTGCCCGACATAAGCGGGCTGGATCTGCTCGAACGGCTGAGCGTGGACGACAATGTCGGCTTCCCGCCGGTGATCGTCTATACCGGGCGAGACCTTTCCTCGGACGAAGAATTGCGGCTGCGCAAATATTCCAAGTCGATCATCGTGAAGGGTGCGAAGAGCCCCGAGCGGCTGCTCGATGAGGTTACCCTGTTCCTCCATCAAGTCGTGTCCGAGCTGCCCGAGCAGCAACAGGCGCTGATCGCCAAATCGCTCGGCCGCGATGCTGCGCTCGAAGGGCGCAATATTCTCGTGGTCGAGGACGACATACGGAACGTCTATGCCCTCACCAGCATTTTCGAACCGCATGGGGCGAAGGTTCGGATCGCACGGAATGGCAAGGAAGCGCTCAGCGCGCTCGATGAGGCTGCGCGTGGCGTGGCCGACATGGTCGATCTCGTGCTGATGGACGTGATGATGCCCGAGATGGACGGCCTGACCGCGACCCGCGAACTTCGCAGCCAGCCGCGCTGGAAGGACCTGCCGGTGATCGCGCTGACCGCCAAGGCGATGGCGCGCGACCAGCAGGAATGCCTGGACGCCGGCGCGAATGATTATCTCGCCAAGCCGCTCGACATCGACAAATTGCTGTCGCTCGTCCGCGTCTGGATGCCGCGGTGAACGAGGAGGCTTTCCTCCCACACGAAGAGATCGAACTCGATCTGCTGCTGGAAGCGATCTGGCGGCAATATCATTATGACTTTCGCGGCTATTCGCGCGGATCGCTCCATCGGCGGCTGGCGCGCGCGCAGCATCGCTTCGAATGCGAGAGCCTGTCCGAACTCCAGCACGTCCTGCTGCGCGATCCCAAGGTGTTTGCCGAGCTGATGGGGTTCCTCACCATCCAGGTGAGCGAGATGTTTCGCGACCCCGATTATTTCCGCGCGCTGCGCGAGACCGTGGTGCCGCATCTGCGCACTTATCCTTCGCTCAAGGTGTGGATCGCGGGCTGCGCCAATGGCGAGGAATTCTATTCGCTGGCGATCCTGTTTCGCGAGGAAGGGCTGGAGGATCGCACGATCTTCTATTGCACCGATATCAGCCCCGCCGCGCTGGAGAAGGCCGAAGCGGGCATCTACGATCTGGAACGCATCCCGCAATTCACCGAGAACCATCGGCGATCGGGCGGCAAATCCTCGCTCTCGGATTATTACACTGCGGCATATGGCGCTGCGGTGTTCGACAAATCGCTGCGCACCCGTGCTGTCTTCGCCGAGCATAGCCTCGCGACGGACGAGGTGTTCAGCGAGGTCCAATTGGTCTCCAGCCGCAATGTGCTGATCTATTTCGACCGCGAACTACAGGACCGCGCGCTGGGCCTTTTCGGCGAGTCCCTGGTGCGCAGCGGCTTCCTGGGATTGGGTGCGCGCGAAACGCTCCGCTTCTCGCGCTATTCGGATTGCTTCTCCGATTTCGACGAGCGCGAGAAAATCTATCGCCGCGGCGCTTCGGGCTTTCGGGAGCTCGGCAATGCAGCTTGATCCCGTGAAGATCCTCGCGGTCGACGATGTCGAGGAAAACCTGACTGCGCTGGAGGCACTGCTTCAGCGCGACGGGATGGAATTGCTCAAGGCGCGCTCGGGCGTCGAGGCGCTCGAATTGCTGCTCGTCCATGATTTCGCGCTGGCTTTGCTCGATGTGCAGATGCCCGGGATGGACGGGTTCGAACTGGCCGAACTGATGCGCGGCACCGATCGGACCCGCAGCGTGCCGATCATCTTCCTCACCGCAGTCGCCACCGATGAGCGGCGACGCTTTCGCGGCTATGAGACGGGCGCGGTCGATTATCTGCTCAAGCCTGTCGAGCCACAGGTCGTGCGCAATAAGGTCGACATTTTCTTCGAGCTTGCCCGGCAGCGGCAGGAACTGGCCCGCCAGCGCGATGCGCTTGCCTCGGCGCTCGCGCGGATCAATGCGCATGGGGACAATAGCCCGCTCGCCGTGGTCGAGTTCGATCCCGATCAGCGCATCGTCGCCTGGTCGAAAGGCGCCGAGCGGCTGTTCGGCTGGCGTTCGGTCGAAGTCTCGGGGTTTCACCCCTCCGAAATGCAATGGCTCGACGCGCAGGATGCGGAGGCCTTTGCCGGCCTGATCGGCGGGATGATCGACGGCAAGCGCCTGCGCGACATGCAGACGCTCCGGATGCGGACCGCGGAAGGCGTTACGCTGACTTGCGAATGTTATTGCTCGGCATTGTTCGACGCGGCGGGGCATTTATTGTCGGTCAACGCGCAGATTCTGGATGTTACCGAGCGCAAGCGGGCCGAGGAAACGCAGCGACTGCTGGTCGGCGAACTCAACCACCGCGTGAAGAACACGCTGGCTTCGGTGCAGGCCATCGCCACCCAGACCTTGCGCCATTCGACCGGGCCATCGGACTTCGCCCCGACCTTTATCGGCCGCATCCATTCGCTGGCGCGCGCGCATTCGCTGCTGAGCAGCACGACTTGGCAGGGCGCGAGCTTGCGCGAACTGGTCGAGGGGCAGCTCCACATCGGCACGATCGATGCCGAGCGACTGACCGCAAATGGCCCGGACCTGGATCTTGCCCCCGAGCCTGCGCTCCATCTCGCGCTGGTGCTCCACGAACTGACCACGAACGCGAACAAATATGGCGCGCTATCGACCCCCGAAGGCAAGGTCAGCCTCAACTGGCGGGTGCGCAGAGGCGTGCTCGAACTCGAATGGACCGAAAACGGCGGCCCCATTGTACTGCCGCCCTCGCGCAAGGGCTTCGGCACTGCGCTGATCGAGCGCAGCCTGAAGGCCGAGGGCGGCAGCGCAACACCGAATTATGCCGAAGACGGGCTGCGCTGGTCGCTGGCGCTACCCTATCACGCCGCTGTCCGCTCGACCGGCGGCCAGCGCAAGATTGCCCGGCTCACCGCAAATTCCCCTGCCGACCGCGAACACCGGCGGGCCCGGATCGCAGGCAAGCGCATCCTCATCATCGAGGACGAGCCGGTGGTCGCGCTGGAGCTGGTCGCGATCCTCGAGGATGCCGGCGCGCTGGTCGTGGGACCGGTCGCGACCGCAGACAGCGCGCTTGCGACGATCGCCGACACGCCGGTCGACGCAGCTTTGCTCGACGGCAATCTACAAGGCGAAATGGCCGACGAGATCGCGGCAGCGCTGGCGGCGCGGGGCGTGCGGTTCCTGTTCGTCAGCGGCTATGGCCGCGATCATCTGCCCGCCGATTTCGGGCAGATCATGGTGGTGACCAAGCCCTTCGATCCAGCGTCGCTGATCGATGCCGCGGGCCAGCTATTGGAGCAGGAGCAAAAACAGAGCGCCTAGCGCACCTGCACGCGGAAGCGGATCGAGAAGGACGAGCCGGCTACCTGATTGCCACCAAGCCGCACGCGGATGTTGGTGACGTTGCTGTCCGTGCCATTGGCGTCGGCGACCGGCGTGTAGGTCCAGCTCGCGCCATTATCCCGCGAGAAATCAAGCCGGTCGGTGGCGCTGCCGAGCCCCGAGAAGGTGTAGCTCAGCAGGCTCGGCGGCAACAGGCCATCGGCATACACCACCGGCCCCGATCCGGGCAGCGTTCCGATATCGGCGACGTACAGAAGCGTATTGGTCGGGATGGCATCGGCGAAGGTCACGCCATTGACCGTGGAGACCACGCTGTTCGGATTGGTGATCGTGGCGGTATAGTCAACGAGCGCCCCCGGCACACGTTTGGGCAGCAGATTGCCCTGCGGATCCGAGACCACCGACGAAGTCTTGACGATCGTCAGCGGCGTGGACGCAACGAGCAGCACGAGGGGAAGCAGGCGCAGGACCTTCATTTGCGACCTCCGAAAACCGGCCGGGCGACTTCGCCCAGGGATTGCTGATCGAATTTGAAACGCAGCGTGAGGAACGGCCCCTTGCGGGTCCAGCGCGCTTCCTCGAAATCGCGGTCGCGATAGCCGGCGACGTTATAGCCGGCGGTCAGCCAGAGATTTTTCGCAGGCGAGACCCCCGCCGATGCGCCGAGCGAGAAATTCGCAGCACCGCTGGTCCAGCTATGCTGCACGCTGGCATTGGCGCCGATATCGAAGCGGGTGGTGAGATCCTTGCGGACCTCAAGCCCGACGACATCGACAAACCCGTCGAACTTCTCATCGGCATAGCGGCCGCGCACATATTTCGCGCCGTAATAGAGGCTCGCCTCAAAGCCGTGCCCTGCCCCTTCGCTGCCGGTGCGATAGTTAATCGCGGCATTGTTGATCAGGCGGAACGTGGTGCGCGTCTCCGATGCGAAGACCGGAACCGCCAGCACATTGTCTGGCGAGATATTGCCGTCAGCGCCTTCGCTGCGGAGCTGGAAGCGCTCAAGGAACGACCAGCGGCTGTCGATCGGGCGCAAGGCCAGCGCGAGATCGGCGTCGATCGACTGGACCGAATTGCCGCTATTTTCACGAACGCGATAGGCGCGCACGCTCGATGCCAAAGTCGAGCCGCTGCCGAGCGCACGGAGCAGATTGCTCGTCAGGCCCCAGCGGCGTTCGCGGCTGCCGGTGCGATATTCGGCGCGGCCGTTCCAGCTCCACAGCGTGCCGCGATAATTGGCACCGAACGTGACAGCGGTGAAATCCTCGGCAATGCCCGAAGTGCCAAGGATGCCCCCCGCGGCCACCGGGTGGAAACGGCTTACCGCGTCACCAGTGGGCACGCTGCCCGACAATGTGCTGCTCGAATCCACCGTTGCGTCGATCGTCCAGCTTTTGCCGATCGGCAGCGACTGGCTCAGGCCATATTGCGCGAAGGTGCGCGTGCCATTCTCGCCGATCGCACCCTGATTGAGCGTGGTCAGCACGCGCGCGCCGGACCAGGGGGCGACATCGAAACCGATGCGGGTGGTCTGCGCGGTAAACTTGTCGCCATCGGCCAGCTCGAAGCCACCGATCAGCTTGAGCCAGGGATTGAAACGCCACGCCGCGGTCAGTCGCTTGCGGGCGGGCATATCGATGCTGTCATCCTTGCCACCGATCGGCAGCTGCCCTTCGGCGGTAAGCTCCAGCCGGTTGCGGAACAGATTCTGCGTGCCGCCCAGCGTGAGCAGGCGCGAGTCGCGGTGGTCGGCATCGGCAGTGCGGTCCGACGAGAATTGCATGCCCGCGAAGATCGTGCCGGTATCGCGGCGATATTCGAGACGCGCTTCGCCTGCGACGCGGTGTGCCGCATCGTCTAGATCGTCCTGCACCCATGCCGAACCCGCGAGGTTCCAGCGGCCACCCAGATGCATGCGGCCATCCATGCCAATCTTGCGCGAACCGGCCTCGCCGAAATTCTGCTGGCCCAGACCGAATGCGCGATCCTGCTGCCGGGCATAAACGAGCAGATCGGCGACGGGGCCGTGATGCTCGACTTCGGCGAGCCAGGCGCGGCCATCGCGGATGCCGGTGCGACCGCCGGTTGCTGCTTCGGCGCGGATTTCGGTGGTGCGGCTGGCGCGAACCTTGAGATCGACGCCCGCGACGGTGGCGTTATTGGCGACGCCGGCATCGTGGATCACGCTGGCACCGGCCTCGACCTTGCCGAACGTAACCGAGGCGCGGCCACCGGCGATCAGCTTCTTGCCGTCGCCATAGGTTTCGTAGTCGGCGACGATGAAGACCGGATTGAGCAAAGGATCGCGGCTGAGGATGGGCTCGCGGAAGCGGATCGTGCCTGCACGCACATCAATATCGTAATCGATGTGGCGAGTCAGTTCCTTGCTGTCGAGCACACGATCCGGACGCAGCCGATCGCGGGTCTCCAGCCGGAGCTTGTCGCTGTTCGGCACGATGTCCCGGCCTGAGAGGCGATACGGCCCGGAGAGGCCGTTGCCCTGAATTTCGTCGCGGCCGTAGCGGCTGTCGTCATTGGCGGCGAAGCCGGTGAACTGGACATGATTGCCGCGATATTCGGCGCGTACGCCGTTCAGCGTGCGGCTGTAGCGGGTGAGCCGGGTATCGACGAGGCCGGTATCGAAATCGCCGTAAAGCGCCTGAAATTCGCGGCGCTCCAGCCGGATGTAGAGCTTGCGGCGGCTGGCGGCGTCATAGCCCTGGCGCGTGCCATCGCCATACACGGTGTAATAGCGATCCGGATCGATCGTGCCGTGGACGCCGCGCTCGCGCATCCGATTTTCGTCCTTGTCGCTGTCATATGCCAATGTGAGCAGCCACGAACCCTTGATCCGGCCCTTCGCATAGAGCGCGAGCTGGCCGTCGGTGACCATCTCGCCCCGTTTGCCGCGGGCTAGCTTTTCGGCGCCCGAGAGTGTGTCATAGCCCACCGAACCCTTGCCATAGCCGACCACGACCCAATCCTGTGCCGGAGCGGCGAGCCATGCCTTGATGTCGCTCACCGTTTCGCGCTCGCGATCGGCAAGCGTAACCGCGATGCGCACAGCCCCGGACTGGCGGGTGGGCTCGAGCGCGATGAAGGCGAGCCCCTCGTCACCGACAACCTGCGCGGTGGCGCGGGCGCGTTCCATGCCGGCAAGCTGGCGGGCCTGTTCGGCAGCGGCTTCCTGCGCGGCCTGATAGGGCTGCTCGACGCGGAACGGGATCATGGTGCCGGCACGAACCGGGCGGCCGTCGCGATCCGTGACGCGCACCGCGATCAGCGGACGCGTGAGCCCATCGGCGCTGAGGCGCGACTTTTCGGGCGCGTAGACGGCGCGCGCCGGCGTGTTCGAATAATGGACGACGCGATCGAGCGTGGCGACGACTGCGCCCTTCTCGTCCAGCACGCGCGCCTCGAGGCGGTTGTCGCCTTCGGCAAGCGGGAGCCCGGTCCAGCGCGAGATCGCAACGCCGCGATTGGTATCGCTATCGGTGCCATCGAAGCTGAGCGGCTCGACCGGCTTGCCACCCAGCGTAAGCGCGACGCGCTGGCTGGGAAGATGGCGGATGACCACGCGGACGGCGGGCGCGCGCGGATTGTGATCGATCTCCGGGAACAGCCAGCCAATGCCCGGCTCTGCCTGTGCAAGCCAGTCTTCGCGATTGCCCGCAGCCTGAGCATCGGCGACCGGTACCACCGGCAGCGCATCGGCGGCGATTGCGGCCTTGCCGGTCAGGCGAAGCTGGAAATCGACGCGCTGGAGGCTGCCGCCGCTGCCCTCGACGAAGCGCGAGAGAGAGCTGCGGGCGGCGCGGGTATCGGCATCGCAGACCACCGGGGCATGCGTGCCTGGCACGCTGGCCAGATCCATCTGGACGACATGCGTGCCGGGCGCGACGCCCTCGAAATGATAGAGCCCGTCCTTATCGGTGACGACATAGCTGCCATCCTCCATCAACAAGCGGATTCCGGCGACGCCCTTGCGGCCCCGCTCGGGATCGCGGCAATCACCCTCGGTGACGCGCCCGATGACAGTGAATGCATCGGTGAACAGCGGCGCGCGGATGCGCACCGGCGCGCTGGCGACGGCGCTGGTTACGCCGCGCGGCGCAGTGGCGATAGCGCGGTTGACGGCTTCGCCCGATGGCGCCCCCGGCGCTATTTCCACCAGATAGGTTATCTTTGACATCGCAGATGGTGCCAGATTGGCAATTTCAAACGTCAGCATGCCGCCGCTCCCGCTTACCAGCGGTTCGGTTGCGCCCCGTGTCGATCCGCGACGATAGCGCAGGCCGCGTGGCAGCGTATCGGTGATGGTAACCGGGCTGGCCGCGCCGTTGCCGGTGTTACGCAGTTCGAGCCGGTACTGGACGAAATCGCCCATGCTCGCCTCGCGGATCGAGGCATCCTTGGTCAGCACCAGATGCGGCTGAGCGTCCTGCGAAATCTTTGGCTTCGGATCGACCGGCAGATCGATCGTCACAGGCGCGGGGTCATTGAGGAGGAAGGGCTGACCATAAGAGCCGGGCACGATCGTGTAAGGCACGTCGTGCGGGTTCCTGAAACCCGTCAATTGCGCTGGCGTTCGGGTCGAGGGCGCAGTGTAGCCGGGCGGCGGTGTGACGCGGAGGCGATAGGAGCCCGGCGGCAATAGCGGAAAGCGGAAATCGCCCAATTCCATTACGTATACGTGACCGCCCGCGTCGGTGACGTTCTGGCCGGTCACCATCGTATTGGGATAGGCGCTTATGCCGTCATCGCCGAATACCTGGGCCGCGGGCAGACCGGTCGCGTCATCGATCAGCGTAACGGTCGCGCCGTTCAGCGACGTGCCGGTCACCGAATCGAAAACATGGCCGAGCGGATCGATCAGAAGCGAGGCATTTGAAGGCGAATTATCGTCATCACCGGCAAAATGCGCGGAGAGCGAGCCGCCTTTATCTTCACTGATGTCGCAAACGGTGGAGGGCCGGCCACTTGCGCGGGGGCTGGGCGGGATTATGCCAACAAACACGCCGGTATCGACGCCCGTTTCGGTCAGTTCGAGGTCAAGCTCGCGCGCGCTGGAAGTGGCGGTAACGAAGGTCTTCTCAACCGCCTTGCGGTCATGATTAACGCCCTGCGCATTGAGCGCGAGTACGAAAACATTATCGGTATCATAAGAGCGGAGCGGCGCCGCGCGGGCAAATTGCGCCTCATCGAGCCCGAGCGGGCGATAGATTGCCCGCGCGAGCGGTTCGCAGTGCTTGTCGGTGAAATCGGGGGTGTAACCTTCGGGAAGGCGATGAAATGTGATCGTGGTCTTGTAGCGTCCACGATTGAGCTCGACCGTGTTCGACGGCACGGCGATATCGCCGCCCGGACCAGCAAAGGTGAGCGTTGCAGTGTTGCGGATCGTCTGGGCGTGTGCGCCTCCAGCCGGCAGCAACGCCACCAGCGGAGTCAGCAGCGCCAGAAGCGCGCGCTTGGGGGAAAGGCGTTTGAGCATAAGCGACCCTTCTCCGGCGCGCGAGGGAGAGGACACGCGCCGGATCCGGGGGGGGCCTTGCGGTTTCGGGGCTAGTTAATCGTCGCGCGGAAGGCGACGGTCAGCGGTACCAGCGGCAGCACCGAACCGAGTGTCGCACGAACGTTGGTGCCATCGAACGAGCCGCCATACAGGTCGGTTTCGTCGGCGCCGGTGGCGTTATCGTCCTCGATCGTGCCGTTGAGCACACATGCACCGCCCACGCCCAGCCCGCCGACCGTCAGCGAGTTCGAAACATAGGTGGTGTTGGCGGGCAACGCGTCGGTCAGGGTCACGCCGGTCGCAATACCGGGACCGGCATTGCTGATCGTCATGCAATATTCGACGACTGCGCCCGGAATCGCCTTTGGATTCACGAGCAGGTTGTAGGGATCGCTGACGACACGCGCGGTCTTGGTCATCGTGACCGCGGCCGAATCGATCGTGTAGGCGTCGAAGGCATATTGCTGGCCGTCGCGGAGCTGATCGAGCAGGTTGGCATCGTCGGCGAAGACGATATCGACCGTCGAGGGCGAGTCCGCGGTGAGCAGCGACGTCGCGACGAGATCGGCGCCAAGCGTGCCCGAACCGCCGCCCGCCGCGACGATCGCGTTGAGGCCGACGATCGCGGTGTGAATTCCCTGCGTGTTCGGGATGTTCGCGACGATGAACACCGTGACGGTCGCATCGGGCGCGAGTTCGTCGATGAACGTCGCAGTATCGCCCGCATCATATTCACCGTTGCCGTTCGCATCGACGAACACGCGAATGTTGGTGACGTTGAAGTCGTCGGTGCCAAGCAGCGGGATCGAAACGGTTTGCTGACCGCCGACGAGGCGGAAATCCTGCGTCGCGTTGGTCAGGTTGGTGACGGTGAAGGTGGTCACCTGATCGCTTGCGCCAATCGCCACACGCGTTGCCGCGCCGCCGACTTCGGCAACCGCGAGGTTCACCTTCTTATCGACCACGAAGGTCGCGGTGTTCGAGGTGCTCGTGCCGGCCGAACCGCCGACATTGTAGCTCACGCTCGCCTGGTTGTTTATGCTGGTGCCAGACGCCGTCTGCTGCGCGAGCGCAGGCGTTGCGAACATGGTAGCAAGCGCGGCACCGCCGAGCAGCCTTATCATATGCTTCATGTGGAAAATCCCTGTTACTCTAGTTACTTACGGGGGCCGTTACTTGAGCTTTGCGCGAAACGAGAGCTGCGCATTGCCGCCGGCCGCGACCGACGCGATGCGCCAGCGAACGACCCGGACATCGGTGGGCAGCGCGGCGCGGCTGACGCCGCCGCTGCGTACTGCGAGTTGCGAAAGCGCGCCGAAACGAACGCCGTCGATCGACAGCTCTGGCTCGGGCGAATCTGCAGCGGCACCGGCATAAACCAGCCCCGCGGGCACCGGATTGGCGACGACCAGATCGCGCGCGACCTCGCGCCCCGAATTTTGGACGGTCACCTGATAGACGACATGATCGCCCGGCGTGACGCGCGCGGCTGGGGCCAGCACGATCTTCACCGTGCCGTCGGCCGCGGCCTTGCGCGTCTCGACCATCACCTTTGCGGTGATGCTGACCGGCGATGCCAAGGGCATTGCCGCCTGTGCGACCGGCGCAAAGACCAAAACCAGCGCCAGCGGGGCGCTTCCGTAGGTACCAAAGCGTTTCATGAACTACTCCCTCACTGGATCTTCACTTGAAATTGGATGCTGCGGACTGCCGGCGCCGGCACATCGCCGAGCACCACGCGAACCGCATTCCCGTCGAACCCGCCGGGATCGCCGTCATCGGCATCGGTCAGCGTCGCGCCGTCGAGGCTCAGGCTGCCGGGAATATAGGTCGTGCCCTCGGGGATAAGATCGGCGAGGCGCGCCGAACGGACCACCGCATTGCCGCCGAAGCGCGATTGAATGGTGTAGGTGACCGTCGCTCCCCGAGCCGGCAGTGCGCTGCCATCGGGAGCGGCGACGCTCTGTGACTTGATGACGCTGATCTGGCTGAGGTCCGTGCCTGGGGCAGCGGTGAGCGTAACCGTCGCGAGCGCGCTGGCGCCGGTTGCGCCGACAACCGCGTCGCAATCGCCTTCACCCGTGAAGCCCGTGCCGGGCGCGCCCGATCCGGTCTCTGCGCGGGCATTGACCGTCAGCGTGCCAGTTGTGCCAACGCCACCCTCTACCAGCACGAGCAAAGCGGTGGTTACGCCGGGGGCGATCAGCGACGTGGTACGCCGGGTCGGCAGGAGGATGTCGATCTTGGCGTCGAACCGGCCATTGCCGTCGCTGTCGATCGCGAAGCCGGTGATCGATGCATCGGTGCCATCGATCCGGGCATCGAGCACAAAGGCCTCTTCGCCATTGCCGCTGTTGGTGAGCGCGAAGGGAATGGCACCCGGCGCACCCTGCGCTATGGCGATAGTGTCGGTCGTCGTGGTGAGGCGCAGATCAAGCAGTTCGGCGGTGCGGATCGCGGCGACGTTCGATTCAATGACGTGCGCTGCACTGCCTTCGGCAAAGGCTAGGCGCGCGACGTTGGGAATATTCGCACATCCAGGCACAGCAGCACCCGCCGGAGCTGCAATCATGCAGCCCGCAAAGCAGGTCAAAACCACCGATACCCTGTTGTACTTGCCTTGCGGCATAGTGCTCACTTCCATGTGCCCGCGAAACACATGAAAGCAGCAAGTTGCGTTATTACCGGTTTAAATGCGGGTTATGTATCATTCCGTACTATTTAAAACCATCACCTCATAATGAGTAGCGTGAAATTACGTATGCGGATTTACTTCTCTCAGAGTAAAAACTGCTTCATTCGGATATCCCTTACGTAAGATACCGTATCCGATATTGTCGAAATCGGTCCATTTTGAACCGAATAATTTAGAGCCTTTATATTGCTCGCTTCGCTGCCACGGCTTCAGACCGAAGTTACCGGTTGTTGGCGTCGATGAAGAAGCCCCATCCGATCCAGCGGGCGCGGCTTCCTTCCGGAGCGCTCCATGAGGACTCGGCTTCGTCCGGATCAAGTTTGAAGCGCGCCGCGATTTCGGCCAGTGCCGCCTCTACGCTGTCGCCCGCCTGCATTTCTGAGAGGAAGACGTGATGCGTTTCGCTTAGCGAGATGGTGCGCGTCACATAATCGGTGCGGACCAGAGCAAAGTGGCTGGCCCTGCGTCCCGGCAGTTGTGGCGTCTCCCCCCGGCGCACGGCGTGGTAAAATTCGGCGACCGGGAAGCCATAGCTGCCCAGCGCAAATGCGGGCTGGAGGCGCAATGCAATGTCGGGCGTGTCGGCAGTGGCGAACGGACGCCCCTCATTGCCCTGCGCATCGAACATCGCGAACGCCGCATATTCGAACCGGGCAAGGTCGATCATGAAATCGACCCAAGGTTCGGGCGCGTCGCCATCAGGGCGGCTGGCGTGCATCCAGCCAGCAAAGCGGCGGCCGAGATCGTAAAGGGTGTGCCGCTCAGGACGACAATCGCGGATATAATCGGCGACGAAATCGTCAAAAAGCGGACGGCCGAGCGCGTGGCAGAGCGCCGGGAACTGCTCGCGCATGCAGGCCGCAATGCGCAGCAAATAGCCGCGCTGATAGACTGCCAGCCCTCCGGCTGCGCCCAGCCGCCCGTCGCTCGCGAACATCTCCTCATGGGAGTCCATATCAGGACAGGCCAGCGCATCGTGCATCCGGCGTTGGGCCGCCGCGAGTGTGGTCATGCGGCGTCCTCGAGCATGCTGTCCATCGCGCGCGGCACGATGAACCCGACGGGATTGGAGATGCGCTCGCCATCGGTCTCGCGAACCTCGGCGGCAGGCTGCACGGGTTCGTTCGCCATATACCGCTCGGCCTTGCGCAGTTCGGCGAGGCATTCGGCGAAATCCGGGATGTGATCATCCCATTCGAGCAAGGTCGACGCTCCGTTCGTCCGCGCCCAGGCGATGCGGAACAACTCCCACACTTCGGCGCGCACCGGACGATCGTGCGTGTCGATGACATGGCTGCCGAGATCCTGATGCCCGGCAAGATGCATCTGGACGACGCGGTCACAGGGAAAGACATCGAGATAGGCGACCGGATCGGTGCCTGCGTTGAAGCAACTGACATAGACATTGTTGATGTCGAGCAGCAGTCCGCAACCGGTCTCATCGGCCAGCGCGCGGAGGAATGCGGGTTCGTCCATCGTCGAGCTTGCGAAGCGGACATAGCTGCTCGGGTTTTCGAGGATCAGCGGGCGCTCAAGAATGTCCTGCACCTGAGCGACCCGCGCGGCGACATGCGACAAACTCTCCTCGGTCAGCGGCATCGGCAGCAGATCGTGCGAGTTATGGCCGTTTACCCCCGTCCAGCACAAATGGTCGCTCACCCAGGCAGGGTGCACTTCATCGGCCAGCCGCTTGAGCGCGGCGAGATAGCGCCGGTCGAGCGGATCGGTGCTGCCGATCGAGAGCGAAACGCCGTGGAGCGCCAATGGATAGCGCTCGGCCACCGCGCGGATGATCGCGCGGGGGCGGCCACCCGAGTCCATGAAGTTCTCGGAGATCGCTTCGAACCACAGGTCCTGCGGCTCGCCCGACAGGATCGTATCGAAGTGCACGCTGCGCAGGCCAAGCCCCAGCCCAAGCCGGGGAAGCGCCGCCAGCGCGCGATCAACTACAGCCACCGGCCCCACTCATCCCACTCGATCCGCACGCGGTCATGTTGCTGCGCGCTGCATTGTCCGTCGATATCCACAAATAGGTCGGCCCGGTCGCCGCGAAAGCGGCGGGCGTGGTGCCCAGCGTCTCCGGCAGCGGTTGCCCGGCCGCGAGGTTTTGCGCTTTTTGCGCCGCGAGCAAGGTGTCTCGCGTCGCTTCCCAATTCGCTTCGAACACCGCTCGCGCGCGCAGCCAGACGCTGAGCCCCTGATTGTCGCCATTGGTGCTGAAGCGCTCGGCGTTGATCGGCGTCGCGCACGATCCCTGCGAGCGGCAGGCATTGGCGCCGGGATTGTTCATCTCCTCCCCGGTGCCATAAAGGCCGCAGCCGCCCTGCCCCTTGCAGTCATTCTGGACATGGCACGTATGGTCGGTGCCGGTCGCGCAATAGCCCTGCCCGGCGCAGGCGTTCGGCTGCTTGCCCGGCGCACCGAACGTGCCGAACCGATCCGATCCCGCACAGGCGTTCAGCCCCATGCATGCGTGAAGCGGCATGCCCTCGGGCTGCGGGCCGATCATGCCGGGGCCGGGAAACACTGGTTCGTTGGTATAGGGATAATCTTTTGGCACGGGCACGCCCGGCGTGGGGGTCGGCGGATTGGCGCAGGATGCCATGGGTCGTTCCTCTCGCTTGGGGGTCAGCGTTGCTTGGCCGCGGTCCAATAGGGGCCGACATCGGGCAGGTGCATCGGCACGCCGTTCGAGCCGGTCTTGGAGATCGCGACGCCGATATAATAAATGACGTTTTGCAACACGCCGACGATGTCGCCGTCATCCTTCTCGACCTTGGCAGCCGTCGCGGCCGCAGGGCCGGGCGCGAGCAATTCCTCGATATGCTCGACCACTTCGCTTGCGTCGAGCTTCGCGATCAGCGCGTTGGCCGATGCGATCGCCTTGTTGCCGAAATCCGTGAGCCCCTGAAACGAGACGGCCCGCTTGCCCAGCGAGACATTCTCGAAGGTCGGCCCCATCATCATCCCCGCATAGTCGCCCGAGGAGATCGGCAATTGGCGGATCGTCTTGATATATTTATCGAGCACCCAGATCATCGAGCGGTGCAGCCCTTCGTTGAAGAAGACTTTCTGCTTCTCCGGCGGCACCAGATAGACCGTCTCGGTCATGATCAGCATGTATTGGAAACAGGCGCTGCAGAAGTTGGCGATGTCGGAATAATATTCGGGATAGCGCGCCGCGATCGGGTTATCTGGCATGTTCACCAGCACGCCGCCATCGAGCAACGCCTGTTGCGTGATCGCGGGCTGGATCACGTCGACCGGCGCGGGCGGCTGGGGCGGGCGCACCTCTGTGGTGCCGGCATAATCGGCGAACTGGGCCTGGAGGTTCAGGAACTTCACATAATGTGAATCCTCTTTCTTCGACGGGTCATCGAACGGGCTGGGGCCGATATCGGGGATCGGCACGCCCTCGCCCTGATCGCAGATCGTGTCGATCGCGGTGGCCGCATCGAGGATCGAGCGGACCGCCACAAGCTGGGTCTTGCCGGCATGACCATCGGCATAATCGGGAAAGACTGCCGCTGCCGCCGCGCTTTGCTTCGAATCGGCCCAGCTTGGCGTTGGCACCGGCGGGGCGGGCTTCCACGGATCGAAACCAGCGTTCGGATAGACTGTGTCGATGTTGTTGGGCGAGTAATTATAAGGCTGGATCGCGTGCGCGGACGCGCCCCGCTGAAAGTCTGAATCCGCCAGGAAATCGGTGTTCAGCAGGCAGCGGATATAGGAATAGAACTGCCCGATCGTGTCCCAGTCCCTGTCCTGCGGCGGCGCGTTCGCCTGTTCGGGATATTCGATCTGGAGGAAGTGCCAAAGCTGCTCGAAGCCGAGCTTGCCGAGCGGGATCAGCACCGCCGTCTTGCCATCGGGCCCCGCTTTGCCCTGCGGTTTGTGATAGGGCAGCTCGGTCGGATAAGTGCCGGGCGCATTGCCGTAAAGTTGCGGCATCACCCCCATGGCGAACAGCACATTCGAGGAGAGCGACATGTGGAGCATTTCCTCCACCGCGACACTCATGATCATCCCGCCCGCTTTGTTGGCAAAGAGCTGTGCGTCGCTGATCGTCTCGCCGCTCTCGTTATTCCGGATCAGCGAATAATAGGTGTAGAGGTAGATCGGGATCGTCGCGAGTTCGATCTCGATCGCGGTCTGGAGATCGCGCTTCAGCCGCTTGAGCACCTTGTCGCGCGACCATTTGGCCTCGATCTTCGCGACGAAATCCGTCTCGGCTTTCGTCAGCGGGGTAAGTGGATCATTCGCGTCCATTGGAGCCCCCTCAGGTTCCGGATGAGGCGGGGACGACAAGTTGAACCCACACCCCCATTGCGGCCGGAACATATTGAGCGAACACGCGGCGGCAATAGTACAAAGCAACCGTTTTGCGATGTTCTTCGGTTCTTGTTCAGGCCCTACGACATATAGTGGTCGATAAATTGCTGATGACTTGGCATTCCAGCCACTACGCGCGCAATATTACCCTTTAGATCGCCCAGCGCTTCGCGCAGTTGCTTGTCGCCGAGCAACTGGCCCATCTGGTGATAGCTTCTGGGGTTCAGCCGCTGGCCGAGCATCACTTGCACCCAGCTATCGATGCGAAACAGATCGTCCGACGCCTGCCATGCGTGCGCATCTTCGCGAAACAGTTCGATCCGCGCCGCCAACGTGTCCGGGATCGCCATCTCGCGGCAATATTTCCAGAACGCGCTGTCGTCGCGCTCGGTGAGTTTATAGTGCAGCACGATGAAGTCGCGGATGCGCTCCAGTTCGCTTTGCGCCAGATCATTGTAACGGTTGGTCACCGCGTCATTGCATCCGCCGAACGGGAAGAGCTGGATCAGCCGCGTCACGCCGATCATGAAGAGATGGATGCTGGTCGATTCCAGCGGCTCGACAAAGCCGCTCGACAGGCCGAACGCGACGCAATTCTTGTCCCACGCCTTGCGCCGCCGCCCCGCCTTGAAGCGGATCGGGCGCGGCTCGACCAGAACCTCGCCTTCGATGCTGGCATGGAGCGTGGCGTGCGCTTCGTCGTCCGACATGAATTCGCTGCACCAGACCAAGCCATTGCCGACACGGTGCTGGAGCGGGATGCGCCATTGCCAGCCCGCCGAATGCGCCATCGCGCGCGTGTACGGCACGGCCGGGCCCACCGCAGCGGTCTGCAATGGGAGCGCGCTGTTGGTGGGGAGCCAGTGGCTCCAATCCTCATGCCCGGCCTTGAGCGCCTGCTCGATCAGCAGCCCGCGAAAGCCGGTGCAGTCGATGAAGAGCTCGCCTTCGATGCGGACGCCGCTCTCCAGCACCAGCGCGGCGATATCACCGCTTTCGGGATGCTGCTCGACCTGCGCGATCCGGCCTTCGACGCGCTTCACGCCCAACTTTTCGGAGAAGTTGCGGAGGAAGCGAGAATAGCGGCCTGCATCGAGATGATAGGCATAGTTGATCTGGGCGTTCTCGCCGGTCGCGAACTTCCCGGCCAGCGCGGCCTGTAGTTCGAAGCAATAATCGCCGAGATCGCCGCCATAGCCCTGATCGCGCGCGCGCAGCCAGAAATGCTGGAAGTCGCCCATCCAAGTGCCTTTGCCGATCTGGCCGAAGCTGTGGATGTAGCGGTCACCGATCTGGCCCCAATCCTCGAACGAGATGCCCAGCTTGAAGCTCGAGCCGGTCTCGCGCATGAATTCACGCTCATCGATGCCGAGGAACGCGTGGAAGGTGCGCGCGGTGGGGATTGTGGACTCCCCTACCCCGACCGTTCCGATCTCTTCGGACTCGACCAAGGTGATGTCGAGCAACGGTCCGAGGTGGCGCCCGAGTGCGGCGGCGACGACCCAGCCTGCAGTGCCGCCCCCGGCGATGACGACGCGCTTGATGCGTTGCTCGGCCACTTCCCTCTCCTCAGCGGTTCATGCGGTTGAGCAGATTGCCGCGCAGCCGCCGCGCCTTGATCGCATCGAGCGGCGCGAGATTGCCCTGCGCTGCCTCCGGCAAATGCGCGGCCGGACGATCCGCCGGGCCGAACACATAATAATCGAACAGATCGCGCCACGCAGCCTTCTCGGCATCGGGCCGGTCGCGAAGACTCAGCATCGCGTGGAGCAAGGCGTTCTGCGGATTGTCCATGAAAGCGGGCGTGGTGTTCCACCAATAATTGATGAGGACATTGAAGGCGTCGAGCGCCTCGACATGGTGCCACCACAGCGCCGGATAGAAGAGCATATCGCCGGGTTCGAGCTCGGCGACCTGCGCGGCCTCCAGCGCTTCGCGGAAGCGGGGGTAGCGCGCGAAATCGGGGTCGCGGAAATCGACCATGCTGACCACCTGCCCGCCCGGCGTAGGCTCGAGCGGGCCAGGATAGAGATTCTCCACCTGCGCGGGCGGAAACAAGGTGAAGCGCCGCCGGCCCGCCACGCAGCAGGCGATATTGTGCGACATATCGTAATGCGCGCTGGCGATCGTACGGTTGCCGATCCAGATGCTGACGATGGGGGAATTGGCGGCGAACATCGGATCGTTCAGTGCCAGATCGTTCTCGCCGCGCAGGCCGGGGAGAAAGAGATCGAGATCGGTCGAGCCCATATAAAAGCTGGGTTCGCCGTCCTCGTCGCGCTGCGCCGCGATCCGATCGAGGAAGGCGCCGAGCGGCTCGCGGCCTGCCTGATAGTTCATCGCCGTCACGTCTTCATTGTAGAAGAAGCGCCCGCCAATCTCGGGCGCGCCGGCATAGACGGTGACCGGCCGCTCGCCCTCGAACCGCTTGAGATACGCCATGGCCGAGGCAGCGGATTCGAGACCCGCGCGCACCAGCGGCCAATCGCGCACCACGCCGCGCAGGATCACCGGCTGCTGATCCTCCAGCATCGCGGCATAGGGGATCGCGTCCGCCGATACGCCCTCGATTACCGGGACGCTTGCCATCGTCATGTACGCCGCCGCTTGCGCTCGACCAGCCGCGCGACATTGCCGAGCGATGCCGCCGCCAGCATCGCCAGCCGCAGATAGCCGCCGCGGTTTAGCCGCTCCAGTTCGTCGCCGCTGAGCTCCGCCAGCCGCTTCTGATCGATCGTGTAATAATCAGCGAAGCGGTATTTGCGCGCGTCGCTGATCGCGATTTCAAGATCGATCGACTGGAGCAAGCCCGCCGCATCGAACGCCGCAAACATCGGCGCGACGGCTTCGTGCCCCTGATAGATTGTCCGCAGCGTATCGGTGATATGGGTGAGATATGGCGCATTGCCGCCATGCGGAAGGAACAGCGCCTCGCCCGCATCGCCGACGCGCGGATCATCGAGATCGAGGTGGATCATCACCCGCGGATCTCCGCCGTCATCGCCGCGCTGCAACCCGATCGAGAACGGCCCGCGCCGCTGGATCGCGGGAACGTGGAACGCGTCCCACCCCTCCCCTTCCAGAAACAGATTTTCGTCGCGCTCAAAGCCGAGCAGGACGACCGGCTGCAAGCCACCGGCCTCATCCCGATTGAACAGGATCGGATATTCGCGCTGCATTTCCTCGAACTCGGTCGGGAAAATCAGCATCTGATTGACGCTGTCGCCATAGTCGGCGGCGTGCCGCACCGCGACGCGAAGATCATGATGATCGACATTGTCGAGCAATACGCGATTGGTCATGCAATTCCGCCCGCATTCGAATGTCCCGCACCTTGGGACATGCCGTTGATCGGCTCAACCTGAAATGGAAAAAGGCCGCTGCGAACAGCGGCCTTCTCCCCCTTATATTCGTTTCATGCCTCAGAACTTGAAGCGCGCGCCCAGAAGGAAGCGGCGATCGAGTTCCTGCGCGAACCACAATTGCTTTTCGTCGCGGGCATAGGTGCGGACATTTTCCTTGGTCAGGTTGATGCCTTCCACCGTTACCGTGATGTTCGGCGTGACGTCATAGCCGATGCTGGCATCGACCTGGCCGAACGCGGAGGTGAACTCCGGATTGCGCGAGCCCTGACGGTTGATGCCCGACAGGAATTTGTCGCGCCAGTTATACGCCACGCGGGCTGAGAGGCCGTGCTTTTCGTACATCAAGGTCGCACTGAACGTGTCGCTGAGCCCCAGCAACGCGAACTGATCCTGCGCCGGGTTCGATCCAATGTTGAACCCGACATCGCCGCGCACCAGCGTATATGCCGCCGCGACACCGAAGCCTGTGTTGCCGAGGAAATACTGGCCCGCCAGTTCGACGCCATAGATTTCGGCGTCCTTGTTGTTGATCGGTTGCGCCACCAGGAACTGATAGAGCGGATCCTGACCATTGGCGGTCACGTCGAAATTATTGTTTATCGTCTGGATATAGGCCGGATTCAGACGGCGATTGACCGCATCATAGTTCGCGTTGAACGACGCAGTCGCCGCCGCAACCGAGCCTGTCGTATCGATCAGCGACGTCATCACGAACAGATTTTCGTCGCTGGTTTCGATGCCGAGGCCGGTCAGCGCAGTGCGTGCAGCGCCCGAACGTGAGCCCGCCGCGCCCGAGCTTGGATCACGCAGGCCACCCACGGTTGTCGTCGTCTGGCCGCGACCGATGAAGTTCTTCACCCTTTTATCGAAGAACGCGACCGAGATGTAGCTGTCCGGCTTGAAATACCATTCCAGCGACACATCGAAATTGTCCGAAAGCAAAGGCTTCAGGCGAGCGTTGCCCGAATTGCCGCCCGGCACGCCGCCGTTGAAGGTCGGCCGCGAAGGTCCACCCACCGTGGTCGCGGTGAAGAGATCGCCATAGTTCGGCCGAGCGATCGTCTTGCTATACGATACGCGCGCGACGAGGTTCTTGGCGGGCTCGAAGCGGAAATCCATCGACGGCAGGATATTGTCGTAGCGCCCGGTATCGTCGATCGTCACCAGATTGGTGCCGTTCAGGCCATAGACGGTGAAGTCGTTATCCGAGACCCAGCGGATCCCCCCCGGCGTGTCGTTGACCGAAGTCGAGCGCGACGTCGTTTTCTCGTAGCGAACGCCCGCGACAAGCTGCGCGGGCATCGTGCCCAGATCGCCGTTCCAGGTCACCTGACCATAAACGGACCAGATCTTTTCACGGACGCGGTTATTCTGGTTGTTGGTGTTGCCCACCGGCTTGCCGAGGCCGGCATAATAAGGCGAGAGCACCGAATAGATCTTCCCGGCATTGCCGCGGAACGCGATCTTGGAATCCGGATCGGGCCCGGGCTGGAAGTCATCGAACTTGCACTCGAGGCAGAACTGGGTGAGCCCACCCGGCACGCGCTGGATCACGTCGCCCGGCGCTGCGATGCCCCAATCGCCCAGCGTTTGCTGGGTGGAGACGAAGGTCTGGCGCATGTCGGTCGAGCGATAGTTTGTGCCGAAATCGAACCGGCTGCCGCCGCCCAGCTCCCAGCCGAAATCGCCGCGGATTTCCTTGACCGTCTGGTCCTGGTTCGACGTGTTGGTGCGACCGACCTGCGAACCGACATCGTTCACGGTCAGCGAACGGCCCGCCGGAAGCGTGATATCATGCTGCGGAATCAGGCCGCTATAATCGACCGAATGCGCCGCCACGACATTGGCGCCCATGCCGACCAGCGTCGAGCTCTTGCCATTGGCGTTATTCGGGCGGCTCGATGCCTTGCTGTAATGACCGTCGATCTTCGCGGTGAAGGTGTCGGACAGCTCATATTCCATGTTCAGGCCGTAATCCTGAAGCCGGCCGCGCTGTGCACGCGACTGCGCCTCAAAGCCTTCGTCCTTGGTGCCGCCGAGTGTCTCGTGGAGATATACCGCGGTGGCGACCGTCGGGTTCTGGTCGAACCGGACTTCGTCGAACGGACGGCTGAACCAGTTCGAAACATCCGAACGCTCTTCGCTCTGAGTATTCTGGGCAAACAGCGCATCGGCGGTAAAGGTCAACCCGTCCATCGGCCTGAACTGGAGCACGGCCTGGCCGTTGATGCGCTCACGCGTGCCCTCGGCATAATGATAGCGGCTGTCATTGGGGATCGCGACCAGCGTGTTCGGGCTGGACGGCGCGTTGACCACGACCGTGCAGGTCGGCAGCGATGCGCCGGCGCAGGCACCGCCCGAGCGCGCGAAACCGCCGGTCAGGAACGTGCTGTACGGAATGATATTCCAATCGTTCGACGTGGCGGCAATCGAAGTAAAGTTGCGCTTCTGATAGCTGCCGAACAGCGACACACCGAACGTCTCCGAAGGATCGGCCCAGTTGAGCACGCCCGATGCTTCCGGCGTTACTTTCGAACCGCAATCGAGGCAGCCCTGAACGCTGGTGTCATACACCGCCTTCGCGCCGATGCTGCCCGAAAAGCCCTCGGCACCATCGAGCGGACGCCGGGTGACGACGTTGATCGTAGCGCCGATGCCGCCAGAGGGGACGGCCGCGCGGCCGGTCTTGTAGACCTCGAGCGTGCGCACGCCTTCCGAGGCGAGGTTCGAGAAGTCGAACGAACGGCTGGTGCCCTGCGCACCGTCCGAATTCTGATCGCCGCCGACAACGGCGACGTTCGACGTGGCGAGTTGACGGCCGTTCAGCGTGACGAGGTTATAGGTGGGGCCGAAGCCGCGAACCGTGACCAGCGAGCCTTCGCCATTGGTGCGGTTGATCGACACGCCGGGAATGCGCTGAAGCGACTCGGCGAGGTTGGTATCGGGGAATTTGCCGATGTCTTCGGCGGAGATCGCATCGACCACGCCAGCCGAGTTTCGCTTGATATCGATTTGGCGGCCAAGGCTGGCGCGCAGGCCGGTGACGACGATTTCCTCGTCATCCTGCGCAGGTGCCTGGTCCTGCGCATACGCGACGGACGGTGCGAGAAAACATGCCGTAAGTGCAATTGCAGATGCCGAACGCACAAGCGACGGCGACAGCCGATAGCCTTTCATTGCCCCACTCCTCCCCGACGACGCATATCGCCGGATTATATTGTCGAACCGCTCTGAGGCGGCGATGGTAACGCTACCATGTCTGGCAACGCTGTCAACAGCATTTCCAAACTGATTTCACCATTTCCGCTGTAATATTGTTGTGCTGCACTTGCGAAATGACGCGCCATGGGCTCGGCGCAACCAATGGCCCTTGTAAACTCTAGACGTGCAAGATGTCTTATAAGTCTAGCTGGAGTCAATTTTTACGACGTATACTGCGATTTATCTTGGAATGATGCTCTATGCGCTAAAATTGACTTGTAACGGCATCGATCCAATTAGCCACACGCGCACATCAGCGCCTCTCTTTGAGAACGCTCACTTCAAGAAGTATTGGCTAGAAACGGCGGAAAACCGACATCGAACGCACATCACGCCGCTATGGGCTCCTGCGGCGATTCAGCGGAATTTGTTAACGTTCACAATGCGAATGCGGTTCGGAAATGGGGCGGCTAGCCCGGCACTTCCCTTACTGGTCGCCACCGCCTTTTAGGCGCGTCTTTGGCAGGGCTCGACCAGCGCCAGTCGCTGCGTATCCTGCAGGAGGCCTTCACCAACGTGATCAATCACGCCGCCGCTACCGAAGGCCGCGGCCCTCGGCAATCAGGCGCGCCGGGCCGAAGCGATCGGCGGCAGGATCCAGCTGGTATCGGCACCGGGGCGACTGCGCGATACGCCTTGAGGAGGCCGCTAAAGGGACTGCATCTGGGCCTCGGCGAGCAGCCATTCGCGGAAATGCGCCAGCGGTGCCGAGACCGGCCGATCGACCGGATAGACGAGATAATATGCGTGATCGCTCTTGATCGAGATGGGCAAAGGCGAGACGAGTTTTCCTTCGGCCAGTTCAGGCCCGATCATGAATTTCGGGATCAGCGCAATCCCGCTCCCGGCAACAGCGGCCTGGGCAAGCATCATGAAATGCTCGAACGACGCAGTCGGCGCGGGTGCCGGATCGGCCACCCCGGCCACGGCGAGCCACTGCTCCCACGCATCCCGCCGCGAGGATTGGACCAATAACGGCCAGTTCAGCACATCCTCCGCGCGGTGGATCGGGTTGTCCGCCAATCGTGCTGGCGAGCAGACCGGGATCGATTCCTCATGGAAAAGCAGATCGTGCGTGGCGTTCGGCCAATCTTGTAGCCCGAAATGGATCGCGGCATCGAACTGCTCGTCGGCAAAGTCGAACGGGAAGGACCGCGCGGCGAAGTTCACGACGATCTCCGGATGGCGCGCAGTTAGCTGGACCAGACGCGGTGCCAGCCACCGCATGCCGAAACTGGGCAGCGTGGAGATGGCAAGCTCGCGATCCGATCGCCGCTCCAGCGCCGCCGCGGTGGCCGAGCGGATCCGGTCGAGCGCCGGGCCGATGGTCTTGAGATACGCCTCGCCCTCCGCACTCAATTCGACGCGCCGGCCATTGCGGATGAACAATTTGAGCTGAAGCCAGTCTTCGAGCAGCGCGATCTGCCGGCTGACCGCGCTCTGCGTCAGCCCCACCGCATCGCCTGCCTTCGAAAAGCTGTCCAGCCGGGCAGCTGCGACGAAAGTCGCCAGCGCCCCGATGGGAGGCAAGAAGCGGCGACCGTGATCCTTCATTCCATTTCCTCATCAACAGATGAAGGCTTAGCGTTTGCCCGCAGCCGCCGCGCGGCTCAATAGTTATATTAACTGCCGGCGAAAAGCACCGGTCCGGGTCGGAGAGTCGGCTCAGCGACCTGCATTCGGATCGGTAATGTAGGAGTTACCATGACTGACCCACTCATGAACCTGTACAATCGGGTTCCGATCTCGGTAGCGACCGGCGAAGGCGTCTGGCTTATCGATGACAATGGTCGCCGCTATCTCGATTGCGTTGGCGGGATCGCAACCAACGCACTCGGCCATGCCCACCCCAAGCTCGTCGCGGCGCTGATCGAACAGGCCCAGAAGGTCTGGCACGTCTCGAACATCTTCGGCATCCCCGGCCAGGAAGCGCTGGCACGCCGACTGACCGAATCCTGCTTCGCCGATGTCGCGTTCTTCGCCAATACCGGCACGGAGGCCGTAGAGGCTGCGCTCAAGACGGCCCGGCGGTATCACGCAGGTGGCGGCCAGCCCGAGCGCATCGACATCATCGGGTTCAGCGGCTCGTTCCACGGCCGCACTTATGCAGCGATCAACGCGTCCGGAAACCCGTCCTATCTCGATGGCTTCGGGCCGCGCCTTCCCGGCTATGTCCAGCTTCCGATCGATGACGAGGCTGCGCTGGCCGCGGCGATTGCGCGCCCGACCACGGCAGCGGTGATCGTCGAGCCGGTGCAGGGCGAAGGCGGCGCGCGCGCGCTTTCGGGCGCGTGGCTCCAGCGGCTGCGCCAGCTTACGCGGGAGCATGGCGTTCTCCTGATCCATGACGAGGTGCAGAGCGGAATGGGCCGCACGGGCAAGCTCTTCGCACATCAATGGTTTGAGGGCGCGGAGCCTGACATCATGGCGCTGGCCAAGGCGCTGGGCGGCGGCTTCCCGGTCGCCGCGTGCCTCGCCACCAATGATGCGGCGCGCGGCATGACCACCGGCGTCCACGGCACCACGTTCGGTGGTAACCCGCTCGCAATGGCGGTGGCGACGGTAGCGTTTGACGAGATTTCGAAGGACGAGACGCTGGCCAACGCACGCGCCGCAGCGGCCGAGTTCAACGAGAAGCTCGAAGCGCTGCGCGAGCGCTTCCCGGAGGTCATCGCCGAGGTGCGCGGCAAGGGGCTGCTGATCGGTCTCAAGATGGTGCCGAACAATCGCGCGTTCATGGCGCTTGCCCGCGAGCACGGCCTGCTCATTGCCGGGGGTGGGGAAAATTGCGTGCGGCTGCTGCCCTCGCTGCTCATCACATCGGAGGAAATCTCCGAAGCGGTGTCTAGGCTGGAGGCAGCGTGCAAAACCGCACGGCAATCGACCGCTCAGGCGGCTTGATCCCCAAAATCCCATGCATTCAGGCGAAACCAACGTGACAGAACAGCTTCTCACCTCGCATTGCCCGGCCAGTGGCGAAATCGTCTGGAGCGGCCCGATCGCATCGGCGGAGGCTGTTTCCCGCGCGCTTTCCACCGCGCGGCGCGCTTTCCCCGGCTGGGGATCGACGCCGCTGGCCGAGCGCGTTGCCATCGCCCGCGCATATGCAGCGGTCCTCAAAGCACGCACCGACGAACTGGCGCAGCTGATCGCGCGCGAGACGGGCAAGCCGCTTTGGGAAGCGCGTCAGGAAGTCGGCTCGATGGTCGGCAAGGTCGAAATCTCGATCACCGCGCAGGCCGAGCGCACGGGTGAGCGGCGCTCTGCAACTGCCTTTGGCGAAGCCGTTTTGCGGCACAGGCCGCACGGCGTGATGGCCGTGCTCGGGCCGTATAATTTCCCCGGCCATCTTCCGAACGGGCACATCGTCCCTGCCCTGCTCGCCGGCAATACGATCGTGTTCAAGCCCTCCGAACTGACGCCTGCGGTGGGCGAAGCCATGGGCCGCGCCTGGACCGAGGCCGGACTGCCCGATGGCGTGCTCACCGTGGTGCAGGGCGCACGCGAGACCGGAGCGGCGCTGATCGATGGCGACATTGACGGGCTGTTGTTCACCGGATCGGCGGCGACCGGCATGCATTTCCGCCGCCATTTCGCGGATCGACCGCATGTAATCCTCGCACTGGAACTAGGCGGCAACAACCCGCTGATCGTCTGGGACGGCGACGTGGAGGAAGCCGCTGCGGTCATCGTCCAGTCGGCCTTCGTCACTGCGGGCCAGCGCTGTTCGTGCGCGCGTCGCCTGATCCTGCCGAACGGTGCATTCGGCGATGCCGTGGTTTCCGCCGTCGCCGATCTCGCCCGCCGCCTGCCGATCGGACGCTGGGACGAAACGCCCGAACCCTATATGGGTCCGCTAATCTCCGATCACGCAGCCAAAGTGGCTCGCGGGCAGGTCCAGCAATTGAGTGCATTGGGTGCGCGCACAATCCTCCCGCTCGATCCGGTCGAGGGGCGCAGCGCGGCCTTTGTCGCGCCGGCGATGCTCGACGTCACCGGCATCACCGCACCCGATGACGAGATTTTCGCGCCGGTGCTGCAAATCACGCGGGTGGCCACGTTCGAAGCCGCCATCGCATCCGCCAACAATACGCGCTTCGGCCTGTCGGCCGGTCTGGTGACGGGCGATGACAGCTTGTGGGAACGCTTCGTCCTTGAAGCACGCGCAGGCGTCGTCAATCGCAATCGCCCGACCACGGGTGCGGCAGGTTCGCTGCCCTTTGGCGGCTTTGGCGAGTCCGGCAATCATCGGCCGAGCGCTTATTATGCAGCCGATTATTGCGCTTATCCGATGGCCAGCTTCGAGGCCGGACAAGCGACGGGCAATTGGGAGGGCCTCAAGCCCCTGCTGCGTTCGTGACGACATCGGCTCCCGACGCGCGCTCCGTGATGCTCGATCAGATCCTGCATTGGGCGGGGATCAACTCGGGAACACAGAATTTGACCGGGCTGGCCGCGATGGCCAGCGAACTCGCCAGCGCCTTCTCTGTTCTACCCGGCACCGTGGAGTTGATCGACCCCGCCCCGGTCGAGTCCGTCAGCCCGGCCGGCGAGATCGTCACCGTGCAAGCGGGCCAGCACCTTGTCGTGCGGGTCCGGCCAGAGGCTTCACGGCGCATCCTGCTCACCGGCCATATGGACACCGTCTTCCCGGTCGATCACCCGTTCCAGCACTGCGTCTGGCTCGATGACCAGCGCCTGCGCGGGCCGGGCGTGCTCGACATGAAAGCCGGCCTTGCCATCATGCTCGCAGGGCTTTGCGCGTTCGAAGCGACCAAGCCGTCGCTCGGCTACGACATCCTCATCAACAGCGACGAAGAGACCGGCTCGCTGTCCTCCTCGGCGCTGATCCGCGAACTCGCGCAGGGCAAGCACGCCGCCTTGACCTATGAGCCCACCATGCCCGGCGGCGTGATGGCGCGGGCGCGGCCCGGATCGGGCAATTATGCCGCGCTCATCCATGGACGCGCCGCCCATGCCGGGCGCAACCCGCAGGACGGGCGCAACGCGATCGTCGCCGCGTCCGATCTGGCGCTACGCCTTTCCAAAGCGCGCAAGGCCGATCTGGCGATCAATCCCGCCCGGATCGACGGCGGCGGCCCCAATAATGTGGTGCCCGATCTCGCCGTCCTGCGCTTCAACGTCCGGCCCAAGGGTTCGGACGAGATGGCGGAATCGACCGAACTGGTATCGCGGCTGACCGAAGAAATCGGGCGCGAGCATGATGTCCGCATCTGCCTCCACGGCGGCATGGGCCGGCCGGCCAAGCCGATCACCCCCGCGACCGAAAAGCTGTTCGCGATGGTGAGCGCGGCCGCCTCCGAATTGGGCGCGCCCCTCGCCTGGACCGATTCCGGCGGCGTTTGCGATGGCAACAACATCGCGGATTGCGGCGTTCCCGTGCTCGACACGATGGGCGCGATTGGCGAGTTCATCCACTCGCCCGACGAGTATCTCGACACTCTTTCACTGATACCCAAGGCGCGCCTGACCACGCTAGTGCTCAGCCGTCTCGATCAAGGGCAATAAGAGCGATGGCAAACGTGATCCGGGCCGCAGGGAGCCAAGACCTTCAGGCGCTGTACGAAATGGCCAAAAGCACGGGCGGCGGCTTCACGAACTTGCCGCCGGATCAGGAAAAACTGCGGGAAAAGCTCGCTGTCGCCAGCGCTTCGTTCGCGCGCGAAGGCGACGAGATTGGCGATGACAAGTTCATGTTCCTGCTGGAGGACACAGAAACGGGCAAGGCGCGCGGCACCTGTCAGATCTTCTCGCGGATCGGATCGGACTGGCCCTTCTACACCTATCGCATCGACAAGTTCGCCCAGTACAGCAAGGCGCTGGAGCGGACCATTTCGTCGGAACTGCTCACCTTGTGCACCGATCATAGCGGCGCGACCGAAGTGGGCGGCCTGTTCCTCAACGATAGCGAACGATCGACGGGCCATGGCGCGCTGCTGGCGCGCAGCCGCTATCTTTTCATGCACATGCACCGCAGCCGGTTCGCCAACCGCACGATCGCGGAACTGCGCGGCGTCGATGAAGGCGGGCGTTCGCCGTTCTGGGATGCCGTTGGTGGGCGGTTCTTCGACATGACATTTCGCGAGGCCGACGAGTTCAATGCCGTCCATGGCAACCAGTTCATCGCCGATCTGATGCCCAAGACCGCAATCTACAAGGCGATGCTGTCAGAGGGCGCGTTGCAGGTGCTCGGCACGCCCCATCTCACCGGCCGCCCGGCGATGCGCATGCTCGAGAAAGAGGGGTTCCTCTTCGACAAATATGTCGACATCTTTGACGGCGGCCCGACGATGACCGTGGCGACCGACGAGATCGCCACGGTCCGCGACGCCAAGGACGGCGTGGTGATCGGGATCGCCGATCTAGGCTCGAACGGTACGGAAAGCCTGATCGCAAACGGTCACCTGGCCGCGTTCCGCGCCTGTACCGGGCAAATCGCAGCGGCGGAGGGCGGTGTCGTCCTCGATACGGAAGTAGCCGAAGCGCTTGGCGCCACCATCGGATCGCAGGTCACCCACGTTCCGCGGTGACGCTGCGATCAGGTCTGCGCGATCAGGTCTGCGGGGTTACCGATGCGCCTTTCCGCAGCGCCAGCGCGCATAGCAGGCCAACCACCGCGGTAACCGCAAGGATGCGCAGCACCGCCTCGATCGAGAGGCCTGCGCTCAACAGCATCCCACAGATTAGCGGGCCGCAGACGCCGCCCAGCCGCCCGAAACCGGCGCACCAGGATACCGCCGCTCCGCGCACCGACGTGGGGAAGCGGGTCGCCGCGAGGCCATAGATCAGGATCTGCGTGCCGCTGGTGCCGATGCCGACAATGGCGACGAGCAGCATCGTCGGCGCGAAGCTGAGCCCCAGCGAAAGCGCCGGGATCGCCACCGCCGCCATGGCGAAGGTGACCGCCACCACGCGGCGCGGGTCTTTCCGGTCCGCAAGATAGGCGCCCAGCAAAGCGCCACCGATCGCGCCGCCGTTCATGACGACCAGGAAGCTCAGCGACCGCGTCGCGCCAAAGCCGGCCCGGATCATCAGTTCGGGCAGCCAGGTGTTCAGCGCATAGACCAGCAGCAGCCCGATCGCGCTCATGAAGCCAACCAGCATTGCATCGGCGAAGTGATAGCGGAACAGGCCGCGATAGCCGGTCGCGGCGGTGGCAGGCACATCGCGCTCGACAGCCGGGCCGCTCGGCGCAGCTTCGCTCCGCGCCTTACGCTCCGAGAGCCATGCCGGCGATTCATCGAGGAATATCCAGGCGAGCGGCAGCAGGGTCACGAGCGGCAACGCGCCGATCAGCATCATGCCCCGCCAGCCAATATCGTCCGCGAGCAACATGGCCGTCACGGCCGCCAACAGGCTCCCCATCGGGACTCCGGAATAGGCGATCGCGGTGAACAGGTTGCGGCGATGCGGCGGGGCATATTCGGCGACGAGCGCGCCTGTTGTTGCCAGCACGCCACCAACGCCAAGGCCGGTGAAAAATCGCAGCGAGCCGAAAACCAGCGTGCTGTGGCTGAACGCAGTCAGCAGCATGCCGAGCCCGAACCACGCATAGGATACCAGCAGCACCTTGCGGCGGCCGATCTTGTCGATGAAGGTTCCGACAAGCAGCGCGCCGACCAGCACGCCGATCAGCGCCCAGCTGCCAAGCAGGCCCGCCATCCGCGTATCGACGGGGCCGATCTGCGAGGGATCGCGCAGGAAGGTCGGGACGATCGTTCCATAGACGACGAGATCGAAGCCATCGAAGATCAGCCCCGCCGTCAGCAGCGCGATCACGATCATGCTCCGTGTGGAGCCAACTTGCTTGTCCACTTTACCCGTCCCCCGTTTTATCTTTTTTTGCTCGGCACCACTTTACCGTGGTGCTGGCCTGATTTTCGTATCGCATTGTGCCGGTCCGCCCCCTTTGGCGGAACCAGCCGGCTATTCTGTTCGGTTTTCAGACGCGCTCAAGCAGCACGGCAACGCCCTGCCCTACGCCGATGCACAGGAAGACGAGCGCGTAACGCCCCTGCGTGCGCTGCAACTCCTCGACTGCGCTCATCGCGATGCGCGCGCCCGACATCCCGAGCGGATGGCCCAGCGCAATCGCGCCGCCATTGCGGTTGACCCGCTCGTCGGCCGGATCGATGCCCAGGTCACGCAGCGTGGCGATGGCCTGGCTCGCAAAAGCCTCGTTCAATTCGATTACGTCGAGTTGCGTCGCGTCGATGTTGGTCCGCGCGAACAGCCGCCGCGCCGCATCCACCGGGCCGACGCCCATGATGCTGGGGGCCACGCCCGCCGCCGTCATCGCCACCACCCGCGCGCGCGGCGTCAGGCCATGTTTCGCCGCTGCCTGTTCCGACGCGATCAGCATCGCCGCCGCACCATCGTTCAGGCCAGAGGCGTTGCCGGCAGTCACCGTGCCACCGGGCCGCACGACCGGCTTGAGCGCAGCCAATGCCTCCATGGTCGACGCGCGGAGATGCTCGTCGGCGGAGAAAATAACCGGATCGCCCTTCCGCTGCGGGATGACGACCGGCACGAGCTCGGTGGCGAAACGACCCGATGCCTGGGCGGCTGCGGCCTTTTGCTGGCTGGCGAAAGCGAAAGCGTCCTGGTCCTCGCGCGAAACCTTCCACTGATCGGCCACGTTCTCGCCGGTCTGCGGCATGGTCTCCACGCCATAAGCATCGCGCATCGCGGGATTTACGAAGCGCCAGCCCAAGGTCGTGTCCTCAAGCTTCTGGGCGCGATCAAATGGGGTTATCGCCTTGCCCATAACATAGGGCGCGCGCGTCATGCTTTCCACGCCGCCCGCGATCAGCAGATCGGCATCGCCGGAGCGAATGGCTTGCGCCGCAGAACCGACCGCGTTCAGACCGGATGCGCACAGCCGGTTCACCGTGACGCCGGGGACCGTTTCCGGCAGGCCCGCCAGCAGCAGCGCCATCCGCGCGACGTTGCGATTGTCTTCGCCCGCCTGATTGGCGCAACCGAGGATCACATCGTCCACCGCAGCCCAGTCCACGCCCGGATTGCGCTCGACAAGTGCATGGATCGGCAGCGCGGCAAGATCATCCGCGCGCACCGTCGACAAGGCGCCGTTCAGTTTTCCGATGGGCGTGCGGATTGCGTCGCAGATGAAAGCGTGGGTCAGCGAATGTCTCCAACGGGCAGGAACGATCTCAGCGCCGAGGCCAGGGCCTCCGGTGCGTCGAGCGGTGCCAGATGTGCTGCATCCAGCGCTACGTGGCGAGCATTTTTGATGCCGGCGATCAGATGTTCGCCATGCCCCTCAAACGGCGTGGAAGTGTCGAGCGTGCCGGTAACGACCAAGGTCGGGCACGCGATTTCGCCTAGCCGTTCGACCAGCGCCATGTCGCGGATCGCGGCACCGCATCCGGCATAACCGGCGGGTGATGAGAGGAGCAGGCCACGCCGCACGGTCGCCGCGACGTCAGGATGCTGAGCAATGAATGCAGGCGAGAGGAAACGCCCCATTGCGAGATCGGCGATCGCCACCAGCCCGCCGGTCCGCACCGTATCCACCCGCACTGCCCAGGCAGCAGGGTCCATCGTGGCGGAGGTGCAGATCGCGGCCAGCCCGGTCACGCGCCGCGGCGTATCCAGCGCAAGCTGCATAGCGATCATACCCCCCAGCGAGACGCCTGCGATGATCGCCGCGTCGATCCCGGCTTCGTCCATCACCGCCGTCACATCGTCGGCAAGTTCGGTCATCGAGTAATCGCCGTGCGGCGCATCCGACGCGCCATGGCCGCGCGTATCGATCCGCAGCAAAGCGAAATGCGGGCGCAGCAACGGCAATACCGGTGCCCACAAGTCCATGTCCGAACCGATGGAATTGAGGAGCACCAGCGGCGGATTGCTCCGCTCGCCCTCGAGCTTCCAGTAAATCCGGGCGCCGTTCTGAATCACGAAAGGCATCAGGCGGCCTGCTCGAGCGCGGCATCTACGACGAACGCGGCAGCGGTCTTGGCGCGAACCTCGTCAACCGTCACGCCGGGCGCGAGTTCGATCAGCCGGAGGCCGGGCTTGTCGCATGCCATCACGCACAGATCGGTGATGATAAGATCCACACAGGCCTTGCCTGTCAGCGGCAGCGAGCAGACGGGCAGAATCTTCGGCGCGCCAGCCCTGTTGGCGTGATCCATCAGCACAACGACGCGCTTGACGCCGGCGACCAAGTCCATCGCGCCGCCCATGCCCTTCACCATCTTGCCGGGGATCGTCCAGTTCGCGATGTCACCATCTGCGCTGACTTCCATCGCGCCGAGGACCGCCATGTCGATATGGCCGCCCCGGATCATCGCGAAGCTGTCCGCCGAGGAGAAGAAGCTCGACGTTGGCAGCGCGGTGATCGTCTGTTTGCCGGCATTGATCAGATCGGGATCGACATCGGCCAGAACCGGGAATGGGCCGATGCCCAGCATCCCGTTTTCGGATTGCAGCGTGACGTCCACGTCCGCGGGCACATGGTTGGCCACGAGCGTCGGGATGCCGATGCCCAGATTGACATAAAAGCCATCGCGCAATTCCTGTGCGGCGCGCGCCGCCATCTCGTCACGGGTCCACGCCATCATGCCGGCTCCTGCTCGCGGACCGTCAATTTTTCGATCCGCTTTTCGTTGATTGTGCTCTTCACGATCCGATCGACATAGATGCCGGGCGTGTGGATGCAGTCGGGGTCGAAGCTGCCTGCCTCGACGATCTCTTCGACCTCGACCACGGTGATCTTGCCCGCCGTGGCCATGTTCGGATTGAAGTTGCGCGCGGTCTTGCGGAACATCAGATTGCCCGCCGGATCCGCGCGCCATGCCTTGACGATAGACAGGTCGGCGCGGAGCCAGTTTTCGCGGACATATTCCTCGCCCTCGAAAATCTCGGTCGGTTTGCCTTCGGCCACCACGGTGCCGACGCCGGTCTTGGTATAGAAAGCCGGAATGCCAGCGCCTCCTGCCCGGATGCGCTCCGCCAACGTGCCCTGGGGCGTGAGTTCCAGTTCGAGTTCGCCGGACAGATATTGCTGTTCGAACAATTTGTTCTCACCGACATAAGACGAGATCATCTTGGCGATCTGGCGGCTTTCCAGCAGCATCCACAATCCGAACCCGTCGGCGCCGGCATTGTTCGAGATGACGGTAAGGCCCTTGGCCCCATGCGCCCGTATCTCGGGGATCAGGCTCTCCGGATTGCCGGACAGGCCAAAGCCGCCGGACATGATCGTCATGCCATCGAACAACAAGCCATCCAGCGCGGCTGCGGGGCTTTCATAGACTTTGTTCAGCATGACATTTCCTTATTCAACCCAGATCGCCGCCAGCGACCGGCAGCACGGTGCCCGTGATATAGGATGCCTCGTCAGAGGCGAGGAAGAGGATCGGAGCAACCTGCTCGTCGATCGTCCCGTAGCGCTTCACAAACGTCGATGAAGTGACCTGCGCCACCGCATCGGCCATCCATGCCTGTTCCTGTTCGGTATCGCCCGCAGCGTTGCGGGGGACGCGGCGCGCTGGCGCTGCCGTTCCGCCCGGCGCGGTCGCGACGACGCGGATGCCCGCCTCGCCATATTCCATGGCCAGGCTCTGGGTCAGGGCGTTGATGCCGCCCTTTGCCGCCGAATAGGGCACGCGCCGGATGCCGCGCGTCGCGTTGGACGAGACATTGACGATCGTCCCGCCACCCTGAGCGAGCATGACCGGCAGCACCGCCCGGCAGCACCACAAGGTTGGCATCAGCGAACGGCGGATCTCGGCCTCGATCTGCTCGGGCTCGAACTCGGCGAAGGGGCGCATCCGGATCGCGCCGCCGACATTGTTGATCAGCACGTCCACGCCGCCGAACAGCGCGCGCGCCGCCTCGACTGCATCCGCCGCGCCCTGATAAGTTTCGAGATCGCAGCGAAAGGCGTGGCCACCCACTTCCTGGGCAACTTCGCCAACGAACGCGGCCTGATCGACCAGCGTCACGCGCCCGCCCTCGGCCACCGCGCGGCGGGCGACTTCGCGGCCGATGCCCTGCGCAGCGCCCGTCACCACGATCCTCTTGCCGGCGAAGCGGCTCATGCTGCCTCACTCGGCGCGAACTTCTCGTAATGGAAGTGGCGGGGCTCGACGCCCTTTTCGCTCAGGAATTTGCGCACGGCCTCGACCATCGGGGGCGGACCGCACAGATAGATGTCGCAATCGCCGGCATTGAGATGCGCGTCGCTCAGATGGTGCGTCACATAGCCACGCAGCGGATGCGCCGTGTCCGGATCGGCGACGCACGATGCCCAGGTCATGCGCGGCAGGCGGGCGGCCAATGCCTCGACCCGATCGATCTCCACGAGATCGCCATCGCCGGTCACGCCATAGATCAGATGGATCGGCTGATCGGTGCCCGTATCGGCGAGCACTTCCAGCATCGACAGGATCGGTGCCAACCCGGTGCCCCCGGCCAGCATCACGACTGGCCGATCGACGGTGCGCAGGAAGAAGCTGCCCTGTGGCCCGACAAAGGTCACGCGGTCGCCCGGCTGCGCCGTCTCGGCCAACCAGCCGCTCATCGCGCCGCCCGGAATATTGCGGATCAGGAACGACGCCTCGTCCGCGCCGGGCTTTGAACTGAACGAATAGGCGCGATGCTTCGCGGTGCCGGGGATGGTCAGATTAACATATTGTCCCGGCAGGAAGGTGATCGCCGCGGGATTGTCCGGCCGCAGTTTCAGGATGATCGTGCTGTCGGACACCAATTCGACCGAGGCGACGACGCCTTGATGCTCCGCCGGCTTGAGCTTGCACGCCGAGGACGGCACCGGAACCGCGATGACGCAATCGGAGGAGACCTGCATCTGGCAGGTAAGCACCAGCCCTTCGGCCGCCTCGTCCGCCGTCAGGGCATCGTCGATATATTCGTCGCCGAGTTCATAATCGCCCTGCTCGCAGCGGCACTTGCACGTTCCGCAGACCCCGTCCGAACAATCCATCGGCAGGTTGATCTTTTGGCGGAACGCCGCGTCCAGCACCTTCTCGCCTGCATTGCAGTCGATGAAGCGGGTAGCGCCGTCTTCGAAATTGAGTGCGATCTGGTAGCTCATGGCATCCTCTCGGCCGGCCGACGTCAGACGTGGTAGACGTCGATCACCTGGCGAATGAAATCGTTCTTCAGCACGACCTTCTTGTTGACGATGACGGGCGCAGCACCCGCAGTGTCGAGCGTGTAGAAGGAGGTGCCGTAGAAGCTCAGCGTCTCCTGGTAGCGATGGCTGAGCGTGTGCCAGTTGAAGCGCAGCTCGATCCGGTTCGCTTCTGCAGCGATGATCTCGACATTGGCGATGTTGTGGCTTGTGCGCGGCTCCGGCATCGTCGCGCCGGAACGCTCGGTCTTTATCCGGAACACGCGATCTTCGAGCCCATCGCGATTGGCATAATAGATCAACGAGATATCGCGCTCGGGATCCTCGACCAGACGATCATCATCGTCCCAGGCCGGCATCCAGAACACCGCTTCGGGTGCATAGCATTCCACCCATTCGTCCCACTGACGATCGTCGAGCAACCGCGCCTCGCGGTAGAGGAAATCAACCACCTGCTGATATGCGAGGGTCATGCCGCGACCTCCGCGCTGGCCGGAGTGGGGGCGGGCGCGCGGCCCGCTTCGCCTTGGCCGACATCCTTGTCGAGCGCGGCCAGCAGCGTCTGCGCCCAGTATTCGTGCTGACGGACGAACAGCCCTTCATCTTCGCTGCGGTCGCCGCTGAGCATGGGTTCGAAACCCTGTGCGCGCGCATTGTCATCCGGACCGTGTATCCAGTGATTGGCACCGCGGCTCAGATCGTTCCACAGATCGCCAGCGCCGTCATAGGCGACCTGACACGAGCGGAATTCCTCGAGATCATCCGGCGTACCCATGCCGCTGACGTTGAAGAAATCCTCATATTGCCGGATGCGCAACGTGCGTTCGGCGCTCGGTTCGTTCTTCGGCGCGAAGCAATAGATGGTCACTTCGGTGCGATCGACGCTGAGCGGACGGATGACGCGGATCTGCGTCGAAAACTGATCCATCAGATAGACGTTGGGATAGACGCACAAATTGCGCGTCTGATCGACGATGAAGCCAGCGCGCTCCTCGCCCAGCCGCGCGGCCAGTTCCTCGCGATGCGCATAGACCGGGCGCACTTCGGGGTTGAGCAGGCGCGTCCACAACAGCATGTGGCCGTTATCGAACCCGTAAACGCCGCCGACGCTCTTCGACCAGCCATCGGGATCGACGGCCTTGGTGCCCTCTTCCTTGCGGCGCCCGGTCGTCGCCGAATAATTCCAGTGGACCGCGCTGACGTGATAGCCGTCCGCGCCATTCTCCATCTGGAGCTTCCAATTGCCGTCATATTGGTAGGAGGAATTGCCGCGCAGCACCTCGATACCGTCCGGCGCCTGATCGACCATCTGATCGATCACGGCGCGGGTGGAGCCGAGATGATCCTCCAGGCTCTGCACATCGGGATTGAGGCTGCCGAACAGGAAGCCGCGATAATTCTCGAACCGCGCAACCTTGGTCAGATCGTGCGAGCCTTCGGTGTTGAACGCGGCGGGATAATCGCCGGTTTTGCCGTCCTTGACCTTGAGGAGGCGCCCCGCATTGTTGAACGTCCAGCCGTGGAACTGGCAAGTGAAGCTGCCCTTGTTGCCATGCTTGCGCCGGCACAGCATTGCGCCGCGATGTGCGCAGGCGTTGATGACGGCGTGCAGCTCACCCGTCTTGTCGCGGGTGATGATGATCGGCCGGCGACCAATCCACGTAGTGAAATAGTCGTTATTCTCCGGGATCTGGCTCTCATGCGCGAGATACACCCAATTCCCCTCGAAGATGTGCGTCATCTCGAGTTCGAACAGGTCGGGATCGGTGAAGGCATCCCGGCGACACCGGAACACACCGGTTTCGGCGTCGTCCACCACGGCGGTTTCGAGACGTTCGCGAAGCGAGGTCATATGCGCTCTCCTGTCCGGTGGTGTCAGTCGACGCTGAGGCGGGCGCGGCTCGAAAAGTCCTCATCCGCCTTGTCGTCTGCCCGCTGCAGTTCGAAATCGAATGCGATGTGCGCAGTGTCACCCTGCCGGTTCGGCACGGGGAGCAGCCCCTCGCGCGTCGCAAAGGCAAAGTCGTCTGCGGCGAAGGGATCGTCGCCGAAATTGATCTGCGTGGTGAGCTTGCGATAGCCCGGCGCTTCGATGAAGAAATGGACATGCGCCGGCCGATTGCCGTGACGCCCCAGCGCCGACATCAGAACGTCCGTCGCGCCGCCCGGGGGGACGCTGTAGCCGTTGGGCATCTTGCTGTTGAACGAATAGCGGCCATCCGCGCCGGGCTTGATGCGGCGGCGATTGTTGAACGGCGTCTGCTCGCCGGTCGGATCGAAATGCGAATAAAAGCCCTTGGAATTGGCATGCCAGACATGGACGGTGGCATTCTCCACCGGCTCGCCGTTCGGGCCGCGCACCACGCCGCTCATATAGAGCGTGTCGGTATCGTCAGGGTCCGAAGACAGGCTCGCGTCATTCTCGACCAGCGGCGCGCCTGCGACATAAAGCGGCCCCTCGATCGTGCGCGGGGTGCCACCGGTAACGCCGGCCTCGGCATCCTTGGCGTCCAGGTACAAGTCGATGAAATGCTCAAGGCCGACGCCCGGCATGATCAGCCCGAGTTCGCCCGCGCCGTTTTGCAGGAACGAGACGGCGGTCCACACTTCGCTTTCCGAGATGTCGTGCCGCACGATCAACGTCATCAGCGATTCGATCAGGTCGCGCATGATCGCCTTCAACCGGGGATCGCCCTCAGCCGATTCCACGCCAGCGAGGCGATCGAGCAGGTTCTGAACCTGCGGCGTCTTTACAAAGCTAATGTCCAACGTCTCTCTCCTGAAGTGTTTGCGGGGCCGCCGATCAGCGATCGTCGTCGTGCAGCGACGATGGGTGCCGGCACAGCGCAGTCACTCTGATCGTCATGAAAGGGTAAAGCGGAAGGCTCATGAGTATGTCGTGGAGATCCGCGTTGGACTCGACATCGAACACGCTGACGTTGGAATATTGGCCAACGACTCGCCAGATGTGCCGCCAGGTGCCGGCGCGCTGCAGCTCCTGAAAACGGGCCTTTTCGGCCGCCTTGAGCTTCGCGGCCTGGACCTCATCGAAGCCCAGCGGAATGTTCACATCCATTTCGACCTTGAACAGCATCTCATGCGCTCCCGGAAACTGCGTGAAGAATGGGGCCTGCGCGGTCCCGGCGGAAATGGGCGACCTTGTCCGCATCCAGCGTAATGCCGAGCCCGGGGCCGGTAGGCACGACGAGCGAGAAATCGGCGTAGTGCAGCGGTTCGGTCAGGATATCGTCGGTGAGGAGCAAGGGGCCGAAGAGCTCGGTGCCCCAGGCGAGCTGCGGGAAGGTGGCAAACAGGTGTGCGGAGGCAGCCGTGCCAACCGCACCTTCCAGCATCGTTCCGCCATACAGGCCAATGCCGGCCGCATCGGCGATCCGGCCCACGTCATGCGCGGGATGGAGCCCGCCCGATTGCGCGATCTTGACCGCGAAGACGCGCGCCGCGCCCGCCGCCGCCAGCACGAACGCGCTTTCCGGTCCGTGGAGCGACTCGTCCGCCATGATCGGGATGGCGTGCCGCGCCGACAGCCGCGTCATGGCCTTGGTGGCGGAACGCGCGATGGGCTGCTCGACCAGATCGACGCCGACATCGGCCAGCATACCCATGCCGATATCGGCCTGGATCGCATCCCAGTTCTGATTGACGTCGACCCGCACGCTGGCGCGATCGCCGACTGCCTTTTTGATCGCGGCGACATGGGCGACATCCGCCTTCACATCGCGCTTGCCGATCTTGAGCTTGAAAATGCGGTGCCGCGCCTGTGCCAGCATCGCCTCGGCCTCTTCGATGTCCTGCGCCGTGTCGCCGCTGGCGAGTGTCCATGCCACCGGGAGGGTGTCGCGCACCCGGCCTCCGCCGATCAGTTCCGAAACCGGAAGGCCCGCGCGCTTGCCGGCCGCATCGAGCAAGGCCGTCTCTACCGCGCATTTGGCGATCCGGTTGCCGGCAACGTAGCGACGAACCTTCGCCATCGTCTGCGCGACCTTGGTCAGGTCACAAGTGAGAAGGACAGGCGCGATATAGGTGTCGATGGCGAGCTTGATGCCCTCGGGGCTCTCATCGCCGTAGCTCAGGCCGCCGATGGTGGTTCCTTCGCCAATGCCCTCAATGCCATCGGCACAGCGCACGCGAACCAATACGATCGATTGCCGATACATGGTCGCCATCGCCAAGACGTGCGGCCGGATCGTCGGCAGATCCAACAAAAGGCACTCAATCTCGACTGTGTTGGCCATGGATGGCAACCTCTCCAAATTGCTTTCACACAATCTAGGCCATCCGACCCTCCCCGGCTAAGATCAATTAGGTCATGCGATAATACTCTCAGGGTATGAATAAGCCGCGCATTGACTCACGGTATTGCGCAAGGCGTGCAATTTCCCACCACAGAAGTGGAATATGCAACAATGTTGAAAATCTCTCCGTATACCGTATAGGTATCCAATGGACCTTCGCCAGCTGCGCTACTTCATGATGGTCGCCGACGAGCGCAATTTCACGCGCGCCGCCGAGCGACTCCATATAGCGCAGCCGCCTCTCAGCCGGCAGATTCAGCTACTCGAAGCCGAACTTGGGGCCGAATTGCTGGATCGGCGGGAAAGGCCGTTGCGCCTTACGCCTATGGGCGTGCTGTTTCGCGAGCAGGCGGTGCAGATCCTCGGGCGAGTCGAAGACATGCGGACGATGATGAGCCAGGCCATCTCGACCGAGCGCCGTCGCTTCAACGTCGGCTTTGTCGCATCGACGATCTACGCCCGGCTGCCGACCCTCATCCGCCAGTTCCGCGCCGAGGCGCCGAAGGTCGATCTCGGCCTGATCGAAACGGTGAGCCTCGACCAGATCACGGCGTTGAAAGAGGGCCGCATCGATGTGGGCTTCGGCCGTATCCGGTTCGAGGACGCGTCGGTACGACGCACGGTGTTGCGTGAGGAAAAGCTCGTGGCGGCCGTCGCCAGCGGGCACCCGCTCGCCAAGGAGACCCAGCCGATCTCGCTGGCCCGCCTCGCCGAAGAGCCGTTGATCGTCTACCCGCGCTCACCCCGGCCGAGCTATGCCGATCAGGTCCTGTCGATATTTCGCGATTACGGCCAGGAGCCGCGGGTTGCGCACGAAGCCCGCGAACTTCAGATCGCCGTGGGTCTTGTGGCGGCGGAAGAGGGTATCTGCATCGTGCCCGAATCTGTCGGCATGTCGCGCGTCGCGGACGTTCGCTACATGGACATTGCGGAGCATGTCACGTCGCCGATCATCATGAGCCAGCGCGTGGGCGATCACAATCCTGAGCTGGAACTGTTCGCCAGCATCATCGTACGAACCTATGTGGAATGGGGCTATGCGATCCCCGAAGCGCTTCGTCAGCTAGCCGCCGGATCGCGGTCCACCGGCTAGCATATCCGGCATCGAGAGCTGAAGGTTCGGGGCCGAACCCATGTCCGGCCCCGAAACCTGTCGTCTTAGAAGTTCTTGGTGAACTGGAGCGTCACGGTCCGCGGGGCCTTCAGATGACCAAGGCCCTGGATGCCGATCGACTGGCTCGAACCCAGAATGCGTTCGTTGCTCAAATTCTTGCCGATGACCGAAAGCGACCATTTGCCGTCGACACCGCCAACGCCGAGACGGGCATCGAAGGTGCTATAGGCACCCTGAGCGACAAAGGGATCAAGCGTATTTTCAGCGAAGTAGGAGTCGCTATACGCCCATGTGCCGCCGCCGAACACTTCGACATTGTCACGAACTGGCACCTTCACATTTGCACTCACGCTACCCGAATAATTGGGCGCGAACGGCGTGTTCTGACCCGTCTTGCGGCACGCGCGCAAGGCAGTGTTGGGAACCTGGCCAACGCCGCACGCGCCATTCTCGTAATCGGTGTACTTGCTGTCCAGCAGCGCGTTCGACCAGCTGAGCGTCAACCAGTTCGTCGGCGCGAAATCAATGTCGGTTTCAAGCCCATATGAGCGCGAAGCGCCGGCATTGGTGATTGCCGCCAGCACGCTTCCGCCCGCCAGAATGAACGAGTTCACCTGAAGATCGTCATATTTGCTGTAGAAAGCAGACGCCCGGAAGAACAGCCGATTGTCGAACAGGCGAGATTTGAGGCCGAGTTCGAAGGTCCGCGCCTTCTCGTCGCCATAAGCCAGCAGATCGGCGCTTGCCACGCTGCTGCCCAGGGTGTGGCCGCCCGACTTCACGCTCTGGCCGGCCTTGAGGTACACCAGCGAGCTAGGCGAGAAATCCCAGAACAGCGTCGCTTCCGGCATGAAGTTACCGGACTTGAAGGTCGGCAGCGCGTAGCTGCCCGGCTGGCTCGGGAACGAAACACCGCAGTTCGCGGTCGGCCCGCCATCGGTGTGGGTCAAAGCGCCGGCGCTTGGGATCAGCCGGTTGCAAAGCGTCACAAAGCGCGTCGCGTCCTTGCTGTCGTGGCTATAGCGCACGCCACCCGAAATACGGACGGTATCCGTGAACTTGAACGTGCCAGTGATGTAGGGCGAAATCGTCGTGGTGGTGGAATCGCTCCCCGGGAAGGCCTTGGCCGCCGGCAGGAACAGGGTGGTCGCCGTCGGGATCTCCTGATGCAGCTCCTGATAGCCGAAGAATGCACCCGCCAGATAAGAGAAGCGCGCAGTGTCGTCCGATGCGATGCGCAGCTCGCCGGTATATTCATCGTGCTTCTCGACCGCCGAGTTCGAGAACAATGGCACGCCGATATTGGCGACGTCGAACGCCGACGAGGAGCGGGTCCGCGAATAGCCCAGCACTGCGGTGATGTCGTGGCCGCCCGTGCGATATTCCAGCGTGGCCGAGCCGATCAGCAGGTTCTGCTTGAAATACATGTCCTGGTTGCCGGTCACCTGCGAGAGCAATTCGAGCCCCCCGGTCTGGCGCCGGAAATCGAGCACGCCATCACATTTGCCGACCGTCACCGTCGACAGCGCCGCACGCGGATGATTGAAGCATTCGCCCAATCCGCCCTCACGGTCATAGTCGGAATAAGTGAGCTTGGCGGTGAACGTCAGATCCGTGCTGGGCTCGTAAACGAGTGTCCCGCGGATCGTCCCTTCGCGTTCGCCACCTTCCTTCTTGCCCGTGGTGGTGTTGAAATATTGGCCGTTTGGCTCGTCCGTATAGCGCGCGGCAATGCGCACGCCGATATCGTCGCCGATGGAGCCGCCGAACACGATCTGTCCGGTGCCGCGCCCGTAAATGGTCTCATACTGACCGAGCACGTTGACAAAGCTGGCATCGCCCGGGCGGGTCGAGGCGGAATTGACGACGATCGTCCCTGCCGTCGCGTTAAGCCCATAGAGCAATGCCTGCGGTCCACGAAGAACCTGCACATTCTCGACATCGAGGAAGGCGGCGCGATACTGGCGCGAACGCGGCAGATACACGCCATCGAGGAACAAGGTGACCGACTGTTCGAAGCCGCGATCGGAGCCCGACCCGATGCCGCGGATGAAGATCGCATCGGCAGGCTGGCCGGTGCCGATCTGAAGGCTTGGAACCGTCGCGGACAGATCGCCAAGACTGGTAAGGTTACGCTCCTCGATCATGGCACCGCTTACTACGGCCAGCGAGATCGGCGTTTTCATTTCGGAAGTGGGCCGGCGGGTCGCAGTGACCACGATCTCGGCCAGTCCGCCCTCTTGCTCCGCATCGGCTGTTTCGTTGGATGCTTGCGGCGTAGCGGCCACGGGCTCTGACTGCGCCATTGCCTGGGTGCTGATGAGCGCCCCGATAGCCGAACTGATGAGTAAACGACCGACATGTGTCGACAACATGATAACCTCCCCTTTGAAAGTCGAAAACGCTCCTGCAAGCGCCAATTTCAGCCCCGACGGCGCTTTGGCGCACCGTTCATATGCATGTCCGAAGACGCTAACTGCGACGACCGCCCCACCGCAAAGACCGAGTTGGTATCCCGCCAATACCCCTGAGGTATAATTCGCCGACGCGCGGCTTGTTGCTCGACTCGCTTTTGTCGCAACAGCCGCATGCCTGTACCGATGCCGAGAAACCCTCGACAGCCCGGAAACCCAAGCTGGCAATTTGAACGGAAATATCATGTTGCGGGATTCGCCTCACGCAAGGCTCGAGGCAATTCCCACGGGGGCCGCGCGGTCTGGTTGGCACCCTCAAAAGCCAAACAAAATACCTCGCGGGTATCGCTTCAAGACGATAGCGATATTGGTCCGGCCCCAATCGCACTGTTACGCTTGCCTGTCCGCAGCTCCGACCTGGTTCACAAGAAGAAGGGTGCCGCCGCAGACATCAGGCCTGTAGAGTCGGCGCAGAGACCGGCGAGCAGCAATTCACGGAGAGAATGAAGCGTGAAGACAACCCGCAGAGCAATCATCGGCGGTGCGCTGTGCACCTGGGCGATCACCCCGTTTCAGGCGAGCATGGCATCGGGCCTGCTCACGCGCGGCACGCTCGATTCAGCCTATCTCAATGGTCGCATCTGGAGGGGCGAAAAGCGCGCTCCCTATACTGACGCCATCGGCATTTCCGGCGGTCGTATCGCGGCGGTTGGCGCATCGGCGGTGCGCGCGCTGATGGTACCCGGAACGCGGGTCGTGGATCTCGCCGGCGCGCATGTCGTCCCGGGCTTCATGGATAACCACACGCACTTCACCGAAGGCTCGCTGATGCTGGTGCGCATCCCGCTTCTGGAAGCGGCGACCCCCAGGCAGTTTATCGACATGATCGCCGCCGGTGCCCGCGCTTTGCCCAAGGGCGCATGGCTGCAAGCGTTCGGATGGGATGCCGAGCGCTGGGGTGGAGAATTGCCGACCGCGGCATGGGTCGATGCGCATACGGCCGACGTGCCGATCGCGCTCACGCGCACCGACGGTCACCAGATTTTCGCCAACTCGCTGGCGCTCCGCCTTGCCGGGATCGATCGCAACACGCCCGATCCGGCCGGTGGCGTGATCGTTCGGGATGCCAAGGGCGAGCCCACCGGCATCCTGCGCGACAACGCCCAGGATCTCGTGCGGCGGCTGATCCCGCCTGCATCGCACGCCGAGATCGACGCTGCGATCCGTCTGGGCATCAAGAAGGGCCTGTCGCGCGGAGTCACCCAGGCGCACGGCACCGATCTCGATTGGCAGACCTTCCATGCGATGCGCCGTTTGCATCAGGCGGGCGACCGCAACATGCGCTTCTATTCGATGGTGCCGCTGGAGGATTGGGCGAAGCTCGCGGCGATCATAAAGCAAGAGGGCCGCGGCGATGACTGGCTGCGCTGGGGCGGCACCAAGGTGCTGACCGACGGCGCACTCGGATCGCGCACCGCGCTGATGCGTCACGGCTATGCGAACGAGCCCCAGAATCACGGGATCGCGATCCATGCGTTCGAGAAGGTCCAGGAATGGGTTGCGGGTGCGGACAGCGCCGGCCTCCAAGTCGCCTGTCATGCGATTGGCGATCAGGCGATCGGGCGCGTTCTGGACATTTATGCCGAGGTCGCCCGCAAGAACGGCGCGCGCGATCGCCGCTTCCGCATCGAGCATGTCCAGCATCTTGCCGAGGACGAGGTTCCGCGCTTCGCCAAACAGGGCGTCATCGCTTCGATGCAGCCTTATCATGCGATCGACGATGGCCGCTGGGCCGCCGGACCGCTCGGCCCGGAACGCCTGCATCTGAGCTGGGCCTTACGCTCGCTGCTGGATGCCAAGGCTTGCGTGACCCTGGGTTCGGACTGGCCGGTCGCGCCGCTCGATCCGCTGGTCGGCATCCACGCCGCCGTGCTGCGCCAGACCACCGATGGCAAGAATCCTAACGGCTTCGTGCCGGAACAGAAGATCAGCGTCGCCGAGGCGCTCACGGCCTATACCCGCGCCAATGCCTATGCCGGCTTCCAGGAAGAACGACTTGGCTCGATCGTGCCGGGCAAACTCGCGGATTTTGTGGTGCTGAGCGAGGACCTGCTTGCGGTCGATCCGTCCAAAATCGACAAGATCGGCGTCGTCCGTACCGTCGTCGGCGGCGAAGACCGTTTCACTGCCTGATCCGAAGCGCGTGATTTCCAATAGAAGCAGATATGCAAATGCCTAAATCAGGCTTACCCAAACATGTCGTCGCCGCGTTTTCGGGAGTCGTCGACCATGCTCCTGAAGGCCGGCGCAGTCGGGCAACATGCAGATGTTGCTGGAAAAACTCGACCGAGGAGAGACCGTCGTGCTGACTCCGAAAACCCCCGCTCTTTCGCGCCGTACCTTTATCGCCTCCGCAGCCTGTGCCGTGTCGGTGCCGGCGGTCGCTCGCGCCCATCAGACGCAGGCGCCCCCCGCCACCCTCTTCAACAACGTCCGGCTGTTCGATGGCGTGGACGGCCGCGTGCGGAACGCCAATCTGCTGGTGATCGGCGACAAGATTGCGGAGGTTGCAGCGGGTGCGATCTCGCCGCCCGAGGGCACACAGGTCATCGATGGCGCCGGCCGCGTGCTGATGCCGGGAATGACCGACGCGCATTGGCACATGACCTTCGCGCCCAACACCATGGCGAACATGCAGGCGGCGGATACCGGCCTGATGTATGCCAATGCAGTCGCCGAGGCGGAGCGGACGCTGATGCGCGGTTTCACCACGATCCGCGACACCGGCGGGCCGACCTTTGGCCTGAAACTGGCGATCGACAGAGGCGCGATCCCCGGCCCCCGCGTCTATCCCAGCGGCGCACTGATCTCGCAAACCTCCGGGCATGGCGATTTTGGCGCCGCTTATGATCGCCCCGTATCGCTGGGCGGCACGCCATCATGGTTCGAGCAGATCGGTGCCTTCACGATCGCGAACGGCGCAGCAGAAGTAGAGGCTGCGGTTCGCATGCAGTTCAAGCGCGGGGCCAGCCAGGTCAAGCTCGCGCTGGGCGGCGGCGTGATCTCCGATTCCGATCCGATCGACACGCTGCAGTACACGACTGACGAGATCCGCGCGGCCGTGCAGGCCTCGACGGATTGGGGCACCTACGTCTGCGCACATGTCTATACCGTCGAGGGCATCCGGCGCGCGGTCAATGCGGGCGTGCTGTCGATCGAACACGGTCACATGGCGGATCAGCCGACCCTGAAGCTGATGGCGGACAAAGGCGCATGGCTCAGCATCCAGCCTTTCCAGGCAGGCGACAATCCATTGACGCCCGAGCAGATCGCCAAGGCGGAACCGACCAGCCACTGGGATCGCGTCGCGACCTGGGCAAAGGCTACCGGCACGCGCGTGGCATTCGGCACCGACCTGCTGTTCCAGCCGGAAGGCACGAAAAACCAGCCGGTGCTGCTGACGCGCTTCGCCCGCGTATTCGGCAATGCCGGCGCGCTTCAGATCGCCACGTCAGGCAATTGCGAGCTGTTTGCCCTGAGCGGCGAGCGCAACCCGTACAAGCAAGCGAAACTCGGCGTGCTCCAGAAGGGCGCATGGGCAGACATGCTGCTGGTAAACGGCGATCCGACGCAGGATATCGACCTGATCAAGGATTATGAGCGCAACCTTGCCGTCATCATGAAGAACGGGAAGGTCTATAAGAACATTCTGAATGGCTGATTGGACGGGTGGAGATGGCGTTCATCTCCACCCGCATCCAGATGGGCGCCGCTTCGTCGAAGCTACTGGCCAAACACGCTGGTCAGATCGGCGCAGTCGGCGGTTCGGTCAGTAGCTCGCGCTCGGGGCGCGCCGGACTGTGGCGGACGCTGCACCGCTGCGTCGCCAGCCGATGAGGGCGCCCGCGATGACAAGCAATGCGGCGATGCCCGCGGCAGCAGCAACCGGCGCGGCGCGCGCACCACCGGCGGCGTAAATCGCGGACAAGGCCCATAGAAAAACAAGCGCATATGGCAGATTGCCCCGCGCGCTGATCAGCGCTGCGGCGGCAATCAGGCCGGCCACGAGCACGACGCTGGCGCTGATGATCGCGGTCAGGTTCCCGCCCTCAACGCCGTGATATCGCAGCGAAGCCGCAATGTTCACCACCGATGCCACCGTCAGCCAGCTTGCCAGCGCACTCAACGGCAGGAAAGCGCACCACCGCTCGCCAGCCGAGAAAGGGATGTCCCATGCGGCAAAAACGCGCACGATGCGCAGCAAGCAAATCAGCGTGCAGAGGATGATCACGGCGGACACCGCGCTGAGCCCGAAGCTTTGCGTATATAATGCCCAGACCGCGTTACCGAGGAACGCGCCCGCTGCTGGCCACCGGATGCGCGCGAGAAGGGTGTTGTCGCGCTGGGCGGGCAGCGCCTGATATACGGCGAACACCAGCGAGCCTGTGTATAGCGCGCCCCAGATCGAGAAGGCCCAGCCTGCCGGGGTTATCAGCGTCCTGACGCTATCCGATTGGTCGCCGATCGGCTGGCCGAACCCCAAAGATGGCAGGATCGGAACCAGAATCTGCAATATCGCGAACACGAGCGGGGCCGCTCGCGCGACGGTTGAGTGCTCTCGATGGGGGGATGCAGCGGTGACCATGCCGGGCAAAACTGGCGACGGGGCGACAGGTTCCTGCGAAATTATAGCGCAATATTCTGCACGCCCGGAGTGAAAACCATCTAGGGAATAGTGAACGATGAGCTGAGCCAGCAGGCCGGGGACGATTCACTGCCGATGCGCGATGCGTTCGCCGTGTTGTTCTTCGTCTCGGTCGGCATGTTGTTCGATCCGGCTGTCCTGCTGCGCGAACCGCTGCATGTTGCCGCAACCGTGCTGATCATCGTCGTCGGCAAATCGCTCGCAGCTTATGCGATCGTCCGCGCCTTTGGCAAAACCCATCGTGCGGCGCTGTTGATTGCCGCCAGCCTTGCGCAGATCGGCGAGTTCTCGTTCATCCTGATGAACCTCGGGCTCGAACTCGATTTGCTGCCCACCGAAGGGCGCGACCTGGTTCTCGCCGGCGCGATCGTCTCGATCTTCCTCAATCCCTTCGTATTCGCATTGGGGGCCAAGTGGAGCGGGAGCGATAAAGGCGGCCAGAGCGGCGATGATTGTCCGGTCGTGGTCACCGAAACCGGGCACACCGTGTTGGTCGGCCATGGCCGCGTCGGGAGCTATGTTGCGACTGCCTTGCTGTCTGATCGCGCGCCGCTCGTGGTTATCGAGGGCGATCTGGAACGTGCGGAGGCTGCGCGCGCATCGGGGCTGACGGTTGTGCAGGGCAATGCGGCCGACCCCTACGTGCTTCGTACTGCGAACGTGACGTCGGCAACGCGCCTGCTGGCTGCCATCCCGAGCGCGCTTGAGGCGGGTGAGATTATCGCCGCGGCTCGACGTGAGAATCCCGATCTGCGCATTCTTGCCCGCGCCCATCTGGATTCCGGTTCGGCGCATCTGGCGTCACGTGGCGCGGATCGCGTGATCCTGGGTGAAGAAGAAATTGCCCGCCGGATGCTGGAAGATGGGGACAAAGCGCTCAGGCCGCTCGTTCAGGCCTGACGATCCCCGGAACGCGGAAATGCAACCGGTTAAAAAATGCCTCACCGATCCACCTCAAAAAGCGATAAACTGACCATTGGTCTGAGCGGCTTGATGCCGCTCGGAAGCGGCGTTGCATCGTCTGCCTTACCGGCAACCGCAAGCGCATATCTCTCGATCACTGTGACCAAGAATGTCAAATTGCCACGCCCGAATGAAAGGACGAAGTGAAACGCACTAGAACATTCTGACAGGAAAGAACAAAATGCGCCCTCGTAAATGGATACTTTTGGCCGCCGCAGCAACGATGCCGTCGGTAACTGCGCAGGCACAGACGTCAGCCGAAACGCAGGTCGAATCGCGCATGACGACTGTGGCCGCGCCGCTGGCCGGCCCTGCGACACCTTCACTGATTGCCAAGGAAGGCACCACGCCCAAGCAGATGACCCGCGACAATGGCGCGCCCATTGGCTCGAACCGCAATTCGCTGACCGCAGGCGATCACGGCCCGGTCCTGCTGGAAGACGTGACTCTCATCGAAAAGCTGGCCCGCTTCGATCGTGAGCGTATGCCCGAGCGTGTTGTCCACGCCCGTGGCACCGGCGCTGCGGGCGTGTTCCGCGCAACCGCCGACCTTTCGGACGTGACCAAGGCGTCGCTCTTCGGCCAGATTGGCAAGGAAACGCCGGTGTTCGTGCGCTTCTCCACCGTGATCCACCCGGCGGGCTCGCCCGAGGGTCTGCGCGATCCGCGCGGCTTTGCGGTCAAATTCTACAGCGATCAGGGCAATTGGGATCTGGTAGGCAACAACCTGCCGATCTTCTTCATCCGCGACGCGATCCAGTTCCCGGACATGATCCACTCGCTCAAGCCTTCGCCGGTGACCAACAAGCAGGATCCGAGCCGCTCGTTCGAATTCTTCTCGAACACCCCTGAGGCGACCAACATGCTGGTGCATGTCTATTCGAACCTGGGCACCCCGGCTTCCTATCGCACGATGGACGGCAATGGCGTTCACGCGTTCAAGCTGGTCGACAATGAAGGCGAGACCGTGTTCGCCAAGTTCCGCTGGATCAGCCGTCAGGGCGTCAAGAGCCTGAATGGTAATGCCGCCAACAAGGCACCGTTCAACTATCTGACCGACGATCTGTACGGCGAAATCACGCGTGGCAATTTCCCGACCTGGGATCTGATGGTTCAGACCATGACGGCAGAGGAAATCGGCAAGCTCAACTATAACGGGTTCGACGATACCAAGGAGTGGCTCGACGTGCCGTTCCGCAAGATCGGCGAAATGACGCTGAACGAAGTGCCGGAAAACTTCTTCCGCTACACCGAGCAATCGGCGTTCGCGCCCGCCAATCTGGTGCCGGGCATCGAGCCTTCGCCCGATCGCATGTTGCAGGGTCGCTTGTTCTCTTACTCGGACACCCAGCGTTATCGCATCGGCGCCAATGTCATGGATCTGCCGGTCAATCGTCCGCGCGTGCCGGTGGTGAACAACTATCAGGACGGCCAGATGGACGCCGCGACGGACACCAAGGAAGTGAACTACTTCCCGTCGGTCGGGACCAAGGCCGTGGTTGACCCGAGCTTCGCGCCGACGCCGTACAAGATCGATGCGATCGTTCAGACCGCGCCGATCTCCAAGACCGAACCGTTCGATCAGGCAGGCAAATTCTACCGTGCCCTGTCGGCTGCGGACAAGACGGATCTGGTGAAGAACCTTTCCGGTGACCTGAATGCCGTCACGTCGATGCGCACCAAGGTGATCATGACCAGCTATTTCACGCAGGCGGATCGCGATCTGGGCACCCGCATTGCCAAGGCGATCAAGGTGCCGATGGCAGAGGTTGACCGCGCCATTTCTGAATATGCGGCTTCGGTCGACGCACGGTACGCAGGCAAAGAGTGATCTTCTCACTCATCATCGCATCGGGGCTGGCAACAGCCCCGATGCCTTCGCAGGACCTGCCGCCGCCAGAACGGCGGCAGGTGCTCCTGTCCGACGCGGCCAAGCTGGGCAGGACCGACCTGATCCCGGCGCTGATCAAGGCTGGCGCGGACGTAAACGGCTATGACGAGCGCGGCTTCACCCCGCTGATCCTGGCGGTCTATAATGGCCAGGCCGAAGCGGTAGAGGTTCTGATCGCAGCGGGCGCAGACGCGTGTAAGCCCGATGCGAAGCAGCGCAACACGGCGCAGATGGGCGTTGCCTTCAAGGGCAATGACGCATTGGCGGCGCGCCTGCTCACCGAGAAATGCGACGTCAACGCCCGCAACAAATCGGGCCAGACTGCCCTGATGATGGCATCGCTCTTTGCGCGAACCGCTCAGATCGAGATGCTGTTGAAGGCCGGGGCCGATGCTGAAGCGCTCGATGCGTCCGGCCGATCGGCTGCGGCCGTCGCAGGGGCACAGGGCAATGACATGGTCGTCAAGACGCTGGAAGGACGCCGCACCGGGCAATAGCCCGTGACCGGGCGACCTCAGACTAGCTGTTGGTCTGATCGGCGGGGATGCCGCCCGGAAGCTGTGCGGCATCCTTTGCTTCGACCGCAATGGGCGGACAGGTGCCAAGGGCGTGGCAGGTCATCGAGATCGAGCCCATCGAATAGCCCCGGACGATCGGCTCGGTGGGCCGATCGTCCGCTGCGGCCAATCCCGCAAGATAGAGCAAGGGGACGAAATGATCGGGGGTCGGCACCGCCTGATCATAATCGGGATGCTCGAGCACCTTGAGAATATCCCCCGGGGCATCCGCCATCTGCGCCACCACGGCATCGTCAAACCGCTCCGCCCAGTCGAATGCCGCATTGGGCTGTTTCCACTGCACCTGCCGCAAATTGTGAACCACGTTGCCGCTGGCGACGATCATCACCCCACTGTCGCGCAGCCGCGCCAGCCGGGCCCCCAGTTCCAGATGATATTCCAGCGGGCGCAGCGCGTTGATCGATAGCTGAACGACCGGAATATCGGCTTCGGGATATAGATGGGTGAGGACCGACCACGTCCCATGATCCAGTCCCCATTGATCCCGATCGAGCCCGACCCATTCGGGCTTGACCATTTCGGCCACTTCCTGCGCCAGATCGGGGGCGCCGGGTGCCGGATAGTCGAAGTCGAACAAGGGCTGCGGGAAACCGTAGAAATCGTGGATCGTCCGTGGACGCGGCATCGCGGTGACGGCGGTCGCCCCGAAATACCAATGCGCCGAGACGACCAGCAACGCGCGCGGGCGCGGCAATTGTTTTCCGAGCAGGCTCCACGCTTCGGTAAAGCCGTTGCGCTCGAGCGCGTTCATTGGGCTGCCATGCCCGATAAACAAAGCGGGGCTCTGGGTCGCGTCGTTCATCTCAACCGGCTGCATTCATGCGAAAATATTGAGCCACGCCGGCCATCATCATCTCCACGGCAACAATGGCCAGGATCATGCCCATCAGCCGCTCAAGCGCGGTCAGGCCGCGCTCGCCCAGCAAGCGGCGCAGGCCGGATGAGAAGTAGAGGATGATCGCGGAGGCGGCCCAAGCGAGGAAGACGGCGGCCAGCCAGGTGAGCCAGCGATCGGGCTCCCGGCTCATTAGCAGCAGCTCGGTGGCGAGTACCGATGGCCCCGCGGTATAAGGGATCGCCAGCGGCACGATGAAGGGCTCGTCCTCCACCTCTTCCCGCAGCGAGCGCTCGCTGGTTGGAAACACCATCCGGACTGCGATCAGCAACAGAATGAACCCGCCTGCCGCCGTCAGGGCAGCCGACGACACGTGCAGCATGTCGAGCAGGAACTGGCCCAGGAAAAGAAAGACGATCATGATGCCGAGTGCGATCAGCACTTCGCGAACGATGATGGCCCGGTGCCGGGCCGGATCGACGTGGCGAAGCGCCGAAAGGAACAGCGGCACGTTGCCGAGCGCATCCATGACAAAGAAGAGCAGGACTGCCGCCGAGATCAGGGTCATGCCGCGTGCGTTCCTTTCGGAAGGGGCTTTTCCAGATATTGCGGCCCTTGATGCAGGCGGCGCGGTTTCGATGATAGTCCTTCAATATGCCGGTGTCTTGCGTCGCGTCCGACTGGCCCGATTGCCGTCATTCAGCTTTCGAAAGAAGACTTGGGGTCAACGGCCTCCCCTTCGATCAGTTGCCGCTCTATCTCGCGGACGCGCTCTCGCATGACCGGCAGGAAACGGGCGACAGCCGCATCGATCGACAGCGCACTGCGGAAGAAGACGATGTTGAGCCCCCCCGCCACACGCGCCCCGTGCATCACGGGCAGAGCGATCGCGCTGATATGCGATTCCGTGCCGCCGACCGACCAGGCATAGCCGCGCTTTTCGTAATCGCTCAGCAGGTGCGCGACCATCAGGCGCAGTTCCGCCTGGCTCCCGGTCAGCGCGCCCGTCTCAACGGCAATCGAAAGCATTTCATCGCGCTCCCGTGGCGGGCTTACCGCAAGGACCGCGCGTCCGGCGGCGCTGAACAGCAACGGTCTTGGCCGTCCAACCATCGCGCGATGGATCGAATAGGGACTGAAACGATGCGTCGTTTCGCGGATGATCATCTCCCCCATTTCAAAGGTCATGAAATCGGACGGCCAATGCACGTCCGCCAATAATATTCCCAGTTCGCGCGCGACGATCTGGCTCACCGCGTCGGTTTCATTAAATCCCTCGCTCAAAGCACGCACTGCCGAGTTGAGCACATAGCGGTCATCGGAGGGGCTGCGGCTGACATAGCCATCCCGCTCCAGCGTCTCGAGCAGCCGATACGTCGTGGTTCGATCGATGCCGGTGGTTTTAGCGATCTGCGCCGGGCTCGCCCGGCCACACCGGTTGAGTTCTGCCAGCACTGCCAGGCCCCGTGAAAGGGCGCGCACCGGCGAATATCGCGCATCGGTCTCGGTCATAGCCCCTTGTGCACTCTGTGCACAAAATTGTCATCGCCTTTGCTTTGCGTGGGTCCGGAAGCGCAATCCGATTGGCAGAGGCGGCCCCGATAGTCGGCGCCATGACCTCGAACGCGACACCAGAAGCGCGGAGTAACCATCAGCTTCTACGAGGATTGAGTATGAGTGGAGAGCGAAACTTGAAAGCGCGCAACGATGTTCTCATCGTCGGGGCCGGTCCGGTCGGCTTGCTGCTGGCAAACTATCTCGGCGCTCAGGGCCTTGATGTCACGATCCTCGAACGTCTGCCCCAATTGATCGATTATCCCCGCGGCGTTGGCATGGACGATGAGACGCTGCGCGCGATCCAGTCCGCCGGATTGGTCGAGCGGGTGCTGCCCCATATCAATCCCCATCAGGTGATGCACTTCACCAACGCCAAAGGCCGCATTTTCGCGTCGCTCGATCCGCATACAGACGAGTTTGGCTGGCCGCGCCGCAACGGCTTCATCCAGCCGCTGGTCGATCGCGTTCTGGCAAACGGCCTGAGGCGCTTCCCGAATGTCCGCTTGGTCTTCGATGCCAATGTTCACGAACTGACCGAGACATTCAGCGGCGTCACCGCATCGGTTACGCTCGCCGATGGCGAGAAGATCGAGATTTCCGCGCGCTATGTCATCGCATGTGACGGCGGTGCCAGTGCCACGCGCAAGGCGCTGGGCATCGGCTTCAAGGGCGCGACTGACAGCAATCGCTGGGTCGTGGTCGATATTGATAACGATCCGCTCGGCACGCCGGGCTCCTATCTCCATTGCACGCCGCCCCGGCCCTATGTTTCGATCGCCCTCCCCCACGGGCTGCGCCGCTTCGAATTCATGCTGAAGGACGGCGAGGCACCGGGCGACATCGTCGGCGCGCCCGAACTGCGCGCGATGCTGGCCAAGGTGGTCAGCAATCCCGACGAACTCGATATCATCCGGGCGCGGGTCTACACCCACAATGCCCGCCTGGCAGACAGCTTCCGCAAGGGCCGGATCATCCTGGCCGGCGATGCCGCACACATCATGCCGGTGTGGCAGGGTCAGGGCTATAATACCGGCATCCGCGATGCCGCCAATCTCGGCTGGAAGCTGGCGCTTGTCCTCAAGGATCAGGCCGACGACGCGCTGCTCGACAGCTATCAGGCCGAACGCCGCGATCATGCCAAGGCAATGATCGACCTGTTGGAAACCGTGGGCAAGATCTTCTCGCCGACCAATCCGGTGGTCGTGAAGCTGCGCGATACCTTGACCTGGGCGCTCGGCGCGATCCCGTCGGTGAAGCGCTATTTCATGGAAATGCGCTTCAAGCCGATGCCGCGCTATCGCGAAGGCGCGCTGGTCTATCCGCGTGGCTTCGAGGACGCCTCACCGGTCGGGCGCATGTTCCCCCAGCCTGAGGTGAATACCGCCGACTGCGAGCAGAAACTCGACGATGTGATCGGCCCGAACTTTGCGCTGATCGCCTGGGGCACCGATCCCGAGCGCTGGCTGACCCCGGCGGCCAAGGCGATCGTCGCGCAACTCGGCATCCGCCTGATCCGTGCCGTGCCCGAGACCCAGTTCGCTCATGAACTCTCGATGTGCCCCGATCATGTGCTGATCGGCGACACCGGTGGCAAGCTCCAGAAATGGTTCGACGGGCGCAGCGAATCAGTTGTGCTGCTGCGGCCGGATCGCTTCGTCGGGGCAACCTGCACCCCGCAGCAGATCGGCGAAACCATCGAGAAATTCGCCGCCGCGCTGCACCTGCGCGAGCAGCCGGCGCAGGCGCAAAAACCTCAAGCCAAGGCCGTTCGCGCTCCGGCGAAGGCCGACCGCGCGGTCAAGCAGGTCGCACGATGAGCAATATCATGCTGCAATGCTTGTCGCACACGCCGCTGGTCGGTTTTGTCGATCCGCCGCGCCCGGTGCTGGACGAAGTGAATTCGATGATCGCCGATGCCCGCGCACGGATCGCGGCGTTCCAGCCGGAACTGATCATCTTGTTCTCGCCCGATCATTTCAACGGCTTCTTCTATGACGTGATGCCGTCCTTCTGCATCGGCACAGCCGCCCATGCGATCGGCGATTTCGGATCGGCCGCGGGCGACATTCTCGTGCCGTTTGACCTGGCGCTCGATTGCGCCACCGCCGTGATCGAGGATGGCGTGGATGTCGCCGTCACGCACCGGATGCAGGTCGATCATGGCTTTGCCCAGCCGCTGGAATTCCTGCTGGGCGGGCTCGACACGGTGCCGACCATTCCGATCTTCATCAACGCCGTCGGTGCGCCGCTGCCCACCTTCCGGCGCACCCGGGCGCTGGGCGAAGCGATCGGTCGCTGGGCACACGGCACCGGCAAGCGGGTGCTGTTGCTCGGCTCTGGCGGCCTCTCGCATCAACCGCCCGTGCCCGAATATGCCACGGCATCGGAACACGCGCGCGAAGGGCTGTTGGGCGGTGGCCGCACCCTTACCGCGGAGGCCCGCGCGGCGCGAACCGATCGGGTCATCAACGCGGCCCGCGCCTTTGTGGAGGACCAGACCAGCCTTTATCCGATCAACCCTGCATGGGATAACGGCTTCCTCGATATTCTGGCAGGTCAAAAGCTGACCGAACTGGATACGCTGGGCACCGAAATGCTGTCCATGATCGGGGGCCGCTCCGCGCATGAGGTCAAGACCTGGGCAGCGGCTTTTGCCGCGCTGTCGACCTACGGCCCCTATGCCGCCGAGCATCGATATTATCGCGAGATCCCCGAATGGATCGCAGGATTTGGCGCGCTTTCCGCCCGGCCACTCGGCGCCTGACGCGCCTCACCCCATTCCGATTGGAGCCATCATCATGATCGCCAACGAAACCACCTCAAGCCGCTTCGTCACCATTCGCGAAGGCGAAGCCGATCTCAACATCCATTACAACGATCTGGGCGAAGGCCAGGAGGTCGTGGTCATGCTGCATGGCTCCGGTCCCGGTGCCAGCGGCTGGGCCAATTTCAATCGCAACATCGATCAGTTGGTCGAGGCGGGCTATCGCGTTCTGCTGATCGATTGCCCCGGCTGGGGAAAGAGCGACAGCATCGTCAATGCCGGTTCGCGCTCCGATCTGAACGCCCGCATCGTCAAGGGGCTGATCGACGCGCTGGATATCGCCAAGGTCCATATCCTCGGCAATTCGATGGGCGGCCACAGCGCAACGGCGTTTGCGCTCACCTATCCCGACCGGCTCGGCAAGCTGGTCCTGATGGGTGGCGGGACCGGGGGGGCGAGCATGTTCACACCGATGCCGACCGAAGGGCTGAAGCTGCTCAACGCGCTGTATCGTGCGCCATCGGTCGAGAGCCTGAAGCAGTTCAACGATGTGTTCGTGTTCGACGCGAGCGTGCTGACCGACGATCTGTTGCAGGCCCGCCTGGACAATATGCTGGGGCGCCGCGACCACCTTGAAAACTTCATCAAGTCGCAGGAACTCAACCCGCGCCAGTTCCCCGATTTCGGCCCGCGCCTGCCCTCGATCACCGCAAAGACGCTGATCATCTGGGGGCGTCAGGACCGGGTGGTTCCGATGGATACCGGGCTGCGTCTGATCGCCGGAATCCCCAACTCCCGCCTGCACATCTTCAACCAGTGCGGCCACTGGGCCCAGTGGGAACATGCCGGCGAGTTCAACCGGCTGGTGATCGATTTCCTGCGCAACTGATTGGATGATTGCAAATGTCGAAGTTTGACACTGCCGCCCAGCGGCTGCGCAATGCTTATGCCGAAGGCGCCATCGCGCCGCTTCGCGAGGCCCTCGCCCCCACCGATGCCGATGGCGCTTATGCCGTGCAGACCATCAACACGCGCTTCTGGGAAGCGATGGGCCGGCGAGTCGTCGGCCACAAGGTCGGCCTGACGGCGAAGGCAGTTCAGGCGCAGCTTGGCGTCGACCAACCCGATTTCGGGGTGTTGTTCGCCGACATGGATGTGCCCGATGGCGGCGTCATCTCGCCCGCCACATTGCTCCAGCCCAAGGCCGAGGCAGAGGTCGCGATCATCATCGGCACCGATCTGCCCGCACGCGCGGTCAGCGAAGCGGAAATGCTTGCCGCCATCGCCGAGGTGGCGGCTGCGATCGAGATCGTCGACAGCCGCATCGCCGACTGGAAGATCAGCTTCGCCGATACCGTCGCCGACAATGGCTCATCGGCGCTGTTCGTCCTTGGCAAGGAGCGCCGCTCGATTGAGGGTCTCGACCTCTGGTCGTGCGGCATGGTGCTGGAACGCAATGGCGAAGTCGCTTCGCTGGGCGCGGGCGCGGCCTGTCTTGGTCATCCGATCAAGGCGGCAACCTGGCTCGCCAACACGCTGGCGGCGCGCGGCGAGCCGCTGCGCAAGGGCGACATCATTCTGACGGGCGCGCTGGGGCCGATGGTCGCCCTGACCCCCGGCGACGAGATCAAGGTCACGATCGGCGGTCTTGGCTCCGTTTCCTTCAGCTACAAGGATTGAGCGGACATGAGCGGTAAGATCCCCGTCGCGATCATCGGATCGGGCAATATCGGCACCGATCTGATGATCAAGATCATGCGCCTGTCGGAGGTGCTGGAAATGGGTGCCTTTGTCGGCATCGATCCGGAATCCGATGGCCTGAAGCGCGCTGCGCGGATGGGCGTTCCCATCACGGCAGAGGGCATTGATGGCCTGGTGAAGCTGCCCAATTTCGAGCAAATCGCGATCGTTTTCGATGCGACCTCGGCCGGGGCGCATAAGCGCAACAATGAGATTCTGCAGCAGCACGGCAAATATGTCGTCGACCTGACGCCGGCCGCGATCGGCCCCTATGTCGTGCCCGCAGTGAATGGCGACAGCGTGGAAGATGCCCGCAACGTCAATATGGTGACGTGCGGCGGTCAGGCGACGATCCCGATCGTGGCCGCGATCAATCGCGTGGCGAAGGTGCATTATGGCGAAATCGTCGCCTCGATCGCATCGAAGAGCGCAGGACCCGGCACGCGCGCCAATATCGATGAATTCACCGAAACCACCAGCCAGGCGATCATGGCCGTCGGCGGCGCGACGCGCGGCAAGGCGATCATCGTGCTGAACCCCGCCGATCCGCCGCTGATCATGCGCGATACGGTTTATTGCCTGTGCGACGAGGCGGACACCGATGCCATCGCCAAATCGGTGGAAGAGATGGTCGCCGAGGTGCAGAAATATGTGCCCGGCTACCGGATGAAACAGGCCGTGCAGTTCGAGCATATCGGCTCGAACCAGCCGCTGCATATCCCGGAGATGGACGCCGATTTCACGGGCATCAAGGTCAGCGTCTTCCTCGAAGTCGAGGGCGCCGCCCATTATCTGCCCGCTTATGCCGGCAATCTCGACATCATGACTTCGGCCGCGCTCAAGATCGCCGAAAAGATCGCGCTGCGCGTTCGTGAAGGAGCTTCCGCATGACCTTCGATCCCACCACCGACAAGATCTACATCCAGGACGTCACCCTGCGCGACGGCATGCATGCGGTGCGCCACAAATACAGCCTCGATCAGGTGCAGGCGATCGCCAAGGCGCTGGATCGGGCGAAGGTCGATGCCATCGAAGTGGCGCATGGCGATGGTCTGTCGGGCAGTTCGTTCAACTATGGCTTTGGCGCGCATACCGATTGGGACTGGATCGGTGCGGTGGCGGAGGTGCTGGAACATAGCGTTCTGACCACCTTGTTACTGCCGGGCATCGGCACGATCCACGATCTGAAGCGCGCTTATGATCTGGGCGTGCGCTCGGTTCGCATCGCAACGCACTGCACCGAGGCGGATGTTTCGAAACAGCATATCGAACATGCCCGTTCGCTCGGCATGGACGTGTCCGGCTTCCTGATGATGAGCCATATGACCGATCCGGAATCGCTCGCGCAGCAGGCCAAGTTGATGGAAAGCTATGGCGCGCACTGCGTCTATGTGACCGACAGCGGCGGCGCGATGAACATGGACGAATATGCGGCCCGCCTTCAGGCCTATGACCGGGTCCTAAAGCCGGAAACCCAGCGCGGCGTCCACGCCCACCACAATCTGAGCCTCGGCGTCGCCAATTCGATCATCGCGGTGCAAAATGGCGCGGTTCGGGTGGATGCCAGCCTGGCCGGCATGGGTGCGGGGGCTGGCAATGCTCCTCTCGAAGTGTTCATCGCCGCAGCAGACCGCTATGGCTGGAACCATGGCACTGACCTGTATGCCTTGATGGATGCGGCCGAAGCACTCGTCCGCCCGCTTCAGGATCGTCCGGTGCGCGTCGATCGCGAAACGCTGACCTTGGGCTATGCCGGGGTATATTCCTCGTTCCTGCGCCACGCCGAGAAGGCGTCCGCCGAATATGGCATCGATACGCGCGCGATCCTGGTCGAACTGGGCCGCCGCAAGATGGTTGGCGGGCAGGAAGACATGATCGTCGATGTCGCCCTCGACATGGTGAAGGACAAGGCTGCCTGATCGATCTCCGCCACCTTGATCTGGTCCGGTGACAGCCTGGCTCACCCATCGCGGATTCGACGCAAAGCGCATGACCTTTGCCGGGCAGACCGCCGTCACGGCATGCTTGGCCTTTGTCGTTGCATGGCTGCTTGGTCTCGAACATCCGCAATGGGCCGCGATGACCGTCTGGGCCGCATCGCAGCCGACGCGGGGGCAGTTGCTGGAGAAGAGCTTTTTCCGGTTCGCGGGTACGGTCATCGGAACGATCGCCGGCGTGCTGCTGGTGATGGCGATGACGATCCATCCAATGCTGCTCGTGCTGGGGCTGGCTTTGTGGGTCGGGGGCTGCACATTTCTCGGCAATCTGCAGCGCGGCATCGTTGCCTATGGCACCGTCCTGGCGGGGTACACGGCGGCGATGGTAGCATTGCTCGACGCGGCGCATCCCCAGAATGTGCTGCATCTGGGCGCGGACCGTCTGGCGACGGTGCTGACCGGCGTGCTGGCAGCGGGCCTGATCGGCTATCTGCTCGCACGGCCCCTGCCCTCCGAACTCCTGCGGCAACGGGTCGAAGCGTTGCTGGCCGATCTGATGGAGTGGCTCGCACGACCGGCTGGGGATGCCGATCCGGATGCGGACCGCATGCTTCTCTCCGAACTCGCCGCGATCGAGGAAGGGCTTGATCCCCATGCCGCCGGGTCAATCCGGTCGCACCGCGAAGTGCATGAGGTTCGCGGCGTCCTGATTGCTGCCGTTCCATTATTATTGTGGCGGCGGGACGGGGTTGGCACGCTGGGCGATGCGAGCGCGGCGAAGCTGGCCGCCGTGGCCGAACATTTTCGTGCGGACGATCTGCCGGCGGCTATCGCGGCGCTGGTTTCCGCCACCGAAGAAACGCGCCCGGAAGCCGCCCTTCGCGCAGAACTCGCGAATCTAAGCGCGGCACTAGCGCAATGGCGTCAGTCCGCAGGCAAGGAAGTCGCGCCGTCGGAGCGGCCACTACGTCTACGCGTGGTTCTGCATCGCGACTGGGCCGGCGCGCGCGAGGCGATGGTGCGCGCAACGGGCAGCCTGCTCTTCTTTGGCGCGATCTGGCTGGTGACCGGGTGGAGCGCGGCAGTCTTCATGCTGCTCGGTCTGTCAGTGATGCTGTCCCTTTTCTCGACGATGGAGAACCCCGCGCGCCTGATGCGATCGGTGTTTCTTGGCCAGGTCTACGGCCTGATCGGGGCGTTGATCTGCCGATGGCTGGTCTGGCCGCTGGCGACCAGCGAATTGCAGGTGGTGCTGTTCACTTTGCCCTTCATCCTGCTCGGGCCGTTTCTGGTCAGCCATCATCGGACGCGGGCGGCAAGCTTCGACTACAATATGGTGATGCTGCTCCTGCTGCAGCCGCATTTTCCGCTGGCGGGGTCTTTCGGCGCATCGCTGGCGGCCGGGCTGGCGGTGATTGCCGCGCCGCTGGCCGCAATGGCTGCCTATAACTATGTCTATCCGCCCACCTTGCGGCGACGTCAGGATGTGCTGATGGCGGCGATGCTGCACGATCTGGCCGATCTCGCATCCGACGCAACCGCCCTGAGCAGGCGCCCGATATGGCAGGCGCGGCTCTATCACCGGACGCTCCGCCTTGTCCGGCTATCGGAGCGATCCGAACGCGCCAATGTCGAGGCACTGGATGCGGGCCTCGCATTCCTGAACCTCGGCCATGCGGCGATGCGCTGTCATGAATTGCTTGAAGGTGCCAATCGCTCGGAATCGGATCGGCGCGCACTGCGCAATACGCTGACCCGGATGCAGCAGGTCAAAATGCCGCTCGCCCAAACAAAACGCGCGCTGGATAAACTCGGGCGCCGCTTCTCGGACGACGATGCCGCTATCTTCCACAATGCCGGGTCCGGCATCGGGACTTTGGATTCGTTCCTCCATCGGCCTGCGGTTTAGCCAGTCAGAGGAATATGGGGCTGCGCGTCGTCGCCTTCGCGCAGCCCCATATGAGATCACGCCTTGGGGGAAGCGCGCTCGATCAGGTTTGCAAACCTGTCCATCAGGCTCTTGAAAAAGTCCTTCGTGCCATCGGAGACCAGCTCGCCCTTATCGTCGAACAGCGAGAACGCGTTGCCGACATAGGCCTCGGGCTGTTGCAGGATCGGCATGTCGAGAAACACCAGCGACTGACGCAGATGGTGGTTGGCACCGAACGCACCGAGTGCGCCGGGCGACAGGCTCATGATCGCGGCGGGCTTGCCGGACCAGGCGCTGGCCCCGTACGGCCGCGAGCCAACATCGATCGCGTTCTTGAGCGCGCCGGGCACCGAACGGTTATATTCCGGCGTAATGAACAAGACGGCATCGCTGCCGCGCAGCGCATCGCGGAAACGCTGCCAGCTTTCGGGCACGCCGGCTGCCTCCACATCCTCGTTATACAGCGGCAGATCGCCAATCTCGACAATGTTCAGGTTCAGATGGGCGGGAGCGAGTTTCGCCAGCGCCAGCGCCGCCTTCCGGCTCACGGACTCCTTGCGAAGCGAGCCGACGATCACAGCGACTTGGATGGTATCGGGCATTTGCTTTTCTTTCGTTCGTTGACAGGGGAATGACGGTCTTGAGGATAACTCAGGCGATGCTCTCTACGATCCCGCCCTCTACGCGCAGCGCAGCGCCGGTCGTCGCACTGGCCTGTGACGAGGCAGCGTAAACGCACAGATTGGCCACTTCCTCCGGGCTGGCAAACCGCCGCAACAAGGTGGACGGGCGGTTCTCGGCGAGAAACAGCGCTTCCATCTCGGCAGGCGATACACCGCGTTCGGCGGCCAGATCGGTCATCATCGTCACTGCGCCTTCGGTGCGCGTCGGCCCAGGCAGGATCGTGTTGACCGTGACGCCGCTGCCCGCCAGCACCTTGGCCAGTCCGCGCGACAGACCCTGCAACGCAGCCTTGCAGGCCCCGTAATGCACCATCTCGGTCGGGATATTCAGCGCGGATTCGCTGGAGATGAACTGGATGCGGCCCCAGCCGCGATCCCGCATGCCCTGAGCATAATGGCGGGCCAGCCGCGCGCCGCTGAGAACGTTGACCTCGAAGAATTCGAGCCAAAGCGCATCGTCGATCGCGAAGAATTCCTGCGCGCCATAGATGCCGAGATTGTTGACCAGAATATCCGCGTGTGGCTCCGCAGCGATCAACGCGTCACAGCCCGCCGCATTGCCGATATTGGCGACCACGCCCGTCGCATCTTCGCGCCCAGTCGCGTCGCCCAGTTGCGTCAGCGCCGTATCGACGCGCGCTTGTTCACGCCCGGTGATAACCACGCGTGCGCCGGCTTGTGCAAGGCCAGTCGCGATCGCAAGACCGATGCCGCCGGTCGCACCGGTAACGATCGCGGACTTTCCTGAAAGATCGATAATCATGTGTTTTCTCCTGGATGTCGCGGCGGTTCAGCCGAAGCGGAATGCCGAAATCACGGTTTCCATGACGCGCTCGGAATAGACTTTGTGGCCCTCGGACTCGCCGCCTGCTCCGGCTGCAACCAGCAGCGGGATCAGATGCTCTTCGCCGCGCGGAGGGTGGCACAGGCGCGCATGGGGTGCTTGCGTCCAGTCCCGCAGCAACGCATCGCGCTGCGCGGCCGGGCTTTCCACCGCATGAGTCAGCCAGTTATCAAACTCGGCCGAAACCGGCGTGAAGCGCGGATCGCCATAGCCGCGCATATTGTGAAAGCTCATGCCGCTGCCGACGATCAGCACGCCTTCGTCGCGCAGCGCCGACAGCGCCCGGCCCATTTCCAGATGCGCGCCGGGATCGAGATCCTGGCGCAGCGACAATTGGATCACCGGAACATCCGCGTCGGGGAACATCAGCTTCAGCGGAATGAACACGCCATGATCGAAGCCACGCTGCGCATCCACGCGTGCGTCGAGCTTTTGCTCGCCGATAAGCTGCGCGATCGTCTGCGCCAGCGCCGGCTGGCCGGGAGCGGGATAGGTCAGCTCATACGTGTGCTGCGGAAAGCCGGAATAGTCATAGATCAGCTGCGGCCGGGCATGGCCAGTGGTGCTGAATTGCGGCTCCAGCCAATGCCCCGAAACCAGGACGATCGCGCGCGGCCGTTCGGGCAGCGTTCCGGTGACACCCTTCAAAAAGGCCGCCATATTGTGCCAGGTGTTCGCCGGGCTCCAGTCCATGAAGAAGCACGGCCCTGCACCGTGCGGAATGAAGAATGTGGGCATGCGCGCGCCTTCTTTCGCGGACACCGATGTCTCTGCGGTCATGATGCTTTCCCTCGTCAAAATCGATGACGGAGATATAGGTCATGTACGAAACGGGCAGAACCGGCGTAGAATCGCCAAGACTTGATACCATTGGTAGGAAATGTCCGTGGATCGTATCATCAGCATGCGCGTGTTCGTCCGGGCCGCCGCCGATGGCAGCCTGTCCGCCGCCGCGCGCCATCTCGGCATGTCACCGGCGATGGCGGTGAAGCACGTCAACGCGCTGGAGGCGCGGCTGGGCGTCAAGCTGTTCCACCGCACCACCCGCCTGCTCAGCCTGACCGAGGCGGGCGCGAACTATCTGGAAGCCTGCCAGCGCATCCTGCCCGAGATTGACGAGGCCGAAGCCGCCGCCGCCTCGCAGCGGATCAAGGCGAGCGGGCTGTTGAGGATGAACGTGCCGCTCTCCTTCGGCAGCCGCTTCGTCGCGCCGCTGATTCCCGAATTCAGCCGCCGTCACCCGGAAGTGAAGGTCGAACTCGGGCTCAGCGACGCGCAGCTCGATCTGATTGCCGGTAGCTGGGATCTGGCGATCCGCATCGGCTGGCTGGCCGACAGCCCGCTCCAGGCTCGACAGTTGGGAGACAGCGTGATGCGTATCTGCGCCGCGCCCGCCTATCTCGACCGCCGGGGCGAGCCGCGCCGGGTCGCGGAACTGATCCAGCACAATTGCCTGAGCTATACCCTGTCCGCGATGCAGGATGCCAAGCATTGGGCGTTCGGACCGCGCGGCGATATCCGCGTGGCCGTCAGCGGGGATATGATGGCGAATAACGGCGATGCGCTGCTGGCCGCGGCATTGGGCGGACAGGGCATCGTTTATCAGCCCGATTTCATCGTCGGCGAGGCGATCCGGCGCGGAGAACTGGTGGCGCTCACGCTGGATAAGCCGGTCGTCGAGCTTCGCGGTATCCATGTGCTGTATCCGCCCGATCGACGCCCGCCCGCCAAGGTGCGGGTGATGATCGACTATCTCGCTGAGGCTTTCGCGGCGACGTTGCCCAAGCGGCCCTGATGGTTTGCGGAGCGGCAATCAGGCGGCAGGGCTCGCTTTCCTGACGGCATATCCCTCAAGGAACACGCGAACGGCATGGTTGGCGGCCGCGCTTCGGGGAATGTCATCCTCTGCGCCGAAAAGCTGTGGCTCAACCAGTCCCGCCTCCAACAAGCCCTTGAGATGCAAAGCGGCGATGCGGCTGTCTTCGATATGCAGCTTTCCCTCGCGACCCCAGCGCTCCAGATTCGCAGCCAGCGCTTCCCAGCCTCTTTTGGGCCCGTGCGCATAGAGGCGCGGGCCAAGACCGCCCTGCCCCCCGATGGTCACCGCAACGCGGGTGAGCGACACAGCATCGGCCGACGTCACGAAATCGATATAGGCTGCACCGAAGACCTCCAGGGTCGTGCGCATGTCAGCCACCTCGACATCCAGCAGCGCAAACAGCGCGATTGCCTGGGTTTCCATCGCCTCCAGCATGACCGCGGAGAACATGTCCTCCTTCGATTCGAAATAGCTGTAGAGCGTCTGTTTGGACGCATTCGCGCGCTGCGCGATGGCCGCCATGCTGGATCGCTCATAGCCGGTTTCGCCGAAAACGGCGGCTGCGGCGCTCATGATTTCCTGCCGCTTTTCATCTGTCCGTACGCGCATGGGAATCTCCTGTGCCGCCCGTAAGCCCTAAGCTCTTTTCTGGACCGCATGGTACATTTTTAGCTTGACCGCGCCAAGCCCATTTCATAATGGACCGCATAGTCCATTTATGGAGTTCCCTCCCAATGCGAGCCGTGCGTTCGTTGAAATACCCCTCTGCACGGGCTGTAGCGGGGGCAAAGCCGTTGCTGGCGTTCGCCTCTGCGCTGACGCTCAGTGCGTGCGCCACCATACCCGCGCCAACGGTGGGCACTGGCCCGGCGAGCCTCTCAAACTATGCGTTCGACCAGTCGATCCCCACCACCGCCAACGCCTGGCCGCAGGCGCATTGGTGGCAGGGCTATGGCGACGCGCAGTTGGCCGCCCTGATCGAAGAGGCCGTGGCCGACGCCCCGACCCTGCGTATCGCCGACGCGCGCATGCGTCAGGCCGAGGCAGTGGCCGGGCAGGCCGGCGCGCGCCTCGCTCCGTCTGTGTCCGCCAATGGCAGCGCGCAGGCGGCGCGTCAGAGCTATAATCTGGGCCTGCCGGTGCCTCGGGGCTGGGACGATAACGGTCGCGCCACGCTCGATTTCCGCTGGGAGCTGGACTTCTGGGGCGGCAATCGCGCGGCGCTTGCGGCGGCAACCTCGGAAGCCGAAGCTGCCCGTGTCGAAGCGGCAGCCGCCCGTCTCGTTTTGTCGACCAGCATCGCTTCGGCCTATGCCAATCTCAGTGCCCGCTTCGCCGAAGCGGACGCCGCAAAGGACGCAGTCGCCGTTCGCAGCCGAACCGCGGATCTGATGCGCGGTCGCCGCGACAGCGGTCTGGAGAATGACGGTGCCGTGCAACGTGCACTGTCCGGCAAGGCGTCCGCCGAAGCCGAACTGATCCGCGCACAGGAAGCCCTGACCCTGACGCGGCACCAGATCGCCGCCCTGCTGGGCAAGGGCCCTGACCGCAGCCTGACCATCGCCAAGCCGGATGTCGCCGCGATCGCAGGCATGGGTGCGCCAAGCACCTTGCCCGCCGAATTGCTGGGACGTCGCCCCGATGTGGTCGCTGCGCGTTTGCGCGTCGAGGCTGCGGGCAAGCGGATCAAAGTTGCCAAGACGGCCTTTTATCCGAACGTCAATCTCGTGGGCCTTTTCGGTCTGCAATCGCTGAATTTGAAGAACTTCGCCGAGGCGGATTCGCAGCACGGCGCTGGCGGACTGGCGATCAGCCTTCCCATCTTCCAGGGCGGTCGCTTACGGGCGCAATATCGCGGGGCTGAGGCTGGCTATGATGCTGCGGTCGGCATGTATGACGAAACCGTGGTTCAGGCGCTGCGCGACGTCGCAGACGTTCTGGCGTCCAAGGGCGCTCTGACCACGCGGCTGGCCCGCACCGTCGAAGCAAAAGTAGCGGCGCAAGCCGCCTGGACGGTTGCGCGTAACCGCTATGAAGGCGGTCTGGCCAGCTATCTGGAAGTGCTGACGGCCGAAGACGCCCTGATCGCCACCCGCCGCGCAGCGGCCCTCCTCGACACCCAGGCCTTCGCTCTCGATGTCGCGCTTGTTCGCGCACTCGGCGGCGGCTTCCAATCCTGACCGGAACATCATCATGAGCACGCACGAAGAAGCCGAAGCCACCGAACTCATGGCCGACCCACAAGCAGACGCCAAGCGCGGCGCATCGCGCAAAAAGGCCTTCCTGGCGCTGGGCGCGGCCGTCGTTCTGATCGGAGGCGGCACCTACACTTATGGGGCCGTATTCGGCGGCCACAACGTGACGACCAACAACGCCTATGTCGGTGCTGACGTCGCGCAGGTCACGCCGCTGATCGGCGCACCGGTCAAGGAAGTCCGCGTCGCCGACGCCCAATCGGTGAAGAAGGGCGATATCCTGGTCATTCTGGACGATAGCGACGCCCGGCTGGCGCTGGCGCGCGCCGAGGCCGAACTGGCCGCCGCCGAGCGCCGCGTGCGCGGGCTGGTCGCAACGAACTCAGGCCTGGGCGCGCAGGTCGTGGCGCGCGCGGCCGATCAAGCCGGTGCCTTGGCGCGTCTGACCGCCGCACGATCTGGCCTGGAGAAAGCGCGGATCGATCTGCAGCGGCGCGAAGCCCTGTCGGCTTCGGGCTCGGTCTCGGGCGAGGAACTGACCCAGGCGCGCAATGCCGTGGTCGCGGCCCAATCGGAAATGCAGGCAGCGCAGGCGGCGCAGGCGCTGACATCGGCCAACCGCAACGCCGCAGTCAGCACCCGTCAGGCCTCGACTGCCATGATCGAGGGCACGACCGACCAAACCCATCCCGAGGTGCTGGCAGCACGCGCCGCGCGCGATCAGGCGCAACTGGATCTGGAACGCACCGTCATCCGCGCGCCGCTGGATGGCGTGATCTCGCGCCGTCAGGTGCAGGTCGGCCAGCGCGTCCAGCCCGGCATGGCCCTGATGATGGTGGTGCCGATCCACACCGCTTATGTCGATGCGAACTTCAAGGAAGTGCAACTTGCCAACGTGCGGCCGGGCCAGCCCGTCAAGCTGAAGTCCGATCTGTACGGCAGCAAGGTCGAATATACCGGCCGGGTGGTCGGCTTCTCGGGCGGAACCGGCGCGGCCTTCGCCGTCGTCCCCGCGCAGAATGCCACGGGCAACTGGATCAAGGTGGTCCAGCGCCTCCCCGTCCGCATCGCGCTCGATCCCAAGGAACTGCAAGCGCATCCGCTGCGCGTGGGCCTGTCGATGGACGTCGACATCGACGTCTCAAACTAAGGGCCAGGTCATGTCCAGCGCCGCCATCACTCCCTCTGCCGCGGCGCGCGCCCCGGCAGAGCCCAAACCGCTGACCGGGCTGGCCTTGCTGTTCGCGGCGCTGGCCATCGGCATGTCCAATTTCCTGGTCGTGCTGGACACGACCATCGCCAACGTCTCGGTGCCAACCATCGCCGGGGCGCTCGGCGTTTCCGCCACGCAGGGCACATGGGTCATCACGGCCTATGCCGTGGCCGAAGCCATCACCGTGCCATTGACCGGCTGGCTGACCAAAAGGTTCGGAGCCAAGCGGGTCTTCCTCACCTGTTATTTCGCCTTCGGCATATTGTCGCTGCTGTGCGGGCTGGCCTTCTCGTTCGGCCAGCTCATTGCCGGCCGCGTGCTGCTCGGCCTCGCCGGTGGCCCGATCATGCCATTGTCGCTGATGATGCTGATCTACGTGTTCCCCAAGGACAAGGCGATGCTGGCAAACGTCCTGTGGGCGATGACCACCATCATCGGCCCCATTGCGGGCCCGATCCTGGGCGGCATCATTTCCGACACGGTCGGGTGGCAGTGGATCTTCTTCATCAAGGTGCCGATCGCCGCTATCGGCGGGGTCATGTGCCTGGTCCTGCTTCGAGGGGTCAAAGATCGTCTGGAACACGCGACCATCGACTATGTCGGCCTTGGCCTTCTGGTTCTGTGGGTCGCGTCCTTCCAGATCATGATCGACGAGGGGCGAAACTTGGATTGGTTCGCCTCGCATGAGGTACGGCTTCTGGCGGTCCTTTCCGCGATCTCCTTCGCCGCCTTCGTCATCTGGGAACTGACCGCCAAGAACCCTATCGTCGATCTGAAGATCTTCCGGCATCGCGGGTTCACCGTGTCGGCCCTGACCTATAGTTTCGGCTTTGCTGCTTTCTTCGCCTCGGTCGTCATCCTGCCGCTCTGGCTGCAGCAGAATATGGGCTACACCGCCACCTGGGCTGGCTATGCCACGGGCGTCATGGGCATTCTGGCGATGCTGTGCGCGCCTGCCATCGGCAAGTCGCTGGAAAAGGGGCTCGACCCGCGTCTGGTCGTCTTTATCGGCCTGATGGGTCTGGGTATGCTACACGTCTGGCGGATGGGCTTCAGCCCAGAGGTCACCTTCGTTCAGATGATGTGGCCGACGGTCTTGTCGGGCATCTTCATGGTGATGTTCTTCATCCCCGTGTCGGGTCTGGCCTTGGCCAGCGTCCCGGCGGACGAAATGGCCAATGCCGCCGGCGTCTCGAACTTCATGCGAACGCTGGCCGGCGCCATCGCCGTGGCTATCGTGCAGACCGCGTGGAACAATGCCCAGCGAGTGAACCAGACCGAGTTGGCCGGTGCCATGACCAATGGCGAGCATGTCGTGCGCGAGATGACTGCTTCGGGCATGTCGCACGAAGCAGCGGTATTCAGCCTGTCACGGATCGTGGAGGGTCAGAGCCTGACGTTGGCGACGCTGAATGTGTTTGCCGGCATCGCGATCCTGTTCATGCTCTCCGCCTGCTTCATCTGGCTGGCACCCAAGCCGAAGGGCCCGATCGACACCACAGGCGGCCATTAAGCGGGTCTGATCTCAAGGGTGCCAGCCGCCCGTCGGTCAGCAACTCCTTCATCATCGCGACCCATCGTTCCGCGCCATGGTGCGGCCAGCCGAGAAGCGCAGCTTGAAGTTCGGATCGCCTGCGGGACTACCGCATCGCAAGGCGTTTTAACGCCGTGCGAGGATCCGTTCGATCTCTTCCGGCGTGTAGTTCAGCGCTGCCAGCAGTTCCGCCGTATCAGCCCCCGCCTCTGGCAGCGCCGATGCCTGCGCGGTCAAGCTGCCGTCGAACGCGATCGGCAACGCGGGCAAGCGGGTTTCGCGGCCGTCGGGAAGCGTCACCGGTTCCAGCGCGCCCGACGCGGCGAGATGCGGATCGTCGAACATGTCTTCGGGCCGCCCGATCGGTGCGAACGGGAGCCCCGTCCCTTCCAGACGCGCGATGATCTCGTCGCGGGTAAAGCCGGCGATCAGCGCGCGAATTTCGGGCAGGATCCGGTCCCGCGCCATTACTCGGTCGTTATTCTTTCGGATGCTCTGGTCGGCCCATAAGGCGTCGAGGCCGAACTGCTCGCAGAACTTCTGCCACAGCGCATCGGTGACGACGCCGATGAACACCGGATCGTCGCGCGTCTCGAACACGTCATAGATCGCCCAGGCAGAAATGCGCGCCGGCATCGGATTGGCGGCTTTGCCGGTGACGGCCATTTGGGCCATGTGCTGGCCGACCAGATAGACCGTGGTTTCGAACAGCGACGTCTGGATCAATTGCCCGCGCCCGGTGCGGTGGCGCTCTTCCAGCGCGGCGAGCACGCCGATCACGCCAAACATGCCGCCGGTCACGTCGATCACGCTCGAGCCCGCACGCAGCGGCCGTCCCGGCGGCCCCGTCATATAGGCAAGACCGCCCATCATCTGCGCGACTTCGTCCAGCGCGGTGCGCTCTTCATACGGACCGGGCAGGAAGCCCTTGGCCGAGCAATAGATCAGCCGCGGGTTGGTCTCGGACAGCGCGGCATAGCCCAGCCCCAGCCGGTCGAGCGCGCCCGGGCGGAAATTCTCGATCAATATATCGGCACCGCCCGCCAGACGCTTTGCCACGCCCAGCCCGTCTTCGGATTTGAGATCCAGCGCTATGCTCTTCTTGTGCCGGTTATACATTGGGAAATAACCCGATCCCGATCCCAGCAAGGTGCGCGTCTTGTCGCCCTCTGCTGGCTCGACACGGATCACTTCGGCGCCCAGCGCAGCGAGAATGCCGCCCGCCGCCGGCCCCATCACCATATGCGTGAACTCGACGACCTTGAGCCCGGCCAGCGGCTGCGGCGCGCTCATGCGGCTACCGTTTCGAAACCGAGTGGCAGGCCGGCATCCGGCGTGAACCCGTAGATCGGCTCTCCCGGCAATGCAGCGGTGAGGATATCGCGAACCTTGAGCAGTTTTTCGAGATCCACGCCGGTTTCATAGCCCATCGCGGCAAGCATGAAGACGAGATCCTCGGTGACGATATTGCCCGAGGCTCCCGGCGCGAACGGGCAACCGCCAAGGCCGCCGAGCGACGCATCCAGCGTGGTGATCCCTTCACCCAGCCCGGCCAGCGCATTGGCCAGACCCAGCCCACGCGTATTGTGAAGATGGAGCGTGTTGAGCCGCGCATCGCCCACCGCGTCCTTGACCTTGCGGACCAGCCGCCGGACCTGCGCGGGATTGGCATAGCCGGTGGTGTCGGACAGCCCGACCTCGAGCGCACCCGCCTCGATCGAAGCGATCGCCAGCCGCACCACGGCATCTTCGCGCACCGGCCCTTCGATCGTGCAACCAAAGGCCGTGGCCAAGCCGATTTCGAAATGCGGGCGCGTCTCGGCAGGCTGTTGTGCCACCAGATCGGCAATCGCCCGGATCTCGGCGAGCACCGCCGCATGATCCTTGCGGACATTCTTCAGACTGTGCGTCTCAGACATCGAAAAGGGCATCGAGATCTTCTGCGCGCCCGCCGCGATTGCGCGTTCGGCACCCTTCAAATTTGGCACCAGCACCGCGACCGCAAGGCCGGGTATCGTCCGCGCAAAGGCAACCAGCTCCGCCGTGTCCGCCATCTGCGGCAACAGCGAAGGCGGCACAAAGCTGCCGACCTCGATCTCGGGCACGCCTGCAGCCGCCTCGGCGGCGATCCACGCCTTTTTGGCTTCCAGCGGCATCACCCGATCGATGCTCTGCAGGCCATCGCGGGGGCCGACCTCGCTGATATGGATACGGGTCATGACGCGACTTCTCCGAAATAAATCCATGGCCGCGCGCTGCGATCGGCGGCCTGGAATGCGGCAATTTCCGCTTTGTGCTTGAAAGTTAGGTCGATGGCATCGAGCCCTTCGAGGAGCATCGCCTTGGCCTCGCCGCCGATCGCAAACGGCCAGCTGCGGCCATCGGCGAGCGACACGGTCTGCGCTGCCAGATCGACGGTGACCGGCCCGCCATCGGCGGCAATCTCGGCAATCGCATCGGCGGGCAGCGGCGCAGGCACGATGCCGTTGCGCATGCAATTGCCCGCGAAGATCGGCGCGAAGCTGGGCGCGATCACGGCGCGGATGCCATATTCCGCGAGCGCCCACACGGCATGCTCGCGGCTAGATCCGCAACCGAAATTGCTCCCGGCCAGCAGCATCTGCGCATCGGCAAAAGCGGGCTGGTTGAGCACGAAAGCGGGATCAGGATAGCGGCCGTTCGCGCCCAGATAACGCCACGCGGCGAACAGACCATCGGCAAGCCCGGTCTTTCCGGTGCCCCGCATCTCACGCGAAGGGATGATCGCATCGGTATCGATATTGTCGCGCAGCATCGGCGCAGCAATTGCGGTGAGCGTGGTGAAGGGCGTCATCGAGCCAACTCGCGCGGATCGGCGATGCGCCCCGCTATTGCGCTGGCCGCGACGGTCTCGGGGCTGGCGATATGGGTGCGGATGCCGGGGCCCTGCCGTCCCTCGAAATTGCGATTGGTCGAAGAGATTACGCGCGATCCCGGCGGGAAGCTCTCGCCCCCGGCATAGAAACACATCGAGCAACCGCTTTCGCGCCATTCGAAACCGGCGGCGGTAAATATCTTGTCCAGCCCTTCGGCTTCCGCCGCGCGCTTCACTGCCGATGATCCGGGCACGCAAAGCGCTTTTACGCCGGGCGCAATATGGTGCCCTTCGAGCATGGCGGCGGCCCGGCGAAGATCGGACAGTCGGCCATTGGTGCAACTGCCGATAAAGGCGGCGTCGATCGCCGTGCCCGCCAGCGCCTGACCGGGCGCGACACCCATATATTCGAGTGGGCGCTCGCCAGCGTCGAGCGGCACTGCGCCTGATATGCCGATGCTCTGCTCGGGCGACGTGCCCCAACTCACCATCGGCTCGATGCTCGCCGCGTCGATCGTGATTTCGGCGTCATATGCCGCGTCCGCGTCGCTGCGCAGCGTGCGCCAATGCGCCACCGCCGCGGTCCATTGCTCGCTTTTGGGCGCATAACGCCGCCCTTCGAGATAGTTGAACGTCGTGTCGTCCGGCGCGATCATTCCGGTCATCGCCGAGAATTCGGTGGCCATGTTGCACAGGGTCATCCGCGCTTCCATGTCGAGCGCGCGCACGGCCTCGCCCGCAAATTCCACGGCATGCCCCATCCCGCCCCCCGCGCCATGGCGCGCAATCAGCGTGAGGATCATGTCCTTGGGCGTAACGCCCTTCGCCAATATTCCGGCGAAGGTGACGCGCATCGTTTGCGGCCGCGCAATGCGCAGCGTGCCCGTCGCCATCGCATGTTCGGCTTCGGAAGAGCCGATGCCCCAGGCCAGCGCACCCAGCGCGCCCTGCGTGCAGGTGTGGCTATCCGGCGCGATCAGAGTGGCACCCGGCAGCACGATGCCGAGTTCGGGCGAGACGACATGGACGATCCCCTGATCGGGATCGGTTACGTCGAAAAGTGTCAGGCCCGCAGCGTGTGCGGCAGCGCGGGTTTCGGTGATGAAAGCCTGTCCGCCCGGCATCAGGGTCTGGTCCCCGCGCCCCGGGCGGGTATCGACGATATGGTCCATCACGCAAAACACGCGCGACGGATCGGCAACCGCCCTGCCCGCTGCCTTCAGGCTGCCCAGCGCAGCCGCACCGGTGCGCTCGTGCAGGAAGATACGATCGATCGCGACCAGCACCGCGCCGCCATCAAGGTCGGCAATGCGATGCTGGTCCCATATCTTGGCAAACAAGGTGCGCGGTTCAGGCAGCCTTTGTCTCCATTTCCTTTTCGACGCTCTGCCAGTCGCGCGTCACCAATTCTTCCTGGATCGCCGTGCGGGTTTCCAGCTGGCCGTCGCGGATCCAGTGCCATGTGCGGCACCGCTTGGTGCCGTCGTCCGAAAGCTGGATCATCTCGTAGAGATACAGGCTCGGATCGCCCTGACGCTGCCAATATAGCATGACCGTGCGGTTCTTCTCATCGAGCCCGACTTCGGCGGCCCAGCCCTTGATCAGTTCATTGTCCCACCAGACGCGCTTGTCGCGATAGGCCGCGGGGAAATCGCGGATATCGGTGCGGCCGTCATCCCATGTGTACCAATTGGTCTGGTGATAGGGCGTGTCGCTGTCTTCCTTGACGCGACATAGGAGGCGCGACTTGTGCTCGTCGACCTTCTCGCCGGCTGCATTATAGTAAGTGTAGACGCCGTCCCACACGCCTTCATGGCGAACGAGCAGCGGCATTTCTTCGCGAAAACCCATTTCCGTCTCTCCTTAGATGCCAGCAGGTGCCCAAATATCTGTACGGGCCTTCGCCCAATCGGCGCGATTCCATTCGGTGACTGCGGGCGCGGCAGCGACGAGCGCGTCGCGGTCCGCCGCTATTAGTGCCGCAAGCAGCGCCCGGCCCGAGCGGGCGCGGACAAGGCTGCGATGCTCAGCCGCCAGCGCCTCGGGATCGATATCGCTTGCCTCGAAGGGGATGGCGTTTGCAGCCTTGGCTTCGAACCAGGGCCAGAAGAAATGCGCGCCGCGCACAGCGCTCCAGCCGGCGGTGAGATAGCCGCCGAAGCGATCCGGCGTTTGATCCGGGATCGCCAGCTCGGCCCATCGCGGCGCATCGGCTGCCACGGGGATATGCGCGGCGGAGGCACCCCAGCCTGCAATATTCGCACGCGCAGCGACATCGGCGGCGAGAAGTGCGGAGAACCCTTCGCCGATCACGGCCGTGGTCGTGCCGGTGGATATTGCGGCAATCGCAGCGGTGGCGAGCTGGCTCCATGCTATCAGATCCTGCGGCGCGCCAGCCTGCCAATCGTCGGACAAGCCATGACCCGGCAAGTCGATCGCAAGCGCATCGCCGGTGTCGAACAATTCGGCGGCGCGGCCCGGCGCGTGGAGCAAAACCTTGGCCGCGGCGCGGTCGCCCCGCCAATGGATCAGGCCATCGAAGCCAGCCGCATTCACGCGTACAAAGCCGCCTTCGCGGCTTTCGCCCAGCACGGGGCCTTCGAGCCGCTCGGCCTGCAGCAAATGCTTCAGGCATTCCGCTTCCAGATCGGCGGGCGTCGCCACAGCTTCGGCGCGCCAGCTTGGCGGCATCACGCCCAGCCGCGCGATATGCGCTTGCAGCGGATCGCCATCATAGGCCGCGATCAGCACCGGCACGGTAACGGCGTCGACCGGTGGAATATCGCGCGGCGCACGCAGCACCGCGCCATAGCCGGCGCGATAAGCGTCACCACTATCCAGCATGTCACGCACCACGGCGTCAGTCTTCGCGGCATCGTCATGCGCCACGCTGATCCGCGCCGCATCGCGCGTGTCGAACCAGGGGAAGAACCAGGTCTGCTCGATGATGCGGTTCCACAGCCACGTCAGGTGCTCGCCATAGCCGCTTGGCTGGAACGCAGGCAGATAGGCCTGGTCGAATATCTGCATCTCCTCCGGCGTCCACACCGCATAGCCGCCGGTCGCCAGTCGCGTGAAGCGCTCCGGGTGGCGCTTCACTGCGCCGATCAGGATGATGCCGCCCGAATGGAAGCCATAAGCCGCGGTCTGCCGAATGCCGAGCGCATCGAGAAGATCGGTCAGTGCCTGCGCGAAATCTTCGATATCGGGGGTGCCGGGAAGCGGATCTGACTGGCCGAATCCGGGAGTATCCGGCGCGATGCAGGTGAAATGCTCCGCCCATTTCTCCATCAGCGGCTCATATTCGGCCGAGCTGCGCGGGCTTTGATGCACCATCAGCAGCGTAGGGCCGGAACCGGCCTTGCGATAATGGACCCGGCGATTGCCGACGCGGACGAAATGGCGAGTGATTCTCATAACACCAATTTGTCCGGACAAATTCCTCTCGACAAGCCCTTTTCTGAAGCTAGTCTCCAAAGCTCGTACTGGCGGAGGTTTGTGATGAGCGTTCTTGGCACCGAAATGATCTCGGACGGGCGCACCGCCCGCGAGCTTTTCGAGGAGGTGCTCGCCAATCCGGCGCGCAAGAAATTCGGATTCGGCGAGAAGCTCGCCATCGTCAACGTCGATTTCCAGCAAGCCTATACCCGGCTCGACCTGTTCAAGACCGCCTATCAGACCGATCCGCGCCAGATCGAATATACCAACACCATCTCGCGCCTTGCCCGTGAAAAGCAGATGCCGGTGATCTGGAGCCGCGTCGGCTACAAGGATGATGCGGGCGATGCCGGGGTATGGGGCACGCGAACCGACACCCCCGATTCGCTCCAGAACATCCGCTATGGCAGCGAACGCCATGCCTATGATCCGCGCTGCGAGATCGATGCCAATGATCTTCAATATACCAAGCGGATGCCATCGGCCTTTTTCGAGACCCAGCTCAATTCCTATCTGCGCTGGCACAAGGTCGATACGGTGATCGTCACCGGCGGCAGCACGTCCGGCTGCGTGCGCGCCACGGCTGTCGATGCATTATCCTATGGCTTTCGCACCATCGTCCCGATCGAGACCTGCGCCGACAAGCATGAGAGCTATCACTTCGCCAATCTTACCGATCTGCTGATCAAATATGCCGATGTCGAACCCGTGCAGGCGGTGATCGACTGGCTGGAGGCGCGCTGATGCAGGAGGGGCAGGCCGATCCCGGCCTTTATGATTTCGCGCGCTATCGGGACCGCCCGAAGATCGTCTGGCCGGGCGGCAAGAAGGTCGCGGTCTGGGTCGCGCCCAATCTCGAATATTATGAGATCGATCCGCCCGCGAACCCGCATCGCAAGAGCTGGACGAAACCGCATCCGGACGTGGTCGGCTATAGCCACCGCGATCACAGCAATCGCGTATCGCATTGGCGCATGGCCGATGCGATGAGCCGCCACGGCTTTCCCGGCTCGGTCTCGCTTTCAGTCGCTCTGTGCCAGCACCATCCGGAAGTGGTGGCGGACGCCAATGCCCGAGGCTGGGAGTTCTTCAGTCACGGCATCTACAACACCCGCTACGCATATGGGATGGACGAAGCGCAGGAGCGCGCGATCATCGAGGATTCGATCCGCACCGTGCAGGACGCGACCGGCCAGCGCATCCGCGGCTGGCTGGCCCCTGCCCTCACCCACACCCCGCGCACGCTGGATCTGATCGCCGAATATGGCCTGGATTATACGTGTGACCTGTATCACGACGACCAGCCCGGCCCGGTGAAGGTCAAATCCGGCAAGCTGATCTCGATTCCTTACAGCCTCGAGGTCAACGACCATTACGGCTTCTTCATCTACAATATGAGCCCACGCGAATATGCCGATACGCTGATCCGCCAATATGAGCGGCTCGCCGAGGAAGGTGAAACCTCGGGCACGGTGATGTGCATCCCGCTCCACGCTTATCTCATCGGCCAGCCGCATCGGATCGGCCCGTTCGAGGAAGTGCTGCGCCACATCGCCAATGACGGCCGCGCCTGGATCGCTCGCGCGGGCGAGATCGCCGATCATTATTACGAACATCATTATGCGGAGGCCGCCCGTGGCGCTTGATCCCGCTTATCTCGAATATGCCCATCGCAAAGAGGGCTATGACCACGATATCTATCCATGGTCATCGATCTTCGGGCGCAAGCCGGTGGCGTGGCCGCAAGGCAAGAAAGTCGCCGTGTGGCTATGCGTAAGCCTGGAATGGTTTCCAATCACGCCTAGCGACACGCCGTTTCGCGCGCCGGGGCATATGCAGACCGCCTATCCCGATTTCCGCCATTACACCGCGCGCGAATATGGGACGCGGGTGGGCTTTTACCGGCTGCTCGACGCATTCCGAAACGCTGGCGTGACGGCGTCCATCGCGGTGAATGGCGCGATTGCCGATCGTTATCCCGAAATCATCGCCGATATCGTCGCGGCGGGCCATGAGATCATCGCGCATTCGACCGACATGAACGGCACCATCGCCACCGGATTGCCCGAGGCCGATGAAGCCGCGTTGATCGCAAAATCGGTCGCATCGCTGGAGGCGGCCGGCGCACCGCGCCCCAAGGGGTGGCTGTCGATCGCCCGCTCGCAAAGCTGGAACACGCCGCGGCTGCTGGCGGAAGCCGGTTTCGATTATGCCTGTGACTGGGCCAATGACGAATTGCCTTATGCGTTCAACAACGGCCTGATCAATCTGCCGCTGAACCACGAACTGTCCGATCGCCAGATCATCACCGTGCAGCAGCAATCGGCGGACAGCTATGCCCAGCAGATCGAGGATGCCGTGGATTTCCTGAGCGCCGAAGCCAATGTGCATGGCGGTCGGATGCTGCCGCTCCACATCACCCCCTACATCATGGCGCTGCCCTATCGCATCGCCGCGTTCGAGACGCTGCTCGCCCGGCTCGCCGCGCGTCCCGAAGCTTGGTTCGCAACCGGCGAACAGATCACCAGCGAATGGAAGGCCCAACAGTGACCCTGCCCGTCATCAATCCCCGCACGGGCGTCGCCGATCACAGTATCGAGCCGCTGGACGGCGCAGCCATTGCCGCCCTCGCCGCCCGGCTTCGCGCAGGCCAGCGCGGCTGGGCGGCAAAGTCGCCCGCCGAGCGCGCGCCGCATCTGCTCCAGCTTGCCGATGCCATTGCCCGCCGTCGTGGCGAACTGCTCGACGCGCTCGCCGCCGATACTGGCCGCGCTGCGATCTCGGCCATCGAAGTCGATAGCGCGGTGCGCACGCTCCAGCGCTGGGCTGGCGCCGCGCCCGAATTGATCGCGCGCAACCAGCCGAGCGACCGCGCGACTGCGATCCCCAGCATCACCACGGCAACGCGGCTTGTGCCCTATGCCCTGATCGGCGTGATCAGCCCGTGGAATTTCCCGCTTACGCTTGCCCTGATCGACGCGATCCCCGCGCTGGCGGCGGGTTGTGCCGCGCTGATCAAGCCGTCCGAGATAACCCCGCGCTTCATCGGCCCGCTGATGGCGGCAATCGCCGAAGTCCCCGAAATCGCCGCGGTGCTGGCAGTGATCGAGGGCGATGGCGCAACCGGCGCAGCGCTGATCAAGCGTGTCGATTTCATTGCCTTCACCGGATCGGTGGCAACCGGGCGCAAGGTTGGCGAAGCCGCTGCGCGCGCCTTCATTCCGGCCAGTCTGGAGTTGGGCGGGAAGGATCCGATGATCGTGCTCGCCAGCGCCGATCCGGTCCATGCCGCTGAAGTTGCGTTGCGCGCTTCGGTGCTCAACACCGGCCAGGCCTGCCAATCGATCGAGCGCATCTATGTCGCGCGCGAAATCGCCGAACCCTTCACTGCCGCTCTGGTGGAAAAGGCGCAGGCCGCGCGGCTGAATTTCCCCGATATCCGGCGGGGCAATATCGGCCCGTTCATCTATGCGCGACAGGCCGAGATCGTGCAGCACCAGATCGATGACGCCGTCGCGCGCGGCGCGCGGGTACTGGCGGGCGGCACGGTCGAGACGCTGGGCGGCGGCAAATATCTGCGCCCCACCGTGCTTGTCGATGTCACGCCGGAAATGGCGGTCATGGTCGAGGAAACCTTCGGCCCGGTAATCCCGGTCACGATATTCGACACGATCGACGAAGCGGTCGAGCAGGCCAATTCGGGCATTTTCGGGCTGTCCGCGGCGGTGATCGCCGGATCCACCGACGAGGCCGAGGCGGTCGGCGTGCGCCTGAATGCGGGCGGCATTTCGCTGAACGACGGGTCGCTGACCGGTCTGGTATGGGAGGCCGAGAAATCGAGCTTCGGTGCCAGCGGCCTCGGCCCTTCGCGGATGGGCGAGAGCGGCCTGCTGCGCTTCTTCCGGCGTCAGGCGATCATCCGGCAGTCCGGAACGGCGATGCCGCTTGCGGCCTATTCCGAGGAGGCGCTGGGTGGTTGAGTTCGCAGAGGCAATGCCAACCATGTTGCGGCATGCCGGCAATTGGGAAGGCGAATATCGCGTCATCAATCGCGACGGCACGATGGCAGACTTCTACCATATGAGCACCTTCTGCGAATTCCCGAGCGAAGGCCCCTATGCCTATGTGCAGCACAATGTGATGCGCTGGGACGATGGCCGCACTGCCGAACGCAGCTTTGGCGGCGTCTATCGCGACGGCATGCTGTGGTGGGATACCGAGCGGCTATTCGGCAAGGGCTGGGAAACCCATGGCGGCATCGTCATGCTCAACCTGATCCACCGCAGCGAACCCGGCATGCGCTTCAGCGAGATGATCGAGCTGAGCGAAGACGGCCAGACGCGCGCGCGCACCTGGCAATGGTTCCGCGACGGCGTGCCCTATATGCGGACGCTGTGCGACGAGTGGCGGGTCTAAGCCCGCCCCTCCTTCTCAGCGCTCCAGCTCGACCAGCTCGTAATAAGTAAGCATGTAACCGCCGACGCCGCCCTTCACGAACACTGCGTCATCATCGGCGGTGACCCACATATCGTAATGCGGATGCGGGGTGCCGCCCATGCCGGGGCCTTCGTCATCGACATAGCGGAAATGGTGGCAGTCGAACGTGCCAGCGGGAACGGTGACGGTTTCCTCGCCAACATATTCCAGGCCGATCTTCACTTCGGCGATCATCGGCGGCGTCGCGCCGCGATGGTCGGGCGAAGGCAGGAACATGCGCACCGTGCGGCGATGCGGCCCCTTGCTGGTGTCCATGCAGCGCGTGGCATAGCCATCACCCGCGATCGGATGCGTGCCGAACCCGTCAAGCGCGCCGCTATACGGCATCTTTTGCGACAGGCGGCCGATGGTGGGGCCATAGCTCTCGCATTCGATCATGCCGCCGTCTTCGCCGGGCGTGTGGTGCATCCACCCCGAACCCATATAGGCATCGTCGACCGTCAGATGGACGTGCAGATCGCGCGGCTGGCGATTGCCGTCGATCGAATAGACGATGTCCCGCATCACCGTGGGCAACGGATCCTCGATCTCGCAGCGCGCGCGAAAGATCGTGCTGCCATCGCCATGATGGGTGAAACTGAACCATTCGCGGCCCCGCTCCTGATCCATCATATCGGGCTTTTTGGAAGTGTAGCGAATACGGCCGGTGATCGTGCGATGCTGCATCAATTGTCCCTCAGATCTACGCTGATTTCCTCGACGGGCCGTTCGATGGCCTGCATCGCTTCCATATCCTGCTGCACACCGCGCATGATGCGGGCGACATATTCCTTGGTCGCCAGCGCGCGCTCGTAGGCTGCGTCCTTGTCGGGCGCGTAGCTCTGGATATCGGCGCGGCTGATCGTGCCTTTCTCGTCCAGCAGCCGCTCTACCGTGTCGAGCCGCTCCTTCACGACCGAGACTTCGCCGGCCAGCGCCAGCAGGATCGAAAGCGTCCGATCGGTCGCCGGATCCTCGAAATAGGCCGGGCGCTTGCCCTTCGCACGGGTGCCCGCGCGGGCGATCCAGTCGATGCTGTCGTCGTCGTTCATGCTTCGGGCTTCCATGCGCCATAGGCGTTCCAGACCGCGGCGCGGCCATGGTCTTCCGTCTCATCGGCGGCTTGTTGGGGAAAAATCTCGCGGTCCACCACGGCGCGGACGCCGGTAACGAACTGGCGATCCAGCGGCAGGCCGGCCTCGGCCATGATCTGCTTGAGGTCCATGGCGTGCATCGCCGACCAGAAGGGCTCGTTATTGTTGAACGCATCCCAGTCGCGGATGAACTGCTCATAGAGCGGCATGTCGTCGCTATATTGCGGCTGCTCGAGGTGGAACATCAGCCCGCCCGGCGCGAGCACGCGCTCGCCTTCCTTGATGATCCGCGGCAGCGATTTTCCCGACAGTTCGTGCAGATACATCGTCGTCTGCACCCAATCGAAATGGCCATCGGCAAATTCCGACATGTCCTCGGCATCCATCTGGATGAATTTGAGGTTAGTCGCCCCCAGCGATTGCGCGCGGGCATGGGCATAGCGCAGCACCGGCGCGGCGGTATCGATCGCGATCACTTCGGTGTCCGGAAATGCCAGCGCCAGCGGAACGATATTGTGCCCGACGGTGCAGCCCAGATCGAGGATGCGCTTCGGCGTCCAGCCCGGACGCTGCTTGCGGATCCATTCGACCAGCGCCTGCCCGCCGCCATCGGAAAGCGCGCCAAGGCCGCCAGCGGTGGTAGCAAACAGACCGCTATCGTAATTGGCGCCAGCGGAGAAATCGCCCGGACGCTCTTCGCCATGATAGCATCCGGGCATGCAGTGGATATCCACGGCGCTCTGATAGCGCGGTACCTGCACGTCGGGGTTGAGCCGCAGCGTGTCGCGGCCCTCATTATACTGGCCGACCTTGCCCGCCAGTTCGTCGATCTGGCGCAGCACGATCGAGCGGCCATTTTGCTGGCGCATCTCCATCGAGTTGCGCTTGCAGGCTGACCAGAAGCGGTGCCACGGATCCTTGTTCATCGCGTGGCGGATTTCGAAGCGGTCCTTCGGATCGCGGCCATGCTCGGCACGGAACGCCGGCAGCACGCGCTTGTCATAGGCCAGCTTGTTGCCGCCGCCGATCGATCCCGACATATATTTGTTGAACGCAGTCAGGAAGTTGTAGCGCGCCGCCTCATCATGTGCGGGCTCGGGGAACACCCCGTGCGCGGTAACTGCGGTGTAGGGCGGAGGTACGTCTTCGCGCTTCATATCAGTCCATCCTTCGAAAGCCGCTCGATCACGCGCTCCTGAACGCGCAGGAAGTGATCGCGGTCGGCCGGTATCAATGCCCCATTCTCAATCAGGCTGTCCGCCGGCTGGACGGGGGCTCCGCCATATATGGGGGCGAACAGCTCAAGCCGCTGGCGCGACAGAAAATTGGTCATGCCCGGCTTGCGGCGCTGGGCGCGCAACGCGTTGACGTCCACATCGGCAAAGGCAGTGAAGGTTTCGCCGGTGTTCGATTCCGCCAGCGGGTTGCCCTTGTAGTCGATGATCGTCGAATTGCCGTCGGCCGATGCAAAGGGCATCGCCGTGCCTTCGATGCCCGCCGTATTCGCCGAGATCACATAAGCGACATTCTCGAACGCGCGGGCACGCTTGGATATCTGCTTGGGCGTGGCCAGCGGCGAGCCGACTTCGGACGATGAGTGAACGAAGATCTCGGCACCGCGCAGCGCATGGGCGCGGGCGATTTCGGGATAGAGTATCTCTTCCGAAGCGATGGCAGAGATATTGCCAATCTCGGTTTTCGCCACCGGAAACACTCCGTCGAGACCATAGATGTCGAGATATTTCGACCAGACATCATGCGGCGTCGGCGCGAACATGGAATTGAGCCGGCGATAGCGCAGCACGACCTCGCCCGAGGGTGCGATCAGGAAGCTTGTCTGGAAATAGATGCCGGGGAAATGCGCGTCGCGTTCATAGGCGTTGCCCGACAGATACAGGTTCTGCGCCTGAGCGATCGCGCCCAGCGCGGCATATTCCGCTCCATCCATGTCCAGCGCCGCCTTTTCGGCGAAATCCGGGATCGAGATGCGACCCGGATAGCTGGTCAGGAAATATTCGGGCAGCACGGCGAGACGCACTGGCGTGCCGCCATATTGCTGGATGAACACGCCGGACGCGCGCAGCTTGACGCCGATCTCTTCGATCATCGCCAGCATCTGCGCGCTGGCCGCAGCGCGATCCGCCAGTCTCTCCACCGAACGCGCCGCGATCTGCAGCGCAAGTGCCGCATAGGGCTTTATCGTCGTCATGCTTTCGCCAACCCCAGACTTCCCGGATTCATCAATCCCAATGGATCGACCACCGCCTTGATGGCAGTCAAAATCTGCCACGCAGCGGGATCGCTTCCCGCTTCAAGCGGATAGGTTCTCGCGACCTGAAGGTGTGTCGCTTCGAATTCGCGAAATAGCGCCACGATCTCGCCGCGCAGCCGCACCACCAACGCCCGCGATTCAGCATTTTCCGGAAAGCGCTTCAGCTTGGCGAGATGATCCGGCTCGACGGAGCGGCAATGCATGTCCTCGAGCGCATCCGGCCAGAAAAATACCGGCTCGATCAGGCACGTCGAACGGCTGACTGCTGCGAGCATCGCGCCCGCAGCCACACCATGCGCGTCCATCTCTTCCTGATTGGCGGCGAACAATGCCTGGATACGGTCCCATGCCGGAACCAGCCGGCTGTGCGGCAGGAAGCCATGCACCGGCACCCAGCGCTCGCCTTCCGGCCCGACCATCGAATTGACGGGCGGAAACGGGTTGGCGCGCATGATCTTGGGGATCGTATTCTCGATGCTGTGTCCGCCATGCTCGGCCGCAATCGCTTCGATCGCCTTCATGTCGGCATCGACGGCGGACTGGTATCGGCCTTCGCAGATCAGATGCAGCGAGAACGGAACGTCGTCGAGGAACGAGCGCCCGGCGGCAATGACCTTGGCGCCTTCCTTGATCGCTTTCCAGGCCGAGCCCTGTGCCTTCATCATGTTGACCAGCGACTTGGCGTCCTTGGTCAGGCTGTCGCGCTTCATCCGCTGCGACTGGAGATAAGGATCGAAGCCGAAGCTCTCCGATGCCAGCCCCTCGCGCGCCACGGCGCTCATCGCCCCGAAGAAGGTCGCGGCATCGGGAAAGGAGAATGAGCCATAGGCAAAAGCCGCGCCTTCGCGGACCAGCTTCATCGTCACGGTCGCCTTGACGCCCAGCGCGCCGCAATCGGCGGCGAACAGCCCGGTAATGTCCGGACCGAACGGGCGGAAAAAGGCGCTGCCGGTCGACATTATCGTGCTGTCGGCGAGTACGACTTCGAACGACAAGGCCGCATCGACAACCGTACCGCCGCCCGCACCCCAGAACACGCCGTTCTGGCTCATGCCGCCGCCCACGGTCGCGTGGAGGCCGGATAGCGTGCCCCAGGCAAGCGTGCGCAGCCCCTGCCCCTTCAGCGTACGATGTAATTTGTCCCAGGTGCATCCGGCCTCGACCGTGACGGTCATATCCTCGGTATTGATGTCGAGGATGCGATCCATCCCGCCGGTGTCGATCAGCAGCGATCGGTCGGTCGGGGCGAGATAACCGCCGGTATAGCTCATGCCGCCGCCACGCGGCACAATGGCTATCCCGGCCGCAGTCGCCGCCGCGATGCCCCGGGCGAGCATCGCCGTGTCGGTGGGGCGGAAGACCGCCACGGGCGTCGCGCCCCGACTGAACACATCATGCGAGAAATAAGTCAGTTCAGCCGCGTCGGTGGTCAGCACTTCAGCGCCAACCGCCGCCTGGATATCGGCGAGCGGAGTCTTTTCGAGTATCATCTGGTTCACTTCTCAGTCGCTCGCGGGGAGCTCAGCGGGATCGGGATAACGGCCCATCGCCAGCAGCAGCGCACCGCCGGCTGCGAACATGGCCATCGCGACGAGCAGGATCGAATCGTAACTGCCGGTACGGTCCCGAACCATGCCATATGCGATTGGCGAGATCGCCGATCCGATCGCGAACGGCATGTAGAGCACGCCATAGATCCGGCCATAATGCGCCATCCCGAAATATTTGGCGGCAAGAAAGGCGATGACATCGGATTCCGTTCCGGCCGCAAAGCCGAGCAGGAAGCCGCCGATCGCGACATGGATGAAGCTGGCCTCGGTGCCCATCAGCAGCCAGCATGCAATTGCGGGCAGCAGCAGCGCCGGGAAAGCGACGCCCGGCGCCCAGAAGCGATCGAACAGGAAGCCGACCAGCAAGCGGCCGACCAGAATACCGATCGCGACGATGCCGAGAACGCTGGCCGCGACCTGTGCCGAAAAGCCGTGAAGCTTGACGATCTGGGCGATGTGGATGTGCGCGCCGCCATAAGCAAAAGCAGTGAGCAGGATCGACACCAGAAGAATCCAGAACCGATAACCCCGCACTGCTTCACCCAGACGAAGACCGATGATCTGGCCCGATGCGTCGGAAACGCCAGCGGGCCGTTCCTCGGGCCGAGGTTCGCGGAACCACAACAAGCACAGCGGAATGGCGACAAGAAGCGGAAGCAAAGCCACGACCGGGAAGGCCATGCGCCAGCCCCCAGCGGTGATCGCAGACTGTGCAATCTGGGGTACTACCATCGCGGCCAGACTGGTGCCGAGCAGCATGATGCCGAGCGCCAGACCGCGATTGCGGCTGAACCACATGCTGATCGCGCGGCTGAACGTCACCGGCGTGGAGCCGATGCCGATCGCGCCGAGCACCGCCCAGAACAAGAGATAGCCCACTTCGGAACGGGGCATGAAATAGAAGGAAGCAAAGACCAGCGCGAAGACGAACAGCGACCACAAGGCCACCGGACGCACCCCGAACCGGTCGGAAAGTCCGCCGAACACCGGCGCCATCAACGCGGCGATGATGCCGAAGACCGTGACCCCGGCGCTGACCGCCGCGAAATCCCAGCCGAATTCAGAACTGATCGGTCCCATGACCAGCGGCAGGACATTGAAAGGCAGGGGGGACGCGCCGCACGCGACCCCCACCAATGCCGCCGCGAGCGGTCTGGCGCCCAATCTAAATTCTGAGCGTGCAACCGTCGCAGACGTCATCGGATACTCCCTTACTCGACTGTCAGATCAGAAATTGTGCCGGAACTTCACCGTCCACATCATCGGCGGATTGATATAAGTGGTGTTGGCCAACGAGGTGTTGGTGGCAATGTCGTTGAAGCAATTGGTGCACCCCGCAGACAGCTGCCACCGATTTTCCGGCCCGTTCAGCGTTACATTGGCCCCGAACGTCCAGGTAGCAGCGCTGTATGCGCCGTTGATGAAAGTGCCACCATAAGGGTTGCCGGGATAGGTGCCATTCGTGCCGGTGATTGCGCCGCTGTAGATCGAGAAGTTGTTCGCCGCGACTTCCTGGTCGCCGCGATAGCTGGCGTTGAACGATGGCACGAGAGTCATGCCATTGCCGCTAACCGGGATCTCGTAGCTTGCGCCCATAGCGACCGTGAGATCCGGGGTGCGAACCGGCTCCGAGATATTGCCGGTCGCGGTAACGATGCCAGCGCCGCACGCTGCGGTTCCGGTGCCGCCGGGAACAGCGCCGGTGGCGAGGATGGCCTTACAAGCACGCTGCTGCGCGTTGACCGACTGGATGCCATACGCATCGATATCAGCCACGCTGCGATCGATCTTATACTTGTCCTTCTGGAATCCGATATTGGCGTACAGGTTCAGACCGGTGACCGGGATCACAGTGAATTCCGCTTCGATGCCACGGTTCACATAATCCGCGAAATTGCGGGTCAGGAAGGTGATCGAGCCGGTCGGGCTGACGAAAGCCGACGGAGTCTGGAGGTCCGACACGTTCATGTAGAACGCCGTGATGTTGGCGCGCAGATGACGATCAAACCATTGCGACTTGATGCCGGCTTCATAGCTCCACACCGACTCGGGACCGAAGGGCACGAACGTGGTGGCCGAAGAGCCGCGTGCGTTCCAGCCGCCCGATTTGAAGCCGCGCGTCGCCGAGACGAACATCAGCAGATCGCGATCCGCCTGATAATTGACTGCGAAGCGCGGGGTCCAGATCTTGGCCTTCTGGCTGGTCGGGATCGCCCGGCCCGAACCGCTGATCAGATTGCGATTATCCAGGCAGCTCGCTTCCACCGTCCCGTCATTGCAGCTGGGGCGATTGTCATTGATGCTGAACTCCTTGGTCTCTTCCGTATAGCGGATGCCGCCGGTGAGCTTCAGCTTCTCGGTGAAGTTGATGTCGGTCTGGAGATAGCCCGCCATCGCTTCCGTCGAGTTGCGCAGGATGCGATCGCCGAGCAGCAAAGCGCTGGCCTGCGACAAGGAGAAGACATCGGCGAAATCGGTGCGGTTCTGTTCGAACAGATAATATGCACCGCCGACGAAATCGATCAGGCCGTTGGCAAGGCTGCCGTTCAGCTTGATTTCCTGGGTGAATTGGCTCTGATCGCCATCGTTCAGGATGGTGAAGCCGCCGCGGGTCCAGCCCTGCACGGCCGGGTTCGGTGCCGTGATCGAAGGTCCGCCGCGTCCATCATAGAAATCAAGCGCATATTGCTGCGTCTGGGCAGTGAAGCCGGTGATGATGTCGAGGTTCATATCAGGCCCGACATCGAACCGCAGCTTGGACGTGATGATGTCGGAAACCGAGCGGTTGCCCATCATGTAATTCGCCTTGCGTCCGCTGATCACCAGCGGCGCGAAGAGCGACGTCGCGGAGGTTACGCCTTCGCGCAGGCCGGTGGTGGAATAGCGATCGTCGCACTGCGTAGGCAGCTTCGGATTGCAGGCGTAGTTGATGATGTTTTCGCCGTTAGCGATGATGTGGGTGTAGGATGCGGTCCACACGGCCGAGGAGCCGAGCTCACCGCGAACGCCGAGGCGGACACCCCAACCATCATCGTCGTTCAGCTGGTCGCCGGTGGTTACGTTCTTCACATAGCCATCGTCTTCCTGCCAATAGCCGCTGGCCTTGACCGAGAAGCCGGGCGCGATCGGCACGTCGACAGAGCCACGCACCAGCATCTTGTTGTAAGAACCGTAGCCAATCTCGCCATAGCCGCCGAAAACTTCGCCGGGGTCGCGCATGATCACGCTGATCGCGCCGCCAGTGGTGTTACGCCCGAAAAGCGTACCCTGGGGTCCGCGCAGCACTTCGACGCGCTCGACATCGAACAGGCTCAGATTGTTGCCATTCTGGCGGCTGAGATAGATGTCGTCGACATAGGTGCCAACCGGCGGATCGAAGGTCGGGATCGATTCGGCAGTGCCGAGGCCGCGCAGATAATATGCGTTGGCCGAGCCCACGCCGGTATTATTCTGGGCGACGAGATTGGGAACAAAATTGCCCAATTCCAATGTGTTGGACACGCCCTGGCGCTGAAGCTGGTCGGATGAAAATGCGGAGATCGCGATCGGCACGTTTTGCACGCTCTCGGAACGGCGCTGCGCCGTAACGACGATCTCGGACAGCCCGCCGGACTGGGTTTCAGGCTGAGCTTCCGCCTGCGCGTCTTGCGCTTCTTTCGCCTCAGCGACCGGCGCGGTCTGGCTGAAGGCGGGCTGGGCAATACACGCCACAAGCGTGGCGGTCGATAATAGCAGGCGCATTTTCATTACAGTCTCCCCGAATTTTGTTGTCCCTGACTCTGCGGTCTTTTTTTATTTGTCCGGACAAATTTTCATGTAACGTGACGACTGTCAAGCGGCGTGTCCGCTAACAGGGAGAGCTTGAATGTCGTGGTCCGATTTGGCCTATCCAACACTGGTTTATGCGCACTTGTTGCTGTTCGTGCTGTGGCTCGGCGCCGACGTTGGCGTGTTTCTGGCCGGCCAGCATTTCCGCAAACGCGAGCTATATTCCCTCGATCAGCGAATCGCCCTGCTCAAGCTGTTGGTGCTGATCGACATGACTCCGCGCACTGCCTGGGCGCTGATGGTGCCGGTCTCGCTCTCCGTCGTAACGCTGGGCGGATATTGGGCAGTCCCGCCGCTCCTTCTCACCGCCGCCTGGGCCGTGGGCGGGTTTTGGCTGTGGCTCGTCTGGGATGCGCATCACCACGACATGACCCCCCGTGCGGCGCGAAACCGCAAGATCGAATCCTGGCTGCGAATCGGCCTGACCCTGTTCTATCTGTGGCTTGGCGCGCAATCGCTCGCGACCGGCGCCCCGCTCGCCCCCACCTGGCTCGCATCCAAGGCGCTGTTGTTCGGCCTGATCTTCGCATCGGCAATCATGATCGACGTCTCGTTCAAGCCGGTCGGCGCGCAACTCGGCAAACTGCTCAAGGAAGGATCGAGCGACGAGACCGAAGTGCCCCTGCGCGCCACGATGGATCGCACGCGGATTTGGGTGTGGATCGTCTATCTGCTGCTCATCGCCACCTCGTATCTGGGCAACGTCAAACCGTTTTGACGGCTAGATTGCCCGAAAGGCAGTTAGTGCTTGACTTAAAAGTTGTCCGGACAAATTAATAGCGAACGCAAAAGCGCGGAGGAGGATGAATTGAGCCCGGCCGACGGCCTTTCCACGATGTTGTTCGTACCCGGCACAAAGCCCGAGCGATTCCCCAAAGCGCTGTCTAGCGGCGCAGACCGGGTGTGCATCGACCTTGAGGACTCTGTCCCCGCCGACGACAAGGCAGCGGCCCGCGCCAGTGCGCTGGCCGCGATTGCAGCAGGCGATTCGCGACTGATCCTGCGAATCAATGCGATCACGACACGGGCCGGGCTCGGCGACTTGCTGGCATTGGCCGACGCGGTTGCCTTGCCCAAATTGCTGCTGGTGCCGATGGTCGAGAGTGCGGTGGAAGTCTCGATCATCGCGGCCGTGCTGGGCGAGCGAACGCCGGGCATTGTCCCGCTGATCGAGACGTCCGCCGGCCTGCACGTCGCACGGGAGATCGCGCGGGCGCCGCGCGTGGCGGCGATGATGTTTGGCGGCGGCGACTTTGCCGCGGAGCTCGGAGTCGAACTGGCCTGGGAGCCGCTGCGCGCGGCGCGCGGCGCGTTCATCCTCGCATGCGCCGGGGCTGGCCTGCCGACGATCGACGTACCGTTTCTCGCGCTGGACGATCTCGAAGGCCTGGCTTCCGAGACTCGTGCGGCGAAGGCGCTGGGCTTCACTGCGAAGGCAGCCATCCATCCCGCACAGGTCGGCACGATCAACGCCGTGTTTGAGCCAAGCCCGGCGGAGATCGCCGAGGCCGAGGCCGCACAAGAGGCTTTCACCGCGGCCAATGGCGCCGCGGTCCGTTTCAATGGCCGCATGCTCGAAGCACCGATCATGCGGCGATATCAAAGGATTTTGGCAATGCGGAGTAAGAAAGATGCGTGACGGCGCAGTAGAAGTAAGCCCCGGTCGTTTCCGGGAGACGTTTGGCCGCAGCTACGAGGATTTCGTGGTGGGCCACATCTATGAGCACCGGCCCGGCCGGACGATCACCGATACCGACAATGTGTGGTTCACGCTGCTGACGATGAACACCCATCCGGCGCATTTCGATTACGAATTCGCCAAAAAGACCGAATTCCAAAAGCCGCTGGTCGCCTCGCCGTTCACGGTCGCATTGATGGTCGGCATGAGCGTTTCGGACATCAGCCAGAAGGCAGTCGCCAATCTGGGCTGGGACAATATCCGCATGACCAAGCCGCTCTTCCCGGGCGACACACTCTATGCCGAGAGCGAAGTGCTGGAGAAGCGCGAGTCTTCGTCGCGCCCGGAACAGGGCATCGTGACCGTTACGACCACGGGCAAGAATCAGCACGGTGACGTCGTTTGCACGTTCAACCGCACCATGCTGGTCTGGAAGCGCGGCTTCGGCCCCGTGGACGATTGAGGAAAGCCTGAAAATGTCTGAATTCGTTCAACGTCATATCGACCCGGCCGACGAAGCCGCATTGATGGATTCGATCGATCGCTGGATCGAAACCGAGATGCGCCCGGTCGTGATGCATCACGATCACAACGATCTGTGGCCCGAGAAGCTGGTCGGGCAGATGGCCGAGATGGGTCTGTTCGGCGCAACGATCGGCCAGGAATATGGCGGGCTTGGCCTGCCATCGACGACCTATGCCAAGATCATCACCCGCATCTCTTCTTATTGGATGGCGATTACGGGGATCGTGAACTCGCACCTGATCATGGCGGCAGCAGTCGAACGGTTCGGCACCGAGGCGCAGAAGCAGGAATGGCTGCCCAAATTCGCCAGCGGCGAAATTCGCGGCGGACTGGCACTCACCGAACCCGATGCCGGCACCGACCTTCAGGCGATCCGCACCACCGCGGTTCGCGACGGCGACGATTATGTGATCAACGGCACCAAAACGTGGATCTCGAACGGCATTTACGGCAGCTGCTTCGCGCTGCTGGTGAAAACCGATTCCAAGGCCGATCCGCGCTATAAGGGCATCAGCCTGTTCATCGCGCCCAAGGGCCCGGGCTTCGAAGTCGGCAAGAAATTCGACAAGCTCGGCTATAAGGGCATCGACAGCGCCGAGCTAATCTTCGAAAATTACCGGGTTCCCGCTGCCAACCTGATTGGCGGAGTCGAGGGCGAAGGGTTTTTCCAGGCAACTGGCGGCCTGGAACTCGGCCGCATCAACGTGGCCGCACGCGGCGTCGGGCTCGCCGAAGGTTCGCTGCGTCTTGCCACCGAATACGCCCAACTTCGCAAGACGATGGGCAAGCCGATCGCGCAGCATCAGGCGATCCAGCTTAAGCTGGGCGAGATGGTGACTCGCGTAGAGGCTTCGCGCCTGCTGGTGACCAATGCGGCCCAGGCTTATGACCGCGGGGAGCGCTGCGACATGGAAGCCGGCATGGCGAAATATTTCGCATCGGAATCCGCGGTTCGCAATTCCGAGGAGGCCATGCGCATTTTCGGCGGATACAGCTATTCCAAGGAATATGAGATCGAGCGCTATTATCGCGACTCGCTGCTGATGTGCATCGGCGAGGGCACCAACGAGATCCAGCGCATGTTGATCGCCAAGCAGTGGCTGAAGAGGAACCCGGCGTGACCGCAAGGCTGCCGCTCGCCGGCTTCCGGATCCTCTCGGCGGAGCAATATGGTGCCGGTCCGTATGGCACCATGTTCCTCGCCCAATTGGGTGCCGAGGTCATCAAGATCGAGCAGCCCGGCGTGGGCGACACCGCCCGCGCCGTAGGCCCGCATTTCCTGCGCGAAGCCGAGAGCGTCTATTTCCAGAGCTTTAACCTCAACAAACGATCGCTGACGCTCGACCTCAATTCCGCCGAGGGGCAGGAAATCCTGCAGGTTCTCGCCGGAACCAGCCATGCTATGGTCAACAATCTGCGCGGCGACCTGCCCGCGCGGCTGGGGCTCACCTATGATGCGCTGAAGGACGTCAATCCCGCGATCGTCTGCGCGCATCTCTCGGCCTATGGCCGCGACAATGAGCGCGCCCAATGGCCCGGCTATGATTATCTGATGCAGGCGGAAGCAGGCTTCATGGCGATGACCGGCGATCCCGGCACCGTCCCTACCCGCTTCGGGCTGTCGATGGTCGACTTCATGACCGGCACGATGATGTCGATCGGCCTGCTCGCGGCACTTGTCGATGCGCAACGCAGCGGCATCGGGCGCGATGTCGATGTCGATCTGCTCTCCGCCGCCGTGCACCAGACCAGCTATCCGGCATTGTGGTACATGAACGAAGGCGACGTGACCGACAGGACGCCGCGTTCGGCGCATCCGTCCGTCACGCCCAGCCAGGTTTTTCGCACCAGCGACGGCTGGGTGTTCGTGATGGCGCAGCTGCCCAAATTCTGGCGCGTGCTGACCAACCGGATCGAGCGGCCCGAGCTGGCCGAGGATCCACGCTTCCTGAGCCCCGCCGACCGGCTCAGCAACCGCGACGCCCTGACCAAGGTGCTGGATGACGTGTTCAGCACCCAGACGACGGCGCACTGGACCGAATTGCTCGCTGGGCACATGCCGGTGGCACCCGTGCTGGCGCTGGATCAGGCGCTCGACAATCCGTATCTGAAGACGACGGGGATGATCGACACGGTCGCACATCCCGATCGGGCCGATCTGCGCGTGCTCGCGAATCCCATCCGCCTCGATGGCAAGCGCCTGCCCAATCGCGCCGGGCCTTTATTGGGCGGCGATACCGATGCAGTGCTGGCCGAGGCCGGCTATGATGCGGATGCGATCGCCGGGTTCAAAGCGAAGGGCGTGGTCTGAACCTATGGGCAAGCTCTCGGGCATAAAGGTCGTCGATCTCTCGCAGTTCCTGCCGGGGCCGATGCTGTCACTCATGATGGCTGACCAGGGCGCAGACGTAGTGAAGGTGGAGCCCCTAGCGGGCGATCCGGCACGCGCGCAGGCACCGTTCGAGGGCGGCCAGTCGATCTGGTTTCGCAATCTCAATCGCGGCAAGCAGAGCGTCGTGCTCGATCTGAAGAGCGATGCCGGCCGCGACGCCTTATGGGCGATGATCGACGATGCGGACGTGTTCGTCGAAGGTTTCCGCCCGGGCGTCACCGCGCGCCTGGGCTTCGGCTATGCGGCAGTCTCGGCGCGCAATCCGCGGATCGTCTATTGCTCGATCTCCGCGTTCGGCCAGGGCGGCGAGCTTGCCCATCATCCGGCGCACGACATGGCGGTACAGGCGATGGCGGGCTTCCTGTCGGTCAATGACGGGCCGGAGGGGATGCCAGTCGTCCCCGGCGCACCTTCAGCCGACATGGCGGCGGGGCTTACTGGCCTGGCCGCAGTGCTGATGGCGCTGATCGGGCGCGAGAAAAGCGGACGCGGCGATTATGTCGATATCGCAATGTTCGACTCGATGCTGCCATGGTGCGCGCATATCGTCGGCGATGCGTTGACCGGAGGCGAACCGCCGCGTTCGGCCAGCCAGCGCTCGCTGGGCGGCGCTGCCTTCTACAATATCTATGAGACTGCCGATGCGCGGCATGTCGCTTTGGGCGGGCGCGAACTGAAGTTTGTCGCCAATCTGCTCAACGCGCTGGAGCGTCCAGACCTGATCTCGTTGGGAGATGCCGCCCCCGGGCCGGCCCAGGCGCCGCTGATCGCCTTTCTGCGCGAAACGTTCAGCCAGCGTACGCGCGACGAATGGGTCGCCTGGTTCGCTGACAAGGACGTCGCCTTTTCGCCAGTTCTCGATTTCCGCGAGGCGCTGGCCGCGCCGCATATCGCCGAGCGCGGACTATTGATCGAGTCCGACGGGGTTCACCAGATCGCGCCGCCGATCCGCTTCGCGGGCGAACCCGCATGGCGCCCCAGCCCAGCGCCGGAACTCGGCGCCAATGGCTGAGGCCTTATTTCTCGGTTTCGATATTCATCGTGTAGGCGAACTTGTCGCCCGGATGATGGCTGGCCGAGATTTCCATGATCCGGCCATCCGCGTCGATATAGCAGCGCAGGATGCGCAGGCAGGGCGTGCGGCGCGGAATGCCGAGTTCGGTCGCGATCGGCGCGCTCATCGCCACGGCCTGGATATCCTGGGTAACGCGAGCGATCTTTACGCCGGAAAGCCGCTCGAGCTGACGAAAGATCGTCGCCTCGCTTGGGCGAATCTCGCGCGCCACACTTTCGAAATCCTGGTTGATATAGGCATCGGTCAGCGCAATCGGATCGCCCTCACGCGTCGTGCGAATGCCGCGGAACTGAAACCAGCGGCTCCCCGCAGTGGCGCCGATATGCACGGCCAGCCGCTTGGGCAGGCTTATCATCCCGCGCGGCGTGAACAGGTATTTGGTGTCCTGCGCATATTGCAGGATTTCGCCGACATTCGACAGCGGCTGATGCAACGCTCCACCGCGCGCGGCCGCTGGCTGGATCACCGTGCCGGAACCGCGGCGCCGCTGAATCAGCCCCTCGGTCTGCAAGGAGCGCAGCGCTTCGCGCACCGTGAAGCGGCTGACGCCGTAGCGCGCGCACAACACGCTTTCGGTGGGGAATTGCGAGGGATCCGGATAATCGCCGCGCAGGATACCCACGCGCAGATCCTCCGCCAATTCCTGATAGCGGGGCTTTCTCGTGCGGGTTTCGGGAAGCTTCTGCGCCGACGCCGACAAACCAACTCTCCTCTTTCGTACCAATTTGCCCCGGATTGCCCCCGATGATCGGAAGCGATCATAGCCTGACCGAGCGGATTGCCCAGCACCTACTGCGCCCGGTCGATAAATCGGTCCGGACAAAAGCCCGCTTGCACCTGCTGGACTGGCTGGGCTGCGTTGCTGGGGCGCGTACAACGGAAGTGGCCCGCATCCAAGGGGGCTTATCGTCCATTCCGGCGATAGAGAAAGCCGTGTGGCTGGGCAATGTGCTGGAGATGGACGATGTCCACCGCACCGCAATTTTGCACCCCGGCCCGATCGTGTGGCCTGCGGCCCTGGGCGGCGGCTCGGACAGCTTGGACGAGGCACTCGATGCCGGTGTGCTCGGCTATGAAGCGGTGATTGCGATTGGCGCCACTTTGGATGCGCGCCATTATTCCTATTGGCACAATACGGCCACCGCTGGCGTCTTCGGCGCAGCCGCGGCTGCGGCAAGCCGGCTGGGTGTCGACGCGGCCCAGATGACATCGGCGCTCGGTCTCGCGGGTTCGGTGACGGGTGGATTTTGGCAGATGCGGCACGAACCCGTCATGGCCAAACAATGGCACCTCGCCCACGCCGTCACCACGGGACAGGCTGCGGCGCGCCAGGCGCGCCATGGCGTGACCGGGCCACGCTTCATTCTTGAAGGGCCGCAGGGGCTGTATGCCGCGACCTGCATCGATCCAAAGCCACTCATCCTGCCCGAAGCCTGGCGGATCGACGAAGTGAGCTTCAAACCGTGGGGCGCCTGCCGCCACGCACATCCGGCGATCGACGCGGCACTGGCTCTGAAGGCGCAGGGGGGCCTGACTGGCCCGGTAACCGTGCGCACCTATCGTGACGCGATCACTTTCTGCGACCGGCCCGATCCGAAAAGCGTGCTCGATGCCAAATTCTCGATCCAGCACGCCGTCGCGGTAGTGATGGCGCGCGGCGTCCCCGTGCTCGCCGATTTCGAGCCGGACGCCATCGCCGCGCTCGCCGAACCGCGCGCGCTGGTGACGGTCGAGGAAAGCGCGGATTTCACTGCCGCTTACCCTGCGCATTTCGGCGCAAGCATCACCAGCGCGACCAGCGCTGTCACGTTTACCGATGCGCTCGGCGATCCCGAGCGGCCGCTTTCCGATCGGGGCGTGGTCGACAAAGCGCGCGCGCTGATGGTCTGGGGCGGCGTCGCCAATCCCGACGAAGCGATCCGGCGCGTGCTGGAAGGCGAGCGGGTTTCCGATATCCTGGCGCTGCTGGAGGAATGGCTGTGAGCGCAACGCGACGGCTTCTCGATTTCGCTCGCGCCGATCATGTGCTCCCCCCCGCCGTGCGCGATGCGGCGATTCACTTGCTTGGCGATACGCTGGCCAGCGGCGCAGCGGGATCGACTGCGCCCGGCGCGGACGGTGTATTCGCCGCCGCCAGTGGCTGGGGCAGCGGCGAGGATTCGCGACTGATCGCGCGCGCTGGCCGTTTGCCAGCAGCCGGTGCCGCCTTCGTCAACGCTTTCCAGATCCACTGCCTCGAATGGGATGCGGTCCATGAGCCGGCCGTGGTTCATGCGCTCTCCACGGTCACTGCATCGGTGATGGCCGCAATCGACCGGCGCGGTGGCTGCGATCCGGATGAAGCGCTCGCCGCGCTGGCAGTCGGCGTCGACATCGCCAGCGGCCTCGGCATCGCCGCCGAAACGCCTTTGCGCTTCTTCCGCCCGGCCACCGCAGGCGCGATCGGATCGGCGCTGGCAGTGGCGCGGATCGATGGCGTGGAGAATGTCGCCGACGTGCTCGGCCTCGCTTATTCGCAATGCGCAGGCACGATGCAGGCGCATGTCGAAGGGTCGATCGCCCTGCCCCTCCAGATCGCCGGTGCAGCGCGGGCCGCTATCGCAGCAGTCGATCTCGTCAAGGCTGGGCTGACCGGGCCGCAGGATGCGCTGGAAGGGCCGTTTGGCTATTTCCGGCTGTTCGATGAAGGCGCGCTTTCCACCTATACCGACACGCTCGGCAGCAGCTGGCGCATCGCCGAAGTCAGCATCAAACCTTTCCCGTCGGGCCGCGCCAGCCACGGCGTGCTCTCCGCGCTCGATACGCTGCTGCGCGAGGACGCGATCGACGCCGGCTCGGTCGCGCAGATCGAAGCGTTTGTCCCGCCGCTGATCGAGCGGCTGGTCGGCAGGCCGTTGCAGGCTGAAATGACGCCTTCTTATGCCCGGCTCTGCCTGCCGCTGTTGAGCGCGCTCATGCTGAGCGACGGACGGATCGACCCGCGTCGCTTCACGCCCGCTACCTTCGCCGATCCCGCCATCGGCGCGCTGGCGGCAAAGCTGGTGCTGACGCTGGATGGCAATCCCGATCTCAATGCGCTGTCGCCACAACGGCTGGTCATCACCCGCACCGACGGCAGCGTCATCGAGCGCGCAATCCCCAATACGCTGGGCCATCCCGATGCCGCGATGAGCACCGCGCAGACCGAGGCCAAGCGTGCGCTGGCACGCGAGCTTGCCGCCCAAGAACCCGACGACCGGCTCTTCGCCGATCCGCTTTCCTATTTCACACGCCCGGAGCGAGCATGACCTTTCCGACCTATTTCGAAGCCTTCGACGCCAAGCAGATGCTGGAGGATTATCCGGTCGGCGACGCCTTTACCGCGCGCTACACCGCGATGAGCCGGGATGCCTTGCACGCGCTTCAGAATGAGCGCTTCCTCAAGCTGATGAAGCGCGGCTGGGAAGTACCCTTCTATCAGCGTCTCTGGGGTGCGAAGGGCATCGAGGCTGGCGATATTCGCGGCCTGGACGACATCACCAAGCTTCCGGTGTACGACAAGACCGACCTGATGGCCTCGATCGCCGAGCATCCGCCTTATGGCGACTTCGCCGGCATGGGCGGCGATGATCGTGCGCCGACGATCTTCCACACCACATCGGGCACGACCGGTCGGCCGCAAGCTTTGCTGTTCGGGCCCAAGGGGCGCGAGATCACCAACCTGCTGGTGGGCCGCATGTATCGCTGGCAGGGGCTTTCGCCGCAGGACGTGGTGCAGTCGGTCTATGGCCACGGCATGATCAATGGCGGCCACTATATCCGCGAGGCGGTGACTCACTTCACCAATTCGATCTTCCTGTCGGCAGGCACCGGGATCGAGACGCGTTCGATCAATCAGGTAAATCTGATGGCCGACTTCAACGTTTCCGTGATGGTCGGCTTCATCGATTATATCCGCAAGCTCGCCGAAGTTGCCAAGGCTGAGGGACTGCTCGACCGGATCAACATCAAGATGATCTGCGGCCATCTCGGCACCGAAGATCGCGCTGGCGTGGAGCAGGCCTGGGGCGGCGCAAAGGCTTATGACTGGTACGGCGTGGGCGATACCGGATCGATCGCCGGCGAAGGCCCGGAGCGTGACGGCCTCTATGTGTGGGAAGACGCGCAATATCTGGAGCTGCTCGGCATCGACGATAGCGCCCCGGTGGGGACGGGCGAGACCGGCGACATGGTGGTTACCTGCCTGTTCAAGGACGATATCGCGCCGTGCATCCGCTTCAACACGCACGACATCACGCATGAACTGGCCGGCGCGAACCAGACGGGCATGGTCTTCAAGCGCATCGCCGGCTTCAAGGGCCGCAGCGACAATATGGTGAAGCTGCGCGGCATCAACGTGTTCCCGCATGCGATCGGCGCGCTGATTGAGAACCGCGCCGATCTGACCGGCGAATTCGTCTGCCATCTTAACCGCGATGCCGCCGGGCGCGACGAGATGGTCGTGACGCTCGAAAGCCGTGGCGGCACCGATGAGGGGCAACTTTCGGGACTGCTGCGACAGGGTCTCGGCGTCGAAGTCGCAATCCAGCTGGTCGAGGCCGGTGGTACCGCGGCGGCGACCCAGATCGACGTGCGCCAAAAGCCCATCCGCCTGATCGACCAGCGCGGTCTGTAAACCCGGATGGCCGATCTTCATCGCCTCGATATCGCCGGTTTGCACGGGGCCTATGCGGCGGGGGAAACCACCCCCTCCGCCGTGGTCGCGCAGTATCTGGCGCGGATCGATCGGTACAACCCGGCGCTGAACGCCTATGTCGGAATCGACCGCGAAGGCGCGCTCGCTGCTGCGGCATTGTCCGATCAGCGCGTGGCGGCGGGCGATATGCGTGCGCTCGAAGGCGTACCGATCGCAGTGAAGTCCAACATCGCGGTAAAAGGCCTGGAATGGAATGCCGGCATGGAAGCACGGCGCGGCATCATCGCCGAAACCGATGCACAGGCAGTCGCCCGGCTCCGCGACGCCGGGGCAATCATCCTCGGCACGCTCAACATGCACGAAGCGGCATTGGGCGCTACGACAGACAATCCGTGGTTCGGGCGCACGATCAACCCGCACCGCGATGGCTACACCCCCGGAGGCTCCTCGGGCGGCAGCGGCGCGGCGGTTGCGGCCAGCCTGTGCCTGGCATCGCTCGGCACGGACACGCTGGGATCGGTCCGCATCCCCAGCGCGTATAACGGCGTCTATGGGATCAAGCCGACCCATGGCGCGATTTCCGACGGTGGACTCGCGCCGATGAGCGAGTGGCTCGACAGCATCGGCCCGCTCGCGCGTTCGCTGGACGATGTGGATGCGGTGCTGGCGGTGATCGCTGACGGCATGGACGGCGGCCCCGCCGCATTCGCGCGCCTGCTCACGCTGAATGCGATGGACGATCTGGAATGCCAGCCGAGCGTGATGGTAGCCTATGCCCGCGCGCTGGAAGCGCTTGGTGCCATGCCGCGTGAACTATTCACGCCCAGCGACAATGCCGCTTCGGTGCGCTTTGCCGGGTTCGTTATCTCGGCCCGCGAACTGGGCGGTCACATCGCCACGATCCGCAGCGATACCCCGGACAAGATCTCGCCCGAACTGCATTTCATGCTCGATCGCGCCGATGGCAAATCCGATGCGGACACCGCCAGCGCGGCGGACATTCTGCACCGCACCGGCGAAGCGCTGCGCGCCGCCTTGGGCAGTGACGGCGTGTTGCTAATGCCGACGGCACCGCAGGCCGCCTTCCCCCACACCGCACGCCCCCCGGCCAATCAGGCAGGCTTCACCGCCTTCGCCAATATCGCGGGATTGCCCGCACTCAGCATCCCCGCCGGCTTTGACGAGGATCGCCTGCCGGTCGCCGTGCAGCTGGTCGGCCCGGCGGGTAGCGAGCGCGCCCTTCTCGATCTTGCACGCATCCTCGACGCTGGCCTGTGCGGCTATGCGCCGCCCGAAATGAACTGAAGCAAAGGAATTCCCATGCGCATCATCGTCCTGTTCAATCTGAAGCCCGACGCCGATCCGGCAGCCTATGAAAACTGGGCGCGGACCACCGACATGCCGGGCGTGCGCGGCCTGAACACGGTCAACGACTTTCAGGTCTATCGCGCCACCGGCACCTTTGGCGGCGAAGCTTCGCCTTATGCATATATCGAGACCATCGACATCACCGATCTCGCGGCATTCGGCGTCGAAGCCTCGAGCGACGCGGTGCAGAAGGTCGCGGCCGAATTCCAGCAATTCGCCGACAACCCGACCTTCATCCTCACCGAGACGCTGTGATGCGGCGTTTCGAAGGCAAGACGATCGTCGTCACCGGTTCGGGTCGCGACAAGGGATTGGGTCAGGCGATCCTTCAGCGCTTCGCCGATGAAGGCGCCAATTGCGTCGTCTCCGACCTCGGCAAGCCTGCCGAGCATATGGGCGCAAGCGACATCGGCACCACCGATGAGATGGAAGCAGTCGCCGCGGAGTTGCGCACACGTGGCGCGAGCGTCGCAGTGATCCCGTGCGATGTGCGTTCGGAGGAGAGCTGCGAAGCGCTCGTCGCCCGCACCATCGAGACATTTGGTGCCGTCGATATCTGGGTGAATAACGCGGGTATTGGCTACATCATGAAGCCTCTGCTCGAGACGACTTCGTCCGAATGGGAAGCCGTGATCGGCGTGAACCTGTCCGGCGCGTTTTACGGCACCAAGGCTGCGGCGCGCGCGATGATCGCGGCGGGCAAAGGCGGTCGGATCATCAACGTCGCCAGCCAGGCGGCAAAGTCCGGCTTCCCGCACATGGCGCCTTATACCAGCTCGAAGCACGGCATGATCGGCCTGACCCGCTCGAACGCGATCGAGCTTGGCCAATATGGCATCACGGTCAACGCCGTGTGCCCGAACCACGTCACCACCGGCCTTGGCGCGCGGCAGAACGAGTATTTCTCGAAGCTGCTCGGGTTCGAATCCGTGGAAGCGTACATGGAAAACATGAAGCGCAAAAACCCGATGGGGCGGCCCGGTCTGGGCGGCGATACTGCGGGCGCCTGCGCATGGCTCGCGTCCGATGACGCCGTCTACATTACCGGTGAGGCGCTCAACGTCTCCGGTGGCGAGGAAATGCACTGATGTTGGAAGAACGTATCGATTGGCCGAATGGCGCCAAGCTGGCGCTGTCGATCGTGGTCAATGTCGAGGAAGGCTCGGAAATGACGATCGCGCGCGGCGATCGGGGCATGGAGCCGGTCGACGAGCTGGGCATTCACATCAAATCGCCGATCCGCAATTACGGCAATGAATCCAATTATCTCTACGGCATCAAGGCCGGTGCGCCGCGCATCGTAAACCTGCTCAAGAAATATGGCGTCAAGGCGAGCTGGACGGTCGCGGCGATGAGCCTGGAGAACCATCCCGAGATCGGACAGGCCATTGCTGATCTGGGCCATGAGCCGGTCAGCCACGGCTATCGCTGGGTCCACCAGTTCAAGATGGACGAGGCGCAGGAGCGCGAGTTCATCCGCAAGGCAGTCACGTCGATCGAGCAGACCACTGGCGTGCGGCCCTATGGCTGGCTGAGCCGCTATTTCCACACCGACAACACTCGCCGCCTTCTGATCGAAGAAGGCTTCACCTATCATATGGACAATTATTCCGGCGACGTGCCCTTCTGGGATCGAGAAACCGTGCCGGGCAAGCCGATCGCAATCGTGCCATATCAGCTCGATACCAACGATATGAAGATGTGGACCGATCCGGCGATGACGCCGGGGCAATGGCTGGATTATGCCAAGAACTGCTTCGATCAGCTGTATCGCGAAGGTGAAGCGGGCAATCCCAAGATGATGTCGCTGGGCTTGCATCTGCGCATCATCGGTCGTCCGGGTCGCGTCTGGGCGTTCGAGCAATTCCTGCAACACGTCACGGCCAAGCCCGATGTGTGGATCACCACGCGACGCGAAATCGCCGAGCATCTCGCACAGGTCGATCCGGCATGAGCCTGAGGCTCGAGAAAGAAGGCCGCATAGCGCGGCTGCTGATCGACCGCGCCGCGAAGCGCAACGCGTTCACGCAGGCGATGTGGGAGGAATTTCCCGTGTTGCTCGCCGATGCGATGGCGGATGACGCGATCAAGGTCGTCATCCTCCAATCGGCCTCCCCCGGCGTGTTCAGCGCTGGCGCGGACATTGCCGAATTTGGAGTGGGCGCGCTCGATCCCGATTGGCGCGCAATGAACCAGGCGGCTATCGCCCGCGCGCAGGCCGAACTGGCGCGCGCGGCCAAGCCCGTGATTGCCGCGATTGACGGCGTATGCGTCGGCGGCGGTTGTGGCCTCGCCATCGCATGCGACCTGCGCGTGGTAAGCGCTTCCTCGCGTTTCGGCATCACCCCGGCCAAGCTGGGCCTCGTCTATTCGCTGCACGATACCAAGCTGCTGGTCGATCTGGTCGGTCCGGCACAGGCAAAGCGCATCCTGTTCACCGCGCAGTTGCTCGACGCAGCAGAAGCGGCACGGATCGGGCTGGTCGAGATCGTCGCGACGGACCCGATTGCGGAAGCCACCGCGCTCGCCACCACGATTGCCGAAGCATCGTCACACAGCGTGCGCGAGACCAAGAAGATCGTGCGCCGCATCCTTGACGGACAGGCAGCCGACGATGCCGAAACCACCGCCTTGTTTGCGGGCGCGTTCACCGGCGCGGACTTCAAGGAAGGCGTCGCCGCGTTCCTCGAAAAGCGTAAGGCGGAGTTTTGAAATGGCCGAATATCTGAAGCATGGCCGCATTGTCGGCGGCGTGATCTCCACGCCCGATCTCGACGGTGCGATCGAGGATTATAGCGGCCGGCTTGGGCTCACCCTCGTTGAGCAAGGCACGCTCGATGCGGACATCGCCGCAAGCTGGGGCACGCCGAAGAGCGCGGGTGCCCGCTATGCCATGCTTCAGCCGAGCAGCGGTGCCCATTGCTTCCTGCGGCTGGTCGAAGGGCCTCTTCCCGCTGATTTCACGCCCACGCGCACCTATGGCTGGGCAGCCTATGAGCTTACCGTGCAGGACGTGTTCGGCTGGCCGGATCGGCTGAAGGGCAGCGGCTTCGACATTGTCGGCCCCCCCAAGGCGCTCGAAGGCCTGCCCTATTTCATTCCGATGCAGGTGACCGGCCGTGGCCGCGAAATGATCTATCTCAACGAGGTCGCGGAAAACACGCCAACGTCGGATCTGCCCATGGCCGCATCGCTGACCGATCATATCTTCATCGTCATTCTCGCCACGCCGGATCGCGAAGCGAGCCTGAAATGGTTCGAGCGGTCGCTGAAGCTGGATATCAGCAGCAGCTACACGCTGCCTTATTCGATGATCAACAACGCCTTCGATCTCGGCAGCGATTATCGCACGACGATCACCATGGTCCAGAAAGGCCGGCTGCCGATCATCGAAGTCGATGATTACCCCGATGCCGCCACGGTCCGGCAGGGGGATCCCGAAATGCTTCCGCCCGGCAATGCTTTGGTGACGCTGGCGGTGGACGATCTCGATGCGCTCGACGCCGTCTTCCTGACGCCGCCGGTGCGGCGTGAAGGGCCGTTATATGGCGGTCGCCGTGCGGCCACGGTGCGCGGGTTCGCCGGTGAGTTGATCGAACTGCTCGAAATCGGGCGCTGAGATGGCCCGGCGCGCATATGTCGATGGCCGCTTCGGCCAGATGCACGTGCGGATCGCCGGACCGGCAGACAGCGCAGAACCGCCGCTGATCTGCTTCCATATGAGCCCGATGAGCGGGCGCTGTTACGAGCGCTTTATCGATCGCTTCGCCGAAGCAACCGGCCGGATGGCCGTCGCGATCGACACGCCGGGCTTCGGCCAATCGGATGCGCCACCCGCGCCGCCGAGCATCGCGGATTATAGCGAAGCGATGCGCTCCGCCATCGAAGCACTCGGCATCATCGGGCCGGTCGATCTGATCGGTTATCACACCGGATCGATGATCGCGGCCAATCTCGCCGCCGAGTATTCAGCACTGGTGCGGCGGGTGATCTGCATCTCCGCGCCGATGTTCACGGATAGCGAGAAGGAGGCGATGCACCGCCTCTACCCACCGCTCAAGCCCAGCCTAGATGGTGCGCATCTGATGACCCGCTGGAACGGCTTCGTGCACTATAATCTGGGGCGCGGGCTCAGCCTCGATGATGTCGCGGACATGTTTCCCGACGGGCTGCTGGGCCGCAATATCGCCTGGTGGGGGCATAATGCCGCGTTCGGCTTCGCGTATGATCTGCGACTGCCGGAAGTCGCGCAGCCTGTGCTCGTGCTCAGCCCCGGCGATGACCTGCAAGCCGAGAGCCGCCGCGCACCCGATGTGCTGCGCAACGGTCGGCTGGTGGAATTGCCCGCATGGGGCCATGGCTTTCTCGACGGCTTCACCGAAGATGCTGCGGCGCTGGTCGCGAGCTTCCTGCAGGCAGCGGACACCGATCCGTTCGGCGCACTGGCCGTCCCGCAAAGCGCTGCGGGCGCGGCGTAAACCGCGCCCGCAAGCCTTTTACGGCATCAGCACCGTCGATCCGGTGGTCTTGCGCCCTTCCAAATCGATGTGCGCCTGTGCGGCATCCTCCAGCGCGTAACGCTGGCCGATCACCGTCTTCACCTTGCCGCTGCGGATCATGTCCCACAGCCGCTCCACGCCCGCCGCGCGCTCGGCGGGCTGAGCATAATAATGATAAAGCATCGGGCGTGTATTGTAGAGCGAACCCTTAGTCGCCAGCACGCCCAGGCTGACGCCCGCGACCGGGGCATCGGCATTACCATAGCTGACGATCGTGCCGCGAATGCAGCAGCTATCGAGCGAGGATTCCCACGTCGACATGCCGATCCCGTCAAACACGACGTTCACGCCCTTGCCGCCGGTCAGTTCGCGCACGCGCTTGGCCGTATCCTCGGTCTGGTAAAAGACGATGTGATCCGCGCCTGCCGCGCGCGCCTCGGCTGCCTTCTCCTCGGTGCTGACGGTCCCGATCACAGTCGCGCCGACTGCCTTGAGCCACTGCACAAGGATCAGCCCGACGCCGCCCGCCGCGGCATGAACCAGCACGGTCCAACCGGGCTGTACATTGGCGCAGCGCTCCACCAGGAATTCGGCGGTGCAGCCCTTGAGCAGCATCGCTGCGGCAACCTCGTCCGATATGTCGTCCGGCACCGGCAGCATCAGTGCAGCGGGAACGTTGCGCTCGGTGGCATAGGCACCGCGTTCCGGCCCGAGATCGCCGACCCGGTCGCCGATCTTGAACGCGGTCACGCCTTCGCCCAGCGCCTCGACCACGCCAACCGCCTCGACCCCGAGCTGCGCAGGCAGCGTGACGGGATAGATGCCGCGACGGTGATAGGTGTCGATATAGTTCAGCCCAATCGCGGTATGACGAATGCGAACTTCGCCGGGGCCCGGTGCGGGTAGATCAACGTCGATCCACTCGATCTGTTCGGGACCGCCGGTTGCTTGTATCTGTGCGATGCGTGCCATGTCGGGGTCCTTACCAGGTCTTGCCGCCGACCCATTCGCCAGCGGCTGCGCTGAACGCCTGGATCTGAATATCGGCCCAGATATCGGCCTTGAAATACGGGTCGGTCTCCAGCAGCGCGCGCGCATCCGCGGCGCTCTCCGCCTTTACCACCAGCATCGATCCGCAGATCTTGCCGTCCTCGTCGCGCAGCGGACCGGCGATCGAGAGGCGGTCCATGCCGGCTTCGGTATGCGCAAGATGCGCCTTCAGATGCTCCATCCGCGTCGGCATCATGTCGGGCTTGTCGCGGGCAATGATTGCGTAAAGTTTGGTCATCGGTTTTCCTTGTTTTCAGGCGACGAGCATGGGGGCTTCGATCAGCAACACCTGGCATTCGCAAATGCCTTCGCGCAATGTTCTGACCGCGGAATATTCGGCGGAGTTCCAGAAGGCCAGCGCCGCTTCCCGGCTCTCCCATTCGGAAATGACGATCGAGCCGCCATCGCCGAAATTGCCTTCGAGCAGCGTCGCGCCCGGTGCGCGCATCCGATATTTCCCACCAAACTGCGCGAGCAGGTCGGCAGCCTTCGGGGCATATCCCTTTAGGAATGTCTCGCGGTCCGAAACGGTGGCGGTGACGATCAGATAAGCGGGCATCGCAACTCCAGAGCCAGTGTTGGGAGTGTCGGGACGATCGGAGGCGAGCGCATCCGATCGTCCCGACGGGAACATCAGAACGTCTTGGAGACGATCAGGCCGAACTCCGGCTTGCGTGGCGGCGTGATAGCGAAGGCGCGCGCCGAATCGCCCGACGGCGCCTTGGCGACACCCGCTCCCAGATCGACATACCGCAGGATGCCGACCGGGGTTTTGTCGTTCAGCACGTTCTTTCCATAGAGCGTGAAGCGCAGGCCGTGCGCGTCATGCACGCCGATCTGCAGGTTCAACCTGGTCGAATTGCCGCTCTCCGCCAGATTCATGACCTGATCGTAGAAGCTGCTGCGATAGATCACATCAGCGCCTGCAAATACGTCCCAGCCGCTCGAAACCTCCTGATTGAAGCGCAGGCCTACCGAGCCCATGTGCTTCGAAACCAGCGGCGGACGGTTGCCCGCAATCGATGCGGCCGCACGGCAACCAGCCAGATCAAGATTGGTGACGGTGCCGGTCTTGCATGCCGTGCCCCTCAGCAGAATCGCCTGCTCAGGCTCGATGCCCTCACGAATTTCCGCGTCGAGGAAGGTGTAGTTGAACTGCAGCCTCAGCATGTTGCGCACGATCGGCAGCGCGCCTTCCAGCTCAAGCCCGCGGATGCGGGTGCGGCCAATATTCACGCTGTACGAATCGATCGCTGTCGCCGTGGTGTACGTGTTGGTCAGCACCTGATCGTTATAGTTCTGCACGAATGCCGACAGATTCAGATAATCGAAGCCGAACCGGCTGGTCTTGAAGCCGATTTCGTAATTGGTCAGCTTCTCTTCCTTGAAGGTCGAGCTTGGCGCGGTGACCGGGTTGAAGCCGCCGGGCGAATTGCCCTGCGAATATTGCGCGTAGAACGAGAGCTCGCGATCGATCCGCCAGTTCGCAGTGAAGCGCGGCAGCGTCGCCTTGAAGGTCGTCGCGCGGACGCGTGGTACGCCAACGATCTGGTTCGGATTGGGCAGCGTCAGCCCGACAAAATAAGATGCCGGGAACACGTCACCCGCACGATAGCTGAGCGTGGTGGCGCTCACCTTGTCGACCTGATGACGCAGCTCGGCGCCCAGGGTGAAATTGTCGGTCACGTCGAAATCCACGCCGCCGAAGATCGCCTTGTTCTGAACGCGCTTACGATCGCCCAGCAGGTCGAGCCCGAGCTCGGACGCTTCCAGATATTCCTTCATCGGCGTGATGCGATCGACGCTGGTGAACGCGCCGATGCGCCAGCGGACACGATCGGTCGAAGGCGAAGTGATCCGCACCTCGTTGGTCTGCGTCGTGCGCTGCAGGCCCTCGGTGGTGTTGAAGCCCGACTGGGTGCACTTCTGGTTCCCGATCGGCACGAAGTTCGTGCAGACGAACACCGAACCCAGCAACAGGAATTCGCGGCCGTCAAACGACTGGTCCGCGCCGGTTACCGTGGTCTGGTTGCTGTGGCTGGTCTGGAACGACAGTTCATAGCCCGATCCGGCAATGTCCCACGAAGCTTCGCTGATGAAGCGGTCCGCGTTGCGGTACAGGCCCGAACGCTGGATCTTGTCGGTGTTCAGCGCGAAGCTGGTGGGGGTCGAAACCGGCCCGCAATAATAAGGGCGCGTGCTCAGATAGCAGTTGTTGCGGGTCGATGGCTGGAGCGCGATGGCATAGGGGCCATCATCGTCCGTCTGATGCAGCCAGCGCGCCGATGCGCTGATATCTGATGACGGATCGAGGAAGATGCCAGCGGTGTATTGATTGCTATTCTGATTGCCCAGCCGCTCGCCGACGATCGCGGTGTTCTTATACTGGCCGTCAATGTCGAACAGCTTCACGCCACCCTGCACGCCAAGCCATGGCGTTATCGGCACGGAAAGCGATGCCGAGAATTCGCGGCGGTTGTAATTGCCATAGGTGGCCGAAACCGTGCCTTCGATCCGCTCGCCGGGGCGCTTGAGCACGACGTTGACCGCGCCGGACAGCGAGCCGCGGCCAAACACTGCCGATTGTGGGCCCTTGATCACTTCGACCCGCTCGACATTGGCGAGTTCGAGCGACGAGAAATCGCCAAGATAGGGCGCGCCGTTCAGATAGATGCCAACCTTGCCGTCGCTGACCAGAATGTTGGACGCGCCGCGCATCACCGGACGATCGCCGCTGCGGCCAAAGGCTTCCTGCATCTGGAAACCGGGGGTGAACTGAGCCAGTTCGGCGACGCTCTGTACCAGGCGATCCTGGATAGCGACGGAATTGAACGCGCTCACTGCGATCGGCACGTCGAGCGCCGTTTCAGCCCGCTTGCGCGCGGTGACTAGGATGCCGCCTTCGGACTCGTCGTCCTGCGCAGTGGTTTCAGTGGCAGCAGGCGCCGTCTGCGCAAATGCCGGCCCGGCAAAAGCGGCGAGCGCCGCGCCAGACAGCATGACTGCGAGCGCACGCGCCCGGAAACGAGATTGATTCATTTTTATCCTCCCTTTGTGCCGGTTGCCCAGCGGAAGGATAGTGCGGGCACAATCAGAATCTGTCCAGACAAATTGGATTAATTTGTCCGGACATTTACTCGGTCTGCCGCATATTTGTCACAGCTTCTGCGTTCTATTTTTGGACGCAACTGGAGTCACCTCCGCGCGACACCTACCCATATTGATTATCGCCTGGCGCGCGGGGCCACTGGCTTCGGCCGTTATGGGCCGGCTGGCGTCGATCGCCTTTTTGAAAACTGTCCAGGTGGTTTCGTTCGGGCGCACGACCCGGCTAAAATATGCCCGGACAAATCTTCTATTTTGCCGCCTGCAGCGTATCGATGATGGCCTTGCGGAGTACGGGATCGCCGATTCCTGCCGCGCCCATACGCGTACCCGGCACCGTGCCCTGCGGCGACTTCAGGAATGCGTCGAGCGTCTCCGGCGTCCACACGATTCCGCTATTCTTCATCGCCGTCGAATAGGCGTAGCCCGGCTGCGTGCCCGCGGCTTTGCCAACGATACCGTGCAGGCCCGGGCCTGCGCGGCGACCGGCGCTTTGATCGAGAATGTGGCACGCTGCACAGGTGGAAGTGGCCGAGGCGACCGCCGGCTTGCCGCCGCTTTCGCCACCACCGCAACTCGCCAGCGCCAGCGAAGCGGCGCAGAGCGCGATCGGAAACAGGATCTTCATCGGGCAATTTCCCTCTTGGCCATGCGTGTCAAAAGCCGAGCACGCCGGGATTCATCAAACCGCGCGGATCGACCAATTTCTTGATCTCCGCAAGCAGCGCTTCGGGTTCTGGCGCAAGTGCGGGGCGAAACGGATAGGCGCGGCCGATCTGATTCGAAGCGGCGCCAAACTCGCGAAACAGCTCGACCGTCTGGCCACGCAGCAGGTTTACCAGCGCGCGCGCTTCCGGGTTCGCTTCGGGCTCGGAAAACGTTGCGAGGTGCGCGGGCTCCACCTTGTCGCGATGGATCGGCAGCCAGCCGTCCCGCCAGTGGAACACCGGCTCGAAGCTGAAGCAATGATTGGCCAGCGCCGATGCAAGCCGGGTGAACGTCACGCCATGCGCAGCCATTTCGGTGCGGTGCGGCGCGATCATCGCATCGAATGCCGCGATCAGCGGGCGCGCGTCGGAATGCGCAACCTTGGCATTCAGCGCCGCCCAGCGGCCTCCGGTGGCGCCAAGCACCGCGTTCAGATCCTGGAACAGTTCAGCGCGTGCAACGCGCGGAATAGTTGGCGCCACTGGCTTGCCGCCGGCCCGAACCGCAATGTGTCGGGAAGATGCGAGATCGGCCGCGACTGCTGCCGCCGATCGCCCGGCCGCCGTCATGTGGAGCGAGAAATGCCCGGCGGGAATGAAGCCGGTGCCGCCGCGTGCAAGCCCGGCCAGCGCCTTGATCGCACCCGTCGGTCCGCCAGCATCGCGCGCCACCGACAATGCCGTCTTCGCCATGGTGCGCAAATCGGGCTTGGTGGAAGAGGCAGCGGACGGATCGAGGATATAGACTTCTTCGGCCAGATCGGCGCGGGCGATTGCGGAGAGCGCATCCGCCGCGCTTTCGATATCGGTGAAAGCAAAGCTGGCGAAGCCGGTGTGTGCCGGAGCCTCAATCAGCCGGAAACTGGCTTCGGTCTTGATGCCGAACATGCCGCCGTCATGGGTAAACAGCCCGGTCAGATCGGGGCCGAAGGTGCGCAGGAAATTGCCCCGCGATGCGGCGAGCGCGCCCTGCCCCGTCCGCAGCAGCGTGCCGTCGGCCAGCGCGACCTGCATGCCTAAAACCACTTCCGCCGCCGAGCCATATCGCGCCGAGCCGAAAAACAATGCGCCATGCCCCAGCCCGCCGCCAACGGTCGCACCCGCGCCCGAAAAGGTGCCGATAAAGGGCAGGCGCAGGCCAAGCGGCTTGAGCGCAGCGTTGATCTGCTTCCAGGTGACCCCGGCCTCGACGGTAATCACCATGTCCTCGGCCGAGACATGGAGGATGCGGTTCATCGCGCCCAGGTCGATCGTGATCGCGCGGGGCGTGGGCGAGGCATAGCCGCCGGTGTAGCTGAGCCCGCCGCCGCGCGGCAGCACGGCCACGCCCTGCCCGGTCGCCGCCGCCACCGCTGCGGCCAGCGCAACAGCATTGGTGGGGCGGATCACCGCGAGCGGCCGCTCGCCGGTCAGGTGTACGTCGCTGGCGGCCAGCGCGAGCGCTGCATCGTCGGTGCGAACCGCGTCCGCACCGACGATCTCCGCCAGCTTCTCCAGCAGCGCCGCGTCGTTCACATGGGCTTCCAGACGCTGAGGATCGCGACCCCTGCGATGAACACCCAGAGTAACAGCAGCACCGAAGTGGCGCGAACATAGGTCTGCTTGATGATCGTGTTTGTCGCGTCGGTGGGCCCTTCGCGCGCCATGATCGCCCAGGTGCGGAAGTGCGAGATAAGCGCGAGGCGAATGCCCACGCCCGACATCATCACCCCGGCAAACAGCGCCAGCTTCCAGCGCAGCCACAGTGGCATGGGCCATGCGCCGCCGATCAGCCCAAGCGCCGTGGCGACGAGCACCGCCATCAGCACATAGCGCGAATAGCGATCGATCATGCCCAGCGTCTTGCCGACGGGCTTGTGGCGCAGGCGGTGCACGGCCTCGACAAAGCCGAGCCAGAGCGCACCGAAGATCCCGGCACAAATCGCCAGCGTATCGCCACCCGGAACATAGCCAAGCAACGCCGCCAGCGCGAGGCCGAGGCTGGCCTGGAGCACCAGCGCATAGCGAACGTGCTGATCGACATGCATGACATGCTCCATCAGCCGCGAACGCTCGTCGAACGGCATCTTGTCGCCATAGGAAACGTAGCGATAGGTGCTGTTGATGACGAATTCCGAGCCGAGCCAATAGCCCAGAACGGCGATATGCGCGGCAAGCAGCCAGGGCAGGATCATGCGTCCTCCGTCCGTCCGTAAGCGGTCAGTTCATAGGCGGTCTGCATATAGCCGCCGACTTCGGCCTTGAGCAGCACATAGTCGCCATCGTCGGTGCACCACAGATCATAGGGCGGATGCTCGAGCGGCAGTCCGGGGATCTCGACGAAGCGGAAATGCAGCGCGGCGAACTTGCCCGCCGCGACCTTGAGCGTCTCGCGCCCGACAAACTCGATGGCGAGATCGATGGCGAACAGCATCGGCCCGGTCGCGCCGCGATGATCGGGCGACGAGAGCAGCATGCGCTTGGTCACCTGGACGCCCGGGCCCTTGCTCAGATCGTAGAGGCTGAGCAGGAAACCATCGTTGATCATCGCATGGTTGCCGAACGCCGAGAGCGGCTGATCGAGCTGCATCCGCTGCGAAACCCGCCCCTCGATCGTCGTAACGGCTTCGCATTCGGCGACATTATTCGCAAAGTTGAACCAGGCCGATCCGCGAAACTCTCCGCCGACTGCGATCCGCACAAAGCTTTCCTGCGGGAGCAACGCGGCGTTCACGCGCAGATTCACGTCGCGCACCACGGCGGGTGCATCGTCGATCTCGCCATGCGCAGCGATCGTGCGACAACCATCGGCATGCACGTCGATGCGGAAATGCTCGCGGCCCCGCCCCGCCCCCAGCCGCTCCGGCTTGGTGCTGGTATATAGGATCGTCCCGGTTATGCTGCGGGTAACGCCACTGCTCATTTCCACACACCCTTGTCACGCAGGTAGCGGCCCGCATCCTTCAGATCGGCCGGCTGGTAATCCGCAAACAGATTGGGCGGGAAGCGCGGCGTGTAGCTGTTCAGCACGTCCAGATAGAGTTGCGGATGGATCGTCGGCTGGCGATGGCGCGCGCGGAACGAACCGATCGGAATGCGCGCCTGCACCAAGGTCTCGTTCGGCGATTTGGCCATCGCCATGGCTTCGCCGTCCGGGCCGTAGATCGCCGAACCGCCCGCGCTGCTGTCTTCGAAGAACGGCGATCCGGGCGAGATCGCGTTGTTCGCGACCGCTGTGTAGACGCTGTTGTAAAGCGAGGTCACGGCGATGTCGGCGGGCGTGAAACCGCCCGTCGCGGTACGCAGGATTACCTCCGCGCCCTTCATCGCCATTGCCCGGAAGAGCTCGGGCTCGCGCTGGACCGAACTGGTCGCCAAATTGCCGATCGGCGTGCGAATGACCGGGACCACGGCGTCGCGGCCATACATTTCGACATAGCGATCAAGCACGTCATAGATCGTCGTGGTGAACAATTCGATTTCGCCGCCGAACGCGCCCTTGATGTTGCGGGCCTTCCAATCGCGCGCCAGGATCTTGCCGTCCGGGCCGATGATCGTGGTGATCGACAGCGCATGGCCGGGCCATGCCGGGTCGCGGGCATAGGAACCGAACACCAGATACACGCCATATTGCCGCGCCTTGGCAGACAGCGCCTCGGTCTCGACCCCGGGAATCTCGATGGCGACCTTGAGCACGTCCTTGCGCGTCCAGCCCGCACCAAAGCCGGTGATCGGGAATTCGTGGAACATCAGCAGATCCGGCCCGCTGCCAAAGGCGAAGGCAGCGTCGATCAAATGGATCATGTGCGCCAGATTTTCACGCCGGCTGGCGTCCACCCGGGCAAGATCGACCGGGATGGCGCGCGCCTGCGCCACGCCGAGCGTCCACGTCTCCTTGGCCAGCGGCACCACCGAATAGCCGCCATCGCGGTGGAGCGCGACGTCACGCGCCTGCGCCGTCGCAGCGGCAGATCCCGAAACGCCAGCGGCGGCGGTGAGACCAAGTCCCCCCGCCGCTCCCAACATCGACCTGCGCGAAAGCCCGCCCGTCACAGGGCCGCCCTTGGCTTGAACGTGTAATAGCTGGGATCGTCATGCGCCTGCCAATCGCGCGCGATCCGGTTCTCGTTGATCACGGTGCGCTGGAACAGCCGGCCCTTGCGATACCAGTGCCAGGTCCGGTTCTTGGCATTGCCGTCCTCGGCGACGGTGATCATTTCATAATAGCGGAAATCGGGTTCATGCGCGCGGGTCCAGCCGACCATGATCGTGCGGTTGGTCGCGTCCATTTCGATCGCCCCCGTCCAGCCGTCGATCAGGTCGTTCTTGATCCACACCCGATCGCCTTGGAACGTCCCGTCGAAGTAGCGGATTTCCTGGGTATTGTCGGCCCAGGTATAGATGTTGGTCTGGCTGAGCTTGGCGACGCCGTCAGGGCCATCCTCGAGCCGGCAGACGAGCCGCGACTTGTGCCGATCGATGATGTTGTGATCGGCGTCGAGGTGGACATATTCGCCCTCCCACACGCCGGCCTGGTCGGCGACGATCGGCTGCTTCTCCGCGATAATCTGCATGATGGCTCTCCTTGGCCCGGAGAATTGCGCGAAAGGCGCATACGAACCAACAACTAATCATCTTTTTTAACAACCAATGGTTGTGATACTGACAGCCATGGATTCTCGCCCGATCAGACACTTCCTTGCTGCGTACGACGCCGGCACCTTTGCCGCCGCCGCCGACCGGCTGAACCTCAGCCAGCAGGCGATCAGCAAGAGCATTCTCCGTCTCGAGGAGGAGTTGGGCGTCCGCCTGTTCGAACGCGACGGGCGGCGCGTGCGCCCCACCCGCGCTGCCGAACTGCTGCTCCCCCACGCCCGCACCATCGCTGCCGAAACCGATCGGTTTCGCGCGGATCTGGTCGACATGCTGGGCGGCCGCAAAGGCAGGCTGCGGGTCGGTGTTGGCCCCAGCGCCGCAGCGGACATTGTTGCACGCGCAGTGCGATCGATGGCGGCGGAACAGCCGGTGATCTCGCTGCAAATTCTGGAGGGTGTGCAGGAGAAGATGAGCGAACAGCTGACCCTCGGCGCGCTCGACCTGTATGTTGCGCTGCGCCAGGTCGACCGGGCCGATCCCTTGATCCGCGAGGAGGAACTCGGATCGATCGACTATATCCTCGTTGCGGGCGCATCGCATCCGCTCGCCGGGCGGCGGCGCGTGCCCCTGGCGGAGCTGACCACGGCACGCTGGCTGGCAGGCGCCAATCTGGGCGCGGTGGAGGGCGTCATCGAAGAGAGCTTCCGCAGTGCCGGCGTGCCACTATTCCGCGCCGAAATCGAAACGACCTCCGTGTTGTTCACCCTGGCGATGCTCGATGGCGGTGCCCATCTGGCGATCCTCCCCGAAATGCTCGTCGCGCGGAACCTGGCATCCGGCCGCCTTGTCCGGATCGATGTTGATGCACCCGCATGGAGCCGACCGCTAATCGTCGGCACGCGCATCCGCGCGCCCAAGCCGGCGCAAGTCGCCGCATTCGTCGCCAAGCTGCGAGAGCAGATGGCGGTGCAATAATGCTCTTCCGATGGAGCCATGCTGGCGAGCCGATCCATCGCGGGAACCCGCCGTCAATATCGAGCCCGACCAGAGAGCGGCGATGAACCGCGACCGGGCGCCGTCTTTCGACGACGCCCGGCATTTGTCACGGTCGTGCGCAGCTTAGAAGCGCAGCGAGGTACGCACACCCATTTCACGGCCACGCGGATGCGAGACGGTGATGCGCGGCGGATAGATCACTGCGGCGCCGTTGACGAAGTTGCTCAGGAACACGTCGCGGAATGCGAAGGTCGGGCTGTTGTCGTCGAACAGATTGTCGACGAAGAACTCCAGACGGAAGGTGTCATTGTCGATGCCGGTCCGCACGTTCACCAGCGCACGGGCGGGGATGACCGTCAGGTTGGTCGAGTCGACAAACTGCTTGGTGCGATACGAAACGTCACCGCGAATGAAGCCGGTGAAATCCGCGAACACCTGCTCGCGATAATCGAGCGAGCCGGTAAGCTGCCACTTCGACGTGGCCTGCAGCGCATTTCCCGAAACGTCACCACTCGGCGCGAAAGCGGGGAAGCGAGCGAAGCCCGCATTGACCGCCTTCGTATAATTGGCGTCGGTGTATGACACACCGAATCCGGCGGTCAGCGAACGCACGGGCCGCACATAGAATTGCGCCTCCATACCCTTTGATTGGGCGTCGCCCAGATTGCGGGTGACCGCGACCGGGGGCGCCTGGCTCTGGTCGAGCACCGGAATCTGGATCTTGCTCCAGTCGATGAAGAACGCGTTCAGATCGGCGGTGATCGCCCCATTCAGCCAGCTGCCCTTGACGCCAATTTCATACGTCCAGTTGAACTCCGGGTCATATTGCTCGGTCGGCGCGTTGAGATCCAAGCCACCCGATTTCGCGCCGCGCGCCGCCGAAGCGTAGATCAGCAAATCCGGATTGGCCTTGTACTGGATGCCGACGCGCGGGGTCCAGGTTACGAAGCTCAGCTTCTTGTCGACCGCGATCACAGGCGTGCCGATATTGGAGGCTGGCCGAAGCGTCCGCTGGTTCTCCTTGCTGTAGCGAAGCTCGCCGCGCACGCTGAGCTTCTCGCTCAGATCGCCTTCAAGATGCCCGAACACCGCAAAGTTCTCGACCTTGCGAGTCACCGTCTTGTCGAAGATCCGGCCGTCGAAGAAGCTGTTCCAGGGGCCAGGGACTGGGAAGGTCGCGGCGAAATCGGCGGGAAGCGGCGCCGTGCTGACCCCGTCGAAATTCGGACGCGACTGGGTGCCCGAGAAATAATAGGCGCCCAGGCTACCGCGGATAGGCGCAGCTTGCGGCGAGGTCAGGCGGATTTCCTGGCTGAATTCCGAAAATTTCGGTTCGCCTTCGTCCCGCAGCAGCGTCGTCGGGAAGGTCTTGATCGCACCAAGCGGGGTGCGATAGCGGAACTCCGTCAGCAATCCGCGACCGGCGTCCGTCAACGCCGTCAAATCGACCTTGTTGTAGCCGGTAAGCGATCCGAGCTGCCAGTCGCCGATATCGACCTGTGCATCGATGAACGCACGGAAAGTATCGCGCGTCTGGCCGAATGCCGCCGGATGCGAACTCAGTTCCGCGCGGGTCAGGGACGGAATCACGCCGCACCAGGTCTGATTGACGCCGCCTGCCGGCTGACAATTGGGGCTGAGTGCCGTCACCGCCGGCGGGCTGATGTGATCCTTCGAATAATAGATCCCGGTGACCATTTCGAAGCCCGGCGTCGGCGTGAAACGCATCGTCGCCTGGACCGTGTCGTAATTATAACCGCCCAGAACGGGGCCGCCGGTCAGGTTCTTGTGACTCCCATCATATTTGCTGTGCGAGCCGGTTACCTTCAACGCCAGCACATCCGCGACGATCGGCACCGAGATCGAACCGAGCACGGCGATGCGACCGCCCGTGCCAATAGTAACTTCACCGCGGCCCGAGAAGCCGGCCGTCGGGCGCTTCGAGATGATGTTGATCGCGCCGGCGAATGCGTTGCGACCGTAAAGCGCGCTCTGCGGACCCTTCACGACTTCGATGCGCTCGATATCGGCCTGTGCGAAGTTCAGCGCCTCGCGCGCGCCGGTGTATATACCGTCGATGAAGATCGCGACGTTCGGATCCGAACCGAAAAGATCGGTCTGGGCTACGCCACGAATGATCGGGGTCGGCAGGAATTCACCGATAACCGACGTGAACCCCAATCCCGGGGTGAGGCGGGCGACGTCGCTGAGATCGTTGATGCCCTCATTCTGGATCCGGTCGGAATCGAATGCAGTGATCGCCAGCGGAACATCCGACAGGCGCTCAGCCTGTTTGCGCGCCGTGACCAATATCTCTTCACGATCACGATCTTCGACGGTGCTGTCACTCGCCGTTTGCGCAAGGGCGAAACTGGGCAACACCGCGCACAGGGCCACGGACAATTTCAAAAGCGTAGAATATTTCACAACAGCCTCCCTCGCCAATCAAATCACTGATTAATTAATTGATTTTATTAGATAATATACGCTCTACAAATTCTCCAGCACGCGCTTCGCTGTCCGCTCCCCAGATTCAAGCGCGCCTTCCATTCCGGAGGATGATTGGGCCAGGTGCTCGCCCGCAAAGTGCAGGCGCTGGCCGGGAATTGTCACGGCATCCGCCAGCATTGCCGATTGGCCTGCCGCCATGTGATGATAGACGCCCCGCGCCATCGCGTTGCTCTGCCAGCTGAACATCCGTTCCAGCTTGAGCTTCCCGGCCGCCGAAGGACGCGCGGCTTCCAGTCGGGCCATGATCGCCGCGCCCGCTTCGGCCGGAGGCATGCGATCAATCGCATCGGCATCGCGACCGCTGAGCCAGACCTTCAGCATTGCGGGGCTGTCGCCCAACACGAACACCCGGCCGAGTAGTGGGTCATCGCTCCACAAAGTTGCGGGCAACCCGTCGCTTTTCCAGAAGGGCTCGCTCGCCGACAGATAGGCGAAACTGGCATGGGTATAAGGCAGCGTCTGGATGGCGGCCTCGAGCAGCTTCGCGGACGGCCCCTGCACGCCGATCGTGCGCAACACTGAGAACGGGATCGTGCAGATCACATGCTTCGCGCGAACCGATCGGCCCCCTGCGATATCAACGCGGACGCCGTTCGCGCTCTCCGATATACCGGTGACCAATTGCCCGAGCCGCACCGGGTTCTTGAGCGCCGCTGCCATCGCTTCGGGCAGGCGCTGCGAACCGCCGGCGATGACGCTGAGCGCCGCATTCGGCCCCGCGGAGCGATAGATCGCAGCGGCCCGCGCCGCATTCAGCGCCGAAAGCGTATCGATGCTGTTGCCGTTCAGATTGCTAGCGATCAGGCGGATCGCCTCGTCGCTTGCGCCCGCTGCCTTGAGCGCGGCACTGTAGGGTATATCGAGCTTGCGGCCTTCTTCGGTGCGCCACGCATCGGGGTTCGACAATTGCGGCATGCGCCGCGCAAAGCCCGAAGCCAGTGCGGCGGGCGGGAACTGCCGCTCCGGCCCCACCAGCTTGTTCGCATCCGACATGGGCCATTGCGCCTGCGTCACCGTCTGGCCGCGAACGACATAGAGCGCTGACCGATCGAATTCACCACCAGGCTGGAGCGTGACGCCCAACTGCTTCGACAAGCCGATCAGGCGGGTATAGTTGCTGCCGATCTGGATGCCCCCCGCATCGGGAGATCCCGGCAGATCATAGAGCGTGTGCAGGCGCCCACCGACACGATGGCCACCTTCCAGAACCACCACCTTTACGCCCGCTTCCTCGAGCATCGAAGCGGCAAGCAGGCCGCTCAACCCCGCACCGATGACGATCACATCGGCTTCGGTCTGGCGGCCCGCATGCGCGGGAGCCCAGGCGGAAGCAGCCACCGCTGCTCCGCCCGCGACCAGAAGCCTGCGCCGCGAAAGCTGCATCAATGCCGCTCCGCCGGGCTGGGCGCTGCGCCCTTTGCCTTCCGCTCTTCATCGATCCGCTTCTTTACGACCGTCCAGGTCGTGGCGTTCGGCCGGGCATCGTCCAGCGGCGGCGCCGAAGCATATTCGGGATAATTGGCGACGATCTCGTCCTTCATCGACTTGGGCAGATCGTCATAGCTTTTGATCTTGGCGCCCATCGCGTTGAACACGATCTGGCCCTGGCGCCCGCGCATTTTCATCCACGGCATCCAATCCGAGAGGCGCACCCAGGAAACCGTCGGGTACACGATTGGCTTACGGGTATCGAAAAGCTCGTCGGCGCGTGCTGCGAAGTCGAATATCTCCATCGCCTGATATTTGTTGCCGACATAATCCTGATAATCGCCCGCCAGCGGGTTGGTGTAGAATAGCGGGATTTCCAGCGGCATCAGCGCCCATCCGCCGATCTGCTCCAGACGCATCGGCGGATTTGGCTCACCATTCGGGCCGTGCGCGAAGCTGGGCCGCTGGTTCACCGGATCATTGGCGATCTGCACCACTTCGAGCTTTTCGTCGGTCCAGGGATTGGTCCATTCGCGCAGGATCACGCCGGTCTTGGGATCGGTGAAGAACATCACTTCGCGGCTGACGATGCGGAAGCCCGTGCCCCGCTTGGGATCGGTCACCGTGACGCAACGGCGGATATTCATGCCCTCGCCATTGAACAAATGACGATCGGGTTCGCCGATAACCCGCGAATACACCCTGCCCGTCCAATAGATCACGGCCGGCTTGTCGCCGATTCCGCAATGCACGCGCTTGCTGATTTCGAGCGCATCCTCGGGCTTGGTGGGATCGAGTTTCTGCGCCTGCGCCGGCATGGCGATGAGCGCCGATCCGAGCGCGCAACCAGCGAGCAACAACATACGGAACATCGAATTCTCCTTGATAGAAAGCATGGATTCGAGAGGCTTTGGCCGATGCGAAAAGCTCGGCGAACGAAGGCGGTGCGAAGGGTGTTTGTGGCGCACGGGCTATTTCGAAAGATCGATGCGATCGGCGTAATAGCGATCGAGGAACCGCATGCGCTTTTCCAGGAAGTGGCTGGCCACCCTCGGACGCGCGTTGAGGACATTCATCGAATAGTCCCCCTCTTCGCGCATCTTAAGCTTGGGTAGGCGACGGGCGTTCGGATCGCCGCGCTTGGCGAAATTGGTCCAATAGCCGAGCATCAGCGCAGACACCTTGCGGTCTTCGGCGCTAACGGTGTGTGCCTCCAGACCGCGGATCTTCAGGGGAAGCGTTCCGAAAATGAAGGGTACTTCATTGCCATGCGCCGCGCCCGGCACCGTGCCGCGAAGCGCAGGCGAGACATGGTCGAAAAAGTACAGCCATGAACGCTGCCCGATGCGGGCGCTGGCATTGGTCAGATAATGTGCGGTTCCCAGGAAGACCGAATCTGCGAACCACGCATTCGCCATCGCGGCATCGTCGAGATTGCCGAATGCTTCCCGCGCGGCAGCGAGGTTTTCGATGCCTGCCAGGATCGCACGGGGCGGCAAGGGCGGGGAAACATAGTGGAGAAGGCTATCCTCCCAGCTCGTCGACCCAGCCATATACGGCACCCGCGCCTGCTTGCCGTCGCGGAAGGTGCGGCCGATATCGTCGGGGATCAGAACACCATCCACGACAGGGTTGAGCGAACCGATCAGGGTCTTCTCCTGATAGGCGATCAGATCCTTTGCCGGCAGGGTACGCAACTTGGCGAGCGACAGCGGCGCTTCCTTGCTGCCGAAATGCGCTGCAGTGGCGAGGCCTTCGCTCTCGAGCGACTTGCCGAGCATACCGGGGCGTGTTTTCGAGATATCGCGAGTCGTATCGATCTGGAGGCCGCCGCTCTGCGAGATCGCCTTGTGAAACAATCCGAAGGCGCTGGGCGCTGCCATCAAATAATTCACCGCAACGCCTCCGGCCGAATAGCCGAAGATGGTAACGTTGCCGGGGTCGCCGCCGAACGCGCCGATATTGCGCTTCACCCACTCCAGCGCCGCGACCTGATCCATCAATCCGTAATTGGCGCGCGGCTGGCCCGCTTGCTCACGTGACAAATCGGGATGCGCAAACCGCCCGAGCAATCCAAGGCGATAGTTGATCGTCACCAGGATAACGTCGCGAGCAACGATCTGCTCGCCATCATATAAAGGGATGCCGCCCCCGCCGACGCGAAAGCTGCCGCCATGGATCCAGAACATCACCGGGAGGGGCTTGGTATGACGCCCGGCCGGCACCCACACATTGAGGCTCAGGCAATCCTCGCTTTGCAGCGAAATTGGCATCGTGTTGTCGGACACCTGTTGCGGACAGATCGCGCCGGGACCGCTTTCCTTACGGATGCCAGCCCAGCGCGCGACGTGCCGCGGGGCTTCCCAGCGCTCGGCGGTCGCAAAGGGGATGTTCCAGAACACCGTTGCGCCCGTCCGCGGCACTCCGGCGACCTGGCCGGCGTTGATCGTGACGATCGGCACCGCTTGATTGCTTTGGGCACGCGCGGGACCAGCGAAGAGCAAAGTAGAACCGAAGAGCAGGATGCAAGCACAGCGCACGAGGGCCAGAAATCCAGCCCCTTCAGACGACGCACTACCCCCCATGGCGTTGCTCACTCAGTGTCTCCCAGTCACAGATTTTTCGAATTCGATGCTCTTTTTCGGCACCGTCAATTTGACTGGACAAATTTAGGACAGAGCATGAGTCTCCGCAGGCGCTTTTACGCGGCGCGCCACTAAGGCCGGTGTGTTATTCGGGAATGGCCATCAAATTGCGTGAGGTGCCATGCCGATGGCATTTGACGCAGCGGCCCGAAACGACATTATTGGCCACAGGGCGCTGATCAGGAGAATCGTATCGGTGCAGGGAGCTTCAATATGGGGGACAAGGCCGGTTCGGCTTCCTGTGTCTCCGGCCGTTCTGCTTTATGTTCTGGTGCCGCTCGTTCTGCTCGCGCTTCCGCTCGGGCTTTTCCGCGTGGCGGTTGGGCCCGGCACGAGTTTGGTGCTCTCGCTCTATTTCTGGAGCGCCACCGTGATGGTCGGCTGGCTGGCCGCAGCCTTGGGCAGCTTTATCCTCTACCGGCTTTGCGCACGCCTTCGCCCGCCCTTGTGGGCGATCGTCCTGTTCGGCCCGTTGCTCATCGGGCTGGTGCTGCGCGAACCGATCATCGAGATCCTATCGCTCACCAACATGCTGCACGTAGGCCTGCCCATAACGCCAGCAACGTCGATCACGTTCACCTGGGCATTTGCGCAGAAATTCCTGCTCAACCTCGCGCCCGGAACGACCACATGGATCGCCACTAATTATTTCTTCGACCGCGTCCTGGATATTCCGCGCTATCGCTACCCGGACCCGGTCGCGCACGACGAACTTGTCGCCGAAGCACCAGCTGTGGCCCCGGCTGTGTCCCCAATGCCCTTGCTGATCGAGCGCTTGCCGCCCGCGGAACGCGGAGAACTGATCGCGCTCAGAGCCTATGATCATTATGTCCGGATCTATACCGACACCAGCGCACCGCTGACGCTCGCGCGGTTGCGCGATGCGATCGAGATGGCGCATCCTATCAGCGGGATGCAGGTGCATCGATCCAACTGGGTTGCCGATCGCGCGGTCAAGGACTTCCGGCGCACGGGGCACACGGGCATTCTGTATTTGACCAATGGTCTGGAAGTACCGGTCAGCCGCTCTTATTGCCGCGATGTCGAGCAAAGGGTGAAGGCGCTCTCCCACACCCGCCCGGAAAACACCTGACCAGCGTCGTCGCGAGGCCCTTTACGCCGTCGAGCCAGGTTCCCCCGCCGGCGTTGCCCTATCCCCACCCACTCGCGGACCAGTGCAGTCGCCATATCAGCCTCCTCATCCCCCGCCCGCATGCTCTGCCGAGACGGTGTGCTTGTCGAGAGTAGAGATAGTTGGAGGGCAGAAACGACAAAAGCCGCCGACCCTTGGGTCAGCGGCTTTTGTGGTATCGGTGTTGGGTTGGTTGCGGGAGCAGGATTTGAACCTGCGACCTTCAGGTTATGAGCCTGACGAGCTACCGGGCTGCTCCATCCCGCGACAACCGAACAAGTTGGATCAGGGGATCGCACGGAGGC
>SEFZ01000095.1 GCA_004173185.1 Sphingomonadales bacterium | reverse complement strand
TTTTGACATTTTTCGGACACGTTCACGGCCGGTCAACAAAACGCTGTGATCTTGCCTAGATGCGAGATCAAGACTGGACCGATATTGCGCGCCGCCGCGTCCGAGAGTTTCCCATCCGGCTATTCTTTAGCGTGGGAATCGCGGCAGCCGTCTTCCTACATGATGCGGCAGCGTGGCCGGTAATTTGGTTGTTTGCGACAGTCGCTGCGCAACTCGCCACGTCTTGGATAAGTGCGCCGATGCGTAGGGAGGGATTTGTCGCACCCCACTGGCGTAAACAGCTTTTTGTCGCGTCTGTCGTTGTCAGCACCACCGTGTTTGCGAGCGTCGCGCCGTTGGCATGGTTCATGGAAGGTTGGCAGGGGCGAGTGCTTGCCGTCACTGTGCTTGCGGGTGGGGTGATGAATGTGCGGTTACACGCCAGTTCCTCCGCCGCAATGGTTTGGGCTGCTACGGCGCCGTTTGGCCTGCTGCTTCTGGCGTTGCCTCTGATTTCGCTGGTGACCGAACCGGGCAAGCAGACCGCTGCCTTCGTCTGTCTCGCGAATTTTATGTACGTGGCTCATCTCGCCGCGGCGACGCGACGGGGCTTGGCGGACAGCAGGGCCGTATCGGCATCGCTGGATCTGGCGGAAAAGACGTCTGAAGAGCTGAAGGCCGCAGCTGAAAAAGCGGGGGCTGCCAACCAGGCCAAGTCGGAATTCTTGGCGAACATGAGCCATGAGATACGCACGCCCCTTAACGGGGTCATGGGGGTGGCCGGCGCACTGGCGCGTACGAATCTTGATTCAAATCAGCGTGAAATGGTCCACTTGATCGAGGGGTCCGCGAAAACTCTAGAGACGCTTCTGACGGATATTCTCGATCTTGCAAGAGTCGAAGCGGGAAAGCTCACCGTCCTGGCCGAGCCCTTCAACGTGGCTGACGCCGTCAATGCCTGTGCGGCGTTGTTCGACCCCCAGGCCCAGGCAAAGGGTCTGGACCTTCAAGTCGTCGTCCATCCCGACGCTGCTGGCGCTTACATAGGAGATGCCGTGAGGGTCAGGCAGATCATTGCCAATCTGCTGAGCAACGCCGTCAAGTTCACACACAGCGGGAGCATCCACCTAACAGTGGCCGCGAAACCTGATGCCTCTCACACCCGCTTCACCATTAAGGTCCGAGACAGCGGCATCGGGTTCGATGCAACCGCCCAAGCAAAGCTGTTTTCCAGGTTCGAGCAGATTGATGGGTCAATCACTCGGAGTTTTGGCGGTTCAGGCCTGGGCCTGTCGATTTCCCATGCACTGGCGGGTGCTATGGGAGGGACGCTGACCGCAGATGGCGCTCCGGGACAGGGGGCGATTTTCACGTTGACCCTGGATTTAGCCAAGGCTCCTTCAAATACTCAGGCCGTTCGGGCCGACGAGGAAGATCAAATCGAAGCTGCGCCTTTACAAGGCGTCCGCATACTTTTGGCCGAAGATCATCCCGTCAATCGCCGTGTCGTTGAGCTAATCCTGGGCGCGGCCGGGGCCAGTCTGACGTCCGTCGAGAATGGGGCCGACGCCGTCAACACAGCAAAATGCGAGACCTTCGACCTGATCCTTATGGATATGCAGATGCCGGTCATGGACGGCCTCACTGCCATCACCAAAATCAGGGCGTTAGAGGCAACGGGCGAGGTTCTCACCACACCGATCTACGTGCTTTCGGCGAACGCCATGCCAGAAGATATCGCGAAGTCTATGGCAGCTGGAGCCGACGGGCATATCTCCAAGCCGATAGAGGCGACACGTCTATTGGACCAAGTGTGTCAGGCGATCACGGCAGTTCGGTCAACTGAGCTCGCCAACGTCGCCTGACCACCCATGGCGGACATTGCTGACTTCCGCTGAGTGGCGGTCCAGTAGCCCTCTCCCGATGGGAGAGGGCCTGAGCGCCACAGAGCCCGCGAGGGCGATGGGCTGCGCGAAGGGGTGAG
>SEFZ01000094.1 GCA_004173185.1 Sphingomonadales bacterium | reverse complement strand
ACGTCGATTCTTCCGAGACTGGCTCCGGCTGGGACAAGCTCCCTGCCCTCCCATGCGTCGAAACCCCATTTCATCAGCCGCTCGGCTTCGTCCCGCCGCGCTTTTTCGCTGCTCATGCCGGCGACGACCATGATGAGGCGGCGCCCTTTGCGTTTCGCCGAGCCGAGGAAGCAATAGCCCGCTTCAGCGGTATGGCCCGTTTTGAGGCCGTCGGCGCCCTCGAAGCGACCGAGAATGGGATTGCGGTTGGGCTGGATGATCGGTTTGCCTTCGGGCGATTTGCCGTGCTGAAACTTGGGCAGGGAGAAATAGCGGTCATAACCGCCCGGATGGTCGCGGATAAGCCGGTCGGCGAGGGTGACGAGGTCAGCCGCACTGACCTTGGTGATACCGCCATCGGGCCAACCATTTGGGGTTCCAAAGCGGCTCGATGTCATTCCGATTTTAGCGGCTACAACATTCATTCTCTTGACGAATGCGTCCTCGCTTCCGTCGATTCCGACCGCGAGAACCGCTGCCGCATCATTTCCCGAAACGGTGATCAGCCCTTTGAGCAACTCATCGACTGAGACTTTTTCGTTCGAGCGCAGGAACATCGTGGATCCGCCGGTGCTGCCGTTCCATTTCTTCCACGTCGCCTCGCTGACGGTGAATTGCTGGTCGCGCGTCAGTTCCCCCTTTTTCATCAGGTCGAGCACGACATAGGCGGTCATCACCTTTGCCATCGATGCCGGGGCAAAGCGTTTGTCGGCGCCGCGCGAAAAGAGGATCGCGCCCGAATCAAGGTCCTTGAGCAGAACGATCGGCGCTTGGGTGACATAGAGCGGGCGGCTGGCGGGCACGTTTTTCGGTCGGGCATCGCCTGCCGATGCTGCCGGAAAGGCGAAGGTAAGGGCAAGGACCGTCAGCGCCGCGGCGCCGCCCTTAGAAAAGATGGCCAACTTCCCCACGCGCCCGACCGTTAGCGGTCGCGCTGGACCACCGCGTCGCGGAAGCCTTTCGCTTTGACTTTACCTAGGGCGTCTCGCGCTTCGGCGTCGCTGGCGAATGGGCCGACGCGGACGCGCCACAGATTACCAGCTTTCGTGACGTGCCCGCCGACCGACTTGGCCGCTGCATTGGCTCGGCTTTCGGCGCTGAACGCGCCGACCTGAACGACATATTTTCCGGCTACCGCGGCAGCGGGCTTAGGCGCCGTCGCTGGCGGTTTTGCGGTCGGCGCGGGCTTCGATGCTGGGGTGGGTTTTGTGGTTCCGAGACCTTCGACGACGAAGCGGTCGTCGCCCGGCTTTGCGGTGCCCGACGCGATTGGCGCTGCGGGCTGAGCGGCGACCGTGGTCTTGGGGACTGGCAACGCCTTTGCCTTCGTGCGCAGGATGGCCAGCAGCGATTCGGGCGTCGCGATCCGTTCGGGAACGGGCTTTCCGATGCGAAGCTGCGCGCGTTCGGCCACAGGCGGGTTGGTGCGACGGACGCGGACCGCCGAAACGCCGTCGGTCAGGCCCAGTTGTTCGGCGGCGCCGCGCGAGAGGTCGATCAGCCGGTCGCCGACCATCGGACCGCGGTCGTTGACGCGCACCAGTATCGTCCGCCCGGTGTCGAGCGCAGTAACCTCGACATAGCTCGGAAGCGGCAGCGTTTTGTGCGCCGCCGATATGCCCGCGGGATCGAAAATTTCGCCATTCGCGGTGGGTTGCCCGGCGAGTTCCTCGCCATACCAACCGGCATAGCCGACGTCGTCATAGTCGGGGATGTCGGCGGGCGTATAGGTCACGCCTGAGATTGTGTAGGGATCGCCGACCTTGACCGGCACGTCAGCTACTCCCGCGACAGAGGGGGTCGGGCTGGCCGTCGGTCCCCCTTCGCGTTTGCCGTCCATAGTGCCACAGCCGGAAAGCAACAACACTGCCCCGGCTATCAGGCCTCCGCCCCTAACGATCGATTTCATCCGCCAGCAACCCCACAGACAGTGCGTAAAAATTGGAAC
>SEFZ01000007.1 GCA_004173185.1 Sphingomonadales bacterium | reverse complement strand
GCAGGCAAGACCGGCAAGGCCGCTGGTCTGCTGGTCACCGAAGGCGTTATCCGCAAGGCGCTCAAGGCACGCATCACCCGCGACGACGTCATCATCTACCAGGGCGAAATCGCTTCGCTCCGGCGGTTCAAGGACGATGTGGCGGAAGTGCGCGCCGGTCTGGAGTGCGGCGTGACGTTCACGCAGAACTTCACCGACATCAAGGCGGGCGACTATCTCGAAACGTTCGAAGTCGAACTGCGCGAACGGACGCTGTAAGATGCCGAAAAGCCGGGGGAGACGATCGAAGCCATCGCCGCCCCCGGCAACTGCCGTACGCGAGAAGCGACGGTATCTTAAAGCCGCGATTGATGGGGCTTGGGCCGGATGCACGCCGGCAATCGCTATATTCCTGATACCGCCCGCAACGCTTTTCTGGTCCAACTATCTATGAAGCATACCGAGACCACCGAAACGCGCTCCGTCCGCCTGCTGAAAGTGGGTGAGCAAACGCGCCACGTGCTCAGCGAGATTCTCGCGCGCGGGGACGTGCATGACGAGTTGCTGTCCAAGCACATGGTTTCGGTCACCGAAGTGCGCATGTCGCCCGATCTGCGCCACGCCACTGTCTTCGTGAAGCCGCTGCTCGGCAAGGACGAGGAGAAGGTGCTCAAGGCGCTGCGCACCAACACCGCCTATCTCCAGCGCGAAGTCGCGGCGCGGGTGAAGATGAAGTATGCCGCCAAGCTCAAATTCCTGGCGGATGAGAGCTTCGACGAAGGCACGCATATCGACACGCTGCTGCGCGCGCCAAAGGTGGCGCAGGATCTGGGCCCGATCGAAGGCGAAGAGTAAGCGCCTGCGGGCGAGGGGCCTTACGCAAGGCTCTGAGCCGCGCTAACCCCGACGCATGGCCAAGCTCTATTTTTATTATGCCAGCATGAACGCCGGCAAATCGACCACTTTGCTGCAAGCGGATTTCAACTATCGCGAGCGCGGGATGCGCACCTTGCTGTTCACCGCGGGGATCCATGATCGCGGCGGCAAGGGCGTGATCGATTCACGGCTCGGGCTGAAGCAGAACGCTATTCCCTTTGATGAGACGACCGACCTGCGCGTGGTCGCCGAGGACGAGCATTTCAAGACGCCGATCGCCTGCATCCTGGTCGATGAATCGCAGTTCCTTCAGCCCGCACAGGTACGCCAGCTCGCGCACCTCGCCGACGAAGTCGGCATACCGGTGCTCTGCTATGGCCTGCGCACCGATTTTCAGGCCAGACTCTTCCCCGGATCAGCCGAACTGCTGGCGCTTGCCGACGCGCTGATCGAGCTCAAATCGGTGTGCGAATGCGGACGCAAGGCGACGATGAACATGCGAGTCGATGGCGAAGGTAATGCGGTTCGCGAAGGCGAACAGCGCGAGATCGGCGGGAATGAGCGCTATATCGCGATGTGCCGGCGGCACTTCATGCAGCGTACAGGCAGCACGACCTAAGCTGGATTATCCGAAATCGGAAAAGGACTGGATCATGCTCAGATACATGCTTCTTCCCGCGCTTCTCCTCACCGCTGGCGCTGCGGCGGCGCAAGACGCTCCCAAGCCCAAGGAAGTCTCGATCCCGCTGGTCGGTGGCAGCAGCGTGCGCACCTTCGAGGCGTCACGGAACGGCGATGGCGTCCATGTCCAGGATTTCCGCGGCAACTGGTATCTGGTGCGCTTCTTCTCGCGCTGTTTCGATGTGGATTTCGCATCGACCATCGGCTTCAAGAGCTTCAGCAGCATGTCGCTCGACCGGGGTGACACCATCCTTGCCGGGCGCGAGCAGTGCCGGATTTCGAGCATCGTCCGCAGCGGACCACCGCCCAAGAAGGTGAAGAAGCCGAAGCGGAGCTAGCGCGCGATCAGATAGTTCATCCGCGCTGCCGCGATCGGCCGCTCGGGATCGTCCTGCCACGCGACCGCCTCGACATTGGCGACACGATTGCCCAGCCGGGTCACAATGCCGCGCGCCCGCGTAGTCTTGTCGCGGCCGCCGCGCATATAATCTACGGTCAGGTTGATCGGCTTGATCCGTGCGCCCTCTTCATCGGCCAGCGCCTGCTGAAGCGCAGCCACGGCCGCCATCTCAAGCAACCCGCCGATCGCTCCGCCGTGCAGGAAGCCCGGGCGCCCGAGGACGTGCGGGCCGAATTCCATCACCAGAGTGGGCGCAGTTTCGCCCGGTTCTCTGGTGAGGCCCAGAAGCTCGGAATACGGCGCGCTCACCAATAGCCCTCCGTCGACATGAAGGTGCCTGCGACATTGGCAAGCGGATCATCCGGATCGCCATCATGTGCCTGCCCACGGACAAAGGCGATCGAGCGCGTGACCCGGTAGCATTCGCCACGGCCGACCACCGTGTTGCCCGGGCGTGCCGGGCGGAGATAATCGATGCGCAGATCGAGCGTGGCATGCGGCACGAAGGCGTCGATCTTGAGCCACACGGCGACGCTGGTCGCCATGTCCATCAGCGCCAATATAGGCCCCGAGGCGAGGACGCCCGATGCCGGATCGCCGATCAGGCGCTCATTATAAGGCAGGATCAGCTCCGCCCAATCGGGGCCATGCGCGCGGAAATCGATACCGAGCGTGTCGCCATGGCCGACGAAACGATGGGCGAAGAAACGCTCGGGCTGGAATTTGCGGATCGGTGCGTCGGTCATCGCCCGCGCACCTAGCGCGGGCGGGAGCGCGGCGCAAATTGGTCAGACCGTCAGCGCGATATCCGCGACATAGAAATTGGGCATCGGATCGGCGCTGTCATTCTGAATCCAGAAGCCATCCATCTCGATATTCTCCGCACCCAGTTCGGCGAGCGAGGCGGTTACCTTGGCCCAGCCACCGACCGCGACCGTCACCAGCTTCATCTTGCCCTCGATCGGCTTGCCGCCCTTGGTGGCGATGACGCGGACCTTGCCGCCCGTGCCGGTGCCCTGAATCAGGAAGCTGATGCCGCGATAGGGCGCGGTGCTGAACGCGGCATGGTGGAGATAGAGCGCCTTATACCCATCGGCGCTTACCTTGATCGGCATGCGCGGGCTGCCGATGTCCACCGACAGCTCCACCGTCGCGAAGCTCCAATTCTGCCAGCCGCCGCCCAGCGCCTTGTCATAGATATTGGTGATCGCCGGATCGGCGGCCGGGGCCGCGGCAGCAGCAGGCTTGGGCTTGGCGGCGACATCGCCGGGATCGGCCTGCGCATATGCGGCAGGAGCGGCGAGCAATGCGATTGCGGCGATCAGAAACTTCATAAACCCTCTCCTGTCCCTATCCGGGTATTTCGCCTATCCTTCTCCGAAATGTTAGCGCTAGCAAGAGGCAAGAGAGGATGACCGACCAACGCGTCGCAATCGAAATGCAGGACGGCGTCGCCGATGTAAGGCTTACGCGGGGCGACAAGATGAATGCGCTCGATCCGGCGATGTTTGCCGCGATCATCGATGCGATCCGCCAATTGGAGACGATGGCCGGGCTCCGCGCCGTGGTGCTTTCGGGCGAAGGTCGCGCTTTTTGCTCCGGGCTCGACATGGCGAGCATGATGAGCGTGGGATCGGGGCTCGATCCCAAATCGCGCGATCATGGCCTGGCCAATGATTTCCAGCAGGTCGCCTGGGGCTGGCGGACGCTGCCCGTGCCGGTGATCGCGGCGATCCACGGCGTGGCGTTTGGCGGCGGTTTGCAGATCGCCAGCGGCGCGGATGTGCGGATCGCGGCACCGGGAACACGGCTCTCGGTGATGGAGATGAAGTGGGGAATCATTCCCGACATGGCGGGCTATGCGCTGTGGAAAGGCAATGTGCGCGACGATCACCTGCGCGAACTGAGCTACACCGCGCGCGAGTTCGATGCCGAGGAAGGGCTGGCGATGGGCTTTGTCAGCCGGATCGCGGAAGATCCGCATGGCGAGGCGATGGCGCTGGCCAAGGCGATTGCCGGGCGCAACCCGCATGCGATCCGCGCGGCCAAGCGGCTGGCCGGGCTGGACGGCGATGCGGCGGCGACCCTGGCGGCCGAGACCGCCGAGCAGGTCGCCTTGCTGCGCACCCCCAACCAGATCGAAGCGGTGATGGCCAATATGCAGAAGCGCGCGCCGAATTTCGCGGAGTGCGCGGCGGAAGTTTAGGCGAAGTTCAGGCCAATGCGCGGATCTCGCGCGGCGCGAATGTTCCCTAATGTTCGCACTGACGACGAGGTTTTCCTACAGAGTTCAAAGAGCGGCCGAGGGCGTGAGAGCCACCCGCGCGCTGAACACAGCAGGCGAAATCCTACTTTGCAAGCGTGCGCATACAGGCGCCAGAGCATTGCCAAGCCGCTTGGTGCCCCCCGGCACAAGGCCGGGGTGAAGAGCGATGGCTAAGCGATCGCCGCCTTGGCCCGGGCCTCGGCTGCCGCGTGCAGGTCCCAGAAATTGGCGATATGCTCGCCGCGCAGACGCATGGCCAGCACGTCGAGATGCGAGCCCCAGCCGCCGCCAAAGTTGATCGCGCCATCGCGGGTCGGGATGCCGGCGTGGGTCAGCGTGAGTCGGGTGCGTTCTCCCAATGCCTCAAGCTCGATGGCGACTTCGCCACTCTTTCCTTCGTCCCAGGTGAAGCGCAGCAGACGTGGCGGATCGATGGCAGTGATCGTCTCGTGCCACGACTTGCCCTGATAGGGCGCGTATTTCTCCGGGAACGGCACCGGATCATCCGACAGATTGTCATGCGCCATCGTCATGCCGAGCTTGCCACCGACACGCGGCTCGGTCGGCCCCGCCATGAACCAGCGGGCGCGCAGTTCGGGATCGATGACATAGTGCCAGACGGTATCGCGCGGCGCATCCAGTTCGCGGACGAAGACAAGCTTCTGCGCGGTGAGCGTATCGGTCATTCGGGCGTCTCCTTGAGCAAAGCTTCGAGGGCATCGAGCCGGACGTTCCAGAATTGCTCCCATTGGCGCAGCCACTGATCGGCTTCGCCGAGCGGACCGCCCTGGAGGCTGCACATATAGCTGCGCCCTGCCTTGCGACGGGCGACGAGGCCGGCATCCTCAAGCACCCTGAGATGCTTGGACGCGCCGGCGAAGCTCATCGAAAATGGCTCGGCGAGCGCGCCGATCGATTGTTCGCCCCGCGCAAGATGCGCGAGCATCCCCCGCCTTGTCGGATCGGCCAGCGCGCGGAACGTGGCGTCGAGTCGTTGTTCAACCATGTGGTTGAATATCGACGCGCCTCGAATAACTGTCAACCGATTGGTTTAATATTCTCAGGAATCGGCGCGCGGGTGGCGCGGATACTGTCCCATGCATAGAGCGCGCAGCCCGCCCAGATCAGCGGGAAGGTGATGAAATGCACCGGGCGGAGCGGCTCGCCGAACGTCAGCGCAATGGCGAGCTGCAGCGTCGGCGACAGGAACTGGAGCAGCCCCATGGTCGTGAGCGGCAGCCGGCGCGCGGCGGCGGAGAACCAGAGCAAGGGCATCGCCGTCACCAGCCCGGCGAGGATCAGCAACACGGTGAGCGTGGTGCTCGTGCCGAACGCGCCTTCGCCAATCTGATCGACATGGATCAGCCAGCCGAGGCAGAGCGGGGCGAGCAACAGCGTCTCGAAGGTGAGGCCGCCAAGCGCATCGATCGCAGCGACTTTCCGAACCAGGCCATAAAGCGCGAAGGTGGCCGCGAGGGTGAGCGAAATCCACAACGCACCGCCGCCGCTGGCCGCAAGCACGAGCACGCCCGCCGCAGTCACACCGATCGCCACGCCCTGCCAGCGGCGCAACCGCTCGCCGAGCACCATCACCCCCAGCGCGACGTTGATCAGCGGGTTCATGAAATAGCCGAGGCTGGCTTCCAGAATGTGATTGTTGAGGACCGCCCAGATATAGACGACCCAATTGACTCCGATCAGCGCGGCGCTGGTGAGGAGCAGCAGCAAGGTGCGCCCGCGGATCGCGGCGGCAATGCTCTTCGCCCGGCGCAGCACGAGGATTACCCCGGCAAGCAGCACCAGCGACCAGATCACCCGGTGCGCCAGCACCTGAAGCGCGGGCACGCCTTTCAGCAGATGGATATAAAGCGGCAGGACACCCCAGGAGCCATAGGCGCCGAGGGCGAACAGGACGCCCTTGCGATCAATCTGGACGGGTGCAGTCATAGCGGGGCCATTGCCGCTATGCGCGCGCAGGGCAAGCAAACTGGCATTTGCGCGGAGAAAGCCGAATTGCGCCTGTTCGATTGCGCGCCTCTGCGCCGCCGCTAAGGTGCGCGAAACGGGGGAGGACAGCATGACCGACGAGTATGAAACGGCGTATCACGGGCCCTATGCGCATCCGGTGATCGCAACGCTGGCGGGCTGCGCGGTGCTGGTCCTGGCGGCAATATTGGTGCCGCGCATGCTCCCTGCCCAACCGCAGATGACGCTGATCGGCGCAGCTCTCGCGGCTGCATTCGTGTTGTGGCTGATCGGGCTGATCGTGACGACCCGGCTGGCGGGGCTTGGCTGGATCGCGGGTTCGCTGCTGATCCTGCTCGGCGCGGGAGCGCTCACCGGCTATCTGACGCACCGGCAATATGATGCCGTGGGGCGCGAGGATCCGAGCAGCTTTGCCCAGATCGAGTTTGGACCACAGGGCAATGCGATCCTGCCCAAGAACGCATCGACGCGCGGGCCGATCTCAAAGCTGTTCGCGGCTTCGGTGGCCGCCGACACCAGCGAGCGGCGCGATTATGATACTGCTCTGGCGAAATTCGGCGTCGGCAATCTCAGCAGCCCGTATCTGTTGAAGCAGAACCCGCAGACGATTGCCAAATGCGGCGATCTGGCGGGGATGAAGACGCTGGCGCAGAGCCATGTCACCAAGCGCGCCGAACGCGCCGCCGAGATCGGCAAAGCGATCGACGCCGCCGCGCTCGATACGGGACTGAAAGATGCCATCCGCGCGATCGCTGCGCCCGCTGGCGAGGATCCGCGACTGGGCATTCAGACGGCGTTTCTCGACAGCACCGCCGAGCTGTGTGCGCTGCTGGCCAAGCGCGGCTGGTATGATGAGAATGGCTATTTCGGGTTTAACTCCGGGGGCGACGCGGCGCGTTATAAGGCGTTGCAGGCGAAGCGGGCAGAAGCGGCGGCGGCGAGCGAGAAGCTCGATAAGGACGCCGTGGTGCGGATGAAGGCAGAGCAGGAGAAGGTGCGCGCGGCGCTGAGTTAGAGGCGTTTTCGCGTAGGCCGCACCGGCCCGCTCCCCCACCCGGCCTCCCACAGAATATACTGGATGGGAGGCCGGGTGGGGGAGCGGGCTGGTGCCGATTCAGCTCCGCTAAACGACTCTAGCCGCCGATGCGCAGCCAGAGCGCAGTGGCGTCGTCCGAGGTTTTGAAGCGGGGATAGCGGGTGCAGGCCGCGTCCTCGCGTTCGATGGCGCGCAGTTCGGCGGCGAGCGTGGCGAGGCCCTTTTCGGCGAGCGCAGCCATCAGGCTGGCGGGATCATGGATGGCGTAATCGTCGATCAGGGTGGCGAAGCCGTCGGTCATCAGCAGGAGTTCGTCGCGGGGGGCGCAAGCGACCGACTGCGTCTCGACCACCATATGCTGGGGATCGACGCTGAGCACCCGCATCGTCGGGCGGCCGCGGGTGGCGCGCAGATCGGCGAGGATCGGGGCGTTGCGCTTGACGTTGCCGAGGCCGTGCTGCGCGAGGCTGGCGGCGCGGGCGCTTTCGGCGCCGCGATCCCCCTGTGGGCCGAGGCGAGTGACTGTGCCGTCGCGCAGATGCAGCGCCGCGCAATCGCCGAGCCAGCCGATCTCGAGGGCGTCGGGGGTAAGGCGCGCTGCGATGGCGGAGGCGATGGGGAGTTCCCAGCGACCTTCGGGCTCGCGGGTTCGGGCGGCTGCATAGGCGGCGATCAGCCGGGCGCCGACATGGGCGTAGATCTGGGCGATAGGCGCATCGGCGGCGGTGAAGAAGCCCGCTTGCGCCTCGCTCGCCAGCCATGCCGCGCCGCCCTGACTGCCGACGAGCCCCGGAGGGCCGAGATCGGTGGCGCCGTCGATCACCCATGCCAGGCGCGCGCTGCTGCCCGAGCGATCGTCATTGGGGACCGCGCTGTTGCCCGCGAGGCTGATCGACTGAAGTACGTCCAATTGCATGGCGGCATGCTTAGCCACCGCAGATGACGATTGTCAGTCCTCGCGCTTCGCACCGTCGAGATTTTGCTCGATGCGCGCGCGGGCGGCCGCATCGTTCGCGCGCTCGGCCTTATTGCGGCCGTGGAGCGCACGGTTTGCATCGGCCTGCATGGCGGCGACCTTTCGGTCGCGCGCCTTGCGGGCCTGACGGAGGTTGATGATTTCCGCCATCAATCCGCGAACAGCAATACCGGGGTTTCGAGCAATTTCTTGAGCGCCGCGACGAAGCTTGCTGCGTCATGGCCGTCGACGACGCGGTGATCGCAGCTGATCGACATATTCATCAGCTTGGCGCGGACGATCTCGTCGCCGTGGAACACGGGGCGCTCGACAATCTTGTTGGGGCCGATGATCGCCACTTCCGGCCGGTTGATGACGGGCGTGGTGACGATACCGCCGAGCGGCCCGAGCGACGTGATCGTCAGGGTCGATCCGCTGAGCTCGTCCGACTTGGCCTTGCCCGTGCGCGCGGCTTCGGCGAGGCGAGTGACTTCGGCGGCGATCTGCCAGACGTTGAGGTCCTGTGCGTCGCGGATCACCGGCACCATCAGCCCGGCGTCGGTCTGCGCAGCCATGCCGAGATGGACGCGGCCGTGACGCGTGACGACACCGGCTTCGTCGTCATAGCGGGCGTTGATCATCGGGAAGGCCGGAATGGTGCGGCAGATCGCGACGATCAGGAACGGCAGCATGGTCAGCTTGGGCCGCTGGCCGCGATTGGCGTTCAGGTCTGCGCGCATTTCCTCGAGCGCAGTCACGTCGATCTCATCGACATAAGTGAAATGCGGGATGTTGCGCTTCGCGGCCTGCATATTCTCGGCGATGCGGCGGCGCATGCCGATGACCTTGACGGCCTCGTCCTCACGCGCGCGGCTGGCATGGGGGGCGTGATACCCCTGTCCGCTGCCGTAGCGCAGATAGGCGTCGAGATCGGCGTGGCGGATGTGGTTGCCGTCGGCCTTAACCGATCCGAGATCGACGCCGAGATCCCTGGCGCGGGCGCGGACTGCGGGCGAGGCGAGAACCTGCGCATGCGATGCGGCGGGCGCGGGCTCGGGAGCCGGGGTTGGTGCGGGCGGCGCGCTGGCGGGTGTTGGTGCTTCGACAGGCTCAGCACGAGCGGTTTCTGTCGGCGCAGCAACTTCCTCGACGCCGGGATTCTCGGCTTCGAGCACTTCCTCGCTCGGCGGGGCAGTCTCTTCTGCAGGTGCCGCGGCTTCGTCGGCATCGGTTTCAACGATGATCAGCGCGGAGCCGATCGCGACCTGATCGCCGACTTCGCCCGCGACTTCGACGACCACGCCGGCGACGGGCGATTCCATCTCGACGGTTGCCTTGTCTGTCATCATGTCGGCGACCTGCTGGTCCTCCTCGATGCGGTCCCCGACCTTGACGTGCCAGGCGACAATCTCGGCTTCCGAGATGCCTTCGCCGATGTCCGGAAGACGGAAGGTAAAGCGGGCCATTCGATCAGTCCTTCAGGAGTTTCTTGAGCGCGGTGCCGATACGGACGGGACCGGGGAAATAGGCCCATTCGAGGCTGTGCGGATACGGCGTGTCAAAACCGGTGACGCGTTCGATCGGCGCTTCGAGATGGTAGAAGCAGCGCTCCTGCACCAGCGTGGAGAGTTCTGCGCCAAAGCCGCCGGTCTTGGTCGCCTCATGGACGATCAGGCAGCGGCCGGTCTTCTTGACCGAGGCTTCGATGGTTTCGATGTCGAGCGGCACGAGCGTGCGCAGATCGACGATCTCCGCGTCGATCCCCATTTCCTCCACCGTGGTCTGGGCGACATGGACCATCGTACCGTAAGCGAGGATGGTGACGTCGTTGCCGGGCCGGGTGATCGCCGCCTTGCCGAGATCGATCCGATAATAGCCCTCGGGCACTTCGCCGCCGGGATGACCGGCCCAGGTCTTGGCCGGGCGATCATAATGGCCGTGGAACGGGCCGTTATAGATGCGCTTGGGCTCGAAGAAGATCGTCGGATCATTATCCTCGATCGCAGCGATCAGCAGCCCCTTGGCGTCATAAGGCGTGGAGGGGATCACGGTTTTCACGCCCGAGACATGGGTGAAAATACCCTCGGGCGACTGGCTGTGCGTCTGACCGCCGAAGATGCCGCCGCCAAAGGGTGAGCGCACCGTCATCGGCGCGATGAACTCACCCGCCGAGCGATAGCGCAGGCGCGCAGCTTCCGAGACGAGCTGGTCTAGCGCGGGATAGATATAATCGGCGAATTGGATTTCGGGGACGGGGCGCAGACCATAAGCACCCATGCCGACCGCGACGCCGATGATGCCGCATTCGGTGATCGGCGTATCGAACACGCGGGTCTTGCCATATTTGGCCTGCAGGCCCGCAGTGGCGCGGAACACGCCGCCGAAATAGCCGACATCCTCACCCATCACGACCACATTCGGATCGCGGCCCATCATCACGTCCATGGCGGAGTTGATCGCCTGAATCATGTTCATGCGGGTCGTCGCGCCCTGTTCTTCAACTATTTCGCTCACAGGCCGGCCGCCTTCTGCTCGTCGAGCATCTGCTGGCATTGCTCCTTGAGGTGCCAGGGCATTTCTTCGAAGACGCCTTCAAACATCGTGTCGAACGCCTGATGCATACCGTGGCCGAGCACGCCGTTTTTCTCGGCGGCCTTTTGATCCACCTTCACGGTTTCGGCGAGTTCGAGATCCTGCGCGGCATGGCGCTCCTCATCCCATTCGCCGAGCGCGATTAGGTGTTGCTTGAGGCGCTGGATCGGATCGCCGAGCGGCCATGACGTGGGCTCGCCGGCCGAGCGATATTGGGTGGGATCGTCCGAAGTCGAGTGCCCCTCCGCGCGATAGGTGAAATGTTCGATCAGGGTCGGCCCCTGATTGGTCCGCGCGCGCTCAGCCGCCCATTGGGTGGCGGCATAGACGGCGAGGATGTCGTTGCCGTCGACCCGCAGGCCCGCGATGCCATAGCCGACCGCGCGCGCAGCGAAGGTGGTCGCCTCAGCCCCGGCAAAGCCCGAAAAGCTCGAAATCGCCCATTGATTATTGACGACGTTGAAGATCACCGGCGCGCGGTAGACCGTGGCGAAGGTCAGCGCCGAGTGGAAGTCGCCCTCCGCCGTCGAGCCTTCGCCGCACCAGGTGGCGGCGATGCGGGTATCGCCCTTGGCCGCGCTCGCCATCGCCCAGCCCACGGCCTGGGGATATTGCGTCGTCAGATTGCCCGAGATCGAGAAGAAGCCGAAGCGCTTCTCCGAATACATGATCGGCAGCTGGCGACCCATCAGCTTGTCGCCGGTGTTCGAATAGATCTGGTTCATCATATCGACCAGCGGGCAGCCGCGCGTGATCAGCACGCCCTGCTGGCGATAGGAGGGGAAGCACATATCGTCGGCGGCAAGTGCGGTGGCAGCACCGACCGAGACGGCCTCTTCGCCGGTGCACTTCATGTAGAAACTGGTCTTGCCCTGGCGCTGGGCGCGGAACATCCGCTCATCGAAAGCGCGGACGAGCGCCATGTTGCGGAGCATCTTGCGCAGCGTATCGGCGTCGAGCTTGGGGTTCCACGGGCCGACCGCGTTGCCCTCTTCATCGAGCACGCGAATCAGCGTGAAGGCGAGTTCGTGAAAGCTGTTCGCGGCATCGGCGGTGTCGGGTCGCCGCGCGCTGCCCGCAGGCGGCACATCGACGTCGCTGAAATCCACTTCGTCGCCCGGACGGAATTTCGGCTCCGGCACGTGCAACGACAATCTTGGCAGATTGGGCGGCGGCAGATTGGAGCGATCGCGCTCGGACATGGGCTCTCCGGACATTGCCCCCGCGCCTTCAAACGCGCGGGACTCGTGTTGAGAGCCTTGTTATAAAATTTCAAAGGGTAGCGCAACAAGGTCAGTGATACTGACCTGAAATGCCGAAGGAGCACCTCGCCAAAACCCGGCCTCGTTGGTGGGCGAGGCCGGGTTTCGAAGTGCGTTACGCGATATGCACTGTCTTGGTGATCATGTGCGACGCAACGCCCTCGGGGCCGTCCTCTGAGCCGAATCCCGATTCCTTGATCCCGCCAAAGGGGCTGTCGGGCCAGGTCGCGCGGACCTGATTGATCATGACCATTCCCGCCTCGATCGCATCGCCGAGCAGATTCTGACGGCGGCCATTTTCGGTGAAGCAATAGGCCGCAAGGCCGAAGGGCAGGCGATTGGCCTGTTCGATGCCGTCCTCCAGCGTGCCGAACGGACGCAGCAATGCGACCGGGCCGAATGGCTCATCGTTCATCGCCTTTGCGGTGAGCGGCATATCGGCGAGCACGGTCGGCTGGAAGAAGAAGCCATTGCCATTACCTCCGCGCTCGCCGCCCGCGAGCACCCGGGCGCCGGCACCGCGCGCGTCCTCGACCAGTTCCGCAATCGCTTCCGCACGGCGCGGATTGGCCATCGGGCCCATATTGCTGGCGGCATCGAGACCGTTGCCGATGGTCATTCGCCTGGTCCGCTCGGCAAAGCCCTGTGCGAACGCCTCGTAAATGCCTTCCTGAACGTGGAAGCGAGTCGGCGAGATGCAGACCTGCCCGGCGTTGCGGAATTTATGCGCCACCAGCGTATCGAGCGTCTTTTCCAGATCGCAATCGTCGAACACCAGCACCGGGGCATGCCCGCCCAACTCCATCGTCATCTTCATGACCGAGTCGCTCGCCAGCTTCATCAGATGCTTGCCCACCGGCACCGATCCAGTGAAGCTCAGCTTGCGCGTGACCGGTGACGACAACAGCGTGCGAGAGATCATATCGGGCACGCCGAACACGATCTGCGCGACATCGCCCGGAAGCCCGGCATCCTGGAAGCAGCGCATCACTTCGACAGCGCTGCCCGGCGTCTCTTCGCTCGGCTTCAGGATGATCGAGCAGCCCGCCGCAATCGCCGGACCCAGCTTGCGCACGATATTGAGCGCCGGGAAATTCCACGCGCAAAACGCCGCGACCGGACCCACCGGCTGATGCAGCACCAAGCTGCGCATGCCCGACGGACGCATCAGGACGCGGCCATATACGCGCACCGCTTCGCCGGCGTGGAAATCGAGCAGCCCCGCCGCGCCGAGTACTTCGCCCTTGGCCTCGGCCAGCGGCTTGCCCTGCTCCATCGTCGCGACCCGCGCGATATGATCGGCGCGTTCGCGCAGCAGATCGGCGGTCTTGCGCAGCACGGCGGCGCGCTGCTCGGGGGCGACTGCGCGCCACGCCTGAAAACCACGCTCGGCCGCTGCCAATGCGCGATCGAGATCCTCGGCGGTCGCCAGCGGCAATTCAGCCTGCCCCGCTCCGCTCGCGGGGTTCAGCAGCGTGTGCGTATCGCGCCCGCCGCCGCTCAGCCATTCGCCGTCAATGTACAGTCCCAAAGTCGCGGGAAAGGCCGTGCTCATGTCAATTGCTCCAACATTGGTCCGGATACGCTCGTTGCATCGTCCGCTCCCTCTATCCCGACAAGGACGAGGGGCAAGCCTTCAACTGGGCCGGGCACACAGGAAAGGGTGCCTTATATCTTCAAACGCGCGCCGGTTTGGCTTGCTCCGGGCCGGGCCTCACGCTTAGCTGCCGCCGATGCAGGCCGATCTTGAAAGCTTCGAAACGATTGCCGGGCGCAGGCGCTCGGTGCGCGCGTTCCTTCCCGATCCCGTCGACCGTGCCGTGATCGAGCGCGCCGTGGCCGCTGCGGGCACCGCGCCTTCCAGCTGCAACACCCAGCCATGGAAGCTCCACATCGTCTCGGGCGAAAAGCTGGCGCGGCTACGCGATGCGCTGATCGACGTTGCGAAAGCGGGCACGCCTACCTCGCCCGAGGTCGAGCATGCCCAGCCCTATCGCGAGCAATATCGCGATCGCCAGATCGACGCCGCCGTACGTCTGTTCGCGGCGCAAGGCGTGGGGCGGCACGACCGCGACGCGCGAATGGCCTCGTTCCTGCGCAACTACGCCTTTTTCGACGCGCCGCATGCCGCCTTCCTCTACATCCCGGCCGATGGCGGGCTGCGCGAAGCGGCCGATTGCGGCAAATTTGCCCAGACCTTCATGCTCGCGCTCACGGCGGCGGGGATTGGCTCGTGTCCGCAGGGCGCGCTCAGCCACTATCCCGATATCGTCCGCAACGTGCTGGGGCTGGAGGAAAGCGGCCGGCTGCTGGTCGGCATCTCGTTCGGCTATGCCGATGAAGCGGACCCGACCAGCGCGGTGCGCCCCGAGCGCTGCGCGGTCGAGGATCTGGCGGAGTTCCATTGAGCGGCAACGCCCTGATCGACGCACTGCGCGCGATCGTCGGCCGCCGCCATCTGCTCACCACGCAATCGAGCACCCGCGCGTATCGCACCGGCTATCGCACCGCCGAGGGCGAGGCGCTGGCGGTGGTCCGCCCCGGAACTTTGGTCGAGCAATGGCGCGTGGTGCAGGCATGTCTCGCCGCCGATGCGATCCTGATCCTTCAGGCCGCCAATACCGGGCTGACGGGCGGATCGACGCCCAATGGCAGCTATGACCGTCCGGTCATCATCCTCAACACGCGGCGGCTGAAGGGCGTGCATCTGCTCGGCGGCGGCGAGCAAGTGGTGTGTCTGCCCGGTTCGACGCTGTACGATCTCGAGCGACTGCTGAAGCCGCTGGGGCGCGAGCCGCATTCGGTGATCGGTTCATCCTGCATCGGCGCATCGGTGATCGGCGGGGTCTGCAACAATTCGGGGGGAGCGCTGGTCCAGCGTGGCCCGGCCTTCACCCAATTGGCGCTCTATGCCCGGATCGGCGCGGACGGCAGCCTCAGGCTGGTCAACCATCTCGGCATCGCACTGGCGGGCGATCCCGAGGAGATGCTCGCCCAGATCGAGCGCGGCAGTTTCGGCGAGATCGCGCATGACCCCGCCCGCCGCGCATCCGACCATGACTATGCCAGCCGCATCCGCGACGTCGATGCAGCCACCCCGGCCCGGTTCAACGCCGACCCCAACGGACTGTTCGAAGCATCGGGCAGCGCGGGCAGACTGGTGCTGTTCGCCGTTCGGCTCGACACCTTCCCTCGCGATGACGCCACCGCGACCTTCTATATAGGCACCAATGACGCCGCCGAACTGGCCGAGCTTCGCCGCTATATCCTCTCAAGCTTCGCGGCGCTGCCGGTGGCGGGCGAATATATCCACCGCGAAGCCTTCGACATCGCCGAGCGCTACGGCAAGGATACCTTCCTCGCGATCCAGCGGCTCGGCACCGATCGCCTGCCGTTGCTCTTCAGCCTCAAGAACAGGTTCGATGCGGTGGCGGGCGCGGGCGCATCGGACCGGTTGCTCCAGCGCATCGCGGGTCTGCTCCCCAGCCATTTGCCGCACCGGATGCGCGAATGGCGCGACCGTTTCGAGCATCATCTGCTGCTGAAAATGTCCGGCCCCGGTATCGATGAGGCCCGCGCTTTATTGGCAGCACGCTTTCCCTCGGCAGGGGGGGACTGGTTCGAATGCACGCCCGACGAAGCCGCCAAGGCGTTCCTCCACCGCTTCGCCGTTGCGGGCGCGGCGGTGCGCTACCGCGAAGTGCATCACGAAGCGGTCGAGGACATCCTCGCGCTCGACATCGCGCTCCCCCGCAACGATCGCGACTGGTTTGAGAAGTTGCCCGAGAGCATCACCCGCCAGATCATCGCCAAGCTCTATTACGGCCACTTCTTCTGCCACGTCTTCCACCAGGATTATGTGGTGACGAAGGGTGCGGACGTGGCCGCGCTCAAGGCCCAGATGCTGGCGCTGCTCGACACGCGCCACGCCGAATATCCGGCCGAGCACAATGTCGGCCACCAATATGCCGCCAAGCCCGCATTGGCCGATCATTACCGCGCGCTCGATCCGACCAACCGGCTCAACCCCGGCATCGGCAAGACATCGCGGGCGAAGGACTGGGCCTAGAGGCTGACCGCCGCCATGGCCGAAGCCGAATAGCGCGGGCCGCTGGCAGCGCCCGGGGGGATCACTGCATCGATCCGCGCGAGGTCTTCGGCGGAGAGCGAGACGTCCAGCGCGCCGATATTCTCGCCCAGATAAAGTCGCCTTTTCGTCCCCGGGATCGGCGCCACATCGGCGCCCTGCGCCAGCACCCAGGCAAGCGCGAGCTGGCTGGCGGTCCAGCCCCTGGCCTTCGCCATCGCTTCGATCTCGCCGACCAGCCGGAGATTGTCGGCAAACGCCTCGCCCTGAAAACGCGGGTTGTGGCGGCGATAATCATCGGCGGGGAGATCGTCGGGCGACTTGAACGCGCCGGTCAGGAAGCCGCGGCCGAGCGGGCTATAGGGCACGAAGCCGATCCCCAGCGCGCGGCACATGGGCAGGATCTCGTCCTCGGGATCGCGGCTCCACAGCGAATATTCGGTCTGCAACGCGCTGATCGGATGCACCGCATGCGCGCGCCGTATCGTCTCCGGACCCGCTTCGGAAAGGCCCAGAAAGCGAACTTTGCCCGCCGCGACCAATTCGGCCATCGCGCCGACCGTATCCTCGATCGGCACATTTGGATCGACGCGGTGCTGATAATAGAGATCGATCACGTCCATGCCGAGCCGCTTCAGGCTCGCATCGCATGCGGCGCGAACATAATCGGGCCGGCCGTTGACGCCGAGAAAGCTGCCATCCTCGCCGCGCATATTGCCGAACTTGGTCGCGACGATCAGCCCCTCGCCGCGCCCCTTCAGCGCGCCGCCAAGCAGCGTCTCATTGTGCCCGACGCCATACATATCGGCCGTGTCGAAGAAAGTGACGCCCAGTTCGATCGCGCGGTGGATCGTCTGCACCGACTCGGCTTCATCGCGGCCCGCATAGAATTCGGAAATGCCCATGCAGCCAAGGCCAAGCACCGAAACCTCAAGCCCCTGCGAGCCGAGCGTGCGTTTCTTCATTCGGGCGATCCTTCGATTTCCGTCTTCCAGACTACCGCATCGCCGCGCACCAAGTCCTGCATGTTTCCGCATTGGGGAGATCCAAATTGGTGAAGGCCTGTGCAAGCGCGCGCAATTGGCATCGGCGATGCCCTGCGCACAGGCGCCCGCGCGGTTAAGTGACTTTACGACTGTTATTTTCTGCCGGACGCATTATGTATCGCTCGTTATGGAAACCGATGTCTGCACTGTGAAGGGTCGTCCCCGCGAATTTTGCGTCGATGACGCATTGGCGGCGGCGCTGCGCGTATTCTGGAGCAAGGGCTACGAAGGCACGTCGATGACGGACCTGACCGAAGCGATGGGGATCACGCGGCCGAGCCTGTACGCAGCGTTCGGCAACAAGGAATCGCTCTTCCGCAAGGCGCTCGATCTCTATGAGCGCGAGAAGCTCGATTATATCGGCCGCGCTCTGGCGGAGCCGACTGCGCGCGGCGTCGCCAAGGCGCTGATGATGGGCGGACTTGAGAACCAGACCAGCAGCTGCGAACCGCGCGGATGCCTGGGCGTGATCAGCTCGGTCGCGTGCGGGTCCGAGGCCGAATCGATCCGCCTGGACGTGCTCGAACGCGGCAAGGTGGCGCGGCAGCGTTTGATCGAGCGTTTCGAACAGGCGAAGCAGGACGGCGACCTCCCGGCGCATGTCGATGTCGAGGGACTGACGGGTTTTCTGTTCGCGGTGCTTCAGGGCATGGCGGTGCAGGCCGGAGCAGGCGCGACCCGCGCCGATCTGGAGCGCGTGATCGAGACCAGCCTGATGGTGTGGCCGAGCAAGTAAAGCCTCGCTTTCATCGACCCTTTGCAAAAATATAACGGTCGGTATAGAAAGCGGTTGACGCAACGCAGCACCGACATATATACCGTTCAGTATGGAATGGAGGGCGGCCCGGTGGTTGCCATCCCCAAACTCAGGGGAATTGAAATGCGCTGCACCTTCTAAAAGCAATTGGGCACGAACGGGCGCCCTTACCGATTCTTCCATCGATAGCGCGAACGCTGGCGGATGCTGATCCGCCAGGCGGATACTCGCGCCTTCGATAGGGGAATCCTGAAAATCCAAGATCTTTGCCGGCTGCGCAGCGCGCTTCCGGAGACGGACCCGCATGTCCGATTTGGCCGCACCGAAAAACAGGGAGACGACACATGGCCTATGTGAATTTTGCAGAGCTGCAGGGGGGCGCGAACGGCGTCTATGGCGACGCACCGGCTGCGCATCGCGACGGCTTCACTGCGCTCGAATGGCAAGTGGTGGCGCTGGCGCAGGGGGATGCCCTCTCCACCCTCAACGCGCCGGGCCGAGTGACCACCGCGCTGGAAACCGTGTTTGGCTTCAAGCGGATCAACCCAGAGCTTTCCAACCCGGCGCTCGAAACGCTGCGCCGCATCTCGGTCCTCGCCTGGCATCGCGGCTTTGCGCTGCCCCAGTCGCAGATCGAAGCATTTTACGACGCCGGATATACCGAAGAGCAGCTCGAGACGCTGCTCGCCAGCATTGGCGCAGGCCGCCTGGCTCGCAAGCGAAAGGCATTCGCATGAACATGATCGGCAAGATCGCGTCCGAGGAAGCGGGCACGCGGCCTAGCCCGGCGGCGCGCTTCAACAAGCTCAACCGCTGGCAGAAAGGCGGTCTGATCGCAGCACCTCTGGCATTGCTGGCGGCCGGGGCAACCTTCGCCAATAACGATGCGCCCGTGGTGGCGGCACCGCCGCCCCCGACCGTAACGGTCGCGCAGCCGCTCAGTGGCCAGATCAACGAATGGGACGATTATGTCGGCCGGTTCGAAGCGAGCCAGTCGGTCGAGGTGCGCCCGCGCGTTTCGGGTGCGGTGACTGCGGTGCACTTTAGCGATGGCGCGGTGGTGGCGAAGGGGCAGTTGCTCTTCACCCTCGATTCGCGGCCGTTCGCAGCCGCGCTGGCCGAGGCCCGTGCGGGGCTTGCGGGCGCGCAGAGCGAGCTGGCGCTGGCCAATGCCGATCTCGGCCGTGCCAATCGCCTGCTCGATGTCGAGGCGGTGTCGAATAGCGATGTCGATCGGTTGCAGGCTCGGGTTCGCGCGGCGGGCGCTTCTCTGTCGGCCGCGCAGGCGCGGGTTCGCGCGCGGTCGCTCGACATGGAGTTCACCCAGGTGCGCGCGCCGATCTCTGGCCAGATCTCGGATCGCAAGGTCGATGCCGGCAATCTGGTTTCGGCGGGCGAAGGCGCTGGCGGCACGTTGCTGACCACGATCAACGCGCTCGATCCGATCTATTTCTCGTTCGACGGCTCGGAGGCTTTGTTCCTCAAGAACAAGCGCGCCAAGCAGGCTGGGGCGAGCGCTTCGCCGGTCGAGGTCCGCTTGCAGGACGAAGGCGAATATCGCTGGAAGGGCGCGCTCGATTTCACCGACAACACGCTCGATCCGCGTTCGGGAACGATGCGGGGCCGCGCGGTGCTGCGCAATCCGGGGCTGTTCCTCACCCCCGGCATGTTCGGCAATATGCGGCTGTCGAGCGGCGGCACGACCGATGCGCTGATGGTGCCCGATTCATCGATCCAGACCGATCAGGCGCGCAAGATGGTGCTGGTGGTCGCAGCTGACGGCTCGGTCGGCACCAAGGCAGTCGAGCTTGGGCCTTTGGTCAACGGCCTGCGGATCGTGCGCAGCGGGCTGGCCGCCAGCGACCGCGTGATCATCAGCGGTACGCAGATGGCAATGCCGGGCGCCAAGGTTCAGGTGCGCGCGGGCAAGATCGAGCCGGTGGCCCCGTCCGCCACGCCGACCGTGACTGCACCGACCACTGGCGAGGCCACGATGGCGCGCTGATCGGGCCCAATGATCTGACTTTGCGCCGGGCGAAGGACAGCGCGCCCGGCGCATCCAATTTCTGAAATTCCTCCCACGGAGTAGGTCCATGCGCCTCTCACGGTTCTTCATCACGCGCCCGATCTTCGCGGCGGTCATCGCGATCGTCATCACGATCGTCGGCGGGCTCGCTTATCTGGGCCTTCCCGTTTCGCAATATCCCAACATCGTACCGCCCACGGTAACGGTGACCGCCGCGTATCCGGGCGCGTCGGCCGAAACGGTGGCGGAAACCGTCGCCGCGCCGATCGAGCAGGAAATCAACGGCGTTGACGGGATGCTCTATCAATCGTCGCAATCGACCGGCGACGGGCGGGTGACGATCACGGTCACCTTCAAGCAGGGCACCGATCTGGATGCCGCGCAGGTGCTGGTGCAAAACCGCGTGGCGATCGCCGCGCCGCGCCTGCCCCAGGAAGTGCAGCGGCTGGGCATCGTCACCAAGAAGACCAGCCCGGACTTCCTGATGGTCGTCAATCTGATCTCACCCGACAAGTCGCTCGATACGACCTATCTGTCGAACTACGCGCTGACCCGCGTGAAGGACCGCCTCGCGCGGATCGATGGCGTGGGCGATGTCCAGCTATTTGGCGCGCGCGATTATTCGATGCGGATCTGGATCGATCCCGGCCGGGCCGCAGCACTCGACCTGACCGCAGGCGACATCATCGCGGCGCTGCGTTCGCAAAACGTCCAGGTTGCCGCCGGTACGCTGGGCCAGCCGCCCTATAATCAGGGCAATGCCTTCCAGCTCAGCGTCGAGACGCAGGGCCGGCTGACCGATCCCAAGCAGTTTGGCGATGTCGTGATCCGCTCCGATCCCGATGGCCGTCAGGTGCGCGTTTCCGATGTGGCGCGCGTCGAGCTTGGCGCGGCCGATTATTCCACCAACACCTATCTTTCGGGCGAGCCGACCGTGTTGCTCGCCGCCTTCCAGCGCCCCGGCTCGAACGCGCTCGCCGCCGCGCAGGCGATCGAGAAGGAAATGCAGACGCTTGAGAAGACCTTCCCCAAGGGGCTGGCATACAAGGTGATCTACAACCCGACCGAGTTCATCGCCCAATCGATCGACGAAGTGATGAAGACGCTGGGCGAGGCGATGATCCTCGTCGTGCTGGTCATCATCGTTTTCCTCCAGCGCTGGCGCGCGGCGATCATCCCGGTCGTCGCCATCCCGGTCTCGCTGATCGGCACCTTCGCGGTGCTGCTGGCGGTCGGCTATTCGCTCAACAACCTTTCGCTGTTCGGGCTGGTGCTCGCGATCGGCATCGTCGTCGATGACGCGATCGTCGTGGTCGAGAATGTCGAGCGCAATCTGGCGCGGGGCATGAAGCCGTTGCAGGCCGCGTTCACATCGATGGACGAAGTTTCGGCGGCGCTGGTTGCGATTGTCGCGGTGCTCTGCGCGGTGTTCATCCCGACCTTGTTCATGAACGGCATCTCGGGCGCGTTCTACCAGCAGTTCGCGGCGACCATTTCGACCGCGACGGTGATCTCGCTGATCGTCTCGCTCACGCTTTCCCCGGCGCTCGCGGCACTGCTGCTCAAGGGCCATGCCGAGGAAAAGCCGACGACGAACCGCATCATGCTGGGCCTTCGCCGCGCAGGCGAGTGGTTCAACCGCGGTTTCGAGCGGATGAGCGCGGGCTATAGCCGGATGACCCGCGCATTGGTGACGCGGCCCAAGCGGGTGATGGTCACTTATGCCGGGCTGATCGCGGCGACCGTCGCGATGCTGTGGACGACGCCGACCGGCTTCATCCCGCAACAGGATCAGGGCTATTTCCTGACCGTCATCCAGCTGCCGCCCGGCTCGTCTGTCGAGCGCACCGATGCGGTGATGCGCAAGGTCGCCTCGCGCATCCTGCCGCTGGAAGGCGTGAAGGGCGCAGTGATGCTCGCGGGCTTTGACGGCCCCTCGCAGACGCTCGCTCCTAATGCGGCCGCAGCGTATATTCCGCTCAAGGACTTCAAGGACCGCAAAGGCATCGGCGTCGCCCAGATTATGGCCGAGGCGCAGAAGGTCACCGCCGACATCACCGAAGCACGGCTGATGATCGTGCCCCCGCCGGTGATCCAGGGCATCGGCGCGGCCGGTGGCTTCCGGATGATGGTGCAGGACCGTGGCGGCCATGGCTATGAAGAGCTGGGCAAGCAGGCATATGGCCTGATCGGCAAGGCCAATCAGGCGCCAGGCCTGGCGGGTTCGTACACCTTCTTCGACACCGCGACGCCGCGCGTCTTCGCCGATATCGATCGGCGCAAGGCCAACATGCTCGGCGTGCCGCCCGAGCGCGTGTTCGAAGCGCTCAACGTCTATCTCGGCTCGGCCTTCGTCAACGACTTCAACCTGCTGGGGCGCACCTATCGCGTGACCGCACAGGCCGATGCGCCGTTCCGGGCGACCGAAGCGGACATCGCCAACCTCAAGACGCGGTCGAACTCGGGCGCGATGGTGCCGATCGGATCGGTCGCGACCTTTGAGGGCAAGACCGGGCCGTATCGCGTGGTGCGCTACAACATGTTCCCGGCAGTCGAAGTCGATGGCAACACCGCGCCTGGCTTCTCTTCAACCCAGTCGCTGCGGACGATGGAGAAGCTGGCCGCCGAGACGCTGCCCGCCGGCTATGAGACCGAGTGGACGGACATCGCTTTTCAGCAGGAGCTGGCCGGCAACACCGCCGCGCTCGTCTTCGCGCTGGCCGTGGTGTTCGTCTTCCTCGTGCTGGCCGCGCAATATGAAAGCGTAACGCTGCCGCTGTCGATCATCATGATCGTGCCGATGTGCCTGCTCGCGGCGATGATAGGGGTGAACATCCGGGGGATGGACAATAATGTCCTGACCCAGATCGGGCTGGTCGTGCTGATCGCGCTGGCGGCGAAGAACGCGATCCTCGTGGTCGAGTTTGCGCGGCAGGCCGAAACCACCGACGGGCTCTCGCCGGTCGAAGCGGCAGTGCGGGCGGCGGGCGATCGTCTGCGGCCGATCCTGATGACCTCGTTCGCTTTCGTGCTCGGCGCGGTGCCGCTGCTGATCGCGACCGGTGCAGGCGCGGAGCTTCGTCAGGCGCTCGGCACCGCGGTGTTCTTCGGGATGCTCGGGGTCACCGGCTTCGGGCTGATCTTCACCCCGACTTTCTACGTCGTGTGCCGCGCGCTGGGCGATCGCCTCAGCCGCCGCCGCAAGGGCGGAGAGGCGAGCCACGATCTCGCTCTCCAGCCCGCCGAATAAGGAGCAATCCAATGCTGCGTATCTTCCTCACCTCAGCTTCCGCGCTGGCGCTCTCGGCCTGTGCGGTGGGGCCGGACCATCTCGCGCCGATCCCCCCGGCAACGGCGTCCGGCCCCTTCGTTTCGGCAAACGACCCGGCGGTCGTCACGCTCGCCCCGGTGCAGGGCAATTGGTGGCGGCTCTATGACGATCCGGTGCTCGATGGCCTTGTGACCGACGCGCTGGCGGCGAACACCGATATTCGCGTTGCGGTGTCGCGGATCGCGCGCGCCCGGGCCTTGCTGCGCGAAACGCGCGGGGCGCGGCTGCCGCAACTGGGTGTTGGCACATCGGCCAATTATGGTCGCTTGCCCGCCGGACAGCGCGCCCCCGGAAGCCCACGCGAAGACTGGCAGGTCGATGCAGGGCTCGATGTTTCGTATGAAGTCGATCTGTTCGGGCGGGTGTCGCGCGGCGTGGAGGCGGCGCGCGGCGATCTCGCGGCGACCGTGGCGGATGCCGATGCGGTGCGCGTCGCCATCGCTGCGGAAACTGCGCGGGCTTATTTCGACGCGGCATCGGCGGCCGAGCGGCTGGCGGTTGCCGAACGCATCGTTGCTTTGCTGGACAAGTCGATCTCGCTGACCGGCCGCCGGCAGGAAGTGGGCCTCGCGACCCGTCTCGATACCGCGCGCATCGGTGCGCTGCGCAACCAGCGCCAGGCCGAAGTGCCGGCGTTGCAGGCCGAGCGTCAGGCGGCGTTGTTTCGCCTCGCAACGCTGACCGGGCGCACCCCGAGCGAATTGCCCATCGAAGCAGCGAGCCGGACCAGTTCGCTGCGGCTTTCCCAGCCGATCCCGGTGGGCGATGGCGGCGCATTGCTGGCCCGGCGGCCGGACGTGCGCGCCGCCGAACAGCGCCTCGCCGCCTCCACCGCGCGGATCGGCGTGGCGACGGCGGACCTGTATCCGCGCATCATTTTGGGCGGATCGGCCGGTTCGACCGGCGCGGGATTCGATGACATTTTCGGTGGCGGGCCCCTGCGCTGGCTGGTCGGCGGCTTGCTCAACTGGACCGTCAATCGCGGCGAGGCACGTGCCCGGGTTCAGGGGGCGGAAGCCGATAGCCAGGGCGCATTGGCCAGCTTCGACGGCACCGTGCTGCGTGCGATCGAGGAGACCGAGACCGCGCTGTCAAACTATGCCCGCGCGCTCGATCGCCGCACCGCGCTGCAAGCGGCGCGCAACGATGCGGAGACGGCGGTGCGCATCACCCGCGCCCGCCAGCGCGAAGGCCAGATCGATTCGCTCGAATTGCTCGACGCGGAGCGCACCTTTGCCGATGCCGAAGCGCAACTGGCGGTGGCGGATGGCGCGATCGGCACTGCGCAAATCGATCTGTTTCGCGCGCTGGGCGGGAGCTGGAGCAGCTAGGTCAGCTCTCGGCCGGTTGGTCCGCCAGTCGCTTGGCGATGATCGCGCAGACGATCAGCTGGAGCTGGTGGAAAAGCATGACCGGCAGCAGCACCATGCCGATCTGGCTGGCCGGGAACAGCACCCCGGCCATCGGCACGCCCGATGCCAGGCTCTTCTTCGATCCGCAGAACAGCAGCACGATGGCGTCTTCGCGCGGCAGCTTCATCGCCTTGGCCACGCCCCAGGTTCCGCCCAGCACTATGGCGAGCAGCACACAACTGACCGCGAAGATCAAAGCAAGGTCGAGCCCCGACACCTGACTCCACAGCCCGGCGACCACCGCCGCGCCAAAGGCAGTGAAGACGACGAGCAGGATCGATCCGCGATCGACCATCGTCACCAGTTTCTTGTTTCTGGTCACCCAGCCGCCGATCCATGGCCGCATCAAATGGCCGACCACAAAGGGCAGGAGCAATTGCAGCAGGATCTTCTCGACCGAAGCGAACGAGACGCCGCCCATGCCGGCAGCCCCGCTCATCAGCAGCGCGACCAGAGCAGGCGTCAGGAAGATGCCGATCAGGTTCGAGAAGGACGCGCTGCACAGGGCCGCCGCGACATTGCCGCGCGCAATCGCGGTAAAGGCGATCGAGGACTGCACGGTTGAGGGCAACAGCGTGAGGAACAGCACGCCCGCCGCCACCGAACCGCTGAGGATCGGCAGCGCCGTGAGCCCCAGCCCGAGCACTGGGAACACCGCATAAGTGAAGGCGAAGACCGCCAGATGCAGCTTCCAGTTCTTCGCGCCGGCAATCACCGCCTCGCGCGACAGCTTTGCGCCGTGGAGGAAGAACAATAAAACGATGCCGATATCCGCCGCCGCATCGAATATCGCGACGAACACGCCGCGCGGCGGGAACAGCGACGCCAGCACCACCGTGCCGACCAAAGTGAGGATGAAGGGCTCGAAAACCGACAGGATACGCTTGAGCATGCCTAGCTCCTGCGATGCGCGAGGCGGCCGCGCAAGTAGGTCGCGGCGATGGCGCGGTCGTCCCCCAGCACCTGCAGCGCGAACAGCCGGTCGTGCAGCGATGCCCCTGCGGTGCGGCGCGCGAGCAGCGGCGTGGCGGCGGGATCGAGTACGATGAAATCGGCTTCCTGGCCGGGGAGCAAGCCACCGACCTTATCGGCAATCCCCATTGCACGCGCGCCGCCCGCCGTGGCGAAATGCAGCGCGCGAAACGGATCGAGGCTGCATTCGCGCAACTGGCAAACCTTATACGCTTCGCCCAGCGTGTGGAGCATCGAGAAGCTGGTGCCCGCGCCGATATCGGTGCCGATGCCGAGCTTGACGCCGTGCCGATCGCGCTGCGCGAAATCGAACAGGCCCGAGCCGAGGAACAGGTTGCTCGTCGGGCAAAAGGCGATGGCGGCGCCTGCCTCCGCCATCCGCGCCATTGCCCGATCGCTCATATGGACGCAGTGCGCGAACACCGATCGATCGCCGACCAACCCGAAGCGATCATAGACGTCGAGATAATCGCGCGCGTCGCGGAAGCGTTCGCCCACTGCGGCGATCTCACCCATATTTTCGGAGAGATGCGTGTGCATCAAAATGTCGGGATGCGCGGCGAGGATCGCACCGGCATCGGCAAGCTGCGCATCGGTGGACGTGACGGCGAAGCGCGGCGTGACCGCATAGCCGAGCCGACCGCGCCCCCGCCATCGGGCGATCAGCGCCTCGGTCTCGGCGCGACCGCTCGACACGCTGTCACACAGGCCCGGCGGCCCCATGTCCATCAGCACCTTGCCCGAGGTGATCCGCATGTCCCGCGTGAGCGCGGCTTCGAACAACGCATCGACCGAGGCGGCATGGACCGTTGCGAACACCAAGGCGCTGGTCGTGCCGTTCTTCAGCAACTCATCGAGGAAGAAAGCCGCGATGGCATCGGCATGCCCGCGATCGGCAAAGGCCTGTTCGGCGGGGAAGATATGCCGCTCCAGCCATTGCAGCAATTGCTCGCCATGCGATGCGATCCGCTCGGTCTGCGGATAATGGACATGCGCATCGACAAAGCCGGGAACGACGATGCCGGGCAATTGGTCGACCGGGTGCGCGGTTTCGGCATAGGCGCCGCAGGAGACGATGATGCCGTCCTCGACGACGAGCAACCCATCCTCGAAATGGCGGATGTCGCCATCCTCGGGCACGCTCAATATCTCGGCGCGATAGGCTTTCATGCGGCGTTCCTCAGCGCGAGCAATTGCGCCAGCGTGGCGATTGCGATGACTTCGGGCTCCTTGCCGGCGATGCCGGGCAAGCCGATCGGGCAAGTCAGCCGCGATGCATCCACGCCCTCGCCCGCAAGCCGCGAGAGGAAGCGCGCGCGCTTGGTGGCCGAACCGATCAGGCCGACAAAGCCCGCCTTTCCCGACAGCGCGGCAGCGGTGAGGCGGTAATCGAGCGCGTGATCATGCGTCAGGATCGCGACTGCCGCACCCGCTGGCACATCGGCGGCGCAGGCGACCATTTCATCCTCGGTGGCGAGCACGACGCCGGGCGTCTCGGCTGCGTCCGGACGGACATCGAACCACGCGATATGCAGCGGCACACCCGGCGCGCGCGCGGCGATGGCGCGGCCGACATGGCCCGCGCCGAACAGGAAGACGGGGAGCGAATCGGTTTCGACGGGTTCGAGGAAGGTTGCGCCCGATTGGGGCAACTCGCCCCGTGCTGCGAGCGGAAGTGCGATGCCGGGCGCACGGCTAACGCCCTCACCCAGCGTGACCGCGAAGCTCCCGTCCTTGTCCGGTACCTGCGCCAGCCGCTCGACCATCAGCCGCACGCGCCCGCCACAGCATTGGCCGAGCAACGGCCCGAGCGGATAATCCTGCACGCGCCAGCTTCCCGGTGGGTGATCGAGGATCGCGCGGGCTTGTGCCGCCGCCTGATGCTCGAGCGCGCCGCCGCCGATCGTGCCGTGCAGGCTGCGCTGCGTCACGACCATGCGTGCGCCCGCCCCGCGCGGCGCCGAGCCTTCGGTCGCGAGGATGGTGACAAGCGCCGTCGCGCCCTCGGCCAGCGCGGTGCGCGCAGCTTGCGTCCAGTCAGCCAATGCGACCCCGCAATTCGGTAATCGCGCCGAGCACGCGCTCGGGCGTGGCCGGGGCATCGAGCCTGGGCAGGCCCTTGTCGGGCGCGGTGGCGGCAACCGCCTGGGTCAGTGCCGAGAAGACCGAAATCGCCAGCATGAAGGGTGGTTCGCCAACTGCCTTGGACCGGTGGATCGTCGCTTCGACATTGCGGCCCGCTTCCCACAGCCGCACGTCCATATGCGCGGGGCGATCGTTTGCGGTGGGGATTTTGTAGGTCGAGGGTGCATGGGTGAGCAGGCGGCCGCGCGCATCGTAGACCAGCTCTTCGGTGGTCAGCCAGCCCATCCCCTGAATGAACGCCCCTTCGATCTGGCCGAGATCGATCGCCGGATTGAGCGAGCGCCCGACATCGTGGAGGATATCGGCGGCGATCACGCGATATTCGCCGGTGAAGCAATCGATCTCCACTTCGCTGAGCGCCGCGCCGTACGCGAAATAGAGGAACGGGCGGCCCTGATGGGTCTTGCGGTCATATTTGATGAAGGGCGTGGCGTAAAAGCCGGTCGAGGATAGCGAGACGCGGGCGAGGTGCGCGCGGCGGCAGAGTTCGTCGAAGCTCCAATTGGCGGCTTCGGGCTGGGTCGCGGCAAAGGCATCGAGCCGCTCGCGGATGATGGCCGCGGCGTTGAATGCCGCCATGCCGTTCAGGTCCGCGCCCGAGGAAGCGGCAGTGGCGGACGTGTTGGGCACCTTGTCGGTTCGCGTGGCGGTTACCTTCACCCGCGCCACCGGCACGCAGAACACATCGGCGACGATCTGCGCGATCTTGATGTGCAGCCCCTGCCCCATCTCGGTACCGCCATGGTTGAGCTGGATCGAGCCATCGGCATAGACCAGCACCAGCGCGCCCGCCTGATTGAGATGGGTGGTGGTGAAGCTGATCCCGAACTTGACCGGGGTGAGCGCGAGGCCGCGCTTTCGATGCGGATGCGCGGCGTTGAAGGCTTGGACTGCCGCCAGCCGGGCCGAGTAATCGGTGGTCGCGGCCAGTTCATCGATGATCTCGGGCGCGACATTGTCGGTCACGGTCATGTGATAGGGCGTTACGTCCCGCCCCGGCCCGTACAGATTGGCGCGGCGCACCGCGAGCGGGTCCACACCCAGATGCGCGGCAATGGCGTCCATCACCCGCTCGATCGCCACCATACCCTGCGGCCCGCCAAAGCCGCGAAACGCCGTGTTCGAAACGGTGTGGGTCTTGAGGCGGTGGCTGAGGATTTCGACTGCGGGCAGGAAATAGCAATTATCGGCGTGGAACATCGCCCGATCGTTGATCGCGGGCGAAAGATCGGCGGTGGCGCCACAGCGTGAGGCCAGTTCTAAGCGGATGCCATGGATGCGCCCTTCGCCATCGAAACCGACATCATACTCGGCGACGAACTCGTGGCGCTTGCCGGTGAGCATCATGTCATCGTCACGGTCGGCGCGGAACTTGGCCGGGCGGCCGGTCTTGCTCGCCACCAGCGCGCAGGCGGCGGCAAAGGCGGCGGCCTGGGTTTCCTTGCCGCCGAACGCACCGCCCATGCGGCGGACCTCAACGACGATCTCGGCATGGCTGCGATTGAGCAGCTTCGAAACAAGATGCTGGATCTCGCTCGGATGCTGGGTCGAGCTGAGGATATGGATCTGGCCCTGCTCGCCGGGGGTGGCGAGTGCTGCCTGCCCTTCGAGATAAAAATGCTCCTGCCCGCCCATTTCGACCCTGCCGGAAATCCGATGCGGCGCAGCGGCGAGCGCGGCATCGGCATCGCCGCGCACCATGCGTTGCGAAGCCTCGATGCGCGAGCCTGCGGCCAGCGCATCGGAAATGGTGACGAGCGCGGGGCGCGCTTCGACGTCGGCCTTGCCCAGCCGCGCGGCGCGGCGGGCGGCATTAGTGCTGGTTGCGGCGACGAGGAACAGCGGCTGGCCGGGGTAGAGGATCTCGCCATCCGCCAGCAGGAGATCGTCATGCTGGACCGGGCCGACATTATTCTCGCCCGGGATATCGGCGGCGGTGAACACTGCGACCACGCCGGGTGCGGCGCGGACAGCGTCGAGATCAAGGCCCAGCAAGGTCGCATGCCCATCGCTCGCAAGGCCGAAGGCACAGTGGAGCAGGCCCGGGCCCTCGGGCATGTCATCGATATAAGTGGCGCTGCCCGCGACATGGAGCGCGGCGCTTTCATGCTCGAGCGAGCGATGCACCTCAGCCATGCTGCTCGGCCCAGATGCGGCGCAGCAGATTGGCGGCGACCTGACTGCGATAGGCAGCGGAGGCGCGCAGATCGTCGAGCGGGGTGTAGTCAGTGGCGAGCGCTTGTGCGGCGGCTTCGACGGTGGCTTCGCTCCATGGCTGGCCGGTCAGCGCGGTTTCGGCCCCGGATGCGCGCGCGGGAATGCCGGCCATGCCGCCGAATGCGATCCGCGCATGGGTAACGCGGCCCTCCGAAAGCGTCAGCGCGAACGCGCCGCAGAGGCTGGAAATGTCGCTGTCGGAACGCTTGGAGAGTTTGACGATGCGGACCAGCGTATCGGCTGACGGTCGCGGAATCCGGATGCTCTCGACGAACTCGCCGGGCGCGCGGTCCTGTTTGCCATAGCGCAGGAAGAAGCTTTCGAGCGGGATGGTCCTGCGTGTGTTGCCGTGACGCAGCGTCAGTTCGGCACCCAGCGCGATCAGTGCCGGCGGCATGTCGCCGATCGGCGAGCCATTGGCGATATTGCCGCCGATCGTCCCCGAATTGCGAACCTGCACGCCGCCGATGCGCCGGACCAGTTCGCCCAAATCGGGGTGCAGCCGGGTAAGCGCCGCGCGCGCCTCCGAATAACGCACCGCTGCGCCAAGCGTCAGCGCGTCGTCGCTTTCCTCAATCCCGCGCAGATCGGCAATGTCGCCGATGAACACCGTCGGTCCCAGTTCGCGGTGCTGCTTGGTCACCCATAACCCGACATCGGTGGCACCCGCGACGATCCGCGTCTCGGGATGCACCAACAGAAGTTCGGCGAGATCGTCGGCGGTGGTGGGATTGGGCCAGGCGCGTTCGGGCAATTCCAGCCGCTCGCTCTGCGCCGCGACGCCCACCGCTTCGCCCGCTTCCAGAATCGGACCATAGCCGGTGCAGCGGCACAGATTGCCCGCGAGCACATCGCCGACCCCCACGCTTTCGGTCCCGCTCGCGCCAATGCTGCGCGCGACCAGCGACATCACGATGCCCGGCGTGCAAAAGCCGCATTGCGAGCCATGCCGCGCGATCATCTCGCGCTGGACCGGGTGATCGCCGCCGAGGCTCTCGACAGTCTTCAGCGCCTTGCCGTCGAGCATCGGCGCAAACAAGATACAGGCATTGACCGCGCGCCAGCCATCCGCGTCACCCAGCAGCACGGTGCACGCGCCGCAATCGCCCTCGGCGCAGCCTTCCTTGGTGCCCGTCCGGCGGAGCTTGTAGCGCAGCAGATCGAGCACCGTGTCGGTCGCAGCAGCCTGGGCCTCGATCACTTCGCCGTCGAGCAGGAAGCGGATCATTTGGGCGCACCCGCCGCGATCCACGCGCCCAGTTTCTCGCGCTCTTCCTTGGTCATGCCGGTGATGTTGCCGAGCGGCATGACTTCGGAATCGACTGCCACTGCCTTGATGCGTGGGGCGGCGGCGGCGATGTGCGCGGGCGTATCGAGGATCACGCCCAAAGGGGGTGTCGGGAATTCGGGGTGCGTCGGATGGGCGCTGTGGCAGGCCGCGCAATGCTTGACGACGATCGGCTGGACCTCTGCGAAGCTGACCGCCTGCGCCGATCCCCCGCCGCCTTTCTCCCACGACACATAGCTCACGCTGACCAACGCCATGAACGCCGCAACCGCCATTGCCCGCCCGGTCGATTCCTCACGGTGGCGCAGGTTGAAGACGTGGCGGACGGCCACTCCGGTGAGGCCCAGCAGCGCCAGCACCAGCCAGGGCCGCTCCGCGCCATAGGTCATCGGATAATGGTGGCTGATCATGATGAACAGCACCGGCAGGGTCATGTAATTATTGTGGAGCGAACGCTGCTTGGCGGCGGCGCCCAGCGCCGGATCGGGGGTCCGCCCCGCGACCAGATCGGCGACGACCTTTTTCTGGTTCGGGATGATCACGAAGAACACGTTGCCGACCATCACCGAACCGATGATCGCCCCGACATGCATGTACGCGCCGCGCGCCGTGAAGACATTGTTCAGCGCATAGGCCGCGAAGAGCAGGCAGACGAACCAGCAGATGCCGAGAATTTGATTGTTCGAGCGCAGCGACGAACGGCAGAGCAGATCATAGACCAGCCAGCCGATCGCCAGCGAAGCGAGGCCGATCGCGATGCCGGCCGCAGGGCTGAGCGCGACCTTTTGCGGATCGATCAGAAAGCTCTTCGCCCCGACATAATAGACCAGAACCAGCAGCGAGAAGCCGCTGATCCACGTCCAATACGCTTCCCATTTGAACCAGTGGAGATCGGCCGGCATCGTGCTCGGCGCGACCTGATATTTCTGATTATGGTAGAAACCGCCGCCATGCACCGACCAGACTTCGCCCGAGGCATCCCCCTGTTTGGGCGGCTTCAGATGAAGATCGAGCCAGACGAAATAGAAGGACGCACCGATCCACGCGATACCGGCAGTCAGATGCAGCCAGCGGATCGCGAGATTGAGCCACTCGTAAAGATCAAAGCCCCCCATCAACTGCCCCGATATGTCGAATAAGCGAAGGGCGAGACGAGCAAGGGCACGTGATAATGCCCGTCATCCGACACGCCGAAATCGATGGTGACTTCATCCAGGAAGGGCGGCTCAGGCAATTCGACGCCGAGCGCCCGGAAGTACGCGGCAACCGAAAAACGCAGCGAATATTTCCCTGCGCTCAGCGCCCCCGCAACCAGTTCGGGGCAGCGGCCATCGGCATTGGTCACGCCGCGCGCAATCTCGCCATGCGGACCGCTCAACACCAGCGCGATGCCCGCGGCGGGCTTACCGTGCATCGTATCGAGGACATGGGTGGAAAGCGTGGTCATTTATCGCCTCCGAGACCTGCCATCCGTGCCTGTTGCCAGTCGTGGTAGGTCAATCGTTCGCCTTCAACCTTCCATTCAACCCGACCGTTGCTATTCCGATCGAGTATCACCGCAGCTGCAGCGGACGGACTTCTAAAGCTGTAAGGCTTGGCAAAGACGTACTTCCCATCGATCGCCGCTTGTAGAACGCCGGTGGAAACCAGGCTTTGCTTGAGGTTCGCATAGCTTTGCATTGCATAGCCGGTGTCCTTCAGCGCTTGCGAACCCTCCAGAACGATGAACTCGCCATCCTCCTCAACGGCCTTGGCATTCACACCGGTTTTGTGACGGATTACAAACTTCGTCTCGAGTGCCGTGCGCTGTTCTATGGGCGTCGTCGCTTCCGCTACTGCGCGAGGCTGAGGTTTAAGCAGTTCGAGGCCAACCACGGGCAGAATGATTTTCAGATTGGATAGGAACTGCTCCATATTCGCCTGATCGGCCTCAGGGAGACGCCGACGTTGCCCGGCGGGACTAGTACCATTGTCCAGCGTCACGCGATTGGCCGCCAAGGCCAGCTCGATCAACCGAGCTTCGAGATACTCGACATGCCCCTTGGACAAATCATCGTCACTCGTCGTTACAGCGATCGCAGTTTCCCAGAAGTCACGCTGCTGCGCGCTCTGCTTAATCCGTTCCCGAACACTATTAGCTGATCCGATATATGCGCGAATGCCACCCGTGGCCTGGACGTCAGGGCCCCAGAGAATATAGATCCCCGTACGATCGAGCTCGGGCCGGGCGGTGAGCGCCGCGAATGTGGTTCCGGTGGCAACGAAAATAAGCCCAGTCCACCCATGGATCGTAGCTTTACGAAGACCATTTGCAGTGCCATCGACCAGGAAAAGCTGGATCGTGCGGCCAAAGACTTCCGTGGCTCGGTCACTCATGCCATCTCTTCCAAACGCAGCCGGACGATCTCGCCGATCTGTTCGAGCGCAGTGGCGATCTCGGTTTCGCGGTCGTTGCCGGTGCGGCGCTCCATCGCGGCGAGGATGCCTGCTTTATCCGTGAGCCGCACGCAGATGATGAAGGGCATGTCGAATTTCGCGCGGTACGCCGCGTTGAGCGCGTGGAAGCGATCGAACTCGGCCTGGGTCAGCCGGTCGAGCCCTGCGCTGGCTTGCTCAGCGGCGCTGGCTTCGGTCAGCGTGCCATCGACTGCGGCCTTGCCGGCCAGCTCGGGATGCGCGCGGATCAGCGCCAGTTGCTCCTCGGGCGTCGCCGCGTACAGCACGGCCATCAGATCGGCATGGCTCCGCGAGGCGGCGCGTTCCTCGACCCAAGGGGAGTGTTCGAACAAGGCCGTCACGCGGTCGCGCCTTCGAGCGAGACATGCGCCGAGACGACTTTCCAGCCATCGGCGAAGCGCACCCAGCTTTGGCTCTGCCGTCCGCGCCGATCGCTGCCTTCGCGGAAGAACTCGGCATTGGCGGTGGCGAAGTCGGTGCCATACGCAGTGATCGCGACCCTGCCCAGACGCCGCTGCGGCGATCCGCCCCGCCCTTTGCGGAATGCGCGGATCGCCTCGATCCCGTACAGCACTTCGCCGACACCGTAGCGCACGGTCTGGTCGCTATCGGCGAAGAGGCTGTCCATCGCCTGGATATCGTCGGCCATCAGCGCGCGCTCATATTCGTGGAACGCGGCGGTCACTTCAGCGACGATTTCGGGCTCGTTGATCGTCATGCGGGGTTCATCGCCTGCCAATGCCGGGCGATATCGATCCGCCGCGCCACCCATGCATCGCCGCTCGCCAGCACATGATCGAGGAACTGCGCCACGGCGATCGCTCGGCCCGGCCGCCCGGCGATCCGTCCGTGCAAGCCGACCGACATCATGCGCCCACCTTCTTCGCGGAGCTGCTCGAACGTATCGACGAGGTAGCGGAAGAACTGCACGCCTTCGGTAAAGCCGTTGAGCGCGACCATCTTCATGTCGTTGGCATCAAGGCTGTAGGGGACGATCAGCTGGGCTTTGCCATCCTGGCGCGCATAATAAGGCACGTCATCGGCGTAGGAATCGGCGTCATAGACGAAGCCGCCTTCCTCGCGGACCAATCGCGCGGTGTTGGGCGAGGTGCGCCCCTGATACCAGCCGAGCGGGCGCGAGCCCGTCAGCCGGGTATGCAGCGCCACTGCCTCGGCGATATGCGCGCGCTCCACTTCCTCGGGCTGGTTCTGGTAATCGATCCAGCGCAGGCCGTGGCTGGCGATTTCCCAATCGGCAGCAAGCATCGCCGCCACCGCTTCGGGGTTCATCTCCAGCGCCTTGGCGACGCCGAACACCGTGACCGGCACATTCCGCTCGGTAAACATCCGGTGCAGCCGCCAGAAGCCGGCGCGGCTGCCATATTCGTAGAGGCTTTCCATCGCCAGCGCCCGCGCGGGATGGCTTGGTGCGCCGACCATGTCGGAGAGGAATGCCTCGCTGCCGGCATCGCCGTTGAGGACGCTATTCTCCGCGCCCTCTTCGTAATTGATCACGAACTGCACCGCGACGCGCGCGCCATTTGGCCAGTGCGCCGCGGGTGGATTTGCGCCGTATCCGATCAGGTCGCGCGTCATCCGGCGTAGCTCGCCAGCGCGGCATCGACGCCCGCGCCCGCGGGTGCGGTAAAGCCCTCTGCGCGCAGCACCGCTTCCAGCCCGCCAAGCGTGATCAGCACCTTATGCTTCATCGCGTTGTAGCCCATTGCGCCGATCCGCCAGATCTTGCCCTGGAGCGGGCCAAATGCTGCGCCGATCTCGATCTCGAAATCCTCGCGCATCCGGCGGCGCACCGCTTCGCCGTCCACGCCTTCGGGCACGTAAATGCCGGTCACGTTGGTCATGCGGGTATCGTCATTGCCGAACACGGTAAGCCCCAAAGCGCGAGCGCCCGCTGTCACCGCGCGGCCGGCCGCCGCATGACGCGCGAAACGCGCCTCCAGACCCTCCCCCAGAGCGACCCGGGCACATTCGCGCGCGCCGTAGAGCATCGTCGTCGCCTCGGTATGGTGATTAAGCCGCTTCTCGCTCCAATAGTCCATCACCATCGCCAGATCGAAATAGTTGGACGCGATCCGCGCGCCGCTGCCGTTCGAAATGTCGGCACGGGCGATGCCATGCTCGACATGGCGGCGGGCAAAGATGTGCTCGGCGGCGCGATCCGAAACCGTGATCGGCGACGAGCCCGATGGCCCGCCCAGACATTTCTGCAAACCGCCGGTCACGACATCCACGCCCCAGCGATCGGTGGCGATCGCCATGCCGCCGATGGTGGCGGTGGCATCGACATAAGAGAGCGCACCCGCCGCGCGGCAAAGCTCGCCCAAGCCATCGAGCGGCTGCGCCATCGTCGTCGAGGTATCGCCGTGGACGCACGCGACGACCTTTGGCCCGGTGCGCGCAATCGCATCGGCGATCTGGTCCATCGGCACGGTCTCGCCCCAGGGGACGGAGAGCATCTCGACCTTCGCGCCGATCCGCTCGCCAATCTCCTTGAGCAGCAAGCCAAAGCGCCCGAAATCAATCACCAGCATCGTATCGCCCGGCACGATCAGGCTGACGAGGGAGGCTTCGATTCCTGCACGCGCAGTGCCGTCGATCAGGAAGGTCCAGCGATTCTCGGTCGCGAAGATCGGGCGATAGAGCGCCATCACCTGCTCCATATAGCCGGTCATCTCGGGATCGAACTGGCCGAGCAAATCCGCCGACATGGCGCGCAGCACGCGGGGATGCGCGTTGACCGGGCCGGGGCCCATCAGCAGGCGCTGGGGCGGATCGATCTCGCCGAAGAAATCAGGGGTCATTGGGTTTCCAAACGATCGATAAAGCCGAGCATGACGTGTAGCGCGATTTCGGCATCGGCAGCATCGACATGTTCGGCGGGGTTATGGCTGATGCCGTGGCGGCATCGGATGAAGAGCATCGCAGTGGGGCAGAGCGCGGCCATGATCATGGCGTCATGCCCGGCACCGCTGACAAGGCGATGCGGAGCGATCCCCTGCGCTGCGACGGATTGATCGAGCAACGCCATCAGCGCGGGATCGCAGGGCGATGCGGCGAGATCGTTGGTCTGTTCGATGGCGATGTCGAGGCCGCGCCGGGTGGCGATGGCGCGGAATTCGGCGAGGATCGCCTGTGCCGCCGCGTCGCGCCGTGAGCCTTCGCCCGCGCGGACATCCACCGTGAAGGTCACGCGGCCGGGAATGACATTGGGCGCGCCGGGTGCGGCTTCGATCCGGCCGACCGTGGCGACCAGATCGGAGGCATCATCGCGCGCGATCCGCTCGACCGCGAGCAGCATCTCGGCAGCGCCGGTCAGCGCATCGCGACGCAGCGCCATCGATGTGGTGCCCGCATGGCCCGCCCTGCCCGTGACCGTCACGATATAGCGAAGCTGCGCCGCGATGCCGGTGACGACGCCGACTGCCAGCCCCTCCGCTTCGAGCGCAGGCCCCTGCTCGATATGCGCTTCAAAATACGCGCGCGCGCCGGGGTGTCGCGCCTTGGCGAAGGTGAGATCGGAAAGCTCGAACGGCGCCAATGCTTCATCGAGCGACATGCCGCTGCGATCCTCGATGGCGAGCATCGCCGGATCGAGCGTGCCCGCAACGGCCCGGCTGGTCAGCATGGCGGTGGCGAAGCGCGAGCCTTCCTCGTCGCCGAACGCATAGACTTCAATGGGGAAGGCCAAGCGCTTGCCCGCTTCATGCAGCGCCGCGACTGCCTCGATCCCGAGCATCACGCCAAGCGGCCCATCATAGCGCCCGGCATCGCGCACGCTGTCGATATGGCTGCCGATGATCAGCGGCAGCGCTTGCGGATCGGTGCCCTCATAGCGGCCGATCAAATTCGCGGCTTCATCGATCCGCGTAGTCATCCCCGCTTCGATCATCCACTCGGCGATGCGGCGCTGGGCAGCGGCGAAAGCGGGCGTGAGAAAGGCGCGAAACAGCATGTCGGGCGCATCGCTATAGGGCGCGATGCCCAGCTCGTCGCAGCGCGCGACGGCGCGTGCGCCACCGATCTCCTTTGGCGCTACCATGCCGCCACCTGCCCGTCGCTGCGCGGATCGGTCGCGCCTTCGAGCACGCCGGAGGGATGCCGCACGATCGCGCCGGCATGGCCCATTACCGCCGTGAAAGCCGGGAGCATCTCGACATCATGCCCGGCGCTGCGCAGTTTCGCTACCAGCGCATCATCGAAGCGGCTCTCGAGCTTGAGCGTCACGCTTTCCTCGCCCCAGGTCTTGCCGAGCAGCCAGCGTGGGCGGGTGATCGCTTCCTGAAGGTTCACGCCGTGCCACGCATAGCGGCTGAACAATGCCGCCTGCGTCTGCGGCTGGCCCTCGCCCCCCATCGTGCCATAGGCCATGACGCGGCCGTCATCGAAGCGCGCGAGCGCGGGGTTGAGCGTGTGGAACGGCTTGCGCCCGGGCTGGAGCGCATTCCAGCCATCGGGGGTCAACCGAAAGCTGGAGCCGCGATTTTGCCAAGTGATGCCGGTTTTCGGCAGGACCAGCCCCGATCCGAACTCGAAATAGGTCGACTGGATGCAGCTGACCACGCGGCCTTCGCTATCTGCAGCGGCAAACCAGCAGGTGTCGCCCGGCTGGGGCACATGCGGCCAGGGCAGCGCCTTCGCCAGATCGATCCGCGCGGCCATCGCATCGAGCGCGCCCGCATCGTCGAGCAACGCCTGCGGGCCAGACGGCATATAGGCCGGATCGCCGACATGCGCGTCACGATAGATAAATGCCTGCTTGGTCGCCTCGACCAGCCCATGGATATGCGCGAAGCTATCGGCATCGCCCTTGGGCAAGCGATCCGCCAGCCCGAGGATCAGCAGCGAGGCCGCGCCTTGCGTGGGCGGTGCGCTGTTGAACAACTCCACCCCTTCGATGCCCAGCCGCAGCGGATCGGGCGTCTCGACGCGGTGCGCGGCCAGATCGGCGCGCGATACCGGGCTGCCCAGCGCTTCCAGATCCATGGCGATGTCATCGGCGAGCGCACCGGTATAGAAGCTGTCGAGCCCCTCCTCCGCCAGCCGCCGCAGCGTCGCGGCCAACGCGGGTTGCTTACGCACTTCGCCCTCGCGCGCATCGCCATAGGTTGCCGCCCATGCGCCGGGCTGATCGCGCAGCTCGCTTGCTTTCGCAGCGACGATCTCCGCACCGGTTTTGGTGATAGCCACGCCATGTTCGGCATGGTGGATCGCATCGCGCAGGATGCGGGCGAGCGGCAAGGTCCCACCCTTGAGCGCTTCGGCCCAGGCCGAAATCGTCCCCGCTACGGTGTTCGCCGCCAAAGGTCCGCGCGTCGGCACCCCAGCCATCCCGGCATATAGCGACAGGTCCGCAGCAGCCGCCGCGCCGCCACAGCCATGAATCGCGCGGGTGCTGCCATCGGGCTCGGCGATCAGCCAGAAGCCGTCGCCGCCAATGCCGGTCATGTGCGGATAGACCACCGCGAGGCAGGCCGCGACCGCGACCCCGGCTTCGAGCGCCGATCCGCCATCCTGCAACACGCTTAGTCCCGCCTGAGACGCGAGATGATGGGGCGCGGTGACCATGCCCCGGAGCGAACGAACAGAGTGCAACATATCAGGCCGCCGAGAGCCAGGCGAAGCGGATGACGAACAGCAAGGCCAGCACCAGCAACAGCCAGTCGGTCTTGGTAATCTTGCCGCGGATCAGCTTGAGCAGGGCATAAGCGGTGATCCCAAAGGCAAGGCCGTTGGCGATCGAAAAGGTGAGCGGGATCAACGCGACAGTGAGGAAGGCCGGGATCGCCACTTCGGGATCATGCCAATCGACATCGAGCAACGGCGCCATCATCAGCGCGCCCACCAGGATCAGCGCAGGCGCGGTAGCGGCGAGCGGCACCAATTGCGCATAAGGCGCGACCAGCATCGCGAGCAGGAACAGCACGCCCGTCACTACTGCGGTAAGCCCGGTGCGCCCGCCCGCCTGCACGCCCGCAGCGCTCTCGACATAGCTGGTCACCGTGCTGGTGCCCGCGAGGCTGCCAAAGATCGTTGCGATCGAATCGGTGAAGAGAATGCGGTTGAGCCGCGGCACATTGCCGTGCTTGTCGAGAAGGCCTGCGCGGCGCGTGACCCCCATCAGCGTGCCGATATTATCGAACAGATCGACGAACAGGAACACGAACAATATCTCGAACAGCCCAAGGCCGTGGCTGCCCGAAAGCCCGAACACGCCCGCGAGATCGAGCTGGAACGCGACCTGCGAAATCGCGGTCAGGTCATAAGGCTGCGGAGTGAAGGTCACCGCACCGATCAGCCAGCCGATAACCGTAGTCACGACGATCCCGATCAGGATCGCGCCACGCACTTTCCAGGCGGACAGCGCGGCGATCACCACCAACCCGAGCAGCGCCAGCGCCGCGCCCGGCGCATGGAGATCGCCCAGCGCCACCGAAGTCGCCGGATTGCTGACGACGATCCCGGCATTCTTCAGCCCGATAAACCCGATGAACAACCCGATCCCGCCCGCGACCGCCGCGAACAGGCTTTTCGGGATCGCCGCGATGATCATCTGGCGGATGCCGGCAAAGGTCAGGACGAGGAAGGCGATGCCCGAGATGAACACGCAGCCCAACGCCACCTGCCATGGCACCCCCATCGCGCCGACTACGGTGAAGGCGAAATAAGCGTTCAGCCCCATGCCCGGCGCGAGCGCCAGCGGCATGTTTGCCGTCATGCCCATCAATATGCTGGCAAAGCCCGCCGCAAGGCAGGTCGCCGCCGCCACTGCCGCGATCGGCATGCCCGTGGACCCTAGGATCGCCGGGTTGACCACGATGATATAGGCCATGGTCAGGAAGGTGGTGACGCCCGCCAGCACTTCGGTGCGCGCATCGGTGCCGCGTTCGGCGAGCGCGAACTGCCGCTCGATCAGCCCGATGCTTTCAGCCTGCGTCAACCGCGTCCCCCTTCGGACCCAGCATAGCGCCGGACTCCGGCAGGGAAACCCCAGTGATACGCGCCGCTTCCAGCGCTTCCGCCAGCGCAAATAGAGATGCTTCGCCGCCGGGTTTGCCGACCAGTTGCACGCCCAGCGGGAGCTTGCCCGGGCGATATAGCGGCACGGTGATCACCGGCAGCCCGATGAAGCTGAGCGGCTGGGTGAAGATGCCCAACTGCGCCCGAGCGGGCACGCGCTTGCCATCCACCGTGATCATCGGATTGTCGATGCGCGGCGCGACTTCGCCGGCTGCGGGCGCGATCAGCACGTCGTAACGCGCAAACAAGGCCTCGGCCGCGCGGCGGAAGCGGGCGCGGAACGCCTCGGCGGCGAAATAGCCCGAAGCGGGGAGCATCGCCCCGGCAATCAGCCGGTCGCGGGTCTGGGGATCGAATTCGAGCGGACGCTTGCGAAGCTCGGGCAAATGCCGCGCCCCGCCCTCTGCTGCCGTCATCAGGAACGCGGCCGAACGCGCTGCGTCCACCTGCGGCAACGCCACGGTATCAACCCCGCCAAGATGCGCCGCGATCGCATCCACACCCTGCACCAGTTCGTCACAGACATTGCGCGCGAACCAGCCCCCCAATCGAGCAACCCGCATGCCCGATCCCGCGTCGGCGCGCCCGCCAAGCACGTCCCAGACCCGTTTCAGATCGGCCACGCGGGTCGCGAACGGCCCGATATCGTCGAAGCTGTCTACGAAGGGATAGACCCCATCCATCGGCAGCGCTTCATGCGTAGGCTTCAGGCCATAGATGCCGCAAAGCGCCGCCGGCACGCGGATCGAGCCATTGGTGTCCGATCCGAGGCTGAATGGCACCAGCCCCGCAGCCACCGCCGCCGCCGATCCGCCTGACGACCCGCCGGCGATGCGACTGCGGTCGTGCGGGTTCTGCGTGGTGCCGAACGCCGCGTTGATCGTCGCAAAGCCATAAGCGAACTCGTCCATGTTGAGCGTCGCCACCAGAACCGCGCCCGCCGCCTCCAGCAGCCGGATCGCCTCGGCATCGCGCGCAGCCGGAGGCGCATCGCGGAGCATTGCGGCGCCAGCGGTGGTCGGCAGACCGGCCACGTCGAACAAATCCTTCACCCCGAACGGCACACCGGCAAGCGGCCCAGGGTTCGCGCCCGCCGCGACCAGGGCATCCACCTCGGCCGCCTTGGCCAGCGCCCGCGCGTCGAGCACGCGCGTCGCCGCAGCGATTTCCCGCCCTTCGCCGCGCATACGCCGCAACGCCGCTTCGGCCAGCGCCGTGGCAGAGACCTGTCCAGAGGCCACGCCCCGCGCGATATCCGCGATACTCAGCGCCGATCCTCCGCTTCGGCCGCGTCCAGCACGCCAAGATGCATCTGCAGCGCCTCGACGCCCGCAATTACGCCGGGCAGGCAAATATCGGGAAGCTCCAGCCCGATCACGCGCGCCATCCCCGCCACCAGATCGGCGGCGGCGGGATCGACGGAAGGGGTGGAGGTGTCAGGCATGCCGCATGCTCCACGGCAAGCCATGAGAATGCAATGCGATTTCGAGAAAAGCTGGCGCACCCGACAGGATTCGAACCTGTGACCCCTGCCTTCGGAGGGCAGTACTCTATCCAGCTGAGCTACGGGTGCGTGGAGACGCCGCCTAGCAAAGCTGAGGAGCGTGCGCCAGTGCCTCAATGCTGGGGCGTAGCAGCCTTTTTGGGCGCGGGGGTCTTGGGCTTGTAGGGGCAGAGATCGGCGACGATGCAGCGCCAGCATTCGGGTGTGCGCGCCTTGCAGGTGTAGCGGCCGTGCAGGATCAGCCAGTGATGCGCGTGGAGGCGGAAGGGCTGGGGCACGGCCTTTTCCAGCTTCTTTTCGACCGCAAGCACGGTTTTGCCCGGCGCCAGCCTGGTGCGGTTGCCGACCCGGAAGATGTGAGTATCCACAGCAAAGGTCTCGTGGCCGAAAGCGGTGTTGAGCACGACATTGGCGGTCTTGCGCCCCACCCCGGGCAGTTTTTCCAGCGCCTCGCGGTCCTCGGGCACTTCGCCATGATGGTCGCGGACCAGCGCCTCGGACAAAGCGATGACGTTCTTTGCCTTGGTATTGAACAGCCCGATCGTCTTGATGTGCTGCTTGAGTTCCGTCTCGCCCAGCGCGACCATCTTGGCGGGGGTATCGACTGTGGCGAACAATGCCCGCGTCGCCTTGTTCACGCCGACATCGGTTGATTGCGCCGAAAGCGCCACTGCCACCAGCAGCGTATAGGGATTGGAATATTCGAGCTCGGTTTCGGGATGCGGATTCTCCTCCGCCAGCCGCGCGAAAAACTCGACGACCTCGCCCTTTTTCACCCGCCGCGTACCGAGTCCCCAAGGACTGAGTCCCCAAGAACTGAATCCATAGTGTAGCGCCCGGGCCTGCGCCCTGCGAGCCACAGCGCGGCCTGAACCGCGCCGCGCGCGAAGATCGCGCGATCGTCCGCACGGTGGATCAGCTCGATGCGTTCGCCGGCCGTCGCAAAGACCACGCTGTGATCGCCGACCACCGATCCACCGCGCAGGCTCGCCATGCCGATCGTCCCGCCGCAGCGCGCGCCCGTAAGCCCGGCGCGATCGGTCACCTGCGCTTCGCCCAGCGTCGTGCCCATGCCCTCGGCCGCCGCCTTGCCGAGCATCAGAGCGGTGCCCGATGGGGCATCGGCCTTGTGGCGATGGTGCATCTCGACAATCTCAATGTCCCATTCGCTCCCTAGCCGCGCAGCCGCTTCGCGCACCAGCCGGGCAAGCAGCCCCACGCCCATCGATGTGTTGCCGGTCTGAAGCACCGCGATTTCGGTTGCCGCCGCATCGATCAGCTCATGCTGGCGCTGGTTGAGCCCGGTGGTGCCGATCATGATCGGCGTGCGCGCGGCGCGGGCTGCAGCGAGATGCGCCTCAAGCGCGCTCGCCGCCGAGAAATCGACCAATACATCCGCCCTGGCGGCGATGATCGCGGGATCGTCCTGCGCATCCGCGCCGCCCGCGATCGATGCGCCGAGCCCCGGCGCTACGTCGATGATCGCCTGCCCCATCCGGCCGAGGCTGCCGTAAATGCCAATGCTCGTCATGCCCGTCCCTGTGGCACAGGTCGCAGCGCGCCGCGACAGGGTTATTTGTCGTCGGGCTTCTTCTTGCCGCCGAACGGAATCTTGATCGTGACAAAGGCAGCGGGCGCGCTTGCCCCGGGCAGTCCGCGCTGCTCGGCACGAATGGTGCCGGTCGCGCCGCCGGGCAGCTTGAAATCGGGACGCAACGGCGCCTCTTTCCAGCGCGCATCGTTTGTCGGCTGGAGGCGGAAGCGCGCCGTATCGTTGATGCCACAGACGGTGATCTCGCCGTCGCGCGGCTCACATTTCTCGCGCGGCACGATGTGCATGGCATCGTCATCGGGCGCGGGAAGCACCGGACGGTCCTGGGCAAGCATCGCGAAGAGCAAGACCGTGAGCATGGTGCAGAATTAGAACCGCATTTGCGGCGAGCGCATGGCAGGCGATAGAGTGTCGCCATGCGCGACATCCAAAACATCGTCATCCTCACTGGCGCGGGGCTCTCCGCCGAAAGCGGCATCGCCACGTTTCGCGGGCCGGGCGGGCTATGGGAGGGGCAACGCGTGGAGGATGTCTGCACGCCACAGGCGCTGTTCCGGAACCCCGAGCTGGTCCACCGCTTCTATGACGAGCGCCGCGAGAAACTGGCGAGCGTCGTGCCGAACGCAGCGCATCTGGCGCTGGCACGGCTCGACGCGGAATGGCCGGGCGAATTGCTGCTCGTCACCCAGAATGTCGATGATCTGCATGAGCGCGGCGGCGCGAAGCGGCTGATCCATATGCATGGCGAGCTGAAATCGGCGCTCTGTGCGCTGTGCGGGATCCGCCACGGCTGGGAGGATTCGCTCCCGCCCGAAACCGAATGCCCCGATTGCGGCGAGCCTGCGCTGCGCCCCGACATCGTGTTCTTCGGCGAGATGCCTTACGAAATGGAACGGATCGAACGAGCGATTGCCGATGCTGACCTGTTCGTCTCGATCGGGACTTCGGGCGCAGTCTATCCTGCTGCGGGCTTTGTTCAGACCGCGAAATACCATAGTGCCCAGACGCTGGAGCTCAATCTCGACCCGTCTGAGGGCAGTGCATGGTTCGCGGAGAGCCGGCTAGGCCCGGCGGGAACTTTGGTGCCGCATTGGGTCGAGGAGATGCTGAATAACGCCCCTCGCTGAAAATAGGGGAATGGTCAGGCGGCGCGGATCTCCTCGTCGTCGTCCGACACATCGACAATGCCCGTGCGCGTGCGCCGGTCCACCCGCAGCTCGAACACGTCGGGCCGGGCGTGCTGGCCATCGGTATCCAGCGTCGCCAGACCGCGTGGGACTTCACCCAGATCGAGTTCCGCAAACAGGATCTCCGCACCTTCGCCAGCCTGTGCAAGCACCACGCCATCGGGCGCGATGATCGCGCTGCGGCCATGTTGCAACTGGCCCTCGGGCAGCCGATCGAGCAGCTTGCGCGCCGAACCATCGCCGCCTGCTGCTTCATAGCCCGCGATCATCTGGTCCTTGGTTTGCACCGTGCCCGCGGCAAGCACGAAGGTGCGCCCCTCATAGGCATAATGCGCCGAGGCCAGCATCGAGATGTCCTGCACCGTTGGCCAGGCAGCGACGTGCACCGCTTCGCCGGCATGGTGCATCGCGGCGCGGGTGAGCGGCATCCAATGCTCGTCCGATGCGAGCTGGCCGAGCCGACCCCAAGGCGCTTCATGCACCTCAAGCGTCGATCCGTCGCCCGAACCGAGGAACAGCCGCTCGGACGAAGACAGCATCAGCTTGCGATGGCGCAGTACCTTGGCCTTGGGCCGAACCAGGAATTGCGTGGAATAAAGGCTGTTGCGGATGCGCTCGAAACCGCCGACCGAAACCGCAACACCAGCAATATCGACTGCCCATTGGAGTTGGGCAAAGCGCGGATCATCGCCGCGAATGGCTTGCGAAAGGAGCAAAGCGTGCAGCTCCTTGGTGCCCGGATGCTCCCAGAGCGAAACCGCGGGCACGTGATCGAGCCAGGCCGGATAGCCGCCAAGGAAGCCCTCGCCGAACGCAATCACGCGCGCGCCCATTTCGATGGCCTCGCGCGTCTTGGCGACGACCTTTTCCATGCCCTGCGCCACGGCGAGCGGCGCCGGGCTATCCTGTACGATTGCGACTTTAAGCTTTTCGCTCATTCAACCCAGTCCAGCCCTATTTCACGGTAAAGCGAGCGGTCTTCCTGCCACTCCGGCCTTACTTTCACGTGAAGATAGAGATGAACCTGTACGCCCATGATCTTCGATAGCTCGGCGCGCGCGCGGCTGCCGATCTCTTTCAGGCGCGTGCCGCCCTTGCCCAATACGATCGCGCGCTGGGTGGGCCGCTCGACCATGATCTGCTGGTGGATCTCGACCGAACCGTCCTTGCGCTCGATATATTTCTCGGTCTCGACCGCGCTCGCATACGGCAGCTCGGCATGGAGCTGGAGATAGATCTGCTCGCGCGTCACTTCGGCGGCGATCATCCGCTCGGTCGCGTCGCTCACCTGATCCTCGGGGAAATGCCATGCGCTTTCGGGCATCGCGGCGGAGAGCGCGGCCTTGAGTTCAGGTACGCCGTCGCCGGTCTGCGCGCTGACGAAGTAGATTTCGTCGAACGTCATCATCTCGTTGAGCTTGGCTGTGTGCCCCAGCAGCCGGGGCTTATCGGCGATATCGACCTTGTTGAGGATCAGGATCTTGCGTTCCTTGCGGCCGGCCAGGCTCTCGATGATCTGGGTGACCTTCGATCCGATCCCGCCCTTGCCGTCCACCACCAGCGCGATCAGATCCGCGCCCTCGGCACCTTCCCAGGCGGCAGCGACCATCGCGCGGTCCAGCCGGCGCTCGGGCGTGAAGATGCCGGGCGTATCAACCAGCAGGAGCTGCGCCTCGCCTTCGATCGCAATGCCGAGCAGCTTGGCGCGCGTCGTCTGCGCCTTGGGGCTGACGATCGCGACCTTCTGGCCGACCAGCGCGTTTACGAGGGTGGATTTGCCCGCATTCGGGGCGCCGACAATGGCGACTACGCCGCAATGCTGGGTCATTTTTGGTTCCTGAAGATTGGCTCACGCGGCGACGCGGCGACGCAACGAAGCAGAAAGTCGGTTCGCGCGGAGGCGCTGAGACGCGGAGAAGAAAATAGCCCGCGCGAAGCGCTGTTATCTCTCACGCCAATGATGGAATGCGCCGCTGGCGCGACGCGAGACAGCCTTCGCGTCTCAGCGTCTCCGCGTGAAACGGCCTTAATTCTCGTCGCAGCGTCGCGGCGTCGCGTACGCATCACTTCTTCAACTTCTCTAACAAAACCGCCGCCGCAGCCGTTTCCGCCGCGCCCTTGCTCGTCCCCTCGGCACTGGCGTCGGCCAGCTTGGGGATGCGCACCGTCACGACGAATTTCGGCGCATGGTTTGGCCCCGAACGATCGGTAATCTCATATTCGGGCGGCTTGCGATTATTCGCCGCAGCCCATTCCTGCAGCGCGGATTTGGGATGCTGCGGCGCATGGGCATGTTCTTCGATGCGGCTTTCCCACGCCTTGCGGATGAAGGCGCGCACGGCCGGTATGCCCGATTGCAGATAGAGCGCGCCGATCAGCGCCTCCATCACGTCGCCGAGGACATTGTCGCTGTCCGCCGCGCCATCGTCGCGGGCCTGTTTGCCGAGCTTGAGATAGGGCACCACGCCGACTTCGCGCGCCACGCCGGCGCACATCGCACCGGTCACCAGCGCGTTGAGCCGCCGCGAAAGCTGGCCTTCGGCTTCACCCGAAAAGCGCTCATAGAGCCATTCGGCGATGACGAGGCCCAAAACGCGGTCGCCCAGAAACTCCAGCCGCTCATAATTCGCTGCGGCCTGGCTGCCATGCGTCAGCGCCCGTTCGAACGCGGCCAAATCAACTGGCTTTTCGCCGAAAGTCTTTTTGATCCACCCCCCAAGATCGGGGCTCAAAAGCCTTCCCCGATGCGGCTCCACCGCGCTGCGGTGAACCAGGTCCAGGGCAGGAACCAATTGGCGCTGCCATCGGTCGACCAGAAGCTGACCACGGCCTTGCCCTCCAGATTGATCAGCGGGACGAACTCGATCCCACCCTCGACATGACTGAAGCGGCTGTCGGTCGAATTGTCGCGATTGTCGCCCATCAGGAAGACATGGTCGGCCGGCACGGTGAAGATCTGGGTGTCGTCCTGCGGCTTGAGACCCTGATCGAGCACGTCATAGGTCTTGCCGTTATCCAGCGTCTCGCGGAAGCGCGGGATGCGGCACACCGGGCCGCTGGCGTCGACGGTCTGGAACTGGATCTGACACTTGGTGAAATTGGGCGTGATCGGCAGCGTGAAGTCCGCGATCTTCTGCTTCGGGATCGCCTTGCCGTTCACCACCAGCTGACCGCTAACCATCTGCACGGTATCGCCCGGCAGGCCGATGACGCGCTTGATCCAATCGGTATTGTCGGTCGGCGGCGCCTTGAACACCACCACGTCGCCACGATCCGGCGTGCCAGCAAACAGGCGGCCCGGGATCAGCGGCAGGCTCCACGGCAGCGAATGCCGCGAATAGCCGTAATTCCATTTCGTGATGAACAGATAATCGCCGATCAGCAGGCGCGGCATCATCGATTCGCTGGGGATGACGAAAGGCGAGAAGATGAAGCTGCGCACGAAGAAGACGATCGCGGCCAGCTTGACCAGAAAAAGCCCCAGATCGCGCCATTCCGACTTGGGATCGGCGGCAATTGCGGCGGCGGGAGCTTGCGTTTCCTGGCCGGTGGCAGCGGCTTCGTCGGAGGGCGTGGTTTCCATGGGGTTTGCTCTGCTTGGACGGGGCGATCAGGTCAAGCGGGTGAATCCCGCTGGCAGGCGCAGGTTTGGGACGATAGGTGCGTGGAATACAGGAGATGAACATGGCCTTGCCCGATTGGTCCGCAGTTACCGCACTGGCCTCCGCGCCGCTTCCTGAGCTGTTCAGGCAAGACGGTAATCGCGTCGCCACGCTCTCGGCGGATGTGGCGGGGATCCATTTCGACTGGTCGAAAACGCATCTGACGGAGGAGGCGCTTTCGGCCTTCGCCGCGCTCGCCGACTCGATGGGCCTCGCCGCCAAGCGTGACGCGTTGTTCGCTGGCGAGGCGATCAACGTTACCGAAGGCCGCGCAGCCGAGCATAGCGCAGAGCGCGGCGAAGGCGCACCGGAGAGCGTCGCGCTCGCCCGCGCCTATCAGGTCCGGATGCGCGCAGTGATTGACGCGATCGAGGCCGAAGCTTTCGGGCCGGTGCGAAGCATTCTCCATATCGGCATTGGCGGTTCGGCGCTGGGCCCCGATCTGTTGGTCGATGCGCTCGGCCGCGATTCGGATCGCTATGAGGTCGCCATCGTCTCGAACGTGGATGGCATCGCGATCGAGGAAGCGATGGATCGCTTCGACCCGCACACCACGCTCATCGCCATCGCCTCCAAAACCTTCACCACCACCGAGACCATGCTCAACGCCGAAAGCGCGCTGATGTGGATGCGCGAAAATGGCGTCGAAGATCCCTATGGCCAGGTGATCGCGCTCACTGCCGCGCCGGACAAGGCGATCGAATGGGGCGTGGACGAAACCCGCATTCTGCCTTTCTCCGAAAGCGTCGGCGGGCGTTACTCGCTCTGGTCATCGATCGGCTTCCCCGCGGCGCTGGCGCTCGGCTGGGATGCGTTTGAGGAACTATTGGAAGGCGCGGGCGAGATGGACCGCCATTTCCGCCTGACCCCGCTGGCGCAGAACGCGCCCGTGCTCGCGGCGTTCGCGGACCTGTATTACACCCAGGCGCGCGGCTGCGAGACGCGCGGTGTCTTCGCCTATGACGAGCGGCTGCGGCTGCTGCCGAGCTACCTCCAGCAGCTCGAGATGGAATCGAACGGCAAGCGCGTCACCGCCGAGGGCGAACCAGTGACCTATCCAACCTCGCCGATCACTTGGGGCGGCGTCGGCACCGACGCGCAGCATGCGGTGTTCCAGCTGCTCCATCAGGGCACGCATCTCGTTCCCGTCGAATTCGTCGGGGTGATCGAGCCGGGCGACGGGCTGGCCGAGGATCACCACCGCCAGCTCCTGCTCAACATGTTCGCGCAGGGCGCTGCATTGATGGCCGGCAAGCATTCAGACGATCTCGCCCGCGCCTATCCCGGCGACCGACCCAGCTCGACACTGCTGCTCGATCGCCTCGATCCGCGCACGCTGGGCGCGCTGCTTGCTTTCTACGAACAGCGCACCTTCGTGAATGCCGTACTGCTCGGCATCAATCCGTTCGACCAGTTCGGCGTCGAGCTCGGCAAGCAGATGGCCAAGGCGGCCGATCAGGGCGGCATGGATTTCGACGCCTCGACCGACGATCTGATCCGCCGCGCCTTCGGGTAAGCAATACGGCCAAGCCAGCAGCGCTGGCGCCGCCGCACCACAATGCTTATCTCGCACGCCTGAAGTACCAAGGAGATAGTGCGTGGCCGATTACGAGTATGACCTTTTCGTGATCGGCGCGGGCTCGGGCGGGGTACGCGCCTCGCGCATGGCTTCGGCTTATGGCGCCAAGGTCGCGGTCGCCGAGGAATATCGAGTCGGCGGCACCTGCGTGATCCGCGGCTGCGTGCCCAAGAAATTGCTGGTTTATGGCGCGCATTTTGCCGAGGACCTTAAGGACGCCAAGCGCTTCGGCTGGCAGGTCCCCGATTGCGATTTCGACTGGCTGACGCTCCGCGACAACGTTCTCGGCGAAGTCGATCGGCTCAACGGCCTCTATGGCCAGACGCTCAGCAACAATAATGTCGAGGTCATCCTCGAACGCGCCACCGTCTCAGGCGCGCACGAAGTCACGCTCGCCAGCGGTCGCAAGATCACCGCGAAATACATATTGGTCGCCACTGGCGCGCATCCGCACAGCCCCACTTTCCCCGGCAGCGAGCACGGCATCACTTCGAACGAAGTCTTCCACCTCGAAGCGTTGCCCCGCCGAATCATGATCGCGGGTGCAGGCTATATCGCCAATGAGTTTGCCGGGATTTTCAACGAATTCGGCACCAAGGTGACGCTGATCAACCGCTCGGACGTGATTCTGCGCGGATATGAGGAAGCGATCCGCGATCGCCTGCTCCAGATTTCGCTGACCAAGGGCATCGAGTTTCGCTTCAATTCGGAATTCGAGAGCATCGAAAAGCTCGAAACCGGCTGCCTCAAGGTCAAGACTTCGGGCCATGACGCAGTCGAAGTAGATTGCGTGCTCTTCGCCACCGGTCGCGTGCCCAACACGATGGGCCTGGGTCTCGCAGACGCGGGCGTCGAACTCGACGACAAGGGTGCGGTAAAGGTCGATGACGACAACAAGTCTTCGGTCGATTCGATCTACGCGGTCGGCGATGTGACCAACCGCGTCCAGCTAACTCCCGTCGCCATCCGCGAAGGCCAGGCGTTCGCCGACACGATCTTTGGCGGCAAGCCGCACAAGGTGGATTACGAGAACATCCCCAGCGCCGTGTTTAGCCATCCGCCAATGGCAGGCGTGGGCATGACCGAGAGCCAGGCGCGCAACAAGCTTGGCTCGGTTTCGGTATTCACTTCGGACTTCCGCGCGATGAAGAACGTGCTGGCCAATCGCAACGAGCGCGCACTCTACAAGATGATCTGTGACGGCACGACGGGCCGCGTCGTGGGCCTCCACATGATCGGCCCCGACGCGCCCGAAATCCTTCAGGCAGCCGCGATCGCGGTGAAGGCCGGGCTTACCAAGGACCAGTTCGACCAGACCGTCGCGCTGCATCCGTCGATGGCCGAAGAACTGGTGCTGATGAAATAGCTCAGGGCGCGGGCGTGGCGCTCGTAGCAGGCGGCTTTGCGGTCACCGCCGCTCCCGCTTCGAGCGCACGCATCCGGCGGTCGAGATCGTCCACATCCGCGTCGCGCAACGTCGCATTGCCCAGTTGCGCCTCAAGTGCGCCCATGCGCTCCTCGAGCCTGCGGAGGCGCACATCGCTTTCCATCTGGTCCAGATCGGCGGCAAGCGCGTTGATCTCAGCCGATTGGTTGGCCGCCGGCGGCTCCTTCGTCGGCCCCTGCTGCCCGCAGCTTGCAAGCAACAATGCGAGCGGCAATGCGGCCCTCATGGCTCTTCCCGCAACATGGCATCGGCTTCGTCGAGCGGCACGTTGCGGGTGTGGCGCGAAAGCCAGACGCTCGCGGCCAGATCCCAGGTGACGTTGCCCACGGTACGCATGATGTCCGGGATCGTCTCGACTGCGACCAGCAGCCCAAGCGGCGCTATCGGCGCGCCGATAGCGGAGGATACCGGCGCAATCGCGCTGACATAGCTGACCGTGCCCGGCAGGCTGACCGAGCCGAGCGACGTCAGCGTCGCCACGATAGTGCCGACGACCAATGTGGGAATGCCGAGCGGGATGCCGAACCAGGTGGCGACATAGATCGCCACTGCGAAGTTCATCGCCGGGCCTGTCGCGCGGAAGATCGCCACCGCGAGCGGCAGGGTAACGCCCGAGACTGCGACCGGCACGCCCAGCTTGCTCGCGCCCTCGATCATCACCGGCAGGGTGGCGAGCGAAGACTGGGTGCTCATCGCCACAGCCTGGCTTGGCGCCGCCGCGCGCGCATAGCGCCCCAGCTTCACTCGCCCGCCAAATACCGCGACCGGATAAGCGAACAGCGCAACGACAAAGCCAACCGCAGAGACAATCACGATATAATGGAGCAGCGCCCCGAAAGCGCCCGTCCCGGCCTTGGCACCGACGACCAGCGCCAGCGCGCCCACGCCGATCGGTCCGATCCAGAGCACCCAGTTGATCACCACCAGCATCACATCGCGGATCGCGGCGAAGAAACGGACGAGCAACTGGCGTGCTTCATCGATGACATGGGTGATCGCAAAGGCGAAGATCAGCGAGAAGATGATCAGCGACAAAAAGGCATTGTCTACCGCTGCCTTGACCACGTTCGACGGGATGATCGCTGCGAGGAACTCGCCCAGCGGCGGCACCTCGCCGACCTTGTTCGCTCCCGTAAGCGCCGCCCGCAGGCTCGCCGCCGATTCCTGCGGCATCGGCCAGATCTGCAGGAACAAGGGCGTCAGGATCGCGGCGGCGGCCGCCGACAATGCCAGAACTGCGACGTACAGCGCGATGGCCCGGCCCGCGAGCCGCCCCGCCTGCGCCGCCTCGGCCGTGGCGGTCACGCCGGTGATGAGCAAAGCCACGACCAGCGGCACGATCGTCATCTGCAGCGCGTTGAGCCACGCATGCCCGATCGGCTGGACATAATCGGCCAAGGCAACGCCGCGCTCCGGCGCATATCCCGCAAACAGCGCGCCGACGCTAAGCCCCGCGGTCAGCGCGATCAGGATACGCAGTGCCTGGGGCTTGTTTGGATCGCCCAGCAGGATTTTAAAGAATCGAAAGATCAGCGACATGCTCGCCCTTTTTGGTTCGCGGCGCTATCAGTCGCCACATTGGTCGCAACAAGGCCGTGAGAGCTCGGTAATGGCAAGAAAATATTTCGGTACCGATGGAATTCGCGGCGCGACCAACGCGCACCCGATGACTGCGGCAATGGCTATGAAGGTCGGCATGGCGGCCGGCGCGCACTTCGCACGCGGCACGCACAAGCACCGCGTCGTGATCGGCAAGGATACGCGCCTCTCGGGCTATATGCTCGAAAACGCGATGGTCGCGGGGTTTACCAGCGTCGGCATGGACGTGGTTCTGGTCGGCCCGATGCCCACCCCTGCGGTGGCGATGCTCACCCAATCGATGCGCGCGGACATGGGCGTGATGATCTCCGCCAGCCACAATCCCTATATCGACAATGGCATCAAGCTGTTCGGCCCTGATGGCTATAAGCTGAGCGATGCCGACGAGCTGGCGATCGAAGCGTTGATCGATGGCGAGGTGCCGCTCGCCGCGCCGGAGAATATCGGCCGCGCCCGCCGTGTCGAGGATGCCCGCGGCCGCTATATCCACGCCGCCAAAATGACTTTTCCCGAGGATCTGACGCTCGACGGGCTCAAGATCGTCGTCGATTGCGCCCATGGTGCCGCCTATCAGGTCGCACCCTCGGCCTTGTGGGAACTCGGCGGCGAAGTCGTCGCGATCGGCGTTTCGCCCAACGGCAAGAATATCAACGACGCCGTCGGCTCCACCGCGCCCAAGGCGCTGTGCGACAAGGTTGTCGAAGTCGGGGCGCATATCGGCATCGCGCTGGACGGCGATGCCGATCGGCTGATCGTGGTCGACGAGAACGGCAAGGTGATCGATGGCGATCAGCTGATGGCTACCATCGCCAGCGGCTGGGGCCGCCAGGGCCGTCTCGTGGGCGGCGGGCTGGTGACCACGGTCATGTCCAATCTCGGCCTCGAACGACATCTCGCGTCGCAGGGTCTCGGCATGATCCGCACCTCGGTGGGCGACCGCTACGTCCTCGAAAAAATGCGCGCCAATGGCTATAATGTCGGCGGCGAGCAGAGCGGCCACATCATCCTTTCGGACTATGCGACCACCGGCGATGGCCTTGTCGCAGCGCTCCAGATCCTTGCCGAGATCGTCCGCTCGGGAAAACCTGCGAGCGAAGTCCTCCACCAGTTCGATCCGCTCCCGCAATTGCTCAAGAATGTGCGCTTCAAGGGCGGCAAGCCGCTCGAGGACGCCGCGGTGAAAGACGCTATTGCGAGCGCCGAAGCCGAACTGGAGGGCAAGGGCCGCCTCGTCATCCGCGCTTCTGGCACCGAGCCGGTGATCCGCGTGATGGCCGAAGGCGACGATGCCCGGCAGGTCGAGGCCGTGGTCGATCGCGTTTGCGAAGCTGTGCGGTTGGCCGCGGCGTAAGGCTGATGCGCTTGCTCAAGAAGCTTTGCTTCGCCACCACCGCATTGGTTCTGTTCGCACCGCCAGCTTCTTCGCAGGAGCCCGAAACGGCTCCAGTCCCCCGGGCAGTGACCGCATTGAAGGGTTGCTGGAAAGGGAGTGGCGAAGTGATGGGCAAGGCGGTCACCATCGCGCTCACCGCCGGCCCGATCGCGCACGACGCGCTGTTCGTCGTCGATGCCGCAAGCGTCGCCTCGGCCGACCCCACCGATCGCTACGCCGCGCACCTGATATTCGGCGGGGCCGACAAGGACCCTGCCCGGATCACCGGCTTCTGGGCAGACAGTTTCGGCGGTGCCTACACCGCCACCGGCAGCGGGCAGGTCCGCGCGGACGGCTTCGAGATGGTCTATCCCTATCCCGACAATGATTTCGTCAACCGCTGGCATATCACCCCCGGCCAACTGACCTGGCAGATCGTCGCGCGCGATGCCAAGGGCGTCGAGCAGCCGTTTGCGAGCTATACGCTGCGGACTGCCGCGTGCGGCTAGCCGGACGCTTGTACTTGCCGCAAGAAGCGAGGAAAGACCGCTAATGCTAGCCATGCACCCCGATTGCCAGCGCTGCGGCACCTCGCTTCCCGCCAACCAGCCCGGCGCGTTCATCTGCTCGTTCGAATGCACCTATTGCGCGCTGTGCGCCGATGCCCTCGACGAGCATTGCCCAAGCTGCGGCGGCGAACTGCTCGATCGCCCCACCCGCGTCGGCGCCGCGCTCGCACGCAATCCGGCGAGCACCGAGCGGCGCTTCAAGGGCGACTGATGACACCCCGCATCCTTATCATCGCTGGATCGGATTCAGGCGGCGGCGCCGGTATCCAGGCCGATATCAAGACGGTCACGATGCTGGGCGGCCACGCCATGACCGCGATCACCGCGATCACCGCGCAAAACACGCTGGGCGTAGACGGCGTCCACCCGATCCCGACCAAGATGGTGATCGATCAGATCGACGTGGTGGTTCGTGACATCGGCGTTGATGCGATCAAGATCGGCATGATCGGATCGGCGCGGACAGCACTCGCGGTCGCCGAAAAGCTCGCCGAACTGCCCGGCGTGCCGGTGGTATTCGATCCGGTGATGATCGCCAGTTCCGGCGCCACGCTCGCCGACGACGCCACCATCGCTGCGTTCGAACGGCTGATGAACGTCGCCACGGTGGTCACGCCCAACCTCCCGGAGCTGGCGGCACTCGGCGGCGATGCGAAGGCATTGGTCAAGGCCCATGGCTGCGCGGTTCTGGTCAAGGGCGGCCATGCCGGGGGCGATGAAGTCACCGACCGGCTATATTCCTCGGACCCCGAGGATCCGCCCGAGATCGACTGGACCAATCCGCGAATCGTCAGCGACAATAATCACGGCACCGGCTGCACGCTTTCCTCGGCGATCGCCTGTGGCCTCGCCGCAGAATGGGATCTGCCCGAAGCCGTTCGGCGCGCGCGGCGCTTCGTCCGCATCGCCATGCGCGAGGCTCCGGGATTGGGGCGCGGGCATGGACCGATGGGGCAGCAATCGGTGCGGCTCGATACCAATATGAGCTTCTTCGAGCCGATGCTGAATCAGGTGACGGTGCCCGCGCAGGATCTGGCGGCGAGCGAGAAATTCTACCGGCTGCTCGGGCTGCGCCAGATCGTCCGCGCCTCGCCGCGTTATGCGCGCTTCGAGACCGAAGGCGGTGCTACTTTCTCAGTCGCGACCGATCCCGACTATACCGCGCCGGTCGTCTATTTCGAGTGCGGCGATCTGGACGTCACCGTCGCATTCCTCCAGCAGCAAGGCGTCAAATTCGATGCCGAGCCCAAGGACGAAAGCTGGGGCTGGCGCGAAGCGCGGCTGCGCGATCCGGCCGGCAATTCGGTGCGGCTCTATCAGGCCGGCGAAATGCGCCGCTTCCCGCCATGGCGTATCGACGATGCCTGATCTGAATTTCGAGCGGAAGTACGCCAAGCTTCACAACGGTCCCGTGGCCGGGGTGGACGAAGCCGGGCGCGGGCCTTTGGCTGGCCCGGTAGTCGCCGCCGCCGTCGTGCTCGATCCCGATTGCATCCCCGAAGGCATCGACGATTCCAAGGCGCTGACCGCCGCCAAGCGCGCGCGCCTCTGCGCCGAAATCCTTGCCTGCGCGAAAGTCGGCGTCGGCGTGGCCACGGTCGAGGAAATCGACGAGCTCAACATCCTCTGGGCAACGATGCTGGCGATGCACCGCGCAGTCGATGCGCTCGGCTTCGCGCCCGCCATGGTGCTGGTCGATGGCAATCGCTGCCCCAAATGGCCGCACAATAGCCAATGGGTGATCGGCGGCGACGCACTGTGCCTGTCGATCGCTGCCGCATCGATCGTCGCCAAGCATCAGCGCGATGCGATGATGATCGAACTGGACGGGACGTTCCCCGGCTATGGCTGGGCAAGCAACAAGGGCTATGGCGCGAAGGTCCATCAGGAAGCGTTGCGCACGCTCGGCCCCACCCCGCACCACCGCCGCAGCTTCGCGCCCGTCGCGCAGGCGCATTTCGATTTTGCGCGGATCGTGCCCGCCGAATGAGGAATGCCGGGTCCGGCGCGTGCCAGACCCGGATCCCGATCAGTTATCGCGGTCGAAGCGGTCGGCACGCTCGCCGAGCAACGTCACTTCAACACGGCGGTTGAGCCGCATGCCGTCTGCGGTGGCGTTGCTCGCCACCGGCTCGCTTTCGCCATGGCCCTCGACCCGGAAGCGCGCCCGCACCACGCCCATCGAATCGAATGCGGCCCGCACGCTCTCGGCCCGGCGCTCGGACAGCGACTGGTTATGCGCATCGGTGCCGCGCGAATCGGTATGGCCGATAATCGCCACCCGCACGCCGGGATTGGCGCGCAGATAGCCGACCAGCGGACGCAATTTCTCGATCGCGCCGGGGCGCAGTTCGGCACTGTCGGTGCGGAACAGCACGTCCTCCTGCATCGTCATCGTCGCGCCCAGCTTGGTCTGGCGGAAGCGATAGTCGCGCATTGCGCGGCGATCCCATTGGCCGCCACGCGGTTCCTCGACCACGACCGTGCGGTCACGCGCATCCCAGTCGAATCGATCGAAGCGCGGCCCGGCAATCTGGCGAAATGCGCGATTCGCCGCAGCGGCTTCACGGCGATCAATGCGGCCATCGCGATTCGCGTCGAAGTTGCGCAGCACGAAGGCACGGCCGCGATTGGTTCGGCGCAATTCGGGCAGAAGCGTCGCCGCGCCCGGGCCGACCAGCCGATATTCGCGGTCTCCCTGGCGGCCACCGCCCCAATCCCAATTGCTGTTCTGCGCCATCGCCGTGCCGCTGCTGGCGACCAGCGCCGCTGCTGCCAGCGTGTACAAAAGGCTTGTTTCGATCTTGGCCATTTTCCGTCTCCTCATTCCCCGATGCCGGGCCGAATGCCGCCCAACGGTTGAATGCGCGGTGAGTGCCGATGACAGGCGAGGTTCACGCTTCGCTCGGGAAAAGATTGAGTCTTTTACGCCACACACCATCCCTAGTGCCTGTGGATAACTTCTTGACCCAACCTGTGGATAAGTTCGCGAGACGTTCTATAACTTAACGAAATTGCAGGCTTTTTCGTTAACCAATGTTCGCTTGACGAAGTACCGTTCCGCGACCGAAACCGGTCGTCCGGCAAGGGGAACAGGGTTAATGACGGTCATCGAAAAGGGCAGGATTCGTGCTGCCTCATCGCGTGCGTGGGTGGATACGTTGCCACTCGACACGATCATCCAGCAGGATTGCATCTCGGCGATGCGCGCGCTTCCGGCCAAGTCGGTCGACTGCATCTTTGCGGACCCGCCCTATAACCTCCAGCTCGGTGGCGATCTCTCGCGCCCCGATGGCAGCCATGTCGATGCCGTCACCGACGAATGGGACAAGTTCGATTCGCTGAACGCCTATGACCAGTTCACCCGCGAGTGGCTGGCGGAAGCGCGCCGCATCCTAAAGGATGACGGCTCGATCTGGGTGATCGGCAGCTATCACAACATCTTCAAGGTCGGCTCGGCGATCCAGGATCTCGGCTTCTGGATCCTCAACGACATCATCTGGCGCAAGGCCAATCCGATGCCCAATTTCAAGGGCACCCGCTTCACCAATGCGCATGAAACGCTGATCTGGGCGTCGACCGGCGAGAAGGCGAAATATACGTTCAACTATCGCTCGATGAAGACGCTCAACGACGAGCTTCAGATGCGCAGCGACTGGGAATTCCCGATCTGCGGCGGGCAGGAGCGCCTGAAGAAGGATGGCTACAAGGTCCATCCGACCCAGAAGCCCGAAGCCCTGCTCTACCGGATCATGCTCGCCTGCACCAAGAAGGGCGACGTCGTCCTCGATCCGTTTTTCGGCACCGGCACCACTGGCGCGGTTGCGAAACGCCTCGGCCGCCGCTGGATCGGCATCGAGCGCGAGGGGCAATATGTCGCTGCCGCGCAGGAGCGGATCGACGCCGCACTGCCGCTCGACGAAAGCGCCCTCACCACGATGCAGGCCCCCAAGGCCGCGCCGCGCGTCGCCTTCGGCCAGCTGGTCGAGAATGGCTATATCGCGCCCGGCACCGTGCTGACCGACGCCAAGCGCAAGCATCGCGCCGTGATCGGTGCAGACGGCTCGCTCAAATGCGGCGACGCCACCGGTTCGATCCACAAGGTTGGCGCCACGCTCCAGAATGCGCCTTCGTGCAATGGCTGGACCTATTGGCATTATGAAGCCGCTGACGGCCTCAAGCCGATCGACGCGGTGCGCCAGACCTATCTGCTCGCGACACAGCCTTAAGCCTTTTCGTACAAGCACCCTTCGACAAGCTCAGGGTGAGCGGAGAACAATCCGCTCACCCTGAGCCTGTCGAAGCACGACAAGCGCGGGTCAGCTGGAGTAAGGCTGACCAGATGAACATCCCCCCCAGCGCCAAGCTCTATCTCCGCCCCGTCCAGTTTGCCGACACCCCCGTGAATCGCGACGGCGAAGTCGCGCGGCTTGCCGGGGGACTGAACTGGTTTGCCGCATATGAACTGATCGCCGTGGAGGGCGGCAAACGCGTTCTCCAGCAAACCGTCGCAGTCGCCGACCTTCCCGATGATGCGCGCCTCGCCGCCATCGCCGCGCGCATCACTGCGCCGCGCCCCGCGCTCCAGCTCGGCGAACGCATTATCCGCATGGACCAGCCCCAAATTATGGGCATCCTAAACGTCACGCCCGACAGCTTCTCCGATGGCGGCAAGCCTGTCGCCGATCCGGCCGAGGCCGCGCAGATTGGCACCGATATGACCGTGGCGGGCGCGGCAATCATCGATATCGGCGGCGAATCGACGCGTCCCGGCGCGGCCAGCGTGTGGGAAGGCGACGAGATCGCACGCACCGCCCCCGCCATCGAGCGGCTCGCCCGCAGCGGCGCGGCCGTCTCGATCGACACGCGCCGCGCCGCCGTCATGGAAGCGGCGCTGGCGGCGGGCGCGCATCTGATCAACGACGTCGCCGCTTTGCTGTATGACGAGCGCGCGCTGGATGTTGTGGTGAAGGCCGGATGCCCGGTGGTGCTGATGCACTCGCCCAATCCGGCGCAGGACGGGCATGGCGATGGCGGATATGGCGACGTGTTGCTCGACGTCTATGACTGGCTAGAAGCGCGGATCGACGCCGTCGTCGCGGCAGGCGTGGACCGCTCGAAGATCCTGATCGATCCCGGCATCGGCTTCGGCAAATCGCTACAGGAAAATCTCGCGCTGCTGAACGGCCTGGCGCTGTTTCACGGGCTCGGCTGCCCGCTGCTTCTGGGTGCCAGCCGCAAGCGCCTGATCGGCGCGCTTTCCAACGAAGCCCCCGCCGATGCCCGTCTGGGCGGCAGCGTAGCGATCGCGCTCAAGGGTGCGGAACTCGGGGCGCAGATCGTCCGCGTGCATGACGTGTTCGAGACGGTTCAGGCATTCCGCATCTGGCGCGGGCTGCGCGACGCGGCACTCATCGCGCGCTGAGTTATTTGGCGAAGCTGATCGTGCAGCCTTAGGCGGCGCTCTGATCGATCCCCAGCTCGCCTAGCTTGCGATAGAGCGTTGAGCGCCCGATGCCGAGGCGGCGAGCAACTTCGGTCATCCGGCCGCGATAATGGCCGATGGCGAGGCGGATCACATCGGCCTCGATCTCATCGAGCGCGCGCAGATTGCCGTCCGGCCGGAAAAGCGTGACCCCGGCATTGCCCGAACCCGGCTGCTGCGAACCCGTGCCCGTGGGGCGGCCAGCGGCAAGGGCAGCGATCTGCGGGAAGTCCGAACGGGTCAGCCCGTCATTGTCGCAAAGCACGGCGGCGCGGAACAGCGCGTTCTGAAGCTGGCGGACATTGCCCGGCCAATCATAGCTGCCGAGCAATTGCAGCGCGTCGTCGGTAATCCCAAGCGGGCGCAATCCCGGCTGATTGGCGATGCGGCCCAGCAGATGGCGGGCAAGTGCCGGAATGTCGCCGCTGCGTTCGCGAAGCGGCGGGATCGTCACCTGGACGACGTTGAGGCGGTAATACAGGTCTTCGCGGAAACGCCCGGCTTCGACTTCGGCGAGCAGCGGCTTGTTCGACGCAGCGATGACGCGGACATCGACTTCGCGCGGATGCCGCGCGCCGAGCGGCTGGATCTCGCCCGATTGCAGCACGCGAAGCAGCTTCACCTGCGCTTCGAGCGGCATCTCGCCAATCTCATCGAGGAACAGCGTGCCGCCATCGGCTTCGACAAAGCGTCCGACCTTGCGCTCGAATGCGCCGGTAAACGCGCCCATCTCATGCCCGAACAATTCGGATTCGACCAGATTGGCAGGAATCGCTCCGCAATTGACGAGAGTCATTTCCTTCCTGGTGCGTGGCGACGCGGCGTGCACCGCATCGGCGACGACAGCCTTGCCGACACCGCTTTCGCCTTCGATCAACACCGGCACGCGCGCCCGCGCTGCCTTGGCGGCAATCGCCAGCGCCGCGCGAAACAACGGTGCAGAGCCCACGATCTCGTCAAACGCCAGATTCGCCGTCAATTTCTCGGTAAGCGGGCGCAATTCGCCTGCGGTCTTGCCGCCAACGGCTGCGTCGAGCGCCGCGAGCAGGCGTTCGGAAGCGAGCGGCTTGACCAGGAAGTCGGTGGCCCCCGCACGCATCGAATTGACCGCGGCAGCGACCGAATTATTGGCCGTGAGCATCAGGATGGGGAGCTGCGGACGACGCGCGCGCAACTCGGCGATCAGCGTGGCGGCATCCGCATCGGGCGAGGCGTGATCGAGGATCACTGCATCGAGCGCCATGCCATCGGGCGTGCCGAGCGTTGCGATGCCCATCTCCGGATCGTTCGCGAAAATGGTCCGCCATCCGCGGCGCGCAGCGATCGCAGCGACGAGACGGCGCTGTGCCGGTTCGTCGTCGATCAGCAAGAGAAGGCGCTGGCCGTTGCGCGTCATAGTGTCCCCATCGTCCTATTTCAGGTCGCCGACGTTACAACCACAGGGTAAAGACGGGCTTAAGCGTACCCTTCGGTCATCTTTAGCCCGTTGGGGTTGAGGCGATGGGATGCCGCAGCTAAGGTCCGCGCCACACGCGTTCAGGAGAGAGAGCGGCATGGCCGACAATGGCATGGACTATAACGCCCACGAAAAGACCTGGGGCGGATTCGCTGTAATGATGAAATGGGGCACGGTAGCGTGCGCGGCAGTTGCGGCGCTCGTCGTTTTCCTGATCGCCAGCTAGGGTGAAAATCGCGGTACTCAAGGAAACCGCCGCTGGGGAGCGGCGGGTTTCCGCGACGCCCGAGACAGTCAAGAAATTCATCGGACTGGGGGCAGTTGTTACAGTGGAGAAGGGCGCGGGCGATACCGCGACCATCGCCGATTCCGGCTATGCCGACGCTGGCGCCACGCTTGGCAGCCGTGCGGACGCATTGAAGGATGCCGACATCATCCTCGGCGTCGCGGGTCCCGATCCGAAGAGCCTCAAGGGGCTGAAGGCGGGCGCATGGATCGTCGCCGGGCTCAATCCCTTTGGCGAGCGCGCGCGCGTCGATGAATATGCCGCCCTGGGTGTTGAAGCCTTGGCGATGGAATTCATGCCGCGGATCACGCGTGCCCAGTCGATGGATATCCTTTCCTCGCAGTCCAATCTCGCCGGCTACAAGGCCGTGCTCGACGCAGCAGGTGAATATGGCCGCGCCTTCCCGATGATGATGACTGCGGCGGGCACCGTGTCGGCCGCCAAGGTCTTCGTGATGGGCGTGGGCGTTGCCGGACTCCAGGCGATCGCCACCGCGCGTCGCCTGGGCGCACAGGTTTCCGCCACCGACGTCCGCGCCGCCACGAAAGAACAGATCCTGTCGCTCGGCGCCAAGCCGATCTTCGTGGAGGCCGTGAAGGGCATCGAGGGCGAAGGCACTGGCGGCTACGCCACCGAAATGTCCGACGAATATAAGGCGGCACAGGCCGAACTGGTCTCGTCGCACATTGCCAAGCAGGACATCGTCATCACCACCGCGCTGATCCCGGGCCGCCCAGCGCCCCGGCTGATCACCGACGCCCAGATCGCCAGCATGCGGCCGGGCAGCGTGATCGTCGATCTCGCGGTCGAAGCCGGCGGCAATGTCGAAGGCGCCGTCGCAGGCGAAGTCGTAGAGAAGCATGGCGTGAAGATCGTCGGCCACCGCAACGTGCCGTCGCGTCTCGCGGCCGACACTTCGGCGCTGTTCGCGCGCAATCTGTTCAACTTCCTCTCCGCCTTTTGGGACAAGGAAGCAGGCAAGCCTGTGCTCGACGAGGAAATCGGCAACGCCGTGCGGATCACGCAGGGCGGCAAGGTTGTGAACGAGCGGCTGCTCGGCTGATCGCGCAAAGGGGGCGCGTACCAATGGACTTCATCTCGATCCTGTCGATCTTCGTGCTGGCGTGTTTCGTCGGCTATTATGTGGTCTGGTCGGTCACTCCGGCGCTTCACACGCCGCTGATGGCGGTGACCAACGCGATCTCTTCGGTGATCATCGTCGGCGCGCTGATCGCGTCCGCGGCGGCCGGGATCGGCAATGGCGGCACCGTCTCCAAATGGCTCGGGCTGCTCGCGGTCGTGATGGCCAGCGTCAACATCTTCGGTGGCTTCGCAGTCACTGCGCGCATGCTCGCGATGTACAAGAAGAAGGTTCGCTGAGATGGAGCATGTCGCAGCAAACCCCATGGCGTCGCTGGCCTATCTGATAGCCGGTGTCTGCTTCATCCTCGCGCTTCGCGGGCTCTCGTCCCCCACCAGCAGCCAGCGCGGCAATCGCTTCGGCATGATCGGCATGACCATTGCGGTCGTGACGACGCTGGTGACGCATGTGCCAGAGCTGAGTACGCCAGACAGCGCGCAGTTCATGGTGCCCGACTGGATCACCATCGCCCAGATTCTCGCCGCCATCGCCATCGGCGCGATCATCGGCCTCGCCACCGCGCGCAAGATCGCGATGACCGATATGCCGCAGCTCGTTGCCGCCTTCCACTCGCTGGTCGGCATGGCCGCAGTGCTCGTCGCAGCAGCGGCCTTCCTCAATCCCGTGGCGTTCGGCATCGTCGATGCGAGCGGCGCGATCCTGCCGGTCAGCCGCATTGAAATGGGCCTCGGCATCGCGATCGGCGCGATCACTTTCTCCGGCAGCGTGATCGCCTTCCTCAAGCTGAACGGCAATATGGGCGGCAAGCCGATCATGCTGCCGGGCCGCCACATCATCAATCTCGGCGTACTCGCGGGCATCCTCGGCCTGATCGCCTATTTCACGCAGGATCAGTCGCCCTGGGTCTTCTGGACCGTCACGGCGCTCAGCTTTGCGATCGGCTTCCTGCTGATCATCCCGATCGGCGGCGCAGACATGCCCGTCGTCGTTTCGATGCTGAACAGCTATTCGGGCTGGGCGGCCGCGGCGATGGGCTTCACGCTCCACAACACCGCGATGATCGTCACCGGCGCACTGGTCGGCAGTTCGGGCGCGATCCTGAGCTACATTATGTGCCGCGCAATGAACCGCAGCTTCATCAGCGTGATCGCGGGCGGCTTTGGCGGCGAGAGCAGCAGCGCCGGCGGCGAAGCCAAGGAGCAGCGCCCCTGGAAGCGCGGCTCGGCCGAAGACGCCGCCTTCCTGATGCAACAGGCCGAACAGGTCATCATCGTGCCGGGTTACGGCATGGCGGTGGCGCAGGCGCAGCACGTGCTTCGCGAAATGGGCGACAAGCTCAAGGAGCATGGCGTTCGGGTGAAGTATGCGATCCATCCGGTCGCGGGCCGTATGCCGGGTCATATGAATGTGCTGCTCGCCGAAGCGAACGTGCCCTATGACGAAGTCTTCGAACTCGAAGACATCAACAGCGAATTCGCACAGACCGACGTGGCATTCATCATCGGTGCCAATGACGTGGTCAACCCGGCTGCCAAGACCGACAAGTCTTCGCCAATCTATGGCATGCCGGTGTTCGATGTGGGCAAGGCCAAGACCGTTCTCTTCATCAAGCGCAGCATGGGTGGCGTGGGCTATGCGGGCGTCGACAACGACGTTTTCTATGCCGACAACACGATGATGCTGCTCGCCGATGCCAAGAAGATGGTCGAAGAGATCGTCAAATCTCTGGATTGATCGCGTTCGACTTGGTCGTCGGACGCAGGACTGATCCAAAGCGGAGATATAATTAACCAACCTGCTCGGGTATCACCGAACAGTCTCCATTATGGAGGCAAACGGACTCAGCCGTTTCGGAGCATTGCGGCAGCTTCGGAACAGAAGATGAACCGGGGGCGGGACTGCGATGCTCAAGATCGACGAAGTCGGCGCCTATGCGGCCGATACCGATGCGCTGTTGATTGCGGAGGGGCCGCCCGGCGATGCCCTGCATGCGCTGGAACTGGCCGGCATAAGAGTGCGCGGGCACAGCGATTTCAGCGGCGGGGTAGCGTGTATCGACGAGCCGTCGCTCGATATCATCGTGATCGAAGCGACGAATGCCCCCACCGATCTGCTCGACCTTGTGCTTGCCCGGGCCGATGCCGTGGCCCGCAACGAACATACGTCCATTTTGGTCACATTATCCCCCGATCAACTCGATCTCGCCGCGCATCTGCTTGGGCCCCATAGCCAGTTGCTGTGCGATCCTTCCCTGTCCGAGCGCGTCGCTGCGATCGCGCTTGCCCGCGCCGCATCGCGTGATCGCGGCATGGCGACGCTCCACGATGTCAGCCGCGATGGCGAATCGGTGCGGTTGCAGCGACTGAACGAGGAAGTCGCGCGGATTGCCGAGACGTTGGCACGGCTCACGCGCGGCGAGCTTGCCGAGCAGCGCAACGGCGTGCGCGACGCCGGCATCGCTTATCGTGGGCCGGACGAGGATGCGCCGGCAACGGAGACCAACGCCAACGAGATCCGCGCAGTGATCCGCTCACGGCGGCTGCGCGCGCAATTCTTCTCCCCCGATATGTTCGCCGATCCCGCCTGGGACATGTTGCTCGATCTGTTCGCCGCTCGACTCGAGCAGCGCCGCGTCTCGGTATCCAGCCTGTGCATCGCAGCGGCAGTGCCGCCGACCACCGCGCTTCGCTGGATCGGCACGATGCACGACAATGGCCTGTTCGAGCGCCAGGCCGATCCCAGCGACCGCCGCCGCGCCTATATCGCGCTGAGCGTCAAAGGGCTGGAGGGGATGCAGGCCTATGTCAGCGCCACCAAGCGCGCCGGGTTAGGACTGGTTTAAAAGGCGATTCGGCCTCCTCGCTCGCCCTGAGCTTGCCGAAGTGTGCGTCACCGTAGCGCACACCGGCGAGAATGCTTCGACAAGCGCAGCATGAGCGGGTGAAATCGGATCGCCGCAATGCCATCCCGACTTTAAAAGCCTTGCGGCGAGGCGCGCGGTTTGGCATCGCCGCCACTGCGGGCGCTTAGCTCAGTTGGTAGAGCATCTCGTTTACACCGAGAGGGTCGGCGGTTCGAGCCCGTCAGCGCCCACCATCATACCGCATGGCCCATCAGTTGGCGGAGAAGCTGGCCACTCCCGCAGCGTTCAACTTCGCCGTGACGAAGCTGTTGTCGCACACATTGACTGCGCTGAGCGTCGCATTGCTGTTGTCGCCGAAGTTCAGCTTCACATCATATTTGCAGCCCGGCCCCTTGTCGAAATGCACGGTCATCCGCGCGCCGACCTTGGCCACGCCTTCGCGCTTGAACTCGGGATCGATCTTGTTGGGTTGCCAGGTCGTGGTGCCCGCGGGAGCGAGCTCGACGTTCTTGATCTCCTTGCCGGTACTGTTGATCAGGATGAAATCCCAATCGTCCGCCAATGCTGGCGTCGCCACCAGAATCGCAGCCGCTGCTAGCGCCAGTTTCATCATCGCAAACCTCTCCGTACGAGCCTTTCAAGCTGCCCGCGAAGCTGCGCCCATCCGCGCATTTGAGCAAGTGATTAGAGCGCCCGAACCAGCCGCACCGCGCGCGCAATCCATGCCGGATCGGCGATCACCTGCTGGCGCGCGCCCGCACCCAAGGGCAGCAGATGGAGCTTGCCCGCATCGCGCCCGATCAGCCGCCCGAACACGAAGCGTCCGGCGGGGCGCGGTACCAGCACGTCCCGGTTGAGCGCGCGCGAGAAATCCTCCGGTGCCAGTGTCGCGCACCAGATTTCGTCGCCCGCGCGATAATCGCCGATCCCACCGCTGACCGTCACGGCGATCAATCCCGGCTCGCCGCGCGGCGGCACCACCGTTGCTTCGCGGCGCGGGGCCTGCGCGCCAGTGCCGTCGAGAATCGCTGCCACCGCAATCTCGGGCCGATCGGGCAGGCGGACCAGATCGGCGGCATCGACTTCGAGTGCGGCGGCGATCCGGTTTAGCCAGCCGACCGAGACGGTGCGGGTACCGGTCTCCAGCCGACCGATCGTCTGCGCAGTGGTCGGCGGCACGCAGCGTTGCGCTACATCGTCGAGGGTCAAGCCCTTGGCCCGGCGCACTTCGCGGATAGCGGTTATCATCGCATGCCCTTTTTAACCAGTGTGGTTTCTCTCTGTCCTACAGATGTGCCGGCATGGCAAGCCTCGCGAATCGGCACTCGGGAGATACGGCATGCGTGAATTGGCGGAGCGGGAGATCGATCAGGGGCGATTGATCGGGGGGACAAGCAGAAGCCGGCGAACCGTCACGGTGAATCTCGCCGAATCGCCGCTCGGCTGGTTGCGCTCGCGCGGGCATGTCGATGCGCGCCAGTTTGAAGCGGGCGAGCGGCTGCGCAGCGATTATGAGACTGCGGCGCTTGGGCCCCGCGTTACCATGCATTGGGACGCCTCGCCTCGCGCACCGCGCGGCAGCCCGTCCATGGGGCTCGATCCCACGCTCACCCAAGTCTCGGCAAAGCGCCGCTTCGATGCCGCGATCGGTGCGGCGGGGCCGGGACTGGGCGACATATTGTGGCGCGTGGTCTGCGCAGGCGAAGGGATGGTGTCGGCGGAAAAGGCGCTGGGCTGGCCGAGCCGCGCGGGCAAGCTGGTCCTGTGCCTCGCGCTCGATCGCGTCGCCAGCCATTACGGGCTCGGAAAATAGGCGTCCTGACCTAAGCGTCGCCTAAACTTTCAATGCCCGCGACAGGCCAAAGCCTCGAGAATATCGTCGATCCGCGCCGGATCGCCCGCGGCGATCACTTCGCCCGAGCTGCCGGCGTGGAGTGGATCGCCCTGCCAGTCGCACATCCGCCCGCCCGCGCCTTCTACGATCGGCACCAGCGCGGCGAAGTCATGGAGCTTGAGGTTGGCCTCGACCACAATGTCCATCCAGCCGCTGGCGACGCAGCCATAATTATAACAGTCGCCACCCAGCACCACGCTCATCACTGCGCCGTCGAGATGTTCAAAGGCGTGGAGCTGGTCGTCGCCGAACAAAGCCGGCGACGTGGTGCCGAGGATCGCGCCCTTCAGGTCACGGCAGCGGCGCGTTTCCGCGGGCTTGCCATTGAACAGGGTCGGATGCCCCATCACCCCCAGCCAGCGCTCCCTGGTGATCGGCTGGTCGATGATGCCCAGCAACGGCCAGCCATCCTCGATCAATGCGATCAGCGTACCGAAGATCGGCCGCCCGGCGATGAAGGCACGCGTGCCGTCGATCGGATCGAGCACCCATTGGCGCTTGCTCGTGCCCTCGCGCACTCCGAATTCCTCCCCGATAATCCCGTCGGCAGGTGCCTCGGCGATGAGCAATTTGCGCATCGCTTCCTCAGCGGCGCGGTCCGCCAGCGTGACGGGGGACAAGTCTTCCTTGGCCTCCAGCCCATGTTCGGCGCGGAAATAGGGGCGGATCGCCGCACCTGCTGCATCCGCGAGTCGTTCGGCAAGGGCGATATCGGCTTTGGAGACGGGCATATGCTGACCCCTAGCGCTCGTATTTTGACTCGCCAAGCCGCTAGCGTGCTGGCACCCAGCGCGACCATGCGCCTGCTCCTTATCGCCATCGGCCTGCTCGCCGCCACTCCGGCCGCAGCGCAGCTTCGCGCCGTGCCCGCCCAGCCCGCTTCGGAAGCCGAGGCACTGCGCGGGGTCGAGGTTTTCCTGATCAACGAAGGCGACGCGGCGGTAAGCGATGCGGGCCCGCGCGAACTGGAAGTCACTGCCGTGGATGGCACCCGCCTGATCCTTGAGCGGGCGCCCGGCCCCACCCGCACGGTGGCCCCCGGCAGCTTCGCCAAAGCGCGCTATGTGCCGGTGCACGTCGCGGGCACCGCGGTGCCGCCCGGCGATGCGCATCCCGCCGCCAAAGTGCCGCCCGGCGAGACTGTCGTGCAAAGTGCGACCGGCAATTCCTCGGCCTTTGTCGATCGCTTCGAGCCGCACGAGCCGGTTTATGGCGCGTTCGGCACCGGCGATGCGGGCGGCAAATTGCAGCTCAGCTTTGCCTTCCGCCCCTTCGAAGAAGATGCACCGCTCAAGCTCGGCAATCTGCGCTTCGCTTATACGCAAACGATGTTCTGGGCGCTCGACCAGCCATCGGGGCCGTTCCGCGCCACCACCTACAGCCCCGAAGTCTATGCCGACATCCCGCTGGACGACACCAGCAAAGTCGCGATCGGCTATCGCCACGATTCGAATGGACGCGGTCTGCCCGGCTCGATCGACGTGAACCGCATCTTCCTGCGCGCCGAGAAATCGTTCGATCTGGGCGGCGAATGGCGCCTCGACCTGGCTCCGCAAGCCTGGTTCTATGCCGGCAGCAAAAGCGCCGCGCCGGGCATTGAGGACTTTTATGGCTATACTGCGCTCACGGCGGCGATCGGCCAGAAGGACGGGCTCAAGGTCGCGCTCACTGGTCGGGGCAGTTTCGAAAGCGGCAAGGGCGCGGCGGAACTGTTCGTCTCTTATCCGCTCACGCGCATCGGCGGCGGGCTTGGCTTCTATCTCTTCGGCCAGGCCTTTACCGGCTATGGCGAAGCGCTGGATGACTATCGCCGCAACACCCGCCATGCCCGAATCGGCATCGCATTGACGCGTTAGACACGAGCGCCTGCACAGATTAGAACAAAACAGACAATTCAGGAGAGCTGCCCATGCGCCCGTTCCTATTCGCCGCCCTCACGCTTTCGCTCTCGGTCCCCGCGACAGCAGCGCTGGCCCCGGGTGCCAAGGCGCCCGATTTCACCGCAGCCGGTGCAGTCGCCGGCAAGCCCATCTCGGTGAGCCTCAAGGCCGCGCTCAAAAAGGGGCCGGTGGTGCTCTATTTCTTCCCCGCCGCCTTCACCGCCGGGTGTAACGCCGAAGCCAATGCCTTTGCCGAAGCGCTGCCCGATTTCACCAAGGTGGGCGCGACCGTGATCGGGATGACCGCAGGCAATGTCGATCAGCTCGAGAAATTCTCCGCCCAGCATTGCGCAGGCAAATTCGCCGTCGCCGCGGCGACTCCGGTGGTCATCAAGGGCTATGACGTGCTGCTCAAGAAAGCCGATGGCACGCCGACCAATATCACCAGCCGCACCAGCTTCGTGATCGCGCCCAATGGCAAAATCCTGTTCGCGCATACAGATAACAACCCGGCGGCGCATATCCGGATGACGCTGGCCGAGGTGCAAAAATACCGCAAAGCCCATCCGCGCCGATAATATATTCACCGATCGGCAAGCTTTGCTCACCGGATGTTAGCAAACACGGCCTAGCTCATGGTTTCAAGGACGCGCCACTCCATCCGGGAGTCGGCGGACTTTGAGCGGGGATCGGGGAAGCATGGCTGGGGCGAGCGCTATACGGGGAGCTGGCGGGGAAAATCCCGCACGCAGTCTGTATAGCCGAATCGAGAATTTCCTGATCGACCAGCGGCTGGATCCCGATCCGGCCAATTATACCTTTGCCTATCATATCCTCGCCGATCCCGATGGCCCGCTGGCCCGCGCCGTAGCGTCGCTGACCGACGGTGGCGTGCGGCTGACCCAGCGCGACGTCGAGTCGCTGGGCGTGGAGAACAAGCCCGTCGCCAATACCAAGGCAGCGGCGCAAAAGGCTGATGGCCTCGTCGCCCGGACCCAGATGCAGGTCGAAGGCTTTGAGGACATGGTCACTGCGATTCGCGCCGAGACCGAAGGCTTTGGCCGCGATCTCGCCGCAAGCGCCGAAGCGATGCAGCGCTCGTCCAGCGGCGACATCGCCGAGATCGCCCGAATCACCGCCGCGATGCTCGAACGCGTCCAGACCGCCGAGGCCCGGCTCGATACCGCGACGCGCGAGGCCAGCGAATTGCGCAAGAAGCTGGAGGAAGCGCGCGACAATGCCCGCCGCGATCCGCTAACCGAACTGCCCAATCGCCGCGCCTTCGAGGAAGCCTATGCCGCGCAGGCCGCGACCGGCGAGAAGCTGTGCCTTGCCGTGTGCGACATCGATCACTTCAAATCGGTCAATGATCGCTTCGGCCACGCCGTTGGTGACCGAGTGCTCAAGGCGATCGCCGACGCGCTCTCCGCATCGTGCAAGGGGCATCTGGTGTCCCGCTATGGCGGCGAAGAATTCGCTGTGCTGTTTGCCGGAGTCGATCTCGCCACGGCGCTCGACACGCTCGACAAAGCCCGCGCCACCGTCGCGTCCCGCTATTACCGGCTGCGCGAAGACGACGCGCCGCTCGGCGAAGTCACTTTCTCGGCCGGGGTTACGCGGGCGACCGGCGCGGACGGCTATCAAAGCCTGTTCCAGCGCGCCGACCGGCTGCTCTACGCGGCCAAGACCGCTGGTCGGAACTGCCTGCGCTCGGATTGACCGAAGTCGAACAGTGGCGTCCGCTTTTAAATAGCGAAAATCACCAACATCCAGTGTGATAATTCCCAACAGCGCGACACTTTGTTACGCAGCCAACGCAATATCAACGACTTAGCGGTTTGGCACGCTCCCTGCAAAGTATCTGGCATCGGCAAGCCGGATGGTCCGGACAGACCGAAATCAGGGAGTAATCATCATGACCGCACGTCTCGACTCGCTTCAGCATTCGGCCGCAATCATCGGCGCAGTGCTCTTCACCACTGGCCTCGTGCTCTTCTCGGGCGTCGTCGCACCGCTCGTCTGAGCGCTGCGACACCAAGGAGAAGACCTATGGTTCGTAGTCTCATGATCGGCATGATGTCCTTCGCGGTTACCGCGACGATCATCGCCGGCAGCATGCAGGGTTCAGCCGCAATCGGCTGACCCTGCCACATGCGGAACTCCAGCTTCCGCAACAGGTTACCCTCGGCAACGCACCAAAGGAGCGAGCCGTGAGCGAGACCCAAACCGTCGACATGATCCACGAAGACGCGCTGCCCGGACACGAAAGCGCGCTTGAGCCCAAGCCCGATTGGGAGCCGCGCTATCCCGGCTCGGGTCGGCTGCAGGGCAAGGTTGCCGTGATCACCGGTGCCGATTCGGGCATCGGACGCGCCATTGCGGCGCTTTATGCGCGCGAAGGCGCCGATGTCGCGATCCTCTATCTGTGCGAACATGACGACGCCGCGATGACCGCCGATATCGTCCGTCAGGAAGGGCGCGCAGCGCTCACCATCGCGGGCGACATTGGCGACAAGGCGTTCTGCGACTCGGCCATCGCACAGGTGATCGAAAAATTCGGCCGCATCGACGTGCTGGTGAACAATGCCGGGGAGCAGCACCCCGACAAGGAGATCACCGACATCAGCGAAGCGCAGCTCAAGCGCACTTTTCAGACCAACATTTTCGGGATGTTCTTCGTGACCCAGGCAGCGATGCCGCATCTCGGAAAGGGCGCGGCGATCATCAACTGCACCTCGATCACTTCCTATCAGGGATCGAAGGAGTTGCTCGATTACTCCTCGACCAAGGGCGCGATCACCGCCTTTACCCGCAGCCTCTCCGAAAATCTGATCGAGAAGGGCATCCGCGTAAATGCGGTAGCGCCGGGGCCGATCTGGACGCCGCTCAACCCGATGGGCGGGGCATCGCCGGAGAAACTGGCGACGTTCGGCGAAGCGACGCCGATGGGGCGGCCGGGCCAGCCCAACGAAGTCGCGCCCGCCTTCCTGTTCCTGGCCTGCGAGGATTCCAGCTATATGTCGGGGCAGGTGCTGCACCCGAATGGCGGAACCGTCGTCAACGGCTGAGCCGCGAATGTTCCCAAATGTTCGCACTGACCATGGGGGTTGGTTGCGAGCCAGTTCAGGCGACGTTCGGGCCGACGCAAAGCGTCGCGCACGCATATCCGGCACTATCAAAGAGCGGGCGGCAGCAATGCCGACCGGCTCAGCCAAGCAGGCGAAACCCTACATTGCAAGCGAGCTATATGCCCGGGCAGCTGCTCGATGCCGATGGCGCCACCATGGCCAGCGGATGTGGAATGCCGGGCTTCAATATGCCCTGATCGAATAGCATGGCGGCAAAGGTTGGATGGCGAACATAGCGCTCAAATGCGTGGAACCGCTCTGCATCCGGAAACGCATAAGCGCGCATGCCCCGGTAGCGCCCCTCCTTCGCGATGTCTTCGCCGACCGAAGCGCGAAGCCCCAGCCCGGTGGGATTAAACCCCTTACTTAGCCCGACAAATTTGTTGAGCACCGGATCGCGCGGATTCACGGTATAGCTGAGACTGCAAAATTGCGGCCCGAGCGACCGCAGCTTCTCGCACGACCCGCCATTGTTGATATTGGCCTGCTCATGCGCATCGCAGAAATCGATCCGATCGATGGATGGGGCCGCCGCGATGATGTGAATGCGATTGCCGCGCATGGGCAGGGGATCGGGGCTGAGAAACTTGCTGTAGTCGCCCGTCCAGGTGGCGGCGACTTTCTCCGTTGCCAGTTTGAATTTGGGATCGAAAACCGGATTGCCGAGCGCACTCAATATCACCGAGCCGCCACGGCTATGGGAGATCAGGTAAATCTGCTTGTCTTCGAACTGCGCGAGTATGCGCCTTAGCCCATGCGCACCCGCCATCTGGCTATAGGCGGTCGCGTTGAACCAGATCTTGCCGGCACCGATCCCGTCCCCGGTCAGCCCGTCCCAGTGAAAGCGGATGACTCCGTCATCCTCGTGCAGATCGAGCCGCGCTTCGATCGAATCATAAGGCCCGATCGCCCTTTCGGCGGTGTTGTTATAGCCGTGGACGAGGATGAAGAGGCGCTTCTTGTTCCGGCCAAATGCAGCGATATCGCGTAACTGGCGCGCTTCCTCGCTGGCCAGTCTGGGATAGAGACCGGGCGTGACAGCCGCCTGGTTAAGCAGGCTATGCGCCTTCCAGCGGCGCGTGCCCGCGACATAGCTATTCCACGCATCCGGATAGAATGTCCCGTTCGCGTCCACGAAGACCTCAGCGCGGCGCGCGGTTGCGGCATCGGTGGCAGGAGGAACGATGAAATTATGCTCGATTGGATAGGAATGTCCCGAGCAACCGGCCAGTATCGCCGCCACGGCAAAGGCGGCGATTCGATTCAGAATGGCTTTCATGCGCCTTCTCCCCGGAAGCAGCTGCATTCTGGGTGCCGCGCGCGCGAACCTCAAGCTTGAATAGATCCGAAACGACTAGGCAGTCGCGACGCTGCCGATCGGACCGATCGATGCCGCTTCACCGCGCGAATAGGTGCCGGTGAGCAGCCCCGCGGCGAGCACGCGGCCCGCCATCGCTTCGATCATCGCACCGCGGCCGGGCGTCTCGGGAAGATCGGGGCCGGCTGCGAGCGCGAACAATTGAAAGGCATAATTATGCTCGCCATGCCCGGTCGGCGGATCGGGCGGGAGCCAGCCTTCGCCGAGGAAGCTGTTACGCCCGACATCGCTGCCGTCCGCGCTTTCCGCGCCATCGCGCTGGATCGCGCCTTCCTTGAGATCGCCCTCCGGTGCCAGATCCCAAACCACGGCATGAACGAGAGGCTGGGGAGAAGGTGCATCGGGATCCTCGACGATCAGCGCCAGCCGCACGGTGCCTTCGGGCACGTCGGTCCAGAACAAGGGCGGCGAGACGCCCGCGCCATCCGCGGTGAAGCGCTCGGGCAGGCGCGCGCCATTGGCAAATGCCGGGCTGGCGAGATGCAGCGTTTCGAAACTGCCGAGCTGGGGCTGGACGATCGCCAATTTTCCCACGCCTGCGCGCACGCCCTTGAGCGCGCTGCCGAGCCAATGGGGGACGTGTTCGAGCATGGGCTTCTCCTCACCGGACAAACCAACGAAGGGGGACGAAGCTCCCCCTTTCGGCATCCCGACGAAAGTTACAAATCCAGCTTTTCGTAATCAGCAGGGGGCGTGATTCCCTCCATCCGCTCAGCCAGCAAAGGGCGGAAGCTCGGCCGGCTCTTCATCCGGATATACCAGCCCTTGGCCTGTTCATGGCTCTTCCAGTCGATCCCGCCGAGATAATCGGCGATCGAGATGTGCGCGGCGGCGGCCAGATCGGCGAGGCTCATCGTCGCGCCGGCGAGCCAGGTGCGGTGATCGAGCAGATAATCGATGTAATCGAGGTGCGCGACGGCGGCCTTCATCGCTTCGCGCAGCATCTTGGCGTCCGGCGTCTCCTTATAGACAAGACGCTTGATCATCCGCTCGTGGAGCAGAGGCGCGGTGATCTCGGCATAGAAATTGGTGTCGAACCAGATGACCAGACGGCGGATTTCGGCGCGGTCGGTCGCGGTGCCGTTGAGCATCGCCTGTTTGCCGACGGTTTCCTCGAAAAACTCGCAGATCACGCTTGAGTCGATCAGCGTCACGCCGCGCTCGGTATCGGCCATCACCGGCACCTGCCCCGTAGGGTTCAGATCGAGAAACTCGTCGCGCCGGTCCCAGGGCGATTCGCGCACGGGCTCATAGCCCACACCCTTCTCACCAAGCAGGAGGCGGACTTTGCGCGAGAACGGGCAGAGGGGGAACTGATACAATTGCCACATGAGGCTGCTTTAGGCCCGCCGACGCGGCAGGGGCAAGCGGCGCATTGTAAACCACACCGTCACCCCGGCCTTGTGCCGGGGTCCACGCATCCGCGAACGAATCCAAAGAGGCTCTTGTGGCTCGCCCATCTGCATAGTGGACCCCGGCACAAGGCCGGGGTGACGAATGGATGGGCTACTCCGCTGCCACCGCGATTGGGTCTTCCAGCGGATGCGCCAGACGAGTCAGCATTTCCTTTGGCACGACCTGCCAGAAATGGCCGATCGAGCGATCCCAATCTTCCAGAAGCCCGCGCGACCATTTGCTGTCGGTGGTTTCGGCATGCGTTTCGATAAGGCCGCGCAGCTTTGCTTCCCAATGCGATGATGCCAGACGCTGCCACACGATGTTTTCGGGGTTTGCGCGGCTCTCGAACGATGCTTCCTCGTCATACACAAAGGCCATGCCGCCCGTCATGCCCGCGCCGAAATTCGAGCCGACTTCGCCGAGCACCACGGCCGTGCCGTTGGTCATATATTCGCAGCCATTCGCACCGCAGCCTTCGACCACGACTTCGGCGCCCGAGTTGCGGACCGCGAAGCGCTCGCCGGCCTGCCCCGCTGCAAACAGGCGCCCCGAGGTTGCACCGTAGAGCACGGTGTTGCCGATGATCGTGTTCTTCCAGCTTTCGATGGGCGAACTCACCATCGGACGCACGACGATCGTGCCGCCCGAAAGCCCCTTGCCGACATAATCGTTCGAATCGCCGAACACTTCGAGGGTGATGCCCTTGCACAGGAATGCGCCGAGCGACTGGCCCGCCGAGCCGCGCAGGCGGACATGGATATGGCCGTCAGCGAGGGTGGACATGCCGAACTTGCGGGTGACTTCGGACGACAGCCGTGTGCCGACCGCGCGGTGCGTGTTGCGCACGGTATAAGTCAGCTGCATCTTTTCGCCGCGCGAGAAGACGGCTGCGGCGTCCTTGATCATCTGTGCGTCGAGGCTGTCCGGCACTTCGTTGCGGAAGGTGCTGAGCGAGAAGCGGCGCTCGGCGTCGGTCGCGTCGACCTTGGCGAGGATCGGGTTGAGATCGAGATCGTCGAGATGCTCGGCACCACGGCTGACCTGGCGGAGCAGTTCGGTGCGACCGATGATGTCGTCAAGGCTCTTATAGCCCAGCCGCGCGAGGATCTCGCGGACTTCCTCGGCGATGAAGGCCATCAGATTGATGACCTTTTCCGGCGTGCCGACGAACTTCTGGCGCAGCTTTTCGTCCTGCGTGCAGACGCCCACCGGGCAGGTGTTCGAATGGCACTGGCGGACCATGATGCAGCCCATCGCGACGAGGCTGAGCGTGCCGATGCCGAATTCTTCGGCACCGAGGATCGCGGCGATGACGATGTCGCGGCCGGTCTTGAGCCCGCCATCGGTGCGCAGCTTTACGCGGCCGCGCAGGCCGTTGAGCGTGAGGGTCTGGTTGACCTCCGACAGCCCCATTTCCCACGGGGTGCCGGCATATTTCACGCTGGTCTGGGGGCTGGCGCCGGTGCCGCCGACATGGCCGGCGATCAGGATGACGTCGGCATGCGCCTTCGCCACGCCCGCCGCCACGGTGCCGATACCGGCCGAGCTGACCAGCTTCACGCACACCCGCGCCTTGGGGTTGATCTGCTTGAGATCGTAGATGAGCTGCGCCAGATCCTCGATCGAATAGATATCGTGGTGCGGCGGCGGCGAGATCAGCGTCACGCCGGGCGTGGCGTGGCGCAGTTTGGCGATGAATTCGGTGACCTTGAAGCCGGGCAACTGGCCGCCCTCGCCGGGCTTGGCGCCCTGAGCGACCTTGATCTCGATCTCGTCGCACGCGTTCAGATATTCCGCGGTCACGCCGAAGCGGCCCGAGGCGATCTGCTTGATGACCGAATTGGCGTTGTCGCCATTTTCGCGCGGCGTGTAGCGCTCGCTATCCTCGCCGCCTTCGCCCGACACGGCCTTTGCGCCGATGCGGTTCATCGCGATCGACAGCGTCTCATGCGCTTCCTTGGAGAGCGCACCGAGCGACATGCCGGGGGTGACGAACCGCTTGCGGATCTCGGTGATCGCCTCGACCGAATCGATGGCGACGCCTTCGCTGGGGAAATTAAACTCGAGCAGATCGCGCAGATAGACCGGCGGCAGATCGCGAACCCCGCGCGCAAAGGCGAGATAACTGGAATAGCTGTCGGTCGAAACGGCGGTCTGCAGCAGATGCATGAGCTGCGCCGAATAGGCATGAACCTCGCCGCCGAAGCGCTGGCGGTAAAAGCCGCCGATCGGCAGCGTCGCGACGCCGGCGTCATATGCCGCATCGTGGCGCATCACGGCGTTCAGATGCAGCGAGGCATAGCCCTCGCCCGAAATCTTGGCGGGCATGCCCGGGAAGAGATCATGGACAAGCGCACGGCTGAGCCCGACCGCTTCGAAATTATAGCCGCCGCGATAAGAGGAGATCACTGCGATCCCCATCTTGGAAAGGATCTTGAGCAGGCCTTCGTCGATCGCCTTGCGATGGCGCTTGAGGCACTCTTCGAGCGACAGATCGCCGAACAGGCCGCGCGCCTGGCGGTCCGCGATGGCGGCTTCGGCGAGATAGGCGTTCACGGTCGTCGCGCCGACGCCGATCAGCACCGCATAATAATGGGTGTCGAGACATTCGGCGGTGCGGATGTTGACCGACGCATAGCTGCGCAGCCCGCGGCGGACGAGATGGGTGTGGACGGCGGCGGCAGCGAGGACGCCAGCGATGGCGAGCTTGTCCGGCCCCTGATGCTCGTCGGTGAGGAACAATTCGGTGCAGCCCGCGCGGACGGCCTGTTCGGCTTCGTAACGGATGCGCGTGATCGCGGCGCGCAGCGTATCGGCGTCACCGCCCTTGTCGAACGTGCAGTCGATCTCGGCGGACTGGCTGCCGAAATGGCCGCGCAGGCGATCCCAGTCGCCATTGGTCAGCACCGGGCTTTCGAGCACGAGCACCTTGGAACCGCTGCCCTCGGTATCGAGGATGTTCGCCAGGTTTCCGAAGCGGGTGCGCAGGGTCATCACCTGACGCTCACGCAAGCTATCGATCGGCGGGTTGGTGACCTGGCTGAAATTCTGGCGGAAGAACTGGCTGATCAGGCGCGGCTTGTCGCTGATCACTGCGAGCGGCGTATCATCGCCCATTGATCCGATCGCTTCCTTGGCGGTCTCGACCATCGGGGAGAGGATCAGCTCCATATCCTCAAGCGTCTGCCCGGCAGCGACCTGACGCCGGGTAAGCTCGGCGCGCTCGAAATGGAGCGGTTCGGTCTTGGGCGCCTCGAGATCCTCGATCTTGATGAACTGGCCGATCATGCCGGCATAGTCCGCCTCGCCCGAGATCCGATCCTTGATCGCGCGATCATCGAACAACAGGCCCGAATCGAGATCGACGGCGATCATCTGGCCCGGACCCATCCGGCCCTTGGCGATCACAGTCGATTCGGGGATCTGGACCATGCCGGTTTCGGAGCCGACGATGAGCAGGCCATCGGAGGTCTGGGTGTAGCGCAGCGGACGCAGCGCGTTGCGATCGACACCGGCAACCGCCCAGCGGCCATCGGTCATCGCCAGCGCGGCGGGGCCGTCCCACGGCTCCATCACCGAGGCGAGATACTGGTACATCGCAAGATGATTGGCCGGGGTATCCTCTTCGGACCACGCCTCTGGCACCAGCATCAGCTTCGCCGTGGGCGCATCGCGGCCCGAGCGGCAGATCGCTTCGAACACCGCGTCGAGCGCAGCCGTGTCCGACGCGCCAGCGGGGATCACCGGCTTGATGTCTTCCGATTGCTCGCCGAACGCGAGGCTCGCCATCTTGATCTCGTGGCTGAGCATCCAGTTCTTGTTGCCGCGGATCGTGTTGATCTCGCCGTTATGCGCGAGGCAGCGGAACGGTTGCGCCAGCCACCATTGCGGGAAGGTGTTGGTCGAATAACGCTGGTGGAAGATCGCGACCCGGCTGGTGAAGCGATCATCCTTGAGATCGGGATAAAAGTCGCTGAGCGATTCCGCGAGGAACAGGCCCTTGTAGATGATCGAGCGGCAGCTGAGCGAGCAGATGTAGAAGCCCTGCACCTGTGCTGCGATCACGCGCTTCTCGATCCGGCGGCGAACCAGATACAGGTTCTTCTCGAACTCGGCGGCGTCGACATCGCCCGGCAGCGGACCGGCGATCATGATCTGCTCGATCTCGGGACGGGTCGCCTGCGCCTTCATGCCGATGACCGAAACATCGACCGGCACCTGACGCCAGCCATAGATGGTGTAGCCTGCCTCGATGATCTCGGATTCGACGATCGTGCGGCATTCCTCCTGTGCGCCCAGATCGGTGCGCGGCAGGAAGATCATGCCGACAGCGAGCCGGTTTGGCAGCACGCGGTGGCCGCCGGCTGCAATCGCATCATCGAAGAAGCGCGCGGGGAGATCGACGTGAAGCCCTGCACCATCGCCCGTCTTGCCATCGGCATCGACCGCGCCGCGGTGCCACACGGCTTTCAGCGCATCGATCGCCGACTGGACGACGCGGCGCGAAGGCTGGCCGTCGGTGGCGGCAACCATGCCTACGCCACAGGCATCGCCTTCGAATTCGGGGCGGTACATGCCTTCACGGGCGAGGCGTTCGCGCTCGGTTTCGATCGTCACTTTGCATCTTCCTTGTCGAGCGCTTCGAGTTCTGCGGTCAGCTTCGCCATCTCAGCGGGCAGGTCTTCCATCGTCTGGCGCATCAGCCCGGTCATCCATGCGGACACGTCGGGATCCGCCATCACGGTCGGCGCCTGCTGGAGATAGACCTGTCCGGAAGGCGTGGCGAAGAAAGCGGTCAGGTCCGCCATCTGCGGGAGCGTGAAGCGCCGGGCATAAGCTCGGGCCATCGCCTCGGTCATCCCCGGCATGCCGGCCTTGACCAGATCGAGGCCCCTGCGATGCTGACGCTCCAGCATCCGATCCATCGCCATCGCAGCCTTCGGATTGTCTTCCCGCATCTTCGCCATGCTCGGGTCTTGCGCGAACGCCTCGCGCAGCGACGCCATCGAACTGCCCGTGATCGATTCCATCATCTTGTCCACCTGATCGGGCGGCATGATCCGGGCGATCAGCAAGCGCGCAGCAGCAAGGCGCGCCGGATCGACATCCGCCGGGGCGGCATTGGGCGAAGTCTGGGCTTGCGCCATGGGCATGGCGGCAACACTCAGGAGCGCGGCAGCGAGAAAAGCACGCATCAGTTTCTGCCCTTCAGATAAGTTTTGGTCGCCGTGGCGGCGATGTCGCGCAATTTTTTGCCATGCCTGGCGAGCAGGCGATCCGACCAGGCCTTGCTGGCGGCGGCGATCTTCGGGTTCACCGTGTGCATCCTGGCAGCCGCCGGGCTGGCGCCGAAGGCGAGCAGCGGCGGATAGTCCGCCGCCGCCATATTCTTCATCACTGCGGCCATGATCGCTGCCTGCATCTGATCGGGCGACTGATCGGGCTTTTCGGCCATCGTCGCATATATCTGCGTGCGCAGCTTCGTGCCCGTGGGGCTGGCGAAGAAAACGAGCGCGTCGGCGATTTCAGCAGCCGAGAGTTCGGCGACGACGACCGCGCGGATTTCGCGGCGAAGCCCCGGAATTTCCTTCTTCATCGCCTTGGTGAAAGCGGGGCGGACTGCGGCGGCGACATGCGCCTTGAGCCCCGGATGCCGCGCGATGACAGCGGCGCTGAGTTCGCGATCCAGCGTGGTTTCGAAGGTGTGCATCGCCAGTCCGAGCAATTGCTCTTCGGGCAGCAGCAACGCGACAAGCTGATCGAGCGGCTTGGCCGGCGCCGCGACGATGGACGCAGCCATGGCATGACCGGGCGCCAATGGCGCGACGGCGAGTGCCAGGGCTGCGAGCAACTGCATCAGGCGGCCTCTGCCGCAACCTTGGCGCGGGCGCGCATCCACGCATGCATGTGCGCGGCGACATCGCGGCCATCGCGGATCGCCCAGACGACGAGGCTCGCGCCGCGAACGATATCACCCGCCGCGAACACGCCATCGAGGCTGGTCATCATCGTCTTGCCATCGGCACGGACGGTGCCCCAGCGCGTGACGCCGAGTTCGGGTGCGCCGAACAGAGTCGGCAGGTCTTCGGCTTCGAAACCGAGCGCCTTGATGACGAGATCGGCGGGAAGCTGGAATTCAGCACCCGGATCAAGCTCAGGCGAGCGGCGGCCGCTGGCGTCGGGCGCGCCGAGGCGCATCTTGGCCGCGCGAACGCCGGTGACCTTGCCGCCGCCGTCGAACGCCTCTGGAGCCGAGAGCCAAACGAACTCGACGCCTTCTTCCTCGGCATTGGCGGTTTCGCGCTGCGATCCGGGCATGTTGGCGCGATCGCGGCGATAGAGGCACTTCACGGACGTTGCGCCCTGGCGGATCGCGGTGCGCACGCAATCCATTGCCGTGTCACCGCCGCCGATAACGACGACATTCTTGCCCATCGCATCGAGGCTGCCATCGTCGAATTCGGGGACGGCATCGCCGAAACCCTTGCGGTTGGAAGCGGTCAGATAATCGAGTGCCTCGACCACGCCCGAAGCGCCGACGCCGGGCGCCTTGATCCCGCGCGCTTTATAGACGCCGGTGGCGATCAGGATCGTGTCATGCCGGGCGCGCAACTCGTCGAGGCTGGCATCGCGGCCGACTTCGAAGCTCTGGTGGAAAATGATGCCCGCTTCCTTGAGCCGATCGACGCGGCGCATGACCACGTATTTCTCAAGCTTGAACCCGGGGATGCCATAGGTCAGCAGCCCGCCGGCGCGATCGTGGCGATCATAGACGTGCACATCATAGCCATAGCCGCGCATATATTCGGCGGTGGCGAGGCCAGCCGGGCCTGCGCCGATGATGCCGACCGACTGCCCGCGCGCGGGACCGACATGGACCGGCTCAACCCAGCCCTCTTCCCACGCCGTATCGGTGATGAACTTTTCGACCGAGCCGATCGTGACCGCGCCGTGGCCGGAGAATTCGATGACGCAATTGCCTTCGCACAGCCGATCCTGCGGGCAGATGCGGCCGCAAATCTCGGGCATGGTCGAAGTGCTGTTCGACAGCTCATAGGCTTCGCGGAGACGACCTTCCGCCGTGAGCCGCAGCCAATCGGGGATGTGGTTGTGGAGCGGACAATGGACCGTGCAATAGGGCACCCCGCATTGCGAACAGCGCCCGGACTGCTCCTCGGCGCTGGGCACCGCATAGCGCTCCGCGATCTCACGGAAATCTTCGGCACGCAGCTCGGCTGCGCGCTTGGACGGATATTGCTGACCCGTGCCGACGAATTTGAGCATGCGTTCATCTGCCATGCTGCCCGGCTATAGGAGGGCAACGGCAAATAAAAGGCAGCTTTACTTACCTATTTAATGAATCAAGCGCCGTAGCGCACGATTATTACAAGAATCTCAAACTATTTATGGCCGATCCGGAACTATCTCATCCCCAGCCAGATCAACGCGGCCGTGCCGGCGATGATTCGATACCAGGCGAAAGGCGCGAAACCGTGCTTGGTGACCACTGCGAGGAAGGCCTTCACCACTGCCAGCGCGACGACGAACGACACCACGAAGCCGACCGCGATCAGACCCAGACTGTCCGCGGTGACCGCATCGCGATGCTTGTAGAGCTGAAGCACCGTCGCGCCCGAGAGCGTGGGCAATGCGAGGAAGAAGCTGAAATCGGCCGCGGTCCGCCGATCGATGCCGAATGCCATCGCGCCCATGATCGTGGCGCCCGAACGGCTGACGCCCGGGATCATCGCGATACACTGGACTAGGCCGATCTTGACCGACTGGCTGACCGAGACGCCGGAAATGCCCAGCACGTTCGTGGTCTTGGCGAAGCGCTCGACGACAAGAATGGCGACGCCGCCAATGATCAGCGCCCAGGCGACGATCACCGCATTCTCAAGCAACGCATCGATCTGATCAGCGAGGAGCAGCCCCAGCGCGACTGCCGGGATGAAGGCGATCAGCAGATTGCGCACGAACGCCACCGAATTGGGCTCCCACCGGAAGAGGCCGCGCGTCACGGTGAGGAAGGTGCGCCAATAGAGCACGACGATGGCGAGGATCGCCCCGGGCTGAATCGCGATGTTGAACACCGCCCATTTCGCCGCGTCATAGCCCATCAATTCGGTCGCGAGGATCAGATGCCCGGTCGAGGAGACCGGCAGAAACTCGGTGATGCCCTCGACGATGCCGAGCAGGATCGCGACGATATAATCGCTCATTTGGTATCCCCCTTTACCGAATTCGCAGCCGTTCAGGCTGCGGCGATCGCGTTACCGAAGCGGCCTGCCTTGCGGAAGCGGACCATCCAGCTCGGCGCGACACTGGCCATCGGCGTCGGGACGATATCGAACGCATCGAAGCCAACACCCGTTGGCGGCACGACATTATCGGTGGCGAGCATCTGCCACTGATCGCGCGTGATCGGCGCGAAGGGCAGGAACGGGATGAGGCCGCCGATCGCATCGGGAATGTCGACGAACGGCACGTCGCGACCGATCGTGGCACCGATCCACTTGAACAGCTCTGCCATCGAAATCACGTCAGGGCCGCCAAGGCTGTAGATATGCCCGGCATGCGCCTGCGGATCGGCGAGCGACTGGGCGATCGCCTGCGCCACATCGGCGACATAAGCAGGCTGGAATTTGGCTTCGCCGCGCAACACCGGGACGGCGACCGGCATGCTGGCGATCATGCCGGCAAAGCGGTTCACGAAAGCGTCCTCGCGCCCGAACAGGATCGAGGGGCGGACAATCACCGCGTCGGGGAATGCCTTGCGGACCGCGAGCTCGCCTTCACCCTTGGTGCGGCCATAGTCCGAAAGCGATTCGGGATCGGCGCCGATTGCGGAGACATGGACCAGCGAAGTTGCGCCGGCCGCGGCAGCAGCCTTGGCAACATTGCCCGCGCCGTCGGCCTGGATGGACTGAAAATCGCCCGCCAGCACGCCGACGAGATTGACCACCGCGTCCGATCCGCGAAGCGCCCGCGCCAGCGTCTCGGGCTTGCGCACATCGGCGGCGGCGAACTGGACCTGGCCGAGCCCGCCCAATGTCTTGACGAACCATGCGTCGCGCGGGCGCGGCTGGGCGATCCGAACGCGCGCGCCGGCGGCTAACAGCTCCTGTGCGACATAGCGGCCGAGAAATCCTCCTCCGCCGATCAGCGTTACCAGCTTGTCCTTCATCGCCACCTTACTCCTGCGAACGCGCCGCCTCCCATGCCGCGCGGAAGGGCAAACGGCAAGCGTTGCGGGTCAGGACTTGCGCTTGCGAGGCCCGAAGTTGAGACGCCGGGTGACGTTATAATCGAGCACGGCCATCACGAAATAGGCGCCCGCCTGCTTGATCCGCGTCCAAGGCCCGGTGCGTTCCTTATACAGCGTCGGCGTGATCCGCTCCGAATTGGCGACCTCGCCATCGACATAGCCGCGAACATAGGCGGCGAATTCCTTATCCTCGATTCGCAGCATCAGCTCGAGATTGAGGAACATCGATCGGATATCGAAATTGGCCGAGCCGATATGGACGACATCGTCGATGACGAAGAGCTTGGTGTGCAGCTTTGTCGGCTGATATTCGTAGATCTGGACGCGCTTGCGGAGCAGCCCGGCATAGGTGAAGCGGGCCGCCCAGATCGCTGCGCCGTGATCGAGCTTCGAGGGGAGCACCAGCCGCACGTCCCCGCGCTTGCCGGCCTTGTCGAGGCGGCGGAGCATCGCGGGATTGGGCGCGAAATAGGCAGCGATGATGTCGATCGCCTGCGCCTGCTCCATGTCGCGTTTGACCATTCGCGCCCAGGGCGAGAGCCGCCGCATCGGCCCGCCCAGCAGCCAGCGCGTCGCGCCTTCGGGCTCGCTCCATTCGCGCAAGGTCTTGGCGAGTTTGCGCATCGAGGCTTTCGGGCGCTTCGCCCAGCGCGACAGCGCATCGAAATAGCCGGTAAGCCGGGCCGCCGCTGGTCCCTCGACCAACAAGCCCAGATCGCGCCACGCGGATTCGGCGGCGGTGCCGAAATAACTGTCTTCGATATTGAAGCCGCCAATGATCACGCGCTCTTCGTCGGCCAGCGCGAGCTTCTGGTGGTTGCGCAGCAGATAGCGCCGCCCCCAGCGCGGCACGAAACGACAGACATCGACTCCCGCCTCGTGCAGCGGATCGAAAAAGCCCTCTCCCTGCGCCGGTTCGCTGCCCAGCCCATCGACGATCAAATGGACATCGACCCCGCGCCATGCCGCGGCAAGCAACGCGTCGCGCACCGCTTCGCCCGCTTCATCGGCGACATAGATATAATAAAGCACCCGCAGCGAGCGCTTGGCCGATTTGATCAGCTCCAGCAGCGCTTCCATCCGGCCGGGGCCTTCGGTGAGCAAGGTCAGCCGGTTGCCGTCGACAGTGAAGGTGGCGGGCCCAGGCATTACCGGCATGTGCGGAGCATCGGCGAGGTTGGCAAGCGCATGCATAAAGGGGTGACGGCCTTTCGTTTCAGCTCCGTCATCAAACGCACATCGCGGCGATTCGGTTCGCCCCCTTGCGACGAGGCGCATTTCCTTGACAAATCCGCGCCCCCCGCCTACCTGCACCGCCTTTCCCGGACACCGTTAATCCAAGGATTGCGTATGGCACGCGTCACTGTCGAAGATTGCGTCGACAAGATTTCCAACCGTTTCGATCTGGTGCTGTTCGCAGCCCAGCGTGCCCGCCAGATTTCCGGCGGTGCCGAACTGACCATTGATCGTGACCGCGATAAGAACCCGGTCGTCGCCCTGCGCGAGATCGCCGAAGAGACTGTGAGCCCTCCGCATCTGCAGGAAGCCGTGATCTCGGGCATGCAGCGCGTCCAGATCGACGACGAGGAAGCGCCGGACGAAATCGGCAGCCTCTCGGCATCGGCCGAAGCGCTCCGCCTGACGGCCGCTGCGCCGCCGCGGAACCAGAATCTCGGTTCTGATTACGACGGTTAAGTCCGCCGAGTCGAAACACGAATAAAAAGGCCGGGGCATTTGCCCCGGCCTTTTTCGTTTCGGGCTTAGTTGCCGCGCATCTGGCCCATGCGCGCCATCACCGCATCGGCTTCGGCCTTGTCGATCTTGCCGTCCTTATTGGCGTCGATTCGATCGAAGCGCATCGCCGCTGACGCACGCACCTCCTCAAGCGAAACCGTACCATCCCCATCGGTGTCGGCACGGTCCAGGCCGCGACCGCCACCCGGGGCAGATGCGCGCTCGGCGGCGCTCAATTTGCCGTCCTTATCAGTATCGAGCCGGGCAAAGCGCGCGTCGGCCGCCGCAGTGCTTTCTGCCTTGGTGGTCACGCCGTCGCCATTGGGATCGGGGAACATGCCCGGGCGGTCCTGGGCCTGCGCGGCACCGGCCAGCATCACGCCGAATGCGGCGGCAATGAGCAATTTCTTCATGAGCGGAACTCCTGCACATCGCTCCGTGGGGAGCGGATGACTCAGGTTTGCGCCCGAGCTGTCGCAAAAGTTTGTCAGGGTTTGGGAGATCACCCGCCGCGGCAAAGCCGCGTTGTCGGTCGTCGCGGGGCGCCGCCGGCCGGGACCGGCCCCCGACGCGGAATAGCGCTGCTATTCCGCTGACCGGCCCTTGAACCCCTGCGCGACCACAAACCACTCGACCGAACCCTTGCGGCTGGCCGGTGGCTTGGCGTGTTTCACCGTGGTGAAGTTGCGCTTGAGCTCAGCGACCATCGCCGAATCAGCGCCGCCCGCGAACACTTTCGACACGAAGGTGCCGCCTTTTTCGAGATGATTGACCGCGAAATCGAGCGCGAGCTCGACCAGGCCCATCGTGCGCAGCGCATCGGTCTGCGGGTGGCCGACGGTGTTCGCCGCCATATCCGAAATCACCAGATCAGGCTGCCCGCCGAGCGTCTCGACCAGCAGAGCGGGCGCGGCATCGTCCATGAAATCCATCTGGAAGATCGTCACGCCATCGATCGGATCGACGGGCAGCAGATCGATGCCGACGATCGCCGCCTTGGGCACCTTGCGACGAATCACCTGGCTCCAGCCGCCGGGCGCGAGGCCGAGATCGACGACGCGCTTGCTGCCTTTCAGAAAGCCGAACTTCTCGTCCAGCTCGGTCAGCTTATAGGCGGCACGGCTGCGATAGCCCTCTGCCTTGGCCTTTTTGACATAGGGATCGTTCAACTGGCGCTCCAGCCAGCGGTTCGATTGCGGGGTGCGCCCGCGCGAGGTCTTGACCCGCGTATGGCTTCTGGCTCCGCCTCTACTCACAACATACGTCCATTCATTAATCGGCGAAGGATGCCCTCGCGGATGCCGCGATCGGCGATGCCGAGCCGCGCCGCGGGCCAAAGGTCGAGAATTGTTTCGAGGATCGCGCAGCCCGCAACCACCAGATCGGCGCGCTCGGAGCCGATGCAAGGCACCTGGCTGCGCTCGGCCAGCGTCATTCCGGCAAGCCGCTTGCTGACTTCGCGCATCGCCTCGGTCGGTACGATCAGGCCGTCTACGACCGAGCGATCATAAGCTGCGAGCTCGAGATGGACGCTGGCGAGCGTCGTCACCGTGCCGCTGGTGCCGAGCAGGCGCGGCGTGCCGACGGGCGACTGCAACCGATCGGCGAAGGGCGCGAAGCTCGCTTTCACCCGCGCGCGCATGTCTGCGTAGAGATCGGCCAGCCCCTGTGGCCCGGGAGCCGCCTGCCCCACCGCTTCGGTGAGCGAAACCACGCCCCAGGGTGCGCTGTGCCAGTCGAGAATACGCGGCACTGGCACCTGCGAATCGACCAGAACCAGTTCGGTCGATCCGCCACCAATGTCGAAGACGATTGCCGGGCCATCCCCGGGCTCGAGCAGAGCATGGCACCCGAGCACCGCCAGCCGGGCTTCCTCCTCGGCGGTAATGATATCGAGCGCGATGCCGGTTTCGCGATAGACCCGCTCGATGAAGGCCGCGCCATTGGTCGCCTGACGACAGGCTTCGGTCGCGACCGAGCGCGCGAGCGTCACGTTGCGGCGCTTCAGTTTCTCGGCACACACCTTGAGCGCGACCAGCGTCCGCTCGATCGCAGCGTCGGAAAGCTCGCCGGTCGTCGCCAGCCCCTCGCCCAGCCGCACGATTCGCGAAAAGGCATCGACCACGGCGAAACCGCCCCCTTGCGGGCGGGCGATCAACAATCGGCAGTTATTGGTGCCCAGATCGAGCGCGGCATAATGGCGCGATTCGGGCCAGCGCGGGCGCGGCTGGCGATCCGGTGGCGATGCCTGAACGTCCGTCGAATCGGACCCCGGGCCGCGGGGTATAGTGGCGGAGCCATCCCCCATTTTGCGTCACTCACTCATGTTCGGTTGGGTCGCGGACCGCAGCGGTCCGTCCCATGCTTGCCCCTACGGGTAGCGAAGACTTGGGGCTGCGGCAAGGATGGTGCCGGAAGCGCGTTGACTTGTCCGGAACCCCGCCCTATTTCGCGCGGCCTGCCAACGGCGCTTCGAGCGCTTGGCCGATGCCCCGTCGTCTAACGGTAAGACTACGGACTCTGACTCCGTCTATTGAGGTTCGAATCCTCACGGGGCATCCAGCAGGTTATCTAATCATCGCGAAGATAACGACAAATCGCCAAGGCGATTCGTTTTCGCCTCCCTCAACCGGCTTATGCTGGCGATGGTTGGTGGCGCATTTTCGCCAGACGAACCGAAGGTATGGGCCGCGCGATAACGGCTCTGGCTTCGCACCCATGATGATCGACGAGCGCGTGGGCGCCTCTGCCAAAGTTGTCAGAGCCGCGGACAAAGCGTAGGCCCCGCGCCGATGACGCAGAACCGCGACGATGAGCCCGACGCTTACCGCCTTGATGCGCAACTCATGTCCGACCTCTGGATATTCCGGGCCGCAGCCAGGTTTGGATCGATTACGGCGGCCGCACGCCATCTGAACGTGACTCAAGGCGCGGTCAGCCAGCGCGTGTTACGTCTGGAGGCGCGGCTGGGCGCGGCGTTGTTCGTGCGCCAGAAGGGGCGTATCGCGCTCACCGATGCCGGCACTGCCCTGATGGCTGCCATGACCGATGTGGCCGCGACGTTGAACGACGCGCTGAGCCGGATCAACCGCCAGAAAGGCGGAGCGCTGGTGGTGAGTTGCCTGCCGTCGCTCGCCACCGAATGGCTGGTTCCCAACCTTGAAAGCTTTTACGCCGAGCATCCCGGCATCGAGATATTCGTGCGCTCCGAACTCCTGCCCTCCACGGCAGAGCGGCTCGAGGATGAGGGCATCGATGTGGCGATCGACTATTCCCCCGATTCCACTTCGGGGCTTCACGAACTTGCGTCCTTGCAGGAGGTGCTTTTTCCGGTGTGTTCGCGTGCCTATCGCGAGCAACTGGATGCGCGCGCGCAGGCGCCTGACGAACCGGTCGTAATCCTGCATGACGACGTACCCTGGATCGGCGGCGTGCCGGGCGACGAATGGGCGGCGTGGCGCGACGCGGTGGATCGTCGGTGGCCCGAAGGACCGCGCACGGAACGCCATTTCAACCTTGCCCACCTCGCATATCACGCGGCGATGTGTGACCGCGGCATTGCCATGGGCCGTTCCGTCGTGGTGAACCGGCTGATGACGCGCGGCGAGTTGATCCTGGCGCTCGACGTGCCGCCCGTCGCCGGCCCGACCTTTCGCGTGCTGACCCACAGGCCGGGCAACGCGCACTCGCCCGCCAAACGATTCGCCGCCTGGTGGGCGAAGGCGATGCGCGAGACCCAGCTTCAGACCCTGTCTCTCCTGACAACCACGGCGGAGTGACGCACATCCTAATGGGCTCAATAGCAATCTTGCTTTGCCGCCCGGGGGACTTGCCGGGATCATGGCATCCATGATTTCCCGGCTCAGCGACATCGCGCGTCGTTCCCCATCCATTGTTCGTTCCCCTTTGGGTCGATAGGCCATGTCGATGGATTCAAAGGTCGAACTTCCTTCGGAAGCCGGCAGGCAGACGCTCGCCGATCAGCTGAGGGCCGGAACGACGACGGTATGGCTGGGGCCGATCGCGCGCGCACGCACCAACGCACCCGGAATCACGATCCACGCGCTGGATTCGGCCCGTGCGCGGATGCAGCGCTTTCAGCCGGTGCTACGGCATCTTTTCCCGGAGAGCGGCTGGGATGGAATAATCCGGTCGGAATTGCTCGATTACCCCGTCGCACCGGCCGGTATCGATGCGTTGCGGATCAAGGCCGATCACGCGCTTCCGGTGACCGGATCGATCAAGGCACGGGGCGGCATCTATGATTTGCTATGCCGGATAGAACGGATCGCAATCGCGGAAGGGCTGATCGGGACTGACGGCGATTATTCGGCGCTGGTGCAAGAACAGGCGCACACCGTGCTCAGCCGTTTCCGGATCGTCGTCGCAAGCACCGGCAACCTTGGCTACAGCATCGGCCTCGCGGCGCGCGCGTTCGGCCTCGCCGCCCAAGTCCATATGTCGCACGACGCGAAGCGCTGGAAGAAGGACCGGCTTATCGCGCTGGGCGTCGATGTCGTCGAGCACCCCTTCGATTACTCGCAAACGGTGGAAGCCGCGGAAGCTGCCGCGCGTGCGGCAGGCGACGAATTCATCGACGATACCAGCTCGCGCGATCTCATGATCGGCTATGCGCTGGCCGGCGACGAAGTCATCGAGCAACTCGCCGCAGCCGGGGTGGTCCCGACGCCGCAACGGCCGTTGATCGTATATCTTCCTTGCGGTGTAGGCGGCGCCCCGGGGGGCGTAACTTTCGCGCTAAAGGAGCGGCTTGGCGCTGCCGTGCGCTGTGTCTTTGTCGAGCCGGTCGCGTCGCCGTGCATGATGGTGGCGCTTGCGGCTGGCGGCATGCCGGTGCCGGTCTATGCGCATGGGCTCAGTAACGAAACGATCGCGGACGGGCTTGCCGTGCCGCTGGCATCGGAACTGGTGCTGGACACGGTGGGCGACCGGATCGACGCGGTGGTTGCGCTGCCGGATGCGGCGATGCTGGAATGGGTTGCCAGAGCATGGCGCGAGGCGGGCCTGAGGCTGGAGCCATCGGCCGCCGCCGCCCTGGCCGCAATCGCGCCGTTCGTCGAAGCGGCACCGCATCTCCGCGACGCCGTACATGTCGCCTGGGCCACCGGCGGCTCCTTATTGCCCGACGAAGAGTTCGCCGCGCTGCTGCGCGCCGCCGATGAGCGCGTCCATCATTCCAGCTAATGGCTGTTTGAGTTTTTCGCCATAGGCCGCGCACCCCAACCATGGTCCCTTGGATACGAGCCGGAAAGCCGGCCGTATCGGTATGAAACAGAGCGACGATGCAGGAACGTCCGCCATTCGGGGAAGAGAAACGATGCGCAAACGAGTTCAACTGATGCTCGCCGCGGGCATTTCGCTGGCAGCGCTCGCCGCGCCGGCAGCTGCGCAAACGAGCGATACCGCAGAGGGCACCGCACCGGTGGCGGACCAGGACGAGGGCGATATCGTCGTCACCGCCAACAAGCGCGCGGAACGTCTTCGCGACGTGCCGGGCGCGGTCAGCGCGATCTCGGGAGATGCGCTGGCGCGGATCGGCGCGACGCGGCTTCAGGACTATGTCACGCGCGTGCCGGGCCTGATCCTCGACGACACCAGCTTCTCCAACGGCGCCAACCAGCTCACCATCCGCGGCCTGAACACCGGCACGGGCGGCAACCCGACGGTCGGCATCTATGTCGACGATCTGCCTTATGGCGGCAGCAACAGCAGCAGTTTCGGCGGCAGCACCGTCCCCGATCTCGATCCGCTCGACCTTGAGCGTGTCGAAGTGCTGCGCGGCCCCCAGGGCACGCTATATGGTGCGGGAAGCCTGGGCGGCTTGTTTAAATATGTGACGGCTGCACCGGATCCCACCGCCACGTTCGGCCGGGTTCAGGCGGATGGCCAGTTCGTGGACGGCGGCGGTTCCGGCTTCGGGATTCGCGGTGCCGCCAACGTTCCTCTCACCGACAAGCTGGCGTTGCGAGCGAGCGGCTTTTATCGCGAGGACCCCGGTTTCGTCGACAATGTGACCACGGGCGAGAAGGACGTGAATAGCGGGCGCGTCTATGGCGGCCGTGCGTCGCTTGGATTTACCCCCGTGGACGGGTGGTCGATCCGCGCCTCCGCGACGCTGCAGAAGCAGGAGACCGACGGCAGCGCCGTGACGGATCACTTCATCACCAGCTTCGCGCCCCAATATGGCGATTTGAAGCAGGCCCGCGCACCCGGCACCGGCAAGAACGACACGTTCATCAGCGCCTATGCTTTCACGGTGCAGGGCGATCTGGGCTTAGCGACCCTGACCTCCGCCACGGGATATAATCACCAGACACTGAACTATAATCTCGACGTGACGGCATCCTATACCGGCGTGCTGGCAGGCAACGGCATCCCCGGGGCTGGCGTCGCCATCGTCACCGATGCGGGATTGAACAAGTTCACCCAGGAAGTCCGGCTGGCCTCAAGCTCCGATGGCCCGCTATCCTGGCAGCTGGGCGCATTCTACACCAATGAGACCGCCCGCACGCATCAGTTCTTCTCGGCATTCCTTGCCGCTACGGGTGCCCCTTATCCGGCAACCCTGCCGACGCTGCTCGATGCCCATGTCCGGTCGAAATTCGAGGAAATCGCCGGCTTCGGTACGGTGACCTACGCCTTCTCGCCCGCCTTCGATATCGCTGCCGGCATCCGCTACAGCCACAACAAGCAAGGGCGCGGCCAGACCAACAGCGGCCTTTTCATCGGCACCGGTGCGATACAGACCGATTCGAGCGACAATTCGGTCACCTATCTGGTCAATCCGCGACTTCGGCTCAGCCCGGACACCATGGTTTATGCGCGTTTCGCAACCGGCTACCGGCCGGGCGGCCCGAACAATCCGGTGCCGGGCACCCCGACTTCCTATGGCCCGGATCGGACCACCAACTATGAAGTCGGCATCAAGACCAGCCTTGCTACCGCGCTGACACTGGACCTTGCGGGCTATTGGATCGACTGGAGCGAAATCCAGCTTTTCCAGCGCAATGCGTCCGGCCTGAACTTCAACGGCAATGGCGGGCGGGCGACGAGCAAGGGCGTCGAAGCGTCGCTTTCCTGGCGGCCGGTCGCCGGACTGACCCTCGACGGCAATGTCAGCTACAACGATGCGGTTCTTGCCGAAGCGCTTCCTCCCGGCAGCACCGTAGGCGCCAAAGGCGAGCGCCTGCCATCGGTCCCGAAATGGACGGCACAGGCCAACGCGGATTACGAGTTCGCGCTGACCGACTCCCTGCGCGGCGCAGTGGGTGCCAGCATCCGCTATGTCGATGATCGCCTCGGCTATTTCGCGGGTGCAGGCGTGGCACGATACCAGCTGCCCTCTTACGCCGTGGCCGACCTCCGCGCGGGTGTGCGATTCGACGATATCTCGCTAGACTTCTTCCTGAAGAATATCGGCAATACCAATGGCCAGGTCGCCGCATATACGCTTGGCCCGGACGCCCGTGTCTCGGTCATCCAGCCGCGCACGTTTGGCGTGTCGGTTTCCAGCCGTTTCTAACAGGAACACCACGTGATGATCGAGCCTCGCTGAAATGACCTTGCCCAAGGACGATATCGAGCAATTCCACGCCATCTCGATCAGCCGGCTTGCGCACCGGATGGCCGGGGAAGGCAGATCGGTCATCCATATGGAATTCGGTCAGCCCTCGACGGGCGCGGCCGCCCCGGCAATCGCCGCGGCGCGCCACGTCCTCGATACCGATCCGATGGGCTATTGGGAGAGCGACGCCCTGCGCGCGCGTATCGCCCGGCATTATAGCGATACCCAATCCGTGGAGATCGATGCGTCACGGGTCCTCCTGACCTGTGGCGCATCGCCCGCGCTGGTACTGGCGCTGCTCACCGCCTTTTCTCCCGGCGACAGAATCGTCGTCGCTCGGCCGGGATATGTTGCCTATCGGAACACATTACGGGCGCTCAGCATGGTGCCGGTGGAGATCGATTGCGGCGAGGATACCCGCTTCCAGCTTTCCGCCGCCGCCATCGCCGCCGTGGTTCCGCCGCCCGCGGGTGTGATCATCGCCAGCCCGGCAAACCCGACCGGTACGATCATCGAGCCGGCAGAACTGCAACGGATCGTCGCCGTGTGCCGGGAGCGTGGCATCCGCATCCTATCCGACGAGATTTATCATGGGCTCTGCTATGGCGAGCCGGCCCAGTCGATCCTGCGCTATGATGACGATGCGCTCGTCATCAGCAGCTTTTCCAAATATTTCAGCATGGCGGGCTGGCGGCTGGGTTGGGTCATAGCACCGAAGGACCTGGTCGGAGCCGCGCGGGCGCGGCTCGGCAATCTGTTCCTGAGTCCGCCATCGCTCAGCCAGCATGCGGCGCTGGCGTCGTTCGATGCGATCGACGAACTGGAAGGCCATCTCGACACCTATCGCCGCAACCGCGCATTATTGCTCGAAGCGCTGCCGGCACTGGGCCTGGGCGAGATCGCGCCGCCCGACGGCGCCTTTTATATCTACGCCTCGGTCGCGCACCTTACCGATGACAGTCTCGGTTTCTGCACACGACTGCTGAACGAGACGGGCGTGGCTACCGCGCCGGGGATCGATTTCGATCCGGTTGCAGGCAACCGCTTCGTCCGCTTCAGCTTCGCGGTCGCCACGCCTTTGATTGAGGAAGCAATCGCGCGCCTCGCCGAATGGCTGCCACGCCAGACATTGCTGGCAGATGCCGCCGAGTAAGTGGATTTAGCCTAGCGCCGCCAACGGCGTGTTGAGCACCGGATAGGCATTCCACTCGCCGAAATCATAGTGCCACCATTCGTACGGATCGACGGTGAAACCGGCCCGCTCCATTTCCGAGCGGAGCAGGTCGCGGTGCCAGCGCGCGCGGCTGGTGCCGCCGGGATAGCCGGGATCGGCGCGCACGCTTGGCTCATCATAGCCGCTGGGCATGGAAACGAGCGCACCGCTCGCAATCTCCACCAGCGTCACGTCTACCGCGCAGCCGCGATTATGCTTTGATCCCAGCGCCGGATCGGCAACGAATTGGCGACTTTCCGGCGGCACCGCCTGCCAGAACATCCAGGTCACCGACCATGGGCGATAGGCATCGAGCACGATCAGCCGGTATCCGCGCGCAAGGAGCCGGGCCTGCACTTGTGCGAGCGCGATGGCGGCTGGGCGCTGAAGAAAGGCGACGGCCAGATCGTACAACGCCACGCCCATGAAATTGTCGGTCGATGCATAACGCATGTCTATCGCTATGCTGGCGTCGATCGCTCCGATGTCGACCAAGTCGCTCGTCGCACTGGACGGTGGCATCGCAGGGGGTTGCACCTCCTGGCTGCCAACCCTGAGCCGATCGAGATCATCCTGTATCGTGCGCCGGAACTTCGTAACCGCCGCGCCGGCGAAATCGCGCTTCTCGAGGCGCATGCCATCGACGACCGCCATGATCTCCCGCTCGCGGTGCAATTGCAGCTTCTCAGCGACGCTGGCGACAGGCGCATGCGAGAGACCGCACCCGTCCGCGAACAGCGCGCCGCCCCGCTCATAAATGTCCAGCAGGGGGCGATCCGTACCGTACAGGCCGATCAGGGGCGCTATGTCCCGCAGGGGGAATTCAGGTGCTGCGTCGCGCATCATGCTCCGGTTCGCGAACGCTTGCCCAACACGCGCACACTGCGCACCTTTACGATAGCAGCGATACGATTGGCGAGCGCGGCAGTTGCCGCCGGCGGCACATCCTCCACCTCCAGCTCTATCAACAGGCTTCGCGGCCTGCGGGAAAATTTGATGACCCAGGGAATAACCGCATTGCGCCCCAGCAGATCGAGCACGCGCAGCGTTACTTGAGGACAATGTTCCGTCGTAATTCGCAATCGAGCCAGCGGGGAGCGGACGACGCCGCGGGTCGAGTGCGGGGAATTGTAACCGGTCGAAAACTGGCTGGGCATGGGATGATACTCGGCTCGATTTGCTTCAGGCGCAGGCAAGGCGCGGCTCTCCGGCTCAATTGAGCCGGGCGATGCTAAGTCGAATTCGGATCGATCCCTGATTGGTCATATTGCTGCCTAACCCGCGCGTCGCGGGGCGACACGCCAGAAAAGCTAATGCGGCCATTGGGACGCCCGATAGGACCGGCGGACGGGATAATGAGTGCAATAGCAATCCTGCATTGCCGCTTGCCCGCCATCGCCGGAAACCGCCTGCGAACCATTAAGTGAGCATATGGATGACAATCGCCGACAGGGAGCCGGTTGCCGACAAGTGGGTTTCGAACGGCGCCTCGGCGCGCTGGACGATCGAGGGCAGGCCGTATCTGAATTTTGCCGGCGCCTGCTATCTCGCTCTGCATCGCGAACCCGCGCTGCGCCAGGCTGCGATGGACCTGATCGCGTCCGGCGCGCCGTTCGCGCAACAGCTTCCGCCGAACTACGGCATTCGCGACGCCATCTTCGAGACGGTCGAACGAACCGCTGCCGAATATCTGGGCACCGACACCGCAGTGTTCTTCGCAACGGGCTATCTGATCGGACAGATCGGACTATGCGCATATGCAGGGCCGGGGGATCACCTCTATCTGGATGCCGGTGCCCACTATAATCTGGTGCAGGCGACCCAGCTTGCCGGCCTGCCCGTCACCGGGTTCGCGCATTGCGACGCCCAGGCGCTTCAGGATGCCATTGCCGGAACGCTGCGGCCGGGGGAGCGGCCCCTGATCGTGACAGACGGCATGTTCGCCACCACTGGCGATCTGGCGCCGCTGGATGCGTACGCCCGGCTGGTCGCGCCTTTGGATGGCCGGATATTCGTGGACGATGCCCATGCCTTTGGCGTGCTCGGCGACAATGGCCGGGGCACGGCGGAGCATTTCGGCGTTGAAGACGTCGCGCATGCCGGCGTCACGCTCAGCAAGGCATTTTGCGCACAGGGCGCGGCGATGGGTTGCTCCCGAGAAGCTGCCGAGCGAGCCAATCGCCTGCCACCGAAGCGCGGGGCCAATGCCGGCTCGACCATCTCGGCCGCCGTATCCACCGCGGCTTTGCGCTATATGTCCGCCAATCCAAGCCGCAGGACCCAGCTTTCCGACCTCGCCCGCCATGCGCGCCAGCAGCTGCGCCAATTGGGCCTGCAGGTCTCGAATTCGCCCTCCCCGGTGCTCTCGTTCAAGCTTGGCAGTCGCAGCGACATGCGCCGCGTACAACATCGCCTGTTCGAACGCGGGATCTACCTGCCGATCTCGGATTATCTGGGTGCGGGGCCGGAGGGACTGTTTCGCTGCGCGATCTTCGCTGACCATAGTATCGAGGATATCGATCGACTGGCAAGCGAGCTTGGAGCTGCGGCATGACCGAGCAGGGCCCCATGCCGGAAGCGGATGCCGTGCTCGCTTCGCTCACCGAGGAATTGTTGCGCCTATACCCGGAGAATGCCGCTTATCTCGGCATCGACAAGGACGATCGAGCCGCACTGAAAATGTGCCTTACCGACCGGTCACCCCGCGGCGTCGATGACCTATGCGGTCATGTCGAGAATACGCTCAACAGCCTGCAACGGATTGACAGGACAGCGGCCTCGCCGGCCATGCGCCTCGACCTGGACGTGGTTGAAACTGCCTATGGCTATGCGCGCGAAGGACTGAAGTTCGGCTTTGGGGAGGTAGCGTGCCTGAACGTCAATCTCTCTCACCGCAGCACGCCATATGTGGTGGCACAGAATACCGGCGCATTCATCGAGGTCCCCGAATTCCTCGATAGCCAGCACGGCATCGCAGATGGGGAGGAAGCGGATGCGTATATCGGCCGTCTGCACGCATACGGCACCGCGCTGGTGGGTGAGGCCGAACGAATCCGCGCCGATAGCGACGCAGGCATCGTCCTCCCGGATTTTCTGCTTCGCAAGACGATTGCGCAACTCAAGAACGTGCGCGGGCTGAGCGCCTGCGATTGGCAGGTCGTGACAAGTCTCGCCCGCCGCACGGGCCTGGATCTTGCGAAACATATCGCCGTCGCTGAGCGTATCGTCGATGGTGAACTAAAGCCCGCGCTGGACCGGCAGATCGAGGCGCTGGAAAATGCCATGCCGGCCGCCACTGCCGACGCCGGCGTCTGGAAACTGGCAGAGGGCGAGCATTATTATGACTGGGCGCTACGCGCCTCAACCACCACCGCTGTCCGCGCCGAGGAGGTCCATGCAATGGGCGCGGAACAACTACGCTCGCTGCACGCGCACATGGATCCGCTTCTGCGCAAACATGGTCTGACCCAGGGATCCGTCCCTGATCGGATGGCTGCAATGGCGACCGATCCGGCAAACCTCTACGCCAATGACGACGAAGGCCGGGCAGCGTTGCTCGACTATATCGATGATCGGCTGGCTTATATTCGCACCCGCATGCCGGATGCCTTCGATACTTTGGTGCCCGGCAATGTCGCGGTGAAGCGGATCTCGCCCGCGATCGAGCATGGCGCTCCGGATGGCTATGCCGGACCGGGATCGCTCGACGGTAGCAACGCCGGCATCTATTACATCAACCTGCGCGACACGGCGATCTGGCCGCGCCATGCACTGCCGACGCTCACCTTCCACGAAGCGATCCCCGGGCATATCTGGCAGGGCGAATATGCCAACCAACTGCCGCTCGCCCGATCCTTGTTGTCGTTCAACGCTTATTCGGAAGGCTGGGCGCTATATGCCGAACAGTTGAGCGATGAACTGGGAGCGTACGAGGACGACGATCTGGGACGACTGGGCTATCTCCAGTCGCTGGCTTTTCGCGCCTGCCGTCTCGTCGTCGATACCGGTATCCATGCAATGCGCTGGACTCGCGAACAGGCGATCGACTGGTTCGTCGCCAATAATGGATCGCCACGCGAACAGGTTGCCGGAGAAGTCGATCGCTATTGCGTCTGGCCGGCCCAGGCGTGCAGCTACAAGATCGGCCACAGCCATTTCGGCTTGCTGCGGGAAACGGCCCGGCAGCGGCTGGGTTCGAAATTCTCGACCAAGGCTTTCAACGACATGCTCGTTCAGTCTGGCAATGTGCCGCTCTCGATCCTGACGCGCAGCACCGAAGCCTTTGTCGAGCGGCACCTGCTCTAGCGATCAAGCGATAGCGGCATCCTCGACGGGCACATTCCGCTCGCGCTTCCAGTTTCGATAGAGGAACACCGTGCCGAGCAGCACGAACATGCACGGCGCCAGCGTGTAGCCCAGACGCAGGCCGATGAGCGCGCCTGCATCCTGCGTCGTCGCGCCGCTCGCGAAGCCGAAGAAGTGCAACATCTGGCCGGAGACGAAGGCCCCGGCTGCCGAGCCCAGCTTGATAGAAGCCACCATGATGCCAAGGTAGAAACCGAGCGCGACCACCGTGCCGTCGCCCAGCTTCTTCTGCGCAGCACCCAGGATCGACGTCTGGATCATCACGCCGATGACACCCGAACCGAGGCCAATCACCCCCAGCGCCGCATAGGTCGTCCAGATCGCGCCGTAACCAGCGGCGAGCAACAGCACCATCGCCACGGCCGTCGCGACATTGCTGACCAGCATCGCCGACAGCGCCCCGGCGCGGCGCAACAGGAACGGCGCCATGACCATGCCGAGAACCACAGTGAAGCCAAGCGTGCCTTCGAGAAACGCCAAGGTCCGCGCATCGCCGTTCAGCACATATTGGTTCGCGAAGGGGAGGAAGCCCAGCATGATCACCATGCTGCCGTTCAGGCAGACCACCAGCCCCAGGTAATTGTAGAAGCTCTTATTGCCGATCGTCTTGCGCAGCGATTCCCCGATCGAGATCGTCGCGGAATCCGCCGGCATCGTCCGGACCGGCACGGCACGGACGCTAAGGATGAAGCCCAGCATCGCGATCCCGGCCACTCCGGCCATGATCACCGCCATCAGCATATATCCGGTCTCCCCGCCGCCCATGCGCGAAACCAGGAGCGGCAGCGCGACGCTGCCGGCGACGGAAAATACCTGCGCGGTGATTGCGGCGAGGGCGAGCAATCCGCTGAGATCGACCGGCCCCTTGGTCATCTCGGTCGCGATCGCGAATTGCGAAACGCCGATCGCGGTCTGCGCGATGGAGGAGAGGATCAGCAGCAGCACGGCGACCGCCGCAATCTGATACATCTCCATGCCCGTCGGGAGCGCGAACACCCCCGCCAGCGTGGCGATATAGACGATCGTGGCAATGGCGATGGCAGGCGCGCGCGAGCCGATCCGCATCGACCATTGATCGATCCAGCCGCCGAACATCGGATCGATCAGCGCATCCCAAATCTTGGGCAAGGCAATGACCAATCCGGCGAGGCCGGCAGGGAGCCCTGCAATCTGGGTGAGATAGTAAAGCAGCAGCAGGTTTAGCGGGAGCGATCCCCAGGTCACGCCGACATTGCACAGCGTGTATCCAAGCCATCGAGGATGAAACGAACTGTTCGCGCGCAATGCCTGTTCCCCGCTGTAACGCTTCCCGGTCTAAGGGACGAGGCTAACCCAGCCCCTCATGGCGCGCAGCATCGGATTTCTAATGGCGCCATCAGGACGCCCTGCCTCAGGCAGTGACCGGTACGAATGCCAGATGCTGATAATCGAAACTGAAATCGGCGAGCGGCGACAATGCCTGCATGGTGACGCCGGTTACGCGCGCATCGGCAACGGCGAAATGCACCACCGCGTCCTCGCCGGTTCCGCGCGGAAAGCGGGTGCGGAAAGCGTCATCGCCGAAAGGCTCCAACGGACTGGCGAAAGCGGCAGTTGGCACGAAACGGATATGCAGCGCGCCATCGACATGGGTCACGTCGATATCGCCATACCAGGGATCGCGATAGCGCCCGGCATATTGAGTGATCGAGAGCGAAAATACGCCCTCCGGAACCGGCATTTCGCCATCGCCGACCATCGCCTGCACCTGCGCATGGAGCCCATTGATCGTGTTGTTGGCTGCGGCCAGCCAGTCGAACGGATCGGCGGCAAGCAGCAGGTCGAGCAATGCATAGCGCAATGCCGACAGCGCGTCGGAAGCACTGGCATTGATGAAGACCGCGAGGCCAAACCCGGCATCCGGAAGCAAGGCAATGCGCGAAGTCTGGCCGGCGAGCTGGCCAGCATGGGTCAGCATCCGCTGGCCGCGATAATCATTCACGCCCCATCCCAGCGCATAGCTTTCGAGAACGGCGCGCTGCGGCGCCTCGACCGTCGGACCTGGACCGCTCGCGATGATCGTCTGCGGCTTCCACATCTGGTCCGCTTGCGCTTCGCTCCACAACCGTTCGCCGTCCAGCAAGCGACCCTTGTTCAGCTGGGCCTGCAACCATGGCACGATGTTGGCAATGCTGGCATGGATGCCGCCGGCCGGACCATTCACATCGGACTCGTGCGGAGTGATGCGTTCGATCGGCCCCATCCCGATAACGGGCGGGCCCAGCCTCGCATGCCGGCCCGCGCGATTGCCGCCAGTCGCCAGCGACGGATTGGGAGCGGCACCCGTCATTCCCAGCGGCCCGAATATCCTTTCTGGAACATAATCATTCCACGCGACTCCCGTCACGCGCTCCAGCAGCAACCCCGCGACGATGTAGAGGCAATTGTCATACGCATAGCCGGCCCGAAACCCGGCCTCGGGCACGAAATGCGGCAGCGCGGCCATCACCTGTTCGGCGGTGAAGTCACCCTGGCGAACCAGCATCAGATCGCCCGCCCCCAAGGGTAGCCCGCTCCGGTGCACGAGCAGATCGCGTACCGTCATCATCGCGGTAATCGCCGGGTCCGACATACGGAAATCCGGCAAATGCTTCACGACCGGATCGTCCCATCCCAGCGCGCCGCGATCGACTTCCATTGCGATGCACGCCGCCAGAAAGGCCTTGCTGTTCGATGCTATGGCGAACTGGGTGTGGATATCGACCGGCGCCTCCTCACCCAAGGCCCGCACGCCGAAGGTTTCAAGCAGCGCGTCGCCGTCGGGTCTTACGATCGCGATCGCCAAACCCGGTATCTCAAACGCCCGCATGAAGGCCAATGCGGTGCTACGGACATGCTGGCGCACGCTGCTTGGCATCCCGGTCAATCCAGATAGGGCGCGCGGTTTGCGGCGATGACCGACCATTCCTCAGCCGTGAAGGGCAGTTGGGCGACGACCAGCGCATCATGCTCGCGCGGAGAACATAAAGTCGGCCAGTCAGAGCCCATGACGAAGCGCTCGATCCCGATCCGACGCGCGCTTTGCACGAAGCGGTCCAGCAACGCGATATTCTCCGGCGTGTTCGGGTCGAGCACCAGCACGCAGGAAAGATCGACAAGGATGCCGCTCGTGCCGGGAGCCGAGCGTTCGATCGCCTCCGCATAGTGATCGAGCACTTCAACCGAGTCCGCCACGCCGCCACCGCCGCCGCCATGGGCAAGCTGAACGGTGATGCCCTCAGCCTGACTCAGCACCGCATCGATGAATATCCGGGTGGCCGAGGGATCGAAAGGACCCGCGTGCCGGACGTGAACCAGAAGCGACAGGCCGGTGCCTCTGACTTCCCCGAAAAACGCCGCCAATGCCGCGACGTGATCCTGCGATCGTGGATCGAAGCCGCTATTGCCCAGGTGGAGCTTCACCCCCGACACGCCGGGTTCGCCGCTCCAGTATCGCAGCTCGTCGATCGCGAAGCTGCTGAATGGATTTATCCCGACAAATGCCTTCAGGCGACCGTTGGAGGTCAGCGCCGCATCGACGTTAAACCGGTTTTCGCGCCGCGTCAGTTCCGCCGCGTTCGCCAGACCCGGCGTCGCGAATGGCGAGCTGAACATATATCCTTCGGACAAGAGAACGCCTTGCTGGATCCCGGCCTCGTCGAGCTGCCCGATCGCGTCCGCCCCGTCGCGCGACTGGAGCAGCGCGGGATTCAGGTTCGCGAACATTTCGGGTAGCCGCTGCGCCACGCTCCGGAGTTCCTCGGTGACATCGTCGGACTGGATGTGGAGGTGATGATCGGCGACGGACACGACCCGTGCACGACCGCCTTGATCCTCAGTTCCCCGATCCAGAAGTTGCGCGCCATCTTTCAAGCACATGGAACTGATCCCGTTATTATCGACCCTGTGCATTCGAGCGACCGCGCCGTGCGAATGCCAACTCCGAAAGCTAATGCGATCATTAGCGGCGGGTGCGCTGCCAGCGCAATTTGCTGATCACTAACGCGAGGCCAGTTTGAGGCGCGGCCCAGCGCAAGACGCGTGGTCGGGGGCGAGGAAGTGGCCCGGCCTATCGGCTAGCCTCAGGAACGGGTTCCGCCAGGCTTTGGGGCGCCCGGCAGTTTCGTGGACCGCAGCTTCTTCAAGGCATCCTTCGCCCCGTCCGGTGCGACTTGCATGAAAATTGCGAACAGCTCGTCGTCGCCAAGTGCCTCGATCTCCACCGCCGTCGCAAGTGCGACTGGCTGGCGCATACGCACGCCCGGTTGTGCTTCCAACACAAGCGTATGCTGGACCATTCCGGTCTGCGAGTGGCCGATGTCCTCGTTAAATTCCATAGGCACCGCGTTCCGGATGCGAATTCGGCGGTTGGGATTGCTTTCGAACCAGGCCGCATCGCCTAAAGTCGCGAGTTCGATCATCCGCTCGTAGATCGCGCGTACCTCAACCATATCAAACCCCTAAATGTGGGCCCGCTGTAGCCATTGCGGCAACGGCGGCAAGGTGTGGGGGCTTGATGCTCGCCGCGAGCGGACCAGACCGCCTCTCCATCGCCGTTGGCCTGGCACAATCTGCGTAGGAATCGGCCATATCGTCGCTCCCAGCCCTATGCCTCGGGATGAGCGATCAGCTCTTAAGGCGCGCAACCGTGTCGCGAAGAACGAGGCTGGTGCTGACGACAACGGTTCGGCGGGCGCCTTCACGGCGTTCAATCTTCCGGATCAAAGCTTCGACGGCTTCCGCCGCCATCGAATGAAGCGGAAGGTCGATCGTGGTGAGCGGCGGGGCGGTGAGTTCCGACCAGGGGATGTCGTCGAACCCGATTACGGACAAGTCGGCCGGGACACTGCGCCCCGTTGCGGCCAGATGGCGCAACACCCCTATCGCGATTACGTCGGCGCCGGCGAACACCGCGGTTGCGCCCTGTTCGTCCAGCGCGTCGATCACAGCAGGCTCGAGATCGACCGAAAATGCATTGGTCACCCTGAAAGCGAGTGTGCCATGCGCCAGGATCACTTCCATCGCGCCCTCGCAGCGCTGCCGCATGCTCAATATGTCGTCGGGGCCGGAAATGATGCCGATGCGGCGATGCCCGGCCTCGATCAGATGGTTGGCCGCTTGCCGACCGCCTTCCGCGTAATCAGCCAGGATCGTGTCGAAATGCGGAATGGCACGATCAACCACCACGGTGGGCACATTGGCCAATGCTCCGGCGGAAGTGTCGCTGTCGCGGACCGGGAACCAGATCACGCCATCCACGCCGCGATCGGCCAGCATCGCCAGAGCCTCGGTCTCAAGCTGTTCCGACCCCTCGGTGTCGGTCACGAACACCCCATAGCCATGGCCGCGGGCAGTCTGGATTACCGATTGTGCGAGGCTGGGGAAGAAGGGGTTGGTGAGATCAGGAACGACCAGCCCCATGGTTCCGGTACGGCCAATTTTCGTCGCGCGCGCCGCCGCGTTCTGGCGATAGCCGATGCGGCGCGCGACTTCGAGGATGTGCTCGCGCGTCTTGTCGCCAACCGAGCCAGTGCCGTTCACCGCGTAAGAAGCGCTGGCCACGGAGACGCCGGCTTCGCTAGCCAATTCCTTAAGCGTCGGGCGCTTTTGCGGCCTCTCTGCCACTACGCTGATCCTGTCGTTGCTTGTCTTGCCTCCACATAGCGCTATCCGATCGATATGAAACGTTTAGATTCGAGATCAGGCGGGGAGGCTTGGGTGGACGAAATGTCCGTAACGGTGCTGGGCAGCATCAATCTTGATTTCATATATCGCGTGGCCCGGCTGCCGCTGCCGGGCGAAACCATCGTCGCCCAGGAAACGCTGCAACTCCCGGGCGGCAAAGGTGCAAATCAAGCCGTGGCAGCACGTCAGGCAGGCGCTGCGGTTCGGCTGATCGGCGCGGTCGGGGCCGACGCGTCGGGCGTGTGGGTAATGGAAGAATTGCGCAAATTAGACGTGGATTCCGCCGACCTCCGCATCATGGACGGACAAGCGACGGGGACCGCCATCGTGCTGCTCGACCAAGACGGCGAGAACGCAATCATCGTGCATGGCGGTGCCAATCTGAGCGTCGATGCGGCGTCCTTCGCGCCCGCGCAATCGCGCGTGCGGCTGGCGCAACTCGAGACGCCGATCGACGCAGTTTCGGCGTTTTTCCGTGAGGTGGGTGGCGTGCGGATGCTGAACGCGGCACCGTTCCGGGCCGAAGCACGGGCGATATTTTCACGCTGCGACGTGATCATCGTCAATGAAACCGAGCTAGCCGAATATGCAGAAGCCAAGGTATCCGCGGCGTTTGAGGTCGAGGAGATCGCCTTGCTCGCCCGGCGTTTGATCGACGCTGCCGACCAATGGGTGATCGTGACATGCGGTGGCAAGGGCGTAGTGGCCGTGCGCGGCGAAGAGACGCTGTTCGTGGCGGCCCAACCCGCGAAGGTCGTCGATACCACCGGCGCGGGCGACTGCTTCTGCGGCGTGCTCGCGGCTTCGATTGCAAGCGGCATGGCGATGCCGCTGGCACTCGACAGGGCCAATCGTGCCGCAGGGATCGCCGTCACCCGGATCGGCGCGATGGCGGCGATGCCGACCGCGCAGGAGCTTGACAAGCTTCTCGATTAAGTGAAACGTTTCATTTATGGGGCCCATCAGATGAACGAAGTCGCACGTGCCCTGATCGGTATCATGGTGTTTATCGGCATTGTGTGGGGCTTGTCAGAGGCCAAGCGCGGGTTCGCGTGGCGAATTCTGGCAATCGGCCTTGGCGCACAGATTGTGCTGGCGCTGCTGATGACTCGCTTGCCCATCATGGAGCGCGCCTTTCGATGGCTGGCCGGCGGCACCGACGCGCTGCAGGTGTCAGCGGCGCGTGGATCGCAGTTCGTGTTTGGCTATCTCGCTGGTGCCCCCTCCCCGTTTGTCGCTTCCCAACCGGCGGTTTCGACCTTCATCTTCGGCCTGCAGGCATTGCCGGCGATCCTGCTGGTGGGCGCGCTCTCGGCGCTGCTTTGGCATTGGGGCGTGCTGCGGGTGATCGTGCGCGGTTCGGCGTGGCTGTTCCAGCGCCTGTTCGGGGTCAGCGGCCCGGTTGGCGTATCGACATCGGCATGCATCTTTCTAGGCATGATCGAAGCACCGTTGCTGATCAGGCCGCTATTGCCGCGCCTCAGCCGGGGCGAATTGTTCATCCTGATGGTCGACGGGCTGGCGGTGATCGGCGGATCGATGATGATCGTGCTCGGCGCGCTGATGGAGCAGCGCATTCCGGGCGCATTCGGCCATATCCTGACTGCGACGCTGATCAGCACGCCGATGGCGATCGCGATGGCACGCGTCATCGTCCCGTCAGAGCGAAGCGTGGACGAAGCACCGATCGAGCTGACGAGCCCCTATCGCAGCGGACTCGATGCGATGGTTCAGGGCACGCTCGCGGCGGTCGCAATGGCAGTCAACATCGCGGCGCTGCTGATCGTGTTCATTGGCACCGTCGCCTTGCTCGATATAATCCTCGGCAACTTTGCTCTTGGCGGCGCGCCGATCAGCACCGCCGGCATCCTCGGCTGGCTGTTCACCCCTATCGCCTGGTTGATGGGGTTTCCGCTCGCAGACGTCGGTAACGCCGCCCAATTGCTCGGCACCAAGGTCGCGCTCAACGAGGTCATCGCTTATGGCGGCCTGCTCGCAATGCCAGCCGACGCGATCAGCCCCAAGGGCCTCCTGATGCTCACCTACGCTCTCGGCAGCTTCGGCAATATCGGCAGCGTTGCGATCCTGATCGGAGCACTCACCGCGATGGCGCCCGAGCGCGCGCAGGACATCATCGCGCTCGGCTTTCGCGCGCTCGCCGCCGCCTTTCTCACCACCTGCCTGTCGGCGACGATCGTCGGCGCGCTGTTTACTTTGGTCTGACCGTATCCATGATCCAGCCTCCCGCCTTTATTGCCTTTACCGGAGTCGATCGCGCCGATTTGCTGCCGGGCCTGATTGCCCTGTCCGCGCGCTATCCGATCGAATGGGGCCTGCTGGTCGATCCCGACCGCAGCGGCGATCCACTGTTTCCGGACTTTGACACGCGGCAGGCGCTGCTAAGCGGGGTCGGGCTGCGTTGGGCGGCGCATGTGTGCGGCGCCACGGCGCGCGCGATTGTGGCGACGCCCGACACGGCAGTGGCCGACATTGCCGGGGTCCAGCGGGTCCAGGTCAATCACAGCTTCGCGGGCAGCGACACCCACCAGACCGCAGCGACGGCGCGTTTCGGCCGGCGGCACGGCGTCCGCACCGTGCTCCAATGCAAAAGCGATTTCCCTGCCGATACCGGGGTCGACTGGCTGTACGACGTCTCTTTCGGCACGGGCATTTGCCCGGATCGCTGGCCTGCTCTGGCCGCCGACGGCCCATTTTGCGGTTATTCCGGCGGGATCGGCCCCGACACGGTAAGCGATGTGCTGCGCGCGATCGCAGCCCCGCCTGGTGCGCTCTACTGGATCGACATGGAATCGCAGATTCGCAGCGACGGCCTGCTCGATCTGGCGAAGTGCGAAATGGTGTGCCGCGCCGTTTATGGCGATCGGGTGCAATCGTGACCCGCAAGGTGATCTTCGACACCGATCCCGGCATCGACGACGCGATGGCATTGCTCCTGATCGAGGCCAGCCCGGCGCTCGATCTGGTGGGCATCACCACCGTCTTCGGCAATGCCGATGTCGATACCACGACGCGCAACGCCCATTATCTCGCCGAACGCTTCGGCATCGCTGCGCCGGTGCGCAGAGGGGCCGCGCAGCCAATCGAAAGCGAACGCCGCCCCGCGCCCGTGCATATCCATGGCGAGAACGGCCTGGGCGCGGCCGACCTGTCGCACTTCGGCATGCCGACGCCGCATCCTGAGAGCGCCGCCGAGTTCCTGGTCCGGATGGCGAGCGAAATGCCGGGCGAGCTTACCGTGATTGCGGTTGGCCCGCTGACCAACCTTGCGCTGGCGCTGCGTCTTGCCCCCGAGCTCGCGGGCCAGATCCGCGAAGTCATCGTGATGGGCGGCGCATTCGGCTATGGTGGCCGCCGCGGCAACGTCTCGCCGGTAGCGGAGGCCAATATCGCCAATGACCCCGAAGCAGCCGATCTGGTGTTTACCGCCAGCTGGCCGGTCACCGTGGTTGGGCTGGACGTGACCGCCGAATGCATCCTGCGGAACGCCACTGCTGCGCAGATGGCCGAACAAGCCGGGGAAGCAGGCCAGTTCCTCTACGAAATTTCGCGCTCCTACGCCGCGATGTACAAGCATTACGACGGCATCGACGGTTGCTGCCTGCATGATGTCGCGGCAGTCATTCGCGCCACCGACCCCGATCTGTTCGAAACGGTGGAAGGCCCGCTGCGCGTCGCGATCGACGGGATTGCCCGTGGCCAAACCATCCAGCGCCCGCTCGACCAATCGTTCCCGCCGGGCGCGTGGGACGACGTTCCGGCACAGCGCGTCTGCCGCACGGTTACGGCGGGCGCGGTCGAGCGATTGTTCGTGGAGCGGATGATCACCCATAGCCGGGTGCCGGCAAGCTGATCGCGCGCCGGCTTCTCGCCGCCGCCGCGCTCGCGGGGCTGGCATTTACATCGGATGCGTTTGCCCAAATTGCGGTGCGCTATGCCGGCCGCTCGACCGTCGAAGTGCCGCCCGAACTCTCGGGCGGCTTCGGCGGCATTTCGGGGATCGATCGAGACGCGCGCGGCCGCTGGTATATGATCAGCGACGACCGCTCGGAGCATGCCCCGGCGCGCTTTTATGTGGCGCGTCTGCTGCCGCGAAATGGCATGCCGGTGCTGCGCGTCCTATCGGTTCACAGCCTGCGCGATGCCCGCGGGCAAACCTTCGCGCGCGACCGATCGCAGGGCGAGGTTGCGGATGGCGAGGCGATCCGCGCCGATGGCCGGATGCTGATCTGGGCCAGTGAGGGTGGCGGCGGATTTGGCCCGTCAGTGCGGCGGATGACCCGCGACGGGCGCTATCTGAGCCAGATCGCGCTGCCCGGGCACTTCGCGTTCGATTCCGCCGGCCTGCGCGGGCCGCGCCCGAACGCATCGATCGAAGGGCTGAGCTTCGCGGCGGATGGCGCGCTGTGGTTGTCACTCGAAGCGCCGTTGATCGAGGATGGCCCCGCCGCAGGCCTGGGCAGGCCGGCACTGACGCGGCTAACGCGGATCGGAGCGGACGGCGCTGTCAACCAGTTCGCCTATCGGCTCGACCCGATCCGCTTCGCCAATGGCGGACGGCGGGCGGACAATGGCATATCCGAAATCCTGGCGCTGGACGCGCATCGCCTGTTGGTGCTCGAACGCTCGGGCATCGAGCAGCCCGATGGCAGCTTCGCCTATCACACCCGGCTTTATGTGGCGGACATGCGCAGCGGCGAAGACGTCGTGTCGCAACGCCCGCTGCCGGCCAATGTCCGCCCGGTCACCAAAACGCTGTTGCTCGATTTCGACACCGTGCCGGGCCCGCCCCTCACCAATATCGAGGGAATGGCCTGGGCGCCGCACGGCGGCGACGCCCAGGGTCGATTGCTGCTGATCACCGACAGCAATTTCGATGCCGACCAGCCGACCACGCTCGTCACGCTCGACGTGGCCCGCTGACCCTTAGAACGCAGCGCGCAGCGACAGCGTGTAGGTGCGCGGCGCACCGATGAAATAGCGATCGAGCGTGCGGCCCGGCAGCCCGAACTCCGGCTGGGTGGCGGTCGAACTGGACACCGCGCCCAGATAATTCGCATCGAAAATATTATCGACATTGAACTGCATGCGGATGCCGGCAAACGGCCCAACCCGGGGCATGTCGTAGCTCGCCAGGACCCCGAACACCGCGTAATCGGGAAGCGTCTCTACGCCAATCTCAGCAAAGGTGGTCGGTGCGACGATATGCCCGCCGACGCGCTCGCCGACATAGCGCCCCGTCACGCTGAGCTTCGCGTTCTCGACGGGCTTGATGCCGATCTGACCATAAGCACTATGCTCGGGAATATCGCGCACCCGAGCGCCGCCGATGACCGCCACCGATGCCAGATTCTTGCGAGCCGCGCTGCCCAGGGCAGGATTGTCATGGCGCGCATCGGCATAGGAATAGCTCAGATAATAATCGACCGGACCCAGGTCGCCCAGCATCGTGACCTCGACACCCTTGGTGCGGGTGCCCTGGATATTCGCGGCTCTGGTGGCGACGTTACCGCGCACGATCTCGTCGGGATCGATCACAGTCGGGTCGCGCGGGACGATGCCGATATTGTTCTTGAGGTGCACCGAATAGGCTTGCACCGACGCGGCGAAATGCGGCGTCGTATAGCGGATGCCGAGATCGAAATTCTCGGTCTCGATCGGATCGAGATCATTGGGTGCGATGACCGCGGTCGAACCCAGGAACGCATCCTCGGGGATCCCGGCAAAGTTCTGGGCATAGCCGCCGAACACTTCGATGCCACGCGCCGGCTTCACGCTCAGGCCGACCTTCGGCTTCAGTCCCGACTGCTGCGAGAAATCGATCGCCGCCGAATATTCGAGCGGGGAACGCGCTTTATACTGAACGTTGAACCAGGTGACGCCGGCATCGAGCCGCACCAGATCGGGGACGATCGCCCATTGATCCTGCGCATAGAGCATCGTCGTCTCGATCGTGGTCGAGCGCTTATATTCGACATAGTTCAGCAAGGAGCGGTCATAGGCGATGCCCGCGACCGGATTGAGCACGCGGTAGAAGCGGCGCTCTTCGTCGGAATCGCCTCCTTCCCACCAACCACCGATGCGAAAGCTATGCCCGGCGACCAAATTCTCCGCCTTCAATTCGGCGGTCGCGCCATACCGATCGCGGTTTCGCGGCGTGATCCGCATATCGGCTGGCCCGCCGACGACGGCGCTGTTGCGCAGGGTCGTCAACGCCGGCCGGATCGCGCCGCCATTGGTATTGTAACCGGTCACCGCATAGGGATTGGTGCCCGCCAGGGCGCGGGCGCGGTCCTGATAGCGATAGGATTCGCCGCGCAGCGTCTGGTAATAAGGATTCACGTTGATCTGGAAGTGCTCGCCCACCTGCCAGCGTGTGTTGAAATAGGCCAGCAAGTCCTTGCGCGTGCCGCCCAGCGCGCCGCCATAATCGACATCGACAGCGGGGATGCCGGAGACGCTGTCGTTGGCACGATCGCTGCGCGGATTGGCTAGAAATTCGTTCTGGGTGATGATGTTGAAATCATTGTCACGCTGGTTGTTGTAGCTCACCCGCGCCTTGATGAACGAGCCGCCGTCGAACTTCTGGACGATCTTGAACTCGGCATGATCGCGATAGGATGAGCGGCTTTTCGGGCCGGCCCAGACGTCATTGGCCTGGTTGGAAAAGCTCGCATAGGCGCTCAGGCCGCGGGCGATCTCGCCGCTGTCGATTCGGAAATATTGGCGGTGAAAGTCGTACGACCCATAGCCGACCTCAATCGCTGCACCGGCCTCGGCACGCGGATCGTCGGTCGCGAAGTCGATAAAGCCGCCCAGCGCGAAGCGTGACGGCGCACCGATGTCGCCGGCGCTCTGTGAGACGGTGATGCTGCCGATGTTGCTCGACTCGATGAAACGTTGCGGCGGCGAGCCGCCGTTGAAGCGCGCATCCCCGCTGGGAACGCCATCGATGGTCAGGCCGACCTGCTCCTTGTTGAGACCGCGCACGTACAGCTCGAACGAGAAGCTGCCGCCGCGCGCATCGCCGGTCGAAACCTGCACGCCGGGAACCTTTGCCAGGCTCTGGGTAATATCGGCGCCGAGCGGGCGTTCCGCGATATCGTCGCGGGTCAGCAACGCGGTCGCGCGGCTCTGGCCGGCACCGATGCGCGCGCCTGTCACGGTGATCTCGTCCTGATCGGCCGGCGTTTCGGGAAGGGCGGTTTGGGCGTGCGCCACCTGGATCGCCCAGGGCGACACACTGGTCATCAGGATCGTGGCAGCCAGCATCCGGCAATTTCGCATGTTCATCATTTCGGTCCCCCGCGTGGTATTTTGCGCCTGAAACTCACCCGTCCCACCATCTGGTTACGCTTTTATGAAACGTTTAACCTTGACGTTCATTCGCATCTTGCCGACGAGGGTGCAAGCGGATTCAAAAAAGGGGCGGCATGGCGTTGCGCGCGATTGTCAGTGGCTTTGCCACGCTGGATTACGTGATGGACGCCTCGGCGGACATTCACCAGACGACGGTGCCGGTAAAAATCCACCCCGCAGCCTGGCCGCGTGCCGGCGGAGCAGCGCTATACGCTAGCGCACAATTCGCAGCGCTGGGCATCACCGCCAGCCCCTTGGTGGCGATCGGGCGCGATCCGGCTGGTGACGCGTACCGCCGCGCCTGCCAGGCGGCGGGGCTGGACGAAGCGGCGATCGATTGCAGCGACGCGACGCGGACGCCGTTATGCATGCTGGTCCATCAGGACGATGGCGGTTATCGATGCTTTCTCGATGCAGGAACCGCCCCCGATCGGCTGAATGCGGCACAATCCGCCACGCTCGCCGCAGCCGATCTGATATGCGTCAGCGCCGGAAACCCGGCGGTCACCGCCCGGATTCTCGACGGCCTGCGCCCCGGTCAGCGTCTGGCGTGGATCGTCAAAGCCGATCGCGCCTGCTTTCCGCTCGATCTGCGCGCGCGCTTGCTGGCGCGCGCTGACTTCGTTTTTTTCAACAAGTCGGAACGCGCGTTTATCGAATCGGCACCGATTCCCCCGGCAACGTTACAGGTTGAGACGCGCGGCACCGAAGGCGTGATGCTGTGGGTGGATGGCTGGGACACCGTGTTACCAATCAATGCGATTGCCGCTCGCGACACTACCGGTGCAGGCGACACCTTCGCTGGGCACATGCTCGCACAACTCTTGCTTGGCGCCCAGCCAGAGGATGCCGCGCGACTGGCGATCACGGCAACGGCGGCGTTCTTACTCGAGAAATAAGCGGTGATCGGCGCTATGCCCCCTGTCTTCCACTCGACCCAACGGTTTCCCAATATCGCGTTTCGTCGCGCGAATGCGCTCGTGTTCAGGGAGGTATCCACAGCTAACGCACGGACCCGCTGGACAATAGGCGGCGACGATCAGTAGCGAGCGGCCATGCCTGTTATTGCGACGATCATGAATTCGACCACCGGTCAGCCCATCCAGAAAATGAGCTTCGGACGCATGCCCAAGCCGTGGGCGTCGTTCAATCTAGAAACCGGAGAGCTGGTCACGCCTGATCGCGTCGATATCGGCACGCCGGCGCCGGGTAAGTTCGTGGTGCCCGTGTCAGTCTGGGTGACACCAAAGCAGTAAATTCAAGCTTGATGCTTTTGAACGTAGAAGGCGTTCGCAGGGATGCTTGCCACGTTCGATCGGGCGGCGGCGCTGCCTTTCAGCTCGCCTCTGCAATCAGCGCGGCGGCCTTGGTGCCCATCCAGTCCATCTCGCCCGAGACGCGCCAGACTTCCTTGCCGGCCGAATCGTAGAGGATCGTCATCGGCAGGTTCGCGCCGAGCGTCATGCTCCAAGTGATGTCCGTATCGAGCCAGGGTTCGAGCTTCTTGAACTTCGCTTTCTCGAAGAAGGGCGTGACCATTTCGGCACCCTTCAGATCCTGGCTGATTACGACGACGTTCAGCGCGTCGCCCTTGGCCACCGCGAGCGCGTCCAGCGTCGGCATCTCCTTCACGCAGGGCGCGCACCAGGTGGCCCATAGGTTCAGCAGCACCGGCTTGCCTGCATAATGCGCGACGGTGCGCTTGTTGCCGAGCGAATCGGCGAAGGGGAGATCAGGCGCGGCTTCGCCCTTGTGGGATCGGTCCAATTGGCCCTTGTCGGCGATTTCGGAGGTGTTGGCCGCGGGCAAGCTTTCGTTTGCTTGTCCCGGAGCCGCGGATTGCCTATCGCAGCCGCCGGTTGCCAGTGCTGCGAACAGGAGAAGCACAATAGTCGAGCGCAAGGACAGCTCCAATTCGATGTGGGGTGGGCGCTTCGCCGAAGGGCCCTCTTCAGTCATGCGCGAGATAAACGCCTCGATCCCCTTCGACAAGCGGATGTGGCGGCAGGATCTTGCGGGCTCGCAGGCGCATGTCGCGATGCTGGGCAAACAGGGCATCATTCCGGCAGAGGATGCTGCGCGAATCGCCGCTGGGCTGACCGATGTGGCGGCGCAGTTCGAAGCCGATGGCGTGCCCGATGATCTCGCGCTCGAAGACATTCACATGCTCGCCGAATCGCGGCTGGCCGACGGGATCGGGCCGAGCGCGGGGCGGCTGCACACCGCACGATCGCGCAACGATCAGGTCGCGACCGATTTCCGGCTGTGGGTGCGCGATGCGATCGATCAGGCCGAAGCGGCGCTGGGCGGTTTGCAGGACGCATTGCTGGCCCGTGCCGAGGAGCATGCCGATAGCGTGATGCCCGGCTTCACCCACCTTCAGGTCGCGCAGCCGGTGACGCTGGGGCATCACCTGATGGCCTATTTCGAAATGGTCGGGCGCGATCGGTCGCGGCTGCGCGATGCGCGGGCGCGGATGAACCTGTGCCCGCTGGGTTCGGCGGCACTTGCCGGCACCGGCTTCAACCTCGATCGCGATGCGACGGCTTCGGCGCTCGGTTTCGACGGGCCGACGCGCAATTCGCTCGATTCGGTATCCGACCGCGACTTCGCGATCGAATATCTGACCTGCGCCGCGCAGACTGCGTTGCACCTCAGCCGATTGGCCGAGGAGTTCGTGATCTGGGCGAGCCAGCCGTTCGGCTTCGTCTCGCTCTCGGATCAATGGTCGACCGGAAGCTCCATCATGCCGCAGAAGCGCAACCCCGATGCCGCCGAACTGGTGCGCGGGCATAGCGGGCGCATCGTTGGCAGCCTGGTCAGCCTGATGATCACGATGAAGGGGCTGCCGCTCGCTTATTCGAAGGACATGCAGGACGATAAGCCGCCGGTATTCGAGGCGCATGATCTGTTGGGCCTCTCCATCGCGGCGATGACCGGGATGATCGAAAGCGCGACGTTCCGGCTGGAGCGGATGCGCGCCGCCGCCGAGACGGGCTTTTCGACCGCGACCGATCTGGCCGACTGGCTGGTGCGCGAAGCGGGGGTGCCGTTCCGCGAGGCGCATCATATCACCGGACGTGCGGTGGCGGCGGCAGAGACGGCGGGCATACGACTCGATCAGCTTGGTATCGAGCAGCTGCGTGAAATCGACGACAGGATCGATGACCGGGTGTACGGCGTTCTGAGCGTCGATGCATCGGTATCGAGCCGCACCAGCTTTGGTGGCACCGCGCCGATGCGTGTGCGCGAAAGCGTGGCGGCGGCGCGCAAGGCCCGCGAGGAGGAAGCGCGATGAAGCGATTGGCGATTGGCGCTCTGGCCGCCCTCACATTGGCGGGCTGCGGCGCGCGCGAGGAATTGAAACCGGTGCAGGGCGCCTCGCTGCCGCTCGCGCCTTATGGCGCGTCCGCGACTCCCAGCGCAGACGACCTGCTCAAGCCGCCGGTCCAGACCCGGCCCGCCCGCAGCGACGATTTGATCGAAAGCTCGGATAAACGGCGCAGCGACGAATTCGACCTGCCGCCTCCCAACTGACGCAAAGACCCAATTTCATGAACCATTTCGAAGTGATCGGTGGCGAGATGCACGCCGAAGACGTCGCGCTTTCGGCCATCGCCGAAGCAGTTGGCACGCCTGTTTATGTCTATTCGACTGCGACGCTCCAGCGGCACGCACAGGTCTATAAGGCCGGGGTCGCCAAGGCGGGCTCGCGCACGCATGTCGCCTTTGCGGTGAAGGCCAATCCCAATCTCGCAGTGTTGCGCGTGCTGGCCAATGAAGGCTTTGGTGCCGACGTGGTCTCGGGCGGCGAGATGACTCGCGCGATGGCAGCGGGCATGGCGGCCAAGGACATCGTTTTCTCAGGCGTTGGCAAGACCCGCGCCGAGCTGGCGCAGGGACTGGATGCCGGGATCGGCCAGTTCAACCTGGAGCTGGAAGAAGAAGGCGTCGTGCTGGCGCAGATCGCCGCGGCGAAGGGGCTGCGCGCCCCGGCAGTGCTGCGGGTGAACCCCGATGTCGATGCGGGAACGCATGACAAGATCTCGACCGGCAAGAAGGAAAACAAGTTCGGCCTGCCGATCGATCAGGCACGGGCGATCTTCGATAGGCTCGCGCCGCTGGAGGGACTGAACCTGCGCGGTGTCGCGGTGCATATCGGTAGCCAGTTGAGCAGCCTCACGCCGCTCGAAGCTGCGTTCACGCGCGTCGGCGAATTGGTCGCGGAGTTGCGCGCGGCAGGCCACACGATCACCCATGTCGATCTCGGCGGCGGGCTGGGCGTGCCGTACAAGGCAGGCGACGTGATGCCGTCGCCCGACGCATTCGGGGAGATGGTTGCGCGGGTAACGGCGGGCTGGGATGTCGAACTAATGTTCGAGCCGGGCCGGGCGATCGCCGCCAATGCCGGGATGCTGCTCACCGAAGTATTGTGGGTGAAGCCCGGTGTCGGCGATCCCTATGTGATCGTCGATGCGGCGATGAACGATCTGGCGCGCGTTGCGCTGTATGACGCGCATCATGACGTGTCGGCAGTAAAGCCGCGCGGCGAGAAATTTACCGCAAGTGTCGCGGGACCCGTCTGCGAGAGCAGCGACGTCTTCACCAAAAACCGCGAGATGGACCTGGTCGAGAGCGGCGATTTGCTGGTGCTCCATTCGGCGGGCGCATACGGTGCGACGATGGCGAGCATGTATAACAGCCGCCCGCTGGTGCCCGAGGTACTGGTTTCGGGTGACAAGTTCGAAGTAGTCGCCAAGCGCGTCTCAGCCGAGGCGATCATGGGCGAAGAGCAAGTGCCGGCCTGGCTCAAATGAGTTGGGCCGCCCTGCCGATCTTCATGCGGCTGGCGGGGCGGCCGGTGATCCTGATCGGCAGCGGCGAAGCGGCGGACGCCAAACGGCGGCTGCTGGAGCGCGCGGGCGCGGTGATTGTCGAAGAGCAGGCAGCACTGGCGATTGTTGCCATCGATGAGCCTGATGCAGTGGTTGCCGAGCTTCGTGCGCGAGGCGTGCTGGTAAACACCGTCGACCGCCCGGACCTGTGCGACTTCACTTTGCCTGCGATTGTCGATCGTGATCCGGTGCTGGTCGCGGTGGGCACCGGAGGGGTTTCGGCGGGGCTCGCGGCGGCCTTGCGCCAGAAGCTGGAGACCATCCTGCCCGCCGGTCTGGGCAAGCTGGCCAGTGATCTCCACGCCGCGCGCCCTGCAATCCGCAAGCGCTGGCCCGACATGGCCGACCGCCGCCGGGCGATCGGCGCGGCGCTCGACAGCCTCGAAGGCGATGTCGTGGCGCGAGTGCTGGATGGCGACGCCGCCACGCCGGAATTACTGCGCTTCATCCTGACCTCGCCCGATCCCGACGATCTCACCCTGCGGCAGGCGCGCGCATTGGCGGCTGCCGAGCGCGTCTATCACCGCGCCGATGTGCCGACCGCGATCCTCGACCGAGCGCGGGCCGATGCGCTACGACTCTGCGGGACGGTGCCCGCCGATCCCGGACCGGGCCTGTCGATCGATCTGGAGATGGCCGAATGAGCGGGTTCGCTTACCTCGTGCGCAGCGGCAAGGCCGAGGAAGTGCCACTCAAACAGGCGCTTGGGCAAAAGGCCGACCTGACCTGGATCCACCTCACCACCAATGACGAGCGCGCCAAGGCCTGGCTGGGCGGTTCGGCCGAACTCTCGCCCTATCTCATCGAAGCGCTGACCGCTGTCGAGACGCGGCCACGCTGCGACGCTGTCGGCGCCGGGGCGGTGATCAATTTGCGCGGGCTTTCGTCGGAGGAGATGGTCGCCTCCGATCCGCTCGCTTCGATCCGAATGTACGCGCTGGAGGGGCAAGTCTTCTCGGTCACGCGCAAACATCTGAACGCGATTCCGATCGTCCGCGCCGCAATCGAAGCCGGAACGATCCTCGATCCGGGCGATCTGATCGCAGCGCTGGCACAGGCGATCACCGAGGAACTCGATCCCGTGGTGGCCGATCTCGGCGATTCGCTCGACGATTGCGAGGAGAAGATCGTCACCAGCCGCGCCTTCGAATTGCGCCGGCTGGTCAATCAGGCGCGGGTGCAGGCGATCGGTTATCGCCGCTTCCTCGTGCCGCAGCGCGCCGCGCTGGAGAAGCTCGCCAATCTGGGGGCAGGCTGGCTGGGCGAGGATGACCGGCTGCATCTGGCCGCCGCCGCAGATCGCGCCGCACGCATGGCCGAGGAACTGGAAAGCATCCGCGAGCGCGCCGCTTTGATCCATGAAACGCTCACCGATCTGCGTGCCGAACAGATCGACCAGCGCTCGCTGATCGTCGCTGTGGTCGCGATGGTGTTCCTGCCGCTGACCTTCATCACCGGGCTGCTGGGAATGAACGTGGCCGGGATACCCTTTGCGCATGAGCAATGGGCGTTCTGGGGCGTATTCTGGCTGTGCGTGGTGCTTGGGGTGGCCGTTGGTGCATATTTCATCGCCCGGCATTGGTTCGAACGTTAGGCGCTCAGCCGCGCATGTTCGGCCTTGGCCACCGCGAGTTCGGTGCGCAATTCGCCCAATTCGATCGCGCGCGCAGCGATGCGGGCGTCGAGCGCGAGGTTGGAGCGCTTGAGTTCCTCGATCCGATCAGCGCGGGCGAGGACGCGCCCGATCCGCGCGGCGAGCACTTCAAAATCGAACGGACGGACGAGATAATCGTCGGCCCCAGCTACCAGAGCTTCGACAGCGCCGAGCGCATCGTTCTCGGTCAGCACGATTACCGGCAGATCGGCGGTATCGCGCATGCTGCGGACTTCCTGGAGCACGTGAATGCCGGAGAGTTCGGGCATTACCTTGGCGAGCAAAACCAGATCGAAACCGCGCGCCGAGATCAGCTCGAGTGCCTGCGTGCCGCTGTCAGCGAGTACGACGAGATAGCCGAGATTGCCGAGCCTCTGGGCGAGAATGCTCAGATTGGCGCGGCTGTCGTCCACGGCGAGAATCGTACGCGTCGCGCGACGTCGCATGCCAGAGGGTGCCGAAGCTTGATCCATGCGCGGCAGTTTATCCCGGCACCGTCACAATTTGGTAAATGTGCGATATACCGCGTGGTTACGATGCACTGCGCACAGTCTGCCAGGCACCGGCAATCTCTTCGAGCGAATCAGCGGCGTCACGAAGCGGCGCGGGGTCGCGGCCAAGGCTGACGCTCAGGATCTGCTGGCGTAGGCCATGATAGAAAGTCGCGAGCGTGCGCGACACTTCGCCGCCCAGCTTGAAATCGAGCCCCGCTTCGAGCGCGAACAGCACGGCAGTGGCACGTGAGATACGCTCGCTCTTGATGGTCGGCTGGCCGTTTTCCATCGCCCAGGCGGCCGAGCGCAAGGCCGAGACGCCTTCACGATAGAGAAGATCGACCAGCGCATGCGCATCGGCACCGCTGGTGCGTCCCGCCACGTCGATCTGGCGATAGGTGGCCGCGGGGTCGCGCGCGAGGGCAGTAGCGTAACGCATCAGCTCTTGTTCCAAGCTGCAACCTGATTGGTCAGGAAGCTCTGGGTGGATTTGTAGGCGGCAACGCGGCTGTCCATCGCCGCGAACTGGCGAGTCATCCGGGTGCGCAGCTTTTCGGCGGCGGCGGCGGCGTCTTCACGATCCACGGCAACATCGGACTGCTGCTTGGTGTAGGTCTGTTCGCTGGCGCCCAGACCGGTCACCTTGCTGATCGCCTTGTCAGAGATCGCGTTCATCACCTTGGTCAGGCCCGCACTGGCGGCGAACATCGCCTCGATCTGCGTAGGGTAGTTGTTAAGCGCCGTGGTCAGCCGCGCGGCATCTACGCTGAGCGTGCCGTCGCGCTGGGTCGCCACGCCGATGCCGGACAGCGTCGAGGGCGCCCCCTCCACCGGATTGTCGACCAGCGGGCTCATCGAGATAGACTTGAGCGAGCGCAGCAGCTCCTTGGCCGCAGCATCGCCGCGCAATGGACCCGTCGTGGGATCAACCGCGGCCTTCACGATCCGGTACACCTCATTATAGGTCGCGACGAAATTGGCGACGGTGGTCTTGATCGTATCGGCCGGGGCCTTGGCACCGATATTGACCTTGGTACCGATCGAGGCCGCGACCAGATCGATCTTCACGCCTTCGATCAGGCCATAGATGCTGTTGGTCGGGCGCGTGGTCTGCACGCCGTCCAGCGCGACCACTGCGTCCTGCGCATTGGTGTTGACCGTCGAGCCCGCCGCGCCGACGCCGATGTCCAGATCAGCGAGCGTGCCGCCCGAGCCCTGTAGCGTGAATGCCTGCGATGCGCCGGTTGCGCCCTTGACGACAAGACGCGCGCCCGAACTGTCGGTCATGATCGATGCCGTGACCCCGGCATTGGCGGCGTTGATCGCCTGCGCGACGCCGGCAAGCGTGGTGTTGCCCGATCCGATCGGAATGCTGACCGGTGCCGCCGCCCCTGCGACGAAGCCGGTCATATCTTCACCCACCACCGTCGAGGTGCCGAAGGTCAGCGTCAGCGAACCCGTACCGAAATCGTGGGTCGCGCCATCGCCAAAGGCGTTGGTGCTGGCGACCTGAGACTGGGCGAGCTGGCGCACTTCGATATTGGCGCTGAGCCCCTGAAGCTTGGCACCGGTCAGGCCGGTGACGTTCAGAATGCTGGTGTTCGAGCTGGTCGGCTGGGTGCTCAGCGTCGTGCCGCTGGTAAGCGAAGCAAGCGCGCTGGCGAACTGGGTGAGATTGCTCTTCACTTCGGCAGCGGTCGAGATCTTGGCAGTCAGCGCGTCCGCCTTCGCGGTCAACGCCTGGTTCTTCATCGCATATTGCGCTTCGACGAGCTGGGTCACGAGCGACGAGATGTCGATGCCCGATCCGGTTCCCAGCGTCTTTGCAATCGACTCGATGGCCATAAAATCTCCTGTCCCGATAAGCGGCAGAACGGTCGCGAAGTTTAGCTCGCGCGCGCCATTTTCTGTCCGTGTTCGTCGAAAAGTGCGGTGTCGGGCACGGTGACCGGCGGCATGCTTCCGCCCGCTTTGTTGTTCGTCTGGAAAACAAAGGCGAGGACGATGGCGATCGCCTGATAGAGATCGTCGCGAACCTCCTGCCCTTCACGGCTGGTGAAATAGACGGCGCGGGCGAGCACCGGGACTTCGAGCATCGGCACCTGCATCTCGGCGGCGAGTTCGCGGATCGCCAATGCGGTCTGGCCACGCCCCTTGGCGACGACGACCGGCACCTGATCCTTGCCCGATTCGTAACGCAGTGCGACGGCGAAGTGCGTCGGGTTGGTGAGCACGACATGCGCCGTGCCAACCGATTTGCGGAAGCCGCCTTTCAGAATTTCGCGCTGGCGCTGGCGCTGCATGCCCTTGAGCTCCGGCGAGCCTTCGCTTTCCTTATGCTCCTCCTTCACTTCCTGCTTGGTCATCTTGAGCTGCTGGAAGTGACGGAACATCTGGATCGGCAGATCGATCGCGGCGATGACGAGCAAGCCCGAGGCCATGACGAACATCAGCGTTATGAATTGCGTGCCGAGCGTGCCTGCCGAGGCCTGAATATCGAGCGCGAGCAACCCGAGCGAGCTTTGGGTGAGCGACATTAGCATCCATGCGCCGATGCTGCCGAGGAGCGCGACCTTGAGCAGCGACTTGCCCAGCTCGATCCAGCCGGTTGGCCCGAACATGCGCTTGAGACCCGCGGCGGGATTGATCCGCGACGCCTTTGGCATCATCGATTTGTTGTTCCAGCCGAATGAGCCGAGCGTGGCCTGGCTGAGGATCGCGCCGATCATCGCGATGGCGAACAGGCTGCCGATCGGAAGCACCAATTGCCACCCGGCAGCCTCGAGCGGACGCCAAGGCTCGAAATGTTCGACGTCGCCGCGACCGAACGAGAAGCTTGCGGTCATGACGCCCTTGCAAGCCGCCATCAGCCCGCCGCCAAAAAACGCCATCCACGCGCAGCCGAGCAGGATCACCAGCGCGGTGCCGAAATCCTTCGATTTTAGAAGTTGCCCTTCCTCTACCGCCTTGCGCTTGCGCTTGGGTGTTGGGGCTTCTGTCTTTTCGCCGCTGGTCTCCGCCATCAGCTGAACACCAGATCGGGCGCGGTATCGAGCGCCGTGCGAATGATCACGAGCAGATAATCGCCCATCGCGGGAAGCGCGAGCAGGATGGCGACAACGCCGACTGCGAGGCTGGCGGGCAGGCCGACTGCAAACAGATTGAGCGCCGGCGCGGCGCGGCTGAGCATGCCGACGACGATGTTGAGGCACAGCAGCAGGAAGCCGACCGGGAGCGCCAGCAACAGACCCGCGAGGAATGCGTATCCGCCGAACATCGCAATGCCCATCAGCCGCTCGGGCGCGATCCATTCGCCGGGTGGCATCGCTTCATAGCTGCGCACGATCAGCTCGACGAGGACGAGGTGCCCATCGACCGCGAGGAACAGCAACGTCAGCAGCAGCGAGAGGAACTGGCCGAGCGCCGGGGTCGAGGTGCCGCTATTGGGATCGACGGCGTTGGCGAAACCGAGGCCCATCGACATGCCGATAATTTCGGAAGCGATCATCGGCGCGGAAAAGGCGACCTGGAGAATGAAACCGATGGCGAGGCCGATCAGAGCTTCGCTGGCGATCATCAGAAAGGTGGAGAGCGCGAAAATCTCGGTCGGCGGCGTGATCTTGGCGGTGCTGAGCACCAGCACGCCGATCGCGCCGGTCAGCGCGATGCGCGCGGGCAGCGGCACCGATACGGCGCTGAAGACGGGAGCCGCAATAAAGGCCGCCCCCACTCGCACCATCGCGAACAGGAGCGCCCAGAGCTGCGGCTCGATCGAGAGACCGAAGCCCATCATTGCGCTATTTCACGAGGTCCGGGATGCGCTCGAAGATGCTGGTGGTGAAATCGCCGAGCAGCCCGAGGATCATGCCGCCAAAGATCACGATGCTGATCGCCACGACGATCAGCTTCGGCACGAAGGTAAGCGTCTGCTCCTGGATCGAGGTGGCAGCCTGGACCATGCCGAGGATCAGGCCCGACACCAGCGCCGGGATCAGGATCGGTGCCGAAGCCAGAACGAGGATCCAGATGGCCTCGCGCGCGACGGTCATGAAATAATCTGCGTCCATCTAGGCTAACTCGCGAAACTGGCGGCAAGCGAACCCATCGTCAGTGCCCACCCGTCCACGAGGACGAACAGCAACAGCTTGAAGGGCAACGATATAATGGTTGGTGACATCATCATCATGCCGAGCGACATGAGCACTGTGGCCACGACGAGATCGATGACGATGAAAGGTAAAAAAATCAAAAATCCGATCTGAAACGCCGTCTTCAATTCGCTGGTGATGAAGGCCGGCAGCAGCACCGAAAAAGGCACATCGCTGGGGCTCGCAAACGCTGGCGCCTTGGCCATGTCAGCGAACATCTTCACGTCCTTGTTGCGGGTCTGCTTGATCATGAAAGCGTGCAGCGCATCGCCTGCGGTCGAGATCATCTGCGTCGCGTTGATCTGGCCGGCGGCATAAGGCTGGATTGCCGTCGTGTTCATCTGGTTGATCGTCGGCGCCATCACGAAGAAACTGAGGAAAAGCGAGAGGCCGATCAGCACCTGATTGGGCGGAGTCTGCTGCAGGCCGAGCGCCTGACGCAGCAGCGAGAGCACGATGATGATCCGCGTGAAGCTGGTCATCATCAGCAGGATGCCGGGGAGCACCGAAAGGAGCCCCATGATGATCAGCACCTGGAGCGACATGCTCAAGGGTGCGTCCCCGCCGCCAAGCTGGCCGAGCGCGCGATCAATTGCTTCGCCCGTGCCCGGAGGTGCTGCGGGCGGCGTGACGGGAGCCACGCCCTGCGCGAACGCCGGGAAGGCGAACAACACGAGGAAAGCGAGGATGCCGATAAACAGCGCCGCGCGGCCACCCACGGTGCGCGGTGCGGAGACGAGCGCGCGCATTATAGAGCCTTCTTGTCCACCAGCGTAACGCCCGTGCGGCTGACAGAGCAGAGCAGCTTCTGCCCCTCAAACTCGATCACCGCGAGGCGCAGGCCGGGCGCGAGCATCATCGTCTCGGTGACCTGTACCATGCGCGTGCCCTGATTCTTGGGCAGGCGGGCCTCAAGCTTGCGCCACGCATAGAGGCAGCCGATCAGCAGTCCGCAGACGAGCGGGAGCAGGATCACCAGCTTGAGGATGTACGACCACATCATGTTATTTCGCCGTGCGCTTTTCAGGGGAAACCAGCTCGGTCATCCGCACGCCGAACTTCTCGCCGACGGTGACGACTTCGCCGCGACCGATCAGCGTTCCGTTGACGAACACGTCGAGCAATTCATTGGCTTCGCGGTCCAGCTCGATCACGCTCGATTCGCCGAGCGCGAGCAATTCGCGCAGCGTGAGCTGAGTCGATCCGATTTCCACGGTCAGCTTGACGTCCACGTCTTGCAGCAGGTGAAAATTGGTCGTCACCGCTGCTTCGACGGGAAAGCTCCCGGTCATGTCGTTCATCGGAAATCCTCTGGATTGATCGGTTCAATGGAAGAAAGGCGGACCGCGGCGCGGCCGTTGGATGTGCCGACCTGGCCGGTGCCGAGGCGGCGATGCGCCACCATCACAGGCACTTCGGTGCCGAATTCGACGGGGATGATATCGCCGGCCTTGAGCTCCATGAGGCGGGCAAGCGAGATGCTCGGCTCGCACAGCACCGAACGCACCGGCAGCGACACGTTCATCACTGCGCGCGTGAGCCCCGAGCGCCATTCGGGCTCGACCTCTTCTGGCTTGTCATGGACCTTGACCATCAGCGACGCGGTGTGCGGCTTGAGCGTCGCGACCGGGTAGATGATGTCGACGAAGCTGGGCTTGTGATCGCCTTCGGCAATCCCGAAGCGCGTGACGACAACCGGATCGTCGCCGTTCATTTCGGCGGGCTGGGCGAAGTTCAAGCTGCCCTCGGCGCGGAACGAGACGCGGGTCAACGGCTCCCAGGCGCTTTCGAGCGGGCGGACAAGTGCGTTGGTGATCCGCGCGATCAACGCGTCTGCCGCTGGCGTAAATTCGGTGGGCATCGGATTGGGCGCTTCGCCGTCGCCGCCGAAAAAGGCATCGAGCATTTCGAGTAACTGGCGACCCTCGAACACCACCTGCGCGCGCTGGCGGGCGCCGCCCATCGTCAGCGGGGACCATGCAGCAAGAGCGCCCCCGCGCTCCGCCTTATAATCCGCATAACGCTGCACGACGAGCGGCTCCGCAAAGGTCCGAAGGTCCTTGCGCACGATATCTTCGAAAACCGGCTTCAGCCCCTTCGCCAGCCGCGCACTCAGGTGCTGCAGCGTGACGAGGTCGCCAAACGGATTCGGGTTTACGCTGCCCAAAGCCGGCGCGTGTTCGGCGCTGGCCCTGGGGCGTTCCCGCCGCTCGGCGGCCGCAGTGTCTGAAGAGGCGTTAACCATGCCTCACTGAACAATGAAATTGGTAAAGTAAACGTTACTGACGCCCCCAAAACCTTCCTTTTCCTTAAGAACGGCGTTGATTGCGTCAGCCAGGCGCTTCTGCATTCCCTTCTTGCCCGCGGCAGTGAAAACCTCGTCTTCACTGGTTTCGCCGAGCGCCATCAGCACTGCCGAGCGAATCGCGACCTCATGGGTTTTGATGTTGGTGAGGACCTTGTCGTCATACGGAGTCGACACCGCGACGCCGACCTGGATGAAGTGAACGCTGTCCTGCAAATTGGAGGTGAACTCCTTTTCCAGCGGGTAATAGGTCGAGGCATATTTGTCGCCGCCTTCGCCCGCGGGCGCGGCCTTGCCACCAGCGCCGGCACCTTCGCCCTCGCCACCTGCGGCCCCAGCCTTCTTCTCTTCGCTCTTGGGCACGAGCTTGGGCTCATCGGCCTTGGCATCATGCGCGCCTTCGGGAGCCGCGTTCAGCCAGCCCATCGCATAAGCCGCACCGCCGCCGCCGCCGGCCAGCAGCAAAGGCGCCCCGATGAAGAGAAGCAATTTGCCCTTCTTCTTTTTCTTGGGCTGGGTCGTACCGTCGTTAATGTCTTCCATCATGGTCTCCATGCGTCTCAGGCGACGCGATCATCGGATTGGGTGAACGGGTCCTGCGCGGCACGCGCGCTGGCGGGTGCCAAGGGATTTTGCGGGCGCTGCGCATCGTTCTGGCGCTGGCCCGATTGCGCGCCGGCACCCTGCGAATCGACGCTGGTCTGGCCGAGGCGAATACCGCGGGCTTCGGCCAGTTCGACGAGGCGCGGCTGCGCGTCGGTCAGGATCTGGCGCGCGGCCTGGGTCTCGGTGCCGAAATGGACATGGACCCGGTCGCCATCCTGGCGGACCGAAATGTCTACCTTGCCGAGCGCATCCGGCATCAGGCTGATCCGGGTCTCCTTGATCGGAGCGGCTTCGCGCATCGCCTCAATCGTCTCGACCATTTTCCCCATCCATTCCTGGCGGCGCATGTCGAGCGCTGCCTGCTGGGCGTCAGGGGCGGCAGCGACTTGCTGGAGGATCGCAGCGCCGGGTGCGGCGATATTGGTCACCAGCGCCTGATCTACCGCGCCAAAGGTGCGGCGCAGCGGCGCGAGCGCGAGCGGCTGGCCGACGCTCTGCACTGAAGCCTGAGCGATCAGCGCCGCGACCGTGATCGGCTGCTGCGGGTCGGTCACCTTCTGGCGCGCGGGCTGGGCAGCCGGAGCGGCAACCCGCACGCGTGGCGCGGCGATCTCGGCCACGGCCGGGGCTGACTCGCGGACCGGCGCATCTATGCGAGGCGCGGTCTGCGACGCGACGAGCGGGACGGCGGCCGCCAGCGGCGGTGCAACGACGGGCGCGGCCGTGAGCGTAACGGGAGCCAGCGGAGTCGGAACCGGCGTAGGAGCGACTGTCGTAACCGTAGGCGCGGGCGTGGAGGCTATGGTAGCGGCCGGAGCGAGTACCGGCGCTGCCGCGACAGGCACCGCCGGGGCAGGCGCCGGCTCGGGCGCAATGGCGATCACCGGCGCACCGGCTGGCACCGATGGTACGGTAGCCCCCGGCGCCGCGACCGGCACAGAAGCGAGCGGAAGCACTGGAACCGCCGGCTCCGGCGCAGAGGCGACGGAGACCACCGGAGCGACCACGGACGCTGAACCAAACGGAATCACCGGCGGCGCGGGTGCGGAAACGGCTGCTGCGACCGGGCTGGAAGCTGGCGCAGGCATAGCAGGAATTGCCGAAGCGGGATCTGACGCACCAGTCTGGGGCATCGCCGGGACTGGGCCCGGTGTCGTCGGAGCGGTTACCGACACAGGCACCGGCGCAGGCGAGGATAGAGGCGAGGTTGCGACAGCGGGCGAAACTGCGGGTGCAGCGGGCGGTTCGCCAACAATCGGCATCGTTACACGCGGCGCGACAGCCACCGGGCGTTCGGCCAAGCGCTGGGGCAACCGGGCGCGCTTCGGCTCGGTGGCGACGGGCGCGACATTTGCGGGGTCGATCGCGGGCGCGGGTTGCGCTTCAGCCTTCGGCGCGGCGACAGGCGGCGCACCCGCAACGGATTTTGGCTGCACCAAGGGCGCGCCGGGCACCATATCGGGCAGCACGATCTCGTCAGGAAGCTGCTTCGTGACAATCGGCTTGGCAGCGATCACCGGCGCGGCGACAGGCGCTGCATCGGCGACAGCCGCGGCCGGCTGCGCAAACCAGGCGAAGGGCAGATCCTGGCCCGCCGGGGCCTCGTCATCGGCTTCACCATTTTGCTCCGGAGCTTCTTCGTCGCCCGACAGATCGAGCGCGATGTCCGGCAATTCCTTGCCGGGCTCGGCAGCGATTTGCCGCGCGGCGAGCGGGAGATCGGCAAGCGGAATTTCGCCCGGCAGCGCCGTGGGGGCAGCGCCGGGGGTAAGCAGCGAGCTCAGCGCGAGCGCGAAGTTGCTCGTGCCGCTCTGGGCCGCAAGCAGCACGGGACGCGCCGAACCTGCGGTAACGGTGGGAAGGGATGCAGCAATTTGAATCAAGGAATATCCCCGTGAGAATAGGCTCACGCGTGGATCAGCAAATATCGTGCCGGTTTTTCCCCGCGGGCGGTAATTCTTCCAGCTGACGCAGCATCTTGAGCGTCGCATCTGCTTGTTCGCGCACGATCAGCTTCTCGATCGCGCTCTGGTCGCGGCGCGCTTCACGCGTGGCCGCGCGCGCATGTTCGAGGCCCTGTTCGGCGACTTCGACGCGGCGTACCGCGGCCTGCGCCGATTGGTGGAGGCGATCGCGATAATGCGCAGCGGCGATCATCGAGGCACCAAAGCCCTCGCCGCCCATAACCGGCGCGACATTCTCGGCCAGGCTGTCGATCCGCTGGCGCAGTTGCGCTTCCTGGCTGACGCGCGCCTGCGCGCGCGCTTCCTCGGCGCGGACCTGATCGAGCTGGAGGGTGCGCACGCGGTGCAGCCGCTCCAGCTTCTTGGCGCTCCTAGGCATTCGGGGTGCTCAGATCACGCATCGCCGAAGACGCCGGTCAGTTCGGCGACGGCGTCATCAAGGCTCACAATCTCGTCCGAACCCTGCTTGATATATTCCATCACGGCAGGGTGGCAGGCGATGGCCGCATCGATCTCGGGATCAGCGCCGGCGCGATAGGCGCCCATCAGCACGAGATCGCGATTCTCTTCATAGGTTGCGAGATGACGGCGCAGCACGCGTGCAGCATGAATATGATCGGGCGCAGCAATATCGGTCATCACGCGGCTGACCGACGGACCGAGATCGATTGCCGGATAGACACCGCGCTCCGCGAGCGCACGGCTCAGCACGATATGGCCGTCGAGGATCGAGCGCGCCGAATCCACCACCGGATCGTTGCCGTCGTCGCCGTCCGCCAGAACCGTGTAGATCGCCGTGATCGAACCGCCCGAATGCACATCGGTGCCCGCGCGCTCGATCAGGCTGGGCAGCATCGCAATGGCCGACGGCGGATAGCCGCGCGCCGAAGCCGGCTCGCCCAGCGCCAGACCGATCTCACGACCGGCATGCGCAACGCGGGTGAGCGAATCCATGATCAGAAGAACCTTCTTGCCCTCGGCACGGAAGCTCTCGGCGATTGCGGTCGCACGAAGCGCGCCGCGGATGCGGAGCACCGGCGAATGATTGGCCGGGACCGCGACGACGACCGAACGCTTGCGCGCTTCGCCCGCCACCTTGGTCTCGAGGAAATCGGCGACTTCGCGCGAGCGCTCACCGATCAGCCCGATCACCACGACATCGGCTTCCGCCGCGCGGACCATCATGCCGAGCAGCACCGATTTACCAACGCCCGAACCGGCCATGATGCCGACGCGCTGGCCCTGTCCGATGGTGAGCAGTCCGTTGATCGCGCGCACGCCGACATCCATCGACTGGAGCACGCGCCCGCGATCGAGCGGCGACTGGATCTTGCCCGCAAGCGGCCATTTGCCTGCACCGCGAATCGGACCGAGGCCGTCGATCGGCTTGCCCGATCCATCGACCACACGGCCCAGCATCGCCGCGCCGACCTCAGCCTCTCCGGGAGGGCCGATCGGGCGCACGGGCGCGTTGGGAAGCAGGGCAGCGGGGCCGCCCAGATTCATCATCAGCGTCTTGCCGTTGCGGAAGCCGATCACTTCGGCCTCGACACGGCTCGCACCAGTGCCAATCGCGCAGACCGTGCCGACCGGAAGCGACAGGCCGATGGCCTCCATCAGCAGACCGTCATAGGATGAGAGGCGACCGGAAACGCGAGGCTGGGCAACAAAGTCGCCACAGGCCAGCCCGTCGATATAATCCTCGGAAAAACTGCCTAGCATGCGATTGGAATCGGCACGCGGTCGATCGCCTGGGCAAGTTGTTCGAGCCACAGATCGGGTCCGTCCTCGACGATCGTCGAAGCGCTTTCGATGATGAAACCGCCACGCTGAACGTGTGGATCGCCGACCGCGAAGACATTGGCGGGCAGCTTGCCCTTGAGCAATTCGACATCGTCATAATGCACGCGCAGCAGCGCCGATTCGGCATTGTCTGCGAGCATGTCTACCGCCGCCGTGATCCGCGCGCCGAGCACATCGGGCGCGATGCCGACTTCGCCGACCATCTTCGACACGAGATGCAGCACGGTCTGGCGCAAATGCCCCGCCATGCGCTCGCGATCGAAATGCGCAGCGCCGGCCAGCGCATCGGAAACCTGATCGAGCAACGCTGCCTCGCGGCCCTGCGCTGCATTGAGCTCTTCGAGCATCGCGGCGCGACCCTCGGCAACGCCCGCCGCATGCGCGGCAGCGATCGGATCGCTGGAAGCGAACGGGTCCCAGCCGTCGGTCGGGTTAGCCGACGGATCGGCCGGATCGAAATGGCGCGGTTGCCCGACCGGATCGGTGGACCGGCGGCAGCGGCCGATATTCCCGACTTCCGCTGGTGCGAAATGGGCTGTCTCGCCAAAAGCGCGCTGCAGCACCGTTTCGGCGACGCGGATATGACCGGCGAGGCCGGGCATGAAGGAGCGAGCGGGATCAGACATAATCGTCCTCCCCGCCGCCGCCCTTGCTCGGCATCTGGAGCGTGCCGTCCTTCACGAGGCCACGCGCGATCGCGATCATCACCTTCTGCGCTTCGAGCACATCGGCGAGCTTCATCGGCCCGAGCGATTCCATCTCGTCGCGAATACCATCGGCGGCGCGGCTGGACATGCAGCCCAGGAAGCGTTCGCGAATACCTTCTTCGACGCCCTTGAGCGACTTGATGAGAATATTCGAATCGATGTTGCGGATGAGGGTCGAGAGATTCTTGTCATCCAATTCGAGCAGATTGTCGAAGACGAACATCGCCTCCTCGATCGCACGGGCGACTTCCTTGTCGATCTTGGCGAGTTTCGGCATTACGCGCTGCTCGGTGACGCGACGCGCACCCGAAAGGATCTTGGCCGCCTCACGCGTGCCACCAAGCTGCAACCCGGCCGATTTGCGGGCCATGGTGGAGCGGCTGGCAAGCATATCCTTGAGCGTTTCGATCGCTTCGGGCGGAACGGGGCCGAGCTTGGCGACGCGGCGCAGAATCTGCGGCTGCGCGGCTTCGGGCAGATGCTCATACACCTTGGCAGCCACATCCGGATCGAGATTGACGAGCAGAACTGCCGCAATCTGCGGATGCTCGGTCTCGATCATCTTGGCGATCTCCTCGGGTTCGAACCATGCAAGCATCTCAAGCCCTGCACTCGCCTGCGACGGCGAGATGCGCGCTAGCACGCTTTCCGCCCGCTCGGCACCGAGCGCCCGGGTCATGATGCCTTCGATCTTCGGCGCGGGATCGAACTGGATGCTGGTGCGCTCGCGCGCCTTGAATGTGAAATCGTCGAGCACCTGTTCGACTTCGGCTTCGCTGACATCGGCGACGGCGAACATTGCCTTGCCGAGGTTGCGAACTTCCTCGGGATCGAGCTGCTGGAGGATGGCAGCAGCCTCTTCCTCGCCGACGAGCATCATCAGCACGGCAGCGCGTTCGGTGCCGTTGAAATTGCGCAAGGGAGCACTCACGAGCCGTCTGCCTTGATCATGTCGCGAACGGCGAGCGCGGCGCGCGCCGGATTATCGCGGGTGAAACCGCGAACCAGCCCGACCCGATCGTCATAGCTGCGACCGTCACCCTCGAGCATGTCGATCGACACCGCCGGAGGAACTGCGCCGTTCGGGCCGCCAATTGCGAGTGCGTGGCGAACCGTCGCATCGTCGCGCTTCTTGAGCAACGCCTTGGCGAGCGGACGCACGCCGAGGAACAGCACCAGCAACGCGATCACCAACGCGGTGACATTACGTGCCACCAAAGGAACCCATCCGGCGTCATACCAGGCGGGACCGGACGCGCCGGTATCGACCGGGGTAGCGAATTTGCGGCTGATCACGCTGACCTGATCCTGGCGCGCCTGATTAAATCCGACGGCCGCCTGAACGACTTGGGTGAGCTGCTGGATCTCCGCGACGCTGCGCGGCTTGCCGCTCTCTTCCTTGAGGACCACCGCAACCGAGAGGCGCTTGACGCCGCCGGGCGCGGCACGGGTCACCGAGATTTCCTTGCCGGTTTCATAGGTGCGGGTGAAGCTGTCGCTCTGCTTCTGATCGACCGGCGGGGTGCCGGCAGGAGCCGTGGTGGTGGCACCAGCCGCACCAGCGCCCTGCGCGTTCGGAGCAGCCAGCGTGCTGGCGGGCGGCGGCGTGTTTGAAAGCGCGCCGGGGATGCCACCGGGGGTGGCTGCGCCATCCTTCGACGTGCCCGTCCAATTGCCCTGCTCGGCGCGGACAACCTGCCCGGCCTTGTCATAGCTTTCGCGAGTCGCCTGGCTCTCGTCGAGATCGACATCGGCCTGAACTTCGGTGGTGAAATTACCTGCGCCCACGAGCGGGGTCAGCAACTGCGTGAGCTGCTCGCGATACTTGTCTTCGACGCGGCGCTGGAACTCGATGCGCGTGTCGCCCGCAGCCGAGCTGGGATCGCCTGCATTGCCCGATTTGGAGAGCAGAGCGCCCATCTGATCGACGATAGTCACCGATTGCGGCGTCATCCCCGGCACCGAAGAGGCGACGAGGTTTACGATTGCGCGGATCTGCGACTCGTTGAGCGCGCGTCCGGCCTGAAGCGTGAGGATCACCGAAGCCGAAGGGGCAGCCTTGTCGCGAACGAACGCGCTGACTTCCGGCGTGGCGAGATGGACGCGGGCTTCCGCGACCGAATCAATTTCCTGGATCGAACGGGCCAGCTCGGTCTCACGCGCTTGCCGCAGGCGTTCGCCTTCGACTGCGCGGCTGACACCCATCGGCAGCTGATCGAGGATCGCATAGCCGCCGGGCGCAGCCTTGGGCAGGCCCTGGCTGGCGAGCAGCATCCGCGCCTTGTGATAATCGTCTTCGGCAACGGTGATCGAACCCGATCCATCGATGCTGGATTTGATGCTCGCGGTCTGCAGCGCGCTGCTGATCGACTGCTTGTCAGCATCGGTCACGTTGGCAAACAGGATGCGCTGTGGCGAGCTTGCGATCATCGACCAGGCGAGGAAGCCTGCGGCGATCAGGCCGACCAGAAAGAGCATGGGCATGGCACGCCGAACAGCGGGCTGCGCGAGCAGCCCGCTCATCTGCTTGAGCGGATTGATGCTGACCGGGGCTCCGGCGGCGTCAGTGGTGGTGAGAGCGTTCATCGATTACACCGGCATGCTCATGATGTCCTTATAGGCGGACAGGAGTTTGTTACGCACTTGGAGCGTCGCTTCGAAGCCGACCGAGGCCTGCTGGCGAGCCAGCATGACCTTGGCGATATCGACGGTCTCGCCGCGCTCATATGCGGCCGAAAGCTCGCCCGCCTGGCTCTGGCTCTGGTTGACCGACTTGAGCGCGTCTTCCATCGACGAAGCGAAGCTTGCGGGCTTGGCCGCAGCGGCGGAGCCGACGCCCGACGGGGCATCGGTGGGACGGTTCAGCGCCGCGTTGCGCTCGAGGATCTGCTGCCGAAGCTGCATCACCCGATCGATGCCCATGGCACCGCCTACGCCGCCCACGCCGCTCATGCCGACGCCGCCAGATTCTGGGCCCGATTAATCGTGATGTCTTCGCCCTGCTCGCGCGCCTTGGCGAGGCGATAGCGCAGCGTACGCTCGGAAATGCCGAGGCGCTTGGCGGTCTCGATCCGGCTGCCATTGCACTCGCTGAGCACTTCGCGAATCGCTGCGAATTCGTGGATCTGAACGATGTTGCTTAGCGTGCCCGAAGCCTGAGCCTGTGCTTCGACGCGCGTCTCAGGGCGGCGATCGAAGATCAGATGTTCGGGAGAAATCGTGTCACCGCCACACAGCAGCAATGCGCGCTGGATGACATTTTCGAGCTCGCGGACATTGCCCGGCCAATCATGATCGCTCAGCACGTCGAGCGAGTCGGCCGAGATCCACGGAAGCGTGGCGCGCTCGCCGGCATGGCGCACGACCATTGCTGCGGCGAGTGCTGCGATATCGCCCGGACGCTCGGCGAGCGGACGCGTCGACAGCGGGAATACCGAGAGGCGGTAGTAAAGATCGGCCCGGAAACGCCCGGCCATGACTTCGCCCTGCAGATCGCGGTTTGCACAAGCGATGACGCGGACGTCGATCTTCTCGGGCATCGTCGCGCCGATCGGCACGACTTCGCGCTCCTGCAATGCGCGGAGCAGCTTTGCCTGAAGATTGATCGGCATTTCAGCAACTTCGTCGAGCAGCAAGGTGCCGCCATGCGCAGCGCGGAAGAAGCCCTGGCCGCCCGAGGATGCGCCGGTGAACGCGCCCTTGTGGTGACCGAACAGCATCGCTTCGAGCATCGTCTCGGGGAGAGCGGCGCAGTTGATCGCGATGAAAGGACCGTCCTTGCGAGTCGATCCCATGTGGATCGCGCGGGCGAGGACTTCCTTGCCGGTGCCGGTCGGGCCGTTGATCAGCACGGTGATGTCAGAGGCAGCGACTCGCTCGGCGAGCGCCAGCAGGGCCAGACTCTCGGGGTCGGCGGCGACGGGCTCGTTGGGGCCGCGTACCAAGGCGCTGGCAAAGCCGTTGCCGATCGCAGCGTCTTCGCTCGGGAAGGAGATGCGCGCGGGATTGCCGTCGCGAAAAGGGGTTACCGCAGGGGCGCCTTCGCCGATGATCAGCGTCCGCGCCGGTGCGGGCGGGGTTTCACCGTCAGCGATCAAATACAGATCGCCGGCCGCGGGCTTGCCGTCTTCGCACGAAGCGATCGCGAAGCCCTGAGCCCTGAGCGCCGAGACGAGCGCATATTTCTGCCTGAGAATCGCAGCCGACGGAACGATGGAACGCATGGACTTCTCCCCTGAGGAGTCTCCAATGCACTTTTCCTGGTTAACGACTGGTAAAACACACCCTTCGGTTCTCTCCATAGCTCCGGGCGCACACGAGGGCGCACGTGAAGCGCGCGCGCGAAACCCCGATTTTTTTGCTTAAGCCAGATCGAGCGCGACCGTTCCTTGCTGTGGCGGCTCCGGTTTCCCGTTCAGGGGGGACAAGGGAAGCCGGCTAGCATGGAGACCATCATGACTGTAATCGGTACCAATATCGCAGCCGTTCGGGCGGCAAACGCTTCGAACAATGCCAACAAGATGCTCGGCACCGCGATGGAGCGCCTGTCGACCGGCAAGCGCATCAACACCGCGAAGGACGACGCCGCCGGCCTCGCAATCGCTTCCTCGATGACCGCGTCGATCCGCGGCATGAGCCAGGCGATCCGCAACGCAAACGACGGTATTTCGTTCGCTCAGACCGCTGACGGCGCGCTCGACGAAGTCGGCAACATGCTGCAGCGTATCCGCGAACTGGCAGTTCAGTCGGCTTCGGGCACCTATTCGACCGACGATCGTGCCAATCTGGACAAGGAAGCCGCTGCGCTCCGCACCCAGATCGACGCAATCTTCACCAACACCAAGTTCAACGGCGTTGCAGTGTTCGATTACGCCACGACCGATACCGCAACGGACGACATCACGATCCAGACCGGCATCAACAAGGACACGTCGGGCGACAACTCGGTCGCACTGGCCAAGGCGTTCTTCGACAAGGACGACTTCGAAGCAGCTGACTTCAAGGTCGACTCGGCAGCCAACGCCGGCACTACGCTGACGAACGTCGACGCGGCGCTCAAGTCGGTCAACGGCGCACGAGCAACGCTCGGTGCATCGCAGAGCCGCCTCGAATCGGTCGTCAACAACCTGACCACCAACATCACCAACCTGACCGACGCACGCAGCCGCATCGAAGACGCCGACTTCTCGGCTGAAACCGCAGCGCTGGCGAAGGCCCAGATCCTGAGCCAGGCATCGACCGCGATGCTCGCACAGGCAAACCAGAGCCAGCAGACGGTTCTGACGCTGCTCCGTTAAGCGCGTGCCGGTCGGGGTGTCACCCCCCTGACAGGCACCGCGGCCGGTCACCTCTCTTTAGAGAGAGGGCGCATGGGAGGCCCCGATGGTCCAAGGGATCATCGGGGCTTTTCTGCGTCTGGTGTTCGGGGGGGCGTGGCCAGCATAGCGGCTATGCGCCGCGCTTTTCCTTTGCGTTGATCAGCACGGCTTGCTGCCATCGGCTCGGCGCCTTGTCGGTGCGGTGGATGCATCCCACCCAGCAACAGGGGCGCTTCTTTCCTTCCAGCAATTCCTCGCGGGTTCGTTCGATGCGGCGTTGCCGCGTGGCTTGCTGCTTTGCGTCGTCGACCCAGCAGATAAACTCATTGCGACCAAGCGGCGTGAGCTTCTCCCACAAGCAAAGGACTTCAGCATCGGATCGCAGCGCGGCCTGAAGATCGTCGCCCGCTTCGTGTACCGTGCCATGTGAAAAAACGTTCGCCACGAATCCTCCCGCCAAAGCCCGTTTGCGCCACCCTATCAATAGAGCGTGCGTGCGCGCGCGCTACTCCGGCCGCGACCAGATCCAGCTGCCTACCACCAGCGCCGCAAGGATCGGCGCGACCGACCAGGGCCAGGGCGCGAAGATCAACGACACGACGATGCTGAAGGCGAAGGCAATCGTCGCCGCGATCTTGCCCTTGCGGCTGATCGCCCCGCGCTCGCGCCAGGATAGGATATGTGGGCCGAAGACCGGATGCTCCAGCAAGCGCGCCTCGAGCTTCGGGCTGCTCCGCGCAAAGCAATAGGCCGCCAAGATCACAAACACCGTCGCCGGCATTACCGGCAGGATCGCTCCGATCCCCGCAAGGCCGAGCGAGACGAAACCCGCTGCTAGATAGAAATGGCGGCGCACTTCTTTATGGCTAGCATGCCGGGGCGCAGCCGCCAGCCGAATCGCTCGGCCCGACCAGAATTGTCGCGCACAGGTCTGCCGTCACATTGGCAGCGATGCTGCGGTGCAGCCTCGGCGCTTTATATCCTGTATATATAGAGTGTCGGAATCAACTCAGGCGGCGCATCAGCCCCTTTTTGAGTCGATCGTGCGCGCTCTTCTTGATCTGGCAGACGCGCGCGGCGCCGACGCCGATCACTTCGCCGATTTCCTCGAGGTTGAGTTCCTCGACATAATAAAGCTGGATGACCATCTGCTCCTTCTCGGGCAGCTCGGAGATCGCTTCGACCAGCGCCTGGCGCTGATCGGAATCGGCGAGCTGATCGAACGGGCTCGGCTCGTCGGACATGAACCAGGGGCTCTCGTCCGAATAGGTGTCATCGATCGAATCGAAGCGCACCGCTTCGGCGCTGGCATATTCGGCGCGCAGTTTCTCGGGCGTAACGCCGATCCGCTCGGCAACCTGAATGTCGGTCGGCGCACGGCCCAGTTCGGCTGCGAGCGTCTTGACCGTATCCTGATACGCCTTGCGCCGGCGCATCGCGCCGCGCGTGAGCGTTGCCTGGCGGCGCAGTTCATCGATCATCGATCCGCGCACCCGGGTGTGCAGATATTGTTCGAACGTGACCTGGCCGCGATCCTCGAATCCGCCCACTGCTTCGATCAGGGCGACCATGCCGATCTGGATCAGATCCTCGACTTCGACGATCGAGCTCATCGAACCGTGGACATGCCACGCGATCCGGCGGACCAAAGGAAGGTGCCTGCGCACCAGAGCCTCGGCGTCGCGCTTGGGCACCGGCACGGGAGAATAAGTAAGCGGTACTGCAGTGGCCATGTCGTTCATGTCCCTGGGTGTGAATGCGTTCATGCTGGCAGCGCCTCCGGCGCGCCGATTACTGCGACGACTTCAACTGCCTTATCCTCCGGAACTTCGAAGAAACTCATAACGGGGGTGTCGGGAAGTACGGTTTTCACCAGCTTTCTGATGGCGATACGGATCGCGGGCTGGACGACGAGGACGAAAGGCTTGGCTTCGTTGACGAGCGGCTGGGCCGCGCGCTGCAGAGCATCCGCAATGCGGCGACCGAGATCGGGCTCGATCGTATGGCGGCGCGCAGGATCCGAGCGGACGGCCTGCCCCAGCAACGCTTCGAGCTGACCTTCCAGCGTCATCACCCGCAGCGGCTCGCGCACGCCGCAGATTTTCTGGATGATCAACGGCCCAAGCTCGGGACGGATCAGTTCGAGGATTTCCTCGGGGTCCAGCGTCTTCTGCGCAGCGGTGGCGATCGCAGCGGCGATGCGGCGGAATTCCTTGAGCGAGATATTCTCGGCAAGCAGCCCGCGCAGCACCGTGGTGAGCGTCGTGAGCGACACCGGGTTCGGCGACAGCGACGCGACCAGCGAGGCAGCGCGCTCCTTGAGTCCGTCGAGCAGCTCCTGGACTTCGTCGGGGCCGAGCAGATCGGCGGACGAGGAAACCAGCGCCTGATTGAGATGGGTCGCGACCACGGTGCCCGGATCGACGACGAGATAGCCAGCGCCCGTCGCCGAATCGGCTTCGTGCTGCGGGATCCACACGGCGTCGAGCCCGAAGGTCGGATCCTTGACGCGCTTGCCGTGCAGCGTGCCGACCGCCTGGCCGGTATCGAGCGCCAGCATTTCGTCCGGCGAGACATTGTCTTCGGCCATGACGACGCCGCCGATCGAGATACGATAAGTGAACGGCGCCAGATTGATGTCATCGCGCACGCGCACCTGCGGCACGACGAAGCCAAGTTCCTTGGAAAGCTGGCGACGCACCCCGGTGATGCGACCCATCAGCGGGCCACCGCGGCGCTCATCGACGAGCGGCACCAGACCATAGCCGATGTCGAGCATCACCTGCATATTGTCGGTGACTTCCTCCCAGCCGATCTTCGACTGATCAACCGGCTCCTCGGCGATGGTTTCAATCGGCGCGGGCCGATCGGCGATCTGCTTGAGGCGCCACGCCGCAAAGCCTGCGACGGCAGCGGCCGGCAGGATCACGAGATGCGGCATGCCGGGCATCACGCCGAGCAGGCCAAGGATCACCGCGACGGGCATCCACGTCTTGTAGCTGCCGAACTGCGTGCCGATCTGGCCGGCGAGATCCTGCGACGAGCTGACCCGGGTGACGATTGCGGCGGCGGCGATCGACAGCATCAGCGCCGGGATCTGCGCGACAAGCGCGTCGCCGATTGCCAGCATGATGTAATGCTGGGCGGCATCGCCGACTGCCATCTGGTGAGTCACCACGCCAAGGATGAGACCGCCGATGATGTTGATCGCGAGGATCAGCAGACCGGCGATGGCATCGCCCTTCACGAACTTCGACGAACCGTCCATCGAACCGTAGAAATCGGCTTCGGTGCCGACTTCCATGCGGCGCGCACGGGCTTCGTCGGGCGTCAGCAGTCCGGCGTTCAGATCGGCGTCGATCGCCATCTGCTTGCCGGGCAACGCATCGAGGGTGAAGCGCGCGCTGACTTCGGATACGCGGCCCGCGCCCTTGGTCACCACGATCATGTTGATGATCACGATCACCGCGAAGACAATGATGCCGACGACATAGTCGCCGCCGATCAGGAAGGTGCCGAATGCCTCGATGACATGGCCGGCCGCGGCTGTGCCCTCATGCCCATGCACCAGCACAACGCGCGTCGAGGCGACGTTGAGGCCGAGGCGGAACAGGGTCGCGAACAGCAGCACGGTCGGGAAGGCCGAAAAGTCCAACGGCTTCTGCGCGTTGAGCGCCACCATCAGCACTGCGAGGCTGATCATGATGTTCATCACGAAGAAGATGTCGAGCATGAATGCCGGGATCGGCACGACCATGAGCGCGACAAGCAGCAGCATCGCGCCTGGAAGCGCGAAGCTGCGAAGTCCCGGAAGGAAGCCCTGGGGCAACGTCAAACCATTCACTTGAAATTACGCTCCAAGGTTCGCGAGCATGAGATAGGCGAGCTTTGCAGTCTCGGGCGTCGGCCGCAGCGGATCGACCGCACGGGTAAAGGCATCGCGCCGCGCGGAGAACGGATCGGTGCTTGCATCCTTGCCGACATTCAATTGCGCCAGCGTCGTCTCGACCCAGTGGCGGTCGCGATCGACTGCACCGGTGCCGAGAATGACTTCGCTCTCACCGAAATCGCCGAGTGGGTCATTTGCCTGAGCGAAGCCGCCCGATGCACTGCCGGTCGCGCCGCCAGCGGCCTGCGCGCCCGAATCGAGCTTGCCGGCGAAGCGCGAATAGATGTCGCTCAGCGTGCGCGGCTGGCCGTTCGATGCGTAAAAGATGTTGCGATTGGCGCGGGCGGCAGCGGGGAACATGCTGGCGCCAGTGCGGCCGGGCGCTTCCGCCATCGTGTCGAGGAATTTGGTCGCGCCGCCCAGACCCAGGAAGTGCGCCATATAAAGGTCGGTGCCGGTGGCCGGGCGGCCCAGCTTGTCCTCAAGCGCGTCCTTATTGTCCGAGGCATGCTCGGCGGCCATCAGCGCTGCTGCGTTCGGATCGCTGCGCAGGTTGAGGATTGCCGAGCGCGTCGCAGGATCGCTGACGACATAGCGGCCCGAGCTGTTCTGCTTGATGCTGTCCGCTGCCCAGCCAAGGCCGTGCGCCGCGCCATGATCCTTGACCACGCCGAGCCAGCTCTGATCGATGAACTGATACAGGCCGGTCGCAGAAGAGGTGCCGGCACGCGCATTGGGGCGCATGCCGCTTTCGACCTGCGCCTGCCCAAGCAGATAATTGAAGTCGACGCCGGTCTTGCGGCTCGCTGCTGCGATAGCGCCCTGGACGCTCGCTTTGCTGTTGACCGAAACTACGCTCATCGATGGCTGACCTGATTGCCCATAACTCGGGCGAGATCAGCAAGGAGCGTGCCAGTTTGTGGTTAAGCGACCGCGTATCTGGCCGGCGCGTAGGACGGCGCGTCCTGACCGGAAAGAACTTGCAGGCGGCGGCGAACATTTGCCGTCATCAGGTTCACATAGATGCGGCAGGTCTCGTTCAGGCGATGCGCTTCGGCAGCCAGTTCTCTCACCTCGGCCGACGGGGCTTCGCCGTCATAGAGCGCGACGGTGTCGATCCGCGCGAGCTTGTCCCGCGTCGCGGCCTCCAACGCCCCCACGTCATTGGCCTTCAACGCTGCGATTTCGGCGTGGAGCGCTTCGATCACCCCAATCAAAGCCTCCCGCCTAGTCATGGGGATTCCACTGCATCTTCAGAGCGAGAAGCCGATCAGCGATCGTCGTCGGAACGAGCGGGAAGTTGCCATCCTCGATCGCCTTCTTGATCTTCGCCACGCGCTCCGCGTCAACCGGCGGCTTGGCCGCCATGTTTGCAGTCAGCTCACTAGCCGCAGTCTGGACGACCGGGGCGGCGGTTTCGACCTTGCCAGTCTCTGCCACTCTGCTCAGTGCGTTGACCGACGACACCGCCCGAGCGGGTACCGCGCCAGTCTTGATGCCAATCGGATCTACCATGCTCGCTATCCCTATGCTTGCAACGAGTAGAACGGCCACTTGCGCGGGACTTTAAATAAAAAAATTCAGTTCCCGATCGCGGAAAGCTTGGCGCGGCCGGGTTCGATGGCAATTGCTTGAATCGGTGGCTTTTTTTCATCGATCTTAATTTGCAATCGCCCGCCTGCCGGAGCGTCGCTCATCGCGATTCCTTCGCGCGTGATGGAAAAACCTGCGGCATTCACTTCGACAGAGACAGCATCGCCCCGCTTGATGACAGCCTCTGCCTTCACGGCGGGGGCAGCCCTGGCGACCGGAGCCTCGGTGACAGCCTTGGGCTGGGGCGCGGCATTGACCGGCACAAAGATCCGCCAGCCCGGTGCCATGCAACGCACCACCACCGCATCCTGGGCAGGGCTGCGCCATTCGAGTTGGGGCGCGGCGCAGCTGGCCAGCTTCAGCCGGGCATCGACGGGCGCACGCGCACCACCCACGTCACCGATATTCTTGCCGGTGAATTGCGAGACAATGGTGTCGATCATCCTGGTCGACTGGAATTCGCTGGCCGAAGCCGGGGCGGCGAGCATTAGAGCGAGGAGCAACATGGTCTTCTCCGTGAAAAACTGGGTGCGGCGGCAAATGCCGGTTGCCGGGCGGCAGATCATTGCCGGTCCCCCTCGAAGCCGAGGGTGAGGACCGTGCGGCGCTTGTCGGTGGACGTAACGATGCGGATGCGGGCGGGCGCGATGGCGCGCGATGCGACGAGCAGGGCGGCGACAGCGCGGGCGCGATCGGCGGCGAGGATCGCACCGCTGCCGGTTGCCGGGTCGACATCCTGCGGCGAGCCATCGACTTCGCCGGTGATCACGAGCAGCGTACGCGGGTCGCGCGTGACCACCCGCGCCCACTCGCGCGCGGTACTTGAATCGCCGGGCACCGCCGATCCGGCTGCGAAGCCGGCGACATAAGCCATCTCCACCGGCATCGCGGCCTCAGCCTCGGTGACGCCAAAGCCCGCGCGAACGCTGCTGGCGAACGCCTTGCCGTCCATCTGATTGGCTTGGAGAAAGACGAAGAAGCCAACGAGCAGCAGCGCGAGATCCGCGAGCGTCGTCAGCCAGACCGGCTTGGCCGGCGCTTCATCTTCGAACATCGGGTTCATGCGGCGAGCTCGCGAAGGCCGCCGCGCGCAGGCTCGATCTCGGCCAGCGCCGCCAGCGGCAGCTCGATCCGGGCGCGTTCCTGCGCTTCGTGCCGGCTCTGGCGCTTGAGCCGTGCCGCGATCGGCAGTGCGACCAGGCTGGCGAGGATCGCGCCATAGAGCGTGGTGAGCAAGGCAATCGCCATCGCGCCACCAATCGCCGCCGGATCCTTCATCGCGACAAACATGCCAACGAGGCCGATCAGCGTGCCGATCATGCCCATTGCCGGCGCGACTTCCGCCATGCCGGTCCAGACATCGGCAGCGGCACGATGCCGCTCGAAGCGTGACTGGCGGCGATGCTGGAGAAGCACCGAGACGTCAGCACCCGTCGCGCCATCGACCGCGGCTTCCACCGCGGCAGCGACGTCGGGGTCTGCGATCTTCGAACGATCGAGCGCGATCAGCCCGTGCCGTCTGGCGATCCGGGTCAACGCGGCGATCTGGCTCAGCAACGGCTCCACGTCGAACCGTTTGCGGCCCAGCACCCGAAGCGCCGAGACGCTGCGCGCCAGATCCCCGAACGGCGTCCGCAACACCACGGCAAGCGCGGTGCCGCCGCCAACAATGGCGAGGGCAACGGGATCGAGGAACGGCGCAAGGCCGGGGAGTGCTGACAAGTTCATGCGCTCGCGGATGCAATAGGCGGGCCAAATCACGCGCTCTCGCACAAGAGGCTCGCGCTTGCCGGCAGCGGCACCCCATTGCCGCCACGACCGGCAAAGGCTTGCCGGTCCTTGCCGGTTGCCACCCTTCAACGCGCCTTCTCACCCTGTGGATAAAAACTGGCACGGGCATTGCAGGTATACCCGCGAACTATTTCGTGCGGGAGACCCGTCCATGTCCAATGACAGCATTTTCGGCGTACACGGCGCAGCACTACAGGTGCGTTCGCAGCGCATGGGTGTGCTCGCGTCGAACATCGCGAACGCCTCCACGCCTGGCTACAAGGCCAAGGACATCGATTTCCAGGCCGCGCTGGCATCGGCCGGGACCGGTTCGATCGACGGCGCCATCGACAATGCCACGCTCTACCGCGTGCCGCTCCAGCCTTCGGCCGACGGCAACACCGTAGAACTCGCCACCGAACAGACTGCCTTTGCGGAGAACGCCGTCGCTTATCAGACGACGCTCGCCTTCCTCAACGGCCGCATCAACACGCTCACCCGCGCGCTCAAGGGAGAATAAGCATGGGTAACGGGCCTCTCTCGATCTTCCAGGTATCTGGCCGCGCGATGAGCGCGCAGCTGGTGCGGATGAACACCACCGCATCGAACCTGGCGAACGCCAATACCGTCGCATCGAGCCCCGAGGCTGCCTATCGCACGATCAAACCGGTGTTCCGCACCGCCTTTGATCAGGCGAGCGGCATGTCCACGGTCGATGTCGAGCGGATCGTCACCGCCGGTGCCGAGCCGACCAAGCGCTACGATCCGGGCAACCCGATGGCCGACAAGGACGGCAACATCTGGGAATCCGGCGTCGATGAAACGCGCGAACTGGTCGACATGCTCGAGACCGCGCGCACCTATCAGAACAATGTAGAAGTGATGCAGACTGCCAAGCAGCTGATCACCGACACCCTCAAGCTGGGCCGCTGATCATGGCAACTTCCTTCGATTCCACGCTCGCCAATCTGGGCATTTCGCGGACCGGCGCCTCGACGGCGGTGAAGACCAATGCGGGCCTCGGCAGCGCCAATATGGATCAGGGCGACTTCCTGACGCTGATGACGGCGCAGCTGAAGAACCAGGATCCGTTCGAGCCCGTCGACAACAGCCAGATGGTCGCCCAGATGGCGCAATTCTCGTCGCTCTCGGGCATCACCGAGATGAACTCGACGCTGAAGGCGATCGCCGATCGCCTCAACGGCACATCGACCGGCGACGCGATGTCGTGGATCGGCCGCACGGTGCTGACCCCGGGCGACACCGCTTATCCGCGCACCGACGGCACCGTCGGCGGCACGATCGATCTCGCCGCCAATGCCGCCAACGTCACCGTGACGATCGAAGGGCCGAACGGCGCGCTGCTGCGCACTGTCGAGCTTGGCGCGCAGAGCAAGGGCGCAATCGATTTCGAATGGGACGGCTCCACCGATAGCGGCGAAGCCGCCGGCGCCGGCCCCTACACCATCCGCGTCGGCGCCCGCAGCGCTGCCGGTACCGCCGTCTCGGCAACCCCGCTCGTCTGGGCGCCGGTCACCTCTGTGTCGCTCGGCAGCGACGGCACGCCTGTCCTCACCCTTCCCGGCCTCGGCCAGATCCCCGTCTCCGCCATCCGCAAGATCGGCTGAACCTCTTCGTAAAGGAGTAAACACCCATGTCCTTCTATACCTCGCTCAGCGGCCTCCAGTCGGCCCAAACCGATATGTCCACGATCTCGCACAACCTCGCGAACGTCTCGACCAACGGCTTCAAGCGCTCGGTCACGCAGTTCGCCGACGTGATCGCCTCGACCGCCAATTCGAACCCGACCCAGATGGTCGGCTCGGGCGCAGTGGCGAAGTCGGTTCGCCAGTCGTTCAGCCAGGGCGGCTATACCCAGTCGAGCTCGGCGCTCGATCTCGCCATTTCGGGCGACGGCTTCTTCGCGGTCAAGGGCGACAAGGCCGGCTCGGGCGTGACCTTCACCCGCAACGGCAGCTTCGCGATCGATAACGAGCGCTATGTGACCGACGCGCAGGGCAACAAGCTGCAGGTTTATCCGGTGGACGGTTCGGGCACGGTCGTGGCGACCGGCATCGATTCGACCGTAGGCCTGCGCATGCCGCAGACCAGCGGCACGCCGCAGGAGACCGAGAACGTCACCATGGCTGTCAATCTGTCGGCAAACTCGTCGGTCCCCAAGGATGCGGCGCGCTTCGGCACCGACAATCCCTACACGTTCAACCGCTTCGATCCGGGCACCTATAACCAGTCTGCCCAGACGACGATCTATGACGCGAGCGGCAACGCGCTGACGCTGACCAACTATTTCGTCCGCGACACGGCAGCCACCACGAGCGATCCGACCAGCAGCTGGAAAGTCTATTCGTTCGTCGGCGATCAGCAGCTGAGCACCGCAGGCGGCACCACCGGCGCTGGCGCACTCCCGCTCACGCTGACCTTCGACGGCACCGGCAACATGACCTCGCCGACTGCCCCGACCACGTTCAGCGGCTTCCTGTCGCCGGGCGCCACGACGGAGCAGACGATCACCTTCGATCTCGGCAACGCGACCACGCAGGCCGCCTCGCCGTTCAGCGTCAATGCGCGCAGCCAGGATGGCGCCGCAGTCGGCCAGTTCGAAGGCGTTACCGTTGGTGACGACGGCATCGTTCGCGCCAGCTTCTCGAACGGCGATACCCAGCCGCTCGGCAAGGTCGTGCTCGCCAACTTCGCCAATCCCGCTGGCCTGCGCCAGCTGGGCAACTCGACCTGGTCGTCGACCGGTCTTTCGGGCGAAGCACGTCTCGGCGAGCCGGGCGCGAATGGTTTTGGCGGCCTGATGTCGGGTGCGGTCGAGCGTTCGAACGTCGACATCACCGAGGAACTGGTCGGCCTGATCGCGGCACAGCGCAACTTCCAGGCGAATGCCAAGGCGCTCGATACCGCGAGCCAGATCTCGCAGACCATCTTCAACATCCGTAGCTAATTCAGCACCTTAAGGAACCGTAGGTCATGGACCGTCTTGTCTATACCGCACTATCCGGGCTCAAGAGCCAGATGTCGGCGCAATCGACGATCGCGAACAACATCGCGAACGCGTCGACCATCGGCTATCGCGCCGATCGCGTCAGCTTCGACCGGATGGTGCTGCAGCAGCAAGGCAGTCTAAACTCGCGCGAACTGGCGGCGGAGGAAGTCAACGACTTCGATCGCAGCGCGGGCGCGATCGTCCAGACCGGCAAGCCGCTCGACATGGCGGTGACGACGGACAGCTGGATCGCGGTCCAGGCCACGGATGGCAATGAAGCCTATACGAGGCGCGGCGACTTATCGGTCGCGCCGTCGGGCGTGCTGGAAACCGGTGACGGTTTCCCGGTGATGGGGTCGGGGGGCCCCATCACCGTGCCGCCCTACCAGTCGATCGCGATCGCGAAAGACGGCACGGTATCGATCGTGCCTCCTGGTGGCGATGCCAGCCAGCCGCAGATCATCGACAAGATCAAGATGGCCAGCACCGACGGCTCGACCACGGTCAAGGGCCTCGACAACCTTCTTCACGTCAAAGGCGGCGGCGTGCTGCCCGAGGACATGGAAGCACAGTGCGTCTCCGGATCGCTCGAGCAATCGAACGTCAATCTAACCTCGGCGCTGGTGGACATGATCGAAAACCAGCGCAGCTACGAAGTGCAGGCGAACCTTCTGAAGGAAGCCAAGACCATGGACGAGAGCGCAGCATCGCTGATGCGCGTCTCTTCATAAGGAGTAAGACAGATGGGTTCATCAGCAATGCACATCGCGCGTACCGGGCTCGACGCCCAGGACACGCGCATGCGGGTCATCTCGAACAATTTGGCCAACGTGAACACAACCGGGTTCAAGCGCGATCGCGCTTCGTTCCAGACGCTTGCCTATCAGGTGGTGACCGCGCCCGGCGCGCAGAGCACCGCAGAGACGAAATACGCGACCGGCCTCAATCTGGGCACCGGCGTCAAGGTTCAGGGCACCAGCCGGATCGAGACGCAGGGTTCGCTCCAGACCACCGGCAACGCGCTCGATCTCGCGCTTGATGGCAATGGCTATTTCCAGGTGCAGATGCCCGGCGGCCAGCTCGGCTATACGCGCGCCGGCAATTTCAGCCGCTCGCCCGAAGGCATGCTGATCACTTCCGAAGGCTATCAGGTAATGCCCGGCATCACCGTGCCCGAAGGTGCCACGTCGATCACCATCGGCATGGACGGCACCGTATCGGCGTCGCTGCAGGGCCAGTCCGAAGCCAGCTCGATCGGCCAGATCCAGGTCGGCAGCTTCGCCAATCCGGCGGGCCTCCAGGCGTCAGGCGACAATTACCTGATCGAGACCAGCGCTTCGGGCGCAGTCAGCATGGGCAATGCCGGCGAGGAAGGCCGCGGCCGCATCCGCCAGGGCATGCTCGAAGGATCGAACGTCAACGTCGTCGAGGAACTCGTCGACATGATCGAAACGCAGCGCGCTTATGAGGTCAATTCCAAGATGATCTCGGCGACCGACGAGATGCTCAAATATGTCAATCAGAACATCTAAGATGCGCACCAGCAAATTCCTTGCGGGTCTCGCACTCGGTTCGCTCGTCGCTTGCGCGATGGCCTTTTCCGCTACCCCGGCCCAGGCGCAATTCCTCGGCTTGGGCAAGAAGAAGCCCAAAGAGGATTTCTCCGCGACGATGCCCGTCGCCATTCCGGTCGCGACTGCGCCCGCAAATGGCGGCATCTTCCAGGCGGGCGACGGCTATGCCGCGCTCTATGAAGGCACGCGCGCGCGCCGCGTCGGCGATCCGCTGACCATCGTTCTGGTCGAGCGCACCAGCGCTTCCAAATCGGCCGCCAGCAAGCTCGATTCGGGCGGTGGCTTCTCGATCACCCCGCCGAGCACGGGCAATCTGTCGCTGTTCAAGTCGACCGACGCAAGCGTGAGCGGCAACCGCAATTTCTCGGGTGCCGGCAGCGCGGATCAGGCCAATGCGCTTTCGGGCGAAGTCAGCGTGACGGTGGCCGCGGTCTACCCCAACGGCACGATGCTGGTGCAGGGCCAGAAGCGCGTGACGCTCAATCGCGGCGACGAGTTCGTCCAGATCAAGGGCCTGATCCGCATCGCGGACATCACCGCCGACAACCGGATCCCGAGCACCCGCGTCGCGGATGCCCGCATCGCTTATACCGGCAAGGGCGACGTCGCCCGCGCCAGCCGTCAAGGCTGGCTCAGCCGGTTCTTCTCCGTGATCAGCCCCTTCTAAGCCGGGACCAGACCGACATGATCCGCATCGTTCTCGCATTTCTAGCGCTCGCTTTCGTCGCCCAGCCGGCGGCAGCGCAGCGCGTCAAGGATCTGGGCAATTTCCAGGGCATCCGTACCAACCAGCTCACCGGCTACGGTGTGGTGGTCGGCCTGCCCGGCACCGGCGACGACAATCTCGAATATACCGTCCAGTCGATGAAGGGCGTCACGGCGCGCTTCGGGCTCAATCTGCCCGCGGGCGTGGCACCGGGCCTCAAGAACGCTGCGGTGGTGATGATCACTGCCGAGCTGCCGCCCTTCGCCAAGCCGGGCCAGAAGCTCGACATCACGGTTTCGTCGATGGGCAAGGCGAAGAGCTTGCGCGGCGGTACGCTGATCATGACGCCGCTTCAGGGCGCCGACGGCCAGATCTATGCGATGGCGCAGGGCAATTTGGCAGTTGGCGGGCTGGGCGCGGAAGGCGCTGATGGCTCGAAGATCGTCGTAAACATCCCGTCGAGCGGCCGTATCCCGGAGGGTGCTACCGTCGAGCGCGCGGTCGATACCGGCTTCGACAAGGCACCGACGCTTATCTTCAACCTGCAGCGCGCCGATTTCACCACGGCGCAGCGCGTGCAGGACGCGATCGTCGCGCGCTTCGGCATGGGCCGCGCCCGCGCTATCGACGGCGTTTCGATCGCCATCCAGGCACCCGAAGGCCGCGATGTTCGCGCCGAACTGATGAGCGAGATCGAGAATCTCACGGTCGAAGCCGCAGAAGCGCCTGCCAAGGTAATTGTTAACGCGCGCACCGGTACGGTGGTCATCAACTCCGCCGTTCGCGTCAGCCCCGCGGCGGTAACGCATGGTAAACTTACCGTTCGTATTGATGAAGCCCAGAAGGTTTCGCAGCCCCTGCCGTTTAGCAAGGGTGAGACCAGGACCGAGGAACATTCCACGGTTGGCGTCGAAGAGGAGAAGCGTCCGATGTTCCTGCTCGATCCCGGCCCTCGGCTCGCGGATGTCGTCAAGGCGGTAAACGCCATTGGCGCCTCGCCTGCCGATCTGGTCGCGATCCTCGAAGCATTGAAGGAAGCCGGTGCGCTCAAGGCGGAGTTAATCATCCTGTGACCCAAATCCCGGGCCCGATCGTAAGCACCAGTGGTGGCGTGTCGAACGACACGTCGCGGCTGGCGTCGAAGGAAAACCTTGAAGCCGCTGGCCAGCGCTTCGAGGCGATCTTCGTTGGCATGATGCTGAAATCGATGCGGTCCGCGAGCCTGGGCGAAGGCCTGTTCGACAACAAAGCGAGCCAGCAGTTCCGCGATATGCAGGACGACAAGCTCGCCCAGTCAATGTCCACGCATACGCCGCTCGGCATCGGCAAGGCGATGACCGAATTCCTCGCGCGCGCCGCCGGCACCGAAGAGACCGCGCCAGCCACCGCCGCGCCTGAAGGGAGCAAGACGCCATGAGCGATATGCTGTCGATCGCGGCTTCGGGGCTTCGCGCCTATCAGACCGCGCTGACCACCACGTCCGAGAATATCGCCAATGCGGGCACCGCGGGCTATGTGCGGCGCACGTCGAACGTGCGCGAGGTCAATTCGACCGGCGCAACCAACGTCAACGGCCTTGGCGTCGTCGTCACCGGGATCTCGCGCCAGACCGACGTCTATCGCGCCGGCGAAGTTCGCCTCGCATCGACGGACCTTGCCCGCAGCGAGACCGCCGCGACCTGGCTCGACCGCATCCAGAACTCGCTGACCGGCAACCAGCTGAACAGCCAGATCACCGCTTTCTTCACGTCGGCGCGCACGGCCGCTGCGGACCCGTCGAACCTCGGCCCGCGCCAGGCGATGCTCGAAGCAGCGTCCAGCGTATCCGCGGGCTTCACCGCGACCGGCAATTCGCTCGACGCGGCGATGGCCGATCTCGACGCGACCACCGATGCCGCAGTCGGCCAGCTCAACGCGCTCAGCTCCACGCTTGCGCGGGTCAATTTCGCGCTCGGCAACGTCTCTGCCAATACGAGCAACGCAGCGTCTTTGCTCGATCAGCGCGACCAACTGCTCGAGCAGATGAGCGCGATCACCGACATCAACGTCTCGCTCGACCCGGCCGGCCGCGCCGTCGTCCGCCAGGGGGGCCAGAACGGCCCGGTGCTGGTGCAGGGAATCAATTCCGCCACCGTGACCGCGGTGCGCAACGACGAAGGCTCCGTCTCCTTCGCGTCCTTCCTCGATGGCAGCGTCAAGGCGCTGAGCCCCACCGGCGGCGTATTTGCAGGCATCGTCGAAGGCGCCACGGCAATCGCCGGCGCACGCAGCCAGCTGAACAATTTGGCCCAGAGCTTCGCGCAAGGCGTCAACGCCGCACAGGCTGCGGGCGAGGATCTTTCGGGCACCCCCGGCGCGGCGATGTTCACCATCGGCGATCCCGCATCGCATCTGACGCTCGCGCTCAACGATCCGCGCTCCATCGCCGCAGCCGCGCCGGGCAAGGGCGCGCGCGACAACAGCAATCTGATCGCGCTCGATGCGATTCGCGGCACGACCGGCGTGGAGCAGGGCCTTACCAATCTGATCACCGCGAACGGCGGCGCGCTCAACGCGCGCAAGGCCGTCGTCAACGCGCAGGCCGCGATCCACGGCAATGCGGTTCAGGCGCGCGACTCCGTGACGGGAGTCAATGTCGACGAGGAAGCGGTCGATCTTATCCGCTTCCAGCAAGCTTATCAGGCATCGGGCCGCGTCATCCAGGTGGCGCGCGAAGTGCTGCAATCCATCTTCGATATCAGGTAATCGCCATGCGCGTATCCACTTCGCAAACCTATCAGCGCTCGATGTCGCTCATGTCGAACCTGTCGGCCCAGGCCGATCAGCAGCAGACGCAGATCGCCACCGGCAAGAAGGTCGTCAACGCGTCCGACAATCCGGGAGCCTATCGCCAGCTCCAGACGATCAAGCGCACCGACGCCAACGATCAGGCCTATGCCTCGAACGTCTCGACCGCGCAGGGCATTCTCGATCAGGCGGACGACACGCTGGCCGACATCGAGACCCAGCTCCAGCGCGCGCAGGAATTGTTCAGCAGCGCGGCCAACGGCACGCTTTCGCAAACCGACCGCGAATCGATCGGCAAGGAGCTCGAATCGATCCGCGACACGCTGTACGCGCTCGCTAACACTCGCGACAGCCGTGGCCAGCCGATCTTCGGCGGTGCGACAGGCGATTTACCCTATACCAAGGCCGCCGACGGCACGATCAGCTATGTGAGCAGCGGCGAGCCCGCCGGCATCCCGATCGGCGACCAATTGACCATGCAGGTCGGCGTTACCGGCGACCGCGCCTTTGCCTCCGGCACCAGCGACATGTTTGCCGTGCTCGCGGAATTCAGCGCGGCGCTTGCCGCCGGTTCCGACGTCAAGGCAGCAGCCGCCAAGGCCGCCATCGGCACGACCGACACGCTCGCCAGCGTCACCGCGGCGCATGCCTCGGTCGGTGCGCGCGGCACGCGGCTCGAAATGGTCGCCGATCAGCTCGCTTACGCAGCGACGGCGCGTGACGGCGCGCGCAGCGCGGTCGAGGATGTCGATCTTGCGGCAACGATTTCGGATTTTCAGCAGACGCTCACCATCCTTCAGGCAACCCAGGCGAGCTTCACCAAGCTCACTGCGCTGTCGCTGTTCGATTATATTCGCTGAATCGGGCGTTGGTAACGATTTAACCATGTTTTTCCGCTGAAAGTATCAGCGAAACGGTCGTTAACCAGAACGGTCAAATAGGGGTTTTCAAGCGCATGTTCGTAGCAATCGGCTTTGTCGTGCTGATCGCGATGGTCTTCGGTGGCTTTGCCATCACCGGCGGCGCGCTGGGACCGGTTATGCATGCGCTTCCGCACGAAATGCTCATCATCGGTGGTGCCGCACTCGGCGCGCTGATCATCGGCAATTCGGGCAAGGAACTGAAGGCGCTTGGCGGCGGCTTCATGATGGTCCTCAAGGGCCCGAAATATAAAAAGCAGGACTATCTCGACACGATCTTCCTCGTCTCGAAGCTGATGAAGATGCTGCGTACCGAAGGGCCGATCGCGCTCGAGCCGCATGTCGAGGATCCCAAATCTTCGGCGGTCTTCGCCGAATATCCGCGCCTGCTCGCCGATCACACGCTGATCAACCTGATCACCGATACGCTGCGCCTCGTCGTCGTCTCGTCCGGCACGCTCGACGTGCATGCGGTCGAAGACGTGATGGATAACGCGATCAAGACGCATCACCACGAAGTTCAGGGGCCTCAAGGCACGTTGAGCACGCTTGGCGACGCGCTTCCCGCACTGGGCATCGTCGCGGCCGTTCTCGGCGTCGTGAAGACGATGGGCTCGATCGACAAGCCGCCGAGCGTGCTTGGCGGGATGATCGGCTCGGCGCTGGTCGGCACCTTTCTGGGCGTGTTGCTCGCTTATGGCCTGGTCGGTCCGCTCGCGAACCGTCTCCAGCAGGTGATCGATGCCGACGCGGCGATCTATAACGTCGTCAAGCAGATCATCATCGCCTCGCTGCATGGCCACCCGCAGCCGCTGGTGATCGAAGCCGCGCGTTCGGGCATCGCGCACAGCAACCAGCCGAATTTCGGCGAGGTATTCGACGGCCTGCGCGGAAGGTAAATCATGGCTCGCGCGCCTCATGGAACGAACCAGCCTCCCAAGATCATCGTCAAGAAGATCTATATCGAGGGACATGGCGGCCATCATGGCGGCGCCTGGAAGGTGGCGTACGCCGATTTCGTGACCGCAATGATGGCGTTCTTCCTGCTGATGTGGCTGCTTGGCGCCACCACGGAGAAGCAGCGCAAGGCGCTCGCCGATTATTTCGCGCCCACCCTGATCGACTTCAAGCAGAACAGCGCCGGATCGAACGGGTTGCTGCGCGGCGATGCGCTCAACGCACAGGAAAACTATCCCAATCGCGCCGGGCAGACCGGCACGCGATCGATGACCGTTCCGCAGGGGGCGACCGGTGGCCGGGATGTCGGCACTGGCGACAAGGGCACGCTGAAAGACCAGCGCGCGCTGACCCAGCAGGACGAAAAGAATTTCGCGAACATGAGCCGCCGTATCCAGCAGCAGATCAGCGCCAACCCCAAGCTTTCGCGCATGGCCAAGCATGTCCGCTTCGTCCAGACGCGCGAGGGGATGCGGATCGATCTGGTCGACGACGCCAATTATTCGATGTTCGATCTGGGCACGACTGCGCTCGTTAGCGAGGCCAGCAACCTGATCGGCATGATCGGCCAGTCGCTGGCGGGCATGGAAAACCCGATCATGATCCGCGGCCATACCGACAGCCTGCGCTATGGCGATCCGCGCACCATGAACAATTGGATGCTCTCCAGCGGCCGCGCCGAAGCGACGCGCCGCAGGCTGGCATCGGGCGGCGTTCCCGAAAATGCCTTCGACCGGATCGAAGGCGTCGCCGACCGCGAGCCGATGATCCAGGACAATCCAACGGACCCGCGCAACCGCCGCGTTTCAATCACGCTGCTGTTTCGCAAATCGGGATCCGATCAGACGGCCGGGCAGCGCTTCCGCCCCACCCAGCCGGCGATCGCTTTGCCACCCAAGCCGGCCGCGCCGGCAGCCTTACCGGCGCGCTGATCGCCTAGAAGAACAATTTCCGCAGGCTGAGCCGGACTACCCGGCCCTGTGGATCGAGCAGATCGGGCTGATAGCTGATCGGCACCGTCCCCAATTTGTCAGTCACGCGCGGATGCGAATCGAACAGATTGTCGACCGACAGCGTGATTCGCGTGCCGCGCAGCCAGCGATGCTTGCGCACCAGGCTGATCTGCTGCCCCATATCGGCGAATAGCCGGAGGCCCACCGTCGTGGTGCTGTCAAAATTCAGCCGATCGGTGCCCGCAACCCCCGTGAACACCGTCGTGGCGCTCTGCCACTTGGTGTTGAGCCGGAAACCAAGGCCGTCCTTCGATACGCCACCCTGCGCTTCGATCTCGTGCCGCGGCTGGCCGCCGCGGCTGCCGGTCGCAGCGCCGTTGAGCAGATCGAGCACCGGCAGATTGTCGCGGATCGTCACCTGCTCCTTGAAATGCCAGGTGTGATAGAGGCTGAAATTAATCCGCCCCGCGAGCCCGCCATTGGGTCCGCCGAACCCGCCGCGAC
>SEFZ01000093.1 GCA_004173185.1 Sphingomonadales bacterium | reverse complement strand
CGTTCCGCGGTCCGCGTGGTGACGCCCGACCTGCACAAAGGTGCGCCGCATGCGCCGTTGCTCGAGCCGCAAAGCAAGAGCGGTGGCCGCAACCACCATGGCCGCATCACCACCCGCCATATCGGTGGCGGCCACAAGCAGCACTATCGCCTGATCGACTTCAAGCGTGACAAGGTCGGTATCCCCGCCCGCGTCGAGCGCATCGAATACGATCCGAACCGCACCGCGCACATCGCGCTGCTGTGCTACGTCGATGGCGAGCGCCGTTACATCATCGCACCCAAGGGCCTGAAGGCCGGTGACCAGGTCATCGCCGGAAGCGATGCCCCGATCCGCGCCGGCAACACCCTGCCGCTGCGCAACATCCCGGTTGGCACCACGATCCATGCCATCGAGATGAAGCCGGGCAAGGGCGCGCAGATCGCCCGCGCGGCCGGTGCAGGCGTGCAGCTGGTCGCTCGCGAGCAGGGCTTCGCCACGCTGCGCTTGCGCTCCGGCGAAATGCGCAAGGTGCAGATCGAATGCTGCGCCACCATCGGCGAAGTCGGCAACAGCGAGCACAGCCTCGAGAAGCTGGGCAAGGCCGGTGCCAAGCGTTGGCGCGGCATCAAGCCCACCGTTCGCGGCGCGGCCATGAACCCGGTCGATCACCCGCACGGCGGTGGTGAGGCCAAGGCCGGCCAGGGCAACCCGCATCCGGTCACCCCGTGGGGCGTGCCGACCAAGGGTTACAAGACGCGCCATAACAAGCGCACCCAGCAATTCATCGTCCGCGATCGTAGGGGCTAATCGACCATGGCACGTTCACTCAAGAAGGGCCCATTCGTCGACCACCACCTCATCAAGAAGGTGGAGGCCGCGGGCAGCAGCAAGCGTCCGATCAAGACTTGGTCGCGTCGTTCGATGATCCTGCCGGAAATGGTGGGTTTCACCATCGCCGTGCATAACGGCAAGAACCATATCCCGGTGCTGGTCAACGAGAACATGGTCGGCCACAAACTCGGCGAGTTCGCCGTCACCCGTACCTTCAAGGGTCACGGTGGCGACAAGAAAGCCGCCCCGGGCAAGCGTTAAGGAGATGACCATGGAAGCGAAAGCAATCCTGCGCACCGCGCGCATCTCCGCACAGAAGGCCCGCCTGGTCGCAGACCAGGTGCGCGGCCTGTCGGCCGAGCGTGCAGTCAACCTGCTCAAGTTCTCGGACAAGAAAGCGGCGCACATGATCAAGAAAGTGGTTGAGTCGGCGATTGCCAATGCCGAGAACAACCAGGGCGCAGACGTCGACGAACTGAAGATCGTGACCATCATGGTCGACGAAGGTCCGTCCCTGAAGCGTTTCATGGCCAGGGCCAAGGGCCGCGGCACCCGTATCCTCAAGCGCACCAGCCACATCACTGTGGTTGTGGGCGCGGGCAAGTAAAGGCGGAAGGAAAAAACGATGGGTCATAAAGTTCATCCGATCGGGTTCCGCCTGGGCATCGCCAAGGACTGGAACTCCAAGTGGTTCGCCAAGAAGGGCTTGTACGCCGACTATCTGGCTGCCGACCTCAAGGTGCGCGAAATGCTGCGCAAGAAGTTGGCGCAGGCAGGCATCTCCAAGATCCTGATCGAGCGTCCCAACAACACCGCCCGCGTGACCATCCACACCGCCCGTCCGGGCGTGGTGATCGGCAAGCGTGGCGAGGACATCGAGAAGCTGCGCAAGGAAGTGAGCGACCTGATGGGCGTCCCGGCGCACATCAACGTCACCGAGGTGCGCAAGCCGGAACTGGACGCGCAGCTGGTTGCCGAGTCGATCGCCCAGCAGCTCGAGCGCCGCATCATGTTCCGCCGCGCGATGAAGCGCGCGGTCGGCAACGCGATCCGCCTTGGCGCCCTGGGCATCAAGGTCAACGTCGCCGGTCGCTTGAATGGCGCGGAAATCGCCCGTTCGGAGTGGTACCGCGAAGGTCGCGTGCCGCTGCACACGCTGCGTGCCGACATCGACTACGGTTTTGCCGAGGCGAAGACCACCTACGGCATCATCGGAAT
>SEFZ01000040.1 GCA_004173185.1 Sphingomonadales bacterium | reverse complement strand
GGATCGCTCCCACCCAGCCTCGCCCTTGTAATGTAGGATTTCACCTGCTTGGCTATGCCGGTCGGCAGTGCCGCCCGCTCTTTGAAATCGTCGGTCCGCAAGCCCATGGCCAGTGCGAACATTAGGGAACATTCGGCACCCGCGCCCTGCGCATTGGCCTGAACTTCGCCTAAACTTCCGCGCCGCAGCACGGGGATGACGCGAGGCCGCGCCTCCGCTAAACGCCCCTCACCATGACCGAATACAGCTCTGATCTGCTCCGCACCCTCTCCTCGCGTGGATATATCCACCAGGTGACTGACGCCGCCGCGCTTGATGCGCTTGCCACGAAACAGATCGTGCCCGCTTATATCGGCTTCGATCCGACCGCGCCGTCGCTGCACGTCGGCAGCCTCGTCCAGATCATGCTGCTTCGTCGGCTCCAGCAGACCGGCCACAAGCCGATCGTGCTGATGGGCGGCGGCACCGGAAAGGTCGGCGATCCGAGCTTCAAGGACGAAGCCCGCAAGCTTATGACTGCCGATACGATCGCGTCGAACATCGCGACGATCAAGACTGCGTTCGAGCCGTTCCTCACCTTTGGCGACGGCCCCACCGACGCGATCATGCTCGACAATGCCGAGTGGCTCGATGCCCTCGAATATCTCCCGTTCCTGCGCGATTACGGCCAGCATTTCTCGGTCAACCGGATGCTCGCTTTCGATTCGGTCAAGCTTCGGCTCGATCGCGAACAGTCGCTCAGCTTCCTCGAATTCAATTACATGATCCTCCAGGCCTATGACTTCCTCGAGCTGTCACGCCGCCATGCCTGCCGCCTGCAACTCGGCGGATCGGATCAATGGGGCAATATCGTCAACGGCATCGAGCTTTCGCGCCGCTGCGACAGCACCGAAGTGTTCGGCGTCACCACCCCCCTGATCACCACGGCGGATGGCGGCAAGATGGGCAAGACCATGTCGGGCGCGGTGTGGCTCAATCCCGAGCAGCTCTCGCATTATGATTACTGGCAGTTCTGGCGGAACACCGATGATCGCGATGTCGGCAAGTTCATGCGGCTGTTCACCGATCTGCCGCTGGAAGAAATCGAGCGGCTCGAACGCCTCGAAGGTGCCGAGATCAACGAAGCCAAAAAGGTGCTCGCCAACGAAGCCACAGCCATGTGCCGTGGCAAGGCTGCTGCCGACGAAGCCGCCGAGACCGCGCGCAAGCTGTTCGAAGAAGGTTCGGCAGGCGGCGCGCTGCCGACGCTGACCGTGCCGGCGGAGGGCATCAGTATCCTCCAGGCCAATGTCGGCCTCGGCTTCGCTACGTCGAACAAGGAAGTGAAGCGCAAGATCGAGGAAGGCGCGATCCGCGTGAATGACGAGAAAGTCACCAGCGCCGATGTCATCGTAAAGCCCGGTGACAAGATCAGTTTTGGTGCAAAGAAGCATGGAGTTTTGACGCTGTGATCCGCCATTTGTTGCTCGCCACCCTCGCCCCGCTTGCGCTGGTCGCCGCCGCACCTGCCGCCGCCAGCGAACTCGGCGCAATCGCCGAAGCCTTCGTCAAGCTCACCCTCGATGCCGGCGAGCGCGAACCCGGCTATGTCGATGCTTATTATGGCCCCGCCGAATGGCAGACTGCCGCCAAGGCCAATCCGCGCGATGTCGCGACGTTGGCGAAGGATGCCGATGCGCTTCAGGCGCGTCTGGGCGCGATCGATCCCAAGAGCCTCAGCGCCGATGAGCAGCGCCGCCGCATCTTCCTGGTCGGTCAGGTCCGCGCCGCGCAGACCCGCCTCGCCATGATGCAGGGCAAGAAGCTCAAGTTCGTCGATGAAGCCGAAGGGCTGTTCGGCATCCGCCCCGAGCTCAAGCCGCTGTCTTATTATGATGGTGTCCTCGCCAAGATCGAAGCGTTGCTGCCCGGCGAAGGTTCGCTCGGCCAGCGTGTCGCTGCGTATCACCAGCCCAGCCTCGTGCCGCACGACAAGCTCGAGCCGGTGTTCCGCGCCGCGATCGCCGAGTGCCGCGCCCGCACGATGAAATACATCTCGCTGCCCGCGAACGAGAAGTTCGATCTGGAGATGGTCACCAAACAGCCGTGGTCGGGCTATAACTGGTACAAGGGCAATGCCCACAGCCTGATCCAAGTGAACACCGATATGCCGGTCACCGTCGGCCGAGCGATCGATCTCGGCTGCCACGAAGGCTATCCGGGCCACCACGCGCTGAACGCGCGGCTGGAACAGGAGCTTGCCAAGGGCAAGGGCTGGGTCGAGTTCACGGTGTATCCGCTTTACAGCCCGCAAAGCTTCCTCGCCGAAGGATCGGCCAATGCCGGGATCAAGCTCGCTTTCCCGGGTGAGGAACAGGCAGCCTTCGAAAAGGCGACGCTCTTCCCGCTCGCCGGCCTCACTCCGCCCACTGCCAGGGAAAATGCCGCCCTTGATGCGGCCCTTGGCGATCTCCGCCACGCTGCGCTGACGGTGCAGCAGCAATATCTCGACGGCGAGATCGACCGCGACACCGCGATCCAGCTGCTCGCCAAATACGGCATGACCTCACCCGAAGGCGCCGCGCGCGGGCTACCGTTCGTCGAGAAATATCGCAGCTATGTGATCAACTACGGTCTGGGCGAGGAGATGGTCACTGCGTCGCTCAACGCCGGTAATCCCAGCCGCGAGGAGCGCTGGGCGCGGATGAAGCACATCATCTCGGAGCCGACCGTCCCGGCCGATCTCACGCGATAAGGATCTGAGCGAAGCAGCTTACTCGAACGAGATCAGTCTTGGTGGTCCGCCCCAATATGCGGTCTGGGGCGCGTCCATCGGGAAGCCGGCGAGCGCGAGGCCACGCAGCGCACGATCGAGTTGCGCCGCGATCAAGGCAGCCGATGTCGCAAGCTCGGGCCGCTGCATCCATTCCATGCTGATCAGATAGCCGCTGCCCGAACGAACCAGCACGCCATCGGCCGTCATCGTCGCAAGATTATGCCGCACGGTGGAATAGGGTATCCCGATCGCACGGGCGAGCGCGCTCGCGCCCAGCGGGATACGCAGATAATCGGGCGGCGGCGTGTTGGCATGAGGATATTGCGCCGAAAGTGCGGGATCGAACGTGTAGCGCCGGGCATTGGCCGCCATCACCGAGACGTAGACAAAGGGCCGCTGCCAATCGCGTGTCGGCTGGGTAGGCATGCCGAACTCGAACGTATGCAACAGCATATCCATCGCAGCGCGTTCGATCGTGTCGCGCGCGACGCCGCTTGCTCCGCCCCGGGCTGCGGGCAACGGATAGCCGACCCCCGCCAGATCGCCGATCATCCGGACCAGATTGTCGTGAAACGCCTGCCGCAATTCCAATACCATCGGCTGGCCGACGACATGCGGGGGAATGAACGGTCCGCTATCGGATTGCTCCGCCAGCTCCATTGCAAAGAGCCGGTGGCACAGCCGCCGCACCGTTTCGAACGGACGGTCGACCGAACGGCTGAGCGCGCTGATGCTGATCGGCGCCATCGCGCCATCGCCCGTGCCGTCCAGATCGGCACGGCGCAACAGACTGACGAAGATCAGCCCGATATCGACATCGCCGTCGAAATGCTCGGTGAGCGACGCGCAGAAATGCGTGGCGAACTCGGCGATCCCGCGGATCGCGACGCGCGCGAACGGTCTAGACGGAATATCCGTCTGTTCAGGCTTGTCGCCCTCTGCTTCGAAGATCATTGCGGCCCCGCCATGTCCTCAGCGGACATCTGCGGGACCCCTAGATCAGCGCATGCAAGGCGCAATTCAGTAATATCCGCAGGGCGCGGAGCCGTTATTTCCGGCCACCGCGCCAGTAGAGCAGGCCCGCGACAATCGCTGCCGATCCAATGCCGATCGCTGCCCCCATCCCGATCTGGCGCGCGTTGGGCGACCAGCGCTCCTTCGCGTCGGCGATCTCCTTGGCGGCCCGGAGCGCTTCGCCGCCCTCTTCATGCTCGTGGGGCGCTTCCTCGATCGGGAACGGCGATTCGGCGGCTTCGGGTAACGGCGGCTTCTGGCTCATGACGATCTTTCTAAACGCAAAACACTTGAACGAGCAGCTAATGGGGCGGTTTCACCTCCCCTTGCAAGCCATCGTGCCTCCGGCGCACAAGACCGCATGAACCCGCTTTATGCCGAAATGGGCACAACCATCTTCGAAGCGATGTCGGCCCGTGCGCGGGAAACCGGCGCGATCAATCTGGGTCAGGGCTTTGCCGACGGGCGCGGACCCGAGGCCGTACTGCAAGCCGGTGCGCGCGCGCTGCTCGAGAAATCGAACCAATATCCGCCGATGCCGGGGCTGCCCGAACTGCGGCAGGCCGTGGCCGATCACTATGCCCGGCACCAAGGCCTGAACCTCGCTGTTGAGGAAGTAATCGTCACATCGGGCGCGACCGAAGCGCTGGCGGCGGCGATCTTCGCGGTGGTCTCGCCGGGCGACGAAGTGATCTGCTTCCCGCCGCTCTACGATGCCTATGCGCCGCTGATCCGGCAGGCGGGTGGCGTACCGATATTCGTGCGCCTCCAGCCACCCGAGTGGCGAATCGACGCAGCCGCGCTGGAAGCAGCGGTGACCGCGCGGACCAAAGCAGTGCTCCTCAACAACCCGCTCAACCCGACCGCGACGATGTCGAGCGCAGCGGAACTGGCGACCCTCGCGGAATTCTGCGTCGCCCACGATCTGATCGCCATCTGCGACGAAGTATGGGAACACGTCACCTTCGACGGCGCACGCCATTTGCCCTTGATCGGCTTTCCGGGAATGCGCGAGCGCACGGTGAAGATCGGCAGCGCAGGCAAGATCTTCGCGCTTACCGGGTTCAAGGTCGGCTGGATGTGCGCCGCCCCCGCCCTCGCCCGCGTGCTCGCCAAGGCGCACCAGTTTCTGACCTTCACCACTCCGCCAAACCTGCAATGGGCGGTGGCCGAGGGTCTCCAGACGCAGGACGATTGGGTCCAGGACGCCCGACACCGCTTTCAGGCGGGCCGCGACAGGCTAAAGGCCGGGCTCGAAGCGGCGGGGCTGGTCACATTGCCAAGCGCGGCCACCTATTTCCTGTCGGTCGATCTCGCGGCTTCGGGCATCACGCTAAGCGATGTCGCGTTTTGCGAGCGGCTGATCGAGGCAGGCGTGGTCTCGATCCCGGTGTCGGCTTTCTATCCGGAAAATCCGATCACCAGCGTCGTGCGCTTCTGCTTCGTCAAGGACGATCCGGTGCTCGACACGGCGATCGAACGCATCGCCGCCGCCAGCTTCACCTAGCGCGAGCCGGGCGGGATCGGCTGGACGACCTCGCGCCCCGGACCCGCCACCCATGAGGCGGGCTGCCGCATGGGAGCCGGGCCGTCCATCGTCACCATGTTGAACGCGTCCCCGCCCAGCCTGCTGGCATCGGCAACAAGCACCGGCGCGGGCCGGTCAAAGCGCTCGCTCGGCACGTCATAGATATAATCGTCGACCACCGAGACCTGCCCGCCCATCGCCGTGATCTCGTAAAGCTCGCGCGCAAATTCTTTCGGCAGGCGAATGCAGCCGTGCGACGCCGGATAGCCCGGCAGATGCCCGGCATGGAGCGCAATCCCGTCCCAGGTCAGCCGCTGCATGTAGGGCATCGGCGCGTTCGAATAGAGGTTCGAGCGGTGGAAAGTCTTCTTCTGGAGGATCGTGAACTCGCCGGCCGGGGTATCCTTGCCATCCTTGCCGGTGGACACTGTCGATACTGCGATCAGTTCGCCATCGCGATAGACGAACATCCGCTGCTGCGGGATGCTGACTATGATCGAGACGGCACCGCTGGTGCTCACCCGCTGATATTGCGGATACCAGATGAACTGGCCCGGCTTGAGCGACTCGGCGCTCGGCAGCATCGTGTCTGAAGCGCTCGATTGCGCGGCTGCGGGCACAGCGGAAATCAGCGAAGCAGTGGCAAGCAGAAAGGCGGCGAGAAAGCCGGTACGCATCAAGATCGTCTCCGAACCCTTTGCCGGAGCGGACGCCCCGGATTCGATTCATTAACGAAATTAACCCAATTTGGTGCCATCTGCGAATCATGAACGACGAAAGTTCGATCGTTCCGGTTCCGTCCCCCGCTTTCGCGCGACGAAAAGACGAAACGGGTCACAGATGCGGTGAAACGTCATAGTTGGGACAGATGTTCAGCAAGAGGCTAAGGAACAATCTGTTATAAAGACTGCGGGGACTAAGTAGCGGGCTATATCAGAACGATGCATAATCTGGATTCGGCGCAGACGCGTCGCACGATGTTGAGGTCGGCCTTTGTGATCGCCAGCGGCGCTGCGGTTTCCGGCTGCGTGTCGCGAGTGGAGACTGCGCTCGCACCTGCCATTCCAGTGCCAGCCTATGTCCCGCCGGTTCCGAAGGCACCCGTTGTGGCCCGCGCCGCGCCGCGCTCGCCGCTCGGCATCCGTCCCGAACTTTTCAAGAAAGCCATCGCCGCGCTCGATCGGCATTCGGGCAAGGTCCCATCGCACGATCGGATCGCCATTGCCGATTTCTCGATGCCTTCCTCTCGTCCGCGCCTCTATCTCGTAAATCTCGGCCGCGGTGAGGTCGAAACCTTCCTCGTCTCGCATGGCATCGGCTCGGACCCGGAGCATACCGGCCTGCTCCATCGCTTCTCGAACGAAGTGAACAGCGAAGCGACCTGCGAAGGCGCGTTCCTGACCAGCGATTATTATGTCGGAAAGCACGGCGACTCGCAGCGCCTGCTGGGCCTCGATCCGACCAACAACAATGCGATGGACCGCGCCATCGTCGTCCACTCAGCCTGGTACGCGAATGCCGATATGATCGGGAAGCACGGCAAGCTTGGCCGCAGCCAGGGCTGCTTCGCGGTGGGCCAGAACGAGCTCGCCAAGGTCTTCGAACGGCTCGGACCGGGCCGGATGATCTACTCGGCAAAGGCGTGAGAGCGGGCGGGCTGGCCCCGCCCCTCGCTAACGACTAGGGAAATGGCATGAGCGAAGCCAATTCCCACGCTTTCTATTCACTGCACCGCCAGGGGATGATCCGCGCAGGCGTCTGTACCCCGATCGCGAGCGCAGGCGATCCCGCCGCCAATGCCGAAGCCGCGATTGCGCTGGCGAGGCAAGGCGACGCCGAAGGCGCAGACCTTCTGGTCTTCCCCGAACTCAACATCACCTCTTACGCGATCGACGATCTGCATTTGCAGGACGCGATCCTCGACGCCAGCGAAGCGGGGGTCGCAGCGATTGTCGAGGCCAGCGCAAACCTCAAGCCCGTCCTGCTGGTCGGTGCGGCGCTCCGTCGGAACGGGCGCATCTATAATTGCGCGGTGGCGATTGCGCGCGGTCATATCCTCGGCGTCGTGCCCAAGACCTATCTGCCCAATTACCGCGAATATTATGAGAAGCGCTGGTTCGCGAGCGGTGCTGGCCTCACCGGGCTGGAGATCCAAGTTGCGGGACAGACCGCGCCCTTCGGCACCGACCTGATCTTCGCCGCGAGCGACCTCAACGACTTCATCTTCCATATCGAGATTTGCGAGGATTATTGGGCACCCCTGCCCCCCTCCACACATGGCGCGCTCGCAGGCGCACTCGTGCTATGCAATCTCTCGGCCTCCAACATCGTCATCGGCAAGAGCCGTGAGCGGCAGATGCTGTGCGCCGCCCAATCGGCCCGCGCCGTCTCCGCTTACCTATATTCGGCATCTGGACCGGGCGAGAGCACGACCGATCTGGCATGGGACGGCGAAGGGCTGATCTATGAGCTGGGCGAATTGCTCGCCGCCAGCGAACGCTTCGAACTGACCACTGAAATCGAATATGCCGATCTGGATCTGGAGCGCATCCGGCTCGAGCGCGCGCGGATGGGCACATTCAACGATTGCGCCGCCGCCAACGGCCATCCCGAGACGCGCTTCCGCCGGGTGCAGTTCGAGCACCAGCCCGATTTCGCCGATCGCGGCCTGATCCGGAAGCTCCGGCGCTTCCCGTTCGTGCCCAATACGCCCGAAAAGCTTGAGGCGGATTGCTACGAAGCCTTCAACATCCAGGTCGAAGGCCTGCGCAAGCGCATCGTCTCCACCGGCGCGAAGACTATTGTCATCGGCGTGTCGGGCGGTCTGGATTCCACCCACGCCCTGATCGTCGCCGCCCGCGCAATGGACCGGCTCGGCCGCCCGCGCACCGATATTCTCGGCTTCACCATGCCCGGCTTCGCAACCGGCGACGCCACCAAGTCCAACGCATGGAAATTGATGAACGCGCTGGGCGTAACCAGCGCAGAAATCGACATCACGCCTGCAGCGCGCCAGATGCTCGCCGATATGGATCACCCCTTCGCGCGCGGCGAAGCGGTCTATGATGTGACGTTCGAGAATGTGCAGGCCGGGCTGCGCACCGATTACCTCTTCCGCCTGGCCAATCAGCGCGCGGGCTTTGTGCTGGGCACCGGCGACCTTTCCGAACTCGCGCTCGGCTGGTGCACCTATGGCGTCGGCGATCATATGAGCCATTACGGCGTCAACGCCGGCGTGCCGAAGACGCTGATCCAGTATCTGATCCGCTGGACGGTCTCGAGCGGCCAGTTCAGCGGCGAAGCGGCGGACACCATCCGCGCCATCCTCGATACCGAAATCTCGCCCGAACTCGTCCCCGCCGACGCCGACGGCAAGATGCAGAGCACGCAGGACCGGATCGGGCCGTATGAGCTGCACGATTTCTTCCTGCACTACACGATCCGCTACGGCCTGCGCCCGTCCAAGATCGCGTTTCTCGCATGGCATGCGTGGAAGGATGCCAAGGCCGGCCTATGGCCGCTCGGCTTTCCCGAGGATGACCGCCACGCATATGATCTGCCGACCATTGCGAAGTGGCTCGAAACCTTCCTGTTCCGCTTCTTCCAGACCAGCCAGTTCAAGCGCTCGGCGTTGCCCAACGGACCAAAGGTCTCGCCCGGCGGATCGGTCAGCCCGCGCGGCGACTGGCGCGCGCCGTCGGACGGCGTGGCCCGGCCATGGCTCGATGAGTTGAAGGCGAATTTGCCCTAAAGCGCGATCCGCCGCCCCTCGCGGCTGCTCTGGCGCGCGAGGTCCATTATCTGGAGGCCCCAAATTGCATCGGCGGCGGTGACGGACGGATCTCCGCCAATGGCGATGGCCTGCGCCACGCCCGAATAATAAGCGCGATAGTCGCCCAGCGCGGTCGGCACCGTCTCCTTCGATCCATCGCCGAGCGTGAGCACGCCATAAATCGCCGGGTCTTCGCTGTGGCTGCCCGGCTTGCCACCTGCCTTCATCACCGGCTCCTGCGGATCGAGGCCGTATTTGATGAAGCTGCCTTCGGTGCCGTGCAGCGCGAAGCGCGGACGGTCATTGATGAACAGCCGCCCTGCCGAAAGCACCACGCGGCGCTTTCCGTAAAACAGCGTGATCTCGAAATAATCGTCGGTGCGGGCGTTCACACGCTGCACGGCGATATCCGCATTCAGCGCATCGGGCTTGCCGAACAGCCGCAGCGCCTGATCGATCAGATGCGGGCCAAGATCGGCGAGGATGCCCGAACCCGCCTCGGGAATGTCGCGCCATGCGGTAGTGACTTCAGGGCGATAGCGATCCCAGCGCAGTTCGGTGTTCATCACCTCGCCCAACCGCCCGCTTTCCATCAGCGCCTGCACGGTCAGGAAATCACCGTCCCAGCGGCGATTGTGGAAGGCGCTGATCACTAGCCCCTTCGCCTTGGCCAGCGCGTCCAGTTCCTCGGCCTGTTCGACCGTGTTGGTGAAGGGCTTGTCGATCACGACATGCTTGCCCGCCAGCAATGCCGCCTTGGCAAGCGGATGATGGCTGTCATTGGGCGTCGAGATCGCGACAAGCTGGATCGACGGATCGGCGATCAGCGCGTCGGCATTGGTTACGGTCACATCCGGATAGCGCGCATGCACCGCATCCGCGCGAGACGTCGCGATCGCCGCCAGTTCCAGTTCCGGCACCGCGTCGATCAACGGCGCATGAAATGCGAGGCCGCCCAAGCCATACCCAATCACACCGGTGCGGATCATGCCGTGCTTCCCTTTTGAATTATGCGTTGCGGCCTTATGCCAGCGGCATGGACTTTCCAATCAGTGCCGTTCGCGGCCAATTCGCCGCGCTTTCCGACGAGCGCGTCTATCTCGACGGGCCGGGCGGCACGCAGATCTGCGCCCGCGCGGTCGAGCGGCTGGTGGCGCATCTTGCCAGCGGCACCGCCAATTCTGGCGGCCCGTTTCGCACCTCGATCGAGACCGATGCGGTGAGCGCCGAAGCGCATGCCGCGATGGCCGATCTGCTTGGCGGCAAGCCCGAAGAGATCGCCTTCGGGCAGAACATGACCTCGTTGACCTTCGCGGTGTCGCGGGCGCTGGCGGCGAAATGGCAGGCCGGCGACGAAATCGTCCTGACCCGCCTCGATCACGACGCCAATGTCTCGCCCTGGCTGCGGGCCGCCGAGGATCGCGGCGTCACGGTGCGCTGGCTGGATTTCAGTCCCGATAACGGCCGCTGGAAGCTCGATGAACTGGCCGGGCTGCTCGGCGCCCGGACGCGGCTGGTCGCGCTCGGCATGGCCAGCAACGCGCTTGGCACGGTCAATCCGGTAGCCGAGGCGATCCGCATCGTCCGGGCGCATTGCGATGCGCTCGTCTATGTCGATGCCGTGCAATCGGTCCCGCATCTCGTCACCGACGTCGCCGCCTTGGGTGCCGAATTCCTCGCTTGCTCGCCCTACAAATTCTTCGGCCCGCATCAGGGCGTGCTCTGGGCCAAAGCCGATATGGTCGAACAGGTCCGCGCCTATCATGTCCGCCCCGCCGGCATCGAAGGCGCGCACCGCTTCGAAACCGGAACGCCGTCGTTCGAAAGCCAGGCGGCGGTACTCGGGACGGTCGAATATCTCGAATGGCTGGGCAGCGAGCTCGACCCACAGGCCGACAGCCGCCGCGCCCGGCTGATTGCCGCGTTCGAAGGCGCCACCCGCTACGAGGACTCCCTCGGCGAGCGCTTGCTGGTGGGTCTCGCGACGATCCCCGGTCTGAAGCTCTGGGGACCAGCTTCGATGGAAGGCCGCGTGCCGACCTTCTCGTTCACGATTGCCGGCCACCACCCGCAAGCGATTTGCGCGCATCTCGCCGCCCGCGAAATCTATGCGTGGTCGGGCAGCTTCTACGCTGTCGAAGTGACGGCACGGCTGGGACTGGACGATGCCGGTGGGCTGCTGCGCGTGGGGCTGTGTCATTACAATACCGAAGCCGATGTCGACCGACTGATCGAAGCGCTGCGCGCCCTCTAACCTTCTGCTGTCATCCCGGGCTTGTTCCGGGATCCACCGTGCCGATAGCGAAGCGCTCAAGGCTCCAGCTCCTTCGCAAGCCGCTTGGTGGACCCCGGCACTAGGCCGGGGTGACAGGTTCAGATGCGCCGATTCAAATCGCGTATTTCGCCCGCTGCGGCCGGCTCAGCATCGCGTTCGCGGCATCGTCGCCAATAAAACGCTCGGCCTTGGGGTCCCAGCGCAACCGCCGCCCGGTCTTCATCGCAATCCAGTGGACAAGGCAGGTCGAGCAACCGCGATGCCCGATTTCCGCCGATGCGCTGACCGGCACGCCGGTCTTGATCGCATCCAGCCAGTTCCGGTGCTGTTCGGGCGCCTTGTAGAGCTGGATTTCGTTCGGCCCGATCACGCTGGTCAGGATCTTGGGATCGCTCGCGACCAGCGGCACGTCGGCGGCCTTGGAAGGGTCGGAGGAAGAGACCTGTCCGGTCCGCGTGACAAAGATCCAGCCTTTGTCGCCGATGAACTTCACGCCATTGGGCAGCGCGCCCGAAATCGTCATCGTCACGCCATTGGCGTAGCGCGCATGCGTTTCGAACGCGCCATGGACGTTCCACAATCCGCTCTTGGGGAATTCGGCCGTGCCCCACACTTCGACCGGACCGGAATGCTCCATGTCCATGCCCCAATGGGCGATATCGATATGGTGTGCGCCCCAGCCGGTGATCATCCCCGCGCCAAACTGCTCCATGCGCAGCCAGCCGGGGCGGTCCTCGAACGAATTCTGAGGATGCACCCGCAACTCGGTGTAATAGGCCTCCGGCGTCGTCCCCAGCCATGCGTCATAATTGAGCGCCGAGGGGATCGGCATCGCCGGCGCTTCCGGCCCCGAAGGATCGCCCGGCAGGCCGATCTCGACATGCTTGAGCTTGCCGATCCGCCCGTTGCGCACCAGTTCGCAGGCGCGGTGGAATTGCGGCCACGGCGTCTGCCCGCGCTGCTGCGATCCGATCTGGAGCACGCGACCGCTGGCTTTTACCGCATCGGCCATGATCCGGCCTTCGGAGATCGTCAGCGAAGCCGGCTTCTGCAGATACACATCCTTGCCCGCCTTCACCGCATGTACCGCGAGCGGCGCGTGCTGGTGATCGGGGGTGGAGATCATCACCGCGTCGATGTCCTTGGCGGCAAGCAGCTCGCGATAATCGGTATAGCCGCGCGTGCCGCTATACGGCTTGCCTGTGCTCTGGGTGTAGCGGTCATCGACCATCTGCTGCCCCGCGCCCAGCCGCCGCGTATCGAGATCGCAAACCGCGACGATATGCGCATCGGCGTGCTTGTGGATTTCCTTCATGTCGTGGACGCGGCTGATTCGCCCCACCCCGATAGCGCCGATATTGATGCGGTTGCTCGGCGCGTTCTGGCCAAACACGCTGGCGGGTACGATCATCGGCGCGGCGATCGCGGCCGATTTCAGGATTCCACGTCTGCTGATCTGCATGATCCGTCTTTCCTTCAGGCCGTTATCGGCCGAGTGGCGTTCTTCTGTGCGATAAGGACGAGTTCCGCGGCGAGCAGCGCCTGCGCCTGATCCTGCGCGGTCGAGGTCCGCTCGACGACATCGGTCACGAATTGCGGACCGAAGGGCAGATTGACCTTCGAGCAGTCGATATATTTGACGCCCTTCTTGTCGGCCATCAGCAGGTGATTGCCGCCCGGACGCCCCGCGACATCGAGATATTTGCGCAGTTCGATGTAGCCTTCGGTACCCAGCAGGAAGAGCCGCCCGTCGCCCCAGGTCGGCAAGCCATCCGGCGTGAACCAGTCGACCCGGATATACCCCGTGCCGCCATTGCCGGTCGCGACCATGTCGCCGAAATCCTCGAACTTCGGCTTGTCCTTCCAGTTGAAGTTTCCGGTCTGCGACGAGACGACCTTGGCAGTGGTGGACTTGGTGTAGAACAGGAACTGATCGGCCTGATGGCTGCCGATATCGGTGAGGATGCCGCCATAGCGATCCTTGTCCCAGAACCAGTCGGGACGCCCCTGCCCCACGCGGTGTGGCGCAAGGTTCACGGTCTGGATCACCTTGCCGATCGCGCCCTGCTCGACGAGTTCGCCCGCATATACCGAAGCGCGCGATTCCAGCCGCTCGCTATACATCACCGCGAACTTGCGCCCGGTTTCCTTCACCGCCTTGCGCACGTCCGCCAGTTGCTTGAGCGTCGTGATCGCGGGCTTGTCGCCCAGATAATCCTTGCCCGCGCGCATCGCCCTGATGCCGAGCGGCGCGCGCAGATCGGGGATCGGCGCACCCAGGATCAGCGCGATCGATTTGTCCGCCATGATCTCGGCCTCGCTGCGCGCCAGCTTGGCGGCGGGATAGCGCTTCTGGAAGATCTCGATCTGCTTGGGATCGCTGGTGTGGAACCACACAAGCGTCCCACCCCCACGAATGATCGCGTCGCACATGCTATAGATATGCGCGTGATCCATCCCGATCGCGGCGAAGTTGATCTTGTGCTTCGCGGTCGGGTCCGGCCCCGCCGGCGCAGTTTCGGACGAGGGCGCATTGCCCGAAGTCACGCTCTGCGCGAGCAGTTCGGCGGGCAACCCTGCGGCGATCCCGGCGAAAGTGCCTCCGGCAAGTAACGAGCGGCGGTCCATCCTGATGTCTCCTCAGTTCGTGACGCTTTTGGGGGTTTTCCAGTTGATCACATGATAGGTCGCAGGCGTGGTCCCGACATTGCGGATAGCGTGCGGCGAATTGCTGGCGTTGAAAACGACCGAGCCCGGCCCGATCCGCTTCCATTCGCTTGCCGAGAACATCTCGACAGTTCCCTCGCGGATGATGACGATTTCCTCGTTCGGATGCGTGTGCGGCGGATGCGACGACAGGCCCGGATTGAGCGTGGTGATGTGCATTTCGAGCTCGTCGAGCGTCGCAGTGGGTGCGCGGAACAGGTCGCGGATCGCGCCGACGTCGGTCTTCTTGACCTCCATCTTGTTCCAATCGATCACCGTTGGGCCGAGCAGTTGCTGCGATTGCGCGACGGCGCCCGCTGCCAGCGCGCAGGATGCAGCGGCGGCGGCAATCGCCAGGTCACGACGCGTGATTCTCATTCTAGCCTCTCCCAGATCAAACTTGCGCGAATTGCCCGCGTCGAGGCCAGTCTAGCTAAAATTTTCGAGCTGGGAACCCTATTTGTCTGAGAATATTGCCACAGCACCGCCAGTGGCTTTGAGGTCGAGCGTCAGGCTGTCGTTCGGCGCAACGCGGCGCGTGGTGAGATCGGCGGCATCGGGGGTTGCGCCATCTGCCCAGACCCGCGCGACATGCGCTTTCTTGCCCAGAAAGCCGAGCGGGATCGTGATGCTCCGCGCCGTGTCACCGTTCATCGCGCCGAGAAACCAGCGGCTCCCCTTGCGCCGGGCGAGCACCAGATATTCGCCGGTCTCGCCCGCGAGGTAGCGCGTCTCGTCCCAGCTTGCCGGAACCTCGCGAATGAAATCGAACCCCGCCGGGCTGGCGGCATAGGTGTCCGGACTGTCCGCCACGGCGCCCAGGGGGCTAAAATAGACCACATACATCGACAGCCCATGCGCGCGGGTGGTCTGGACGAACGGCAGATCGTTCCTGACCCGGAAATCGGTGGGCGCGACGTTGCGGAAGCCGCCGGGCGTATAATCCATCGCGCCCAGCAGACCGCGCGTGAACGCGAGCGTCACGTTGCTGCGCGCCGTCACCCGCTTGCTCCATTTGTTATACTCGGCCCCCATCACGCCTTCCTGCGTCATGAAGTTCGGATAGGTCCGGGTGAGCCCGCGTGGCGGGAAAGCGCCGTGCAGGTTGACCATCAAATGATGCCGCGCCGCCGCGCCCAATAATTTGGCGTACCAATTGACCATCCACTGATCGTCGCGGTCCATGAAATCGACCTTGATCCCGGCGATGCCGAGCTTCTCATAGACGCTGAGCGCTTCCTCCATCTGCTCGTCCAGCGCTTCCCAATGCGTCCACAGCCACAGCCGGACCTTCTTCGACTTGGCATAGTCGGCCACGTCCTGAAGATTGATCGCATCGCTCCAGCGCGTGATGTCGACGCCTGGCCGCCGCACCCCGCCCCCGCCTGCCCCGGCATACCAGCCCTCGTCGATCATCGCGTACGGCAAGCCGTTTTCGGCAGCGAAATCGATGAACGCCTTGGCGACAGCAGTGGTGGAGCGCTGGCCGGGCAGCTTGGCGATCACCGGACCGTTCCACCAGTCCCAGCTCGCAAGGCCGGGCTTGATCCAGTTCGTGTCCTCGATCCGGCTGGGGGTCGAGAGATTGGTGAGCAGAGTCGATTCCTGCAATGCGCCCGCCTGATCGGCGAGCATCACCACGCGCCACGGCGTGACGATCGGGCTACCGACCCGCGTACGCACTGCGATCCGGTAATCGCCCAGCGAAGGCGAAAGCTTCAATTGCAGCCCCAGCCCGCCATCGCCGCGCCCGGTGAGATACATGCCGGCGAAGTCGAGCAAATCCGCCTCCGCCAGCGCGAACGCCGCCTTGCCGGTCTCGCAGAGGAAGGGGAGATCGAACAGGTTATGATCGCGCATCCGCGTCGTATCGACCGGATCGAACTCGCCTTCGTGGCTCGATCCGAACTTGCCGACATTGAATCCCCAGCATTTATAGGCGCTGGGGAAGTAAAAGCCGGTGCGATCGTAGCGGATGACCGCCGCCGATGTCGCGGGCTGGACCGGGATCACGGTGCGAAACGCAACGCCGTCATTATAGGCGCGCAGGATCACATCCATCTTGCGCTTCGCCCCGCCCTTCTCCTGCAGATGGACTGTCACCTGATTATAGAGATCGCGCCCTTCGGCGGTCTTGCCCGCGATGATGGGGTAGCTTGTGTCGGCGCTCGATTGCTCCTTGGCCGTTATCGCCATGCCGTAACCGAGCGAGTCCGCATCGAGATCGAGGATGATCGGCGAGGGCGAAAGGATCTGCTCGCCCCGGCGTAACACAGCGTAGATCGGTGTACCTTGCCCGTTAACGCCAAAGCGGATGACGTTGGTGCCATCCTGCGATGCGACCGAAACGATCTCCTGCGCAGATGCCGCGCTCGCGCCCAACAGCGCACCGATCAGCAGCAAGAAGCATAGAATCGGCATTGCTGGTTTCCCGGATTCGTCAGAGCGGACCAGCGCATCGTGCTTCGCCATGCATTGTTACGCAAGTTTTGGTGAAGACGACCGTTACCTGATTTGGGCAGGGCATTGCGCGTGGGTGTCGGGTCCGGGTTTGGTGTAAACGCGCACCATCTAGTGCCTAGCCGCCGGCGGTGACAGCCGGCGGCTAGGTTCCCCCTATTATCAGTGGATGCTGACGACCTCGCCTTCGGCGCGAACCGCCGGGGTGCGGCCGGCCGCGACCGCGAACACGCACAGCACGACATAGCAGGCCGCCGGAACGATCATGGCAAAGGCATAGCCATTGCCGTCCGAAACCGCGCCGACCAGCAACGGCAAAATCGCGCCACCGACAATCGCCGTGCAGAGCAGACCCGAAGTCGCTTCGGGGCTCGCAGTCGAACGCTCCAGCGTCAGCGTGAAGATCACCGGGAACATGATCGAGTTGAACAGACCGATCGAGAGCGCGACAAAGCCCGAATTCACTCCGCCAACCGCGAAGACAAACAGGCACATCGCCGCCGCAATCGCAGTGAACAACGCCAGCAGCTTGTCAGCGCGCACCATGGTGAGCAGCACCGAACCGAGCGCGCGGCCAACCATCGCCCCGCCCCAATAAAAAGCGACGGCCTTGCCCGCTTCCTGGAGCGAAACGCCGGGCACGCCATCGCTGCCCATCAGATAGCCGAGCACCGGGACGCCGAACGGCGCATCCGACTTGCCCCACACGCTGTCGCCGTTGAGGAACAGCGCCATCTGGGTGCCGATCGCGACTTCAGCGCCGACATAGAGGAAGATCGCCAGCCCGCCGAGCAGCGCCCATTTTGACGAGAATGCCGAAGAGACGAGGCCGCCTAGACCAACCTGTGCGCCCACCGAAGCGGCTGGCGCAGCTTCATTGACCACCCGGCGGCTGAACCAGAAGAATGCAGCGAGCGCCGCGATCAGTCCGCAAATCCACAGATAGGCGGTGTCGATCCCGGCAAGCGCTTGTGCGCGGACCGCTTCGGTCACCACAGTGCCCGGCTTGACCTCAACGCCCTCGAGAAACAGATGCGCGCCGATCAGCGGACCAAGGAAGGTGCCCACCGAGTTGAAGGTCTGGCTCAGCACCAGCCGGAAATGGCTGCCCTTCGGATCGCCGAGCGCCGCCGCGAGCGGATTGGCAGCAACCTGGAGGACCGTGATCCCGCTCGCCATCACGAACAGCCCACCCAGCACCAGCCAATAATTGGCGGCGTTGGCCGCGGCGAGCATGATCAGGCAGCCTGCGATCATCATCATCAGCGCCGCGATGATCGCGGGCACTGCCTTGATCTTCGAAACCAGCGCCGCTGCCGGAAACGACACGACGAAATAAGCAAAGAAAAACGCGAACGCGCTCATCTGCGCCTGCAAATCGGTGAGCGTGAAGATGCCCTTCACCGCCGCGACCAGCGGATCGACCAGCGAGGTGATGAACCCCCATGCGAAGAAAAGCGTGGTGACCGCGGCGAACGCCGCCATCGTTTGTGTTGAGCGTGCGGATGCCACGAAGATCTCCCCTGCGGTTTCGCCGTTCGCGTCACGCGCGACGGCTTGCGTCCCGCTGGTTGGGCCGACAACGTTGCCATTGTCAAGCGCAGGCAAGAATTCTGCACAGCATTCGCCGGAAAGTCTCTCGCGCAACGCCGTGGCTTTCCCTATTGAACGGGAAGATTCAGTTTGCTGGCCGTGGGGCGAGCGGCCGAGCGGGAGTAAAGACAAGTGATCAGCGACGCGAAATCGAACCGCGCCTGGCGCAAGGGCGGCCTGCTCGCGGTCGCCGCGGCGGCACTAGGCGCGCCGGTCCTCGCGCAACAGGTTGCCCCCGCTCCCCAGACTGCGCCGATGGTTCAGGCGGTCCCCGCCCCCATCCCGCTGCCCGTGCTCAGCGCCGCGCAAGCCGAGCAGCTTGCGCCGCTGCTCGCCGATGCCGGCTTCTCGCAGGGGCTGCGCCACGATGGCGCGCGGCCGCCTGCGCCGCTGAGCAACGACGCTTTGGTTCGCGGCGCGCTCGATTATGCCCGCGCAGTCCATTCGGGCCGTCTCGACACGAGCGATTTCCAGCAGGATTGGGGTCTGCGCCCAGCCGAATATGATCCCCTGCCCGGCTTTGCCGACGCAGTGAAGCGCGATCGTCTGGCGCAGTGGCTGCGTGCTTTGCCGCCGCCTTATTCGGGCTATGACGCGTTACAAAGCGGGCTCGGCACCTATCGCAAGATTGAAGCTGCGGGTGGCTGGGCCAAGCAGGCCGCCGGTCCCGATCTTGCTTTGGGCGCCAGCGGCGTGCGCGTTGCCGCCCTGCGCAAGCGCCTCGCGGTCGAGGACACCCAGCTTACCGCCACCGGCGACAAATTCGACGCGGGGCTCAAGGAAGCCGTGATCCGCGCCCAGCGGCGCTATGGGCTAAACCCCACCGGCCTGGTATCGACCGGTACGCTCACCGCGCTCAACGTTCCCGCCGCCGATCGCGTGCGCCAGATCATGGCGAACATGGAGCGTTGGCGCTGGCTCCCCGCCGAGCTTCCGGCAAAGCGCATTCAGGTCAATATCGCCGCCGCCGTGCTCACGGTGTTCGAAGGCGATGCGCCGATCGCGTCGATGAAGGCGGTCACCGGCCGCCCCGGCAACGAGACACCGATGCTGCAATCGAAGATCCATTCGATCGTGCTCAATCCGCCGTGGAACGTGCCCACCAGCATCGCCACCAAGGAGCTGTGGCCCAAGGGTGAAGCCGCGCTCAAGGCGCAGGGGTACAAGATCATCGGCACGGGTGCCGGCCGCCGCCTTCAGCAGCAGCCGGGTCCACGCAGCGCGCTCGGCCTCTACAAGTTCGATTTCGACAATCCCTACGCCGTGTATCTCCACGATACGCCGTCGCAATCGACCTTTGCCAGCTTCAGCCGTCTTGCCAGCCATGGCTGCGTCCGGCTCGAGAAGCCAGGCCCGCTTGCCCAATTGTTGCTGCGCAACGATCCCGAGTGGCAGCCCGATGCGATCAACGCCGAGCTTGCCAAGGGCAAGACCCTGCGCGTGAAGCTGCAGGAGCAGGATCAGGTCCATGTGTATTTGCTCTATTGGACCGCCTTCGCAAATTCGAACGGCACCATGAATTTCCGCGCGGACCCCTATGGCTGGGACAAGACGCTCGCGGCAAAGGTCGAGAAACGTTCCGCGATTACCGCCGCTGCGGTATCTGCGCGCTGACAAGAGGAAACACCATGAAGATCAAGACCATCGCCCTGCTCGCCGCCTCGGCAATCGCGCTCGCCGCGTGCCAGAACAAGGCCGAAGAGCCCGTCGCAGAGACCAACGTGACCGAACTGGTCGAGCCCGGCAACCTGATGAACGTCGTGACCGAAGCACCGCCCGCCACGCGCATCGACAACACCACGAGCGTCGCCGTTCCGCCCGTCGCGACGCTCACCGCCGACGAACAGACCGTCGAGGACGCCGATGCGACCGGCATGACCGCCAAGGTCAACCGCGACGAAGGCGGCAATTCGGCCCAGCCCGCGCAGTGATAAGCCTTCTGTCACCCCGGCCTTGTGCCGGGGTCCACCAGGCCACAGACGCCATCCTGTCCGCAGGAATGTCGTCGCGTGCCGCGCGGTGGACCCCGGAACAGGGCCGAGGTGACAATTGAGTTGAGCTTGGTGCCGCTCGCGGGCGCTCGGCGAAACCAGCGCAATGCGTAAACGCAGCATCCTGATTGTCGGCGGTGGCACAGCCGGTTGGCTTGCGGCCGCCTATCTCGCGCGCGCGCTTGAGCTATCCGATCACGGGCGGCTCGAAATCACGTTGCTGGAATCCCCCGATATCGGGATCATCGGCGTGGGCGAAGGCACCTTTCCCACGATCCGCGAGACGCTGAAGTTCCTCGGCATCGATGAGAGCCGCTTCATCCGCGAGACCTCCGCGACCTTCAAGCAGGGCATCCGCTTCACCGATTGGGTCCACACGCCCGAACGCGGCCAGCACAGCCATTTCTTCCACCCGTTCGAAGCGCCCTTTTATGCCGACGGCGCCAATCTGGTGCCCTATTGGCTGCTTCAGGACGAGAAGACCCGCCCGCCCTTCGCCGAGGCGGTGACGATCCAGAACCGGGTGGCCGATGCCCGCCGCGCGCCCAAGCGCCCGCACGAAGGCGATTTCGACGGGCCGCTAAACTACGCTTATCATTTCGACGCCGCGAGCCTCGCGCTGGTCCTTGCCCAGCGCGCCCGCGAACTGGGCGTCCGGCATCTCCAGGGTGTCCTCACCGATGTGAAGCTCGACGATAGCGGCGCAATCGCCGAAGTCGGGACCGCCGAGCACGGCACGCTCAGCGCGGACCTCTATATCGACTGCACCGGCTTTCGCGCCGAGCTGATCGGCAAGGCGTTGCAAGTGCCGTTCAAATCGGTGCGCAACCATCTGTTCGCCAACGCCGCCGTCACCTGCAAGCTGCCCTATGACCGCCCCGATGCGCCGCTCGAAAGCTTCACCATCGCCACCGCGCACGAAGCGGGCTGGACCTGGGACATCGGCCTGGCGGGCGCGCGCGGGATCGGCTGCGTCTATTCGAGCGACCACATCTCCGCCGATCGCGCCGAGGAAATCCTGCGCGCCCATGTCGGCCCCAGAGACGCCGAGTATCGGACGCGCCAAATCCCGTTCGAAGCAGGCTATCGCGATAAGCAGTGGGTGAGGAATTGTGTCGCGGTCGGCCTGTCGGGCGGCTTCCTCGAACCGCTCGAATCGACCGGCGTGCTGTTGATCGAAGCCGCCATCGGCATGATCGCCGAGCTGTTTCCGCATAACGGCCCGATCGATGCCCCTGCCCGCCGCTTCAACCAGTTGATCGCAGCGCGCTATGACAACATCGTCAATTTCCTGAAGCTGCATTACTGCCTCAGCCAGCGCAGCGAGCCGTTCTGGCGCGAGAATGCCGATCCGGCTTCGATGCCCGAGCGGCTACAGGAATTGCTCGAGGAATGGCGCTACCGCCCCCCCAGCCGCTACGATTTCACGCTGGATGTCGAGAGCTTCGCCTTCTTCAACTATCAGTACATCCTCTACGGCATGGAATTCCGCACCGATCTGTCAGCGGGCCGCGAGGATTTCCCCAATGTCGCGGGTGCCGAGAAGCTGTTCCAGCGCATCCGCAATTTCGGCGAGCGCGCGACACAGGATCTGCCCGCACATCGCGCACTAATCGCGCAGATCAACGCGGGCTAAAGCTCGGGCGAACCAGCGAACTCCGTCACCTAAACTTGTTTCAGGACGGTTCCACATACCGTCATCCTGTCATCTCGGATCAGGCTGGCTGCGGCGTAGCCTTCTCGCCGGGCACCGCGTCCAGCTCGCCGCTTTCGCGCGCCTTCTTGCCGTAAACCAGCTCGAACAATGGGGTCGCCATCACCGTGGTGACGATCGCCATCAGCACCATCATCGAGAAGAGCGTCGGCCCGATCACGCCCTTTTGCAGGCCGATATTGATGATGATCAGCTCCATCAGCCCGCGCGAGTTCATCAGCGCACCGATGCCCAGCGCGGTGCGGTTGTCCTCACCGGCCAGACGTGCCGCCGCCCAGCATGCCCCGAACTTGGCGAGGATCGATGCAGCGAGAATCCCGAGCGCGATCAGCAGCAACGGCAGCGAATTGACCATGTCCATCCGCGTGTTCAGCCCCGAATAGGTGAAGAACATCGGCAGCAGCAGAACGACTGCAAGCGGCTCGACCTTCTTCTTGAGTTCGGTGACGAACAGCCCGCGTGGCATCACTGCGCCGAGCAGGAAACCGCCGAACACTGCATGGATGCCGATAGCGTCCATCAGGAAAGCGGAGAAGCAGAACAGCATCATCGTGACCGCGAGCACACCCGTGCTCATCTCGCCGCGCTCTTCGACCAGACGGCCCAGCGGCGCGAGCAGCTTGCGGCCAAACAGGAAGATGAAGGCAGCATAGGTAAGCCCGCCCAGTATCGCGACCACCGCCACGCCAGCGCCGCCGCCGAACGTCGCCAGCACGACTGCAAGCACGCACCACGACGTCGCGTCATCGAATGCACCCGCGGTCAGCGAAAGCGTGCCGAGAGAGGTCTTGTTCAGCCCGCGCTCGTTGATGATCCGCGCCAGCATCGGGAAGGCCGTCAGCGCGATGCACGCGCCCATGAACAAGGTTGCGTTGGATTGGGTGATGCCCGCCGCGAACAGGCCCGGCACGGTCAACAGATACGGCGTAATCGCCGCAGCGATCAGGAACGGCGCGATAATCCCCGCCATCGAAACGCCAAACGCGCTCTTGCCCTTCGATTTGAAGTGCCCAAGCTCAAGCGTGGTGCCGACAAGGAACATGTACAGACCCACGCCCAGCTGCGCGCCGGCATAGAGGACGTTCTTGGTCTCCGGGGGAAAGATCGCCATCTGGAGATCGGGGAAGAGCAGCCCGAGCAGGGATGGCCCAAGGACGACACCCGCGATCATCTCGCCGACGACCTGTGGCTGGCCCAGAAACTTCTGCCCCAGCCACCCGACGATGCGACAGGTGAGGATGATGACTGCCAATTGCAGGAAGAAGTGGATGCTGAAATCGGCGGGCGCGTAGCTCTTCGCCGAATTGATCGCCGGCCCGTGCGCGCCGAGCACATCGCCCAGCACCCGCAACGAATCGTTCCACAGATGATCCAGCATTTCGGTCCCCTCCCCACGCATTCTTCAAGGACGCATGGCGTTGTGCCCTTGTGCGTCGATGCTCAGGAAGCGCGGATCGGATGTCGTCCGCAATGGCAAAACGTTAGCGCTACCTCGGTTTTTCGCGAACCGCACAAATTCCGTTGCCGAGAAGCTACATTGTAGTAACATAGCTACATGACAACGCAAGCAAACTAGGCACGTAGGCACAATATGAAGATAGTCAGCAGCCGCGAATTCAATCAGGACGTGAGCAGCGCCAAGCGATTCGCGCGCGCCGAACCGGTCTTCGTCACCGATCGCGGCAAGCCAACGCACGTGCTGCTGAGCATCGAAGCGTTCCGCCAGCTGACCGGCCATACCGAAACGATGGTCGATCTGCTCGCCATGCCCGATGCGGTCGAGACGGATCTGGATGCCGCCCGTCCCGGCGGCATCTGGGATCGCGCGCCGGAGCAACGCTGATGTATCTGCTCGACGCCGGGGTGGTGCTGGAACTGCGCAAGGCGCGCAGCGGACGCACCGATGCGGGGCTAACCCAATGGGCCGCAGGAGTGCCGCGCCAGAGCCAGTTCCTGTCCGCGCTAAGCCTGCTCGAGCTGGAGACCAGCGCCGCGCGGCTGGCAGCGCGCGACAAGCCCGCAGGCGCCGCGCTGGAGGCGTGGATCAGCGGACAGGTACTACCGGCGTTTGAAGGACGGATATTGCCGATCGACGCAGCCGTGGTCCGCCGCAGGGCACAGCTCCCCTACCCCGATTCGCGCGACGGCCTGCTCGCCGCCACCGCGCTTGAGCATGGCCTCACGCTGGTCACGCGCAACACCGCAGCGTTCAAGGCAGGCCGCGTGAAGACCTTCAATCCCTGGGGCTACACGCCCGAAGCAGCGGAAGAGGACATGGACTGGGGTCAGGCATCGCGCACCGGCCCGGTGTGGCTCAAGAACCTGTTTATCCGCAGCTGATCCCCGCGCCTCCCCGCCAGCGAGAGGGTGTAAGGTCGAAGAAGGCATTCGCAATTCGCTCCCCTTCCCTCGCCGCGCATTTGCAGGCATGTTAGCGCTAACGATCTAGGGAGAGGTACATGCTGGGCATTCGCGCGATGCTGGCGCTGGGAGTCGCGGGTCTGGCTGCCATGCCGGCCGCCCACGCCCAGACGCAGGACGACAGCCCCATCGTCGTGCGCGGCAGCCTGCAACAGCCGAGCGGCTGGCGTGAGGCGGAAACCGATCACGTCATCGTCACCAGCAATGGCAGCGAGGCCGAAGTCTCCCGGATCGCCCAAAATCTGGAGCGGCTGCACTTCCTGATCTCCGCCTTGCTCAATCGAATCGACAAGGAAGATAATACGGTCAAGCTGCGGGTCACGCTGATCGGCAATACGATCGAGTTCGACGCGATGGACCTGCGCAACCTGCGCTCGCGACAAGGCCCTTATGCCAGCGCCTTCCGCTATCAGCGTTATTATGATCCGCGCGAGGACGGCGCGGTGCTGGCGGTTAGCCGGATCGATCAATACGCCTTTCTCGATCCCGGCACGCGGCTCGATGCACTGGACATATCACAGCTCATCCAGGCCCCGGTGACCCCACCGGGCATGGAGCCGGGCGCGGATGCAGGTGCCTTCGACCCCAGCCCCTATTTCGTGCTCAATCAGAGGACGAGTTTCGGCAGCTTGGGGCAGGACCCCGCCGGCGCGGTCAATTCGGTCACCGTGCCGCTCCCGGCCGAGGACCGCATCTATGCCGGCTATGCCCAGCATTATCTGATGACCTATTTCCCCGGCGCCTATCCGCGCTGGTATGTCGACGGGTTCGGCGAATTGTTCGCCACGGTGAAGTTCCGCGGCGATTCCAAGCTGGAGTTCGGCCGCGCGCCCGAGGGATATCGCCGGGCAGTCGACTGGTATCGCAATTACCCGATCCGCGACGTGTTCAACGGGAAATATCTCCAGCCAAAGAGCAGCTCGCGCTGGACGCCCTTCCACGCCTGGCAGGTCACCCATTACCTGTTCTTCTCGGATACGCGCCGCCCGCAACTGCGCGCCTATTTCGCCGCACTCGCCAATGGTGAGGATGCGCAAAAGGCCGCAGAGGTCTTCGGCGATCTGGCCGTGCTCGATCGCGAGGTGCAGCGCTATGACAATGGCAAGATGCCCTATGAGGTGATGGCCTATCCGGCCGACCGGATCGGCGAGCCGATCGTCCAGCGGCTGACCATCGGCAGGGCAGAATTCCTGAAAGGCCGCCTCGAGCTGGGATCGCGCGTCGATATTCCCCCGCCGCCGCCGGTGGGCGCTGACTTCGCGACATCGCGTCGGGCCAACGAAGCGCGCAACAAGGCGCTGGCGGATCGCGATCGCTGGCTGGTCGGGCTGCGCCGCGAAGCCGCGCGATATTCCGAAAATGCCGAGGCGCAGTTGCTGCTCGCCGAAGCCGAATGCCGCAGCGGCAATGGCGCGGAATGCCTGGCCGCCGCCGAGCGCGCGCTAAAGCTCTCGCCGGAAAGCGCTGTCGCGCTGGCGTGGAAGGGCAATGCCATGGTCCAGCTGGCGGTCGCGGGTCCGGCCGCGCAGCGCACCGCGAGGCTCAAGGCCGCCCGCGCGGTGATCGCAAAGGCCAACCGGATCGATTCTGAATCCCCTGTGCCACTGCTGGCTTATTTCCGCAGCTTCGCCGCAGCCGATGCCGAAGCGCCCGATGTCGCGCTTGAAGGCGTATTGAAAGCCATCGATCGGGTGCCCGCCGCCCCCGCTCCCCGCCTGATGCTCGGCGAGGAGTTCGCTCGGCGCGAGAACCCGGTCGCCGCGCGTCAGGCGCTCAAGCCGGTGGCCTATGGCCCCTATGATACGCCCGAGGGGCCAAAGGCGCGGGAGATATTGGCCAAGGCCCCGCCCGCGCAATGACCACATAGCGTTGACTTTGGGCTGCATTCCGCTATCTGCGCGCCTCCTGCTCCGGCAGGAAACCGTCCGAGACAGTTGGTGACCGGGATTTGCCGGTCTTAATTTCCAGCCAAGACGGGGACAGATTTTTACCGAACCCCTCTGTACGCAGAGCGTTCGGGTCATGCCCGGGGTCTCCCCGGCCGCGACGATCATGCTCCCTCGGACTTAAGTGAACCGGGCCTCCGTTCGCGGGGGTTCATATGAGGAGAATGGCATGGATCGTGCTCAAAAGGCCGAAGCCGTCGCCGAACTGAACGCAACTTTTAGCGAGGTTGGTGTGGTGGTTGTCACCCGCAATCTCGGCATGACCGTCGCCCAGTCGACTGTCCTGCGCAACAAGATGCGTGATGCCGGCGCGGCCTATAAGGTCTCGAAGAACAAGCTTGCCAAGATCGCACTCGACGGCACTGACTATGGATCGCTCAGCGATCTGCTGGTCGGCACCGTTGGCCTTGCAACGTCGGTCGATCCGGTCGCTGCTGCCAAGGTTGCGATCGATTTCGCCAAGACGACCGACAAGTTCGAGATCGTCGGCGGCGCGATGGGTGCTCAGGCACTCGACGCAGAAGGCATCAAGGCGCTGGCATCGCTGCCGTCGCTCGATGAATTGCGTGCGAAGCTCGTTGGCCTGCTGGTTGCTCCTGCAACCAAGCTCGCAACGATCACGCAGGCACCTGCTGCGCAGATCGCGCGTGTTCTCTCGGCCTATGCCGAGAAGGACGCAGCGTAAGCTTTTTTACGAGATTTGTTTTTCAACTTTTTGATTTGAATGGAGTTTTACCATGGCTGACCTGAACAAGATCGTCGACGAACTTTCGGCTCTGACCGTCCTCGAAGCTGCTGAGCTTTCGAAGCTGCTCGAAGAGAAGTGGGGCGTTTCGGCTGCTGCTGCTGTTGCAGCGGCTCCTGCTGCTGGCGGCGCTGGCGCAGCACCGGCTGCTGAAGAGCAGACCGAATTCGACGTGATCCTGCTCACCGACGGTGGCAAGAAGATCAACGTGATTAAGGAAGTCCGCGCAATCACCGCTCTCGGCCTGACCGAAGCGAAGACGCTCGTTGAATCGGCTCCCAAGGCCGTCAAGGAAGGCGTCAACAAGGACGAAGCAGAGAAGATCAAGAAGCAGCTTGAAGAAGCCGGCGCGACCGTCGAAATCAAGTAAGCTTCTTCTGCTTCACTGCAGACGAAACAAAGGGGGCGGTCCGGCAACGGGCCGCCCCTTTTTTTGGGTCAGGCGGAATTGCGTCAGGCGGAAGGCGTGTAGCGGCTCGCCACAAACGGCCCGCGCGGCTGGCCGCGATCGAGCCAGATCGGCGCAGGCTTGCCGCTCGGCCCCGCGCCGCCCAGCATGAAACTCGCGGCATGGCGGCGAATGCTCAGGCCAGCACGCCAGCGCAGATCGATCGCGACGATCGGCACAAACATCGGGCGCCCGCCAAGATCAACGACATGCAATGTGTCGCGCGCAAGCCTGAGTTGGAGCGGCAATCGCCCGCCTTCTCCCGCTGGCAAATCGAATGGTCCGGCCATCTCCGCGAATTGCGACTGGCCCTGGAAAGCGGCCAGCACCGCATCCTGACGCGGACTGGCGCTGATCGCCGCAGCGGACACCCGAACGCCATCGGCACCGGTGCCGCTCGTATTGGCGATCAGCAGTTCGAGATCGATCACGATCTCCTGCGTGCCGATCTCGATGCGTAGCGGCTGGAATATGATCTCAAAGGGCTCGGCAGATACCGGCGGCGTGACGCGGGCCGGGGTCACGCCGCGTGTCGGCGGCAATTGCGGCGGCGGCGATGGCGGTGCAGCGGGCGCGACCACCACGGGCGCAGGCACTTCCTCGATCGCTCGCCGGCGACGCAACAACAGCCAGCCCGCAAACCCGGCGGAAGCCGTCGCGCCAGCGCCAAGCAATGCCCAGAGCAACGGTGACGATTGCTCTGTCGGCACCGGCGCGGGCAAGGGCGACGCGATAACCTGCGGCTTCGGGGGCACCATGTCGGGCACCGGCGTGGCAATGACCGTCGGTGAGGGCGTCGGCGCAGCAATCGCCTGCGTAGCCTGGGGCGCGGGCGGGCGTTGCACCGGAGCAGTCACGCGCGGCGTGGGCGTCGCAGCGGGAGCGGCCGTGGGTGTGGGCGTCGGCACGGGCACCGGCGTAGGCGTCTGGTTTGGCGGGCCGATGCTGAAGCGCTCGGGGATGATCGCGGGGATCGTCGTGATCGTCGGCGGGGGTGGCGTAGGCGTCGGGCTCGCCTGCTGGGCATGCGCGGGCAACGCAGCAAACGCCACGATCAGGCCCGGCAGATATTTCCCCTCATGCACATCTCTGGACCTAAAGCCGCGAAAATGAATTGAAACTGCACGTTCGCCGCTCTCTGCTCAGCTCATCGCAAGCGCAGGGCGGATTGTCGGGCGCGCGCGGCTGGCCTACGGATTCGAGCACAAATGACAGACACGAACAGTCCGGCACCCGCCCGCCTCGGCTATATCCCCGCGATCGACGGCCTGCGCGCCGTGGCGGTGGTTTCGGTCATCCTGTTCCACCTCTGGCCAAAGCTGCTCCCGGGCGGCTTCACCGGGGTCGATATTTTCTTCGTGATCTCGGGCTTCGTCGTCACCGGCTCGGTGCTCGGCCGCAACTTCACCAGCCTCGGGGAACTCGCCAAATATTTCTACGCGCGGCGGCTGATACGGATCATGCCGGCGCTTGTGGTGATGCTGCTGGTCGCCATCCTCGCGACCCAGCTCTTCGTGCCGCAGGCGTGGCTGAGCAACTCGATCGCACAGGTCGGCCGCTTCGCCTTTCTCGGCCTCAGCAACATCGTCCTCGCGATCGATACCGAAACCTATTTCGGGCCGCAGGCAGCGTATAACCCGTTCACCCACACTTGGTCGCTCGGCGTCGAGGAGCAATTCTACTTTCTCTTTCCCCTGCTGCTCTACTGGCACCAGACGCTGCACAGCGGCGCGCGGGCAGTGCGCTGGGTGGCAACCCTCACCGGAGCGTCGCTGCTGATCTGCGCGGTGCTGGCGTTCATTGCGCCCAAATTCGCCTTCTACCTGATCTTCGCCCGCTTCTGGGAATTGGGCGCGGGCATGCTGCTCTGCCTCACCCGCGATCGCTGGCTGGGCTGGGCCGGGCGGCAGAACTGGCTCGCCCCCGTCTCCGCGCTGCTCATCGCCGCAGGGCTGGCAATCTCCGAAGGGCGGCTATTCCCGTTCCCGCTCGCTTTACTGCCGGTGCTGGGCACCGCAGGGCTGATCGCCGCAATCTGCGCAGGCGGCGCATCGCGCGTGCTGGGCAGCAAGCCGATGGTCGCGATCGGCCTGCTCTCTTACTCGCTCTATCTCTGGCACTGGCCGGTATTCGTGCTGTTTCGCTGGACCAGCGGGCTCCACACAACCGAACTCCAGCTAACTGCGCTCGCCATCGCCGTGGTGCTGGCGATCCTCTCTTATTTCCTGATCGAAAAGCCGCTGCGCACCGCCAGATGGATCGCCGCAGCCCCCCGCGGTCGCGTGGTCGCGGGCGTATCGGTGGCAGTGATCGCCGCAGCGCTCGGTGGCCACGCGATGTTCGCCGCGCACGATCGGATCACGCTCAGCGTCACCGGAGATCGCGCCGCCTGGTATGCCGATCCCGATCGCCCGCTAGATCCCGCCCGCAGCCATTGCACCGTGACCGATAGCCTCGAGAAAGTCGGCGGCGGCAAGGTCAATGTCTGGACGCCGAGCGGCTGCACCACCCCCGCCGCCGGTTTCGCGGTCTTCGTCCCCGCAGACTCGCATGGCGTTGCCTACACCCCCGCATTTCGCCAGCTCGCCGCCGATCTCGGCGTGCCCGTGCGGCTCTATTTCAAGCCCGGCTGCCCCTATTTCAAGCTGATCGAAAGCCACGCCTCGCGCCCGCGCTGCGCCCCTTTCTACGATGCAGTCCTCGCCGATATCCGCGCCAAAAGCCGCCCCAATGATGTGGTCTTCCTCCCCGGCCTGCGCCTCACGCGCATGGCCAACCAGTTCGAGGGTGACCGCGATGCAGTCGGTCCGGCACACGATGTCGTCACCGATGCAGCGCTGGAAGAGGCCCGCGCCCTGCTCACCCAACTCGCGGGCAGCGGCGCGAAACTGGTACTCGAAGCGCCCAAGCCGATGTTCCCCAGCCCCACCTTCCGCTGCGCCGACTGGTTCAACCGCAACAACCAGATGTGTCAGGGCCTTAGCGTGAAGCGCGCCGACATGCTGGAGATGCGCCGCAAGGTGATGCGCGCGATGAGCGGGCTTGCGGCGCAGGTGCCGGGCGCGACGCTCTGGGACCCCCTGCCCATCCTCTGCCCCGGCCAAATATGCGAAGCGCTGCCCGGCGGACGGCCGTTGTTCTTCGACACCGATCACATATCGGGCCTCGGCAACGACCGGCTCTATCCCGAGCTTCGGCAAGTGTTTCTGAGCGTGGTGCCGAAACAGGCAAGCAAATAATCGTCACCCCGGCCTTGTGCCGGGGTCCACTCATCCGCAAGCGAGCCGCAAGAGGTTCTAGCCTCTCGCCCAGCCGTACAGTGGCCCCCGGCACAAGGCCGGGGTGACGATGATGTATTAGACGATGGCCCTGCTTACGGCACCTTCACCGTCTCAAACGGCAGCGTAGCCAGCTCGGGCAACGCCTTGAGCTGCGGCTCCACCGTCTTCAGATCGCCCACCACGATCAGCGTCAGTTTCTCGAGCGGATAGCCCGCTTTCGCAAAGGTCATCATCTGGTTCGCGTCCACCGCGAGCACGGCGGGAACATAACGATCGGTCCAGTCGGCGGGCAGCCCCAGCAGGTCGCGGTTCGCAAGCGTGCCGACCACAGCGCCCGAGGTCGAATTCTGGATCGAGAACAGCCCGGCCATGTAGGTCCGGATACCCTTGGATTCCTCTTCCGGCGCAGGTTCGTCCTGCATCCGGCGGATTTCCTTGAACACTTCGGTCAGCGCCGCGCCGGTCTGGGCGGTGGTGACATCGGCTTCGAAGGTCCACAGCGCATCGCCCGGATTGAGCGCAACCCCGGAGCTGGGCGAATAGGTATAGCCCTTGTCCTCGCGGATATTGGTGGTGATCCGCGACGAGAATGCCCCGCCGAGCAGCGAGTTGGTTACGCGCTGCGGAATATCCCCGGCGCTTCCCGGCAGCTGGCCGTCAAATGCGAGCCGCAACGTGGTCTGCGGCGCATCGGCGCGATCCACCAGGATCACCTTCGGGCCAGGCTTGTGCGGCGCCGCGATCTTGAGCGGCTCCGGCCCCGTGGCCCAACCCGCAAATGCCTTCGAAATCGCATCCTTCACCACGGCTGCATCGAATTTGCCCGCAATGTAGAGATGCGCCCGCTTGGCGCCGAACTGCGCCGCGTAAAACGCCTTCACCTGATCGATCGTATAGCCCGAAAGCTGCGCCGCAGTCGGCACGATCCGGCCATAGGGATGATCCGGGCCATAGATGGTCCGCGCCAGTGCGATATCCGCCAGCGTACCCGGCTGAGACAGCGCGCCGGCAAGCTGGCGGCTGAGATTGGCTTTCACCCGCACGAGTTCGGCGGCGGGCAGATCGGGCTTGGTCGCCACCTGCCCGATCAGCGCCACCGCGTCGGGCGCATATTCCGACAACACGTTCATCGTGATCGCCGTGGTCTGCTGGCCGACGCCAAGGTTAAGGTCGCCGCCCATGCTTGCAGCGGCGGTGGAAAGCTCGCCTGCGGAGCGCCCCCCTGCCCCTTCCTTCATCATCGCGCCGGTCAGGTCGGCGAGCCACACCGCTTCGCCTTCGGTCGCGTTGCCCGCGCGCACGCGCAACGACACGACGGTCTTGGGGGTCACGCCATAGGGCACCAGCGTGACCTTCATGCCGTTGGGCAAGGTGTAGGTCTCGGTCACCGGCAGCTTGAACGGCTTGGGATCGGCGATCGGCGGTGCGGGCGGGAAATCCTGCGCCAGCGCCGGAGTGGCGGCAAACAGAGCTGCGGTGATCAGCAGCGCGCGCTTCATCATTGGCCTGTTCATTACTGGCCTCCCTTCGGCGCAGCAGCGCCGGGCTCGACCACATAGATCGATCGATTGGTGGGGCGCAGATATTCCTGCGCGGTTTTCAGGATCAGCTCGGGCGTCACCTTGGCAAAGCCATCCTCGATGCGGTTCACCGCGCTGGGATCATTATCGAACAGCGCATAGACGCCGAGCAGATTGACCAGCCCGATCCGCCCGCCCCCGTCGATCGTGCCGTACAGCTCCGAACGCATCTTGGTGCGCGCACGCGCCAGTTCCGCCGCCGATACCGGCTTGGTGCGGATGCCTTCGATCACGTCGTCGATCGCCTTGGTGATCTGGGGCGTGGTGTGCGTCGGATCATGGGTGAAGCTGAAGCTCCACAGCATCGGCCCCTTATAATCAAACATGTTGCCAAGATCGCCGTTGATCCCGCCATCCACGCCGCCGGCAATGCCGGTTTCCTGCACCAGCTTGGTGTAGAGGCGGCTGTCATCGCCCTGGAGCAGGATCTGGTCGATCAGCCCCATCGCATACCATTCGGGCGTGCCGCGCGCGGGCACATGATAGCCCGCCGCATAGCCGGGCTTGGGGGCCAGCGCATCGACACGGCTCTTGAACTTGCCCTCGGTCTGGCGCGGCTCCGAAATATCCGGCTGCACCACCGCCGGCTTCTTCGCGATCGGCCCGAAATACTTCTCGATCATCTTCTTGGTGGCGTCGTAATCGAGATCGCCCGCGATGATCAGCACTGCGTTCGAAGGACGGTAAAACGCCTCGGAGAACTGCTTCGCATCGGGAACCGTCGCCGCTTCGATCTCGGCCAGTTCGCCGTAGAAATTGTGGCTGTTATACCAGTTGGTATTGGCCAGCATCGGCAGGTCGATCCACGGCCAGGTGCTGTACGGCTGGTTGAGAACGTTGACCTTCACTTCGTTGCCGACAACGCCCTGTTGGTTCTTCAGCACGACATCGTCAATCACCGGATTGGCCATGCGATCCGCCTCAAGCCACAGCATCCGCTCGAGCGCGCCCGAGGGTACGATCTCGTAATAATTGGTGAAGTCGAAGCGGGTCGATCCGTTGTTTACGCCGCCCGAATTGGTGATCGTCTTGTCGAACACGCCCTTGGGCGCATGCTTCGATCCCTGGAACATCAGGTGCTCGAAAAGGTGCGCGAAGCCGGTGCGCTCCTTGGGCTCCACCCGGAAGCCGATACCATAATAGACCGCCACCGTGACCGTCGGCGCGATACTGTCCTTCGCCAGCACGACGCGCAGACCGTTGGGCAAAGTGAAATAGCGATGATCGACGTTCAGCTTTTCGGCGGCGGGCTTGGCCGTCTGTGCATAGGCCGGAGTGGCAAGCGCAGTGGCGGCGAGCGCGAGCGCAAGGCTCAGCTTCTTCATGAAATTCTCCCAGGGGGAATCAGGACTGTGTTGGCGTAACGATACGCCTCGCCTCGCACAACAGGCAAAGCAGCATCGCGTTCAACCCAATTTGAAGGTCACTTTCGAGACGAAGAAGGATCGCACCGGTTTCCCCTGCGCATCGAGCGCGGGATCGAATACGGCGCGGGCACGAAGCGTCTTGCAAGTGTGGTCGGCAAAGGCGTCGGGATCGGTGCGCGCGAGCACATGACAGCCGAGCACCCGGCCATCGCTATCCACGTCGAGCCGGAACTGGACGATCCCGCTTTGCCTGTTTCGCACAGCCTCGCTCGGATAATCCTTGTCCCTCAACCATTTTGACGGCGCGCCCTTGGGCGTCACGGAACGGGTGAGCGCGGCCTGCACATCGGGATCATATCCCCATGTGCGGACCAGATTGGCCGTGCAGTCGCGCATCTGCGCCAGCGGATTGGCGAGCGATCCGAATTCGAGCCGGACAGGGCTCCTGAACTGGGCGGAATAGGTCAGGCTGGTGACGCGCGCTTCCTGCTCCGGTGTCACCTTCGGCGCGACGTCCTCGCCGGACTCACCGTCTTTGGCGATGCGATTCCAGCCATCCAACCGCACCGAGCCGAAAAGCATGACGCTGAACTTGCCTGCGTTCGCATACATCACCCGCGCATCGGCAGGACCGGAACCGAGGCCAAAATCCACCTTCGCATCCACAGCCGAACGCGATGACGTCAGCTTCTCGCTGTACATGCTCAGATCCAGACCATCGCCGGGCGTGAACCGCGAGAACCTGACAAACATCCGTGCTTCGCCCGTGCCGAACTCGGCAAGCAGGTGACAGGAGTCAGTGTCGTAATTGAGAACCCATTTGCCCGTCCGCTTGATCACGACTGGATCGGCGGCCCAGGCCGGGGCCGCCATCGGCGCACAGGCAAGCAACATCGCGATTGTACGGAACACCAGCATTTCCTCCGCGACTACATCCAGGCAATCTTGTGTACGAAATAGGAGCGAACCGGCTTGCCCGCGGCATCAAGTGCGGGATGGAATCGCGCCCGGCTCGAAAGCAACCTGCAAGACAGGTCACCAAAGCTATCCGGGTCGGTCCGGTCGAGCACGTAACAGCCCAGAATCCTGGCATCGGCACCGATGTCGAAGCGGAACTGAACGGTCCCGATATGCCCGGCCCTCGACGCGCCCTCGGGAAAATCCTTGTTCGTAACCCAGCTTTGCGGCGGCGCGGTCGGTGTCGCCTTGCGAGACAATGTTGCCTGAACCGCGGGGTCATAGCCCCATCTCTTGACCAGATTGGTCGTGCAATCGCGCAACTGCGCCAGCGGCCTGACGAGCGATCCAAACTCCAATCGCAGCCGATAGGTCGGGCGCTTCACCTTGAACGCGATATCGACTCCGGTGACCTTTGCCTCCTGCTCGGTCGTGATCGAAGGGGCCGGATCGTTCCACAGCTTGGGCTTCCAGCCATCAATGCGTTGCCCGCTGAATATCGTCGCTTTCTTATCGCCAGCGCCGCCGTTCAGGGAGAATGCCTTGATGGGCTTTGCCGCCAGCCCGAAATCGATCTCGGCCTCGCTCCAAACCCCTTCAACTGGCAATCGCTTGCCATAGACAGTGAGTGCGAACTGGTCGCTCGGCTCATAGCGCGCAAAGCGCAGCGTTATCTCGTCATCGCCAGCGCCAAATTTCGCGGCCAGATGGCAGGCGTCTCGATCATAATTGGCGACCCACGGGCCTGAGCGCGGCATGCCCTTGGGATCGGCGGCGGCATTGGTCGTGAGCGCAGAGACGCAGGCGATCGTCAGCATGATCTCGCGGAACACCGGCACTCTCCCCTGCAACCGAGACAAGCCTAGGCGCACAGGTTCCACGCAGCAATCCGATGCGCCCGTTCTGGACTGCTTCTCTGATTCTCTGAATGCACGAAAAACCCGCCCTCCTTTCGGAAGGCGGGTCATGCCGATCCCTTTCTGGATCAAGCGTGTTCGGGAACGCCGTACAGTTCGGCCTCAACCGTCTCGGTCACGAACGGACGGGCGGCCGAGAGCGGACGAATACCGCCTTCCGACGCAGCGCCGATCTTGAACGCTGCCGAGGTGCGGCCCTGGCGGCCGTCGGGAAGCGTATAGCGCGCTTCGGCGACGACAACCGGATTGAACGTGCGGCCAAGTTCGCCCTTTGGCACGGCGAGATGCGCATCGACGCGGGTGCCCTCGCCCGGCTCGATCGTCACCGGCGAGACGGCATTGTCTTCGCGATGCTCGATCATCAGATACTCGATCTCGCTCTCGCTGGCGCCATCGGCTAGCATGAAGGTCGAGATGCGAACGTCCTTCGCGGCCGTGTCGCCCGAATTGCCGACGGTCAGCTCGAAATCGACAAGCGCATCTTCCTTGTCGGTGCCGGCACGAACCGGGCGCATGCCGAGTTCGATCCACGGACGGCGCGACACTGGAGCAGCGCCGTCGATGACACCTGCAAGGTCTTCGCTGGCAGGCGCATGGATCGATACGTCGTCAGCAGTAGCGACGGCAGCTTGCGCCTCACGCACTTCGGGCTCGGCAAGCGGGATCGCGGGCGGAAGACCGGCAAAGCCAGCATCGGGCTCGACAACCGCATTCACCGGCGTAGCGGCAACGAACGCGGGATGCTCGGCTGGAACTGCGACGGGCTCAACCGCAACCGGATCGCGCGTTTCCTCGACATATTCGGGCTCACGGCGGCGCATCAGCAACGCTGCGGCGATACCGGCGATCACGAGCGCAATGCCCCCGAGCAACCACGGCCACATCGAGCTATTGTTCGTCGTCTGGGTCACAGTCGTCGCTTCAACGGGCGCAGCAACAGGCGTCGTCTCGACAATCGCTGGCGGCGTCACCGGCTCAGCGGCGATCGGTGCGGGGGTTTCGGTCACGGGCGTTGCGGGCGTGGTCTCAGGCGCAACAGCGACTGGTGCTGCCGCGCGCGGCTGGGTGGTGCGCGTCGTCTGGCGCGTGGTGGTGGTGGTGGTGGTGCGCGTCGGAGCAGCGGCGGGTGCAGCCACAGGCGTTTCTGGAACGGCCTGCACGATCGGCGCCGCAGGCTGCATCCGGATCACCGGCTCAGCCGGCGCCGCCTGCGGGGCGGGTGCCGGCGTCACCATGATCGGCGGGGGGGTCACGCTTTGCGGGACGTCCTGCGCGAAGGCGGGGGTTGCAAGGAACGCGGCACCGATCAACAGCGCGGCGCGGGGGCGGATGGTGTGGCTCTTCATCATATCGCAGGTTAAATGACTGGAACCCGATTGCGGGGCCGCGCACTGCGGCGAGCCGTGGGTCTAAAGCGACGAAAAGCCACGTTAATCTGTCGTTCACCGCCGGATAGCCCGCACGATTTTCGAGGCAAAAGGTTCCTCAAGCGGTTTGACACGATCCAACACGCTGCCTATATGCGCACCCACACCACAGCACCGGGAAATGACTTGCCGTCGCGCAGCGAGTCGATCGTATTGGTACTGCGGATCTAGAAGGACGCTGGAGCTGCCGAATTCCGAACAGGAAATCGTGCGGCTTTTTTGCGTCCTTGAGCACGTCCCGGCCCCGGATCAGGGGCACCGAAATTACGCCCGCCCCGAAAGGGGCATACTACGGCTGACGAGGCACAAACACATATGGCTACCAAGGCGATCGAAAGCGGCACGATGAAGCGCCGCATCCGCAAGGTGTTCGGCAACATCCACGAAGTGGTGCAGATGCCGAACCTGATCGAGGTTCAGCGCGAATCCTACGAACAGTTCCTGCG
>SEFZ01000092.1 GCA_004173185.1 Sphingomonadales bacterium | reverse complement strand
ACATAACCCGATTGCAGCCGGACCGCGAGACGGGTCCCCCCAGCGACGAGCGCGGCGGCGCCATCGGGACCGAAGCGGTCGATGGTGCCTTCATCCCCGCGCTTCCAGAAGAAGCGGCCAATCGCGAAGGCGGGCTTCACGAAGAGGATATTGTAGAGCTCGTCGAAATACCATTTATTGTACAGGAACTGGTGGAGCAGCTTGAACTGCGCCACGAAGCGGCCCGGCAACGACGTGTTGCGGATGTAGCTGTTCCACGCGAGGAATAGCCCGATCGCCATCACCGTGAACGGCGTCCATTTCACCCACAACGGCACTTCGTGCGCGGCGTGCATCAGATGCTCGTCGAACGCGAGGCTGCCCTTCCAGAACGCCATGCCCTCTTCGGGATAGATGAACTGGTGGTGGAACAGGATGCCGGCAAACACCGCGCCGATCGACAGGACGACCAGCGGGATCAGCATCGTGATCGGGCTTTCATGCGGGCGATAGCCCGCAGTACCGTCGCTGTGCGTGTCGTGGTGATGCGTGTGTACATGGTCATCGCCTGAATGTTCGTCGGACGGATCCTCATGATCACCATGCACTGCGTGCTGGATATGCTCGCTCTGTTCCCAGCGCGCCTTGCCATAGAAGGTCAGGAAGACGAGGCGCCACGAATAGAAGCTGGTAAGGAAAGCGACGAAGATACCGACCCAGAAGGCCACCACGCCGCCGCCGCCGCTCGCAAACGCGGCCTCGAGAATACCGTCCTTCGAATAGAAGCCGGCAAAGCCCGCAACCCCGGCGATACCCACACCGGTGATCGCCAGCGTGCCGAGCATCATCGCCCAATAGGTGATCGGGATCGATTTCCGCAGATTGCCATAATAGCGCATATCCTGCTCATGGTGCATCGCGTGGATGACCGAACCGGCGCCGAGGAACAACAGTGCCTTGAAGAAGGCGTGCGTGAACAGGTGGAACATCGCGGCGCCATAAGCGCCCGCGCCCGCGGCAAAGAACATGTAGCCGAGCTGCGAACAGGTCGAATAGGCGATGACGCGCTTGATGTCCCACTGCATCGTCGCGACGGTCGCCGCGAAGAAGCAGGTCGCGGCACCGACGAACATCACGACGCCCTGCGCAACTTCGCTGGTTTCGAACATCGGCGACAGCCGGCACACCATGAAAACGCCCGCGGTGACCATCGTCGCGGCGTGGATCAGCGCCGACACCGGGGTCGGGCCTTCCATCGCGTCGGGAAGCCAGGTGTGCAGGCCAAGCTGAGCGGATTTGCCCATCGCGCCGATGAACAGCAGCAGGCAGAGGATCGTCATCGTGTCGAGACGCATGCCCATAAAGCTGATCGTCGAACCCGCCATGCCCGGCGCTGCGGCCAGAATTTCGGGGATCGAAACGGTGCCGAACACCAGGAAGGTGCCGAAAATACCGAGCATGAAACCGAGATCGCCAACGCGGTTGACGACGAACGCCTTGATCGCCGCGGCATTGGCGCTCGGCTTCTTGTACCAGAAGCCGATGAGCAGATAGGAGGCAAGACCGACGCCTTCCCAGCCGAAGAACATCTGGACCAGGTTGTTCGCGGTCACGAGCATCAACATCGCGAAGGTAAAGAGCGAGAGATAGGCGAAGAAGCGCGGCTGGTCCGGGTCTTCCTCCATATAGCCCCAGCTATAGAGGTGGACGAGCGCCGACACCGTCGTGATCACGACGAGCATCACCGCGGTCAGCGTGTCGACGCGCAATTCCCAGTTGAATTGCAGCGCGCCCGACGAAACCCAGTGCAGCACCGGCGTCACCGTCGCTTCGCCGCTGCCCGTTACGAACGACAGGAAAATCGGCCAGCTCAAGGCGCAGCTGGTGAACAGCGCGCCCGTGGTCAGGATTTTCGACGGCACATTGCCGATCACGCGCTGGCCGAGGCCTGCGACGATGGCCGCGAGCAGCGGCAGGAAAACGATCGCCTGGATCACCGGTTTACCCCTTCATCCGGTTGGCATCGTCGACGGCAATGGTGCCGCGGCCGCGGAAGTAAATAACGAGAATGGCG
>SEFZ01000091.1 GCA_004173185.1 Sphingomonadales bacterium | reverse complement strand
ATGCCTTCGCTCGCCAGCCATTCGGCGAGCTTCGCGACACGCTCGACCTTATCGGCGACCGTACCGAGCTTTTCGTGGAAGGTGATGCGGTCGAGCTTTTTCGCGTGGTCTTCCAGCTTCGTCTTGCGGTCCTGATCCCAGAAGAAACGTGCGTCGGACAAACGCGCCGCCAGCACCTTGCGGTTACCCGCGACGATCTCGGCCCCGCCATCGACCGCATCGATGTTCGCGGTGCAGACGAAGCCGTTGGCGAGCTTGCCACCCGCATCGTTCACGACGAAATATTTCTGGTTCACGCGCGCCGTCAGCTGGATCACCTCGGGCGGCACTTCGAGGAATGCTTCGTCGAAGCGGCCGAGCAAGGGCACCGGCCATTCGGTGAGGCCGGCATTCTCGATCACCAGCCCCTCGTCCTCGACAAGCGTCAGGCCGGCGTCGGCGGCGGCCTTGGCGGCGCCGTCGCGGATGATCGACTGGCGTTCCTCATGGTCGACGATGACGTGGCAGGCGCGCAGCTTTTCGGCATAGTCCGATGCCGAGCCGATCGTGATCTCGCCCGGGCAGTGGAAGCGGTGGCCGCGAGTTGCGAAACCCGCGGAAATCCCGCTAACTTCACACGCAACGAGGTCTTCGCCGAAGATTGCGACAATGCCCGACAGCGGACGGACCCAGCGCAGGCTTTCGCTGCTCGCGCTGTCCTTGCCCCAGCGCATTGACTTGGGCCACGAAAAGCTGCGGACGATCGCGGGGATCGCCTCGGCCAGCACCTCGGCGGTCGCGCGGCCGGGCTTGTCGATCACAGCGAAATACACGCCATCGCGGTCTTCGAGCTGGTCCTGCGTCAGGCCGGTCTTGCGCAGGAAGCCTTCGAGCGCCTGTGGTGGTGCGCTGCTGCGCGGGCCTTTTAGTTCCTCGCTGACCGCGGCGGTCGCTTCGGGCAAGCCTTTGGCAATCAGTGCGAGGCGGCGCGGGGTCGACCAGATGGTGAGGTCGCTCGTTTCGACACCCGCGGCGCTCATCTGCGCGCGGAACAGCTTTTCCAGTTCGGCGCGCGCGCCGGCCTGCATCCGCGCCGGAATTTCCTCGCTGCGCAATTCGAGAAGAAAGTCGGTCACAGCGTCCACCCCGGATATTTTGCGGTCCAGCGTTCGGATTGGCTGTCGATCCACGCCTTGCAGCTACCCTTGGCGAGATCGCGGACGCGCGCCATATAATTGGCGCGTTCCTGCACGCTGATCACGCCGCGCGCCTGGAGCAGGTTAAAGAGATGACTTGCCTCGATCGCCTGGTCATAGGCCGCGAGCGGTACATTCGCCGCGATAGCGCGCTGGCATTCGGCTTCGGCCGCCTTGAAGCCTGCAAACAAGGTGTCGGTGTCAGCCACCTCGAAATTCCATTTCGAGAACTGCTTTTCATTCTCGAGGAAGACGTCGCCGTAGCTCACCGCCGCGACATCGCCGACCGCATCGGAGAAGCGCAGGTCGTACACATTGTCGACATTCTGGATATACATGGCGAGGCGTTCGAGCCCGTAGGTGAGCTCGCCCGCGACGGGCTTGCAGTCGAAGCCGCCCATCTGCTGGAAATAAGTGAACTGAGTGACTTCCATCCCGTCGCACCAGACTTCCCAGCCCAGCCCCCACGCGCCGAGCGTCGGCGATTCCCAGTCGTCCTCGACGAAACGGATATCATGGAGCAACGGATCGATGCCGATCGCGGCGAGGCTGCCCAGATATTGGTCCTGAAGGTCGGCGGGCGACGGCTTCAGGATCACCTGATACTGGTAATAATGCTGGAGCCGGTTCGGGTTCTCGCCATAGCGGCCGTCGGTCGGACGGCGGCTCGGCTGGACATAAGCGACGTTCCAGGGCTCGGGGCCGAGGCTGCGCAGCGTCGTCGACGGATGGAACGTCCCTGCCCCGACGCGCATGTCATAAGGCTGTAGAATCGCGCAACCGCGCGCCGCCCAATAGGCGTGCAGCGTCAGGATCATGTCCTGAAAGCTGAGTGGTGTCTTGTCCGCCCCGTCGGCCACGGCCGCAATATCCTTCGCAGGTGCAAAAA
>SEFZ01000063.1 GCA_004173185.1 Sphingomonadales bacterium | reverse complement strand
CGTGTTCATCGCGGCGCACTACCAGGTCATTGAGGCCGTGCGTACGGTGCTGCCCACCTTTGGCACCCCGCCGCCCGAAACCCCCGGACAGCCCCAGCCAGCCCAGCCTGACGCGCCTCCGCCCGAAATCGTGCCGACCGCGCCCGATATCGACGTGCCCGCGCCCCAGCCCGGCGGCGATCCAGCGCCCACCCCCATTCAGCCGATCGCCTGACCGGTATCGCCGCGCGATGATCGAAAAATATCTGATGAAGCTGCGCGCCCGCGATTCGATCGATGCGATCGAGGAAGCGGCGATCCGCGATTCGATCACCGATGTGGTGCATTATCCCGCGGGCACGACCTTCATCCGCGCGGGCGAACCGCTGCACTATTCCACCCTGATCATCAGGGGGCTGATCTGCCGCTACAAGGATATGAGCGACGGCCAGCGCCAGATCACGGCGCTCCACGTGCCGGGCGATTTCGCCGATCTGCACAGCTTCACGCTCAAGCATCTCGATCATAACGTGATGACGCTCAGCCCGTGCACGATCGCGAAATCTCCGCACGATCGCATCCAGAAGATTTGTGAGGAATTTCCCCGCCTCGCCCGGTTATTCTGGTTCTCGACCAATCTGGACGCGTGCATCCACCGCGAATGGGAAGTGTCGCTGGGCCGCCGCAACGCGACCGAGCGCACCGCGCATCTGCTGTGCGAACTCCATGTGCGGCTCGCGATGGTCGGCCTGACGGATGGCGACAGTTACGAGCTGCCCATCACCCAGACCGAGCTCGCCGAATGCGTTGGCCTCACATCGGTCCATGTAAACCGCGTGCTGCGGGATTTGCGCGAAGCCGGCCTTGTCGAGTTTCGCGGCGGTCGCGTGACGATCCAAAACCTCGCCGGGCTCAGGCGCGCCGCCGAATTCGATCCGGACTATCTCTATCTCGGCCTGCGCGAACGGTGATCGACTAGGGCTGGAGCCGCCGCACCGTCAGCACCTTGACCGGCTTGGCCGGGACTTCGCCCTTGAAGCTGCCGCCGCGCAGCGTTGCGGTTGGCGAATTGGGCGCATCGAATACCTTGAGGACCACATCCAGCCCCTCGGTCACCCGCGCAAAGGCGGCATAGCCCAGATTATCGCCAGGATTCGCCGGATTGGCATCGAACGAAGCCTGATCCCCCAGGCTGATTGTAAACTCCCCCTGCGCGCTACCCGCCTTGAGCCGCGGCATCGAAAGCGTGCCGTCGAGGTGCTTCACGCCGGTCTGCGTGGTCGATTCGTGCTTGATCGGGGGGAAGACGCGCTTGGGATCGTTCTGGAGCCCCAATTGCACGAAACCGAAATGGTCCTGCACCTTCACAACACGGTAAAAAGTGATGCCGTCCAGCCGCTTGGCATCGACATAGCGCAGGAAGTTCGCGGCGGTGACCGGCGCCTTGTCGGCATAAACCTCGACCACGAATCGCCCGACTTCGGTCTCAAACGCAACGCGGGGATTCGCGGGAGGCGTCGGCGCGGTTTGTGCGAAGGCGGGCAACGCGAAAAACGTGACCAGAACCAGCAGCAACCGACGCATCGACACCCTCTCCTTTTACCCCAAAGCCTTTTTCAACAGCTCGTTGACCACCGCCGGATTGGCCTTGCCCTGCATCGCCTTCATCGTCTGGCCAACAAAAAATCCGAACAAAGCCTCCTTGCCGCTACGATACTGCTCGAGCTGGTTCGGATTGGCCGCAAGGATGCCCGCGATCACTTCTTCGATCGCGCCGGTGTCGCTGGTCTGCTTGAGGCCGCGTTCCTCGACGATCTTGCCCGCCGGATCGCCGGTTTCGAGCATGATCTCGAACACCTGCTTGGCGAGCGGTCCGCTGAGCGTGCCGTCTGCAGCAAGCGCCAGCAGTTCCGCGCCGCGCTCAGGGCTGACCGGGCTTTCATCGAGATTCTTGCCCAGCTTGTTGAGCGCCCCGAACAGATCCGAGATCAGCCAGTTGGCCGCGGGCCGCGCCAATTCACTGTCGCTCTTGCCCGCCACGCGCACGGTCTCGGCCAGCAGCGCCTCAAACCAGCGCGCCGTATCGGCATCGGCAGTCAGCACCGCGGCATTGTATGCGCTCAGCCCCAGCTCGCTTTCATAGCGGCCGCGCTTGGCGTCGGGCAGTTCGGGCAGGCTCGCCATGCATGCGTCGAGGAATGCATCGTCCAGTTCCAGCGGCAGCAGATCGGGATCGGGGAAATAGCGGTAATCGTGCGCATCTTCCTTCGAGCGCATCGAACGCGTCTCGCCCTTGTCGACATCGAACAGCCGGGTTTCCTGCACGATGCGGCCACCAGCCTCCAGCACTTCGACCTGACGCTTCGCCTCGATCTCCACCACCTGCATGACGAAGCGGACCGAATTGACGTTCTTGGTCTCGGTGCGCGTGCCGAATTCCTCGCCCGGGCGGCGAACGCTGACATTGACGTCGGCGCGCATCGATCCCTGATCCATATTGCCATCGCACGAGCCGACATAGCGAACGATCGAGCGCAGCTTGGCGAGATAGGCACCAGCCTCGATCGGCGAGCGCATATCGGGCTTCGACACGATCTCCATCAGCGCCACGCCAGCACGGTTGAGATCGACATAAGAGCGCGTCGGATGCTGATCGTGCATCAATTTGCCCGCGTCCTGCTCGACATGGATGCGCTCGATGCCGATCGTCTTGGTCTCGGCGTTCGGGTCCTTCTCGTCCAGGCTGACCGTCAGTTCACCCTCGCCCACCAGCGGGTGGAAAAGCTGGCTGATCTGATAACCCTGCGGCAGATCGGCGTAGAAGTAGTTCTTGCGATCAAAGCGCGACCATTTGTTGATCACCGCGCCCAGCGCCATGCCCGTGCGGACCGCCTGGCGGATGCACTCGCCATTCACCGTCGGCAGCATGCCCGGCATCGCCGCGTCGATCAGGCTGACCTGGCTGTTCGGCTCCGCGCCAAATTCGGTGGCGGCGCCCGAGAAGAGCTTGGCGTTGGAAGTGACCTGCGCATGGACCTCCAGGCCGATCACGACCTCCCATTCGCCAGTTTCGCCGTGGATGCGATAATCGCTCATATCAATGCTTCTGCTGTGTCATGCGGTCGACCCAGGCGATGCCGATCGCCGAGGCGATGAACGCCATGTGGATGATGGTCTGCCACAGGATCGCCTGTTCGGTGATCCGGCCATTGGGCTGCCCCAGCGCGCCCGCTTCAATGAAGGTGCGCAGCAGATGGATCGAAGAAATGCCGATGATCGCCATCGCCAGCTTCACCTTGAGAACGCCCGCATTGACGTGGCTCAGCCACTCCGGCTGGTCGGGATGCCCGCTTAGCCCCAGTCGCGAGACAAAGGTCTCGTACCCGCCGACGATCACCATCACGAGCAGGTTCGAGATCATCACCACATCGATCAGGCCAAGCACGACCAGCATGATCTGCTGCTCGGTAAACTCCCAGGCATGCATCACGAGGTGCCACAGCTCCTTGAGAAACAGGAACACGTAGACGCACTGCGCAAAGATCAGGCCGACATACAGCGGCAGCTGCAACCAGCGCGAGCTGAAGATCAGCAGCGGCAGCGGCTTGAGCTTGACCGGCGCACCGGTTTTCATCGGATCGGCGGGGGTCACCACCACTGGCTCGGCCGCGCGACAAATCCGGCGCGCTCTTCGATCGCGAGACCGGCGTTCAGCACGCCCTGCTCATCGAGCGGCTTGCCGATGATCTGAAGGCCCAGCGGCAGCCCGTCCTTACTGAGCCCGCCCGGCACGCTCATCGCGGGCAAGCCTGCCAGCGACGACGGGACCGTGAAGACGTCGTTCAGGTACATCGCCAGCGGATCGGCCGATTTCTCGCCCAAAGCGAACGCGGCGGAGGGCGCAGTCGGGGTCAGCAGATAATCGCAGAACTGCCATGCATTTTCGAAATCGCGAGCAATCAGCGTGCGCACCTTTGATGCCTGGGTGAAATAGGCGTCATAGAATCCCGCCGAGAGCACATAGGTACCGATCAGGATGCGGCGCTTCACTTCGTCGCCAAAGCCGGCCGCACGCGTCGCCGCGTACATTTCCTGCAGATTCGCGCCTTCGGGCAGATCGCGCAGGCCATAGCGCACGCCATCATAGCGCGCGAGGTTCGACGAAGCCTCAGCCGGAGCGATGATGTAATAGGCCGGCAGCGCGTATTTCGTATGCGGCAGCGAGATCTCGACGATCTCCGCCCCGGCATCCTTCAGCCAAGCAATCCCGGTTTCCCAGAGCTTGACGATCTCGGGCGGCGAACCTTCGATCAAATATTCCTTGGGAATGCCGATCTTCTTGCCGCGCAGATCGCCCGAGAGGTTTTCCTCCCATTTGGGCACCGGCAGGTTGAGCGAAGTCGAATCCTTCGCGTCGAAGCCCGCCATGTTCTCCAGCAGGATCGCGCAATCGCGCACGTCGCGCGCCATCGGCCCGGCCTGATCGAGCGACGATGCGAACGCCACCACGCCGTAGCGCGAGCAGCGGCCATAGGTCGGCTTGATGCCGCTAATGCCAACGAAAGCCGCAGGCTGGCGGATCGAGCCGCCGGTGTCGGTGCCCGTCGCACCCGGCACCAGCCGCGCCGCGACTGCCGAGGCGCTGCCGCCCGAAGAACCGCCGGGAGCCAACGCCGCATTGTCGCCGCCGCCACGCCGCCACGGCGAGATCACGTTGCCGAAATAGCTGGTCTCGTTGGACGAGCCCATCGCGAACTGGTCGAGGTTGAGCTTGCCCAGCATGCCCGCGCCCGCATCCCACAATTTCTGCGAGACGGTCGATTCATAGACCGGCTTGAAGCCCTCCAGAATGCGGCTGGCGGCGGTTGTCTGCACGCCCTTGGTGCAGAACAGATCCTTCATGCCGATCGGCACGCCGGCCAGCGGCTTGAGCGCTTCGCCCTTCGCCACGGCTTCGTCCGCCACGCGCGCCGCCGCGATCGCATGATCGGGGGTTTCGACGATGAACGCATTGAGCGCCTTGGCCTGGCTCACCTTGACGATGAACTGGTCCGCCACTTCGCGAGCCGAGAAAGCGCCGGTGCGGATGCCATCGCGCAGCCCGGCTACGCCGAGATCAGTAATGTCGGTCATTCGACCACCTTCGGCACGGTGAAGAAGCCATGCTCGCCCTGCGGCGCGTTGAGCAGCACCGCGTCGCGCTGGCCGCCTTCGGTCACCAAATCGGCGCGCAAGCGCAGCGTGTTGGGGATCACGGCGGTCATTGGCTCGACGCCGGCAGTGTCGACCTCGCCCAATTGCTCGATCCAGCCGAGGATATTGTTGAGCTCAGGTGCGAGCCGTTCGGCATCGGCATCACTTATCGCGATGCGGGCCAGGCTCGCGACCTTCTTCACGGTTGCGGTATCTACAGACATGCAGGCGCGCCTATCAGAGCGCGCCTGCGAAACGCAACCTATTCGAAGGGGTCGCCGACTGCCTTTCCGCCAACAAAGACCTGTTTGCGCTCTACCGGGCGGACTTCGATCTGCCCGGCGACATAGGCTTCGGCTTGCGCCTTGACCGCGCCCTTGTCGGGATTGCCTTTCACGGTCCGCACCATCTCGTTGGCATTCTGCCACTTTCCATCGATCAGCTTCGCCCCGGATACGATCGAGCATTGCCAGCTGCCACTGGCGTCGAAGCAAGTGTTGCGAAGGATGGCGACCTGCTTGCCGGGATCGACCACGATCACGGTGCAGCCCCCATTCCCGCAATCGCGGCCAAGCATATCGAGCAATTCGGGCGGAAGCGGCGCGGAGCCTGCGGGCAGCACCCGCAGTTTCTTGGCGAGTTCCTCGCGTGACGGGCCGGGTTCGGCCACGTCCCAGCGGTTCTCGGCCTTGCCCGCCGCCACTGCCCGCTCGCGGATCGTGGCATTCGCAGACATTTTCAGCTTGGCCAGCGCCGCCTTGCCCGGCTCGCCAAATTCAAACGCCAGCGCCCGCCAGTCGAATTTCTCCGGTGTCAGCTTCCCCGATTCGAGTCGCGCAACCTGATCCTTCGTCGCAATCGCGTTGAAGCTCACCAGCGGCGTCGCCAGCAGCAGCGCCAACGCGCAGGTGCCAAAGGCAAGGTTGAGGTTGGCCGGTCGCACCTTCGCCGCCCAATCGAGCCGCCCGCGCAGCAGCGAAACCAGATAGGCCACGCCATACGCACAAGCGAGGATCACAAAGGTCAGCGCCCAGAGCCGCTCGGGCGTGAAGCCATATTGACCGATGCGCAGCCCGATCGCGATGGCCGCGATAATCCCCAGCGGCAGCATCACCAGCGCCAGCCCCATCGCGCCATATTTCAGCAGCGGGAATTTGCGTTCCTCTTCGGGCGCATTTCCTATCACCGAATTCGCGAGGATCAGAGAGCCCACGATACAGGCGAGCAAAATGCCCGTCGCGCTCCCCGCCTCCCATAGCGGCGCAAGGCCGGTGAAGGGCAGTGCCAGCACGAACACGATCAGGCCCACGGCGAGCACCGGTGCCAGCACCGAAAGCACGGTCAGCACGACCCGCTGAAGCGTCCGCACCACCACATCATGCTCGCGCAATATGCCCAGCCCGCCGCCGAATGCCGTGCCGATCAGCACGCGCCAGAACCAATCCTTTTCCAGCAGGTCCTTCAGGAAATCGAGCTTGATGAGGTGGAAAAGCTGCGACAGCAGGAAGGTGAGCGCGATCGTGATCCCCACGAACAGCCAGCTCGCGCCCCACAATACGATATTGGTCCAGGCGTGATCGTGGACCGAGACATAGGGAAAGCTCGCTCGCCCCTGATCGCGCGCGGCCTGAAACAAGGGCGCGGCGATCGCGATGGCGAGCAACAGGCTTACGCTGCGCCAGCCATCGCCGCCGCTCCACTGATCGGGCGCGCCGTTCCACCAGACTACGCCCGCGGCAATCGCGCCCATCGCCAGCCCGAAGACGATCGACGCCGGCCAATATCGCCGCTCGATGGTGAAGCCGATCAGGCCCGCGCTGACCGTGACGAACGCCAGTTCGGCCAGCAGCATCGCCGAAAATTGCGAGTCGCGGAGATTGCCGATGAGGAAATGCACCACCAGCCCGGTCGCAAGCCCCAGCAGGGCCAGCAGCAACGGGCGGAGCGGCCAGACCGGCGAGTTATCCTCGGTCTCGTACGCGCTCACGTTTTCATGCGAATCGGTCATTGGCATCTCCCCTTGCCCAAAGCATCCGCCTGCGCCCGCTTGCGGTAAAGCGATATTGCCGAGGAGAGATGGTGCAGATCCGATGCAGACGTCGAAGTCACATTCGGGGCCGCTTCATTCGGACAGTTGCATCCGGCGCATCCATGCCTCAGGGAACCGCGATTGCCGGACCCCGGTTTATGTTGCATTGCACAATGGAGTCTTCAGGGTGGCGCGGAAGTTCCTCTATGCGATTATCGTACTCATAGTGCTCGCGATCGCCGCCGCCTTTGCCTATCGCTTCTGGGGCGCGCAGCTGATCCGTCAGGCGATGGTGCCAAGCGCCGAGATCGTCGTGCTTGCCCCTCCGGGCAGCTATGCGCGTGCCGATATGTGGCTCGCCCGGCCCGATAAGCCCGACAACCCCGCGCTCTGGACGCCGGAGGGCTATGAGCCGGCGGACAAGCCCAAGGCTGCGGTCTTCTTCATCCATCCGACCAGCTTCCTCGATCGCAACGCGTGGAACGCTCCGCTCGACAATGCCGAGGCCAATGGCCGTGCCGAACTGTTCCTGCGCGGACAGGCGAGCGCTTTCAATTCGGTCGGTGAAGTCTGGGCGCCGCGCTATCGCCAGGCGACCTTTGGCGCGTTCCTCACCTCGGCCGCAAAGGCGCAGCAGGCGCTCGACTTCGCCTATCGCGATGTCGCGGCTGCATTTGATGAATTCCTGAAGCAAGCCGGCGACCGCCCGATCATCCTCGCCGGGCACAGCCAGGGCTCGCTCCACCTCTCACGCCTGCTGGTCGATCGCGTTGCGGGCACCCCGCTCGCGAAACGGATCGTCGCGGCCTACGTCGTCGGCTGGCCGGTTTCGATCACCGCCGATCTGCCCAGGATGGGCCTCCCGGCTTGCGCCGCCGCCGATGAGACCGGCTGCATCCTCAGCTGGCAGAGCTTTGGCGAACCCGCCGACCCCTCGCTGATCCTCGATACCTTCGATGCCAGCAACGGCTTTACCGGCCTGCCCCGCGCAAACACGGCCATGGTCTGCACCAATCCGGTCACCGGCAAGCCGAACGACACCTCCCCCGCCGAAGCCAATCTCGGCGCGCTGATCCAGGCATCGGACCTGACCAGCGCCCGGATCGTGGCGGGCGGCATCCCCGCGCGCTGCGACGGGCGCGGCGTGCTGCTGATTGGCGGGAACCCGCCCGATCTCGGCCCCTATGTGTTGCCGGGCAATAATTACCACGTGTTCGATTACAGCCTGTTCTGGGCGAACGTTCGCGCCGATGCCGAGCGGCGGTTGTCGGCGTTCAAGGGGTGATCACCACCGAAGCCACCGACTTCCGCGCCGCGCTCCCGTCCGGCGGCCGCCTCCTCGGGCTTGATGTCGGCACCAAGACGATCGGCACGGCGCTGTGCGACTCCGAATGGAGCTTCGCTTCCCCCGCGCAACTGGTTCGCCGCAGCAAGTTCACCAAGGACAAGGCCGCGCTCTCTCAGCTCATCTCGGCACAAGCGGCGAAGGGCCTCGTCATCGGCCTGCCCCTCAACCTCGACGGCACCGATAGCCCGCGCACCCAATCCACCCGCGCCTTCGCCCGCAACCTTGACGATATGGGTCTGCCGATCCTGTTATGGGATGAGCGCTGGTCCACCGTCGCGGTCGAGCGCACCCTGATCGAGCAGGATTTCAGCCGGGCCCGCCGCGCCGAAATGATCGACAATATGGCGGCCGCACATATCCTTCAGGCGGCGATAGATCGGCTAATAAATGCGTGAGCAGATGCAGCACGGATAAGACCATATCCTGTTATTTCATGCGATTATGTATCGATTTTCCTAAGTAGATACGATCCAGAAACAATCTTGCACTTCCCCGGCCCAAGCCTATGTTGACGCCTCCTGATTTTAGGGGGGATTACATGAACACTCGTATTCTGACCGGCGTCGTGCTGGCATCGGCTTTCGCGCTCACCGCGTGCGGCAGCAAGACCGAAACCACCGCCACGACCAACACCGTAGTTGCCGCACCGGTCGCTCCTGCCAACACGGCAGCTGCTGGCGAAGAAACCGCGCCTGCCGCAGGCGCGACCAAGCTCGACTTCAAAATCCTCAACAAGACCGGCCACACCGTTGTCAGCTTCAACGTTTCGCCGACGACCGACGAAGAATGGGGCGAGGACATCCTCGGCAAGGACACGCTCGCCGATGGCGAAAGCGCTGACATCACCTTCGATCGCACGTCGACCGAGTGCAAGTGGGACCTCAAGGCAACCTACGAAGACAATGACACCACCGAGATGAAGAGCGTCGATCTCTGCACGATCGCGACCGTCACGCTCAACCCGTAAGCAATCATTCGCTCCCGCGATGATGGGCCCCCGCG
>SEFZ01000090.1 GCA_004173185.1 Sphingomonadales bacterium | reverse complement strand
GGGTGTGATCTGGGGTTGGGGCAGCGGCGCCCGGCGCTGGCGGGCGGGATCGCAGGCAGCGATCATCGTTTGCATCGCGTCGACCAGCCGGTCGCGGATGGCGGGAGAGCCGAGGGCATAGACCAGTTGAACCCCGTTGCGGGACCGGATGAGGACCCCGGGACCATTGCGGGCGTCAGCGACGACCGCGCGCCGGACCGCAATGATGTCGCTCCAGATGATCGTGTCGTTTTTCACGCTCCGGCGCGTGTAGCTGTCGCGGGTGTAGACGCGGCGCTGGGTGCGCTGGAGATCGGTGCGGCAGCCGGTGCCGCTGACCGAATAGGTATCGAGATCCGAGACATAGCCGAGTGCAGTCGTGCCGCCGCCGACCGTGCCGTTGAAGATCGCAGCGATGCTTGCCTGTGCGGCGGGGCGCAGATCGACCTGGGCCGAAGCGGGGGGAATGAGCGCGGTGCTGGCGGCGAGCAGGACGGCGGCGGCGCGGAGCATCGGGAGTTCCTCGACTAAGCGGGCCTTAGCTTTGCCCGCCAAGACCCTGACAACCATGGATCGTTGCGCAGGCGCAACCCTTTACTCGCGGGAGAATGACATGAAATGGTTCGGACGGAAGTCCGCGCGCGATGCCGTGCGGCTGCCGATGGCGCGCGGCGGGACGCTGGCGGCGGCGGGGGATTGGCCGCAAAGCTATGAAGCGCAGGTGCGCGATGCCTATTGCCGCAACGCCGTGGCGCAGCGCGCCGTGAAATTGGTGTGCGAGGGGCTAAGCGGGGCGCCGCTGGTGGCGTCCGATCCGGCGCTGGCGGCATTGGTGCAGGCGCGATCGGGCGGGCAGTCGCTGATCGAGACGGTGGCGGCCTATGTGCTGCTCCACGGCAATGCCTATGTCGAATTGCTGTGCGACGATGCGGGGCGGATCACCGAGCTCTTCGCGCTGCGCCCCGAGCGGGTGAGCGTGGAGGCCGATGCCAATGGCTGGCCGGTGGCATATCGCTACCGGGTGGGGTCGCATGTGACGCGGCTGGCTTCAGAAGACAGCGCCGGGCGGACGGCGGTGGCGCATATCCGGGCCTTTTCGCCGGTCGACGATCATTATGGGCTGGGGTGCCTGAGTGCGGCAGCAGGCGCGGTTGCGATCCACAATGCGGCCGCGACCTGGAACAAGGCGCTGCTCGACAATGCGGCGCGGCCATCCGGGGCGCTGGTATATGAAACGGGCGATGGCGCGGCGCTATCGGGCGAGCAGTTCGAGCGGCTGAAACGCGAGATGGAGGCGGGGTTTGCCGGGGCGGGCAATGCCGGGCGGCCGATGCTGCTGGAGGGCGGGCTCAAATGGCAGGCGATGAGCCTGAGCCCCGCCGACATGGATTTCGTGGGGCTGAAAGCGGCGGCGGCGCGCGAGATCGCGCTGGCATTCGGGGTGCCGCCGATGCTGATGGGACTGCCGGGCGACAATAGCTTTGCGAATTATCGCGAGGCGAACCGGGCATTGTGGCGGCTGGCGATATTGCCGCTGGCAGCGAATATCCTGGGCGGATTGTGCCAGGCGGTGCGGCCGTGGTTTCCGGAGGCGTCTCTCCGGATCGATCTGGACAAGGTGACGGCGCTTTCGGAGGACCGCGAGCGGCTGTGGCGGCAAGCGAGCGCCGCCGATTTCCTGAGCGACGCGGAAAAGCGCGAGATGGTGGGGCGGGCATGAGCGACAATCTGTTGCTGGCGCAACTGATCGGGCAGGCCGAGGACGAAGGGGCCGACCTGACGACGCTGCGCGCGATCATCGAGGAAGCGGGCGAGCTGGGCGCGCGGCGGGCGCTGGAGAAACTGGGCCTGGGCGATGCCGGCGCGGGCAAGGACATGGCCGAATTGCGCGAACTGCTGGGGGCGTGGCGCGATGCCAAGCGATCGGCGCTCAAGGCGGCATTTGCCTGGGGCGGGCGGATGCTGGCGGCCTTGGTGCTGGTGGGGCTGGCAGTGAAACTGGGGTTTCCGGGGTGGCTGAAGTGACGCGCTTTGCGGGCTATGCCGCAGTGTTCGACGCGATGGATCGCGGGGGCGATGTGGTGCGGCGGGGAGCGTTTCGATTGGCCGGACCGGTGCCGTTGCTATGGCA
>SEFZ01000062.1 GCA_004173185.1 Sphingomonadales bacterium | reverse complement strand
ACGGTGCGCTTAAGGCCCAGCGGCGCGCGCATGCCCAGTTTCGGCTTTTCGTTTTCGGTGTCGCTCATGCGGCTGCCTAAAGTCCTTCAGTCTGTCGTTCGTCGTCGTGCGACGCTTCCGGCGGAAGCGCCGATGCGCCCTGCGATCGCTTTTCGCAAGGCACGGGAGTGGGTTCGGGTCCGATAAAGTGCAGCCAGCGGTCGAGCGCGTCGCTCACCCTTCTGGCGGCTTTGGAGTCGGTAAGCCCGGCATGTACCACATTTTCGCGGCCAAGGGCTAAGGACAATATGGTGCGCGGCAGGGGCAATGTTAAGCCCTTGAGGTCGCTGCCCTCTTGATCGTTGCCGACGCGCCATGCCTGGGCGAGTTTGCCTGCGCCATCGGCGCCCGCATCGGATGCATGCAGCAACATGCGCAGCTTTCCCGACCGGGCCGCCTTTTCAAGCCGCTCGCCGCCGATCACGATATGCCCGGCCTTGGATTCCAGACCCAATCGGTCGAGCAATGCGCGTTGCAGCTGCGCTTCGATCAGCGCGCCGAGATCGTCGGGGATGCGCAAGTCGCTGGTCTTGAACGCGCGCGAGAGTGCGCCGCGTAATTTCTTGCCCGAAGCCGCCAGCTCGGCCTGCGTCACCCCGATCCATGCGCCACGACCGGGCGCCTTGGCACGGACGTCGGGCAGCACGTCGCCATCGGGCGAAAGCGCGAGGCGCACGAGATGATCGCGCGCTTCCTTGTCGCCGGTGAGGATGCACTTGCGAATCGGCTCCTTCGCCAACTCGCCGTTTTTGGCGAGGGCGTCAGCAGACAGATCCGGCGCGCCTTCTCGCGGGGAGAAGGGCGTGCCGAACTGCTTCGCTCGTCTTACCGCGCGGGTATCATTGTCCGGATTCCGCAATTGCGTCCTCCGAATTTGCGGCCGCTGCCGGAGCAGCTTCCTCATCGGTGAACCAGTGCGCGCGGGCAGCCATGATGATCTCGTTACCCTGCTCGTCGGTCAGGCCATATTCGGCCAGAACGCCGCCCTTGTCCTCGGCACGCTTGGGCGCGTCCTCGTTGCGGCGGCGCGGTTCCTGGCGCTTCTTCTGGACCAGTTCGTCGGTCGCGAGATCGGCGAGATCGTCGAGCGTCTTGATGCCTGCCTTGCCGAGCGTGACCAGCATCGCTTCGGTCATGTACGGCATGGTCGCCAGATCGTCCTCGACGCCCAGACCGCGGCGCAGCTGGCGATTGGCTTCCTCGCGGCGCTCAAGCGCTTCGGCGGCGCGGCTCTGCAGCTCGGCGCCCAGATCCTCGTCAAACCCTTCGATCTCGGCGATTTCCGCCAGCTCGACATAGGCGACTTCCTCGAGGCTGCTAAACCCTTCGGCGACCAGCAGCTGCGCCAGCGTCTCGTCAACGTCGAGCTCGTTCTGGAACAGCTCGGAGTTCGCGACGAACTCGTTCTGGCGCTTCTCGCTGGCGTCGGTCTCGGTGAGGATGTCGATCGCCTTGGCGGTCAGCTGCGAAGCCAGGCGGACGTTCTGGCCGCGACGGCCGATGGCGAGCGACAGCTGATCGTCGGGGACGACCACTTCGATGCGGTCATCCTCTTCGTCGATGACGACGCGGCTGACATTGGCCGGCTGCAGCGCGTTGACCACGAAGGTCGCGGTGTCTTCGCTCCACGGGATGATGTCGATCTTCTCGCCCTGCATTTCCTGCACGACGGCCTGCACGCGGCTGCCCTTCATGCCGACGCAGGCGCCGACGGGATCAATCGACGAATCGTGCGAGATCACGCCGATCTTGGCGCGCGAGCCCGGATCGCGGGCTGCTGCCTTGATTTCGATGATGCCGTCGTAAATCTCGGGCACTTCCTGCGCGAACAGCTTCTTCATGAAGTCTGGATGCGCGCGGCTCAGGAAGATCTGCGGACCACGGTTTTCGCGGCGGACGTTGAGGATGATCGAGCGGACACGATCGCCAACGCGCACCACTTCGCGCGGGATCTGCTGGTCGCGGCGGATAACGCCTTCTGCGCGGCCCAGATCGACCACGACGTGACCGAACTCGACGCGCTTGACCACGCCGGTGATGATCTCACCCATGCGATCCTTGAATTCTTCATGCTGGCGCTCGCGCTCGGCGTCGCGGACCTTCTGGAAGATGGTCTGCTTCGAAGCCTGTGCCTGAATGCGGCCGAACTCGATCGGAGGCAGCGGATCGACGATGAAGTCGCCGATCGCGGCGTCCTTCTGAAGCTTCTGCGCGCCCTTGAGGTCGACCTGCTTGAAATAATCGTCAACTGCCTCGACCACTTCGACGACGCGCCACAAGCGCAGATCGCCGGTTTGCGGGTCGAGCTTGGCGCGGATGTCGTTCTCGCTGCCATAGCGGTTCTTCGCGGCGCGCTGGATCGCGTCTTCCATCGCCTCGATGACGATGGCGCGGTCGATCAGCTTTTCCTTGGCAACCGAATCGGCAATCGCGATCAGCTCAGCCTTGTTGGCGGAAATGGCAGTGGCCATCGTCTTTACCCTTCTACTTCGATGATCTTGTCCGCACCCTCGGCAGAGAGCGGGGCGGTTGCAGCAATGAGTCGGTCGGTCATGGCGAGCTTCGCGTCTTCGATCAGATCGAAGGGGACGAAATACTCCACGCCCTGCGCGTCGACGATGCCAACGGCGGAGCCCTTCGGCTCGACACCCGTCAGATCGCCCTTGAACTGTTTCCGGCCGTCGAGCTTCTCGGCCAGGTTGATGCGGGCCTCATGCCCTTTCCAGTCGTCAAAGTCCTTGATGCGTGTCAGGGGGCGGTCGATCCCCGGCGAGCTGACTTCGAGGCGGTAGGCGTAATCGATCGGATCGCGGCCTGCGGCTTCCAGCTCGTCCAGGCGCTCCGAGATGCGGCGCGACAGTTCGGCGCAATCTTCGATCTGCAGCTGGCGCGTATCGGGGCGCTCAGCCATCACCTGCAGCGTCGGATCGCTCGCCCCGCCGAACATCTTCACGCGCACCAGATCGAGCCCGAGCGCCTTTGCTTCGGGTTCGATAAGCTTGGTCAGTGCGGCGATGTCCGCCAAATAGAGTCTCCGACAATAGATAAGCAGCTTCTGCGACCGCACCCGGGAGGGAGCGGCCTCGGCATGTTTGACGATGTCGAGAAAGCACCGGCGATATACGCGCTCAGTCTCGCCGGGGCAAGGGGCTGTCAGCTAGGATTATGCTGATCGAGGAACTTGCCGATTCGCACGAGAAAATCGGTCGCGTGCGCCGGGTCGGTCAGCCCATGCCCTTCGCCCGGATAGATCACATATTCATGCGCGCGGCGGATGCGCAGCAGTTCGTCGTGCAACTGCTTGGATTGCGACATCGGCACGTTGCGATCCTTGTCGCCATGCGCGATCAGGATCGGCACTTTCAGCTTGTTGACCTGCTTGATCGGCGAAATCTGGTCGAGCTCGAACTTCTTGTCGCCCTGCACCCTTGCGCGCCAGTCGCGGAAATAGCGCGTCGCGGTCATCGCCTTCTGATCGTAGCGCAGCATCGCATCGACATCCGAAATCCCGGCAAAGCTGATCGCGCAGCGATAGAGTTCGGGATTGCGCACCGCGGCCCACATCGCCGCATAGCCGCCGAACGATGCGCCCATGATGCACACGCGCTTGGCATCGGCCTTGCCTTCGGCCGCGAGCCACTTCACGCCGTCGTCGATATCGTCCTGCATGCCCCGGCCCCATTGGCCCACGCCCTTCATCACGAATTCGCTGCCAAAGCCCGTCGAGCCGCGGAAATTGGGCTGGAGCACGGCATAGCCCTTGCTCGCCAGATATTGCGCCCAGACGTCATAGCCCCAGCTGTCGCGCGCAAATGGCCCGCCATGCGGCATCACGACGAGCGGCAGGCCCTTCGCTTCGCGGCCCGCCGGCAGCGTCAGATAGGCACGGATCTCCAGCCCGTCGCGGGCCTTGTAGCGAACCGGTTCCATCGTCGCGAGGCGCTTGCCGCGCAGCCGATCATACATTTCCGCGATCGGCTCCATCGTGTTGGTCGTGCGGTCGTACAGCAGATAGGTGCCCGCTTCGCTCGCCGATCCGCTCCACACTACCAGCCTGTTCTTGGTCCGATCCGAAGAGATGACGCGATTGATGTTGCCGGGCAGCGCGCGATCGAGCCGTGCCTGAAATCTCTGAAGCGCGGGATCGAGCCACAGGATTTCGGGCTTGTCGTCGATGAACGAGATGCTTTCCACCTTGCCGTCGCGATCGAGGTCGAAATCGTCGATGTCGACAATCGGGTTTTCATAAACGCGCTCGCCCAGCGAATCGGCTTTGAAGTCGTAGCGATAGAGCCCGAATCGGCCGCTGGTGCCCGCAGCGATCGCGAAGCCCGAATCGCTGCCCGCGATCGGCAGGAAGCGGTCGATCACCGTGTCGGAGACGCTGAAGGTGCGCTGTTTGGTGCGCTCGAATACCTTGCTGTCGCCGTCGCGGTAGTAAACCCACCATTTGGTGCCCATCGTCGCGACGCCGGCACGCACCACGCCCTTATTGTCGGAATACCAGCTCCACACATAGTCGCGGGGTGGGACGATCCGAGTCGATTTGCCGGTCATCAGATCGGCGCGATACACGCCGGGATATTCGAAGATGCCGGCCTGCGCGCTGAGCAATACGAACCGGCCAGCGGGATCGATATGGATCAGGTCATCGCCATCGAGGCCCTGATCGCGCGGGCCCAGCCAGAAGCTCGCATTGGTGTCGAGGTCCCACATCAACAGGCGCGTTAGCCGCACCTCCTGGCCAAAAATCTTGTCGGTGCGCGACATGCTGACCAGCACGCGGCGATCCCCGGCCCAGCGAATCCACTCCAGCGTATGATCGCTCGGAACCTTGATCTTCTGGAGGGTGGTTGCCGAAACTGGCAGGCCGATGATCAGCACCATCGGCACGCCGCCGACATTGCCCTTTGCCGCGATCAGCTTGCCATCGGGTGAGATGGCAGGGGCCGAGACGATCGGCAGCGCGCCGAAATCCGCGGCGCTGGGCACGGCGAGGCCGGTATCCTGCGGCAATGCCGACTGGGCGCTGCCCAAAGCTATTGCCGCGCAGGCAATAGCCACTGCGCGAAAACGCCCCCTAATCATCAACTTGCCCCTCCTGCTCGCCCGGATTGCAGGATGGAGGCGCGCAGGCGGCACTTGCAAGCGGAAATAGAACCGTCGAGGACGTACCTGAAGCGTGCCCGCGCGCTTTACCCGTCCGAACCCCCCGTCGGAGCAAAGCAATGCCCAAAGTCCGTATGATCCTCCCCGCTCTCGTGATTCTCGCCGCCTGCAATCCGCAGACGAACGCGGTTGCCCAGAATGATTCGACCGCCGCCAGCGAGCGCCCGTTCACCATTACCGAAGTCGCCGATTTCGATTCGCCTTGGGCGATGACGTTCCTGCCCGATGGTCGGATGCTGGTGACCGAGAAGAAGGGCCAGTTGCTGCTCGTCTCGGCCGACGGCAAGACCCGCTCCACCGTAACCGGCACGCCGACCGTGTCGAGCGAAGGGCAGGGTGCGCTGATGGACGTCGTGCTCCATCCCAAGTTTGCCGAGAATCGCTGGGTCTATCTCAGTTGGTCCGAAGCCAATGCCGAGGGTCTGAAGGGCGTTGCGCTCGGTCGCGGCAAGCTGGCGGCAGACGGCTCGACGCTCGAAGGATTCCAGACGATCTTCCGCGCCCACCCCTATGTCTCGGGCAACGGCCATTTCTCGGGCCGCATCGCGTTTGCGCCGGACGGCCATCTGTTTTTCACCAATGGCGAGCGCCAGAAATTCGATCCGGCACAGGATCCCAAGGCGACGCTCGGCAAGGTGCTGCGCCTCAATGAGGACGGCACACCGGCGGCAAACAATCCGCTCGCGGCGCAGGGCTTCCGGCCCGAAGTCTGGTCCTATGGCCACCGCAATCTGCTCGGCATCGCCTTCGATGCTTCGGGCAATCTGTGGGAGCAGGAAATGGGGCCGAAGGGCGGCGACGAGATCAATCTCGTCCTGCCGGCCAAGAATTACGGCTATCCCAAGGTCTCCAATGGCGATCATTATGACGGCAAGGACATCCCCGATCACAAGCCCGGCGACGGGTTCGAAGCACCCAAGGTCTGGTGGAATCCGTCGATCTCGCCGGGCGGTCTGATGGCCTACTCGGGCAAGATGTTCCCGCAATGGCAGGGCGATCTGTTTCTGGGCGGGCTTTCGGGCCAGTCGCTGATCCGCATCGATGTGAACGGCACCGATGCCAAGAAGGGCGACCAATGGGACATGGGCGCGCGCATCCGCGAAGTCGATGAGGGGCCGGATGGCGCGATCTGGGTACTTGAGGATGGCGGTCAGGGCTCGCAGGGCCGCATGCTCAAGCTCACCCCGCTCAAGTAACGCCGCTGGCGGCACCGCTGCGTTCGGTCTAGGGCGCGGCGGTGCACGGCTGGATCATCCTCGATAAGCCCTTTGGGCTAGGCTCAACGCAGGGCGTGAGCGCGGTAAAACGCGCGCTCCGCGATGGCGGCTATGGCCCAAAGAAAAAAGATCTGCCCAAGGTCGGCCATGGCGGCACGCTCGATCCGCTGGCGACCGGCGTGCTGCCGATCGCGGTGGGCGAAGCGACCAAGCTGGCCGGGCGGATGCTCGACAGCGACAAAATCTATGACTTCACGATCGGCTTCGGGGTGCAGACCGATACGCTCGATCTTGAGGGCAAGGTGATCGCCGAATCGGATGTCCGTCCCACGCTGACAGCGCTCGAAGCGGTGCTTCCGCAATTCACCGGCCCGATCGAGCAGGTTCCGCCCGCTTATTCGGCGCTCAAGGTGGACGGCGAACGCGCGTACGATCTGGCGCGCGCAGGCGAGGAAGTCGTGCTGGCGAAGCGCGCGGTGACGATCCACGCGCTCTCGATCGTCGAAGTCGCGCCCGACAGCGCAACGCTCTCGGCCCATGTCTCCAAGGGGACCTATATCCGCAGCCTCGCGCGCGACATCGCACTGGCGCTCGGCACGGTCGGCCACGTCACCATGCTGCGGCGTACCAAGGCCGGGCCGTTCACCCTCGAATCCGCGATTTCGCTGGACAAGCTGGCCGATGCCGCTAATGCGCGCACGCTTGAACACCTACTCCTGCCGTTGAGGGCGGGGCTGGACGACATCCCGGCTCTATCCCTCACCCCCGACCAGGCAGGGCTGCTCCGACAGGGGCGGGTTCTGGAAGGGATACACGCTGATGATGGCCAATATTTCGCGCTGCTCGGGGAAAATCCGATAGCGCTGGTAGAGGCTCAGGCCGGGGAAATCCGGGTCATTCGCGGGTTCAATATGTAAAAGATGTCGAAGGAAGAAACATGACGATTACCGCAGAGCGCAAGACCGAGCTCGTCAAAGAACATGCCCGCGTCGAAGGCGACACCGGCAGCCCCGAAGTCCAGATTGCAATCCTCACCGAGCGCATTGTCAACCTGACCGAGCACTTCAAGGGCCACGCCAAGGACAATCATTCGCGCCGCGGTCTGCTCATGATGGTTAACAAGCGTCGTTCGCTGCTCGACTATCTGAAGAAGAAAGACGCGACCCGTTATGTCGATCTGATCGGCAAGCTGGGCCTCCGCAAGTAATTTGAAAGGGCGCCCTTGCGGCGCCCTTTTGACATTCGGGCCGCCGGCATTCCGGTCAGCGGCTCCCCATAAGGGGTGAAGATCACTCCGAACCGGACGGGCCGGATAACCCGCACACAGGCCCCCCGGCGCATTGGGCGCGGGGAGTGAAGGAAACCAAATGTTCGACACCAAGAAAGTAGAAATCCAGTGGGGCGGCCAGACCCTCACGCTGGAAACGGGCCGCGTTGCCCGCCAGGCCAACGGCGCCGTGATGGCGACTTTGGGCGAAACCGTCGTGCTTTGCGCCGTGACGGCAGCACGTTCGGTCAAGGAAGGGCAGGATTTCTTCCCGCTCACCGTGCATTATCAGGAGAAGTATTCGGCTGCGGGCCGTATCCCCGGCGGCTTCTTCAAGCGCGAGCGTGGCGCGACCGAGAAGGAGACCCTGGTCTCGCGTCTCATCGATCGCCCGATCCGTCCGCTGTTCCCGGAAGGTTTCTACAACGAGATCAACGTGATCTGCCAGGTTCTCAGCTATGACGGCGAGAACGAGCCGGACATCCTCGCGATGGTCGCAGCATCGGCAGCACTCACCATTTCGGGCGTGCCCTTCATGGGCCCGATCGCCGCGGCACGCGTCGGTTATGTCGAGGGCGAGTACGTCCTCAACCCGAACAACACCCAGATCAAGGAAGGCGATCTCGACCTCGTCGTCGCCGCGACTGGCAATGCCGTCATGATGGTCGAATCGGAAGCCAAGGAGCTTTCGGAAGATGTCATGCTCGGTGGCGTGCAGTTCGCCCACAAGGCGATCCGCGAAGCGATCAACGCAATCATCGATCTGGCCGAGCAGGCTGCCAAGGATCCGTGGGAAATGGCCGCTCAGGCTGATCTCTCGGCTGCCAAGGACAAGCTCAAGAAGCTGATCGGCAAGGACATTGCTGCCGCCTATAAGGTCGTCGACAAGTCCAAACGTTCGGACCTGCTCAACGCAGCCCGCGCGAAGGGCAAGGAAGCATTCTCGGATGCGACCCCGCAGGACCAGATGGCTGCCGGCAAGCTGATGAAGAAGCTGGAAGCAGAGATCGTCCGCGGCGCCATCCTCAAGGACGGCACCCGCATCGATGGTCGCTCGACCACCCAGATCCGTCCGATCGAAGCGATGGTGCACTTCCTCCCGCGTGCGCACGGCTCGGCCCTGTTCACGCGTGGCGAAACCCAGTCGATCTGCACCACCACGCTCGGTACGCGTGACGCAGAGCAGATGATCGATGGTCTGAACGGGCTCAACTATGAGCACTTCATGCTGCACTATAACTTCCCGCCTTACTCTGTCGGTGAAGTTGGCCGCTTCGGCGCCCCCGGTCGCCGCGAAGTCGGTCACGGCAAGCTCGCCTGGCGCGCGCTGCACCCGGTGCTGCCGTCGAAGGAAGACTTCCCTTACACTATCCGCGTTCTGTCGGACATCACCGAGTCGAACGGCTCGTCGTCGATGGCCACGGTTTGCGGCGGTTCGCTGTCGATGATGGATGCCGGTGTGCCGCTGAAGCGCCCGGTTTCGGGCATCGCCATGGGCCTGATCCTCGAAGGCAAGGATTTCGCGATCCTGTCGGACATCCTGGGTGACGAAGATCATCTCGGCGACATGGACTTCAAGGTTGCTGGCACGTCCGAGGGCATCACCACGATGCAGATGGACATCAAGGTCGCCGGCATCACCGAAGAGATCATGAAGGCAGCTTTGGCGCAGGCCAAGGACGGCCGCGCGCACATCCTGGGCGAAATGGCCAAGGCGCTCGATTCGACCCGTTCCGAGCTTTCGGCACACGCTCCGCGCATCGAGAGCTTCACGATCGACAAGTCGAAGATCCGTGAAGTCATCGGCACCGGCGGCAAGGTCATCCGCGAGATCGTCGCCACCACCGGCGCCAAGGTCGACATCGATGACGAAGGCGTGATCAAGGTTTCGTCGTCGGATCCGGCGCAGATCGAAGCGGCAATCGCCTGGATCAAGGGCCTGGTTGAAGAGGCTGAAGTCGGCAAGGTCTATGCCGGCAAGGTCGTCAACCTCGTCGATTTCGGCGCGTTCGTGAATTTCATGGGCGGCAAGGACGGTCTCGTCCACGTCAGCGAAATCCGCAACGAGCGCACCGAGAAGGTCTCGGACGTCCTGAGCGAAGGCCA
>SEFZ01000089.1 GCA_004173185.1 Sphingomonadales bacterium | reverse complement strand
TCCTTGAGATCCTTCGGGCGCACGGTCTGCTCGGCGATTTCGCGCAGCGCAACAACAGGGTTCTTGTCGCGATCGCGATCGACGGTCAGTTCCGAACCGCCCGAGATTTCGCGGGCGCGATGCGCCGACAGCAGAACCAGGTCAAAGCGGTTAGGAACTTTGTCGACGCAATCCTCGACGGTAACGCGGGCCATATTGTTTCCTTAGGTATAGGAGAGGCCAGCCCTTTAAAGGGGCATGGCGGCAAGCGCTGCGCGCTAGCAGCCCTGCCATGATATGTCAATCAAAGTGCTGCCCTTGCGGCGTTTGCAGACACCAGCCTATGAGCGTTCATGACTGAAGCATGCGCGCCCGTCGACTTGTCCGAAAGACTGACGGCGGATGTGGCCGGTCACAGGCTCGAACTGATCTTCGACGGCGGCGACCGGCTGACCCGGCTGCTCGACCTTATCGATGGCGCAGCGCATAGCATCGACCTCATCATGTATATTTTCGAGGGCGATACTGCGGGCGTTCGCATCGTCGACGCCTTGCTAGTCGCGGCGAAGCGGGGGGTCCGCATCCGCGCCGTCATCGACAGCTTCGGGTCCGGAGATACGCCCGACGGCCTGTTCACGCCGCTTCGCGAAGCCGGCGGCAGCGTCACCTTCTTCTCGCGTCGCTGGCGTTCGACCTATCTGATCCGCAATCACCAGAAACTGATCCTGATCGACGAATATACCGCGGTGACCGGCGGTTTCAACATAGCTAACGACTATCTCAGCCCGCCGCGCAACGACTGCTGGTTCGACATCGGGATGATCGTCAAGGGACCCACTGTCGTGCGCGCGGCGCAATGGTTCGCCGAAATACACGACTATACTGTCAACGATGACGGCAAGCTGCTCATTCTGCGACGACTGATCCGCGAATGGCCGGTCGGCGGCGGCGCGGTGTCGTGGCTTGTTGGCGGCCCCACCCAGCGGCTGTCGCCATGGGCACGCGCGGTACGCGCCGACCTTGAAGGCGCACGGCAACTGGACATGGCGATGGCCTATTTCTCTCCGGGCCAGGGCATGCTCCGCCGGCTTGGCCGCGTGGCGCGGCGAGGCCGGGCAAGGTTTGTGATGGCGGGCAAATCGGATAATGCCGCGACGATCGGCGCATCGCGGCTGCTCTATGGCTATCTGCTGCGCAGTACTGCCGAAGTCTGGGAATATCAGCCCTGCAAACTGCATATGAAGCTGATCGTCATCGACGATGTCGTGTATATCGGATCGGCCAATTTCGATGTCCGCAGCCTGTTTGTGAATGTCGAGGTGATGGTGCGGATCGCCGACCCAGGTTTTGCCGAAAAGATGCGCAATTTCTTAGACCGGCTTCGGCCCGACAGCGAAGTCATTACGCCCGACTCGCATAAGGCAGGCGCCAGCTGGCTGACGCGCATCCGCTGGACGCTCGCCTGGTTCGTCGTCGGCGTCGTCGATTATACAGTATCGCGAAAACTCAACTTCGGTCTCGGCGATCCCGACCCGGACGTTTAGTCCTTCCAGCCCCAGAAAAGGAAGCAGGGCGGGACGTTGACCCATTCGAACGCATTGTCGATGCGATTGAAGTGCGCAGCCAGGAAATCGCGCGCGCGCGCCCGGAACTGATAAACGAGGAAGGCACCGCCGGGACGAAGCACGCGGTGCGTCGCAGCAGCGATCGCCGGGCCGACACCGGCGGGCAGCGTTGAGAACGGCAGGCCCGACAAGACATAATCGGCATTCTCGAACCCATGGGCGCGAACGATATTCTCGACATCGGCGGCCGATCCGTGAACCGCGATAAAGCGGCTGTCACGAATATCCTTGCGCAGATAGTCGATGAAATCTTCGTTGGTGTCGATCGCGATCAGCGTCGCGTCGCCCGTCATCCGCTCGAGTATGGGACGGCAGAAGGTACCAACACCGGGACCATATTCCACGAAAAGCTTGGTATTTTTCCAGTCGACGGGGCGCAGCATGTGGCGGATCAGCGTAGGCGAAGACGGTACAATCGATCCCACCATGACCGGATGCTTGATGAAGCCGCGGACAAACATGCCCCACGGCCCGAAAAAGCGCTTGAGGCCCTCGCGGAGCCGACGGCCCAGCGGAGCTTTCTTTTCTTGGGCCTGCGCCCGCGGATT
>SEFZ01000088.1 GCA_004173185.1 Sphingomonadales bacterium | reverse complement strand
GTCCGCGCCCATTTCCGCCCGGAATTCCTCAACCGCATCGACGAGATCATCCTCTTCCGCCGCCTCGGCCGCGACCAGATGAGCGGCATCGTCCGCATCCAGCTGGCCCGGTTCGAGAAACTGCTGGCCGACCGGAGACTGACTTTGGCGCTGGACGACACCGCCGCCGCCTGGCTGGCCGACAAGGGCTACGACCCGGTCTATGGCGCGCGGCCGCTGAAGCGCGTGATCCAGAAAGACCTGGTCGACCCGATCGCGCGCAAACTGCTGGCGGGGGAGATCGAGGACGGGAGCGTGATCGCTGTGTCAGCGGGGGCGGAGGGGCTGGAGATCGGGAAGGCTAGGGTGCACTAGGACCTGGCCCGCCTATCGTCCAAGGCCGCGCAAGCGGACCCGGGATGGGGAAAGGCGCGGGTGCATTAGACAACCTTCTAGAAGCCTCCGCCACGAACGCCGTTACGAGCTCGTTGTAGGCGAAATACGGGTTTTGCCGCTTTGAGGCGATGGCCCTGTTTCACTCCTGTTGAACGATGGACCGTAGATGTCGAGATCATTGCGCCAGCAAGTCTCAGCTGGGCTCAGAGAATCCCATCCCTGCGTGTGATCCACGTGCACAAGTTCGTCGCCCTGTTGGCTGCTCCAAGCGTCGAGCATGTTGCCGACCAAGGCCTCTAACCGTTGTGGCCGGTGGGCTCTACGCCAGATCAGCATCTCCGGATATCCAAGCCCGCCATCCGGCAGTCTTATGGTGTGGTTCTCCATTGTGACCCACACATAGTCGATGCCGGTCAAAGGAGTCTTTTCGGAAAAAATGGCATGCCTGACTGCGTAGGCGATTACACCCGCCTCAGTAGCCTTCCCGCGCTCGACTGCTAGAACTACCAAACCAGCGGCGTTGGGAATTTCGAAGTGGTCTCGAGTCGCCAAGATTTGTTTATTCGCCTTCTGCAGCAGCTGCCTCACAGCACGCCCAGCGATGTGGACGAGGCGACTGTTGATTTCTTCGCCGTTTGCTCGTGCGCGAAGGATCGGTTGGATGCTCATGCGTCCAACAGCAAACATTCTGGGTTCTTGATCGAGGGCCTCTCGAAAGAGGGCGGCCACTCGCCCTGCTGAGTCGCCGCTTACGGCTTTGAGCTCCACGATCAGGCGGCGATCGTCGATTAGATAGTCAGATATGTTCGTCTCGACCGTTCTTCCGTAGATGAGTTCATCAACAGATTCAGCGTGTGGACCGCTCTTGAGAAAATCGACAACCCGGGCCTCAAGGGCGGTGCAGTTAGAACTTGGACGAACCCGTCGCGCAAAAGCCAGTATTTGAGCATCGGATATGGACATGGCTAAGTGTCTCTCGAGTCGAGGGAACCGTCATCACCAGACATTCCGTCCTGCTTTCGTCATCCTCCGGCAAGCCGCGCAGCGGCGCAGACCGGGGGACCCAGCGGCGCGCGTGAGCGCGACCCTGTCGGGAGCGCGGACGATTACGACAGCGCACTCCGGTGACGGCTGCCGGTGTTTCGCCGCTTCACGGCGCCGCTGGGTCCCCCGGTCTCGCTATGCTCGCCGGAGGATGACGAAAGGAAGGGGGTCAGCCCTCCCCATCGCCCTTCTGCCGCAGGGGGAGAAGGATCCGATCTCGGCCTACCCCCCGCCCACATGGCCGCGTCGTGTCCCGCCGCGCCATTCTTGACTCGCCCCCCCGTTGGGCACCCTCTGCCAACGAACGCAGGGCCGCCACACCGCAAGGCGGCCCTCCACAACCGTCTCGGGGGAGAGCCCACAGCCATGACGATCCGCATCCTGTTCGTCGCCTTGGCCATGGCCTGGGTCGTCGCCCTGGCCGGCCTCGTCTGGATGATGACCCTGGCGCAGTTGCGCCCTCACCACGCCCTGCTCCTGCTGATCAACCTCCAGCTCGTGATGAAGGCCTGCGTGGTGTTGTCGGTCGTCTCGGCCGCGATCGGGATCGTCAGCCTGCGCGCCGGCGCGCGTCCTAGCCCCTGGATCGGGATCGGCGGCGCCTTCGGCTGGGGCGGTCTGGGCGCCCTGTATGGCGCGGCGGGCGCACGGAGCGGGCTGATCAACATGAACCCGCCGATCCCCTTCGCCATCTATTCGCAAGCCTACGCCGAGGCCCTGATCGTTCTGCTGATTGGCCTGACCGGCGCGCCATAC
>SEFZ01000061.1 GCA_004173185.1 Sphingomonadales bacterium | reverse complement strand
GAGTAGGAGTCGGAGTCGGCGTCGGCGTCGGCGTCGGCGTCGGCGTCGGCGTCGGCGTTGGCGTTGGCGTTGGCGTGGGGGTCGGCGTCGGGGTTGGCGTGGGGGTCGCACTCGGCGTTGGCGTCGGCGTGGGTCGCGGCGTCGGGATGAACCCGCCGATGATGCCGATCGGGATCGTCGGGTTGCCGTTTACCGGAACGCCGTTGCGACCGATCAGTCCGGGGATCAGCGAAGCATTGCCGAGCACATCGCGCATCAACTGTTGCAGGCTGGCAAGGTCGGGCGATCCTGCGGTCACCGGCTGCGCACCTGCGGTCACGATAGCGTTGGGCGCCCCGCCCTGCTCCGCCGCAAAGGCGCGCCCGCTCGGGAAGCTGCGCTTCTCGCCGCCCGACGCAACGTTCAGCCCGCCCATCATCGCAAAGCCGCTAATCTGGCCCGAAGCGCTAACCTGCAAGCTCGCGACCGAGCCCAGATTGGGCATCGTGATCACGCCACCACCCGGCGTGAGGATCGTCAGCGGCGTGCCGCCCGTCCCCGCCGTGAAAATGCCCGAGACGACGATCAGCCGCCCCTGTGCATCGACGTTGAACTCGGCATCGCCGACGAACGATACGATCGCGCCGCTATCGAGCCGGAGCTGCGTGACGCCGCCACTGACCTTCATCGGGCCGCTCAGATCGCCCGGAGTCAGCGTCGCGCCGTTGCTCGATGCAGTGGTGAAGATGATCCGCGGGGCGGCCGTCAGCGGCGATGCGAGTGCCAGCGAAGATACCGTCGCGACCAGGATGCGCAGCTTGGTTTTCATGGTTCTCACCCCTCAAAATTCGAAGCGCAGGCCGGCGGAGCCGGTGACGCGTGCATAATCGTACAACGCTATGTTGCTGAAATTACGGGTGTAAGTGACGCGCGGGCGCAGGGCGATCGCGTCGGTCAGCTTGATGCGCAGCGACAGCGATGCATCGACCTGCGTGTCGTCTCGCGACTTGAGGAACAGTGGCTCGGTGCCGTCATAGCCGCGATGCTCGACGCTCGCCCCGGCCAGCAAGACGAGATCCTTGCCGACCGCGAGTTCGCCCCCCGCCTGCCCCGCGACGAACCAATAGCCAAGGTTGCGTGCGCCTGCCCGGACGGTCTGCTCGACACCACCGCCGACGCCGATAAAGGTCGCGCGGTTCGCATAGGTGATCGTCGCGCCATAGCGATTGGCGTCGCGCAGCGGATCATTGTCATAGTTGCTGCGGAAATACTGGATCTGACCGGAGAGCGCGCTGCCCTGGGATAGCCGCTTGGTATATTGCCCGATCGTGCCAAGGCTGGTGCGATATCCGGTGCGATCGAGCCAGAAGCGCTGGACCTGTCCGGAGAGCGACACGACATCCTGATTGGCCAGCGTGTGGCTACCGCCCGCAGTGCCGGTGATGCCCGCCTGATCGAACAGGTCGCTCTTGGAATTGTCGCGCCACGATCCGAGCGCCGAGGCATACACGCGCGTCTGGCGCGACACGCCGGTCGATCCGCTGAGACCGGCCTGCATCTGGTAATAACCGTCATGCATCCGCGTTGCCGGGCCGGTCAGCGTCGCTGGCCCCAGGAACGCGAAGATCGGCAGCGTGATCGAGCTGAGTCCGGTCGCGGTGTTGACGTTGCTGTCATAGCCCAGCTCGCCATCGACAAAGCCAGTAAGATCGCTGCCGCCCCCACCGATCTGCTTGTCATAGTCCCGGACCAACCGGCCGATGCGCTGGCGCACCGGATCGGGAACCGTGGGATCGTTGTTGACGGTGTTGAACTCGGCGCGCGCCGTGTCGATGTCGCCCGCCATTGCATAGACTCGGGCGATTTCGGCGCGCGCCTGCGTGTTGGCCGGCTGCACCGCGAGCACCCGCTGGAGCGCCGCAATCGCTTCGGCAAAGCGGCCGCTATCTGCTGCGGCCAGGCCCAGCACATAATCAAAATTGGGATCGCCCGCGCGCGCGCCGATCTGTGGGGCAAGCAGCCTATAGGCGTCTTCCGACTTGCCCTGTAGCTGCAAGGCCATCGCCTGTTCGGTGAGGGCATCCGACTGCGCCAATGCCGGGGCGGCGATCGCCAGCGCCAGAGCCGCCACGCCAGTCATCAAAACGATCCGCAAGTTGCTGCTCCCCCAAATATGGAGCTGCACTCGCAAGATACGCGCGGCAGCGGCATCCCCCGTTCGGGGTATCCGGATCGCGTACCGGAAACCGGGTATGTCGCGAGCGACAAAGGCAGGGTATCTCTGTCGCCAATGAACCACATTGCCCGCAGCTACCTCGTCGTCGAGGACATCGCCGAAACGCGCGAATGGCTTATCGCCAGCGTCGATCAGGTGTTTGGCGCGACCGCGCATTCCGCCGCAACGCTCGGCGAGGCGCGGGCATGGCTGCGCAAGCAGGATCCCAGAGAAAGCATTCTAGCGCTGGTCGATCTCGGCCTGCCCGATGGCAATGGCGCGGACTTTATCGAGGAAATGGCGGCGCGCTGCGCCAATGCGCTGATCGTCGTTACCACTGTGTTCGACGATGATGAGTCACTGATGACTGCGCTGGCCGCGGGCGCGCAGGGCTATCTGCTCAAGGATCAGGATGGGCCGAGCATCGCCCACCGGCTGGCGATGATCGATCATGGCGAAGTGCCGATCTCACCCGCCATCGCCCGTCGGCTGCTGCAACGCTTCCGCGCCGACGAGCCGAGCGCCGCAACGCTCTCGCCGCGCGAAACCGAAGTGCTCCGGCTGATCGGGCGCGGTCTCAAATCCGCCGAAGTGGCGGGCGTGCTTACGATCAGCCCGCAGACCGTGACGACCCACGTCAAGACGATCTACCGCAAGCTGGAGATCACCTCGCGCGCCGAAGCCGCGCTGGAGGCCCGCAAGCGCGGCCTCGCCTGATCTCCCCCGAACGGGGGATTCGCGCAAAGCCCGCGGGCAGATACGCGGCGTTCTCCAATCGTCGGAGGAATTCTCATGCGCCTGATCCCGCTCATCGCTGCCGCCTCGCTGGTCGCCACCCCCGCCTTTGCCGGCGACAGGACCGCCGGCTGGGCCAAATGGGTCGAACGCGCCGAGCGGATCGAAGCCGCGATCGATTCAGGCGAGGGCCGTTTCAAGACCGAGATCAAGAGCGCCTGCTCCGGCGTGACCGGCACGCTCATCAGCCAGGGCTTCCAATTCCCCTATTGGGCGCAGGGCCTGATCCAGGTCTGCACCGTCCTAAAGGACAATTGGATCTACAAGAGCAGCAAGGCCCAGTGCAAAGACGTCAAGCACGTGATCGCCATCCTCAACAAGGCCATACCGGTCCCCGAAGCGCCTCGCGCCGAGCCGATCGCAAAGCACATCGCAGCGATGATGCAAGGGGCCTATGACGCGCAGTGCAAACGCTGATCCGATGCCGGAAAAGCCGCCGCCCATATCCGGGCGGCGGCCTCGCCTTTTAGAACTCCGTCGATAGCTGGATCCGCATCGTCCCGGCCTTTGCACCGCCACCGCCGCGCAGGCCCGCTTCCACATCGAGCACCCATTTGCGCGGAAGCCCGAAGCGCATGCCGCCGGTGAGCTGATATTGATCGCGGCTCCAGCCGGTGGCGGCCATGCTATAGAATGGCGTGCCCGGGATATCGGCATAATCGAGCAGCTGTGCATCGGCCGAACCGAAGTCATGGCTATATTCGGCGCGCAGGCGCGGCGTGACCAGAACCGAGCCGACCATCGTCTCCATCTCGATCCGCCCGCCGATCACACCGGTGATCGAGTTCAGGCTACGCTCGGCGAACTTCAGGTCGTAGCGCCCCGCGCCACTCTCCGAATAGGCCCCGAGCCTGGCGTCCATATATTCGCCGCGCGCGTAGAGCGACCAGCGCAGCTTGTCGTCCCGCCGGTCGATACCCGCAGAGAGCGCCGCCACAGTGAAGCTGCCATCGCGGCTGCCCAGTGCATTGGCATTGCCCGTGGCCACCAATCGGCGCGTGCTGAAGCTCAGATCGCCGATCCCGACCATGCCGTCGATGAACGCATTCCCGCCCGGCGAGACGCTGGCATAGGCTGCGAACAGGCTGCTCGTGCTACGCACCCGCGCCGCTGTGCCGCCGATATGGCTCACGTCATTGCCATAGCCGCCGCCCACGCCAACGATGACCCCTTCGGCCAGCTTGACGTCAGCGCCCGCGCTCAGGCCCGAGGTGGTCGCCGTGATCTTGCTGCGCTGGCTGGTCGCATCCTGGGTACCGATATCGACCGCACCGCCGCTCCAGATCGCAACCGATCCGACCCGGCGTCCGCCGCCCGCGCCTTCGCGATCTTCGCTCAGTTCCGGACGTTCGACCGCTCCGGCCGCTGCCTGGCTCACTGCACCCTTGCGACGCCAGTTATGCGTCTCGCTGGTGCTCGAAACCCCGCCGGGAACGCCGCCGCCGATCAGGTCCGGACGGTTGGTGCCGCCGCGCATATTGGCCATGGTGCCAAGCGCGGGATCCTCGCCGGATACGCGCATATGCTCGGTGATCTCCAATGCCGAAGCATCGAAGGCCGGACGGGCACGGACCTGTCCACGGCCGTCACGCGAGTTGAGCGTCACGCCGATCGGATCGGAGCCTGCGCCACCGCTATGCATCTGCTCGTTGCGGCGCATGAAGTTCGCCACCTGCCCGCGCGCAAAGCGGCGGGTAACTTCGGCCTGGGCATCGCTGATGCCGCGCACATTAGGATCGGCAGTCGGGTTCGGACGCGCCGTGACCGCGACAGTCACGATGGCAGGAGCCGAAGTGCCATAGGCGTTGGTCAGCGTGTAATTGACCGTGACGTTGCCCGAATACCGCGCGTTGGGCGTGACTTCGAGGCGGAAGCTGCGCGCCGCACCGGTGCCGCTATCGACGATCCGGGTGGTTGCCGAATTGGCGGGCGCGATGCTGACGACCGCAGCGCCGGTGAACGGCCCCTCGGTAGCGCCCGTGGTAAGCTCGACCGATACGGTCTGGCCGTCGCCCGTCGTTGCCGTCTTGGGCAAGGTAACCGGCACCGAGCCGACCACCGTGACCGATATTGTCGCGGCCGCAGACCTGCCGCCCGGACCAGTGGCGTAGAAGCTGAAGCTGTCCACGCCGGCATAGCCGGCCGCCGGGCGATACGTCGCTATCGTGCGGCTGACGGCTAGCGTGCGGCTGGCCGAAAGCGCGCGATTGCCCGCGCCGTTGTTGCCGCCGGTCGTGCTGATCGTCACCGTGCCGTGTGCCGGATGGGTCTCGATCCCGATGCCGGTATATTCGCCGGTTACCAGTGCGGACAGATCGATTTCGATGCTGTTGTTCGCGCTGACGGATGACGATCCGGCAACCGTGCCCGTGCCGGGTTCCGTGGCAGGCGGCGGCGGGTTCGCCACAAGCACGCTAACGGTCGCCACGGTCGAAGTGCCGCCCGGACCGGTGGCGGTGTAGGTGAAGCTGTCCGCCCCGAAGTAACCGGTGACGGGCACATAGGTGACGACATTTCCAGCGACGCTCGCGCTACCGTTCGCAGGCGCGGTGCCGATGACGATGCCGGTGTGCACGCCGGTGATCGAGCTGGTCAGATCGATCGCGGTGCCCGTGCTGTTATACGCCACGGCCACACCCGACTTATCGACAACAACCGGTGCCGGCGGAGTCCCGACCGTAAGCGTCACGGTGGCTGTGTTCGATACCCCACCCGGACCGGTGGCGGTGTAGGTGAAGCTGTCGGTGCCGAAATAGCCCGCCGTTTGCGTGTAGGTGACGACCTCGCCCGCAATGCTGGTTGTGCCGTGGGCCGGGGCCGTGCCGATTGCGATGCTGGTATACACCCCGGTGACCGAGCTGGTCAGATCGATGGCCGTGCCCGTGCTATTATAGATAACCGCAGACGCGTTGTTCGCGACGACCGGTGCAGGCGGAACCGCGACCGTGAGCGTTACGGTGGCGCTGTTCGACACCCCACCAGGTCCGGTCGCGGTGTAATTGAAGCTGTCGGTCCCGAAGTAGCCGGTGGTCGGCGTGTAGGTGACGACCTCGCCAGCGATGCTGGTGGTGCCGTGCGCCGGAGCCGTGCCGATTGCGATGCTGGTGCGCACCCCGGTGATCGAGGTCCCCAGGTCGATGGCCGTGCCGGTGCTGTTATAGGCAACCGCAGCCGCATTGTTCGCGACGACCGGTGCAGGCGGAACCGCGACCGTGAGCGTCACGGTGGCGGTGTTCGACACCCCACCCGGACCGGTGGCGGTGTAGGTGAAGCTATCCGCGCCGTAATAGCCGGCAGTCGGCGTATAGGTGACGATTTCGCCCGCAATGCTGGTGGTACCGTGCGCCGGTGCCGTGCCGATCGCGATGCTGGTGCGTACGCCGGTGATCGAGGTCCCCAGATCGATGGCCGTGCCGGTGCTGTTATAGGCAACCGCAGACGCGTTGTTCGCGACGACCGGTGCGGGCGGAACCGCGACCGTGAGCGTTACCGTGGCGGTGTTCGACACCCCACCCGGACCGGTCGCGGCGTAGGTGAAGCTGTCGGTGCCGAAGTAGCCGTTGGTCGGCGTGTAGGTGACGACCTCGCCCGCAATGCTGGTGGTGCCGTGCGCCGGAGCCGTGCCGATCGCGATGCTCGTGCGCACGCCAGTGATCGAGCTGGTCAGGTCGATGGTCGTGCCCGCGCTGTTATAGGCAACCGCAGCCGAGCGGTTGGCGGCAACCGGTGCGGGCGGAACCGCGACCGTGAGCGTTACGGTGGCGGTGTTCGACACCCCACCCGGACCCGTCGCGGTGTAGGTGAAGCTGTCCGCCCCAAAGTAGCCGGCAGTCGGCGTATAGGTGACGACTTCGCCTGCGATGCTGGTGGTACCGTGGGCCGGTGCCGTGCCAATCGCGATGCTCGTGCGTACGCCGGTGATCGAGGTCCCCAGGTCGATGGCCGTGCCCGTGCTGTTATAGGCAACCGCAGCCGAGCGGTTGACGGCAACCGGTGCAGGCGGAACCGCGACCGTGAGCGTTACCGTGGCGGTGTTCGACACCCCACCCGGACCGGTGGCGGTGTAAGTGAAGCTGTCCGCCCCAAAGTAGCCGGTGGTCGGCGTATAGGTGACGACTTCGCCTGCGATGCTGGTGGTACCGTGGGCCAGTGCCGTGCCGATTGCGATACCGGTGCGCACCCCGGTGATCGAGGTCCCCAGGTCGATGGCCGTGCCCGTGCTGTTATAGGCAACCGCAGCCGAGCGGTTGACGACGACCGGTGCAGGCGGAACCGCGACCGTGAGCGTCACGGTGGCGGTGTTCGACACCCCACCCGGACCGGTCGCGGTGTAGGTGAAGCTGTCCGCCCCGAAATAACCAGCCGTTGGCGTGTAGGTGACGACATTGCCCGCAATGCTGGTCGTACCGTGCGCAGGTGCAGTGCCGATCGCGATGCTCGACGAGACACCTGTGATGGAAGCGGTCAGATCGATCGCCGTGCCGCTGCTGTTATACGGAACTGTGGCGTTGGCGTTGGCAACAACCGGTGCGGCCGGGGTAGAAACCGTCAGCGATACGGTGGCAGGCGCCGACGTGCCACCGGGGCCCGTCGCGGTGTAGGTGAAGCTGTCTGCCCCGAAATAGCCGGTGGTCGGCGTGTAGGTCACGACATTGCCCGCAATGCTGGTCGTGCCGTGTGCCGGCGCTGTGCCGATCGCGATGCTCGACGAGACGCCAGTGATGGAAGCGGTCAGGTCAATCGTCGTGCCGGTGCTGTTGTAAGGCACCGCAGCCGAGCGGTTCGCGACGACTGGCGCGGCCGGGGTCGCAACGGTGATCGTCACTGTGGCGGGAGCCGAAGCCCCACCCGGACCCGTCGCGGTGACCGTGAAGCTGTCGGCACCGAAGTAGCCGGTGGTCGGCGTGTAGGTAACGACATTGCCCGCGATGCTGGTCGTGCCATGTGCTGGCGCGGTGCCAATCGCGATGCTCGACGAGACGCCGGTGATCGAAGCAGTCAGATCGATCGTCGTGCCCGCGCTGTTATACGGAACTGTGGCGTTGGCGTTGGCAGCCACCGGTGCGGCCGGGTTTGCGACCGTCAGCGTCACGGTCGCAGGCGTCGAGGTGCCGCCGGGGCCCGTCGCGGTGTAAGTGAAGCTGTCCGCCCCGAAGTAGCCAGCCGTCGGCGTGTAGGTGACGACATTGCCCGCGATGCTGGTCGTACCGTGCGCAGGCGCGGTGCCGATCGCGATACTCGACGAGACGCCAGTGATGGAAGCGGTCAGGTCAATCGTCGTGCCGGTGCTGTTGTACGACACAGCAGCCGCGTTGTTCGCGACGACCGGTGCGGGCGGAACCGCGACCGTAAGCGTCACGGTGGCGGTGTTCGACACCCCACCCGGACCGGTGGCGGTGACCGTGAAGCTGTCGGCACCGAAGTAACCCGCAGTCGGCGTATAGGTGACGACTTCACCCGCAATGCTGGTCGTGCCGTGCGCAGGTGCGGTGCCGATCGCGATGCTCGACGAGACGCCGGTGATCGAAGCGGTCAGGTCGATGGCCGTGCCCGTGCTGTTGTACGCAACCGCAGCCGAGCGGTTGGCAACAACCGGGGCAACCGGGGTCGCGACGGTCAGCGACACCGTCGCAGGCGTCGAGGTGCCACCAGGTCCGGTCGCGGTGACCGTGAAGCTGTCCGCCCCGAAGTAACCGGCAGTCGGCGTGTAGGTGACGACATTACCCGCAATGCTGGTCGTGCCGTGCGCGGGCGCAGTGCCGATCGCGATGCTCGACGAGACGCCGGTGATCGAAGCAGTCAGATCGATGGCCGTGCCGCTGCTGTTATACGGAACTGTGGCGTTGGCGTTGGCAACGACCGGTGCGCCCGGGGTCGCGATGGTGATCGTTACTGTGGCGGGAGCCGAAGCCCCACCCGGACCGGTGGCGGTGACCGTGAAGCTGTCCGCACCGAAGTAGCCAGCAGTTGGCGTGTAGGTCACGACATTGCCCGCAATGCTGGTCGTGCCGTGCGCCGGCGCGGTGCCGATCGCGATGCTCGACGAGACGCCGGTGATGGAACCAGTCAGATCGATCGTCGTGCCGCTGCTGTTGTACGCAACCGCAGCCGAGCGGTTGGCAACAACCGGGGCAGCCGGGGTCGCAACGGTCAGCGATACAGTCGCAGGCGCCGAAGTCCCACCCGGACCCGTCGCGGTGACCGTGAAGCTGTCCGCACCGAAATAGCCGGTGGTCGGCGTGTAGGTGACGACATTGCCCGCAATGCTGGTCGTGCCATGTGCCGGCGCGGTGCCGATCGCGATGCTCGACGAGACACCAGTGATCGAAGCGGTCAGATCGATGGCCGTGCCCGTGCTGTTATACGGAACTGTGGCGTTGGCGTTGGCAACAACCGGCGCGGCCGGGGTCGCGACGGTCAGCGACACCGTCGCAGGCGCCGAAGTCCCACCCGGACCCGTCGCGGTGTAAGTGAAGCTGTCTGCCCCGAAATAGCCAGCCGTTGGCGTGTAGGTGACGACATTGCCTGCAGTGCTGGTGGTGCCGTGCGCCGGTGCCGTGCCGATCGCGATGCTCGACGAGACGCCGGTGATGGAAGCGGTCAGATCGATCGCCGTGCCCGCGCTGTTATACGACACTGCGGCATTGGCGTTCGCAACCACCGGTGCGGCCGGGGTCGCGACGGTCAGCGATACGGTCGCAAGCGCCGACGTGCCGCCGGGTCCGGTCGCGGTGTAGGTGAAGCTGTCTGCCCCGAAATAACCCGCCGTTGGCGTGTAGGTGACCACATCGCCCGCAATCGCGGTGGTGCCGTGTGCCGGCGCGGTGCCGATGGCGATGCTGGTATGCGCGCCGCCGGTGATCGACGGTGCGAGATCGATGGCCGTGCCCGCGCTGTTATACGCAACGACGACGCCCGACTTGTTGGCCGCAATCGGCGGATCGAGGAACGTGAAGTTCACGGCGCCAATGCTGGTCTGGCCGTTGACCGCCACGGTCACTGCGACCGCGCCCGAGCCCGTCGCCGGAGCGGTGACGG
>SEFZ01000039.1 GCA_004173185.1 Sphingomonadales bacterium | reverse complement strand
TCCATCAGCGGGGTGACATCGCGCACGGGGCGGATATCGACCTGCGAACCGGGAAGGAACGCCACGGCGCCCGACAGGTCGACCGTGAAGCCGCCCTTGACGCGGCCGAAGATGACGCCGGTGACGCGTGCGGTCTTGGCGAATTCGGTTTCGAGCGTGTCCCATGCGGCTTCGCGGCGGGCGCGGTCGCGGCTGAGCATTGCTTCGCCGTTCGCATTCTCGACGCGGTCAACATAGACCTGCACTTCGTCGCCGACCTTCAGGTCTGCCTTCTGGCCCGGCGCTGCGAATTCGCGCAGCGGCACGCGGCCTTCCGACTTGAGACCGACGTCGATGACGGCGAGATCGTTTTCGATTCCGGTGACGGTGCCGATGACGACGCGGCCTTCAAAGCTTTCTGCGCCGCCGAGGGTCTGTTCGAGCATTGCCGCGAAATCGTCGCGGCTCGGGTTTGCCGTAGTGGCCATGTGGTTAGAGTTCCTAGTACATTATTTCCGGCCAACCGGTTGAATCCGGTGGTCTTTTGGCCGAAGTACCGCGGCGGCCGAATGCCGTTCGCGGTGTCCATGCGGACGGGCGCAGGCGGAGGAAACTAGACGCGGAAAGCGAAAAGGGCGCGCATGGGAGACAGGCTCCGCGCGCCATCCTCCGCGAGCACACGCTCGACGGACCGCGCGCCCCTAACGCAAGAGGGGGCGAAAGGCAAGATAAGGCGGGCTGGTTGCCATGCTGCAACTCCGCGATGTGACCAAGGCTTATGGCCGCAAACGCCTGCTCGATGGCGTCACCGCCGCATTTGCCGTCGGGCTGACCCTGCTCACGGGCCCCAGCGGTGCAGGTAAATCCACGCTGCTGCGCCTGATCGTCGTGAGCGCTCAGGCGCCGTTTAGTGCCGCTTCACGCGCCTGCGGCGTTGGCGGATGGATCTCGCGGCGGCTCCAGTCGCCGTCGTGATAGCTATACTCTACATGGTCGCCGCGTTGGAACTGTGCGCCGTCCCACACGATCACCTGCAATTCGATCTCGTCGCTGCTGTTGGTGTGGATCCAGTTGAAGCTTTGTGGCTCGTCGTTGCGCAGGCGCGTGGAGGTCGCGGTGCCTGCCTGGATCACCAGCGCCGTACCGGGGATCTCGACCATCTTGCGCGCAGATTCGGCATAGGTGCGGTGGAAATGCCCGGCCAGCGCGATGCGCACCCCGGCCTTGCACACTGCCTGTACCGCCTGTTCGTGCCGGCCCACCGCTTCGCTCAACTCGCTGCCATGGCCGATCGGCATCGCGAATAATGGGTGATGCGTCACCAGAATGCGCGTCTTGTGCTCGGGCACCTGGCCAAACCGCTGATCGATCAGCGCGATCTGGTCTTCGTTGATCCGCCCGTCCTTGAAGGTGAGCGACCGCGCGGTGTTGAGCCCCAGCACCGCAATCTCGTCATTCTCGAACCACGGACAAAGCTCCTCGTCGATGAAGCGCTTGTAGCGGGTGAGGGGCGCGAGAAAGCGCCGGGTCACATCATAGAGCGGAATATCGTGATTGCCCGGGACCATCAGCAGTTTGTGCCCGGCGCTGCGCAGGCGATCGATATAGGCGGATGCGTCACGAAACTGGGCGACGCGAGCGCGCTGGGTGAAGTCACCGGACAGGATGACGAGGTCCGGCTGCGCCTCTGCCAGCCACGCCTCGGTAGCTGCGACGATCACCGGATCGTTGGCGCCGAAATGGATATCGGAGAGGTGCGCGATTCTGGCCATTGCTTGGTAACGAGCCGCGTCGTTGCTGGTTGCGCTGAACCAAGTTCCTCGCCTGTCGTTACGCCAGCATGACGAAAGCTTCTCTGGCAGTGCTGGTAAATCGTGAAGGCGGCGCGGCGGCGGCGGCCGGGGATGCGCTGAAGGGCGATATCGAAAAGGCGTTTGAAGCCGCCGGGGTGCACGCACAGGTGGAAATGCTGGCCGGTGACGAGATGGCCCCGGCGATCAAACGCGCGGCGGGCAAGGCGCGAATCGTGGTTGCGGGCGGCGATGGCACGGCGGCGTCGGCGGCGCAGATCCTGCTGGGCAAAAAAACCGAGCTGGCGCTGCTACCGCTCGGAACGCTCAACCACCTTGCCCGCGATCTGGGCATCCCCACCGATCTCACCAAGGCTGCGGCCCTCGCTGCGCATGGCAAGGCGGCGAAAATCGACGTTGGCGCAGTCAACGATCATTGCTTCGTCAACAACGCGTCGATCGGCCTCTATCCACTGATGGTGAAGGGCCGGGACGATTATCGCGACCGGCATGGCCTGCCCAAATGGCTGGCCATGATCCCGGCGTCGTGGGACACGCTCTCACGGCTGCGCAACCAGCATTTGCGGATCGATATGGGCGAAGGCGAGAAGCCTCTGGTCACGCCTTTGCTGTTCGTCGGCAACAATCTCTATTCGCTCGAGCCCGGCTCGGTCGGTTCGCGCGAAACGCTGCAGGACGGTAAGCTGTCAATCTACGCAGTAGCGCGCCGCAGTCGGGCGTCTTTGCTGTGGTTCGGGATGCGCGCGGCGGTAGGTCTGGCGCACCGCACCAGCGATTTCGAGGAATTGGGCATTTGCCGCGAGATGATCGTCCAGCCGCGCGGCGGCAGCGTCGAGATCGCGCTGGATGGCGAAGTACGCAAGATGAGCGGGCCGCTGAAGTTCCGGATCCACGCAGCCGGGCTGCGCGTGGTCGTGCCTTAGCCGCGCGCTTTCGCTGCTTCCACAATCGCAATCGCGCGCTGCACCGCGGCGTCGATCGAGAGGAAGCTCGTATCGAGCAGCACGGCGTCTGCCGCTTGCGTCATCGGGGCTTCGGCGCGGCGCGAATCGCGGTCGTCACGGGCGCGGATGTCGTTCAGCACCTTGTCCAGGCTGGTGAGCGCGCCGTGTTTGCGCAGTTCCAGATGGCGGCGCTGGGCGCGGATCATCGGGGTCGCCTTGACGAAGATCTTCACGTTCGCGTCGGGGGCGATGACGGTGCCGATATCGCGCCCGTCGAGCACCGCGCCGCCGGGCTGGCGAGCAAACTTCTTCTGCCGGTTGAACAGCGCCTTGCGCACCAGCGGATGCGCCGAGACGATCGACGCCGCCTTGCCCACATCGTCCGTGCGCAGCCAGGGATCGTCGAGCAGATAATCCTCGAAGCTACAGGCCGCGACTGCGTCCGCTTCCCTCGCCGGATCGAGTTCCTCGCGCAGCACCGTCGCCGCAACGGCGCGATAGAGCATGCCGGTGTCGAGATGCGGCAGCCCGTAGTGCCGCGAAAGTGCACGGGCGATGGTGCCCTTGCCCGATGCGGCTGGCCCGTCGACGGCGATGATCATGGCTGACAAAATGGTCTATCCGGCAAGAGCGTCAAGAGTCTGGAAGAAATCGGGATAGCTGGTCGAAACCGGCGCAACATCGTCGATTTGGATGGGTTGGGCGGAAACAAGTCCAGCCACCACCATCGACATCGCGATACGGTGGTCGAGTTTCGAGGCGATCTGAGCATTGCCCGCAAGCGGCGCTCCGGCCGAGCCGGTGATCGCAAGGCCGTCGTCAAACTCTTCCAGCACGACCCCGGCGGCTTCGAGCGCGGCCTTCATCGTCGCGATCCGATCCGATTCCTTGACGCGCAATTCGTGCGCCCCGCGCGCCACGGTGCGGCCCTCGGCGAGTGCGGCGGCGACGAACAGGATCGGATATTCGTCGATCATGCTGGGCGCGAGTTCGGGCGGAACTTCGATCGCCTTGAGCGGGGCGTGGCGCACGCGCAGGTCCGCGACCGGCTCACCGCCGACTTCGCGCACATTCAGTTCGGCAATGTCCGCGCCCATCATCTGCAGCGCGGTGACCAGCCCGGTCCGCGTCGGGTTCATGCAGACATTCTCGATGGTGACGTCGGATCCCGGCACGATCGATGCAGCGACCATCCAGAAGCCTGCCGAGGAAGGATCGCCCGGTACCACGATATGCTGCGGCTTGAGTTCTGCCTCGCCGGTGATCGAGATGATCTTGCCCTCGGGCGAGTCTTCCACGGTCAGTTCCGCGCCGAAGCCGCGCAGCATCCGCTCGCTATGGTCACGCGTCGGCACCGGCTCGATCACGCGGGTGATGCCCGGCGTGTTGAGACCGGCCAGCAATATCGCGGATTTCACCTGCGCCGAGGCGACGGGCAGCGTGTAGGTGATCGGCACGGCCGGGTTCATCCCGCGCACCATCAGCGGCAGTTTGCCACCGGGCGATGCGGTGATCTCCGCGCCCATCTGGCCGAGCGGTTCGATTACCCGGCCCATCGGGCGCGAGGATAGCGAGGCGTCGCCGGTAAAGGTCGCGGTGATGCCATGGCTGGCGATCAGCCCCATCAGCAACCGGGTCGAGGTTCCCGAATTGCCCATTTCGATCGCTTGTACCGGCTGGAGCAAGCCGCCGACGCCAACGCCGTGGACGCGCCACACATCGTCCTCGCCGCGTTCTACGGTAGCGCCCATCGCTCGCATCGCATCGGCTGTGGCGAGTACGTCCTCGCCTTCAAGGAGCCCCTCGATCCGGCTTTCGCCCACCGCGAGCGCCGAAAACATCAGCGCGCGATGGCTGATCGATTTGTCGCCGGGCACGCGCAAGCGTCCCTTAAGTGGGCCACGGGGGGAAATGCTGAGAGGGCGAGATAGGGAGGCTGACATGTGGCCGGGCTTTGACAGCCGCCTTGCGCCATGGCAAGGCGCGCCCCACTTTCCGGGAGATACTCCCGAAATCAAGATATTCGAAAGGTGAAGAGGCAGCACATGGTGAAGCCGGAATGGGGCACGAAACGCGCATGCCCGAAGTGCGGAACGCGCTTCTACGATCTGACCAAGGACGAGCCGGTAGCGTGCATTGCCTGTGGCTATGCATGGTCGCCAGAGCCGATTCTGAAGTCCAAGCAGCCGCTGCCGTTCGAGCAGGTCAAGGCAGAAGTTAAGCCCGAGAAGGAGGATTCCGATCTCGGCGATGAGGATCTGGAGACCGTTGACGACGAGGAACCCTCGCCGGACGACGACGTCGATCTGGGCGGCGACGACGACCTCGGTGTCGAAACCGGCGGCGACGACGACGAGAATTAAAAAGAAATCTGGCAAGGGTGCGAAAGCATCCTTGCCAAACCTTTGGCGGCCTTCTAATCGGCCTGCCTTCCAGGGTGTGGGGCCTTAGCTCAGCTGGGAGAGCGCCTGCATGGCATGCAGGAGGTCAGCGGTTCGATCCCGCTAGGCTCCACCATACCCTCCGCCGCATTGGCGGCTTTTCGCGACATCGATAATGGATCGGCTCCGCTTCCCCCACGTGGCGGCGAGGCGTAGTCGCGTTCTCGCTCACGTCTTCGTTCGCCTCAATTGTAAATTATTTACAACATCACACGTGTCGTGCTGATTCGCAGGGACAATGTGGCTTGTTTTCTGGGCGAATATGGTGGGGACGGGTCAATCCCCGCGTTACTCGGCGTGTAAATTTACACAGCGGAGTAAACAGTGTGACCTACCAGGATCATATTACCCAGACCGACCAGCTTATTCGCAGCTATTCCGGCACGTGGGACGGGATCAGCGCCGAATCGGTTGCGCGGATGCGTTTGCAGAACCGCTTCCAGACCGGACTTGATATTGCGCGCTACACCGCAGCGATCATGCGCCGTGATATGGCCGCTTATGATGCCGATCCGGCGAACTACACCCAGTCGCTCGGTTGCTGGCACGGTTTCATCGGCCAGCAGAAGATGATCAGCATCAAGAAGCATTTCGGCTCGACCGAGCGCCGCTACCTCTATCTCTCGGGCTGGATGATCGCGGCACTGCGCAGCGAATTTGGCCCGCTGCCCGATCAGTCGATGCACGAGAAGACCAGCGTTCCGGCGCTGATCGAGGAACTCTACACCTTCCTGCGCCAGGCCGATGCCCGCGAACTGGGCATGATGTTCCGCGAGATCGATGCCGCACGCGCTGCCGGCAACCAGATCGAGGAACAGCGACTGCTGCATGCGATCGATGACCATCAGACGCATATCGTCCCGATCATCGCCGATATCGATGCGGGCTTCGGCAATGCCGAGGCGACCTATCTGCTCGCCAAGAAGATGATCGAGGCAGGTGCCTGTGCGCTGCAGATCGAGAATCAGGTCTCGGACGAAAAGCAGTGCGGCCATCAGGACGGCAAGGTCACGGTGCCGCACGAGGACTTCCTCGCCAAGGTTCGGGCGTGCCGCTACGCTTTCCTCGAACTCGGCGTCGAGGACGGCATCATCGTCACGCGCACCGATTCGCTGGGTGCCGGACTGACCAAGCAGATTGCGGTATCGAACCAAGCCGGCGATCTGGGCGACCAGTATAATTCGTTCCTCGATTGCGAAGAGATCGATCCGGCGACCGCCCGCAACGGCGATGTCATCCTCAATCGCGACGGCAAGCTGCTGCGGCCGAAGCGCCTGCCGAGCAATCTGTTCCAGTTCCGCGCCGGCACCGGCGAGGATCGTTGCGTGCTCGATTGCATCGCGTCGCTCGAGAATGGCGCGGATCTGCTGTGGATCGAGACCGAGAAGCCGCACATCGAGCAGATCGCCGGCATGGTCGATCGCATCCGCGAGGTCATTCCGAACGCGAAGCTGGTCTATAACAACTCGCCCAGCTTCAACTGGACGCTCAACTTCCGCCAGCAGGTGTTCGATGCCTGGAGCGCCGAGGGCAAGGACGTCTCGGCTTATGATCGCGCCAAGCTGATGTCGGTCGATTATGATGGCACCGAACTGGCCGACGACGCCGATGAGCGCATCCGCACCTTCCAGAAGGATTCGGCGGCGCGGGCGGGCATCTTCCATCACCTGATCACGCTGCCGACCTATCACACCGCCGCTTTGTCGACCGACAATCTGGCGAAGGAGTATTTCGGCGACGCGGGCATGCTGGGTTATGTGAAGGGCGTTCAGCGCAAGGAAATCCGCGAGGGTATCGCCTGCGTGAAGCACCAGAACATGTCGGGCTCGGACATTGGCGACGATCACAAGGAATATTTCGCCGGTGAGGCCGCTTTGAAGGCGGGCGGCGCCCACAACACGATGAACCAGTTCGCAGCGTAGCGCGCCCCGCGGCAGCGAAGCTGCTGCAGGAGACGTGCACGCCCGGCCGACGGCGCTAGCGCCGACGACGCGGCTTTGCTGCGCCGCCACCGGCCGAACGACTTTCCTGGGGAGGAAAGGAAGGCCCGCCGCCACCTTCGGGTTGGGGGCGGGCCTTTTCCCCTATGGCGCCGGGCTAACGCCGATCGCGCGCCGCTGGTCATCGAGCGTAATCGTCAGATCGGCCCAGTCGGCGTCTCCAAGCATATGCTCGGTCAGGCGCTGATAATGCTGGATGAATATCGTCAGCGCGGCATCGGACATGCCCGCTTCCATGCCCATTGCCTTTCGCAGCGCATGCTCCTGCTCGCCGCGCCAGTGCTCGACCACCGCGAACCCCGGTGCTGCGAGAAACACCAGCATGTCGATCCGATCGAACAGTGCGCGATAGCCCTCCAGTTGCGTATTCACCCAGCGGCGCCAGACAGCGTCCGGGTCCCGCTCGCGCTCAAGCGCATTGATCGGAATTGCCAGTTCGGTCTCGGCTTGCGCCCGTGCGCCAAGGCACCAGCCCTCCAGAATTACCATTTCCGCAGGCCCTTGCCATGCTTCGGGCTTGCCGGGCTCGTCGCGCGCCTTGTCGAAGCGGGGGAGGTGGGTAGGCCCTGCCTGCCCGAGCGAGTCGATCACCGCCAGCCCAAGGGCCGGGTCATGCGTTCCCGGGACGCCGCGCGTGCGCAGCAGCGGATGCACCTCTGCTGCCAGCACCATCCGTGCCGCTCCGTCCAGATAGAGATCGTCGAGCGACAGCACCGGACAGACGAAGCGGGCCGCCAGATCGTGCGCGACCGTCGATTTGCCCGAGCCTTGCGCCCCGGCGATACCCAGCACAAATGGTCGCCGCGCGCCCCGATCGGGCAGTCGCGCGGCAATCAACTCTGCGATGGAGGGGAAGGGGTGGGCCATGGCTGCCCGCATATCAGTGCTTGCATGCGTACAGCGCTGTCAAATATGCGTATGTGACAAGGGGAAGAACGCTCAAGGCCCCAATCAGGAAACGCCATGTCCAGCCGTCCGACGATCAAGGAAGTTTCGAAGATCGCCGGGGTCTCGTTCAAGACCGTCAGCCGGGTCCTCAATAACGAGAAGCATGTCAGCGAGGAAACCCGCCGCCGCGTCGAGGAAGTCGTCGCACGGCTCAATTTCCGGCCGAGCCATGCCGCGCGCACGCTAGCCGGGCGGCGCTCGTTCCAGGTGGCTTTGCTCTACGACAATCCCAGCCCTTATTATGTCTATCACGTCCAGACCGGCGCGCAGCAGCGCTGCTCGGCATTGGGCTATCGGTTGCTGCTCCAGCCGGTCGATGTGCTGGCGGACGATCTGGTCTCGAACGTGATGGCGCTGGTCGATGAGGCGCATCTGGACGGGCTGATCCTTTCGCCGCCCGTTACCGAAGCGCTCGCCCTGCTCGATGCGCTCGATCAGCGCGGGCTGCCTTATGTCCGCATCGCGCCGGGTGCGCGCAAGGATAGCGGCATGGCATCGATGATGGACGACGTTGCCGCCGCGCGCGCGATGACACGGCATTTGGTCGACGTAGGTCACCGTCGAATCGCCTTCATTCGCGGCGCCAAAACGCATATTTCTTCGAGCGACCGCCTTGAGGGGTATCGCCAGGAACTGGAAGCACACGGCATCGCATTCGATCCGGAGCTGGTGGTGGAAGGCGATTACAGCTTCCGCTCGGGCACCGAAGCGACGCGGGCTTTGCTCGCGCGCACGCCGCGCCCGACGGCGATCTTCGCAGGCAATGACGATATGGCCGCCGGTGCGCTCGCAGTGGCGCACGAACTGGATATCGATCTGCCGGGCGAGCTTTCGATTGCCGGGTTCGACGATTCGGATCTGGCGCAGGCGGTGTGGCCGCCGCTCACCACGATCCGCCAGCCGGTGCGCGAACTGGCTGACGCTGCAGCCGAATTGTTGCTCGGCGGCAGCGGCGAGACGCAGATTTCGCTCGATCACGAACTGATCGTGCGAAAGTCGACGGGGCCTGCGCCGAAGTGATCTTCTTTGGCCCTCTCCCCTGATGGGGGAGAGGGGCCGTATGCAGGAATTAGAGCGCCCTGAACCGGAAGTCCTTGAACTTCGCGGTGCCCTTGCCCGCGGAGTACAGCCCCGGTCGCAGCATCAGGAAGCCGCCGCGAACATTATGGTGGTAGCCGGACACTTCCATGCCCCTATCGAAGCGGTGCCACGTTGCGCCGCCGTCGCTGCTGGTGTGGTACGAAACGATATGCCGGTTGTTGGTCACGCGCATCCGCAGCTTGCGGCCATGCGGATTGGCCGGGCGACCGCGCTCGATGCCATATTGATGCGTGACGAAGCGCTTTTCGTCGAAGCCGAGCCCGCAATAGAGCTTCTCGTCGTAGAATAGCAGCAGCCCTGCGACACCGCCTTCCTCGATCTCGATATCGCATTCGAACTGATAGGCCTGATCGCCCGCGACGAGCAGCAAGGGCGCACCTGAACTGGGCGCGAGGCCCTTGGCATCGAGCAGCAGCGTGTTGTCCTTGACCCGAACACGCGATCGCTCATCGGGCGCGGGCTTAAAGAAATTCCAGCGCGTGCCGAGCTCGAGCTTCGAGAAGTCGTCGGACAACGCCAGCCCGTGCGGCACGGCTTGGCCTCCTTTGGGCGAAGCGATCGGCTGCGACAGATCGCCGCCGGTCATCTTGAACCAGCCATCCGCCGTCCATTCGACCGGATCGAGCAGGGTTTGCCGCCCCAGCGTCCAATAGCCGTTCTCGAAGCCGTGATAGACCGACCACCAGCTACCATCCGGCGCTTCGACTAACGTGGCATGCCCGCGCGACCACCATTTCTCAGCCAGAGACGTCGTGCGCACGATCGGGTTGCCCGGATGATCCTCCCACGGCCCGGCGAGCGTTTTCGAGCGCGCCGCGATCACCATATGCCCGGTGGGCGGTCCAGCCGTGCCGCCAACGGCGGTGATCATGTAATAATAGCCATTGTGCCGCAGCAGTTTCGGTCCCTCGGGGGAGAAGCCCTCGACATCCCACGTGTCCGGATATCGCCACGGATCATAGACATGCTCGGGTTCGCCGATGCGCTTGAGGCCATCATCGCTCAGCGGCACGCGATCGCCGCCCGAGAGGAACAGCCAGCGCTTGCCCTTTTCGTCCACGGCGTGGCCGGGATCGATATGCGCGGGGAGCGTAAGGTCGATCGGCTCGCTCCACGGCCCTTCGATCTTGTCCGCCCAGATCACGAACGTCGTGTTCGGTGAGGCCTTGACCGGAATGTAGAGGTAGAAGCGGCCCTTGTGCTTGCACAGTTCGGGCGCCCAGACCGATCCGATGTTCTTGGTGAGGGCAGGGCCGATCGGCTGCCAGTTCACCAGATCGCGCGAATGCCAGATGATCAGGCCGGGATACGAATCGAAGGTCGAGAAGGTCATGTAATAATCCTTCCCGTCCTTGAGGATCGACGGGTCGGGATGGTCGCCGGCCATCAGCGGATTGAGGAAGCGTCCGTCGCCCAGATCGGGCTTGCGCTGGTTGTCGAGGCCGCGGCGCCATTCGGGCGGGGCGGCTTGTCCGAAAGCGGGGAGGGGCAGGCCGGCGGCAAGCGCGGAGCCAAGAGCGGTGCGTCGCGTAACGTTCATGACACCGGTTTACCGGAGCGACGCAGGCATGCAAGGCTGGCCCGAATTAACCTTCAATATCAAGCAAATCCCGTCCCGATCGCGGACAGGGGTTAACCACGTACGGTGCTGGCGCAAATCGTAAACAAGTTGTTAACTCCTGGCATGCACCGCGCACTTGTCATTGAGGGCCAAGCCCGCCGCCACCCGTTCCGCAACTATGCGCGCCGGGTTTCGTTTCAGAATCGCAAAGTGCGCGACGACAGCGATTGGAAGCTGTTCATGCTCAGCTTCAGCGCCTTTTTCGTCTGCATCACTACCTTCATTTTCTGAAGGAACAGCGGCCAATGCCGCTCAGTCGATGCTGACTGTGCTGTCATTCTCATGCGCCTTTTCGGCCTGGTACAGCTTCCAGCCGCAATAGGCCGAGATCACGCAAAGCAGCAGCACGACCAGGATCGAATCGATCACGCTGACGCCGAGCTGGGTCACGCCGAGGATGCCCACCGAACCACCGACCATGAAGGCCGAGTTGACGATGTTGTTCGCAGCCACGGTGCGCGAGGTCTGCGACTTGTCGACCGTGGTGGTGAGGAAGGCATAAAGCGGCACGACGAACATGCCGCCGGTGATCGCGATCATCGCCAGATCGAAGAGTACCCGCCATGCGCCGGGGATCTTGATGAATTCCATCGTCGCGATCAGATCGCCCTGACCCAAAGCGGTGACCGCCGGCAGATTGTGCGCGGTCATGAAGGATTGCAGCGGGCCGCCCGGTGCCCCCCAGCCCGAGGCTGACACATAGAAATCGAAGACGAAGATCGCCATCGCCAGCACCGATAGCGGGGCGAAGCGTGCCGAGACATTGCCCTTGAGCAGCCGGTTGATCACGATCGAACCGATCGCGATGCCCACCGAGAAGATACCGAGGAACACGCTCGCCACGTCCTTCTGGGCATGAAACACGTTTTTCACCAGCGGCGGAAACAGCACCGCGAGCACGGCGGCGATCGTCCAGAACACGCTGATCGCGATGATCGCGAGATAGAGCCGCTTGATGTGGAGCGTCGCGGCGATCAGCCGGTACGATGCGCGGAAGATGTTGAAATCGAGCTTGAGCTTGGTGAGCGGCGGCGCCGGCGGGATCTTGGTGGAGGAAAACCAGCCGACCAGTGCCACCGCGATCACGGCGAAGGCGGCTATATTGGGTGCTAAAAGGCCGCCCGCGATCGTGCCGCAGAGGATCGCAATATAGGTGCCCGCCTCGACCAGCCCGGTGCCGCCCAGCACGTCGTCATCGGCCATGTGCTGCGGGATGATCGCGTATTTGATCGGTCCGAAGAATGTCGAATGGATACCCATGCCGACCAAGGCGACCAGCATCAGCGGCAGGCTCGATATCAGGATGCCGGCGCAGCCGACGATCATGATCAAAACCTCGGCCATCTTGATGATCCGCATGATGCGGGCCTTGTCGTAGCTGTCGGCCAATTGCCCGGCCAATGCCGAGAAGAGGAAGAAGGGCAGAATGAAGATGCCGGTGGCGATCGCGCTGAACTGCGTTTCGGCCTCTACGCTGCGATAGATCTCGTACGTCGCGAAGAAGACCATCGCGTTCTTGAACAGATTATCGTTGAACGCACCCAGGAACTGCGTGACGAAAAGCGGGAGGAAACGGCGTGACTTCAAAAGCCCGATCGAACCGATCATGCGAATACCTACCCCATAAGTGACGGAAATCCGCCGAACTCGGGCGGTGGCATAGCCGAGGCAATCGTTAACCGGCAACGGAAAATCCTCTCCCGCACCGCGCGGGGCGGTGCTAAGGCACGCTGATGTGGACGTTGCCGAACATCCTCACCCTGTCGCGCATCCTGGCTTTGCCACTGCTCGCTCTGTTCCTCTGGTGGCCTGAATGGCCGCAGGGCTATCTGATTGCGTGGGTGATCTACACGCTGATGGGCGTGACCGATTATTTCGACGGCTATCTGGCGCGCGCGCAGGGCACGGTATCGAAGCTTGGCGTGTTCCTCGATCCGATTGCGGACAAGATCATGATCGCCACGGTTATCCTGATCCTGGTGGGCAAACAGGTGATCATCGATTGGCATCTGATTGCGGCGCTGGTGATTCTCGCCCGTGAGATCGCGGTTTCGGGGCTGCGCGAGTTCCTGGGCGGTCTTCAGGTTTCGATGCCCGTCTCGCGGCTCGCCAAGTGGAAGACTGCGCTGCAGCTGGGTGCGCTCGGTTTCCTCATCTTTTCCCGGGCCACCCCGGATTGGCTCTGGGTGCTGGATGCCGGCCTTGTCTTCCTTTGGGCGGCGGCGGCACTCACGGTGATTACTGGCTGGGATTATCTGCGCGTTGGCCTCAAGCACATGGATACCTGATGAACTTGCTCTACTTCGCCTGGGTGCGTGAACGCATCGGGACGGGGCATGAGCATGTCGATCCGCCGGAAGCGGTGCGCAACGTCGCGGATCTGATCGACTGGCTTGCGCTGCGCAGCCCCGGTCATGCGGAGGCGATGCGCGAGCCGCAAAAGCTGCGCGCCGCGATCGACCAGAAATTCGTGCCGCTCGATGCGTTGCTGGGGCAGGCGAAGGAAGTCGCGATCTTCCCGCCGGTAACGGGCGGATGATCCGCGTCTCGGTCGATACCGCGCCAATCGAGCTGTCGCAGGAACTGGCGGCGCTGGAGGAGCGCGGGGCAGGGGCTGTCGCGACGTTCACCGGCGTGGTGCGCGGCGAAGACGGCGTGACAGCGCTCGAACTCGAACATTATCCCGGCATGACCGAAGCCGTATTGTGCGACCTGGCCGAAGCGGCGACCGAACGCTGGGGGCTGCTTGGCGTCACCATCGTCCACCGCGTGGGCACGATGACGCCAGGCGAGCGAATCGTCTTTGTCGGCACCGCCGCGCATCATCGCCGCGAAGCGCTGGATGCCTGCGCCTATCTGATCGACCGACTGAAGACCGCCGCACCCTTTTGGAAGCGCGAACAGCGCGGCGAAGGGGCGGGCTGGGTCGAGGCGCGTGACAGCGATGCAAGCGCGGCGGAGCGGTGGCGCTAGCGTCCCTCGCCAAGCACTCCCGCCAACAGCCGGAAGTCCTTCTCGCGCGGGCTCGCCTTGCGCCAGACCAACGCGATATGCCGCACCGCATTCTCCGCCTCGAGCGGCCGGGCCTTCACGTTGGTGTGGTCCAGTATCCCGGCATCCACCGCCATTTCGGGCAACATCGTCACGCCAAGGCCGTTATCAACCATCTGCACCATCGTGTGCAGCGAAGTGCCCAGCATCGTCGCTTCGGCGCGCATTTCGGGGCGGTTGCACGCGGAAAGCGTGTGTTCCCGCAGGCAATGTCCGTCCTCGAGCATCAGTAGCCGGGTTTCGTCGATCAATGCGGGAGCGATCGTCGGGGTCGGCTCCATCTCGCCATCGGGGAATGCCACGAACAGCCGGTCCGCGAACAAAGGCGCGACCTCGACATCGCCGCAGCCATATGGAAGCGCGAGCAGCACGCAATCAGTGCGGCCATGGTGGAGCCCTTCGCATGCCTGCCCGCTGGTTTCTTCGCGCAGGAATAGCTTGAGGTCGGGGTAATCCTTTCGCAGGCGCGGCAGGATTCGCGGGAGCAGGAATGGCGCAATCGTCGGGATCACGCTCATCCGCATCTCGCCCGACAAAGGCCGGCCGGCAGCGCGGGCAAGATCGCCGAGCTCATCCGCCTCGCGCAGCACGCGTCGGGCTTTATCCACGATTCGTTCGCCCAGCGGCGTGAAGCGGACCACGCGGCGCGTTCGCTCTACCAGCACCACGCCGATCAGGGTTTCCAGCTCGCGAATGCCCGCCGAAAGCGTCGATTGCGTCACGAAACACGTCTCTGCGGCGCGCCCGAAATGTCCGGCGTCGTTCAGAGCAACAAGATATTGGAGCTGCTTCAGCGTGGGGAGATAGGTGGTCATGATGGCTTCGCTACTTATCGTCTCACTCGATCAATGGCCAGAGAATAAACGATTGGAACGTTTAGTCAGCATCTCTATATCGCATCGCAGCAGATCATTGCTGCAACGCAACCTATTCCGGAGAAGAAGCATCATGCTGACCGTTGGCGACAAGTTTCCCTCGATCACCGTTCCCGTCCAGCAGGGCGTCGCTGCGCTTCCCGACGGTGAGACGCTCGACGTCACCACCGCATTTCCCGGCAAGTGGAAGATCGTGTTCTACTGGCCGAAGGACTTCACCTTCGTCTGCCCGACCGAGATCGTCGGCTATGCCGGCCTCAAGGGCGATTTCGCCGACCGTGATGCCGTGCTGATCGGTGCATCGACCGACACCGCGCACGTCCATCTCGCATGGCGCAAGTCGGATCCCGATCTCGAAGCAGCGGACTTCCCGTGGCTCGCCGATAACGGCGCTGTTCTCGCCAACGCGCTTGGGATCGTCGACGCCAATGAGCATGTCGCTTTCCGCGCTACCTTCACGGTCGATCCGGACAATGTGATCCAGGCAGTGCAGGTCAACGGCCTGAACGTCGGTCGCAATCCGCAGGAAACACTTCGCGTGTTGGACGCTCTGCAGAGCGATGAACTGTGCCCGTGCAACTGGAACAAGGGCGACGAAGTCCTTCGCCCGGCCGCATAAGCCAAACCTTCCTCCCGGCGCGGGGTCTCCTCCCCCCTTTGTGCTCCGCGCCAAACAGACGGCATCACGCTGCCCCCAGCGTGGTGCCGTTTGCATAAAAGGACACTTCCCATGTCGCTCAAGACCTTCGCCGAAAGCCTTCCCGATTTTGCCAAGGATATCCGCCTCAACGTCGGCAGCCTGGTCAATGACCAGACGCTTGGCGACCAGCGCAAATACGGCCTGATCCTCGCCTGCGCGCACGGCACCGGCTATAAGCCGATTGTCGATGCGGCTGAGGCCGAAGTCGCCGGCAAGCTCAGCGACGAGGCCGCTACCGCAGCCCGCGCCGCTGCCGCCGTGATGGCGATGAACAACGTCTATTACCGCTTTGCCCACCTTGCCGAGAACAAGGAATATCTCAACATGCCGGCTCGCCTGCGCATGAACGTGATCGGCGCTCCGGGCATCGACAAGGCCGATTTCGAGCTGTTCAGCCTCGCAGTCAGCGCGATGAACGGCTGCGGCATGTGCATCGATTCGCACGAAAAGGTGCTCAAGCAGCATGCGGTGCCGGCACAGGTCATTCAGGATTCGGTTCGCTTCGGCGCCGTGATCCAGGCCGCCGCCACGGTGCATTCCGCCATCGTCTGATATCCAAGCTGGCGTAGCGGAGCGCCGGGACATAGGTGCGGTCTGATGACCGCACCCAATCCCCTTCGCGGCATATTGCTCTTCACGCTCGGCGTCCTGCTGTTCGCGTGCATGGACACGACCGCCAAATATCTGGTGTCGCGCTACGATGTGCCTTTGGTCGTCGCGGCGCGCTACATCGGAAACCTTTTGCTGATGAGCGCGCTGCTCGCGCCGCGCTATGGCAAGGAACTGATCGAGACCCAGCGCACCGGCCTGGTCGTGGTCCGCGCTCTATGTCTCGCGGCGTCTTCGTTGCTTGTCGGCTTTGCGCTCCAGCGCATGCCTGTGGCCGAGACCACGGCGATCAACTTCCTCGCGCCGATGCTCGTGGTGCTGGTCGCGGGCCCCTTATTGGGCGAGCGCGCAGGCATTGTCGGCTGGGGTGCGGCGCTGGCCGGGTTCGGTGGCGTGCTGCTGATCGCACGCCCGGGAAGCGGGCTCGATCCCGTCGGCGTGGCCTGCGCGTTGCTTGGGGTAGGCGCAGCTGCGGGTTATCAGATTCTTTCGCGCGTGCTGGTCGCCAGCGAGCGGACGATCGCGTTGCTGTTTTACACGGCGCTGGTCGGTTCGATCCTGTTCGGCCTCGCCGCGCCATGGTTCCTCGGCGCGCGCGTGCCGGATGCGTTCGAGACTTTGCTGCTCTGCAGCCTGGGCGTTTATGGCGGGCTGGGCCATTATCTGATCACCGCCGCCTATCGCGACGCGCCCGCGTCCGTGCTTGCGCCGGTCAATTACTTGCAATTGCTATGGGCGGGGCTGCTCGGCTGGATCGTATTCGGCCATATGCCCGATCGCTTGAGCCTGATTGGCATGGCCATCATCGCGGCGGCGGGCGCTGCGGTCGCGCTCCATTCGCGCCGCCTGCCGGTTAAGCGCTCGGTCTAGGCCGTTCTACCCTGAACTTGTTTCAGGGCCTCAACCCTCCACTGGCGAACGGGAGGTAGAGGGTCGGGAGCCGAGGGTTAAGCGAAGGCCCGGTAGAGGCCGTAGATGCTGGTCGCGGTCAGCACGATGCCGACCATCAGCATCAGCGTCTTGGCTTCCACCCGCTTGGCGAGCAGCGCGCCAAAGGGTGCCGCGATCACGCCGCCGATCAGCAGGCCGACTGTGGCGAGCGTGAATGCTTCCCAGCCCAACTGCGTGATGAAGGTCGCCGAGATCGTAGCGGTCAGGAAGAATTCGGCCGTGTTGACGGTGCCGATCGTCTCGCGCGGGCTGCCGCCTTGCACGAGGAGATTGCTGGTCACGACCGGACCCCAGCCGCCGCCGCCCGCCGCATCGAGGAAACCGCCGACAAGCCCCAGAGGCTCGACGATCTTCGGTGCCTTTTCCTTCGGCGGATAATGCCGGCTGCGCCACAGCAGATACAGGCCGATGCCGGTAAGATATGCGAGGATGAAGGGGCGCGCAGTGTCGGCATGGATGTTCGACAGGACATAAGCGCCGAGCACGCCGCCGATCACGCCGGGAATCATCAACCGGAAAAACAGCTTCCAGTTCACATTCTTGTGGAGCGCATGGCTGATGCCCGAGACCGCCGTGGTGAAGGTCTCGACCGTGTGCACGCCCGCAGAGGCGGCCGCAGGCGGCACGCCCATGCTGAGCAACAATGTGTTGGAAATGACGCCGAACGCCATGCCGAGCGCGCCATCCACCATCTGCGCCGCGAAGCCGATCAGGATGAACGGCAACAGATCCGCAAGCTCGATACCCAAAATCATTCAGTCGCATCTCATATAGTGACGGCCCCGAAATGGCGGTCAGCCTCAATTCCGACAAGACACATCGTGTTTAGTCGGGACAAGCCCGGGACGGGGTGTTCTGGAAATCGGTTCGATCCAGTACTAAATAAAGGCCCTCAAAGGGGAACCGGCCATGTTCCGTCGTCTGAATGCGTATCTCGATTCGATCCGTGCGCGCGATCCCGCGCCGCGTAGCCGTGCTGAAATCCTGCTCTATCCGGGCGTGTGGGCGGTTGCCTATCACCGGATCGCGCACCGTTTGTTCAAGGCGCGCTGGTTTTTCCTGGCCCGACTGGTCAATCACTGGTCGCGCTGGGTAACCGCGATCGACATCCATCCGGGTGCCACGATCGGCCGCAATTTCTTCATCGACCATGGTTTCGTCGTGATCGGCGAGACGGCCCAGATCGGCGATGACGTGACGATCTATCAATGCGTCACGCTGGGCGGCACCAGCCCGGACAATGGGGTGGCCGGAAAGCGCCACCCGACGCTGCGCGACGGCGTTATCATCGGATCGGGCGCGCAAGTGCTCGGGCCGATCACGGTGGGCGAGCGCTCGCGGATCGGCGCGAACGCGGTGGTGACCAAGGATGTCGTCCCCGGCGCGACGATGGTCGGCATCCCGGCCAAGGCGACGCTCATCGAGTCCCAGATCGCCCAGCCCGGTTTCATGCCTTATGGTACGCCGTGCAGCGAGATGTTCGACCCGGCGACCCAGAAGCTCGAAATCATGCGCTGCGAGCTTGAGACGATGCGCAAGCGGCTCGACGAGCTGATGGCTGAGCGTGAGGTCCATCGCGATCGTGCGTAAATGGGAACGGTAACCCCGCTAACGATAGGCCGCCCCTCGCAGGTCGGCTTCGAGCGGCTGGAGCTGACCCGCATTCTCGATCTCTACGGCCGCATGGTCGCCGCGGGGCATTGGAAGGATTATGCGATGCAGTTCGACAACGACGCCGCCGTCTTCGCTGCCTTTCGCCGCTCAGCCGAACGCCCCGAGTTCCGCGTCGAAAAGCGCCCGGCGCTGCGCAATCGTCAGGGCATGTGGGCTCTGGTGGGCGAACAGGGCATGGTGTTGAAACGCGGGCACGAGTTAGGGCCGGTGCTGGCCCCGGTCGAGCGGCGGCTGATGAAGCTGGTCGATCAATAGAAGATAGAAGCGTTGTTCACGCGGAGGCGCGGAAATGACAGGTGCGCGGAGCGCGTATCCACAGTTATTCGTGTCCGGAAAGACTGTCGCTGATTTGGCGGCGATTTTGACCACACAGACTCTCCGCGTCCTCCGCGTCTCCGCGTGAACAAATCTCTCTCTCTCTCTCTCTCCGCGACCGGACAAGAAAAAGGCCCGGGAGTCGCCTCCCGGGCCTTTTCTTTCATGCAGCGCGAAAGCCTCAGGCCATCGCGACGATCTGCGTCGGCGGCAGGCGATCGCCGAAATTGCCCAGCATCCCGACCACCGAGCGGCGCATCGGCTGCCAGAAAGCGGAGAGGGTGAGCAGCGCCGAGCCGATCACCAGAGCGGTGAGCGCCGCCGCCAGTTCGACTGCGCCCGATTGCTCGAACAAGGCGTACATCGCCCAAAGCACATAAACGAGGCTCGAGACGAGCAGCGCGCGGCGGTCGACTGCCAGTGCGATGCAGCCGAAGACGACGTAGAGGCCGAGCACCACGGCGGCCATCGGTACGCTGACGTCGCCGTCGAACACGCCGAGCATGTGGAAGATCGGATGCGCGATCAGCGGTGCGGCGGCGAGATGCAGCCAGAACGCCACGTCGCTGCGGCGGGTGCGGCGCTCGCGGTCGCTCATGTCCCAAGTGCGAAGACGAGAACGCCCGCGACCAGCAGGATCGGGTTGATCGAATCCTGCGCGCCGGGGATCATCGCCATGATCGCGCCCACTGCAACGCTGACCAGCGCCATCGCGCCAACGGCAACCGTGATCGGCACCATGAAGCGCCGCCAGTGCATCCACGCCGCAACCGCGGTGACGACACCGATGACGATCGACGCGCCGCCCGCCAACTGGCGGTGCTGCATTTCGGTGGTCAGGTTCAGCTGCTCAACCAGCCACGGTGCGTTTGCCGCGAAGATCGCGCCGATGCATGCGAAGACGCCGCCGGTGAAGCCCAGCAGCAGCAGGATGCTCGGCAGGGCCATGCGGCGCTGGCGGGTGAAATATTCGGCGAGCAGCCAGCTCGTGATCGCAACTGCGCCCCCCGCAATGGCAATCGACGTGCCGGCCTGGCGCGGACCTTCGAAGCCATGGTCGAAGCCGACTGCCTTCGATCCGATATAGAAGCCGATCCAGCCGACCGCGACCAGGATCAACGCCGCTGCAATCGAGACGAAGATGTCGTTGAAACCGGTGAGGAGGCGGAAATGCTCCTCGTCCACCGCAGGCGCCGAACGGCCCTCCGCGACATGGTTGCGAAACGCGTTGGCGGCCTCGGGGCTAAGTACCCCGGCCTCCACAGCGTTCGCGAGATCTATTTCGCTATACATGGGCAATCCTCCTCCTGTGTGGAGAGGAATAGCATGGGTGTATTAGCGAGGCAATACGGCAAGACGCCGGTTCAGCCCTTTTGAAGCAGCGCCATGATCCGCATCGACTGTTCAGCACCCGAATTGGGCACGGTCTCGCCAGCGCGGTCAATGATCTCGGCCCATTGCGCCGCGACCGCCTCGACGGTCGGTTCGGTCAGCTTCGCGCCCTGAGTCATCGTCACATAAGCGGCATGGACCACGCCCGCGCCCGCGCCGATGATCATGTTGGTCGGCGCGTCCTCGCTCACGAGGTACAAAGCGGCCGGGGCGACGTTCTCCGGCGCGAAGGCCTTGAAGGCTTCCTCGGGGAAAATGTCTTCGGTCATGCGGGTGCCCGCGACCGGCGCGATGGTGTTGACCTTGATGCCGTATTTCGCGCCTTCGAGATGGAGCGTCTTGGTCAGGCCCGCGAGGCCCAGCTTGGCCGCGCCATAATTCGCCTGCCCGAAATTACCGTACAGACCTGTCGAAGACGCGGTCATCAGGATGCGGCCGTAATTGGCCTCACGCATCGTTTCCCAGACGGCCTTGGTGCAATTGGCCGAGCCGTTGAGATGGACATCGACGACGAAGCGGAAATCCTCGGGCTCCATCTTCGCGAAGCTCTTGTCGCGCAGCACCCCGGCATTGTTCATCAGGATATCGATGCGGCCCCAGCGCTCCTTGGTCTGTGCGACCATCTCGACCATTTGCGCATAATCGGTGACGCTGCCGCCGTTCGAAAACGCTTCGCCGCCCAAAGCCTCGATCTCTTCGACTACCTTCAGTGCGGCGTCGGAATGGCCGGTGCCATCGCGCGAGCCGCCGAGATCGTTGACCACGACCTTCGCGCCACGCCGGGCAAGCTCAAGCGCATAGGCACGGCCCAGGCCGCCGCCAGCACCGGTGACGATCGCGACACGGTCTTTGAAAGAGATGGTCAATGGGATGCCCTCCGCTGAAACATTCAGCGCATCCCTAGACGTCATAGCGAAAGCGTCAAATCCTGCCGCTTTGGTCCCCTCCCGTTCAGAGAGGGAAGGGGCGATCAGTGCCCGCTATCCAGTGCATAGCCCGCCGAGCGCACCGTGCGGATGATGTCCGGCCGATCGCCCAGATTGATTGCCTTGCGCAGGCGCCGGATATGCACGTCTACGGTGCGGCTCTCGATATCGCTGTCATGGCCCCAGACGCTGTCGAGCAGGCGCTCGCGCGAGAAGACATGGCCCGGATGCTCGAGGAAATGCTTCAAAAGCCGGAACTCCGTCGGCCCAAGCGCCACGACATCGCCGCCGCGACGGACCTTGTGGCCCACCGTGTCCATCTCGATATCGGCATAGAGCAATGCTTCGCCGGCCAGCGCCGGGCGCACGCGGCGCAGCACCGCGCCGACGCGGGCGACCAGTTCGCGCGGGGAGAAGGGCTTGGTGACGTAATCGTCGGCGCCGGTTTCCAGCCCGCGCACGCGATCCTCTTCCTCGCCGCGCGCGGTGAGCATGATGATCGGCACGTTGGCGGTCTCGGGCATGCGGCGCAGGCGGCGGCAGACTTCGATCCCCGAAATCCCCTCAACCATCCAGTCGAGCAGCACGATATCGGGCGCGGCTTCCTTGGCAAGGATCAGCGCTTCTTCGCCATCCGGCGTGTGCTTGACCTCATAATCTTCGCGCTTGAAATGATAGGTGATCAATTCGGAGATCGCGGGATCATCCTCCACCAGAAGCATTTTTACCCGTGCCATCACAGTGCCTCGCTGTCCGTCTCGCGATCGGCAAGATAGCTGCCGGTCGCGGCGAAATAGACCATCTCGGCCACGTTGGTCGCATGGTCGCCGATCCGCTCGATATTCTTGGCCACGAACAACAGGTGCGAGACCTGGCTGATCGTGCGCGGATTCTCGACCATGAAGGTCACGAGCGAGCGGAAGATGCTGTCATAGAAATCGTCGAGGGCATTGTCGCGCTCGACGATTTCGGCGGCAGATTCGGCATCGCGCGCGGAAAAGGCATCGAGCACGTCATGGACCATGTCGCTCGCCATCTGCGCCATTGCGGGCAGGAGCGACACGGCTTCGATCCGTTCCTGACCTTCGGTGTGGATCATCGGCACGCGCTTGGCGATGTTCTTGGCATAATCGCCGATCCGCTCGATCACCGCGCCGATCTTGAGGGCCGCCACCACTTCGCGCAGATCGTCCGCCATCGGGGCGCGCAGCGCGATCACGCGCACTGCCAGCCGCTCGACTTCGCCTTCGATCGCGTCGATCGCCTTGTCTTTCTTGCGGACCTGATCCGCGAGCGCCAGATCGCCGCGCGACAGCGCCTTTATGGCGTCATGGATTGCTTGCTCGGCCAGCCCGCCCATCTGGCTGATCAGCCCGCGCAGCTCCTTGATGTCCTCGTCGAACGCCTTGACCGTATGTTCCAGGCCACCCGCCATTAGCCGTACCTTCCGGTGATATAGTCCTTGGTCCGCTCCATCTTGGGAGCGGTGAACATTGCATCGGTTTCGCCATACTCCACCAGGGTGCCCAAGTGGAAGAATGCCGTGCGCTGGCTGACGCGCGCGGCCTGTTGCATGTTATGCGTGACGATGACGATCGCGTAGCGGCCGCGCAGCTCGCCGATCAGTTCCTCGATCTTGGCGGTGGCGATCGGATCGAGCGCCGATGCCGGTTCGTCCATCAGGATGACTTCGGGATCGACTGCGATGGCGCGTGCGATGCACAGACGCTGCTGCTGTCCGCCCGAGAGCGCCGTGCCGCTGTCGGTCAGGCGATCCTTCACTTCGTCCCACAGGCCCGCGCGGCGCAGCGACTGTTCGACGATGCCGTCCAGATCGGGGCGCGATGCGGCCAGTCCGTGAATACGCGGGCCATAAGCTACGTTTTCGTAGATCGATTTCGGGAAGGGGTTCGGCTTCTGGAAGACCATGCCAACGCGGGCGCGCAGCTGGACCACGTCCATCGCGGGCGAATAAATGTCTTCGCCGTCCAGCGTTACCAGACCCGTCACCCGGGCGCTGGAAACCGTGTCGTTCATCCGGTTGAACGTGCGCAGGAACGTCGATTTGCCGCAGCCCGAAGGCCCGATGAACGCAGTGACCTTGTCCATGTCGATGTCGATCGACACGTCCTTCACGGCCTGTTTGTCGCCATAGAAGACGCTGACGTCGCGGGCCGACATTTTGTGAATCGTGTCTGTCATCACCAGCGGGTCTCGAATCGGTTGCGAAGGTAGATCGCGACGGAGTTCATCGCGAGCAGGAAGGCGAGTAGCACGAGGATCGCTGCGCTGGTCTTTTCGACAAAACCGCGGCTGACCTCATCGGACCAAAGGAAAATCTGCACCGGCAGCACGGTCGCGGGATCGGTGAACCCGCCCGGCGGCTGCACGATGAAAGCGCGCATGCCGATCAGCAGCAACGGCGCAGTCTCGCCGAGCGCACGCGCCATGCCGATGATCGTGCCGGTCAGGATGCCGGGCATGGCGAGCGGCAACACATGGTGGAAGACCACCTGGATCGGGCTGGCACCCACGCCGAGCGCCGCGTCGCGGATCGAAGGAGGCACGGCCTTGATCGCGTTGCGGCTGGCGATGACGATCACGGGCATGATCATCAGCGCGAGCGTCACACCGCCGACCAAAGCCGCTGAGCGCGGCAGGAACGGGCCGAACTTCACACCCATTATTTCCCATGTGCCGAGAAACACCGCGAGCCCGAGCAGGCCGAAGATGATCGACGGCACTGCCGCGAGATTGTTGATCGAAACCTCGATCATGTCGGTCCAGCGGTTACGCGGGGCGTATTCCTCGAGATAGATCGCCGAGAGCACGCCCACCGGGAACGCGATCAGGAAAGTGATCGCCATGGTCAGCAGCGAGCCCTTGAGCGCGCCCCAGATGCCGACCGCGACCGGATCGGTCGAGTCGGAGAGCTGGAGGAAATCCGGGTTGAAGCCGGAGGAGATCACGCCCGCTTGGTCGAGCTTTTGCGCCAGCGCCTTGGTCTCGGCACCGCCTTCGCCGCGTAGGGCCTGATCGAGCTTGGTCGATGCCGGCACCTTGATGCTGACCGCGCGGTCGAGGATCGAGGGATCCTTCTTGATCGCCTCGCGCACCTTCAGCCAGCCATAGTCCGAGATCGCGTCGGGATCGCCGAACTGCGCGGCCGCAGCGCCTCTGACGGTGTTCTCCAGTTCCGCACCCGCCAGCGCCAGATCTGCACCCGGCGTCTTGAGCGCGGCGCGGTCGATCGGCATCGCCGCTGCCTTGAAGTCGATTGTCAGCGCAACATCGGTGCGCAGGAAACCGCGCCAGCCCTGCGATGCCATCGTCACCAGCAGGAAGGCGAGGAATGCCGCCGACATCACCACCGCCAACAGCCCGAACAGCTTGAACCGCCGCTCGGCGCGGTAGCGCTTGGCGATGCGCTTTTGCATCGCCGGCGCGTTCCAGTTTGTGGGTGCGCGCTCAGTCATACGCTTCCCGGTATTTCTTCACGACGCTGAGCGCCACGATGTTGAGCACCAGCGTGATCACGAAGAGCGTAAGCCCCAGCGCGAACGCCGCCAGCGTCTTGGGGCTGTCGAATTCGGTATCGCCGGTCAGCAGATCGACGATCTGCTTGGTCACTGTGGTCGCGCTCTCCAGCGGGTTGAGCGTGATGTTCGCCGCGCCAGACGCGGCCATCACCACGATCATCGTTTCGCCGATCGCGCGGCTGATGGCGAGCAGCACGCCTGCGACCACGCCCGGCAGCGCAGCGGGGATCAGCACCTTGGAAATCGTCTCGCTCTTGGTCGCGCCCATGGCGAGCGAGCCGTCGCGCATCGCAGTCGGCACCGCAGCGATCGAATCATCCGCCATCGAGGATACGAACGGGATGATCATAACGCCCATCACAAGACCCGCCGCCAGCGCGCTTTCGGACGAAGCAAAGGGCATTCCCATCATCACCGCCAGATCGCGCACCGCCGGCGCCACGGTCAGCGCAGCGAAATAGCCATAGACCACCGTGGGCACGCCCGCGAGAATCTCGAGGATGGGCTTCATCCAGCGGCGAACCGCGGGGGCGGCATATTGGGTAAGATAGATCGCGCTCATCAGCCCGAACGGGATCGCGACGATCATCGCGATCACCGCCCCGATGAAGAAGGTGCCCCAGAACAAGGGCACCGCGCCCAGCGACTTGCCGGGATCATTCGCGTCGATGATCTGCGGGCTCCAATGGGTGCCAAACAGGAAATCGGTGATCGGCACCTGCTGAAAGAAACGCAGCGATTCCCACAGCAAAGACAGGAAGATGCCCAGAGTCGTCAGGATCGCGATCAAAGAGGCGACGAGCAGCATCGCCATCACGCCATTCTCGACCCGCGTTCGCGCCTTGAAGTTCACCCGCACGCGCAGGAATGCCAGCGCACCCAGCGCGAAGGCGAGCAAAACGGTCACGCCCGCGCCAACCCAGCTATAATAAGAGCGCGCCTCGCGCGTCGGCGCAACGAGCTGCTCGGCAACCGGATCGAACGCAGTCGCACCCGGTGTATTGGCGACGCGCTTGGCTTCCGCCAGCAAGGCATCACGCTCGAACTCAAAGGCGGGAAGCTGCGCGGCGGCAGGATGCTGAAGCACGGCGTCCTGCACCAGTCGTGGCGTTAAACCGCCCCAAACCGCGACGAACAGCAATGCCGGCAGCACCGTCCACAATGCGACATACCAGCCATGCTGCGCAGGAAGCGAATGCAGGCGCTTGGCTCCGGCCAGATCGAACCGGCCCGCGCGTGCCCGCGCAGTCAGCCATGCGATCAGCCCCAACCCGGCGATCACGAACAACAGCGTGAACGCGTTCATCAGTGCAGCCCCTCGGCGGTCATCGGCGTCCGTGCTTCAACCTCACGCGTCGCGGCCGCGCGAACATCGTCTGGTGCCGCGATCAGGCCGCGCGCGGCGAGCTTGCCGTTGGGAGTCCACATCTTGGTAAAGAGCGTGAGGAAGTCCGCCAGACCGGGCACTGCGCGCAGATGGCGCGTCTTTACATATATGTATAAGGGCCGCGCGCCGGGATAGCTCTTGTCGGCGATCGCAGCATAGCTCGGCTCCACCCCGTCGATCGGCACGCCGTTCAGCCGGTCGTGATTTTCCTCGAGATAGGAATAGCCGAATACGCCCAGCGCATTGGGATTGGTGGCCAGCCCCTGAACGATCAGATTATCGTTCTCGCCCTTGTCGATATAGGCGCCGTCATCGCGAATCCGCTTGCAGCGCACGTCATAGGGCGCGGTATCCTTGGCGGCTTTCAATGCTTTGGCCTCCGGATCGGCGATAGCGCAGCCCGGCTCGAGGATCAGCTCGACGAAGGCGTCGCGCGTGCCGCTGGTCGCGGGCGGGCCCATTACCTGGATCGGGATTGCGGGAAGCGCAGGGTTCACATCGCGCCAGGTCTTCGCCGTATTGGGCTTGCCCATCGGATTGGCGGCGAGGGCGAGATAGACGTCGTGCTTGGAAAGCTTCAGATTCGGGCCGCGATTGCTCTCGGCCAGCGCGACGCCGTCAACGCCGATCTGGACTTCCATCACGTCGCCCACATCGTTCTTCACGCACTGGTCGAACTCGGATTTCTTCATCCGCCGCGAAGCATTGGCGATATCGGGGAACTGCCAGCCCACACCTTCGCAGAAGCGCTTGATGCCGGGGCCGGTGCCGATCGATTCGATCACGGGCGCACGATGGCCCCCGCCCTGATTGACGAACGCCTCGGCGACCGCGGTGGTAAAAGGATAGACGGTTGACGATCCGACAACGCGAATTTCACGCGCGCTGTTTCCATCGCAAGCGCCAAGCATCAGCGCGCCCACAAGAGCGATGAGAGAATCAGCAGGCTTCACGCGAGTCCCTCTCTTACGGATCGATTACAGCTTCATGACAGTCTCTGAAACGGCAGCAGGATCGTCACGGTGGTGCCGCTGCCAACCACGCTGGCGAAATCGATCCGACCGCGATGCCGCTCCACGACATGCTTGCAGATAGCCAGGCCAAGCCCGGTGCCGCCAATTGAACGGCTGCGCCCTGAATCCACCCGGTAAAATCGCTCGGTGAGCCGCGGAATATGCTGCGGCGCGATACCTTCGCCCTGATCGCTGACGACCAGCCGTGCCATCGCGCCGTCGGGTGCCAGCGCCAGCGTAACCGGTGTGCCTTCCCGCCCATATTTCATCGCATTGCCCACAATATTGTGGAGCAGTTGCGAAAGCTGGGCACGATCGCCCAATACCATGGGCGTATCGACCGCCTCGACGCGCAGATCGTTCGCGCGCGCATCGCCCGATGCCGAAAGCTCGTCGCATACTTCGCGCAACAGCCCGCCGAGATCGACTGCGTCGCTGGGCTTGCGATATTTCTCGGCCTCGATGCGGCTGAGCGAGATCAGATCATCGACCAGCCGCTGCATCCGTCGGGCCTCGTCGCGGATGATCTTTAGGAAGCGGTTGCGCGTTTCGGGATCGTCGCCTGCATCCTCCTGCAGCGTCTCGACAAAGCCGAGCACCGAGGCGAGCGGGGTACGCAGTTCGTGGCTGGCATTGGCGACGAAATCGACGCGCATCCGGTCTGCGGCGTAATTTTCCGTGCGGTCGATCAGATGGACGACGCGCTGGCCGCCCTCCAGCTTGCGGACTCGCATCTCCCAGCGCTGATCGCGTGCGCCCAGACCCACCAGATGGATCGGCCCCGCAGCGCTTCCGGTCGTGTCGGTCAGCCGTTCGGCTGCGGCGGGGTGACGGATCGCGACGCGCACGTCTTCGCCCAATATATGCGCGCCCAGCAGCTTCCGCGCCTTGGCGTTGGCGGTCGTCACGCGGCCTGCATCGACCACAAGAATGGGCTCGGCCACGCCTTCGATCAGTTCGGCGACCGCCGCCTCGTTGCTTCGGGTGGGGGAGGCGGGAGCAGATGCGGCAGGAGCGGGTTCGCTGCCCGCGATCAGCACCGCGGCAATCGCGCAGACCAGCACGACCAGACTGACCTGCACGTCATGGGTAAATAACAGACATGCCAGCGCCGCCATCAAGGCGAGGCCGAGTGCAAGCAACGCGCGAAGACCCGAGGGGATAGGCATTGCCGGCTTCTCTAGCCGAGCTTTGCGAGATTTACGATTGCGAAAGGACGCGGGGCGCAGGACAAGGCGATATGAGCGACGATGCACCCGATGAAGCGCCCAAGGCGGTCGAGGCCAGCCCCGCGGCCAGCCCTAGCCCCAGCCGCCGCGCCTTGATGCTCGGCGCGGCAAGCGCATCGGCGATCGTCTCGATCCGCCCCGCGCTCGCGCAGACCAGCGCTTCTGTAATGACGTGCGAGATCCCCGTGCCCGATCCTGGCCGCGCGGGCAGCTTCATCGCCGCAGACGGCAGCGTCGTGCCCGCAGGCACCGCAGGCGCTTTCCCCGGTGGTGGCACCTATAAGGCCGAGGATGTGAAGCGCGCGCTGAACGGCGGCACGCTTCCCGGGGCCGATTACGAACGCAGCCGCGCGTATACGAACTATATCCGCCGGCTCCAGTCCGGCACCAGCGGCTTCACCTGCTTCGCATCGCTGCAAATGCCGCGCGGCTGAGGCCGCATGACTCAATATCGCGCCGCGCTTCCGGAAACGCTCCGCATCGTTCCCCTCGATGCGCTCACGCTGATCTATCACCGGGCATCGGGCATCACCCATATCGTCGATGCTCCGGTCCCCGAAATTCTCACGGAGCTGGCCGAGCCCCTCGATGTGGATGCGCTCCTGGCCAGACTGGCCGAGGAATATGACCTGCTCGATGCCGATCCGCTGGCGCTCGCGGTCCGCCTCGATGAACTCGCTGCCGCCGGGCTGGTCGAGCGCCTATGAGGCACGTCACCAGCCTGCGCATCGGTCCCGTCGGCTTCCGTATCGGCTGCGATTGGCGCGCGCCGATTGCTGCGCTGGATGATCTGTACCGGGATTATCCCAAGCCACAGGTTCCGGATTTCAACGTCCATCTCTTCGCGGCCCGGCCGTGGCGGAAGTTTGTGCGGCCCTCGGTGCATATCGGTGGCGATTTCGTCATCCCCGATGCCGCGCCGCTTCCGCTCGCACAGGGGCTGCTCGCCGCTGAAATGGGGATGAACCTCCAGATGGCGCTTGGCCAGCGGGGCTATTTGTTGCTCCACGCCTCGGGGGTGGAGCGCGACGGGCGCGCCGTGCTGATGACCGGCATATCGGGCGCGGGGAAATCGACGCTCGCGGCACTGCTGATGGCGCGCGGCTGGCGGCTGATGGGCGATGAGTTCATCCTGATCGATCCCGCCACCGGCATGGCCCACGCCTTTCCGCGCCTGATCAGCCTCAAGAACGAAGCGATCCCCGTGGTCGAAGGCTTGCTGCCGAACGCGCGCTTCGGCCCGCGGCTCGAGGGCACGCCCAAGGGAACGCTCCGCCACGTCGTGCCCGATGCCCGCGCTATCGCCGCTATGGGGGAAGCCGCAACGCCATCGCTGATCCTCTTTCCGCGTTTCGGTTTCGAGCCCGCCGAGCGGCCGGTGCCGCCCAGCGAAGCATTCGTGCGGCTCACCCAATCCTCGACCAATTACGTCAACCTCGCCGAACGCGGCTTCACCGCGCTGACTCGACTGGTGAGGGAAGTGCCTTCGCTCGCGATCGACTATCCCGATACCGAAACTGCGATGGAAATGGTCGAGCGGCTCGCATGAACCCGGCTTTGCTCCTCGCCCGCACGCTGCGTGACCCGGCTTCCGCGGAGGGTCTGAGCGCTGGCCAATGGACCGCGCTCTTCGCCGTCGCGCGCGCCGAGCAGCTGATCGGCACGCTCGCCACGCGCATCCAGGGCCTACTTATGCCCGAGGATGCCAAGCGCATCGTTCGCGATGCCATTGCTTCGGCTGAACAGGGGCGCACCGCCGCGCTCTGGGAAGCCGAGATGGCGCAGCGGGCGCTCGGCGATATTCCCTGTGTGTTGCTCAAGGGCACTGCCTTCGCCGCAGCGGGGCTGGAGGCGGGCAAGGGCCGTTCGATCGGTGATCTCGATATCCTCGTGCCGCGCGATCTGATCGAAGTGGCGGAGGCGCGGCTGCTCGCGGCGGGCTGGGAATGGGTCAAGCCCGATCCCTATGACGACGAATATTACCGCCGCTGGATGCACGAACTGCCCCCGTTGATCCACCGCGATCGCGATCGGATGATCGACGTGCATCACACCATCCTGCCGCTCACCGCGCGCATCACGCCCGACCCACAGGCGATGCTCGATGCCGCGCGCCCGCTCGCCAACGGCTGCAAGCATCCCGCCCCGAACGACATGCTCTGCCACGCCGCCGCGCATCTGTTTGCCGATGGCGATTTGGCCGGGGGCATGCGCAATTTGTGGGATGTGTGGTGTCTGGTCGAAGAATTTGGCGTGGAGGGGCTGGAGGCCCGCGCCGATCTTCACGGACTGGCCGGCGAAGTCACCCGCGCGATCCGCTTGAGCCAGGCGCTGTACGGCCCCGAACCTATGGCGGGGACCACCGGCGGCTGGGGCGACAGCCTATATCTCCGGCGCCTGACCGCGCGAAACGGCTGGGGCCGCCCGACCCGCCCTTTCACCCGACTGGCTTTCTACATCCGCTCGCATTGGCTGCGCATGCCCCCGGCGATGCTCGCCCGGCATCTGTGGACCAAATGGCGCAAGGGGCACGCCCCCTGATCGAGAAACCCTCACCTGCGTGCCAGCATGTTTATGCATATAAGTGGGGGGTGTCATAATGCGCGTTTTGGGAATGTTTGTGGTGGCCGCGATGGTCGCTTTGTCGGGCTGTTCGGCGGGTGAGCATACCGATGCCGCCAAAACCGAAGTGACCAAGTTCCGCCAGCAGGTCGATGCCGGCCAGTTCGCCGAGATTTACAAGGCCTCCGGGACAGACATCCGCAATGCGATGCCCGAGGCGCAGTTCGTCGAGATGATCGGTGGCTTCCATCAGGCGATCGGCAAGTTCACGTCCGCACCAGATCCGGGCTGGAACTACAACACCGACGATGCCGGCCAGCGCGTGACGCTCGACTATGATTCAACTTTCGAGCGCGGCAAGGCGCATGAGACGTTCGTCTACAAGATTATCGACGGCAAGGCGGTGCTCGCCGGCTATAATTTTAAGGCTGATGGCCCGATGGCGACCGCGCCGGCCGCCAACACGACGGAAGAAGTCCCCGCCGATGGCGATGGCGAAGCCGAAGGGACGTAAGCGCTCCAAAGCATTGCAGACGGACAAAATCCCCCGCGCCCGGCCGACGCGGGGGATTTTTCCTACGGGCCGGGCGCACGCTATGGAATTGGCAAGACTATCGGCGTAACCGCGTCTCGAAGAGGGGCTTTCATGACGCACGCCATCGCCGCGATCATCCTTGCCGCGGGCAAGGGCACTCGGATGAAATCCGATACCCATAAGGTGCTGCACCCGATCGCGGGGCGGCCGATGCTGCTGCATCTGCTCGATAGCGTGAAGGCGCTGGGCGCCGCGCGCGAAGTCGTGGTTGTTGGGGCAGGGCGCGAGCAGGTCGAAGCCGCGGTGCATCCGCTGGGTGCCGAGACCGTCGAACAGGCCGAGCAACTGGGCACCGGCCATGCCGTGCGCATGGCCGAGGATGCGCTTGCCGGGTTCGAAGGCGATGTGCTGATCCTCTATGGCGATGTGCCTCTGGTCTCCGGTGACACGATGCGCCGCATGCTCGATGCGCTCCACAATGAAGGCGGCCCGAGCATCGTGGTGCTCGGCTTCCGTCCTGCCGATCCCGGTGCTTATGGCCGGGTCATCGTCGGTGCAGACGGGCGGCTGGAGAAGATCGTCGAGTATAAGGACGCAACGCCAGAAGAGCGCGCCGTTACCTTATGCAATTCGGGGCTGATGGCAGTGAAGGCATCGGATCTGTTCCGGCTGCTGGCCAAATTGCGCAACGAGAATGCGGCGGGCGAATATTATCTCACAGATATTGTCGAGCTTGCCGCGGCCGAAGGTGGGTTCTCGGTGGGGATCGAGACCGATGCGATCGAAGTCGCCGGGGTCAACAGCCGCGCCGAACTCGCCGGCCTCGAGCATGAATGGCAGCAGCGCCGCCGCGCGCAGGCGATGGCCGATGGCGCGACGCTGATCGCGCCCGAGACCGTCTGGTTCGCGCATGACACCAGGATCGGCCGCGACGTGCTGATCGAGCCCAACGTGTTCTTCGGCCCCGGCGTCGAGATCGAAGACCGCGTGCAGATTCATGGCTTCAGCCATATCGAAGGCGCGACCGTGATGCGCGGCGCCGAAGTCGGCCCCTATGCCCGTCTCCGCCCCGGCGCGGTGATGGAGCAGGGGTCGAAGGTCGGCAATTTCGTCGAGATGAAAAAAGCCATTCTCGGCCCCGGCGCAAAGGCCAGCCATCTGACCTATCTCGGCGATGCCAAGGTGGGGGCAGGGGCCAATATCGGCGCAGGCACGATCACCTGCAATTATGATGGCTTCCTCAAATACCCCACCGAGATCGGCCATGGCGCTTTTATCGGATCGAACAGCGCCCTCGTCGCGCCGGTCAAGATCGGCGACGGCGCGATCGTCGCTGCGGGATCGGTAGTGACGCGCGATGTCGAAGCCAATGCGCTGGGCATCACCCGCGCGAAGCAGGAAGTGAAGCCCGGCTGGGCGCATCGCTTCCGTGAGATTATGTCGGCGAAGAAGAAGGAACGGAAATGATGCGTGCCTGGATTGCAATCGCAGCGTTCGCACTCGCTCAGCCGGTGGCGGCACAGACCGCGCCGGTGATGGACCCGGCCAAGGCCGTTGCCGCCGCGCTCGCGGCCAATGGTGCCGAGGTGGCTGGCGTCTTCGAGATGAGCGTCACGTCGAGCGCAGGCTCGGGCTTCAATTACTATCTCAACTCCGAAGCCGATTATCGCAGCCCCGCCAACCTTGCCATCGTGATCGAGCCTGTGGTGCGCAACGAGATCGTCGCCAAATATAAAAGCGAGCCCGACGCTGTGTTTCAGGGCAAGCGCATCCGCGTGAAGGGTGTTGTCGCTCGCGTGCCGGTGGGATCGCATTTCCAGACGCGGATCACGCCGAGCGCTGCAAACCAGATCGAAATTATTGGCTGATACTCGGGGGCCGAAGGACAGATCAGCCTATGTGTGGAATTGTTGGAATTGTTGGAACGGGCAATGTCGCGCAGCGGCTGTTCGATGGGCTGAAGCGGCTCGAATATCGCGGCTATGATTCCGCCGGGATCGCCACGCTCAACGGCAACGAGATTGATCGACGCCGCGCCGAAGGCAAGCTGGTCAATCTGGGCGCGCGCCTCGCCGAACATCCGCTGCCCGGCAGTATCGGCATCGCACACACTCGCTGGGCGACGCATGGCGCGCCGACCGAGGACAATGCCCATCCGCACATCGTGGGCGACGTCACCATCGTCCACAACGGCATCATCGAGAATTTCAAGGCGCTGCGCGATGAGCTGATCGCCGATGGCCGCGAGTTCAAAAGCCAGACCGATACCGAAGTCGTCGCGCATCTGGTCGATCGCGAGCTGAAGCGCGGTGCCAGCCCGCGCGATGCCGTCGCCAACGTTCTGCCGCGCCTGCACGGTGCCTTCGCCGTCGCCTTCCTGTTCCGCAACGAGCCCGACATGCTGATCTGCGCTCGGCTCGGCGCGCCGCTTACGGTCGGCTATGGCGATGGGGAGAATTATCTCGGCTCGGATGCGCACGCACTCGCGTCGCTTACCCAGCGGATCGCCTATCTCGATGAGGGCGATTGGGCGATTGTGACCCGCGAAACCATCGAAGTGTTCGATCGCGACAACAACCCCGTCGAGCGCCCCATCGTCCAGTCGGGCGCGACTGCGGAGTCGATCACCAAGGGCAATCACGCGCACTTCATGCTCAAGGAGATTTACGAGCAGCCGGTGGTCGTGGCGCAGACGCTGCAATCCTATATCCGCCCGGTCGAGCAGATGGTCGCCATGCCCAACATGGATTTCGACCTTTCCAAGATCGAGCGCGTGACCATCGTTGCGTGCGGCACTGCCAGCTATGTCGGGATGATCGGCAAATATTGGATCGAGCGCTTTGCCCGGCTCGCGGTCGAAGTCGATGTCGCTTCCGAGTTCCGCTATCGCGATCCGATCCTGCCGCCCTTCACGTTGGGCGTTGTCGTCAGCCAATCAGGCGAGACCGCCGACACGCTGGCGGCCTTGCGCCACATGAAGGCAAACGGCGTCACCACTGCGGGCATCATCAACGTGCCGACCAGTTCGATGGCGCGCGAAGTGGATCTTTTGCTCTCCACCCATGCCGGGCCGGAGATCGGGGTTGCATCGACCAAGGCGTTTACCTGCCAGCTTGCGGTGATGGCTGCGCTCGCGGTCAACCTTGCCCGCGCCAAGGGGCTGCTTCCGCCAAGCGAAGAGCGCGAGATCGTCCGCCATTTGCTTGAGGCGCCTGCCGCAATCAACGCGGCGCTGTCGCATGACGAGGAAATCCAGGCGATGGCAGGCACGATCGCCGAAGCGCGCGACGTGCTCTATCTCGGTCGCGGTCCGGATTATCCGCTGGCGCTCGAAGGGGCGCTCAAGCTCAAGGAAATCAGCTATATTCACGCCGAAGGCTATGCTTCGGGCGAGATGAAGCATGGGCCGATCGCGCTGATCGACGATAGCGTGCCGCTGATCGTGCTCGCGCCCTCCGGCCCGCTTTTCGACAAGACCATATCGAACATGCAGGAAGCCAAGGCCCGTGGTGCGCGCGTCGTGCTGATCTCCGATGCCGAGGGGCTGGCGCAGGCCGGCGAAGATGCGGTTGCAACCATCGAAATGCCGAGCGTCCACCCGCTGATCGCGCCGCTGGTTTATGCCGTGCCGGTGCAGTTGCTGGCCTATCATGTCGCCGTGGCCAAGGGCACCGATGTCGATCAGCCGCGCAATCTCGCCAAGTCGGTCACGGTCGAATAGCGCTTTACGGGCGCCATTCCATCGCACGATGGAGTGGCGTGACCGCACCGGTTTCGACGAAGCCCAGTCGCCCGTAGAGCGCCATCGCGCCCGGGTTGGTCGTCGCCACGGTCAGTGCGACGGATTGCGCTCCTGCCGCCAGCGCGCTCGCCTGCACCCATTCGATGAGCGCAGTGCCAAGGCCCTGTCCGCGCGCATCGAGCGCCACGATGATGTCGATCACGCGCCAGGCTCTGCTCTTGCGATCGAGCGAAAGGCGGCCAACATCGCCTATACTGACGGCCGTCGCCTGGGTGACCACCCAGAAGTCGCTGCGCGGAAAACGGCGAACATAGTCGCTATGCTGCAGTGCGAACTGGCTGTCGCAAAACGCGGCCTTCTCCGCTGCCGGCCAGCGCGTGGCGATCAGTTCCGGCGCACGGGTCTCGGCATATAGCCGACGCAAAAACGGGGTGTCCGCTAACGCTGCGGGCCGCATGTTCACGCCCAGGGCTGCTAGTCGTTCGGAAAGCGGCGGGGCGGGGCGCTTTATCGTGGGGAAGGGCTTGAGCGCTATAGCGTCCATTGCGGTCGCTTTTCTCCCGGCATCACGCGCTTGTCTCTCTTTCAATCCCAGCCATCGACCGGCACTGTGCCAGCTGAAATCGGACGGCGAAAGCCGGAGCAGGGAGGGTGGCATGAGTTTGTTGACGCCGGAGGACTTCGAGCCGTGGGTCGGGCGCACAGTGAAGGTTAGAACCCTGCCTCATCCGATAGAGGTCACGCTCGATCGAATCCAGCGGCGCTCCTCGCTGGCAGTAGAAGGATTTCGCGTCCCTTTCACTCTGTTCTTCAAAGCTCCGCTCGACATCAATCTGATGGACGCTGCGTACGAGTTTGAGTTCAGTTGCGCCGGTGGCGGCCCGCACCTCATCGCGATCAGCCAATTGGTACCGTCGGCCCAGACGCGTCACTATCATGCGGAATTCAGTTGAAAGCAAAGCGGCCGCACTGCTGCCGAAAGGGCAGCGGTGCGGCCGCGAGACCGGCTGGATCAGTTCCGCGAAGGGAAGACGCCGGAGGTAACGATCACGGCGGTGATCGCCAGATAGGGTTGCATCAGCGAGAAGGGCTGGCTGCCGCCGGCAGTGCCTACCGTCACCGCTCCGCCGCCACTGCTCACGCCGGTGATGGAGACGCCGCCCAGATTGACGGGCGTGCCGCCGGTGGTGGTCGCCGGCACATATAGCGGCGTAGTCGAAGTGCCGAGAAAGCAACCAGCCGAGGGCTCGGTTTCCTCGTCGTTCGTGCTGATGCCGGTCATCCCGTGCACCGTCACAGTCGGCGAGCCCCCGCCGCCGCCGGGCGTGAACATCGCGGCATGTGTGTGGACGGGCAATTGCGAGGAAGTCATTGTCTCCTGCTCCATGCCCGAGGCCTCGCCGATGGTGTAGGGAGAAAGACCTGGCCCTTGCCCCCAATGCAACGGCGCGCGCCCCCGTAAATCGGGCAAAGCGAAGGTGTTCTGACCATTCCCGCCAAAAGAAGTGCCAAGCAGCGAGAATAGTGCAGTATTCTGCGAAATAGGCAAGAGTTGGCCGTCGCAAGTCAGCGTGCCGCGCGGCGCGAAATTCCAGCCGCCGTACAAAATCTGTCCCAGATAAAATTCCATGACACCCTCCCTCGCAAATTTCGACGTAAGCGTAATGAATAATGTTGGCGGTGCCAACGTATCTTTCGGCCCATTTCAGACGTAAAGTAGGGGCGGTGTACATCTCATTGAAATTTACAATCGAATGGCGAGTTCGTTGCTTCGTCCTATTGCTAATTCGCGTCCATTTTGGACTTATATAGATGGGTTACGTGTTATTTACGACCTGTCCCGAAGAAAAACAGATGTTTAGCGAATCAACGACTCGATCTCTGCTTGTCTTGCGGGTAATAGACCTCGATTGTTCGTGGGGCGCAGGGGCCCCTCCGGGGGTTGTCATGGGGATTGGTGGCGGAGCGTTGCGTGCGCATCTGGGGCAGATTGCGTCGTATTTTCAGGGAATGCCGAACATAGCGGGAGCCGGTTTTGCCGCGCTCGCGGCTTTGACGTGGATAACCACCATGCTCCGCACTTTTCCTAGCAGCGTCCGGGGGCAAGGGCGCGCGCTGATGGCGGCGGTGCTGGCGCTACTGGTGCTGGTACCCGCTCAAGCGGTGGCGTCCACGGGTTGCGACGCGGTACAGGCAGGCAAGCTGGACTTCGATGTCTACTTTCAGAGTGGCGTTGCAGTTGGAGCGAGCACGCCTTCTTCGACTGCCAGAACGTATCCAAATGGGAACACCGGCCGGAATGGCTTGAAAGGTGCCGGCTATGCAGGATTGGAGGCAGGTTTCGATGCTGGTTTGGTGACATTTTCCGCCGGGGATGTAATCGAGTATAAGCTAAAGGTAAGCGGCGATCCGACGATAAGCTCTAATGCACAGCCAGAATTCTATTATAATGCATCGACGACTGGCACCAGCTTCAACGTCTTGGCGACTTATTCTCCCGCAATATCGCAGGGAACAGCGAGCGAAGGCACCTACACATTCACGCAAACCGTCGGCGCAAACACTAGTGCGATCGCGATAAGCGTAAGGCGCGGAGCATCTTCGCAGGCATATAAGGGTGAGCTTCGGGCGACTTGTGCCGCCGCGGCTGTCGCGACAGCCACGTCGCTCGCGTCGAGCCTTAATCCTTCGACGTTCGGGCAGGCCGTTACGTTCACCGCCACCGTGAGCCAGTCTCCTTCGGTGGGCACCGTCGCGTTTAAGGACAATGGCACCGACATCGCCGGCTGCGCTACGCGCCCGATCAGCAATGGGACCGCAACCTGCACCACCAGCGCCTTGACTGCGGGGGCGCACGCGAACCTCACTGCGGTCTATTCCGGGGGCAGTGGTTTCGTGGCGAGTACATCGTCTCCGCTCAGCCAGACCGTGAACACGTCCACCGATGCGACGCTGTCCGGGCTTGTGGCGTCGGCTGGCACGCTGAGCCCCGCTTTTGCCCCTGCAACCGAGGCTTATAGCCTCACGGTGGCGAACGCGGTTACTACGACGACCGTCACGCCGACGGTGAACAATGCTGGGGCAAACGTCGCGGTGGCAGGCAATGTGGTGCCATCGGGCACGCCGTCGGCTGCGATTAATTTGAGCGAAGGCTCCAATCCGATCAGCATAGTGGTCTCGCCCCAGAGCGGCCCGATCAAGACCTATGTGATAACGGTCACCCGGCTGAGCGGGACGTCGCTCGCGCTTGCCTCCAGCCTCAATCCCTCGTCGATAGGCGCCCCGGTTACCTACACGGCAACCTTGAGCGGTGGCATTGCCCCGACGGGCACCGTGACGTTCAAGGACAATGGTACCGACATCGTCAATTGCGTTGCCGTCCCGCTGGTCTCGAGCCAAGCGACATGCACGCATAACAGCAGCAATGGCTATACGGTGGCTACGCACCCGATCACCGCGAGCTATAGCGGGGATTCGAATAACGCCACGAGCGCTTCCAATACGGTGAGCCAGGTCGTCCGGTCGAACGTGGCGACCTTGTCTTCGCTCACTACTTCGGCAGGCGGCTTCGACCAGCCATTCGCATCCGGCACTACCGCGTACACCAAGTCGGTCGCCAATTCGGTGTCGTCGATCACCGTCACACCAACCGCGAGCGAAGCCAACGCGACGATCAAGGTCAACAACGTGACCGTTGGTTCGGGCGCGGCTTCGGGTTCGATTTCACTAATCGACGGCAATAACAATATTGCTGTCGAAGTGACTGGACAGGACGGCGTCGCGTTCACGATCTACGGTCTCACGGTGACTCGTTTGGGCGCTCCGACGATCACTTCGATCACTCCGAGCTCAGGGCCGGCCGCGGGCAATACGGGCGTTACGATCGTCGGCACCAACCTGACCGGCGCCACGGCAGTGACAATCGGCGGCAGTGCAGTGACGGGTCTCGGCATTACCGCGACGCAGATCACCGGCACGACCTCCGCTGGCACGGCCGGTGCGGCCAATGTCGTGGTGACCACGCCTGGCGGCACCGCAACTCTGGTCGGAGGCTTCACCTATATTCCTGTGCCGGTGGCCAACAGCTTCAGCGCATCCGCGGTCGCCTATAATCCTGGCGGGGCAAGTGCGACGACCTTGAGCGTGGCCACGCAGGTCAGCAACAGCCCGACCAGCTATGCCGTAACCTCGGCGACCACCGCGAATGGCGGTTCGGTTTCGATCACCAATGCCGGCATTGTGAGCTACACGCCGCCGACCGGCTTCCGGGGCAATGACAGCTTCCAGTACAACGCCACCAATTCGGCCGGGACATCGCCGAATGCTACGGTGACCGTGCCAGTGAACAACCCGGTCTTCGCGACCACGCTTACCGGATCCGGCACGCGTGGCACCGCGCTGTCCGGCGTCCAGGTCAACACGACTGGCGGCCTTGGTGCCTATAGCTGCAACCCAACCCCGGTTAGCGGCGCATTGCCGAGCGGCACCACGCTCAACAGCAATTGCACGATTACGGGCACCCCGACGACGTCGAGCCCGACCCCTTTCAGCTTCACCGTAAGCGTGACCGACAGTTCGGTAGGCACCGGCCCGTATACCGCGACCAGCGGGCCGCTGAGCCTGACGATCAATGCACCTACGCTGTCGATGACTCCTTCGGCCGGCTCGCTCCCCGGCGCGGTTGTGGGTGCTGCCTATACGCGGACCTTCACGGCGACCGGCGGCACCGGCCCTTATACTTATGTGAGCGGGGGCACGTTGCCCGCGGGTCTGACACTGGCCGGCGGCACGCTCTCGGGCACGCCAAC
>SEFZ01000038.1 GCA_004173185.1 Sphingomonadales bacterium | reverse complement strand
CGCCGAAGCGATCACCGCCGCCGAAATTGCCGCCGCCGCCGCCGAAGCGATCGCCGCCGCCAAAGCTGCTGCCGCCGCCGAAGCTGCTGCTATCGTCGCCGCCAAAACCGTCGCGCTTGTCGCGACCGCGCCCGCCGCGATCCCCGCGACGCCCTCTATCGAAACTCATGCCCTGTTCGTCTTCCTGGTTCGCCCAAATTCATAATCAAAACCCATGTGCCGGACGAAAGCACACAGATATCCGGGCACACAGACCATGCCGAGAATCGGCCATAGCCCAAAAGCGGACAGCGCGCGAACAAAATTCGTCTTGCTTTTGTCGAACTAGTCTTAATGGCTCTTAACAGCAGCGCTTGCGCCCCGCTTCGCCGCACGGCAGAGGATCATCCCATGGATTCGATTATGGAATTGCTCGCCAGTCCGGCCGCATGGGCCGCGCTCATCACCCTCATCGTTATGGAGGTGGTGCTCGGGATCGACAACCTCATCTTCATTTCGATTCTCTCGAACAAACTGCCCGAAGAGCAGCGGCAAAAAGCGCGGCGGATCGGCATTTCGCTGGCGCTGGTCATGCGCCTCGCGCTGCTGACGATGATCGCGTGGATCGTCGGACTGGTGCATCCGGTGTTCGACCTGGGCATCGTCGGCCCGCTCGATTCGCACGGGATGCCCGCGTTCGAGACCGCATTCTCGTGGCGCGATCTGATCCTGATGGCGGGTGGACTGTTCCTCGTCTGGAAGGCGACCACCGAAATTCACCATTCGGTCGACGTCGAACCGCATGACACTGACGACCTGCTCGACAAGAAGAAGGTCGTTTCGATGACCTTCACCGCTGCGATCATCCAGATCCTGCTGCTCGACATCGTTTTCTCGATCGATTCGATCCTGACCGCCGTCGGCATGACCGAGCATGTCGAGATCATGTATGTCGCAGTGATCTTCGCGGTCGGCGTGATGCTGCTCGCCGCTGATCCGCTGGCGAACTTCATCAACAAGAACCCCACCGTAGTGATGCTGGCGCTCGGCTTCCTGCTGATGATCGGCATGGTGCTGATCGCCGAGGGCTTCGGCGCGCATGTGCCCAAGGGCTATATCTATGCCGCGATGGGCTTCTCCGCCGGTGTTGAGGCGCTCAACATCTGGTCGCGCCGGGCCAAGATGCGCAAGGCCGCCACAGACACCCCGCCTACTGAGCATTGAGGGCCTCTCCTCCCGTCATCCGGGCGCTGGCCGGGATGACGGGAGGGCGTTGCATCGCTCAGCCATTGAGAAGCGCGCGCAAGCGGTCTAGGCGGAATCGATGACCGTTTATTTCCACGAAGAAGACCTGCCCGCAGGCGTATTCGCCCCCGGCGCCTCCATCGCCGTCGATACCGAGACCATGGGGCTGATCACCCCGCGCGATCGATTGTGCGTCGTCCAGCTGTCCGATGGCAGCGGCGACGAGCATCTCGTGCGCTTCGGCCCGAACTCGGATTACGCCGCGCCCAATCTGCGCGCTGTGCTTGGCGACCCCGAGCGGCTGAAGCTCTATCATTTCGCCCGATTCGATCTGGCCGCGATCAAGCATTATCTCGGCACCACTGCCGGGCCGGTCTATTGCACCAAGATCGCCAGCCGCCTCGTGCGCACCTATACCGACCGCCACGGCCTCAAGGATCTGGTCCGCGAGCTTTGCGGGCAGGAAGTTTCCAAGCAACAACAGTCTTCGGATTGGGGCGGGCCGGAGCTTTCGGACGCGCAGAAAGACTATGCGGCATCCGATGTTCGCTTCCTTCATGCGATGAAAGTGGAACTAGACAAGCGTCTCGAGCGTGAAGGGCGCATGCAACTTGCCCAATCCTGTTTCGATTTCCTCCCGTGGCGCGCGGAGCTCGATCTCGCCGGCTGGCCGGAGGTCGATATCTTTGCCCATGCGTAAGGGTTTTCTCCATGTCTGAGGTCGCGGTTCGCGTCCTTTCGGCGAAGCGTGCCTGGGCGCATCCGGGCAGCAGCCATGATCGGCTGGTGCGCACCGCGTTGTGGATCCTGCCCGCAGGTATCGTGGTGCTGGGCGCGTTTCTGGTGATCGCGCCGCTGATGACCAGCGGCGAGATGAGCTTCGTGCTCGACAAGAACCGCGTTGCGCTCTCCCCCGAACGGCTGCGGATCGATGCGGCCGTCTATCGCGGACAGGATGCGAAGGGCCAGCCCTTCCGGCTTGAGGCCGGCGAAGCAGTCCAGCAAAGCTCGGCCCGGCCGATCGTCCAGCTGCGCACTCTTTCCGCCGAGATCCAACTCCCCGAGGGGCCGGCTTCGATCAAGGCCGATCAGGGCAGCTATGACATGGAGAAGGAGCAGGTTTCGGTGCAAGGCCCGATCAAGTTCCAGACCAGCGATGGCTATACGCTCGACACCCATGACGCGACTGTCGATCTCAAGACCCGGCAGATGCAGAGCGGCGGGGCCGTGAGCGGCACTACGCCGATGGGAACCTTCAGCGGCAACAAGCTGACTGCCGATCTGGAGAAGCGGACTGTCTCTCTCGATGGCAATGCGCGCTTGCGGATATATCCCAGAAGAGCAAATAGGCGATGATGACCCGCGGTTTCTTCCTCGCTTCGACGGCTCTTGTGCTCGCGGCCGCGCCCGCTGCTGCGCAGACGCGCCATGACAGTTCGGCCCCGATCGACTTTGCGGCCAAGCATATAGAATTGCTCGACCGCGAGAATCGCGTGCTGCTGACCGGTGATGTTCGAATCACCCAGGCCAATATGACGCTGTCGGCGGCGCGCGTGACCGTCACCTATACCGGCCAGATCGCCAATGGTTCGCCCGAGGTTTCGCGGCTCGATGCATCGGGCGGCGTTACTGTCGCGCGGCCCGATCAGACTGCGCGCGCGAATTATGCGGTTTACGATCTCAACCGCCGTGTGATCACGATGGTTGGCGGCGTGACGCTGAAGCAAGGCTCCAACAACGTCTCGGGCGGGCGCCTGTCGATCAATCTCGACACCGGCCGCGCGACGATCGATGGATCGGGCGTGAGTGGCGGCGGGACAACGGGCGGCACCGGCGTGCAAAGCTCGGGTGGGCGCGTCACCGGGCGTTTCTCGGTGCCGAGTCGCGGCACTGCGGCACCTGCGACCCCCGCGCCCAAGCAGTAATTTCGGGCGGGTCACCGCGCCGCCCCTTCCCTTGCGCCTCAAGTTCATGCAGGAATCTTGCCAACCGCGTTTCCAGTAAGATTCCGGAAACCAAGCGCGTCCATGCAGGTATCGATATGAGCGACATCATTATCCAGGAAACGACCGTGGCCGATCCCGCGCCGGTGCCCGACAAGGGCCTCGCGGTGGTGTCGATTGCGAAATCCTATGACAAGCGCGTGGTACTGACCGATGTTTCGATGTCGGTGGCGCGTGGCGAAGTGGTCGGGCTGCTCGGACCGAACGGCGCGGGCAAGACCACGAGCTTCTATTCGGTGATGGGGCTGGTAAAGCCCGATAGCGGCCGGATCATGCTGGACGGCGAGGATATCACCAAGCTGCCCATGTACCGCCGCGCGATCCTGGGCCTGGGCTATCTGCCGCAGGAAACCTCGATTTTTCGTGGACTGACGGTCGAGAAGAACATCCTCGCGGTTCTCGAGCTATCCGAGCCCGACAAGGCGGCGCGCCAGCGTCGGCTGGATCAGTTGCTTGAAGAATTCGGCCTTACCCGCCTGCGCGATGCGCCTTCGATGGCGCTGTCGGGCGGTGAGCGCCGCCGCGCCGAAATTGCCCGCGCGCTGGCCGCGGACCCCACGATCATGCTGCTCGACGAGCCGTTCGCCGGCATCGATCCGCTTTCGATCAGCGACATTCGCGACCTGATCAAAGACCTGAAGAACCGCGACATCGGCGTGCTGATCACCGATCACAACGTGCGCGAGACGCTCGACATCGTCGATCGCGGCTACATCATCTATGACGGCCGCGTGCTCTTTGCGGGCTCGCCGGAAGACCTCGTCAAGGACGAGAATGTTCGCCGGCTCTATCTGGGCGAGAGCTTCGAGCTGTAATCCATGAGCCTCGCGCCTCGCCTCGACCTGCGGCAGTCGCAATCGCTGGTGATGACGCCGCAGCTCCAGCAGGCGATCAAGCTGCTGGCGCTTTCGAACCTCGAGATCGAGACGTTCATCGCCGAGGAGCTGGACAAGAACCCGCTGCTCGAAGCGCAGGCCGGCGACGATGGCGAAGCGCGCGAGCCCGAGCCGGCGGTCGAATATGAAGAGCGCGATGCCCCGGCTGATGCGGCGGAACTGCTGAACAGCGGCGGGGACGCCAATGGCGAGGCCGCGCTCGACGTGGATTTCACCGCCGAGACCTTCCACCATGACAGCGCTTCGGACAGCATTGGAGGGCTCGACGGCGGACTGGGCATGACCGGCAGCAGCGGTGGCGGCGGGGGACTCGAGGACGGTCCCGACTTCGACAATATGGCGAATGGCGACCTGAGCCTTGCCGACCATCTGATGGGTCAGGCGGGGGCGAGCATTGCCGGGCCGGACCTGTTCATCGCCGCGCATCTGATCGACCAGATCGACGAGGCGGGCTATATGACGGTGCCGTTGCTCGACATCGCCAATCGGCTGAGCGTCGCGCTTGCCCGGGTCGAGACGGTGCTTGCGGTCATTCACACTTTCGACCCCACCGGCGTCGGCGCGCGCAATCTCTCCGAATGCCTAGCGCTGCAGGCGAAGGAAGCGGATCGTTATGATCCGTGCATGGCGCGCTTGCTCGACAATCTCGAACTGGTCGCGCGCGGCGATCTGGCGCGGCTCAAGCGCATTTGCAACGTCGACGACGAAGACTTGGCTGACATGATTCGCGAGCTGCGCAATTATGATCCCAAGCCCGGTTGCCGACACGGCGGCGAGCCGACTTTGGCGGTGACCCCCGACATCTTCGTCGCGCGACGCGGCATGGGCTGGGCAGTCGAGATCAACGCGGCGACTTTGCCCAAGGTGCTGGTCAATCGGGCTTATTATGCCGAGATTTCGAGCGGCCCGCAGGACAAGACGAGCAAGGCATGGATGAGCGACATGCTCGCCAGCGCCAATTGGCTGGTCAAGGCGCTCGACCAGCGCCAGCGCACGATCATCAAGGTCGCCAGCGAGATCGTGAAGCAGCAGGAAGCATTTTTCCTGAAAGGCGTCGCGCATCTGCGGCCGATGACGCTGCGGCAAGTCGCCGAGGCGATCGAGATGCACGAATCGACCGTGAGCCGCGTGACCAGCAACAAATATCTGAGCTGCGCGCGGGGACTGTTCGAGCTCAAATATTTCTTCACGTCGGCGATCCAATCGGCCGATGGCGGCGACGCGGTTTCCGCCGAAGCAGTGAAGTCCGCGATTCGCGCGCTGATCCAGGCCGAATCGCCCAAGGCAATCCTCTCCGACGACACGCTCGTCGATATGCTCCGCGAAAAGGGCTTCGATATCGCGCGACGCACGGTCGCCAAATATCGTGAGGCGCTGGGAATCGGAAGTTCGGTGCAGCGGCGGCGGCAAAAAGCGCTGGAAGGCGTTGGCTGATTCAGAATTCGGAAACCGGCACCAAGTAAATCGGACAAATGAGCGCCGAATTTTCAATAGAAGCAGAGCCTGCGCGTGACCTGATTCGCATTCGTATGTCCGGGTTCTTCACCGAGCCAGACATCCTTGCGTTCCTCGCCGCGCGGCGCGCAGCGCATGCCGAATTGCGCTGCGCCGCCAATCAGCACGTTACACTCAACGACGTGCGCGACATGAAAATCCAATCGCAGGATATGGTCGAGAGCTTTCGCGCGATGCTCTCCGATCCGCTCTATCGTTCGCGCCGGCTGGCCTTCGTGGTGGGACCGACGCTCACGCGCACGCAGCTGATTCGCGCGATTTCGGCGCGCGACGCGAAATGCTTCGAAGATGTCTGGGCGGCCGAGGCCTGGCTGCGGCTGGACGCAGCGCGGGCCGCCTGACCGGTTAACCCGGCTTGTTTGCCGCCGCGACCGCCGCATCGAAATCGGCCTTGGTCATCGCGAGCAAGAGCCCCTTATTATTCTTGCCGAACGCTTCGAGCGGCACTTCGACCTTGCCGCCTTCCGCCGCGACCACGGCTGCGGCCATGCTCACCGAATCGACCTTACCGAGCAATACGCCCTTCGAATCGCGAATTTCGCTGCCGACGGTCACGTCATCGGGTGTCGCAGGAACGGCACGGCTGCCTTTGACGGTTTTCGGCGCTTTCGAATCCGCCATCGCCTTTTCGCGCTCTTTCTCGGCGGCCTTGGCTTTGTCGACGCCGCTGAAATCGCGCGATTCCTCGCCGACGAGGATCTGGGCCTGCGCCGCGCCTGCGCTGAGCGTGAAGGCGGCGATCACCGCAAATGCCTTGAGTAGCCGCATCATACCTCTCCCATTATTTTGGCGATGGTAACGCTACCAGCACCGCTGCGCAATCAGTCGTCCTCATCCTCAAAACCTGCCAGATCGAGCGCCCGCGCCTTGATCTGATGCAGTGCGCACCAATGCACGAGTGCATCTTCGCGGCCATGGGTGACCCACACTTCCTTGGGCGCGACATCGCGGATGGTGCGGGTCAGTTCGTCCCAGTCGGCATGATCGGACAGGATCAAGGGCAACTCGACATTGCGCTGCACCGCGCGCTGGCGGACGCGCATCCAGCCCGAAGCCATCGCCGTGATCGGATCGGGCAGCCGCCGCGACCAGCGATCGTTTAGCGCGGCGGGCGGGCAGATCACGATTCGCCCCTGCAACTCGGCCTTTGGCGTGTCGGCAACCAGACGCAGATCGCCGAGATCGACGCCCAGCTCGACATAGAGATCGCTCAGCCGCTGCATCGCGCCGTGGAGGTAGATCGGATCGTCAAAGCCCATGCCGCGCAGTTCGGCGATCACGCGCTGCGCCTTGCCCAGCGCATAGGCGCCGACCAGCACGCAGCGGGTGGGATTGGCGCGCAAGGCTGCGAGGAGCTTGTCGATCTCGTCGCGCGTCTCGGGGTGGCGGAAGACGGGCAAGCCGAACGTGGCTTCGGTGACGAAGATGTCGCAGGGCGTGACTTCGAACGGCGCGCAGGTCGGGTCTGCGCGGCGCTTGTAATCGCCCGAGACGATGATGCGCTCGCCGCGATGCTCGAGGATGATCTGTGCCGATCCCAGCACATGCCCGGCGGGGACGAAGCGGATATCGACTTCGCCCAGCCGAATCGATTCGCCATAGGCAATCGGATGCCCGGTCTGCGCCCCATAGCGCGTCTGCATGATCGCCAGCGTCTCGGGCGTCGCCCAGACTTCCCCGTGACCGCCGCGCGCATGATCGGCATGGCCATGAGTCACCAGCGCACGCGGCACCGGCTGCGAGGGATCAACCCATGCATCGGCAGCGGGGATATAAATCCCGGTGGGTAAAGGATCGATCCAGTCGCCGAGCTTCGCCATACTGCCTATATGGTTGGGATGCTCGCCGGTTCCCAGCTTCCCCCACAGCTAGAAGATTGGTTCGCATCGCGCGGATGGTCGCCGCGGCGGCATCAGCTGGAGATGCTGGAGGCCGCGCGGGCGGGGCAACATGCGCTGCTGGTCGCGCCGACGGGTGCGGGCAAGACGCTGGCGGGCTTCCTGCCGACACTGACTGAGCTCGTGGAGCAACCCAGCGAAGGGCTGCACACGCTCTATATTTCGCCGCTCAAGGCACTGGCGGTGGATGTGCAGCGCAACCTGCTCACGCCTATCGAGGAGATGGGCCTGCCGATCCGCGTCGAGACGCGCACCGGCGACACACCGCACGAGAAGAAAATGCGCCAGCGCGCGCGGCCGCCGCAGATATTGCTGACCACGCCCGAATCACTGAGCCTGCTGCTGTCGTATGAAGACAGTCTGCTGATGTTCGAGGGGCTGAAGACCATCGTCATCGATGAGGTCCATGCCTTCGCCACCGGAAAGCGCGGCGATTTGCTGGCGCTCGCCATCGCGCGGCTGGGGCGGCTCGCACCCAATCTGCGCCGCGTCGCGCTATCGGCCACGGTCGCCGATCCCGATGGCTATCGCGCCTGGCTCGGGCCGTATGGCGACATCGATTCGGTCACGTTGGTGCAGGGGGAGAAGGGCGCTGAGCCCGATATCGCGATCCTGTTGCCCGAAGGCCGCGTGCCCTGGGCCGGGCATTCGGGGCTGTACGCAATCCCGCAGGTGATGGCCGAGATCGAAACGCACAAGACGACGATCGTCTTCTGCAACACGCGCGGGCTGTGCGAGCTGATTTTCCAGAATCTGTGGAAGGTCAACGAACTCAAGCTGCCGATCGCCGTGCATCATGGCAGCCTCTCGCTGGAAGCGCGGCGCAATGCCGAACAGGCGATGGCGGACGGCAAGCTGCGCGCATTGGTCGCCACCGCCAGCCTCGATCTGGGAGTGGATTGGGGCGACGTGGATTGCGTGATCCAGATGGGCGCGCCCAAGGGCTCGTCGCGATTGCTCCAGCGGATCGGGCGCGCCAATCACCGGCTCGATGAATCCAGCGAAGCCGTGCTCGTCCCGGGCAATCGCTTCGAATATCTCGAGGCCCGCGCGGCGCTCGACGCAGTCGAGGCGGGGGAGCTCGATCCCGATATATTCCGCCCCGGCGCGCTCGACGTGCTGGCCCAGCATATCATGGGGCTGGCCTGCGCCGCGCCGTTCGAACCGGACGCGATGCTGCAGGAAATCCGCGCAGCATTGCCCTATTCCGCATTGGAGCAGGAGACCTTCGACCGGGTGCTGCAGTTCATCGCGGACGGCGGATACAGCCTTCGTGCCTATGACAAGTTCAAGCGACTGACGCTCGGCAAGGACGGGCTGTGGCGCGTCACCAAGCCCGCCTTTGTTGCGCAGCATCGATTGAACGCGGGGATCATCGTTGAGTCCCCGATGCTTGAGGTGCGCTTCAAGAACGGGCGGCGGCTGGGCAAGGTCGAGGAAGGCTTTGGCGCGTCGTTATCTCCGGGCGATTGCTTCTTCTTTGCCGGCATCGCGGTCGAGGTCGAGCGAGTCGAACTGACCGACGTGATCGTGCGCGCGACGAGCAAGCCCGCCCGGATCGTCTCGTACATGGGGGCGCGACTGGCGATCACCGCAACGCTCGCCAGCCGCGTTCGCGCGTTCCTGGCAGATCGCAGCCAATGGGCGCGCTTCCCCGACGATGTCCGCGAATGGCTGGAGGTGCAGGCCTATCGCTCCGCCCTGCCCGCGCCGGGACAATTGCTGGTCGAGACTTTCCCGCACGAGGGCCGCCACCACATGGTTGCGTACAGCTTCGAAGGCTGGAACGCGCACCAGTCGCTTGGCATGCTGATCACCCGGCGGATGGAAGCGATGGGGCTGAAGCCGTTGGGCTTTGTCGCCAATGATTATGCGCTCGCCGTCTATGGGCTTGAGAAGATCGAAGACCCCGCCGCGCTCTTCTCACCCGATATTCTCGAGCATGAGTTTGTAGATTGGGTGCAGGGATCGGCGCTGCTCAAACGGGCGTTCCGCGAAGTGGCGATCATCGGCGGGCTGGTCGAGCGGCAGATACCGGGCAAGAAGAAGAGCGGGCGACAGGTCACCTTTTCGACCGATCTGATTTACGATGTGCTGCGCAAATATGAGCCCGATCATCTGCTGCTGCGCGCGGCCTGGGCCGATGCCCGCGCGCGGATGACCGATGTCGGCCGCCTCGCCAATCTGCTCGACACTGCGGCGGAGCGGATGCTGCATATCGATCTGCCCCGGGTCAGCCCGCTAGCCGTGCCAGTTCTTATCATGATTGGTCGCGAGTCGCTGCCACAGGGCAGTGCGGACGATGCCCTGCTGATGGAGGCAGAGGGCATTGCCGCGGAGGCGATGCGACTGGATTAGCGGGATTTTCCTGGCCTCATGAGGCCGCGATCATTCCGATTGCTGCGCAGCAATGAAGGGTATAGCATCGCTGCATGACCAAGCGTGTTCGCCCGCTTCTGCTCCTCCCGCTGCTGCTGCCGCTGGGTGCAGCTGCCGGAGGTCACGACCTGCCAAAGCAGGATCCCGAACTGATCCCGTCCGGCAATATGGTGGGCGACGTGCTCGTCAAACTGGGCGAGCTCGACAAGCGCCTGACGGTGCCCGTCGCGGTCGGCAATCACGGTCCGTATAATTTCATCATCGACACCGGCGCCGAGCGCACCGTCGTTTCGCGCGAACTAGCCAGCTTGCTGGGGCTGAGCCCCGCCAGGCCGGTGACGCTGACATCGATGACTGGCCGCTCGCTGGTCAACACAGTGGTCGTCCCCGATCTGTCGATCACGTCGATCGGACAGATGCACACGGTGATCGCCCCCTCGCTCGGCGCGCGCGATCTGGGCGCGGCCGGACTGCTCGGCATCGATACGCTGAGCAAGCATCAGGTCTCGATCGATTTCGAAAAGGGCACGATGTCGGTGCGCCCCAGCGTGAAGCGGGATCGCGATCGGCCCCATGGCTCCAACGAGATCGTCGTCACCGCCAAGAGCCTGTTCGGGCAGCTGATCGTGACCGACGCTTATTATGGCAATTCGCGCGTGCAGGTGGTGCTCGATACCGGATCGCAGGTGACGATGGGCAATCTGGCGCTGCGCAAACGCATCGGCCGGGCGCGGATGAAAAAGGCGATGCCGATCGAGCTGACCAGCGTGACCGGCGGAAAGATCGAGGCCGATTATACGACGGTGCCGAATATCCGCGTCGGCCGGCTCACCTTTGGCGAGATGCCGATCGCCTTTGCCGATCTCGCGCCCTTTCATCGTTTCGGATTGACCAAGCGCCCGGCCTTGCTGCTCGGCATGGATGCGCTGCAAGCCTTCCAGCGCGTCGACATCGATTTCCCCAATCGCCAGGTGCGCTTCGTGATGAAAAAGACGCGCGCTGTGCCGATGATGTTTAACCCGACGCAGATCGGCGGATACCCCACGCGCGGCGGCGAATGATCCGGCACGGTTGACAGCAGAGCCGCGGCGTTGCTTGGAATGGGCCATGACCAGCCTGTCACACGCAACCCTCGCCTCGCTCCCGCAAGCGATTGCCCGCCCCGGCCATGCCTTGGCCGAAGTCACCACCGGCATCGTTCATTTCGGCCCCGGCGCATTTCACCGCGCGCATCAGGCGGCCTATATCGATCGGCTGCTGGATAGCGATCCGCGCTGGGGAATTGCTGCGGTCTCGCTGCGCAGCGCGGGCACGGTCGATGCGCTCAAGGCGCAGGGCGGACTATATACGCTGGCGGTGATCGATCGCGAGAAGAGCATGCGCGTGATAGCAGCGCATTCGGACGCCATCGGCCCGGGCGAAGGCGCGAAACTGCGCGCGTTGCTGGCCGACCCGCAGGTGCGCATCGCGACCAGCACGGTCACCGAAAAGGGCTATTGCCTCGCCAGCGACGGCACGCTCGATCTGGCGCATCCCGATATCGTCCACGATCTGGCCCGCCCCGCCGAACCGGTGAGCGTGATCGGCTGGATCGTCGCCGGTCTCTCGGATCGCCGCGATGCGGGCGTGGCCCCGTTCGCTGTTTTGTGCTGCGACAATATGACCGGCAATGGCGGCAAACTTCGCGCGGCATGCGTGAAGCTGGCGCAGCAATATGATCCCGCACTCGCGGCGTGGATCGAAGGCGTCGCATTTCCTGATTCGATGGTCGATTCGATCACCCCGGCAAGCGATGCGGCGTTCCTGAGCCATGTCGCGCACGAGATCGGCGTGACCGATGATGCGGCGGTCCAGCGCGAAGGCTTCACCCAATGGGTGCTCCAGCGCTTCGACATGGCCGATGGCCCCGATCTCGCTTCGGTCGGCGTGACGCTCACCAACGATGTGCGCGGATTCGAGCAGGCCAAGCTGCGCATCCTCAACGGCGCGCATTCTTCGTTGGCCTATATCGGCCTCGCACTTGGGCTGGAGACAGTGTTCGAAGCGATGTCCGATCCCGCGCTGGAGGGCTTCATCACCCGCCTCGTCCATTCAGATATCGCGCTGAGCCTCAAGCCGGTCGAAGGTCTCGACGTCTCGGCTTATGCCGATGCGGTGCTGGATCGGTTCCGCAACCCCGAGATCCGCCATCTGCTCAGCCAGATCGCATGGGATGGCTCGCAGAAGCTGCCCTATCGCCTGCTCGACACGATCCAGGACGAACTGGAAGCGGGACGCAGCATCGATCGCCTCGCGGTGCCGATCGCGGCGTGGATCGCGTTCATTCGTCACAAGGCGCAGGCTGGCGAGAAGATCACCGATCCGCTGGCTGATGTGCTGGCAGAAGCTGCGACCGGCAGCGATGTGGCGACGGCGATGCTGGCGCTGCGGCAGGTGTTTCCCGAGAAGCTCGCCGCCGATCCGCGCTTCCGCCACGCAGTGACCGAAGCGTTGCTGCCGTTCCTCGACGGACATCCGGAGTCGCTGCTGACGCGCTAAAGCCGCGCGCCAACGCAAAGACGTCAGATTGCCTGTGGTGCTCCGTCGCGGAGCACATGGGTGCAGAGCTGCGCTTCGGGCGTGTCCTCGGCTTCGAGCGCGGCGACGGTCACCCAGCCTTCGGCGCGCAGCTTGGCGCCGATCCCTGCGGGCGCGCCGAACGGCACGAACAAGCGACGCCGCTCGCTGGTCCCCAGCCCGGCATCGAGGATCGGATCAGCGAACAACGAGAAGCCGACCGCAGGCTCTTCGCGGCCATCGCCGTGAATGATCGTATAGCTTCCGCCGCGCCCGATCTCGCCGCGCGCGCCTGCAGCGAACAGTGAGAAGCCGAGCCAGCTTTGATATTCGAAACCATGACGCTCGGTAGGATCGAGGGTGAGCGCCGCCTGCCCGTCGATCGCCGCAGCGATCTGCGCCAGCCCATCAAGCCGCGTGGTCAGCTTGCCAGTATCGATCGCGCGGAGCCGCGCCATCGCTGAATCGAACGGGCCAGCCGCTTCGATCAGCGGCAGATAGCCCGCATCCAGCGCCGCGACGCCGCCGGCATCCTTGGCATCTAGTCGCTCGCGCAGCAGTTCCAGATCAGGCGTGCCAGCTGCCAGCGTATCGATCAGATCCGGAAGCGTGAAATCGAGGCTGATATCGGTCACGCCTGCCGCCTGCAGCGCTTCGATCGCGACCTGCACGATCTCGGTCGCCGCCGCGACGGTATCGAGCCCGATCAGCTCGCAGCCGATCTGACGCATCGAACGCAACGGATCGAGTTCGGAGGCCGAGAGCTTCATCACCGGTCCGGCATAGCTGAGCCGCACCGGGCGCGGATGGTGGCCCATCCGCGTCGCCGCGATCCGCCCGACCTGTGCGGTAAGGTCCGGGCGAATCGCCAGCGTGCGTTGCGAAACCGGATCGACGAAGCGAACCGCATCACGCATCCGCGCCGCCTTCAGCCGCGCGGACAGTTCGTCAGCAAATTCGGCGAGCGGCGGATCAACCTGCTCATAGCCATAGCCCCGCGCCACGCCGAGTACGCGCGTTTCAAGGCGCGACGCAGCATCGGCGGCGGGAGGAAGGCGATCGTGAAAACCCTCGGGCAGTAAACCGGTCATACGATCGCCTTAGCTACCTCAGAACTTGAGCGCCATCGCGGTCTTCACGCCACCAAGCGCGCGGACCTTCGCGATCAGATCGGCCGAAACCGGCTCATCGACCGAGAGCAGCAACACCGCCTCGCCACCGGCATCGCGGCGGCCGAGGTGGAAGGTGCCGATGTTGACGCCTGCTTCGCCCAGCGTCGAGCCGAGGCGACCGATGAAACCGGGCGCATCCTCGTTGACGATGTAGAGCATGTCGCCCGCCAGATCGGCCTCAACCTTGATGCCGAACAGTTCGACCAGGCGCGGCGCGAGGTTGCCGAACAGCGTGCCGGCAACCGAGCGGTCGCCCGCCTGGGTGCCAACGGTGACGCGAACCAGCGTGTGGTAATCACCTTCGCGGTCATGGCGCACTTCGCGCACGTCGAGGCCGCGTTCCTTGGCGAGATAGGGCGCGTTGACCATGTTCACCGTGTCGGAATGGACGCGCATCAGGCCAGCGAGAACGGCTCCGGTGATCGGCTTCTGGTTCAGCTCAGCGGCCGCACCTTCGACTTCGATCGAGATCGAGGTGAGCGCGCCGTGCGCGAGCTGGCCGACCAGGCTGCCGAGACGCTCGGCGAGCGCCATATACGGCTTAAGGCGCGGTGCTTCCTCAGCGGAGAGCGATGGCATGTTGAGCGCGTTGGTCACGCCGCCCGACATCAGGAAATCGGCCATCTGCTCGGCGACCTGAATGGCGACATTGACCTGCGCTTCGCTGGTCGATGCACCCAGATGCGGGGTCGAGATGAAGTTGGGCGTACCGAACAAGGGCGATTCCTTGGCCGGCTCCTGCACGAACACGTCGAGCGCCGCACCGCCAATATGGCCGCTGTCGAGACCCGCCTTGAGGGCCGCCTCGTCGATCAGTCCGCCGCGTGCGCAATTTATGATGCGCACGCCCTTCTTGGTCTTGGCGAGATTCTCGGCCGAGAGGATGTTGCGGGTCTGATCGGTCAGCGGGGTGTGCAGCGTGATGAAATCGGCGCGCGACAGCAGCCCGTCGAGATCGACCTTTTCAACGCCCATTTCCACGGCGCGCTCAGGCGTCAGGAAGGGATCATATGCGATGACCTTCATGCGCAGGCCGAGTGCGCGATCCGCGACGATCGAGCCGATATTGCCCGCGCCGATCAGGCCGAGCGTCTTGCCCGTCACTTCGACGCCCATGAAGCGGTTCTTTTCCCACTTGCCGGCCTGGGTCGACTTGTCGGCCTCTGGCAGATCGCGTGCGAGTGCGAACATCAATGCGATGGCGTGCTCGGCGGTGGTGATCGAATTGCCGAACGGGGTGTTCATGACGACAACGCCCTTGGCCGACGCCGCAGGGATATCGACATTGTCGACGCCGATGCCGGCGCGGCCGATGACCTTGAGATTGGTCGCGGCGGCGAGGATTTCCTTGGTCGCCTTGGTCGAGCTGCGGATCGCAAGGCCGTCATATTCGCCGATGATCGCCATCAGCTCTTCGGGAGACTTGCCGGTGATCTCGTCCACTTCGACTCCGCGCGCGCGGAAGATCTCGGCGGCCTTGGGGTCCATTTTGTCGCTGATAAGTACTTTTGGCATGATAGGTCTCCAGCCCCGCGCATGCGCGGCGGGGCGATAAAATCAGTCGGAAAGTTTAGGCGGCCTTGGCGGTCGCGTAGGCCCAGTCGAGCCACGGGCCGAGTGCTTCCACGTCAGCAGTATCCACGGTCGCGCCGCACCAGATGCGCAGGCCCGCAGGGGCATCGCGATATCCGGCCACGTCGAGCGCAGCGCCTTCAGCTTCGAGAAGCGAGGCCATCTTCTTGATGAGCGCTTCGTCGGCACCTTCGACCGTCAGGCACACGCTGGTCTTCGAGCGGATCGATTCTTCGACTGCGAGATTGCCCAACCAATCACGCTCCGAAACGATCTTCTCGAGCGCCGCGGCGTTGGCGTCCGAGCGGGCAATCAGCCCTTCAGCGCCACCGATCGACTTGCCCCACTCGAGCGCGAAAATCGCGTCTTCGACGGCAAGCATCGACGGGGTGTTGATCGTCTCGCCCTTGAACACGCCCTCGGCGAGCTTGCCCTTGGAAACCAGACGGAAAACCTTGGGGAGCGGCCATGCGGGGGTGTAATTCTCAAGCCGCTCGACTGCGCGAGGGCCGAGGATCAGCACGCCATGGCCGCCTTCGCCGCCCAGCACCTTCTGCCACGAGAAGGTCGCGACATCGATCTTGTCCCACGGTAGATCGTAAGCGAACACCGCGCTGGTCGCGTCGGCGAAGCTCAGCCCTTCGCGGTCGTCAGCGATCCAGGCGCCATTCGGCACGCGCACGCCCGAAGTGGTGCCGTTCCAGGTGAACAGCACGTCGTTCGACCAATCGACCGCGCCCAGATCGGGCAGCTGGCCATAATCGGCGCGAATCACGGTGGGGTCGATCTTGAGCTGCTTGACCGCATCGGTCACCCAGCCTTCGCCAAAGCTTTCCCAAGCCAGCGCAGTGACGGGCTTGGCGCCCAGCATCGTCCACATCGCCATTTCAAAGGCGCCAGTGTCCGAGCCCGGCACGATGCCGATCCGGTGCGTATCGGGCAGCTTCAGCAACTCGCGCATCAGATCGATCGCGTATTGCAAACGCGTCTTGCCGATCTTCGAGCGATGCGAGCGCCCAAGAGCCTGGGTATCTAGTTTTTCGGCGGACCAGCCCGGCGGCTTAGCGCAGGGGCCGGAAGAAAAGTACGGACGCGTCGGCTTAACCGCCGGGCGGGTAGGTAACTCAGTCATGTAGTCTCTCCTCACAGAGAGCACGCGCGGCGTTGGGACCGCGTGGCCCGTCGACGGCCCTAGCGGCGGTTTGGCGGAAGTCAATTGCGCTGCGGTGCAGCGATGCAATATTGTGGCTCAGATCAGGGCTTCGCTGCATCCGGCCATGCAGCAAACAGGCCGCGATCGGTCATCCAGTCCGTGATCCGGTCACCCCAGTGGCGCAGGCTCACGAACGGGGTACGCTCGCCCAGATTGAACGCATGACCGCCCGCTGCGAATAAATGCATCTCTACCGAAGCACCCGCCGCGCGATACGCCGTCATCAACTCGACGGTGGGTTGCGAACAGCATTCGTCGTCGGTCGCCGCAGTGAGCAGCAGCGGCGGCGAATCCTTCGTGATCGTCTCTTCGCCGTGGAGCGGGCCGGGATAAACGAGGATCGAGAAATCGGGACGTGACGAGAGCGCGTCGATCGAATCGCCCTTGGTCGCGGGCAACGGCCGGAGCGTGGTTGCGCGGGCAAGTTCGCCGCCCGCCGAAAAGCCGATCACGCCGATTCGCGCAGGATCGACGCGAAATTCGGGCGCGCGGCTGCGGATGGTGCGCATACCGCGCGCAGCATCCGCGCGAGCATGGTCGAAACTATATCCCAGCGATTCCTTGCCGCGAAACAGCCGGTAGCGCAGCACGAACGCCGCCACGCCGCGCTCGGCGAACCAGCGCGCGACATTCTCGCCCTCGCTGGTGATGACCAGAAATTCATGCGCGCCGCCAGGCATGATCAGGATCGCAGCGCCCGTGCGGCGCTCGGCGCGGGCGGGATAATAAGTGATGCTCGGATTATTGATGTTGCGCGTCCAATATTCCTTCGAAACTTCGGGAATATTCGCGCGCTCCTCAAAGCCCGGCGCGCCTTTCTCCCATAGCGAAATACGCAGCGGCTCGGCGGGCGGCGACTGGGCCAAAGCGGGAGACGCCAACAGCGCAGCCATTATCGTCGCAAGCAACCGGATCATGCGGCATCCCCTTTTTGTTTTGCGGGCGGAAATATCGCTCCCGGCTGCGCTTAGCCACCGCGACCATCGTCTCGCTTAGGCCTCGTTAACCATCCCGCTGGTATCGCATTCGCGATGCGTATCGCCCTAATCCTTCTTCCGCTGCTTCTCAGCGCCTGCATGTTCGGGGGGGACGATTCCCCCGCGCCATCCCCACGCCCTGCGCCGATTCGCGAGCGGCCTTCCGGCCCGATCACGCTCAACGGCCCCACGCCGCGTGCAACCCAGCAATGCTTCACCGAACTGGCCCGCGCCGATGTCCGCTATTCGGGGCTGCCCGATCGCGATTTCGGCGGAGGCTGCGTGGTGACCGGCGCGGTGCAATTGCTCGATATCGGCGTGCCGGTGACGGGGCTCAAATCGATGCGCTGCGAGCTGGCAAAAACGTTCGCGGCTTGGGTGCGCTATGCGGTCGCGCCTGCCGCGAAGCAGATTATGGGCAGCGAACTGGTCCGCGTCGAAACCTATGGCACCTATTCCTGCCGCGCGATCGTCGGCGGTGGCGCAGCGACGGTCGGCAAAATATCCGAACATGGCACCGCCAACGCCGTCGATGTCTCGGGCTTTGTGCTCAAGGATGGCCGGCGGATCACGATCCAGCATGGCTGGAAATCGAGCGATCCCGCGACCCGCGAGTTTCTCAAGACGCTGCACATATCGGCCTGCCGCCGGTTCAAGACCGTGCTCAGCCCGGATTACAATGCGGCGCATTACAACCATTTGCATCTCGACATGGGCCGGGGGCCATTCTGCGCCTGATTGCAGCTATCGCGCAATCAGCCTAAGCCGATACAAATGAGCAACGAAACAAGAGTGCCGAGCCGGGTTTTCCAGCCCGCTCGCGAAGAAGCCGCCAGCGCCAACACGAACAGCGGCACGCCACAAACGGAACATCCGGCATATCGCCTCGCCTTTCAGGATATGGACTTCCTGTTGCGCGAGGATCTGCGCCCGGTGCGCTTTCAGCTTGAGCTGCTCAAGCCGCAGCTGATCCTCGACGAAGCCAATATCGCCTCGACCTTTGTGTTTTACGGTTCCGCCCGCATTCCCGAGCCCGAAAAGGCGCTGCTGCTGCGCGACACCGCGAAGACCGAGCAGGAAAAGGTCGTTGCCGAGCGGCTGATCGAGAAGAGCAAATATTATGATGTCGCGCGCGAACTGGCGCGCAAGGTCAGCGTCTTCCCGCGCGACGAAGCCGGCAAGCGGCACTTCGTCGTCTGTTCGGGCGGCGGACCATCGATCATGGAAGCCGCCAATCGCGGCGCGCTCGATGTCGGCCAGGAATCAATCGCGCTCAACATCGTGCTGCCGCATGAGCAGGCGCCCAACCCCTATGTGACCCCGGCGCTTTCGATGCAGTTCCACTATTTCGCGCTGCGCAAGATGCACTTCCTGCTCCATGCCCGCGCGCTGGCAGCCTTTCCGGGCGGGTTCGGCACCTTCGACGAATTGTTCGAACTGCTGACCCTGATTCAGACCGGCAAGATCAAGCCGATCCCGATCCTGCTCTACGGCCGCGCCTTTTGGGAGCGAGTCGTCAATTTCGAAGCGTTGGTCGAGGAAGGCGTGATCGCCGCCAAGGACCTCAAGCTCTTCCATTATTGCGAAACCGCCGAGGACGGCTGGGCCGTGGTCCAGAAATTCTGGCAGGACCGCGAGCAGGACCCGGCCAAGGCCTGAGCCTCAACAAAGGCCGAGCCCAAATGAAAAGGCCCGCTCTCCAGACCGGAGAGCGGGCCTTTTTCATGCGCCGGTGAAGCGAGCCTTAGAGGCCCTTCTTCTCCGCTTCGATCTTCGCCTGCGGATCGACCGACGGTGCGCCGGTGGCCGGACCAGCCTGATTCGAAAGGTTGCCGGTGTCGTCCTGCGCGGTCACGTTCGCCTCGGCGGCGGGCTCGGCGCCTGCTGCCGGAGCGGCGGGGAACGGCACGTTCGAGCCCTGCGCGTTGAGATAAGCGATGACGTTGGCACGCTCCTGCGCATCGGGAATGCCCGCGAAGGTCATCTTGGTGCCGGGCGCGTATTTGCGCGGGCTGGCCAGCCATGCGTCAAGCGCATCGAAGGTCCAGGTGCCGGGTACGCCCTTCAGCGCGTCCGAATATGCGAAGCCCGCGATATGGCCGTGTGGCTTGTTCACCGTGGCGTAGAGATTCGGGCCGAGGCCGTTGGCACCGCCCGATGCGATCGTGTGGCAAGCGATGCACTTCTTGAACGAAGCTTCACCCTTGGCGAGATCGGCTTCGGCAAGGCGCACTGCGATCGGCGCGGCAACAGCGGCACCGCCACCTGCGCCAGCCTCTTCAACGCCTTCGATAGGATAGCCCATCTTGGCCGGACGCTCGTTGTGAAACACCATTCCGCTAACGATCGAGAGACCAAGCGCGGCAATGCCGCCGGCCAGTGCCCAACCTGCGATCGTGTTTGTGCGGTCTTCCATCTTATGCCCCTGAGGAATTCTGATCGTGGATTTCGAGACCCCTCTAGTGCGCGAGTTTCCGCATCGCAAGCCGCTTGCCGGGCGAGGTATCCCCGGTTAATCGCCGCCACCCATGGAGAATTTCGCAGCGCCTGCACGCCCGATCGTCGCGGCGATGATCGAAGAAGCCGCCAAGGCCCCTGAGCGCGCGGTCGCTTTTCAGGGTGCGCCGGGTGCCAATTCGCACATCGCCGTACTCGAAGCCTTTCCGAACGGGCTGCCGCTTCCGTGCTTTTCGTTTGAGGATGCGATCGACGCGGTGAAGGAAGGTCTCGCCGATTGCGCGATGATCCCGATTGAAAATTCGCTGCATGGCCGCGTGGCCGACATTCATTTCCTGCTGCCCGAATCGGGGCTGGTGATCACCGGCGAGCATTTCCTGCCGATCCGCTACGCGTTGATGGGCACGGGCAAGCTCGAGCAAGTGAAGCAGGCGATGAGCCATCCGCAGGCGCTGGGCCAATGCCATCAATGGCTGAAGGCACGCGGGATCGCGCCACTGCCCTATCCCGATACCGCGGGCGCCGCCGCGATGGTCGCCGAAATGGCGGACGCGGAAGTCGCTGCGCTGGCCCCGCCCCGCGCCGCCGATCTCTACGGCCTCAACACGCTCGAAACGGACATCGCCGATGCCGAGCATAATATGACGCGCTTCGTCGTCCTTGCCCGTGCGGCTCCCGAACATGAGGGGCCGGGACCGTTCATGACCACCTTCATCTTCGAAGTGAAGAACGTGCCCGCCGCGCTGTACAAGGCGCTGGGCGGCTTCGCGACCAACGGCGTCAACATGACCAAGCTGGAAAGCTACCAGCGCGGCGGCACCTTCGCGGCGACCGAATTTTATTGCGACGTGGTCGGCAGCCCGGCGGATGCCACGGTTGGCCGCGCGCTGGAGGAACTGCGCTTCCATACGAAGTGGGCGCGGGTGCTGGGCACCTATCCGCAGGCGCGCGTGCGGCCCTGACGCGCGGAAGATCAGGCGAAGTTTAGGCCCAAGCGCCGGTTTCGCGGCGCGAATGTTCCCCAATGTTCGCACTGACCATGGGCCTTTCGAACCGGCTATTTCAAAGAGCGGACGGCAATGCCGCCAGAGCATGCCGCGCTCTTAGCCAAGCAGGCGAAATCCTACATTGCAAGCCAGCCGTCGTCCCGGCGGGAGATGAATGGCGTCAGGCCCCCTCTGCCCACGCCGTCAGCAAGCTGTGAGCGATGGCGTAAGGCGGCGGAGCGATGAAGGCGGCTTCCGGATCGCCCGCCAATGCGCGTTCGACCTGATCGCGGGTGAACCAGCGAGCGTCCTCCAGCTCATGCACGTCGAGCGTGATCGCTTCGTCATCGGCCACGCCGATACAGGCGATCATCAGCGACGAGGGGAACGGCCAGGGCTGGCTGGCGACATAGCGAATATCGCGAACCCTTACGCCGGATTCCTCATGCAGTTCGCGCGCGACTGCATCCTCAATCGATTCGCCGACTTCGAGAAACCCGGCCAGCGCCGAATAGCGACCCGGCGGCCATGCGGGCTGGCGGCCGAGCAGCACGCGATCGCCCAGTTCGGCGAGCATGATGACGACCGGATCGACCCGCGGGAAATGCTCGGCGCGGCAATTGGAGCATTTGCGGCCCCAGCCGGCGCGGAAAATGTCGCTCGGCGTCGTGCAGACCGCGCAAAAGCCGTGGCGGGCATGCCAATCGACCAGACTGCGCGCGGCGGCATAAAGCGCGGCATCTTCGCGGGTGAAGCGATCGAGCATCCCGAACAATGCCATCGACCGCGTCGCGGGCGGGCGTACTCCCTCGGGCAGCGCCGAGACGAATCGCGGCGAGCCTTCGTAAAAGCCGAGGAACAGCAATTCGCCCGTCGCCATGGCGAGATTGGTCCAGCGCAGGCGATCATAATCGTCGAGTTCGGGATCGAGCCCGTTCAGGACCAGCAACCGCGCCTTGGGATCACCGATCGCCGCCGCGAGCAATTCGGGCTCGTGGCGGACGCGGTCCGCGCGATCCAGCGTGCTGCCGGTGAAGCCGGGCGGGTTCATTTCCCCAGATCGGCGAAGATCGCCTTGGTGGTGTCGTCGCGCAGCTTGAGGTCGCCGAACAGATTGACCATCACGGTCACGCGCAATTTGTGGACCGGATCGACCCAGCCGATCGTGCCGGCTGCACCGCCCCAGCCATAGGTGCCCTTGCCGGCACCGCCGGGCGCATCCGCCAGATAGACCGAACCGCCGGCACCAAAGCCCAATGAGACGCCGCCCGCACGATTGGTGTTGAGCAGGCTGGTGTCCGCGCCCGCGGGCAGCAGATCCGACATTCCGAGTTTTACGGTCTCGGGCTTCAAGACTCGTGCGCCATCGAGTTCGCCACCGTTCAGCAGCATGTGGAGGAAGCGATCATAATCCTTCGCCGACATTACCAGGCTGGCGCCGCCATAAGGGAAGCTGGGCGGGGTCAGATAGACCGAGCTTTTGGCCGGATCCATCACCACGCGGGTGCCGCCGAGCGACGCGAAATTATCGGCAAAGCGGCCGACTTCGCTGCCCGGTACGGTCCAATAGCTCGACTGCATCTTGAGCGGGGCGAAGATGCGGGTGTTGACGAAGCTGTCGAACGGCATGCCCGATGCGACTTCGATGACGCGGCCGAGCAGATCGAGCCCGATCGAATAGCTCCATTTGGTGCCCGGCTCGGAGAGCAGCGGCAAGGTCGCGAGCCGGTTGGCGAATTCCTCAAGGCTGGCGGGGCGCGACGGGCGGGTGGTGCTTTCCAGCGCTGCGTTGACCTGTGCCGGATTGATCCCGAGCCGGCCATATTCGTCGATCAGCGGCCCGGTCTGGCCCGGAAGGATATAGCCGAGACCCGCCGTGTGGGTGAGCAGATGGCGCACGGTGATCTGGGTGGTCGCCGGGCGGCTTTCGAGACCCTTTTTGGGGTCGATCAGCACCTTCATGTCCTTGAACGCCGGGATATATTTGCTGATCGGATCGTCGAGCTTGAGCTTGCCGTCATCGATCAGGATCATCGCGGCCATGCCGGTAATCGGCTTGGTCATCGAATAGATGCGCCACAGGCTGTTCGCATCGGCCTTGGGCGAATCGGCGGCGGCGCCGATCTTGCCTTCCGAGGTGACGGTAATGCTATCGCTCTTGCCGCTGCCATGGCCGGTGAGGATGACGATCCCGGCTACCGAGCCATTGGCCACATAGGTCTTGGCGACTTCGGTCTGGGCCGCGACGCCGGGCACTGCCGGGGCTGTTTGCGCGAGCGCTGGCGAGGCCAGCATGGCCATCCCGGCAAATCCGAACCCGATCAATCCGCGCATCATTCTCTCCCGAAAATCCGTGCCGCCTTGGCGAAAACCGTCGGCAGGCCCACCGATTCGATGTCGGCTATCGGCCACCATTCGCCTGCCGGCGTTTCATGCTCCGCAGCTTGGGCGGCTGCAAGGGCGAGTTGCAAATTGAAATGGGTAAATCCGTGCGCGGCACGCTCTTCGAGCATATGCCAGTCGGCGGGTGCGGGCGCGCCCTCCAGACCCGGCGGCGAATCGACCCACGGCCCGGTGGGCAAAGCGCGCATCCCGCCCAGCAGCCCCTTGTCCGGGCGGCGAACGAGCAGCACCGTATCGCCACGCGTCAGCCAGAACATCGTGCCATAGCGTTGCGGCTTGGGAGTCTTGGCTGCTTTGATCGGGAAGCGCTCGGGTGCGCCGCTGGCGAACCCCTGGCAATCCGCGCGCAGGGGGCAGAGCAGGCAGCGCGGGCTGCGCGCGGTGCAGATAGTGCTGCCCAGATCCATCATCGCCTGTGCGAAGTCGCCCGCGCGGGCATCGGGAGTGATCGAATCGGTCAGCGCGTGGATGCGTTTCTTCGCGCCCGGCAGCGATTCGGTCACCGCAAACAGCCGCGAGACGACCCGCTCGACATTGGCATCGACCACCACCGCACGCTGCCCGAACGCGATCGCAGCGATCGCCGCAGCGGTATAGCCGCCGATCCCGGGTAGCTTGAGCAGCGCCGCCTCGGTGCCGGGCAGTTCGCCCAAGGCGGCGACTTCGCGAGCGCAGGCGAGCAGGTTGCGGGCGCGGGCATAATAGCCAAGCCCCGCCCATGCGGCCATCAGATCGGCATCTTCCGCCGCTGCCAGCGCCGCGAAACTCGGCCAGCGCTCCGTAAACTTCTCGAAATAGGGCTTCGCGCTCGCCACCTGCGTCTGCTGGAGCATGATCTCGCTCAGCCATACGCGATAGGGATCGGGCGCATTCGCTCCCGGCGCCGCGCGCCACGGCAGCGCGCGGGCGTGGACATCATACCAGGAGAGAAGGTCCGCGGCGATTGCGCGTGGCTTGTTGTCGGGCACAGGCCCCTATGGCATGGCTGTTTGCGAATGACGAAGCCCCCGCGCACCACGATCCGGCAGCCCAAGCCCGCGCCGACGCCGCCACCGCGCGCAATGCGCGCCCGCGCCGTATCCGAGCTGCTGCCCGATGTCGGCCGCGCCGCGTTTCGCAAGTTCGGCTTCGTCCAGCATTCGATCGTCAGCCGCTGGGCCGAGATTGTCGGCGAGCGCTATGCCCGCGTCTCCACCCCCGAATCGATCCGCTTTCCCCAAGGGCAGCGAGCCGAGGGCGTGCTGACGCTGGTGGTGGGCGGCGCGCATGCCCCGATGATGCAGCATATCGCCCCGGAGATCGTCGAGCGGGTGAACCGCTTCTTTGGCTATACCGCCGTTGCGCGGCTCTCGATCCGGCATGGCGAAGTGAAGAAACTCGACAAGCCAGTGCCGCCGCCCAGCCTCAAGCCGCTGACCGAAGAGATTAGCGCCAGCCTGCGCGGCATTGCCGATCCCGAGCTAAAGAACGTGCTCGAAGCGCTTGCCGCCGGCGTGCTGGCGAACGACCAGAAACCCAAGATCGGAAAGATAGACTGATGCGCATCCTCGGCCTGTTCGCCGCCTGCTTGCTGATGACCGGCATGGCCACGCCCGCTGCGGCCCAGAAGCGCCCGGTTGCCAAGGCGAAGACCGTCGCCAAGCCCGCCCCGACACGCTGGGTGAACGTGGTCGTGCGCACGCCCGAGGGCGGGGTTCGCCAGGGCAATCCCAATGCCAAGGTCAAATTGGTCGAATATGGCGCGCGCACCTGCCCCAGCTGCGCGCGTTTCGCCGAGGAGGCGATGCCGCCGTTGCGCGCCAAATATATCGCGAGCGGCAAGGTCAGCTACGAATTCCGCGATTTTCTGATCCATGGCGCGCCCGATATGATCGCGGCCGTGGTCAACCAATGCATGGCGAACGAGCGCTTCTTCCCGGTTCTCGACGCGATGTTTGCCGCGCAGACCGCCGCCAGTGGCCGCCTCAAGGCGCTGGAGCAGGACAAGGCGCGTCGCGACGCGATCCTTTCGCTTCCCGAAAACCAGATCGCCGGAGCCTATGCCGAAGCGCTCGGCTGGCTGGAGTTTAGCAAGCAACAAGGCCTGCCCGACGCCAAGGCGCGGGTCTGTCTTGCCGACGAGAAGTTGCTGATCGCGATAAACAAGACGTCACAGGACGGCGAGAAACTGGGCGTGCACGGCACCCCGAGCTTCCTGATCAACGACCAACTGGTCGAGCCGCATGACTGGGGGGCGCTCGAACCCTTGCTCATCGCCGCCATCGGCTGAATACAGAATCAAAACCTGGAGAAGACCTCATGCGTTTCGCCCTTGCCCTGACCTCGCTGCTCGCGCTTGCCGCATGCGGCGGTGGAGAGACCAACAGCTCGACCCCGATCATCTCGGCCACCGATGTCGCGGCAGCTCCCGCCCCCGCCAATCAGGCCTGGGTCGATGTCGTCAACAAGACGCCTGAGGGCGGCTTTGTTCAGGGTAATCCGAACGCTGCGCTCAAGCTGGTCGAATATGGTTCGCGCACCTGCCCGACCTGTGGCCGCTTCGCCGCGGAGGGCATGGAGCCGCTGCGCACCAAATATATCTCGACCGGCAAGGTCAGCTACGAATTCCGCGATTACCCGCTGCACGGCGCGCCCGATCTGGCGCTGGCGCTGCTCAACCAGTGCGTCGGCACCGCGGGCTTCTTCCCGATGCTCGATCAGCTCTTTGGCGCACAGCAGGAGTTTGGCGAGCGGATGCAGGCAATGCCGCCGCAGCTCACCCAGCAGTTCCAGAACATGACCCCGGCACAGGTAGCAGTAGCGATTGCCGATGCCGCCGGCATGATCGAGTTCGTCAAGCAGCGCGGCGTGCCCGAAGCCAAGGCGCGCCAGTGCCTGAACGATCAGGCGACGATCAAGAGCATCGCCGACGTCTTTGCCGACGCGACCAACAATCGCGGCGTGACCGGCACCCCGAGCTTCTTCCTCAATGGCAAGAAGGTCGAAGCCGCGATCTGGGCGCAGGTTGAGCCTGCGTTGCAGGCAGCCGGCGCGCGCTGAGCCCGGGGGCGTAAGGACCCGAAATGCAGATCAAGCGGCTGCGGCTGACAGGCTTTAAAAGCTTCGTCGACCCAGCCGATCTGCGAATCGAGCCGGGGCTGACCGGGATTGTCGGCCCCAATGGCTGCGGCAAATCCAACCTTCTCGAAGCGCTGCGCTGGGCGATGGGCGAGAATAGCGCCAAATCGATGCGCGGCGCGGGGATGGAAGACGTGATCTTCGCCGGGACCGCGACCCGGCCCGCGCGCGATTTCGCCGAAGTCTCGATCCTCGCCGATCAGGTGGGCGGGGAGGACGAGTTCGAAGTCGTCCGCCGGATCGAGCGCGGCGCAGGCTCTGCCTATCGGATCAACGGGCGTGACGTGCGCGCCAAGGATGTCGGCCTCGCTTTTGCCGATGCGGCGACGGGCGCGCATTCGCCGGCCTTGGTCAGCCAGGGGCGAATCGGATCGATCATCTCGGCCAAGCCCGCCGAGCGCCGCGCGATGCTCGAGGAAGCCGCCGGGATCGCCGGGCTGCATGTGCGCCGCAAGGATGCCGAGCAGAAATTGCGCGCGACCGAGGCGAACCTTACCCGGCTCGACGAAGTTATCGGCGATCAGGAAGCGCGCGCCGCCGCGCTGAAGCGGCAAGCGCGGCAGGCCGAGCGCTACCGCGAGCTTTCGGACCGGATCCGCATTGCCGAAGGGCGGATGATCTTTGCACGCTGGCGCGATGCGGCAGCGGCGGCGGATGCGGCAAGCAAGGAAGCACAAGCTGCGCAAGCGACCGTCGCGGCACGGACACAGGCGCATGAGGATGCAGTGGGCGTCCAGCAGGCCGCCGCCGGGACGCTGGCATCGGCACGCGCCGACGCGCTGGCGGTGCGCGACCGGGCGACCGAGGCGATGCACGCGCTGGCAACGCTGCGCAGCGAGCGTGCGACAGTCGAGCGGCGCATCGGCGAGTTACGCGATGCCGAGACGCGGCTGGCCGAGGATCGCGGGCGCGAGGGGGCATTGGCCCGCGACGCCGCCGAAGCACTGGCCCGGCTGGCCGAGGAAGAGACGGCGCTCGACACGCGTATCGCCGCTGCCACCACGAGGATGCCGACGCTCGACGCGGCACTGGCCGAGGCCGAGCGCGCCGCGCGCGATGCCGAAGTCGCGCTGGCCCAGGCGTTGGCGGCGCAGGCCAGCGAAGCCGCCGAGACGCGAGTCGCCGAAGCGGCGCTGGCGGCGGCGCACACCCGCGTCGAGCGCAGCAACCGCGACCGCGACCGGATCGAAGCCGAGCTTCGCGCGCTGGGCGACCCCGAGCCCCTCAAGACGGAGAAAGCGCGTGCCGTCGAAGCGCGCGCGCAAGCGCTGCGTCAGGCGGAGAGCGCCCGCACCGGGCTGGCGCGGGCGGATGCCGAGGAGCGATCGGGCGTGGAAGCACGCAACCGGGCGCAATCGGCACGAGCATCGGCGCATGCCGAATTGGCCCAACTCGACAGCGAAGCGCAGGCGCTGGCCAAGGCAACCCGCCCCTCCGACAAGGACCGGCTGCTCGACAGGCTGAAGGTCGACGCCGGCTATGAGCGCGCGCTGGCCGCAGCATTGGGCGACGATCTGGAGGCGGGGCTGGATGCATCGTCCGAACGCTATTGGGCCGGCGCAGAGGCGCTACCCGGCGATCCGGGCGCACCAGCCGGAACGACCCCGCTGGCCCGGCATGTCGCCGCGCCCGGGGCGATCGCGCGACGGCTGGCGCAAGTATTGGTCGCCGAAAGCGATGACGGTCAGCCGCTTGCAGTAGGACAGAGGCTGGTGACCCTGGGTGGCGTGCTGCGGCGCTGGGACGGCTATGTCGCCAAATCGGGCGGCGCGGCGGCAGCGCAGCGGCTGCAGAACATCAACCGGCTGGCGGTGATCGAAAAGGCGCGGCCGGCGGCGGTGCGCGCAGTCGATAGCTGCGATGCCGAACTGGCCCGGATCGAGGAATCGATCACCGAGGCGCGGCGTGCCGCGAGCGATTGCCGCCGCGTGCTGGAGCATGCCGAGAATGCCGGGCGCGACGCGACCCGCGCCGAGGATCGCGCCACCGCCCAATTGGAACGGCTCGATTCGCAGCGCACCGATCTGGAGCAACGCCGCGCGCGGGTATCCGCCGAGCAGGACGAGGCAGGCTCCGAGCGCGCGCGCGCCGAAGCGGCCAAGGCGGCGCTACCCGATGGCAGTGCGACGCGCGACAAGGTGGCGGCGCTTTCCGCCGATGCCGAAGCCAAGCGCGCCGCATCCGCCACGGCACGCGCCGAACGCGGCACGCTGGAACGCGAGATCGCACAGGCCCGCGAGCGCTTTGCCGCTGCCGGCGCGGAAGCCAAGAGCTGGAAATCGCGCGCGGGTGAAGCAGCCCGACGCAGTGCCGAGATGGACAAGCGCGCCACCGACCTGGCCGAGGAAAGCGAGCGGATCGCTGCCCGACCGGCCGAACTCGATGCCAAGGTGTCCGCAGCCGAAGCCGAGAGCGAAGCGGCGCGCAGTCAGTCTTCGACGGCGCAGGCCGCCGAACAGGCTGCCGAGGGGGGATTGCGCGCAACCGAGGGCGCAGTACGCGCCGCCAACGAAGCGCTGGCGCAGGCGCGCGAGGAGCGCGCCGGGGCATTGGCCCGGGCCGAGAATCAGGAAGCGCGGCGGATCGAGATGGGGCGGCTTTCGGGTGAGCGCTTCGAATGCCCGCCCCCCTTATTGCCACAGAAAGCCGGCTTCGATTCGGAGACGGTAAAGACCCCGCAGGACGAATCCGCGGCGCACGAACGCCTCAGCGCCGAACGCGAGCGGATCGGGCCGGTCAATCTGGTCGCCGAGAGCGAGTTGGCCGAACTGGAAGCCGCGTTCACCACCAATGCCCAGGAACGCGACGAACTCGCCCAGGCGGTGAACCGGCTGCGCGGCAGCATCGGCACGCTCAATCGCGAGGGCCGCCAGCGGCTGCTCGCGGCGTTCGAAGCGGTCGATGTGCATTTCCGGCGGCTGTTCAGCACGTTATTCAACGGCGGGCAGGCGCATTTGGAGCTGGTCGATTCGGACGACCCGCTCGAGGCGGGGCTTGAGATCATGGCGCAGCCGCCGGGCAAGAAGCTGCAATCGCTGACATTGCTTTCGGGCGGCGAGCAGGCGCTGACGGCAGTCGCGCTGATCTTTGCCCTGTTCCTGACCAACCCCGCACCAATCTGCGTGCTCGACGAAGTCGATGCGCCATTGGACGATGCCAATATCGAGCGCTTCTGCGATCTGCTGGAAGCGATGACCCGCGAGACCGCGACGCGTTATCTGATCGTCACCCACAATGCCGCGACGATGAGCCGTATGCACCGATTGTTCGGCGTGACGATGGTCGAGCGCGGGGTCAGCCGGTTGGTGTCGGTCGATCTCGGCGGGGCCGAGAATTTGATCGCGGCGGAATAACCGGAGACCTAAACCCGCTCAGGGTGAGCGGGTGGCAATAAGCGCGCCGCCTCAGGCGTAAAGCGCGTTCGCCGGGAGACCCATGCGCAACGATGCCTGTGCAGGCGGTGCGGTGCGCAGCGGCACGCGTTCGGCCATGCGCGCCATCATGCGGACCAGCGCCCGTTCGGGGCGCGACAGGCCCTCGCTTTTGCCCGCAAGCCCCAGCCGCTCGCGCACCCAAGGCGGCGTGATCTCGACTGCGGCGCGGACCATCAGGCGCTGAAGCGGGCGGAGCGGACGGGGCAACACATCGGCCTTGCCGACCAGATCGAGGAACTCGCGGACGATCGGCGAGGGTTCGAGCGTGTCGCGCATATCCTCGAGCATCGTCTCCCATGCCTCCAGCGATTGCGGCGCGCCGGTTGCGCCATATAGCCGCGCCGCCTGTGCGCCTTCGGCGAAAGCCCGCGATCTTTGTTCGCGGCTGAGCGGGCGGGCGAAGCGGTGATAGGCATGGATGAACCCGAACGACGCGGTGGCCTGTACCCAATCGAGCAAACGGGGATCGTTGGCGTGATATTCGGTGCCGTCGGGCGTCTGGCCCTGCACCCGCTGATGCATCTGCACGACATGCGCGATCATCCGCTCGGCGGCGCTGCGCGGGCCGTAGACGGTCATCATCGCGGCAAACCCAGTGCGGCGCAGGCGCATCGCGGCGTCCTTGCGGAACGAGCTATGCTCCCACACGCCCGAGCGCACCGAAGGCTCGGCGAGTTCGAGGATCACTGCGGCCACGCCGCCGACGAACAGCGACACCGGGTTCTTGAAAATCCGCCATGATACCGAATTGGCGGGGACCAAAGCGGGTTCGCCGCGCGGCTCGGAAAAGTCGAACGCCATGCCCGGCGGGGGCTGCATCAGATTGCCTGCGGCGTCGGTTATACGGTTGAGCATGGGGGAATAACCGCTCGGGACGGCGAATGGTTCAGCGGGCGAGGATGCGGCGGTAGAGCGCGATATATTTGTCGGCCATCGCTTCGACCGAGAATCGCGCTTCGACTGCGCGGCGGGCGGCGTCGCGATCGATGGCGTGGATGGTGCCCAAAGCGGTAATTGCTTCGCCCACCGAATCGACCAGCATCCCGGTTACGCCGTGGTCAATCAGTTCGGGCATGCTGCCGCGATTGATTGCGATGACGGGCGTGCCACAGGCCATGGCTTCGATCACCGAGAGTCCAAAGGGTTCGTCGAAATTGATGAGGTGGAGCAGTGCCTGCGCGTTGCCGAGCGCGTTGAGCCGGGCCTCACCGCCGACAGGGCCGTGATAGACGATCTGCTCGTTGAGATGGGGGGCCACTTCGCGGTCGAAATAACCGGAATCCTGAACGATGCCGTAAAGGTTCAGGCGGCGGCCGGTGGCTTGGGCGACCAGGATCGCTTCGGCTGCGCCCTTGTCAGGGTGCATGCGGCCGAAGAAGAGCAGATCCTCGCCGCCGTCGTCCACGAACGGGAATTCATCGAGGCGAATGCCGTGATGGATCGTCGCGGCGTATTTCAGGCTCGGATGGCGATCCGCATCACTGATCGCCACAAAGTGCACGCGGTCTTCGTACGGCTTATACATCGGCAAAATGCGATCCGACGAGAAGCCGTGGATGGTGGTGACCATCGGGGTGGTAACCAGTCCGGCAAAGGCGTGGGCGGGGAAATCGGCCTGATTGTGGATGATGTCGAACGCGCCCGCCCGCTCGAAGACATGCGCGAGATGGGCCATTTCCCAGACCTTGGCGTCGACACGCGGGTCTTCGGCATAGCCTGCCGGGACCACGCCCGCGAGCGTGGCGCTGGTCAGCGAATCCTGCGTGGCGAAGAGCGTGACGTCCACGCCGCGCGCGACCAGCGCTTCGGTCAGCAGGCTCGTTACCAGCTCCCATGGGCCGTAGTGACGCGGCGGGGTACGCCACGCGATCGGGGCGAGCATCGCGATTTTCATGCCAGGATATAGCCTTCGTTGGGGCCGAGGATCGCGGGGTCTTGGCCGCCTTGCGCGGAGGCGAGGACGGAAAGCCCTTCGGCCCATTCGGGGATGGCGAAGCTCTGCGCGGTGCCGCCGAGATTGAGCACGACCAGCAAGCGTTCGTCGCCCGAGCGGCGTTCATAAGCCAGGACGTCGCCGATCGCTTCGACGCCGGCATAGTCGCCGATGGCGAGCGCCGGGTGCTGGTGGCGGAGTGCGAGCAGCTTTTGCGTGAAGCGCCACATCGAACCGGGATCGCCCTGTTGCGCGGCCATGTTGCGGGCCGACCAATCTGCGTGGAGCGGGAGCCACGGCTCGGCGCTGGAGAAGCCCGCATTAATGCTGGCGTCCCACGCCATCGGGGTGCGCACCGGATCGCGGCCCATGCCGATGCCGGGTTCGTTGAGTTCGCGCGGGTCCTGCACGAGATGCGCCGGGATCGGCACGTCTTCCATGCCGAGTTCGTCGCCATAATACATCGTAGGCGTGCCGCGGAGCGTAAGGAGCAGCATCATCGCGACGCGGGCCTGCTCGGCTCCGACCTTGGTGGCGATGCGCGGGCGATCGTGATTGCCGAGCACCCAATTGGGCCAGCCGCCCTCGGGCAATGCGCCCTCATAGCGCTCGATCTTGCGCGCGATGCTGCGGGCGTCCCAATCGGCGGCGATCAGCTGGAAATTGAAAGGAAGATGCACGCCGGGCGCTTCGGGCGTGCCGTAATAAGTGACGAGTTTGGGCACCGGCAGATAGATTTCGCCGATCAGGACGCGGGCGCCATATTCGTCGGCGATGGCGCGCATTTCGCCGGCGATATCGTGGACTTCGGGCTGGTCGGTCGAGTGGAGCTGGTGGACGGTGGCGTATTCGGGCCAGCCTTCGCGCCATTCCGCATTCTTCGGATTATCGGGGAAATCCGCGTGTTTGATCATGTGCCACAGCACGTCGATCCGGAAACCGTCGATGCCGCGCGCGAACCAGAAGCGCAGCACCTGCATCATCGCGGCGCGAACGTCCGGATTGCGCCAGTTGAGGTCGGGCTGCTGTTTGAGGAAAGCGTGGTAATAATATTGGCCGGTCTGCGCGTCATATTCCCACGCGCTGCCGCCGAAATCGCTGATCCAGTTATTGGGGGGTGAGCCGTCCGGCTTGGGATCGCGCCAAAGATACCAGTCGCGCTTGGGATTATCGCGCGAACTGCGGCTTTCCTTGAACCAGGGATGCTCGTCCGAGGTGTGATTGGGGACAAGATCGAGGAGCAGTTTCAGCCCACGATCGTGCGCGGCTTTGAGGAGCGAATCGAAGTCTTCGAGCGTGCCGAAGCGGGGATCGATCCCGCAATAATCGGCTACGTCATAGCCGAAGTCGGCCATGGGCGAGGGGAAGATCGGCGAGATCCAGATCGCGTCGACGCCGAGTGCTTTAAGGTCGTCGAGACGTGACTCGATGCCGCGCAGATCGCCGATGCCGTCGCCGTTCGAGTCCTGAAACGAGCGGGGGTAGATCTGGTAGATCGTGGCGGATTTCCACCATTCGGGATGGGTCACGCGAACCGCTCCTTCGGGATATGGGTGATGCGGCAGGCAAGGTCGGCCTCGCCGCTCGCGACGATATAATGATCGCCGCCGTCCGCCAGCCCGGTGGTGAAGACCACAGGGGTCGGCAGATACATCTGGTGCGCGATATCGGCAGTCAGCGCCGGGTTTGCCTCGATCAGCGGGGTACAGTCCTCCAGCCGGAGGATTTTCGAGGGATCGTCGCGGTCGAGCAGCGCCCAGAAGCTGCGATAGACGCCGACCGCACCTTGTTTCTCGACGCCGTGATAGATCATCAGCCACCCCTCGGGCGTAAGCACAGGCTGGCTGCCGCCGCCGATTCGCTGGGTGCTGGTCGTGCCCTTGCGCGCGCGGATGCCGGGGGTGTCGAGCGGCTTCCAATGGAGGCCATCCGGTGATTGCGCCATGTTGATCGAAGGGCCGCCGAGCCATTCGCTGTCTTGCGGATAGGCGAAATAGACCTCGCCGAGCGGCCGGGTGAGCGCCATGAACTTGCCGCCGACCTTGCCTTCGAACAGCAGCATGTCCTTATTCTGGTGATCGAGGACCACGCCGAGCAATTTATAATCGAGGCCATTCACCGAATGGTACATCGCGGTGCAGTGCCGCTCGGCGGAGACCCCGCAGACGGTCATCCACCAGCTGCCGCCGACCAGACTGATCCGGGCATCCTCGACGCCATAATCCATATAGCTCGCGCTCGGCTCGATGGCCTTGTCGTAATGGATTTTCACGATCTCGCGCCCATCGCCGCTGATCTCGACGGGCAGCAGCCATGACAGAGAGGTGAGCCCGAGCAGTCGGGGATTGCGATCCTTTAGCGCGAACTGGCGGGGGTCGCCCATTTCGAGGCTCGCCAGCGCATGGCGATCGAGAACATAGCCTTGCGGCGTCCAGCGAATCGCGCGGGCCGAATCGCCGTCCACCGGCTCCCGCAAAGCTTCGGCCACGCGGACCATCAGCAGCAGATTGCCGTTCGACAGCCGCGCCAACCCGGGATTGAACGCACCGAGCACATAGGTCGGCTCGGACACCCCGCGCCGCAGCGGCGAGCGCGCCAGATCGACATCGTCGGGGCGGAAGATCAGATAATCGTCGCTCAATCTGGTCCCCACTCCGATTGCCCTGAACTTGTCGAACGGCGGCCTGGCGATCGAGAAAAGCCTTCGACAAGTTCAGGCCGAACGGTGGGAACGGCAACGGGTTCCCGCTATACCTTGTCGCGCGCCTGCTGATGATGCCGGATCACTTCATCGATGATGAAGCGCAGGAATTTCTCGGAAAATTCGGGATCGAGATCGGCGCCCTTGGCCAGCGCCCGCAGCCGCGCGATCTGCGCTTCCTCGCGGCCCGGATCGGCGGGAGGAAGCCCGTGCGTGGCCTTATAAGCGCCCACCGCCTGCGTCACCTTGAAGCGCTCTGCGAGCATATGGACCAGCGCCGCATCGATATTATCGATGCTCTGGCGGAAGCGGACTAGTTGCTCGTCGGACATATGCTCTCTTTGCGTACCCATTCGCGCCAAGCAAGCCTTGCCTTTACCGGCTTCCCACGCCAGAGCGCCCATATGAGCGCGACGATACACCGCCTCGGAGGCAACCCCCAGCCTTCGCTCGATCCAATGCTGGCGCTGGTCGCCCATGATCTCCATCTCGTGAACGCGGTCATCCTCGACCGCATGCAATCGAGCATTCCGCTGATCCCCGAGCTGGCAGGTCATCTGATCGCCGGCGGCGGCAAGCGGATGCGGCCGATGCTCACCCTCGCGAGCGCGCAGCTGCTCGGCTATTCGGGCAACCGGCATCACCGGCTCGCCGCGAGTGTCGAGTTCATCCACACCGCGACATTGCTGCACGATGATGTAGTCGATTCGTCCGATCTGCGCCGGGGCAAGCGCACCGCGAACATCATCTGGGGCAATCCGGCGAGCGTGCTGGTCGGCGATTTCCTGTTCTCGCGCAGCTTCGAGCTGATGGTCGAGGATGGCAGCCTCAAGGTGCTCAAGATCCTGAGCAACGCATCGGCGGTGATCGCCGAGGGCGAGGTCAACCAGCTTACCGCCGTGCGCCGACTCGACGTGAGCGAAGAGCGCTATCTCGACATTATCGGCGCCAAGACCGCAGCCTTGTTCGCCGCCGCCTGCCGGATCGCGGCAGTGGTGGCCGAGCGCGGTGAAGGCGATGAGGCGGCGCTCGATGCGTACGGCCGCAACCTCGGCATCGCATTCCAGCTCGTCGACGATGCGATCGATTACGTCTCGGACGCAGGGACGATGGGCAAGGATGCGGGCGACGATTTCCGCGAAGGCAAGATGACGCTCCCGGTCATCCTGGCTTACGCACGCGGCGATGAGACTGCGCGGGCCTTCTGGAAGGATGCGATTTCGGGGCTTCGAGTCTCCGACGCCGATTTCGCCGAAGCCAAGCGTCTGGTCCAATCGAGCCGCGCAGTGGACGACACGCTCGCCCGCGCGCGCCATTATGGCCAGCGCGCGATCGACGCATTGGGCGGCTTCGCCAGCGGCGCGGCCAAGGACGCGATGGTCGAGGCCGTCGAGTTCGCCGTGGCGCGGGCCTTTTAATGTCCGCGCGCAAGCCCTTGCCGGATGGTCTCGATCGGATCGGGCCGTTCCACCCCTATCTCGTCTGGATGGGCGTCGCGATCCTCGATCTGTTCATCATCGCCTTCGCGCTCGCTGTGGTGGCGATGCTCGGCGATACGATCGAGGATGCGATCTGGCCCGGCGGCTTTGACGTGATCCGGGCGCTCTAACTCACTCCTCGGGCGTCATCTCGTCCTCGTCATCGTCGACACCGAGGGCATCTTCCTCATCGGTATCGAGCACTTCCTCGATCGCTTCGGTGATCAGATCGAGCTGTTCATAGCTCGCGGTGAAATCGAGCGTCTCGCCGTCATCGTCCTCAAGGCTGAGGACGTAATCGCCATTGCCATCGGGAGTGATCGTGAATTGGGACAGGGTGCGGGCCATCGTCTCTCTCCTTCGCGTGCTTGCGCCCAACCCGGCTTTCCTAAATTGGTTGCAGCCTGATGCGTGAGAAGCTGCCGATCCACGATGTTTTGCCGGAATTGCTTGCCGCGTTGCGGGGCGGGAGCAACGCCGTGCTGGTGGCGCCGCCGGGTGCGGGCAAGACGACGGCGGTCGCGCCGGCACTGCTGAGCGAGGATTGGTGCACCGGCGAGATCTTGCTGCTGTCGCCGCGCAGGCTGGCGGCGCGGGCGGCGGGCGAGCGGATGGCCTCGTTGGCGGGCGAATCGGTCGGCAAGACTTTCGGTTATGCAACGCGGCTCGATTCGAAACGGTCGGCGGCGACGCGCGTGACGGTGATTACCGAGGGGATTTTCGTCAATCGTATCCAGAGCGATCCCGAACTGGCCGGCGTATCGGCAGTGTTGTTCGACGAAGTGCATGAGCGCAGCCTCGATTCGGATTTCGGGCTGGCGCTGGCATTGGATGCGCAGAGCGCGCTGCGCCCCGATCTGCGGCTGGTGGCGATGTCGGCAACCCTGGATGGCTCGCGATTCTCGGGGCTGATGGGGAATGCTCCCGTGATCGAGAGCGAGGGGCGGAGCTATCCGCTCGAACTGCGCCATATCGGCCGCGCGGCGGAAGCGCGGATCGAAGATTCGATGGCAGCGGCGGTGCGCACCGCGCTGCGCGAAGCCGAAGGCGGCGTGCTCGCCTTTCTGCCAGGCGTTGCCGAGATCGAGCGGACGGCGGACCGGCTGGAGAATATGGCAAGCATAGTCCTCCACCGGCTGCATGGCTCCATGGACCCCGCCGCGCAGCGCGCCGCGATCGGCCCAGATCCGGAGGGGCGACGCAAGCTGGTGCTCGCCACGTCGATTGCCGAAACTTCGCTGACGCTCGACGGGATTCGCGTGGTGGTCGATTCGGGCCTCGCGCGCCGCCCGCGTTACGATCGGGCGGCCGGGATGACGCGGCTGGTGACCGAGCGGGCGAGCCAGGCCTCCGCCACGCAGCGGGCGGGCCGCGCGGCGCGACAGGGGCCGGGGGTCGCCTATCGCTTGTGGGAGGAAGCCGCGACCGCCGGGCTGCCGCGCTTCGATCCGCCCGAGATATTGGAGGCCGATCTCTCGGCGCTGACGCTCGATTGCGGGCTGTGGGGGGTGAGCGATCCGCGCGAACTGGCGTGGCTCGATCCACCGCCCGACGCGGCGATTTCGGAAGCGCGGGCCCGGCTGAGGGCGCTGGAAGGGATCGACGCGGATGGCCGGCCGACCGCACATGGCAAGACGATTGCCCGCCTGCCGCTGCCCCCGCGCCTCGGCCATATGCTGGTGCGCGCAGGCGAAATGGGGCTGGCGCATACCGCCGCGCAGATCGCAGTGCTGCTCGGCGAGCGCGGGCTGGGCGGCAATGATGCCGATCTGGAGCTAAGGCTGCGGCGCTGGCGGAATGAGCGCGGGCCCCGCGCCGAAGGTTCGCGGCGGCTGGCGGAGCGCTGGGCCAAATTGGTATCGGGCAATGGCGAGGGCGATGTTGCCACCTGCGTCGCGCTCGCTTTCCCCGATCGTATCGCCAAGCGCCGGGACGCATCGGGTGAGACCTGGGCTTCGGCGGGTGGGCGCGGCTTCAAGCTAGACCCCACTTCCCCGCTCGCGCGGGCCGAATGGCTGGCGGTGGCGGAGACGCAGGGCATGGCTTCGGGCGCGCGCATCCTTTCGGCAGCGCAGATCGATCCCGCGACGGTCGAGGCGCTGTTTGCCGAGCGGATCGAGACCAAGCGCAGCGTGCGCTTCGATTCCGCCACCGGACGCATCGAAGCGCTGCGCGAACGGCGGCTGGGGTCGATCCGGCTTTCGTCCGGCCCCGATTCGAATGCGAGCAGCGACGAGATCGAGGCCGCGTTGCTCGAAGGCGTGCGGACGCATGGCCTGGAATTGCTGCCATGGTCGGGCGGCGCGGATACGCTGCGCACCCGCGCTGCCTATGCTGGGGTCGAGGCGCTCAGCGACGAAGCCCTGCTCGCAACGCTCGACGATTGGCTGCCGGGCGTATTGGCCGGCAAGCGTCGGCTGGATGCGATCGAGCCGGGCGCACTCACCGAAGCGCTGCAGAACCTTGCGGGCTGGGATGCGATGCGCGCGATCGACAAGACGGCCCCTGCCCGCTTCGAATCGCCCGCAGGCTCCAGCCACGCCATCGATTATGCCGCCGAGGCCGGGCCGACGGTGGAGCTTCGCCCGCAGGCATTGTTCGGGCTGGCGACGCATCCGATGGTGGGGAGCACGCCGCTGGTGCTCAGCCTTACCTCGCCCGCGGGCCGCCCGATTCAGACGACGCGCGATCTGCCCGGCTTCTGGGCGGGCAGCTGGGCGGCGGTCGCCAAGGAAATGCGCGGGCGCTATCCGCGCCATCCCTGGCCCGACGACCCAGCATCCGCCGCCGCGACGCTGCGCACCAAAAATGCGGATGCAAGGCGCAGCGGCTCGCGCTAAGGGGGGAATATGAAGACCGCTCGCATCTATCAGAAGCCCAAGAACGCCATGCAGTCCGGCCGCGCCGGCACGACCAACTGGCTGCTCGAGATCGAGCCGACCAGCGCGCAGGCACCCGATCCTTTGACGGGCTGGGCCGGTGGCGGCGACACGACGAATCAGGTCCGGCTGGATTTCGCATCGCTCGACGAGGCCAAGGCCTATGCGGACCGCGAGGGTCTCGCATATCACGTGGTGCCCGCGCCCGAGCGCAAGCTGAAGCTTCAGACCTACGCGGATAATTTCAAGTAACGCCCCCGCGGCGCGCTAACCGGCGAGCATCGTCTCCGCCAGCAGCAGCAATATCTTCACGTCCACCGCCGCGCCCTCGGCGCGCTTGGCGGCGATGAACTGCGGTATCTCGCTCAGTTTCACGCGGTGGACGATGATGTCCTCGCCATCCACGCCGCCGCCTTCGCCGATCCGCGTAAGGCCATGCGCCCGCACCAACGTGAAACCCTCGGTGACCATGCCGGGCGACGCGTGGAAGAAACCGAGCTCCTCGACCCGCTCACAGGCATAGCCCGTCTCTTCGGCCAGTTCGCGGCGCGCGGCATCCAGCGGGGTATCGCCCGCTGCTTCGTCGCCGATCAGCCCGGCGGGCAGCTCGATGCAGCGGCGGCCCAGCGGCACGCGATATTGCTCGACCAGCAGCACATGCCCATCCTCGATCGCGACGATGACCACCGCCCCGATCCCGCGAGCGCGCGAGACATATTCCCATTTGCCCTGGCGCAGCGCAGTGATCCACTCGCCCTGCCACGCGACTTCTACTGCATCGCTCATAGCTCGATCAGGCGGTCCGGCAGTTCGTTGGTATCGCCTTCGCTGCGCGGGAAATGCTCGGCGAGGACGATGCCGATCTGCTCCACCGCTGCGGCCATGCCTTCGCCCGGATGCCCGGCCTTCACCTTGACCAGCAACGCCGCCATCGCCGCGCCCCACACATCGGGCGTAACCCGCGAGTGGATCGATTCGTCGGCGATGATCTCGGCACGATGCTCGGCAAGGCTGAGGTAGAGCAGCACGCCGGTCGCGGCCTTGGTGCGCTTCTCGGCACTGGTGCGGAACAGTTGCAACGCCTTGCGCTTCACGCGCCGCGTCTTGGTCGCGCCTGGCGTCAGCATCATGCGCAGGCCATCGATCGCGAGCAGGAAGCGAACCGCGAGGAAGGTCGCGGTGGCGAGCACCAGCCCGACCGTAAGATACCAGCCCGGCGGCACATGCTCTGCCCAATTATTGAGGATGCGCGAATGCAGCCATTCGGCGAGCCCCGGCTGCCAGGCGAGCAAGGCCAGAGCGATCAGCATCGCCAGCACCGCCCAATGCAGCGCGACATCGTGATAGGCATCGGACTGCCCCGCCACGACCGTGACGATTTCGCCATCGCTCGAGAGTTCGGCCTTGGCGACCGCTGTGGTCACCGCGTCATGATCAGCCTGGCTGAGCAACATCTTCACCAACTCCCCGAAGCGCCGCCACCGCCAAACGATCCGCCACCGCCGGAAAAGCCGCCACGCGACGGACGACGACCATGATGGCGGCGGCTGGGGT
>SEFZ01000087.1 GCA_004173185.1 Sphingomonadales bacterium | reverse complement strand
CTGCGTCGTCAGGAACGGGTTGTCGAGACGAACGCGCTCACGGCCACCGGGATCGCCCAGCGTCGTGCCCTGTGTGAAGAAGGGACCGCTCTGCGAACCGACGGCTTCCGAACGGACATATTTCGCTTCGACAAACGGAACGAACGCCGGCGAAATCTCAAAATGACCGATGAGATTAGCCGAATAGCGCTTCAGATCGGGCGACAGCGCGATCAGCTGGCCTTCGCGGCCGCTCATCCCGTTGCCGCCGATGAATGCGCCGTTCGGGCCGATGCCGGCGCGCGAGCCGGTCTGCGCCACCAGGCTGCCGTCGCGCTGGAACTGGAACGCGCAGGTGAACGCCGAACCGTCGCCGCGGCCGCAAGGCGCTGCGGTCGGATCGGGGAAGGCCGCGACCATGCCGCCGAGGCTGATCGTGGACGAGCGGATGTCGCGATAGAAGAAGCGATCGAAACCGCCAGCCGCGCCGTTCACCGAACCCGCGGGGTCGGCGTCAACGATCAGGAAACCGTCCTGTTGACGGACGTTCGGGCGACCCGAAGCATAGAAGTCCGAGCTGTGGGCATATTCGAGGTTCACCGCCACGTTGCCGCGACCATCGGCGAAGTTTTTGCCCGCCGTCAGCGAAAGGAACTGGTTGCCCGCATCACCATAGCGTGAGATGCCGCTCTGGCCGCGCATCTGGATGCCGTCATAATTATCCTTGAGGATGAAGTTGACGACGCCCGCGATCGCGTCCGAGCCATAAACGGCCGATGCGCCGCCGGTGACGATGTCGATACGCTCGACAAGGTCCGAAGGAATGGTGTTGGTGTCGACCGACACGCCGTTCGACAGAACGTCCGAACCGACATGACGACGGCCGTTGACGAGCACCAGCGTGCGCTGCGTGTTGAGGCCGCGAAGATCGAGCAGGTTGAGGCCGCGCGTTCCGAGGAAGCGCGTCGAGTTCTGCTGGCTGAACGTGCTGCGCAGCTGCGGCAATTCGTTCAGAAGGTCGCCGACCGAAATGCCGCCGGTTTCAAAAATTTCCGCGCCGGTAACGACGGCGATCGGGTTCGCCGATTCAAGGTTCGGCTGGCGAATACGCGAGCCGGTAACAACGATCGTGCCTTCGTCCGCAGCATCCGCCGTTTCGTCGGCAGGAGCGGCATCGCTCTGCGCCATTGCCGGCATGGCGCTGAACAATGCAAGAGTCAGGGTAGAGCCCCGAACTAGCAGGCTAGTCTTCTTCATAGTGTAATTCCCCGGTTGCCGTTCATAAAGTGGGAGGGAACGGATTGCGCGTTAAAAAGACGGAAATCCCGGGGGGCACAAGCTTTTGATGAAGTTTTTCTGACAGTCAGCCAACTCCGATGTGTCGCTGTGGCATTTTCGCAACAGATCGGAGCTGAAGGACGGCCGACCTTTTGAATCAAAGTTCCGTATGGTGAAATGAACGACTGCAACCTGCGCTTTCAAGCACAAAAAATGGCATGGATATGATTTCCTTTGAAACGAAATTGCGTATTGCCAAACTGGCGGCTGGGGGAAGCCCGCCGCCCGTGAAACGTCACCTTCCGAACTCCCCAAAATGCGGGCCGCCACATTCGCAGACTGCGAATCGGTTCCCTCCTGCTCAAGATGGCCAATCCCCACATGTTGCGGCGCATCATTATTTGATGCTAATGCAGGCGCTTCAAACACGGCGACGTGATCGCCGTTGTCCCGGCACACATGGCCCGGAATACAAGGAGCGCAGGTCAACATGGCGAAGTCCAAGGCGGGGGCGACGGAAGATGGCGTCGTCACGATCAAGAAATACGCCAACCGGCGACTCTATGACACCGAGCGTAGCTGCTACATCACCCTCGAGGATCTGGGTACGATGGTTCGCGACGGCCGCGATTTCCGCGTCGTCGATGCGAAGAGCGGCGACGACATCACGCATAATGTCCTGACGCAAATCATCATGGACGAGGAAACGCGCGGCGAAACGCTGTTGCCGGTCAATTTCCTGCGTCACCTGATCGGCATGTACGGCGACAAGATGCAGTCGATGGTGCCGCAATATCTTGAAGCGTCGATGACGGCGTTCCGCAAGAATCAGCAGGATGTCCGCTCGGCGCTCGAGGGTGCTTTGGGATCCAATCCGCTCGCCGAGCTGACGCGCCGCAATATGGAGATGTTCCAGCAGGCAGCGGGAGCATTCATCCCGGGCGCCGGCGGCAGCAA
>SEFZ01000060.1 GCA_004173185.1 Sphingomonadales bacterium | reverse complement strand
AGGCGCGGACGGCTTCTGACAATGCCGGTGGAACGGTCATCCAGAACAGGCGCATGTAAATCCTCCCTGATTATCGAAAAAGTGGCGCCGGGCCGGGGGGGAGGTCCCGGCGCCAAGCTCGTTATGCAAACGGATAGTCTGAGTCGATAAAGTGCCGAGCCTCACGAAGGCTGCCGAAGCGTCCGTGATGAAGGTCCATCCAATCGTCGATCTGCGCGCGGATCAGCTGCATGGGGTTGTCCTGTTGATGCAAGGAACCGCCGCCATTGCTGTTGCCGCCGCCGTTGCCATTACCGTTGGTGTAATTGATGACATCCTGAGGACGGGTATTTCCGATAACCTGATCCGCCCCACCACCAGTATTGAAGAAGAGGCGATGGTCGGACGTAAGACCCGAGATATCAACGGTGTCGTTGCCTCTGCCGCCATTCACCGTGATGGTATTGAAATTGAGGCTTGTGGGGTTGAAATCGCCGATCACCTCGATCGTGTCGCCGCCGTTGCCGCCATTGCCTCCCGGCAAGGCGCCTCCTGGCGAAGACACGTTCAGCGCGTTGATGTTGATTTCCTCGACATTGTCGAGTTCCGCAATCACCTGACCGTCGCGCGTCACGACAATCTCGGTGCTGTCGCTAGCGAGGGTCAGGCCGGCGATCGCACTGACCGCTGCGGCGCGGCTGTAAATGACGAACGTCTCCGCTCCGGCCGAACCGTTGAGCTGATAGGTGTCCATCCCGCTTCCGCCGTCGATGAAGGTACGGCCACCGGCCGCTCCGGTCTGTACGATCGTATCGTCTCCGCCGCGGGCGTCGACCGCGTCATTGCCGCCACCGCCATCGATCACATTGGCGCCCTCGTTGCCATAAATTGCGTTGGAGAACGCGTTACCCGTAAGGTTGATCGCGCCAGTGCCCGCGTTGTGATCGGTCGAGAGAATCTCGACCTCGACACCCGCGGCCAAGGCGTAGCTGACGCTGGTGAAGACACGGTCCGCCGTGCCTTCACCCGCGCCTTCGACAACCTGGTCGCCAGCACTTTCGACAAAGTGCCAATCGTCGCCAGTGCCGCCGATCGAGATGTCGACGCCGGCACTGCCAAACAGAATGTCGTTGCCGCCGCGGCCGTCGACAGTGTCGTTGCCGCCGCTGCCATCAATGATATTGCTGCCTTCATTGCCATAAATGGCATTGTCAAAATCATTGCCTGACAGGTTGATCGCGGCCGTGCCCGCATGCCAATCGGTCGAGAGGATTTCGACCTCCGAACCCGCAGTCAGCGCATAGCTTGTGCCGGCATACACGCGGTCAGACGATCCTGCCCCGACGCTTTCGACCACGCGGTCAAGAGCGTTTTCGACGAAGTGCGTGTCGTTGCCGGTTCCGCCGTACGTTACGTCAACCCCCGCGCCACCAAAGAGCAGATCGTCGCCACCGCGGCCATCCAGCATATCGTTACCGTTGCTGCCGTCGAGGATGTTGGCGCCTTCATTGCCATAGATGACGTTGGTGAGCTCATTCCCGCTCAGATTGATCGCGCCGGTTCCAGCGTGCCAATCGGTCGAGAGGATCTCGATTTCGGAACCCGCGGTTAGCGTATAGCTTGCCCCGGCGAACACCCGGTCGAGTATGCCCTGTCCGACGCCGTCGATCACCACGTCGCCGAAATTGTCGACATAATACCAGTCGTCACCCAGGCCGCCAGAGGCCGTATCGGCGCCGCCTGCCCCAGCGATCAAGTCATCGCCGTCGCTGCCCACGATCGTGTCGTTGCCGGACGCATCATATTCCGGCTCACCGACCACCGCGCCTGCCGCTTCATCTGCGGTCGCGACACGGAACACCGGCAGACCACCTACACTGGTGAAGGTGATCGTGTGCGTGCCGTTGCTCGCGACCGTCGCGCCCGACGGACCCGTGGTGAAGACATAGTTCGCCAACACCGACCCCGCCGGGACTTCGATCACGTCCTGCGGCCGCAATGTGCCAAGGATCACATCATTACCGCCGAGCGCCTTGAACACGATCCGGTGGTCGGATTCGAGGCCCGACATATCGATCGTGTCGCCGCCCTCACCGCCGTTCACCGTGATGGTGTTGAAGTTGAGGCTGGTGCCAGTGAAATTGCCGACAACCGCGACGGTATCGCCGCCGCCAGCGCCGCCCGGGCCACCGCCCGGTGCAGGCGAGGTCACGAGCCGCGTATTGATCCGAATTTCCTCGATATTGTCGAGCTCGGCGATGACCGAGGCGAAATTCGATCCGTTACGCGTGATCACGACCTCGGTGTTGGCGTTGAGACTGGCGAGATTGTTGGTGCCCACCGCGTCCCACGCCGCACGGGTGTAGATGGTGAAGGTTTCCCCGCCCGCCACACCGTTGAGCTGGAACGTATCGACATCGGCGCCGCCGTCCACGAAATCGCGGCCCGCGGTGCTGACCTGAGTGATAAGGTCATTCCCGGCTCCACCATTGATCGTGTCGGCGCCTGTGCCGCCATCAATCGTATCGTTGCCGGCCCCGCCGTTGATCGTGTCGGTTCCGCCCACGCCGTTCAGAATGTCGTTGCCGCCATTGCCGTTGAGCGTGTCGTTACCGCCAAAGATGATCGGGCTTGTGCCATTGCCGATATCGTCACCCTCGGTTCCGTTGAGGGTGCTGTTCAGGAAAGGCACGCCGTCCCAATCGACGCCCACCGGACCCGTTGCGGCCGAGGTAACGACTTCGCCGGTGCCGCCACCGTCAGTGAAGCTCACGACAACGCGCAGCTGCAGACCAGCCTGATCGCCGAAGGACGTCAGCAGATTGTTGTCTGGCGTGAAGTTGGCCCCGGTTGCGCCAGCGATATTGGTCCACGTCGTACCGTTGGCAGAACTCTGCCACTGATAGCTGTACGGACCCGTTCCATTGGCGTCCGCGATTCCCGCGGTATTGGTGGTCAACGTCTGGCCTTCGGTTGGCCTCGCATCGCTGATCACCGGCACGCCGGTTGCCGGCGTGTTGATCGCGATTTCCTGATCGGCGAACCGCAGCCGTTCGATGTTTCTCAACGTGTCGGTACCGTCGGTCGCCGTACCGCGGGCATGCGCCACGGTAGTCGTGCCATCGCCATTATTGGTGATGTCATAATCGGCAAGATCGCCCGAGAACACCGCGATATCGACGTCGCCCACACCCCCGGTATCCACGATTTCGCGGATAATCTTGAGCTGGCCCGGATTGAGGGCGCCGCTGAACATTCTGGACGAGAGTTCCGTCATGCTGTCGGCGGAGTCCAACAGGGCTCCCGTTCCGTCATTATTCGCGTAAACGCCGATGCGCACGTTCAGATATTTGTCGCCATCGATGATGTCGTCGCCGCCCTGGCCTTCGATCACGTCGCTGCCGTCACCGCCCAAGATGATATCGCCGGCCGCGAAGGAGTCGAGCGCTCCGAGTACCTCCTGCAATCCGTCGATACGGGCGATGCCGTCAGCATCGAGCGCGCTGCCGCGATAGCCGCCCGAACCGCCTTGGGTCGTCGGAAGCATTTCGGCAGCCGTGTCGTTCGTGCCGCGCAAGATGTCATCGAACGCGGTGCCCGACAGGCCTTCGACAGTCTCATATTCGTCGAGGGCCGCGTTACCGGGAATGACCGGCGCTTCATCGAAGACGATCGGGATCGACAGGTCGGCATTCACACCGGTCGTGTTGTCCTTGTAGGTCGCCCAGTCGAACCCGGACATGCCGACCATCTTACCGCGGCCGGCACTGCCGACCATGATATCGTCGCCGCCTTCGCCGATGAATTCATCGAAGCCACCGTCGCCCAGGAACACGTCGTGGCCATCGATGCCGTCGCGCGAGAAGACTTCATCAAAGTTGTCGCCCGGTGCGCCGTCGAAGGTGCCCGTTTCGATCCAGTCGCTGCCCTCGTTGCCGAGGATGCGTTCGGCGTTCTTGTTGCCATAGATGAAGTCATCGCCTTCACCCGCGAACACCTCCGAACCCATGTCGGTGCCGAGGAAGACAAAATCCTGGCCCCGACCACCGAGGATCAGATCAAGGCCCGGTCCGGCGTGGATCACGTCATTGCCGTCACCACCCTTGATATTGTCGTCGCCGCCAATGTCCTTGATGATGTCGTCGCCGGCGCCGCCGTTGATGATATCGTTGCCGAAACCACCTTCCAGGAGGTCGTTTCCGCCGTCGCCGTGGATTGTGTCGTCGCCGATGCCCGCAATGATGATGTCGGCGTTGTCCGTACCGCCCATCACCACATGGTCACCGCCAGTGTAGCGCAGATAGTTGGAGTCCGTCCCAGCCGTGCCGGGGTTATCGCGACTGATAAGCGGCGTCAGGATCCCGCTACCCAGCGGATCGTCGCTTTCCAGTATGCCGTCGCCATTCAGATCGTTGAACTGCAGGCTCCGGTCGACTTCCAGGATCAATCCCGGGGTCGAGAAGACATCGGACGGAAGGTGCGTCGCGTCAGTGTTGCGCATGATCATCGCAGCGAAGCTGTTGGCCTCCATCTCGCCGAACAGGTGCAGGCCATCAAGCCGCTGCAGATAATAGAAGCGGTCGCCGCTCTGCAGATTTTCCATCTGGACTTCGAACACGAAGTTGAAGGTCGATCCCAGCATGCCGCCGAAAGGCATCGTCTGTTCGGCAAGGCCGCCGATCCAGAGGTCGACGTTGTTGAGGCCGCCAAGCGATCCGCCGGCATAGGCTCCGGTCGCACCGAGGAAGTCCAGCCGATCCGCCGGAACGAGAAGACCACCCGTGCTCACGCCCGTGATGATCGTCAGCGCCGCATCGCGCTTGCCTTCGATCGTCGTCTGCCCGGTGATCAGGCTGTGCGTGCCATAGGCCGCGACGAAGTTGATGATCGACGCCTCATTCTTGAGGTGGGCTGCAAAATCCACCCAGCTTTCATAAGGCTTCAGCAGTTCATTCTCGTTCGACGCCGCATAGAATTCGGCGCGCGCAGCGTTGAGCGACGGCACGCCGGTATCGCGGCCGCGAGCGAGGTTGATCGTCGCCAGATCGAGCGGCAGACCCAGCAGATTGTTGCGGAGCGCGCTGGTCACGAACTCGTCGATCTGGTTGCCGGCTTGCCGGGTCATGCCGCGGATGATGTCACCCGCCGCGATGTCGGCGTCGACAACCGTATTGCCTCCGTTGTTTTCGAACTGCAGCGGATTGAGGAAGCCCTGGATCAGCGAGATATGATCGGCATTGAAGCCCGTATCGAAGCGGTCGATCGACTCGGTAAGCATCGAATGGCCGAACCGATAAACGACGTGCGCAAATTCGGCCACGATCGCCGGATCGAGCGTGACGTCGAAACCATCGGGAACGAGGAACACGTTGATGTTCGGCTGAATCTTGCGTGCGAACTCTTCGAACACGAGATGCTGATATTGCATCTCGGTGCCGAACTTCGCGGCCTGGAACAGGCGTTCGCCGTCCCACGAACCGTCGGGGAGCTGCCATTCGGCGATAAACGCCGCATCACCAGTCGCCAGCACAACCTCTTTGGTGTGTTCGACCAGCCGGTTGTGCTCCGAATGGAAAACATGGTGAACGGCGGTCAGGCCGATATTCTCGTTGGCGCGGCCGTCGCCGGCCATGAAGTGGGCGTCGAGCAGTTCATCGTCATACTCGCCGTCCGCCGGGATATTGCCGCCGACCTCGGTATCGCCATCTTCCAGTCCATCGGGCACCGCATTGTGCGCAATGTCGGCGAGGAACGCATGGCCGGTGCGGACAGCGCCGTCGACGAGGACGCCAAGTCCACCATTGGCCGCCGGGTCACCTTCGACAAGGAACGGCGGATCGCCGGGGTTGAGACCTGCCATGACGATTTGCGGGTAGCCATTGGCTCCTGGAAGGAAGTTGCCATATTCATCGGTCGCCAGCAGCGGAATGTTGCCGACATCGACGTCGAGCAGTTGGATCCCCAGCAAGGTCGCGGCCTGCGCCTTGAGGTCGGCCCAAGTGGCCATGCCACCGTTGCCGCCTTCGATCAGCTTGCCGGTCGCAACCGGATCGCCCGCCGCGTTCAACTCATACTGGCGCAGGAACACCTGGTGCGAGGAATGCGAGCTGTAGGTCTGGTTCTGATCGACGAACGGGGTTGTGTTGTTGATGGGCCGGACATCGTCGGCCGTTCCCATCACCCCATCTTCGCCGGCGCCGACGGTCGCGCGCGTCAGCACCATGAAATTGGGCGCGCCAGGGGTGGGATCATAGAGCGGATCGTCGGTTTGAAGCGGGATGAACACCGTGCCGCTGCCGCCTTTGGCGACAAGATCGAGCCCGTGATCAAAAAATTGGCCGAACAGGGTGAACCACGAGTTGAACGGCGCGGACAGCCCTTCGTCGGGCGCGATGTTGGGCAGTTGGACATTCGCGCCGTTCAGTTCGATGCCGTTGGGAACAAGGAGCGCGTCCAGCGGCCCGCGCGCGTCCGTAAGCGCACCTTCTGCTGCGGTAAGAGCGGCAAGCGCGGCGGCGGCGGCGGCATCCAGCGCCCCGTCCGGCGGATTCGCGGCGTCGGCAGCGGCCTGGGCCTCCGAATAGGCATCGGTCGCGTCGTCGACAGCCTTGAAGAGCGGCGCCACGAGCTCATATTCGGCTTTGATGGTCTGCGCCAACGCGATCAGGTCGCCCTCGATGCCGTTGCGCTGAAGCGCCACGATGATGGCGACGGGATTGCTCAGCGTCTGATCTACGAGCAGGTTGGAAATCGTTCGAAGGCTCGAATCGATGACAACCGAGTTCGGGTCATCGGACGGGTTGTAATTGTCTTGGGTCGGGAACTCCGGCGCCGGTCCGGGGCCGTCGGGATCCAAGAGCCCACCATCGGCATCCCGATAAACCGGATCCAGCAGCGTTGGGAATGGTTGGTCGGCAGCGCCGGTATTTTCGGTTCCCGGGAGGAGATGGTTATAGGTGCCGTTAACAGTCCGCAGCCCCCAGGAGACATTGTAGGAAGGAATAGATCCGCCCTGCAGCGGCCCGGCGCCATCGGGATCGGGGCCGAACAAGGGACGGCCCGACGGATCGCCCTGCGTCCAAAGAGCATGCGCCTCGGCGATCTTAATCTGCTCAAGAATGAATTCGAGATCGCTGCGGATATACGTGACCATGATTACCTCCCTGCAGTAAACCCGCGCGCGCTGCCTATCACTTGGTTCAGCTTTCGACTCGAGATACGTAGCCGATTTGCGGATCTTGAAGTTGCAAGTTAAGTCTCAAAACGCGAGGCTGTCGAGTTGGACTGGCGACCTATTCCATTACCGCCTTTCTATATTGCGGCATCTATAACTCCGTCACATCCGATATAGTTATTTCTATATAGTCACCCACGCAACGCGCAGGCAGATGGCCCTCGAAAGCCGGGAATCAGAAGGATGGATAAGGAGTTTATGTCCCGGCAGTTGCGAACCGACCGGGAGCTGGCGGCGAAGACCGCCTCAGGGCACAGAAGACCGCCTCAGGGCATATAGGAAATTTGCGACAGCCCGTTGAAATTGCGCCGCAACATGGGCCTTCCGCGCTTTTCTTCCAGGAGGCCCGGAAGATAGGCATCGGTAGAATGATCGTTGAATGCTCGCGCCTGCATCATGGCCACCGCGCTCACGCGGTTATGCACGCCCAGCATACGAAATGCCGCGGCAATGTGAACCTTCACCGTTCCCTCGGCGATGCACAGAAGCCGGGCGATTTCCTTGTTGGATCGCCCCGCTGCAAGGAGGTTCAGCACCTCGAGTTGACGACCCGTTAAGCTCGCCGGGTCCGCGCCGCCGTTCTCGTTGGCGACGCTGGTCTTTCGCACGTTGAGATCAGAAAGGAACGGAGGGACGTATATCTGACCTGCCAGTACCGTCCGCAATGCGTCCGCCATTTCTTGGACAGGAAAATCCTTTGGAATATAACCGTGGACGCCAGCGCCAAGCGAATCGAGCACCACATCGCGATCCCGGGAAGCCGTCACCACAACGACGCGCACCTCGGGATATTTTACGCGCAGATCGCGCAGCCCCTCACGCTTGCGCGCGCCTAACAGACCAAGATCGATCGTCACGAGCTCGACTGACGGCCGTGCCGCCAGTTTCGCCATCACGGTCGGAAGGTCGCACGCTTCAATCAGATGAGATAGACCGAGATTTCGCGCGAAAAGTGTGGTCAGGCCTTCACGGCAAAGCGGATGGCTATCCGCGACTAAAATTTCAAATGCTTCTTTTGTCACGGAATTACCCCCCACGGGTATTTGCCTTGGCACGCGCCGACAAACACAGCCCGCTTAACCCTTCCCGCCGCCGCGACCCGTGCGGGAAGGCTCTCCTCCAGTTTTTAGCGAATCGATTGAGTTAAGCCTATGAGCCTAACCTGACGCCAACCTGACGGTTAACTAATCTCGCTGTGAGGTTATTTAACAATCTCGTTGGCCTGTTGAAATATAAGGCATATTTCTTTCTTTTGAGGGTCTGTCACCAGTTTGGCGCGGTGGATTTCGGCAATTCGCGCCACAATCGCCAAGCCGAGGCCCGCCCCGCCCTCGCTGGCATGGCCTGCGCGAGCGAACCGATGGCTGAGCGTCGCAAGGTCGGCGGCCGACAAGCCCGCCCCTCCATCCATGACGCAAATGCGGGCATCCGGCCCGACCGATATCACCACAGCCCCGCCGTCGGGCGTGACACGCAGCCCATTTTCGACCAGGTTCGAAACCGCTGCCGCAAGTGTTTCCGGAATCCCGGAAACCATAGGCTCGCCGTCAACGGCCAACTCGACGTGCTTTTTCTGCTCGGCCGCCAGCGGCGCGAACCGGTTGGTCGCGTCCATCGCGATCCCCACAAGCGACACCATAACATATGCGGCGGGTGCCACTACATGCGCCTCTAGCTGCGCCATCATCATGATTTGACCCACCAGCCGCTTCATCGCCTCGACATCTTTCTTGAGCCGAAGGGCGTCCGGCGACCCCAGTCGATCGAGTTCGATCATCAGGATCGCCAGGGGCGTCCGGAGTTCATGGGCGACATTGGCAGCAAAGGCTTCACGCTGCCCTGCCACGTCGTCGAGGCGTGCCAGCAAATCGTTGAGCGCGCGCGCGAAAGGGTGCACCTCCAAAGGAAAGTCTTCGAGCTTCACGCGAAAACTTCGATCAGTTCCAACCACCGAATCCATGCGGGCGGCTGCCTCTCCAAGTGGAGCAAGCGATGTTCGAATGACCCGTTTCGCGGCGAAAAACATCGGGACCATAAGCAGGATCAGCGGCAGCACGACATGCTCCCCGATTTCGAGCCATTCGCCGTGCCAGCCGTCTGCCGCCGACTTTTGCTCGAGCATGACCTCAACGTCGAAGCTGACAAAAATGATCAGGGAAAGGCCGCCGAACAGACCAGTCCAGGCAAGGCCGCGCGTCAGACGACGGGAAACGGAATGCGGCCGGTTAATCCCCATGGTCCCTGAGCAAATAGCCCATGCCGCGGACAGTGACGAGTCTGTCAGGATAGTCGGCGGCGACCAACTTGTGGCGAAGCCGAGACACGATGGCTTCGACCGCATTCGGCGTAACGGGTTCGTCAAACCGATACAGGGCCTCTTCGATGGTGGATCGGCGAACAACTGTCCCGGCTCGCCGGATCAGCAACTCAAGAAGATCGGCTTCGCGGCGAGTCAGTTCGATGACATGGTCGCCGCACCGCGCCGTCCGCGCCGCCACGTCGAACGCGATTTTGCCCGCTCTGATAACTGGCAGGCCACGCGTTCCGGGCCGACGCAGGAGCGCACGAAGGCGGGCGGCTAGCTCTTCCATGTCGACGGGCTTGACAAGGTAGTCGTCGGCCCCGGCATCGAGACCTGCCACACGATCGCCCATGCCGTCGCGCGCCGTCAAGATAAGGACCGGCGGGAGAGGGCTTTTCAACCGCTCGCGGCCCAGCCACTCAAGTCCGTCACCGTCTGGCAGCCCGAGATCCAGAATGATTGCATCATAGGTGACGCTGGCAAGCGCCGCTTCGGCCTCGTCGATGCTCGCGACACCGTCCCCGCTAAATCCATGCTGCGCTATGCCGTGGGAAACGAGCCCCGCCAAACGGCCATTGTCCTCTATGATCAGGACGCGCATGTCGCACGAATTGGCATCGGAGCCCCCTCCCCATGGTCATCGCCAGACACAAACCCCTCAAGCTGTCCCGCGCGTTAAGGAAACCTGTTTGCCAAGCTGGCCGAGTATGAACTCATTATTCGCGAAATCAAGAAGG
>SEFZ01000037.1 GCA_004173185.1 Sphingomonadales bacterium | reverse complement strand
AGGCCAGGCTCAACGCCATCGCCAGGCAGCTCAACGAGCGACCGAGAAAGACCTTGCTCTATCAAACGCCAGCGGAGAAGTTCGCCGAGTGTGTTGCAGCGATCGGTTGAACCCACCGCGCCAAGCGGACGTTAACCATGCGGCGGTGGCCCTGCGATGCTGAAGTCGTAGCCTCAAATGTCTTTTGGGTTAACGGCCGCTCTTGGCCCAAAGCGGACATGGAGAATGCAGAGGAAGTACCCGAGTGACTTGAACCGGGCGCTCCGCAGTGCGATACCAGCGGCGGGTGCCCGGCTTCGAGTCGACGGCAGGTCGTGCGCTGGTCGGGCCGCCAGTGCGTTGATCCATTCTCGGAAGCGACCATGGCCACGCACGCCGACCTCGCTCGCGACTCTTCGCGACGCTTACTGACATCCACCCTTCGTCTCCACGTCGATCGCGGCATCCGTCACGGGAGCTGGCGTTGAGAGTAGCGATTCACACCTTGGGCACCCGGGGCGACGTCCAGCCTTATCTCGCGCTGGCACGCGGATTGAAATCGCAAGGACACGATGTCCTCCTAGCGGCCCCATCGCAATTTGAGGCGTTCGTCGGCACGCGCGGCATCGCCTTCGCGCACCTGCCAGGAGAATATCTCGAACTAATGGAGACGTCCGAGGCCAAGGCGGCAATCACAGGCAGCGGCGGCTTCACCGCCGGCTTCAAGATGCTCAAGCACGTCAAGCCAGTCGCCAAGAAGCAGTTGGCAATGGAGTGGGCAGCAGCAAAAGCGTTCAATCCGGAGCTTATCGTATACCATCCAAAGGCAGTTGGCGTGCCGCACATCGCGGAGAAGCTGAAGTGCCTCACCGTGTTGGCCTCGCCGTTGCCCGGCTTTACGCCGACCAAAGAGTTCGCGAGCCCCATGATGCCGTTCCGATCGCTCGGACCGCTCAATAGGGCGACGCATTCGCTCATGGCGGGGAGTGGGGATACTATTTTCCGCGGCATGATCGGCGATTGGCGGGTCAAGGATCTGGGCTTGCCCAGGCGTCCCAGGAGCAGCCTTACTCCCGATGCTACCCTCTATGCCTTCAGCTCGCATGTCGTGCCCGTGCCGGCAGACTGGCCGGCAAGCGTCGACGTCACGGGCTACTGGTTCCTGGAAGACGATCAGGCCTGGTCTCCAAGTGCAGACCTCGAGCGCTTCCTAGCCGATGGCAGAACGCCCGTTTATGTCGGCTTTGGCAGCATGCCGGGGCTCGATCCCGTGGCCATGACGAAACTTGTCCTGGATGCACTGGCCGAGGCTGGCGAGCGCGGCGTGCTGGCCACCGGCGGCGGCGCCATCCATGGCGATGTTTCGGCGTCCCACGTCCACTTCATCGACGGCGCGCCGCACGACAAGCTGTTTCCGCTAGTATCGGCTTGCGTCCACCACGGCGGCGCTGGCACCACCGCTGCTTCTCTCCGCGCGGGCAAGCCGACCGTGATCTGCCCCTTCTTCGGCGATCAGCCTTTCTGGGCGCACCGTATCGAAGATCTCGGTGTTGGACCCACCTCTGTGAATCTCAAGCAACTGTCTTCGAAGAGCCTGGCGGCAGCGATCCATGATGCCGTCGACGAGCCTGCCTATGAACTCAGGGGCGCTGCCGTTGGACGCGGTATCCGATCCGAAGACGGGGTCGCGAGAGCGATCGCCTTCCTAGAGAGCCGCGCCCTGTTGTCGAGAGCATCCGCCGCCGCTTGACCGCGCGCGGAGGGGGATCTGATGATGATGAATACGAATACCAAGCCGACTTCGCTGCTGCGCCGTTTCCTCGAGGGCGGGGCCTCGGGTGGCATCGTGCTCATGTTCGCTGCCGCACTCGCCTTGCTCGTGGCCAACTCGCCGCTCGGCCCCGGCTATGAGAGCGCCCTTCATGCCAAGATCGGCCCCTTGAGCCTCGAGCATTGGATCAACGACGCCTTGATGGCGCTGTTCTTCTTGCTCGTCGGTCTGGAGATCAAGCGCGAGATGCTGGACGGTCAGTTGGCCACCTGGCCACGACGTCTTCTGCCGGGCATCGGCGCCGCCGGCGGCATGGTCGCCCCAGCCATCATCTTTATGGCCTTAAACGGACAGAACCCGGAGACCGCGCGAGGCTGGGCAATTCCTACCGCTACAGACATTGCCTTCGCCCTGGGCGTGCTTTCGCTGTTAGGCAATCGGGTCCCGGCATCGCTCAAGATATTCCTCGCGGCGCTGGCGATCATTGACGACCTCGGCGCGGTGCTGATCATCGCGTTGTTCTACACGACGGGGCTATCGCTTCCGGATCTCGGTCTGGCCGCACTGGTCGTGCTGGGGCTCTTCCTCCTAAACCGCAGAGGCGTCACGCAGCTTTGGCCGTACTTGGTGCTCGGCATCGTGCTGTGGGTCTTTGTCTACCGGTCGGGCGTGCATGCGACACTTGCCGGCGTGGTCCTGGCTCTCGCCATTCCGCTGCGCAGCAAGGATGGCAGGATCGACGATCTGCATCAGTCGCCATTGCATCGGCTCGAGCATAGGTTGGCCAACCTCGTCCCCTTCATCGTTCTGCCGATCTTCGGCTTCGCCAATGCGGGTGTTTCGCTGTGGAAGGTTGGTGCGGATGCACTAATTGACCCACTCACGCTCGGCGTGGGTCTTGGGCTCGTCGTGGGGAAGCTGATCGGCGTCTTCGGCAGCTGCGCGATCGTCATTCGACTGGGGTTCGCTGATCTGCCCACCGACGCCAGCTGGGCGCAACTCCTCGGCACTGCGCTGCTCTGCGGCATCGGCTTCACCATGAGCCTCTTCATCGGCCTCCTCGCGTTCGCGGATCAGCCGCTGCTGCAGGAGGAGGTCAAGCTCGGCATCCTGTGCGGGTCCGCTATTGCCGGCGTACTCGGGAGCCTCGTTCTGCTCGCGGCGCCAAGGCGCTCGCCATGATCGATGTCGAGCAACTCACCTTGATGTAGCCGTCATGGATCGAACGGACTACGAGTGCCGTCTGAGACTGAGCGTTTACCGTATAAGCCGCATGGCCCAAGACGAGCTGGGGCTCGTGCACCTGACGCCGCAACTCGACCGAGACCTGCAAGTCTGTATGCAGAGCCTCGGGGTTGAGAGCCTGTTGGTGTACCGATCGGTAGGCGACGCCAAGCGCACGGTAAGCGTCCACTTCGAGCCTAAGCCCGGAACCTCTCGAGACCAGTTCAACGACCTAACCGTAAGGTTGAAGTCGAAACTCGAAGCAGCCTGGTGGGAGTGATTCCTCGTCCTTCAGTGTTCTGGCGCAAGGCGATCGGCGCCAACCTCCAGCAGAAGCCAGTGCCCGGCTCAGGGAAAGTCGTATGAATCTCGGGCAGAGTAGAAGCTGGACCCCTTATAGGGTGGGCGAACCGAGTGTTATCTCGTTCGCCAAAAGGTGGGCCATCGTTTCGGTGATTGTATGGTCGTCGTAGGGCTTGGAAAAGAAGCGGCTACCCCCAGGCATTCCGCTCTCTGCGATAATGGCAGCACCGGATGCGATGATTAGCTTCACTGGCGGCCAGCGGTCTCGGATGTAATGCGACAGCTTCACGCCATCCATCGTCCCCGGCATCTGCACGTCGGTGAACACGAGATCGATATCGTCTCGCGACTCGAGAATGCGAATTGCTTCGTCAGCGTCGCCCGCCTCCATTGCTTCGTACCCCGCGGAAAGGACAAGTTCGACCGCTCCCATACGAATTAATGGGCTGTCTTCAACGACCAGAACGACGGGCTTGCCGTTTTTCAACTCGTCACACTTAGAACGTAAGGGGGGATTGGGCGCACAGAAACGTATGACAGTTCATTGGGTTCCTACGCAGCGGTCGGAAGGTCGGATTGGTTACCGACGCCCTCGCAGTGTTTGATGGTAATGGCACTGCCCGGGCCGGCATCGGAGACCGCGATCTCGGCGGCCAGATTTCTTGCCAAGGCCTCTACAATACCAGTCCCTAGTCCCGCCTTGGGAGCTTTGGTGCCTGTAGGCATTCCAACGCCATTGTCCGTCACTGAGAGCGTCCAGTCGTCGGCCGACGAGCGGTAGTCGACCACAATCGTGCCTTTCATCTCGTCCGGAAAGGCGTGCTTGAGAGCGTCAATTACCAACTCGGTGACGATGAGCCCCAAGCTCACAGAGACATCGGGTCCGACCGAGCTATCGTCGACCGCCACCTGGATGGACAACCGATCAGGGTCAGCGATCATGGATGCGCCAAGGCTCTGGCAGAGCTGTGTCAGATAGAAGCGAACTTCAACGTCTCCTCCGGTGGACGTCGACAGTTGTCGCTGCAGAGCTGCGATCGACATGACGCGGTGATGAGCGTTTTGCAGGTGCCCGCGAGCTTCGTCGGATTGCACCTGCCGAGCGCTCTGCATAAGGACACTGGCTATGATCTGGAGACTGTTTGCCACTCGGTGCTGGACTTCCTGCAGGAGCATCGCCTTGTCACGAACGAGATCATCCTTGAGGCGAGCCGCGGTGCGAGCCTCGGTCACGTCAGTGACGGCAAGAAGCAGTCGAATATGCTCCGTGTCACCGTCATCAAGGGTATGCGCATTGACGATCAATTGCCGGTTTTTCTGGTTTGGCCGCACAAGGTCGATCTCATATGCCTCGATCCGCGCGCTCCCCGAAGCAGTGGCCCTCAGAAGCGAGGCGAGCTTCGGCATGGCCCATTCCCCCTTGCCGATTTCACTCAGGGGGCGGGCGGGTACCGTCGCTGGATCAATGTCGAATGCCCGGCAGAACGATGCGCTGGCGGCGATAACGCGCAGCTCGTCGGTCAGGAACAGCAAAGGCTCGTTTGACGAGACCACTATTGCGAGGGTGCTGGCCGCCTCGAAGTGCTCGGTCGTGTTCGCAGGCATTTGGGTTGGCCCTTGTGGGCTGGAGGCTCGCGTAGCAAGCCATCAATCTGCAGTGACGCTGGTCGTACTCGAGGGAGCTCGACAAGGCACCGTATCACCTCTGAGGCAAGCGCCTGCATCCTATTTCTGATGCACCAGATCCTGGGCCTACATTCACCTCAGAAAGAGCTTGGCGTCCTTCTCTTCAAGATAGCGACCTGATCCGTCGTGTTCAAAGACCCTCAGATCGGCTTTATGTCCGTCCGCGCGCAAGAGAGCGGCTGCTGCCAGGGTGTCCAGAATTGCAGCATCGCGCGTGGTGTAAGGAGAGCCTGCAACGCCGTTGCAGGTAACAGTCCATCCTCCTGCTATCGGAGAGATTTCGTATCTGAACTTTGCCATTTGGATCCACGCGCCCTGCTTCACCAGCACAACGCGGTCAACTGCTACTCGTTCAGCGCGCTTAGCTGGAGAGGTCTGCCACGTGCCGACGGCGTGGCGTCTAGGGGCGCTGACTGAAGAGGTAAGTGGTTGAGGAAAATCCTGGGATTTGGATGAGGCGAAGTGGCAGCCGAGCGTCTTCAACTGTCAGTTCAAGACTCCGACGAACGGCAGCGTCGCAACAAGTCCGCCGGTCGTATCGCAAATTTCTGTCCACCACGCTTCGACGGGCCCGCTGATCTGGCCCTCGCGGATCATCGCGCGCGCATCTGACTCTGCCCACACCCATACGGCCTCCACGTCGGGGAACTCGCCGCCACGCCTGTCCTCAAACAGGGTCTCTTCCCTGCGGATGTGAAAGTAGAAGTGGGCCATGGCGGCTTGTACGCTTGCTGCGGCCCTACGTCGTCGGTTATTGCGATGAGGCAAATGAGTATAGGGGGTATTCCAAGCAACTCACTCTTTGCGAAGCTACTTGTCCTGAACTCCAACGCCTGCAATAAAGCACCATACGTTTTCAGCCCAAGTCGGCTGCCTTCTGCCGGGTGTTTATCTCCGGTCCTTGGCTCACTGATCTCCATGCGAACGTTTGTCGGCCCTGCGGCATTTGCCGAGGGAAACCCGCTCGTTCGCTTCGGCTCCGAGCTTTAAGGATTATCCAAATGGCTACCACCAACGGCACTGTTAAGTTCTTCAACGCCACCAAGGGTTTTGGCTTCATCACCCCGGAAAGCGGCGGCAAGGACCATTTTGTGCACGTCTCGGCCGTGCAGACCGCCGGTATTGACGGCCTCTACGAGAACGACAAGCTGACCTACGAAGTCGAAACCGGCCGTGATGGTCGCGAGTCGGCCGTCAATCTGACGCTTGTTCAGTAAGTCGGCATCGAAGCGAGATGTAGAAAGGCCGCCTATGGGGCGGCCTTTTTTCTAGGCCGAGTGGCGCGTTGAGGTGAGTACGGACCGCCATATTTGAGACCTCAGGCTGGGGCGGTGGAGCGTGCAGAAGGGGTAGCCTGTTCGACCAGAGGTAAGATGCGGTACGCCCGGCACAATGCTCCATGTCGAGAGGGCTATCGACAGCCTGAAAGCGGCGGCTAGATGGCCCCCAGTGACCCCCGCTAACGCGCGTTCGCATCGCCTCGCATCCCGCCGTTTTTTTTCGTGCTCACCTCTTGAACAGCCAAAAGAAGCTACCCAAAATTTGCTTACCGAAGGACGTCAGCACGTTCTTCGGGCGGCCATTGAGCCGCCTTCGTAACTGTGTGCTCCAAGGAGAATATGGCTATGAGGACAGACCTCGACTTTGATGCCCTCTACCTTAGTGACATGAACGTTTCGGATAGCGACTTGATAGGATTCTGCAGTCCTGCCGACATCGTGGACGATCCGATCCTCACTCTCGCTCGCAAGCGGCAGCTGCTAGCCTTCTGGGCCTCCGATATCCACGCCGTCTCCGGCTCGCCCGCCCTTCGCTCTTTCGCGTTTGGGCCGACGGTGACGATCGACGAGATTCAGTCGGCGCTTCGCCGCCTCGACGAGATGGTCGATATGGCGGCCATCCCGGTGTCCCGCGACAGCGGCATCGCTGCATAACAAACTTGGGCTCGACTGGGGTCGAGCCCGCTTTGTGCCAACCTGATCATCATGCAAATGAACATAGAAATGCACTCGAGGAAGTCGGCGACATCAACCGCCTTGTTTGACTGGGCGCCCGACATTGATCGGCTCGAGCGAGAAGTGCAGGAAGCCTGTCGCACCGGACGTGGCGATCCTCTCACAATGGGCGAGATAGAATGTTCCATCGATCTCATCGATGCAGAGTTACTCGCACTCCGCGGTGCGTTTTCAGGTGAAGCCACCAAGGCTTCAATTCTTGGACTCCAAGTGCAACGAACACGGCTTGCCCGTTTGGCCACTCACCTTCGGCCCTGGGTCCCCGACTACTGAGGCTGAAGCGCCGAAAAGTACGCCGATGTACACAATCGTTTACATAACGAAGTCAGGAAGAAAACAAGCAGGACGAGCTGGCGATGCCGCGCAAGTCGTCGAGAAGATCAGGCTTTATAGCGCCGCCGGCGTCACGCAGTTCACGATCACGGATCATGACGGCCGAAGCATTCGTCTGGACGATCTGCCCGCCTTAGCCGATCTGGGGCACTAGCCATGCCACTGGCGTGGCCGGCGGGCGATCCGTGTCAAGGCGTATGTCTGCATGGCCGCTATTGGCGCTTTGCCGTCATCCCGCGGAACTGGTCAATCATAGTCTGATGTGCGGAGTTCCGGGGCTTTGAGCCAATAGTGGCGTATGGTCTCCGATCAAAGAGCGCATCTTGGGCTGGTTGAATGTGGGCGACGTCCGCTACAACCCCAGCATGGAGAACAGCGTGACAGTCACCATCAACATCGAAGACCCAAGTCAGCCGGAAATCGAGCAGTTGCTCAGCAACGGAGAGGCATTTGCGGCCGCCCTCTATCCAGCCGAAAGCAACATCCTTGGCATGAGCACGGTGCACCTCAACCGATCGCTGCAGCAGCTTCGTCGCGAAGGGCTTGTTATCTGGTCGGGCACCCAAGTGGAGCTACCGAACCCCACGGCGTTAGCAAGCCTTGCGCAGTTTAGCCGCGGCTTTCAAGCAATGGCCGATGAGTTCAGTCAACGCGCTGCCAAGATCAACGCACAACGGCTGTCAGCGGACGGGCGGCAAGCCGATCAGGTCGACGGGTTACGTCCCAATCGTGACAATTAAGGACCTTGTCTCTGGCGATTGGAGCACTGGCTCTCGTGTAGGTTTTGACCTCGTCACTTGAGTAGCAGCTATGCTGAATCGCGAGACGGGCAGGTTGGAGGCGCTCCGCGGTCAGCTCTTCACGACGCATAGAGGCGGGGCAAATATCGCCGTGCCCAACAACGACCGCACTGGGTGCCAAGCGGACTTCAGCAGGGACCGCTTCTGGCCCGAAGCGGACATCGACCGCGCTGATCCAGCCTAGCCGCTATCCCCCGGCCTGATCGAAAGAGGCGCCAGCTTGCGAAGCGGCGTGTCCGGTCTTGATCCTTCGTATGTGGGGATGCGGGACAAGATCGCGCGGGCGAGATCTTCGCCAATATCGTGGAGAGACGCGCTGAAACACGTCAGCGTTGGCGTCAAAAATCTGACTGTGGGTTCGTCGCGGAAGCCAATGATCGCGAGATCACGGCCCGGTCGACGCTCCAATTCTGCAAGCCGCCGGTAGATGCCTATTGCGATCGTTTCGAAGATGATCAGGATGGCTGTCGGCGGGTTTGGGATCGCGTAGAGGTCGTCGACTAGACGGTAGCCGGCGTCTTCGTGTCGGCCCGTCGCAAAAACCAGCGTGGGGTCGAAATCGATGCCGTGCTGCTCGAGCGCTTGGCGATACGCCGCTTCAAAGATCGAGCCGAAATTGACGCCGTCTGATGGAATCGTGACGGCGATGCGCCTGTGGCCAGCGTTGAAAAAGCGATCGACGGCGGTTTTCGCGACTGCCTCGAAATCGAGGTCGATCCAAGGGTAATCACCGCCGGATTCGCTGCGGCCCAACGTGGCGAACGGCAATCCCGCTGCTTCCAGCAGCTCGATGCGGGGATCAATGCGCTGGGTGGCGGCAAGGATCATTCCGTCGAACACGCCCCGCGTGACGTATCGCCTGAGGAACTCCAGCGAGTTGGCCTTCGTAGGACGCGGCAGGACCAGAAGGTCAAAGCCATACTCGGCCAGTATCGATTGCACGCCGTCGAATACGCCCATGAAGAAGTATTCGCTGCTTGCCGCCGCTTCCCGGTCGAGGTCCATCATGAAGCCGACGGACCGGGTGGTGCCAAGGGCCAGAGTTCGCGCTGCCTGGTTTGGCGCGTATCCAAGGCGCTTGGCCGCGGCCAGCACCAGTTCCCGAGTGGACGTGCTGACCTCGGCGCGTCCGTTAAGGGCCCGCGAAACCGTTCCTGTCGAAATGCCCAGCTCTTTAGCAAGGCGAGCGATCCCTCGCATGTCGCACCTCGTTTGGCGGTGGCTATTGACATGGGCGACCGACAAAATATAGCGTCGTAAGCGCTTACGGTCGTCCGTACACGCTTACGATCCAACCGTAAGCGCTTACGACCGAAGCGGTCGAGGGGGAGATTTCGTGGTTTTTCGGGCCGTTTTAGCGGGATGCGGAAGCATGTCACGGGGCTGGCTCAAAGCCCTGGAGCAGCCTTCTCTTGCAACCAAGGTCGAGATCGTCGCCTTCGTGGATACCGACCCGGCGGCGGCCGTTCGCCTGCGCGATGAATCGGGTCGTCTGTCCGCGGCCACCAGCACGGACCTTTCGACAGCCCTGAAGCAAGCGCAGGCCGATCTCCTGTTCGACGTTGTGGTCCCTGGCGCGCGCCACGATGTGGTTGCCACTGGCCTTAGGCACGGCTGCCATGTCCTTTCCGAAAAGCCGATGGCAGCGTCATTGGGCGAGGCGCGCGATCTCGTGCGGCTCGCGAGCGAGGCCGGCAAGGTCCACGCCGTCGTCCAGAACCGCCGCTACATCCCCGGGGTCAGGCGAATCCGCAGGCTAATCGAGAGTGGGGCGCTAGGGGAGCTTACGGCGTTGCACGCCGACTTCTTCATCGGGGCACATTTCGGCGGGTTTCGCGATGCCATGCCGAACGTGCTGCTGCTGGACATGGCCATCCACACCTTCGATGCCGCGCGCTTCATGGCCGGCAAGGACGCCCGGGCTGTGTACTGCCAGGAAACGAACCCGCGAGGATCGTGGTACGCACACGGCGCGGCGGCGAATGCGATCTTCGAGCTCGCCGACGATGTGACCTTCACCTATCGCGGCTCCTGGGCGGCTGAGGGCGCTCAGACGAGCTGGGAAAGCGGCTGGCGGATCGTCGGCACGCGGGGGACCCTGCTCTGGGACGGTGCCGATCGCTTTGAGGCGCGCGTCGTGGACGGCAGCGAAGGCTTCCATCGTCCGCTCGTGGAAATCGCGGTGCCCATGCCCGCCGACGACGCGCAGACGCGCGGCCACGAGAGCGTCATCGCCGAATTCATCGATGCCATCGCGTCGGGACGCAAACCTGAGACCGTGGGCAGCGACAACATCAACAGCCTCAGCATGGTGTTCGCTGCAATCGCGAGCGCGCGAACCCGTACCCGACAACCCATCGTCCCTGAGGGCCATTTATGAGCAATCCGAGCAAAGCCATTCGCATCGGCACGATGGTCAATGCCAATAGCGGAACGACCAGCGAGCGCATCGCGGAACTGTGTGATCTTGGCTTTGAAAGCTTCGAGCCGTTCTTCTGGCAGACGACGAACGGGCAGGACCTCGCAGAACTGGGCAAGCGCAGCCTCGATGCGATTGGGGATCGCGACATCACGATCTCCACAATCGGCATGTTCGGCAATCCGCTCGAGGATAGCGAGATGGATCGTGAGACCCTGCAGGGTTGGAAGGACTGTATCGACAACGCCCACCACTTCGGCGCGACCTGCGTTGCGGGCTTCACCGGCCGTATCCGCAACAAGCCGCTGACGGACTCGTTGCCGGCCTACAAGAAGGTGTGGTCCGAGCTTGCCAAGCGCGCCGCCGATAAGGGCCTTCGCATTGCATTCGAGAACTGCGCGATGGATGGCAATTGGGCCAGTGGCGACTGGAACATCGCGCACACCCCCGACGCGTGGGAGCTGATGTTCAACGAGACACCCGACGACAATATCGGTCTCGAATGGGAACCCTGCCACCAGTTGGTCTACCTCATCGATCCGCTGCCACAGGTACGCAAATGGGCACACAAGTTCTTTCATGTGCACGGCAAGGACGCGACGGTGCGCTGGGATGTGATCAAGGAGCACGGCATCTTCGGTAAACAGAAGTTCGTGTTCATGCGCTCGCCGGGCTTCGGCGACAGCAATTGGACCGACATCATTTCCGAGCTGCGGCTCGCGGGCTGGTCTGGCTCGATCGATATCGAGGGCTGGCATGATCCAGTGTATCGCGGCGCGCTCGAAATGACCGGGCAGGTCGCCGCGCTCAATCACCTCAAACAGGCCAGAGGTGGAGACTTCGTGAATCTGGCGGCGGAGTAAGAGGGCGGAGACCCTTCGCTTCGACGCGCCAGCTGATGAGTGGTGCCGGGCTCATATCGGAACCGGCACGCAAACCCGTGCATAGCACAAAAGGGAGGACGTGACTATGACTAGGACTCTTCTGAAGGCCCTGACCGCCGCGGCTCTTGCAACGGTCGCGATCGCCGCCGTGACCAGCGTCGCAATGGCCGAGACCTTGCGTGACAATTGGTGCAGCGACGTCAAGATCCGCTTCTTTGCCGGCGGCGCCGAAGGCGATGCGTTCGCCTCGATCGTCTACAATGGTGCGGTCCAAGCCGCTAAAGATACAGGCGCTCAGGTCGACTATGTGTTCTCCGGCTGGAACTCCGAGAAAATGATCCAGCAGCTTCGCGAAGCAGTTGGCGCCTCGCCCAATGGCATCGCGATGATGGGTCATCCGGGCAATGCGGCAATCATGCCCTTGGCCGAGGAAGCCTCGGCCGCCGGCATCAAGATGATGTACCAGAATGTGCCAGTGGACGAAGTTACCGCCAAGTTCGGCGGTGGCTATGTCGGAGCCCAGCAGAAGCCGCAAGGCAAGGCGCTTGGCGAAGAAGCCATCCGCCGCTTCGGTCTCAAGGCCGGTGATGTCGCCATCGTCATGAGCGACTGGTCGCAGATCGAGCGCGCCGAGCGCGAGCTGGGCACTCTCGAAGCCTTCGAGGCCGCCGGCCTAAAGGTCGTCAAGCTGCAGTCCCCGCAGGAACTCGGGACCGACCCGAACACCGGCATCCCCGTGATTACGGCGGCGATCACGGCGAACCCCGACGTCAAGCTGATCGCCTATCCTGGTGGCCAGCCACTCGGCAATGCCGCGACCTACATGCAGGCCGCCGGCAAGGCTCCCGGTGACATCATTAATATAGGGTTCGACACCAGCCCGCAGATCGTCGAGGCATTCAAGGATGGCTGGGTCCAACTCACCTCCGACCAGCAGCCGTTCCTGCAGGGCTACATGCCGATCCTGTCGCTCTGTCAGCAGGTCGTCTACGGCCTCGGCTCGATCAACGTCGATACGGGTGCTGGTTTCGTAACGCCTGAAAACTACGGAGCAGTTGCGGACCTGGCCAAGGAAGGCCTGCGGTAAGCCTCCCGGCGGGGCCCGGCTACGGCTGGGCCCCATCTCAATTTTGCAGGGAGGGTCTCGTGCAGGATCGCATAATCGAGCTCAAAGACATCAAGAAGTCCTATGGGCAGGTCTACGCACTGGGTGGCGTCGATCTTCATGTGGATAGAGCAGAGGTGGTCGGCCTCGTCGGCGATAACGGCGCCGGCAAGTCCACGCTCATCAAAATTCTCGCCGGGGCGGTACGCCCGACGAGCGGTGAAATCCTGGTGCACGGTCAGCCCGTCACCAACTGGAGCGCCGCGCGCTCGCGCGAAGCCGGAATTGAAACGGTGTTCCAGGATCGTGCCCTGGCGGTGCAACAGACCATTACATGGAACATCTTCATGGGCCGCGAGATCGTCGGCCCGCTAGGATTTCTGAAGGCCCGCAAGCAAAGGGAGGAAGCCACCCGCCTCATGCGCGATATCGGCTTCACCTCCAAGGTGTTCGGGCCCAGCTCAATCGTTGGGCAGTTGTCCGGCGGTGAGCGGCAGGGCGTCGCCATCGCTCGGGCGATGTACAATCAGAGCGACCTGATCATCCTCGATGAACCGACGACGGCGCTGTCGCTGACGGAAACGGCAAAGGTGTTTCATTTCGTGCGCCAGGCACGCGCTGCCGGCCGCTCGATCCTGTTTATCGGCCACAACATCCATCACGTATTCGACATTTCCGATCGCTTCGTCGTCCTCGACCGCGGACGAGTTGCCCTGCAGGCCACAAAGGCAGAAGTGCGCACGGCAGAGACGCTCGTCAAATTCATGGAGGATCTCGCACATCCCGGCGGTGCCGGAGTCGAGACCACAGGAGGCACGGTATGACCGATTTTTCGAAACACGGCGATCCGTCGCCAGCCAACACCCTTGATGCCGATGCCGTCCGCCGGGTCGCGGAGGGTAAGCATGCGGACCAGTCCAGGCTCCGCCGCTTCCTCATCGACCATCGTCCGGCCATCGGCTCTTTCGTTGTCCTGGCGGTGATGCTGGTCTGCTTCTATTTCGGGAATCCCGAAGTGTTCTCGCAGTGGAACATGTACCGCGCTGTCCTCATCGGCCTACCGGTCGTGCTCTTTGTGGTGATCCCACTGGTCTACGTGGTAACGGTGGGTGAAATCGACCTGTCATTCCCGGCGACGATCGGCATGGCGGGGTGGGTCTTCGCCCTTGTCGTGCAGGCCGGGTACGATCCCTTTCTCGGCATCATTGCAGCCGTTGCGACCGGCATCGTTCTGGGCGTCTGCGTGGGCTGGCTGGTCGTTTATGCCAATCTGTCATCGCTCATCGCTACGCTTGGCATGAACTTCATGCTGCGTGGGCTGATCCAGATCAACACCGAAGGCAAGTCGATCGCGCTGGTTGGCCTTCCCAAGAGCCTGACTTTTCGGATCTTCGGTGGTCAGTACTTCGGCATCCCGGTGCTGGTGCTTTGGGCGCTACTGTTCATGGTGATCTGTTCCTTGGTCTACAACCGCCACCGCTTCGGTGTGCATGTACACATGGTTGGCGACAATCCCGATGCGGCGCAGCAGATGGGCATCAACGTCAAGCTGGTGCGTCTCAAGACCTTCGCGTTCGTAGGCTTCGGTGCCGCGCTGGCCGGCGTTGCAGCAGTGATGATCAATTACACTTGGTGGCCCACCTCGGGTGACGGCTACCTGCTTCCGGCGTTGGCCTCAGTCTTCGTCGGCGGCACGGCCCCTTGGGGCGGTATCGGTACGATTGTGGGCAGCGCCATCGGCAGCTTCACTGTCTCGTTCATCCAGTCGGGTGTCGTCGGCGCCGGGCTGTCCGGATTCTATGTTCAATTCTTCTACGGGTTGATCATCATTCTGTCGCTGCTCGGCCACCGCTGGAATCAGGTGCGCTACCGCTGAGCGTCAAGCTCGGCAACAGGACGGTCCGCCCGCGTTGGGCGGTCCACCCTTCATCGTCGCAGGTGCTCTGCCGTCATGCGTATTCAAGCGTTTGAAATTACCAGATATCAGTTCGCCCGCGACCGTGTGGTGGGCGATAGCCAGGTCCGCGCCGACGATGTTCACGTGGCTTCCATCGAACTGATCGATGAGGCAGGTCGGCGGGGCCTCGGATTTGCGCAGTCGCTTTTCGTCACGCTCCCGGCGCTCGATGAAATCGTCCGGGTGTTTGAGGCTGAGGTCTGGAAAGGTCTTGAAGGGCAGATCCCGCTTTCTCTGGTCCATCGGGTGAACCGTCCTCGTGGCGGCAATCAGCGCGGGACGACCTTACCCTTTCACGAAGCGGTTCAGGTCGCGCTGTGGGACCTCGCGGCAAAGCAACTCGATCTGCCGCTTCACAAGCTTCTTGGCAGTCGCCGGGAGCGAGTACGGGTCTACGCGTCAGGTCTCGACTATCACCTGAGTGATGAGCAGTTCGTTGAACTGTTCGGGCACGCGGACTCGGTCGGGTACTCAGCGTTCAAGATAAAGGTTGGCCATCCGGACTTCGAACGCGATCTGCATCGCCTTGAATTGCTCAAGCACGCCGTGCGCCCTGGCGCGTCGATCATGATCGACGCGAACGAAGCATGGGGGGGCAAGGAGGCCAGCGTCAAGATCACCTCGATCCTTGATGCGGGTTATCAGTTGATGTGGGTCGAGGATCCGATCCTGCGGCACGACTTCGAGGGCCTGCGCGAGTTGCGTCAGGCGACGCCCCGGACCCTCATCAACTCGGGCGAGTATCTAGACATTGCCGGCAAGCGCCAATTGCTGCTGGCCGGAGCGACCGACATTCTCAACGTCCACGGGCAGGTTACCGACGTCATGCACATCGGTTGGCTTGCCGCCGAGCTGGGCATTCCGGTTTCCTTGGGTAACACGTTCCTCGAGGTCGGTGTCCACATGGCCTGCGCCCTTCCCGAGGTCGAGTGGCTTGAATATTCGTTCCAGAACTTCGACCACCTCGTCGAGCAGCCGATAGAAAGAACGGACGGTTGGATCATTGCCCCCGACCGCCCCGGCCACGGGCTCGTGCTCTCGGAGGCGGCCCGGAAGATTCATGGCCAGCCTGAGGTCCTGCGGCGCGATCAGCTCGGTCCCGCTCCAATCCAGCGTAGGCCCTGAGCCACCATGCGGGTTCGGCGGCGATCGAGCCGCAAAAGTGCCACCGGCTGGCCGAGGACATGGCGGCCGGCCGGTGGCCCAGTTGGCGGTGTCAGGAGCGCCACCGCCAGGAGAACGCCGTTCGCAGCGGACCCCTATGCGATATCGATGACGGCCTTGATCAGGCCGGCTCTATCCGTGGCCCATCGGGGCAGGTCCTCCACAGCATCTCGCAAAGTCGTTCGGTGTGTGATCCAGCGTGCTGCAGGAACGTGCCCTTCGGCCATGGACGCGAGGACGCGAGCAAAATCCTCCATGGTGGCGTTGCGGCTGCCCATCAGCGATATCTCCTTGCGATGGAAGTCTGCGTCGGTGAACGCGATCTGACCTTTGACCACGCTGACCAGCACGTATCGACCGCCATTCGCCACATAGCTGAACGCATCCTCGATCGATTGCCGGCTCCCGGTTGCATCGAAGACAATGTCGAAGCCTTCGCCCTGCGTTCCTTCTGAGATTGCCGAAGCCGCCCCTTCGCCGGCCAGGATTCCTGTTGTGCAAGGGAAAAGGGTCGATGCCACATCGAGACGGCGGGCCTCGCGATCCATCATCGTAACTGCCGCGCCAGACAGTGAAGCAAAGAGACCCACGCCCAGCCCGATAGGGCCTGCGCCGATCACCAGTGCGCGGTCGTTCGGGCCAACTACACCGCGCCGTACGGCGTGCGCACCGATCGCGAGAAACTCGACCATCGCACATTCGTCGGCGCTCAGGCCCTCGGTCGCGATCAAATTCTGCGCTGGCAGGGACAACAGCCCCGTCATCCCTCCGTCTCGATGCACGCCGAGCACTGCAATGTTGACGCAGCAATTGGGCTTGCCCTGCCGACAGGCGATGCAGCGACCGCAACTGAGGTAGGGATTAACCACGCAGATCTGGCCGGTCACGAACCCGCTCTCGGGGAGCGCCTCGACCACTTCGACGGCCAGTTCATGGCCCATCACGCGCGGATAGGACAAGAAGGGTTGGTTGCCCTCGTAGATGTGGTAGTCGGTGCCGCAAATGCCGATGCGAACGGGCTTTAACAGCACTTCGCCGGCGCCGCGCGGGGGCAGGGGGCGCTGCATGAGTTGCAGGTGCCCCGGCTTCACGCAAACCAGCGTGTCCATAGTGTCCATTGTCGGATATCCGAAGGGGGGAACGGGGGACCGGCGCGGGCCGGCCCCCGCGAAAGTCACATAAAGTCTTTGACGTTCTCGGCAGTGACGAGGCCTGCCCCGGTATCTACCATGGCCTCCACGGCTTCGCCGCGGATAGCCTTGACCAGCGTGTCGACGCCCAGCTCGCCCATCTTGGCAGGGAACTGCGCCACGGATGCGTCTTCCTGGCCCGAGACGATCTTGTCCAACTCGCCGCAACACGCATCGAAGCCCACCATGATGATGGCATCATTGGCGATGCCGGCGTTAGCAATCGCCTGCGTAGCGCCAACGGCCGGAGGACCGCAGGCGGCGTAGATCGCCTTGAGGTCCGGATGGGCGGTCAGCAGATCTTCGGCAACCGATACGCCGAGTTCCTGCGTGCAGTTGGTCGCGCCCTTGCCGACAATCTCGACTTTCACGGCGCCCAAACCTTCGAGCATGCCGTTGACACGATCGTCGAGTGCCGGAACGCCCGGCACACCCTCGAGGATGCCGAGCGTATCGCCATCATTAAGCACGGATGCCAGATACTCGCCCGCGATCTTGCCGGCGTTGTAGTTGTTGGTGGTGGCGATGGCCGAGAGCCCGGTCCAGTTCGGGATGCCGTTGTCCATGAGCACCACCTTGACGCCGGCAGCTACGGCGGCGTCCAGCGCCGGCGCGACGGTGGGATCGACCGGCGTAATAGCGATGCCCGCCACACCCTGGGTGACCATCGACTCGATGAGGGCGATCTGCCCCTCGATGTCGGTGCCCGACTGACCCTGGCCGTAGACGATCTCGACCTCAGGATGTGCCGTGGCGTAGGCCCTCGCGGCGTCTTCCATGGTGGAATAGAACTCCACCGGGAACTTCGTGATGAATCCGATCTTTATGGGATCGGCGGCGATAGCGGGAAGACTGCTTGCGATTGCCAGTGCGAGCCCTCCGATCAATGCGTGTTTCAACGTCATACTCTTCCTCCCATGAGCGGGCGACCCTCGGGTCGCCCAATTTCCGCCGCCCGACAGGACGGCGAAACCCTTGCGGATCACGCCCCGACAATCATCGAGACGAGTTCCTGCTGATTGGTCTTCGACGGTACGATCTCGCCGACCTTGCGGCCCTGCCGTAGCACCACGGCGCGGCTGGCGAGCTCTGTAACGTGTTCCATATTGTGGGTGATGAGGATGACCGCATTGCCCTCGTCACGAAGCTGCGCCACCAGATCGAGCACCTTGCGCGCCTCTCGCAGGCCCAGCGCCGCAGTCGGTTCGTCGAGGATCACGACCTTGCGGGCGAAGACGCTGGCCCGCGCCACCGCCACAGCCTGGCGCTGACCGCCCGACATGAGGGCAACAGTCGCGTCTTGCTTGGGCACGATGACCTTGAGGCGGCCGAGCACGTCCCTCGTGCGTCGATCCATTTCGCGCGAGCGCAGGAAGCGCATGCCCATCGGGAGCCACGAAGGTCCTGACAATTCGCGCCCGGCGTAGAAATTCTGCGCCGGCGTAAGATTGTCGAACAATGCGAGGTCCTGGTAGACGGTTTCGATGCCGGCCGCCCGCGCCTCAGAAGGAGAGCGGATAGCGGCGTCGACACCGTCGACCATGAGGTTACCGGCGTCGAACTGGTGCACGCCGCTGATGCATTTGATCAGGGTGGATTTACCCGCCCCATTGTCACCGAGAAGCGCCAGAACTTCGCCACGGCGAGCTTCGAGGCTCACATCGTGGAGCGCCAGCACCGGCCCGAAGCGTTTGGTGGCATTGCGGACTTCAAGTGCGACCGTGCCGGTCATTGCAGCCGCGCCGCGCGCACGGTGCGCAATCGAGATTCGAGATGATTGCGCAGGACGTCGGCCTCGACCGCCAGCACGATGACGATGCCGATCGCGATCAGCTGGAAGAAGATATCGACATTGAGCAGGTTGAGCGCGTTGCGGATGACACCGATCATCAACGCACCGACCAGGGCGTGGCCGATATGGCCGCGCCCACCTAGAAAACTCGCCCCGCCGATGATGACGGCCGCAATCGTGTCGAGCTCAAGCAGATTGCCGAATAGGGGCGAGCCGGCGTCGGTGCGTCCAGCAAGGATCACCGCGCCGATGCCTGCGCAGAGCCCGGAGATGACATAGGTCGAGATAAGTACCCCGTTGACAGGGATGCCCATCCGCAGGGCAGCTTCGGGTTTGCCACCAACCGCATAGATCCACCGGCCCCAGACCATCGTCCGCATCATGACCACAACGAGTGCGGCGACGCAGAGCACGACAAGGGTCGAAACCGGGATGCCCAGGACGGCACCGCCACCGACGAAGCGGATGATGTCAGGCATGCCTGGAAGGGCGCGCCCATCGGCCAGCTCGAGGGCGAGACCCTTCGCGATGCTCAACGTCGCGAGCGTGATGATGAAAGGATGCGGTAGTCGGCCGAAGACATAGACGCCACCATTGACCGCCCCGACGAGTGCGCCGCTCGCCATCATGGTGAGCACGGTCAGCTCGGCCGAGCCCGTCGCCTTCCACATGAGTGCGCCGACCACTGTCGCCAGTGCCAGGTTTGAGCCGACGGAAAGGTCGATACCGCGGGTTAGGATGACGAGGTGCTGGCCCATCGCCACCACCGAGATCACCGCGGTCTGCGCAAGGATGTTGTAGAGATTGCGGGGCGTGAGAAAGGGCGGCGACAAGACGGCGAGAACGCCGACCAGGACGACGAGGATAACGACCGGGCCGGCGCTGAGAAGGCGCAGGCCGGTTGCGAGGCCGCTCATGGGCTCACGCGAGGTCGCGGCCCCCAGGGATTTGGACGCGGTTTCCGGCAAAGTCTTCCTCGCCCCGTCCAGCGGTTCTCGCGGCCGGTGTCTTGTTGGTCGTTGGTGTTGCTTATGGATAAAAAGCAGATCGACCGAAGCATGGTCAAATTGTTTTTTATGGATAAGATGTCTCCAGAGAAACTGCTCAAAGAACGCGATGAAGACTGACACCGTCTACAAGCAGACCTTCAATTTGACGCTCGATATTCTCGCCGGGCTGAAGCGCGGCAATTTGCTGCCCTCAGAAAATGAACTCAGCCGACAGTTGGGGGTGAGCCGGACCACCGTGCGCAAGGTGCTGGCCTGGCTCACCGACAACGGCCATGTCCGTTATGAAGGCAGGGCCCGCGTGCTCGCCGCGGTCGTACCCAAGCGCGCGCGGTTCCCTGAGACCGAAACCGAGCCGACCTCCGAGCAGGTAGAGCGGCGATTCATGGAATGGATGCTGCGTGGCGACGCTCGTCCCGGCTCGCAAATTAACGAGCTTGAAATGGCGCGTCAGTTTGGCGTTGCGACGAGCGGTGTCCGGGAGTTTCTCAACCGCTTTCGTCGCTTCGGCCTCATTGAGAAGCGCCCCAACACGGGTTGGTTATTTAAAGGTTTCACCGAGGACTTCGGTAACGAGTTGTTCGAGATCCGCGAGATGTTCGAGTTGCGCTCGGCGAAGGCGATTGCAGGGCTTCCCGTCACCGCGCCGGTCTGGAACCAATTGCGCATCTTACGTGAGGAGCACATTGCTCTACTCGCTGATATCGACACGCGGTTCCATGACTTCTCGGGACTTGACAACCGGCTGCACCGGCTCGTAACGACTGCCGTGCCTAACCGCTTTATCGACGATTTCTACGACGTCATCACGCTGATTTTTCACTATCACTATCAGTGGAACAAACGCGATGAGCGCCAGCGCAACGAGGTGGCGATCAATGAGCATCTCGCCTACATTGACGCCCTGCTCGCGCGCGACGGACGGCGCGTAGAACATACCTGCAGGCTGCATCTCGCATCCGCGAGGCAGACCCTTAGGAGAGCGTTCTCGCCGTAAGTGTAGCCACTGGCCGCCTACGCCACTCTACCGCAGCCTTTTCGGACGAGGGATCCCAATGAAATCGCGAAGAATGCCGGCCCCAGTTGTGTCCTCCCGATCCCAGGCAATGGATGGACCATAGTGAGGAGCGATATGTCGCGGCCGCAGTACTTGGTGGCTTTTCGCTACGGGGCGGGGAGGGCTCGGTAATCGGAGTCGTGCTGTTGCAGGAGTTGCAGAACCTCGTCAATCTGCTCGGCATCCCCTCATCGCTGAACTTCGCCGTGATGGGCGCGGTGATCCTTGTGGGGGTTCTTGCCGACCAACAGTTCAATCAATTCCGGGAGCGCCGCCGCCCGCTCGCACCTACGATTCGATCAACGAGGAAGCGACGATCGCGACATCTAGGGGCTAGGTCGTGAACCTATAAATGGGATTCCGTTGGTTTGAGATCGTGATTCAAGCTCTCGATGGAGGGTTTGATGGCGGGACGTCATGATCTGAGTGAGAGGGAGTGGGCGGCGATTTCGCCGTTGCTGCCCAACAAACCGCGCGGCGTGGCGCGGGTGGATGACCGGCGGGTGATCAGCGGCATCTTCTACATTCTGCGAACCGGGGCGCCTTGGCGCGATCTGCCCGAGCGCTATGGTCCGCCCACCACGGTCTATAACCGCTACAACCGGTGGGCCAAGCAGGGCGTGTGGCTGCGCATCTTCGAGCGGCTGAGCCAACTCTCACCAGACAGCCTGCACCTGCTCGACAGTTCCATCGTTCGTGCCCACCAGCATGCGGCGGGTGGTAAAAAGGGGGCCCGGATCACGCCATGGGTCGCTCCCGTGGGGGACTGACCACCAAGATCCATGCGGTGGTCGATGCCCGCGGCCTGCCGGTGCGCTTCGTGCTCACTCCGGGCCAGGCCTCCGACAAGACCACCACGCCCGAACTGGTCGGGCCGCTACGGCTGCGGGGCGACGTCGTTGCCGATCGAGGCTACTTCGGCAGGCCCGTTACAGAAGCTATCGAGGCCTCGGGAGCAACGGCCCACATCCCCAGCCAGAGCAATGTCCGCGTCGTCCGTTCCGTCGACCCAGAACTCTACCGCAAGCGCAACATGATCGAGCGCTTCTTCAACCGCCTCAAACACTTCCGAGGCATAGCTACCCGATACTTCAAGACCGCTGCAAACTTCTTGGCGGCAATCCACCTCGCCGCAGCAAGGCTATGGATCAAAGCTTATGAGTCCACGACCTAGTCGGGGGCCAGTGGCCTCTGTAGCAGGTGATCACGTCGCGGTCGGTCCCCTCCACTAGGCCAGCGCGCCGATGCTCCGGCTATGCCACGGCGGCATTGTCCCGGGGGATGCCATGTCCGAATCGCGGTTTCTAGCCTAAAGCGGCCATCGAGAACTGGGCAACTCAGTCCCGTACCCCGCACTCGCATCCAACTCCGTCGTGTCGTCCCTTCGGTCAGTCGCGCCTAAGCATCCTAATCGAGTTCGATGATGCTGCAGCCGTAGGCCGGGAGCGACAGCTTACCGCCGCGTACTTGGCCATCGCCGAGCAAATCCTTGCCCGCGGGGACATTGCCGATGCTTGCGGCCTCGCCCAGCGTGTTGAGGATGAACAGCAGGCGGCGGTGCTTGCTCTCGCGGATGCTCGTTTCGACGCCGGCCGGCAGGTCGGCGACGAGCGGCACGATTCCGGCGGGCGCCAGCACCTGATCCGCCAGCACCTCAACCAGAGCATCGCTGAGATACGTGCCAAGGTAGATCACATTGCCCTTGCCGACTCTTCGCGAAGTCATGGCTGCCTGGCCCTCGGCGAAACGGCTAGCCCAACGCCCGATCACCTCTGTGCCGGGCGCCACGTTCAGCAGTTCGTAGAGATGAGCCGCGGTGACCTGCGCATTGCCGATCTTGAGTTCGTATTGGCGGCTCGCCGACGTCGCAGGCAGCTTTTTGCGCACGGTGTTGGCGCCGAAGCGGCCGTCACGCTCTACCAGGCCGTCCCCGCCGATCGACGGCAGCAAACCGAACTCTTCGACCGTGATCCCCGCTAGCGCAGAGAGCGTCTTGCCCGGCGACGTGTCATGGATGACATGGTTGTTGACGTCACGTGACCCGGTGCGACCTCCCAGGATTACCGTTCCACCCGCGCTGGCGAAGGCCTCGATCCGCGCCGTCCACGCATCGGTCCATTTCGGCCAATGTGGCACATAGAGGGCTTTGAGCTTGGATAGATCGTCCTCGGGATGGATGAAGCCGCAAGCGATGTTGTGGCGGTAGCAATAGCGGTGCAGCAGCGTCGCGTCGTCCTGCGGGCTCGGCATGCCTATGGGGTAGGAGCGGTACATCTCCTGATTGTCGAAATCTGATCCGGCGATGCCCAAATCCATGCGTACATGCGTTCCGAGAATCTTGTCCTTGAGAGCCGTGACCTCACCCGCAAATTGCTTGGCCTCGTCGTAGCGCCGCCGCGGGATATCATCATGGTCGATGATGCCCATCCAATAGATCTCGGCGCCGAAATGCGCCGGCCGCCAGCGGAAGAACATGATGCCGTCGGCGCCGCGCGCCACTGACGTGTAAGCCATACGACGCATCTCTCCGGGTTCAGGTGTCACCGTCGAGATATGTGGCTGCGCACCGAAGCCCGATTGCTGCTCGGGCACGATGAAGTTGCCGGTAAAGCCGCGGCAAATGTCGAGATGCAACGCCTGCACTTCGCCGACGCCACCGACCCGCTGCAGCTCGTCATAGAGGTGGGGGTAGATGTCGAAGCCGAGAAAATCGAGATCGGTCGAGAACTCGCCGCGGAAGTCGATGTCTTCAATCCGCCCCAGATTGTGGAAGACGAACCAGTCCGGGTTGGTGGCCCGCAGGATCACCACCTGATCATGCTGGAAACGCGCTGTCACGAAGGCCAGGAAGCGGTGATAGTCGAGCGCATGGGTCGGCCCAACCGGAGCGGGGGCGTAGTCGATGGGCAGCACTACTTGATCGAAATCGTCGTAGGCGGTGGCCCAGAAATCCCCGCCCCACGCCTCGTTGAGCGCGGCGATGGTCCTGTACTTTTCCTTGAGGAAGGCCTGGAACTCGATCAGCGTTACCGGTCCGTACGACAGCGATCCGGAAGTGTTGAGCTCATTGTCTGTCTGCCAGCCGATTACGTGCGGATTGTTACGATAGTGGTCCGCCATCGCCTTGGTGATGCGCTTCGAGTGAGCGCGAAACACTGGGCTTGCGAGGTTCGCATGCTGGCGCGATCCATGACTCATGGCGCGGCCATTGGCATCTATGCGCAATACTTCGGGATAGCGCGCTGTCAGCCAGCGCGGCGGCGTCGCCGTCGGCGTGCACATGATGGTCATGATGCCGGCCTTGCCCAGAACATCTATGGCACGGTCGAACAGGTCGAAGTTGAACGTCCCCTCAGACGGCTCGATAATGTGCCAGGCGAATTCCGCGAGCCGCACCGCGTTGAACCCTGCTGCGGCCATCCGGTCGGCGTCGCGCTGCCAATAGCTCTCATCGACATGCTCCGGGTAGTGTGGAGCGCCCACGAGAAACGTGTCGGTCGCGATCGGCCGCCAGACAGACAGCGGCGCGGATTTCGAGGCAGTCGTCATAGTCAGAAAACTCCAGGCAATAGTCTACTTGATGGCGCCGGCTGTGAGGCCGCCCTGCCAGAACCGCTGCAGCAGCAGGAACACGATAATGACCGGGATGATGCTGACCAGCGCGCCAGTGATGATGATAGAGAACAGCACCTGTCCGCCGCCACCGCCTTGTTGTGCGAGTTGATACCAGGTCGAAAGGCCCACCGTGATCGGCTGATACTCCTGCGAGCGGAGCACGATGAGCGGCAGGAAGTAGTTGTTCCAGGTGCCGACGAACGAGAGCAGAGCCACAGTCACCATGCCCGGCACCACCAACCGCAGGACTATCGAGCGGAAGATAACAAGCTCACCCGCGCCATCGATGCGCGCTGCGTCGAGCAGTTCGTCATCGATTGCCTGCTCTACATAGACGCGCATTAAATAGACGCCGATCGGCGAGATCATCGACGGCAGGATCACGCCCAGCGGGTTGTCGCTGAGACCCGAGAGCGCAAGGAGCAGGAAGATTGGCACGACGAGCGCCGTCTGAGGGATCATCACAGCGCCCAGGACCAGCGCAAACAGCACCTTGCGACCGACGAATTTGAACTTGGCGAACGCATAGCCCGCCGCGGTAGCAAAGATCGCGGCGCCGAGCCCGGCGACGGTCGAATAGAGCACGCTGTTGAACATCCAGCGCGAGAAAATGCCATTGTCGCGGCTGAACAAATCGCTCAGATTCTGCCAAAGGTAGAACTCGGTACCGAGGCCGAAGCCGAACGTCGTGAACAGATCGCCATTCGTCTTCGTTGCCGACAGGACCAGATAGATCAGCGGCGCGAAGCTGTAGACGAGGAACAGCGACAGCAGCAGCGTGAGCACTATTCGTGATCGCCGCCGTTCGCCCGGCCGGCGCTTGGCCGCTTCGAACGTGACGATGTCGGTGGTCGCAGTCATCATTGCTCCGGCCGACGGCGGTTGGTGATCAGGGTGAAGATGTAGGATGCACCGGCGATCACGACGCCAAGTACGAACGAGACGGCGGCCGCGTAGCCATATTGCTGGTTCTGCGTCGCCAGCGAATAGGCATAGAGGTTCGGCGTGTAGCTCGAATTAATGGTGTTTCTCGCGAGAAATCGCATCAGGTACGGCTCATTGAACAGCTGCAGTGTGCCGTTGATCGAGAAGATGATGGTGAGCAGGATCGCCGGCCACAGCAGCGGCAGCTGGATCAGCCGCGCATATTGCCAGGACGAGGCGCCATCGATCCGCGAGGCCTCGGCTAGGTCGGACGGGATCGCCTTTAGCGCGGCGTAGTAGATGACCATATTGTAGCCGACATATTCCCACGTCACGATGTTGGCCAATGAGAAGATCATTGCACCCGGCGACAGGAAGTCCGGCGGCGGCAGATTGAATGCGTTCGCCATCTGCGTGAATGGGCCGAAGGTGGGGCCGTAGAGATAGCCCCAGATTATGGTCGCGATCACGCTCGGCACGGCGTAGGGGAGGAAGAAGCCTAGCCGGAAGACTCCCTTGGCATAGACCTGTCCGCGATCGAGAACGATAGCGAACAACAGCGCCAGGCCCAGCATGACCGGTACCTGTACGATACCGAAAAGAACGAGGTTCCACACGCCGCCCCAGAATTTAGCATCACCCGCGACCTTGACGTAGCTGGCTGCGCCGGAAAATTGCCGCCCACCCACCAGCGTGTCGCGGAACAGGCTCATGTAGAAAGCATAGACAAGCGGCGCGACGATGAAGGCGATAAAGAGCAGCACGAAGGGCGCCAGCAACAAATAGGGCGCGAGTTTTCGTGATGAAAAGCCGCTCCATCGCGCTGGGCGCGTCGCTGCGGATGGCGAATTCGACATTGCCATGGTCCCCCGTCCGGCACGATGAAGAAATCGGGCGCGCCGATCAAGCGCGCCCGGCCGTTGCCCGGGAGGAGTTAGGCGACGGTAAAGCCTTGTTCCTGCGCGTAGGCGACCACGGCATCCTGGATGCGGTCGAACGCATCCGACAGCGTGCCGTTGCCGTTGATCGAGGCGCCGAACTCATCGGCCATCGACTGGTAGATGACGCTCTGGAACGGGCTCCAATCAAACGGCGCCACGGCATTCGACGACTTGGCAAACACTTCGTTCACCGCCTGGCCGCCGTAGAAGTCCATCTTGTTGCCCGCCCATTCCGGGCTCGACAGCAGCGCTTTGGTGGTGGGGAAGAAGAATTGCTTTGTAGTGTAGAGTTTTGTGGCTTCGGGATCAATGTTCAGCCAGATCGCGACTTCGGCGGCCTCGGGCAGATGCTGCGTCGCTTTCATCACGGCCAGCGTCGACCCACCCCAATTGCCGGTCACGAACTTGCTCGCGTCCCACTGCGGCAGATCGGCGGCACGCCACTGGCCCGCGCTGGTCTTCGCGACGGAGGTCAGGAACACCGGCCCCCAGCCTGCAGTGAGCCAGGTGGCATAGCGGCCTGTATCGAGGCCGGTGTACCACTCATTGGTGAACCCTGGCTTGGTCTCGATGACGCCTGCGGTGATCAGATCCTGCCAATAGGCGGCGAAGTCCTTGGCAATCTTGTCGTTGATGTTGATCACGAGCTTGTCGCCATCGCGGGTGACCGGCTTCCAGCCCATCGGCCACAGCAGCGCATTGACCCAGTCGCCTGAACTGAACAGCGCATTGGTCAGGAACACATTAGGATCGGCCGCGTGGAGCTTTTTGGCGGCGTCGGCAAATTCGGCCCAGGTCTTGGGCGGCGTGATGCCATGCTTGTCGAAGACATCCTTGCGATAGAGCATCGCCATCGGACCGGTATCCTGCGGCATCGCATTGACCACATCGCCCTTGCCGAGCTGGCTCCACGTGCCTTCCGGGAACTCGTCCTTGTGCGGGTTTGCCCACGGGCCGATGTCGGCGAAAGCGTCCAACTGCCGGAAGCTCTCGAGGTGCTGGAATTCGATCTGAACCACGTCGGGCAGACCACTGCCCGCCTGCAAGCCCGCGCGGACCGCCTGATACTCCGGATCGCCCTGGCCGGCATTCACGAGTTCGACCTGGATGCCAGGATGCGCGGCGTTGAACATGTCGACCTGAAGCTGCAGGTCCGGCACCCACGACCACAGCACTATCTTGACGGGATCGGCAGCGCGCACGGCCGCAGGCAGGGCAGCCAAGGCCACGCCGGCACCTGCGACTTTCAAGAAGTCACGACGCTGCATCGTCCGCCCAAGCGGATTCAAAATCTTGCTCATTGAAGTCCTCCCACGAAAGGTACGCTCCCACACGACGCAGGGCGTATTATTTCTTTCAGTTAGAAACTTAATGCTGAGATTTAGTCGCTGTCAATTGGGATCGTTTGAGCATTGTCGATCGTCACGGTGCTCTCGGCAGGGTTGAGCGTCGTCGCATCGAGCACCAGGCGTACTGCTCCTAGGACGATATCCCGGTGTCCCAGCGCGCCCATTACTAAGCTCGGCGGATCGTACACATTCCCCTGGAGCCGATGCCGCAGCACGTCGAGCACCAAGTCACCACCGCGGACGATCCGGCCCGCCAGTACGATTATTTCGGGGTTCATGAACGCAGCAACACTGCCCACGGCCATCGTTGCATAGTCGAGCAACTCACTGACGACCGGCGTGACTTTCCCCGCTTGCGCGTCGGTGGCAGCGGCTAGGGTGAGCGTTCCCGCTGTATACTGGGTGTTGGCCTCTTCAAGCATCTTGGTCGCTTGTTCGGGGATGCCGAAAAACCTTAGGGATTGCTTGTCGCCCAGATGCAGGAACGGGCGCCCGGTGAGGACGGGGTCGTCGAGATACCAACTGAGCTCGCCCGCCGCGTGCGAATGCCCTCCATAAAGCTTGCCGTCAATGACGACGCCTGCACCAGCGCCGGGCCCGATCGACAGGCTCACCACACTGTCAGCGCCACGCCCCGCCCCGAACCCCCATTCGCCGACGGCGGCAAGGTTGCGCCCGTTTTCGACGACGATGGGCAATTGAAAATGCTTGCTGAGCCGCGCCCGCAACGGCATGTCGCGCCAGCCGAGCCCGAGCGTCAGCACCACTTCGCCCTCCGGCTGCTTGACGATCGAGGGCAGGCCAATGCCGATGCCGCGAATGGTCTGGCCGCGAGGGCGCGGGGCCGCCATCAGCCGGCGGATCAGGCCGACCAGCTTCTCGAAATTGCGCTCGCCATCATCGTCGGCCGTCTCGTGCATTTCTGTCTGCACGACGCCTTCGAGATTGGCCACGGCGCCGTAGAACTCGCCTTTGCCCGCCTCGATGCCGATGATCGCGTGCGCCGCGCCGCGGAACTTAATGCGCGCCCGCGGCCGGCCCCGCGACGTCTCGTCGAAGCCGTCATAGGCGACCAGATCCTCAGCGATCAGATCCTCAATCACGCGCATCACCGTCGGCAGGCTGATGTTCAGCCGCTCGGCGAGGCTCGATGGCGAAATCACCCCTTCGGTGCGGATCAGATCCACTGCGGCCGACCGGTTCAGGCGGCGCAAAAGGCTTGATGTCGTTGACTGTCGCTTCATCGGACAGGCCGGTTTCTACTAGGCCGGCGCACCGGCAACGGGCGTCGGCATAAACCAGAACCGGGCCAGAGTCCGCCTTTTTCTGATGACTTCGAACGTCAGTTGTCGCTCCGCAGTGAAGCTACCTCGGTAGCCCGTTCGATAATTACAGCGATCCGTGGCGGCCGCCCAAGCCCTCCGGGGTCACTGCGCTTACTCGTGCCAAAACCGACTCCGGCTGCTTCATGCGGTTGCGAGCTCCGCTTTAGCGCGGAACAGCCATCCATGGACCGCTTCTGGCGCACAGCCGACGATGTAAGTGGCGGCTATTGGCCCAAAGCGGACGCTGGCTGCGGGCGCTCAATCCGAAAGCCGTGCCCCATCCGCAAGCTGTCGAAGCAACTCAACTGTTGATTTGCGCAGGTTCGGTAATTCCGTCAATATTCGTGAAGGGTGGGGGGGAATCCATGAAAAATTATGTATGGCTGGCAAGCGCTGCGTTAATGTTGCTCACCACAATCGCGGCAACGGGGACAGCCGCAAAAGCGCAGGACGCGGTCTCGTGCGTCCAAACCTATCTCGCGGAGGCGGGCTACAGAGTCGGCGCTGTTGACGGAAAGCTGGGAAAGGGGACCATCGGCCAAGGTTCCTACTTCGCCCAGATCTACCCGGAGCTCGGGCTGCCCGAGCTGAGTAAATCGACTGTGGATGCCTGGTGCACCGCCCTGCAGACACCCGCGGCCCAAGACGTGCGGAGCGCACGATCAGCGGCAATCGCTCCCACCGGCGCGCCCGCGGAAACCATCGCAAAAGGCGGCGGGCTCAAGTTCTCTAATCCACTTGTCGCTGAGAACTTCGCGGGCATGGAGAATTTGCGCCACGAGTATGAGCCCTCGTTTCTCGCCGGTCGCGTTTCTGCCGAGGTCGACCCCGCTCGGGTAAATCATGGGGCATCTTCAATACGCATGAGTCTACTTCCCGGCGATTGCGGCAGGACAGTCGATCCGACGGGAAACTGGAACGACTGCGAGCATTTCAACGAGCGAGTTGATGTCTCGACCGCGCCTTCGAATGCGGGCGAGTGGTACTACGGACTTTCAGTGATGCTGGACACCAGCATGCTGAAAATCCGCGGCTACCAAGCTTTGTACAATTCGTCTGAGATCAATCTCTATCAATGGTTCCAGTTCGATAGCGGCGCCTGCTTCAACCTGGTGTTCGCCGCGCGGACCAGGAAGCTCGGGATAGACGTCCGTTGCTCTACTGGCGAGCTGAACCACCGCTTCATCAAGCTCGTCCTCGACGATTCAAGCGCAGATGTCTGGCACGAGCTAGTCGTGCATGCGAACTGGTCAACCGGCGACGATGGATTCTTCCGTGTCGTTCAAAATGGCAAGATGGTGATGAACTATGCTGGGCCGACCATCGTCGAGAAGGGACGTCCGCTCATCAACGATCACGCGCAGCTTTATGCGTACGGTGGTGACAACGAAGCGGAATCTGCGCGGATGCACTATCGGACGCCAATGACAGTGTGGTTCGACGATATGCTGCGAACTCAGTCACTAGACGAGCTTAAGGCCCATTACTCTTTCCCTGACGGCGCGCTGACCGATTTCGCATCAGCGCTGCCAATCCTCGATTTTGACCCTAGTCTTCCAGCGCCGATCGAGGTTTTGAAGACGGCGCTTTGAAGGGGCCAGCCTAGGTTAGGGTCCCACTAGATCCAAGGTCGGCTATTGGCGCAAAACCGACGCGTCTTGTCGGGGCAGAACGCGGCCAGCGCATCAACGGCGCCGAGCATGGGCTTTGGATTCTGGGCGTGGCCGAGCAGCAACACCCCTAAGTGGCCGGAGACGCTACTGGAACGCCTTCATCTCCGCAGCGGCGGCGCTGAGGTGCGCCTCCGATCCCTTTTCATCGAGCGGCGGCGATATGAGTGCAGCGACGAATCCCGCCCCTGGCACCGATGCGGTAACGTCTTCGCCCGAACCTTCGGTCAACTTGATCTCGAACCTCCCACCGTCGGGCAATGTCGAGAGCATCTCGGCAAGTGGCGGCAGCTGCAGCGTCGCTACACACCGTGGGCGCGTCGCGCAATCATCGAGGGTTATCTGTTCAGGGCCGCTGCGGGCCGGCCAAGTCAGCAAAACGCGATCAGCGTCCGCGGACTTGTTGAAGCTGATAGAGAAGGTCTGCTCATCGAGCCACGCAACCATGGCAACGGGGCGATCATCGCTGCTGAGGGTCCAGCTGTAGATGGCGCATGAATTTTCGGCCGGACAAATGTGGGTCCATTTCTGCGTTTCAAATCCCTTCGCCTCCGCAGCGATCTGCGCTTCGAGTTCTGCCGCCCTTGTCCGAAGTGCCTCTAGTTCTGCTTGCTTGCTATCAGTCTCCTGTGCGGCGACCTGCGTCTGCTCGGCAGGCGTGGCGGATGTCTCGCTGAGGGCGCTAAGCGCGTTTGAAAAACCGCTCAGATCGAAAGTAAAACTTTGGCTGGGGGCTGAATCATAAGCGGCCGTGACGCGCAGTAGCCTGGCTTTGCTGAGATTGGCCAGGCTGTCCGAAAAGAGCCGCTCGCTAAACTGACAGGTGTCTTGATAGCACGACATGCCCGAGTAGAAGGATCGATCGTCGACGGTCGGCAAGAAGAGCCTTAGGCTGTATATCGCTCCGTCGACAGCCGGCACTTCTATGTGGATATCATGGTCGCCGAATTTGCGATTGGTTCTCACCCAAACCCGCGCGCCTGGCTCTTTCTGATTGCTTTCCGTGACACAAACAATCTCGTCGCGGCATTCGCTGGTCCACCGTGATGGCCCTGTAACGGCATTCTTCTTGGCAGGCGCGGCAACTGGCTCATCGGGACTTTCGGGAGCGGGCCGACTCCTGAACGCATCTTTGAAACCCGTAAGCGGGACCTGGAAACTGCGTTCGGTACTCGTCCCAAAGGCCGTCCATAAATCGAGGCGACCTGTCGTCTCTAGGTCGTTGACGTCGCTTGGATCTAGCTGCCCCTGATACTCGCAGGAAGAGAGCTCACACTTCATAGGTCGCAAGGTGAAAATATTGGAGCCAGCGACCTGATAGCGGAGGGGATCGTCCTTTTCTGCGGGCACTTTAATGAAGATGGTGTGCAGGTCGTACTTCAGATCGCTCTCGATCCAAATGCTGGATACCTCGCCCTCTTGGGTGCCGGCGGGTCCCTGCGTAACACAGCTAGTACTGTTCTTGCATTGCTTGGTCCAAAGAGGCTCTTGAGCGGAAGCCGAGGCGGCCTTGGACTGCTCAGAAAGTCTCTTCCGTAACTCAATGGCCTGTGCTTCGATTTCGGCCTCGGAAGCCTCCGGGGTAGAAACTGCCGCCGCGCCGTCATATGCTTTGGTAAAGCCCTTGAGGCTGACGCCGAAGTTGCGCTTCTTCCCGCTTTCGTATGTGGCAGTGAGTTCGAGAATGTTGGCGCGCTTGAGGTCGGCAACCCCTTGATTGCCGATGAGCCCGCTGACGTAGCAGGCGTTCGCAGAGCAGTCGATCATGTCTCCGGTGAAGGTAAAATCCACCTTGCCGGGGATCAGATACCGCAGAGTTTGCATGGGCTCATCTTGCGCGAATACCGCGATATTCACGGCGGCATCGCTGCTATCGGCTTGCTGGGCTTCGATCCCAATGCTGACCTGCTCTGTAGTGACGTCTGATCCATTTCCGGTCGTACACGCCGCAGCGGTGCACGTCTTGGTCCACTGAGCGGAGGCGGCTGAGGTGAAGGCCATGAAGAGTATGGCGGCAGCAAACAGAGCAGGCTTCACGTCAATCCTCCAAAGCATGACGACTAAGAGCACTGCGCCGTGGACGATTTCAAGGCGCTACGTTGGCTTTGATATGCGATTTCGGGACTTATGGCAGGCCGACTGGTCGACCCGACAACTGCACCACAGTATGGAATGGCACCGTACGAACTCAATTGCCCAGGCGGTCCGCCAATTCGATCCACTCGTCGGGCAGGCATAATCGACCAGCCACAGTTGGTTCATCCGCCGTCCGAGACTTGGTATCAGTCCAAAGTGGACTGGGCGGAAATCGACGAAAGTCTGCCTTCCTTCCTCCCTCCCCAAGGGAAGGGCTCAAAGCATCGGGACCGCTTTTGGCGCAAAGCCGACTTCGACCAGCGACCGGTGTTGGCCCGAACCGGACTTTCACATTCATAGTTTAACACCGCGGGCAGGTCGGCGCTTTTGACGGACAAGCGCGTCGTCGACCGCCGCGACGAATGCCCGTGGACTCTCCTGAGGCAGGTTGTGCCCGATCCCGCCGCTGATCGTGCGGTGTGCATGGCCGCCGATAAACTTGTGGGCGTACGTCGAGGGATCAGGGTGCGGCGCGCCGTTGGCGTCGCCCTCGAGGCTGATCGTCGGGACGGTGATAGGGGGCAGTTGCGCGAGCTTCGCCTCCAGATCGTCGAGTCCAGGATCGCTCGCGGCGAGGTCGAGCCGCCAGCGATAGTTGTGGATCACGATCTCGACATGGTCCGGATTGTCGAAGGCCGTTGCCGTTCGCGCAAACGTCGCTTCGTCGAATGCCCAGCGTGGTGACGCCGTTTGCCAGATGTGCCGGGCAAAGTCGTTCCGATAGCGTGCGTAGCCGAGACGACCGCGCTCGGTGGCAAAGTAGTATTGATACCACCAGGCGTGTTCCGCGGTCGGCGACAGCGGCGCCGCGCCGGTGGCCTGGCTCGAGATGAGATAGCCGCTGACGGCCACGAGGGCGGTGCACCGCGCCGGCCACAGCGCAGCGACGCAGCAGGCTGCGCGTGCGCCCCAATCGGCTCCGGCGAGCGTCGCTACCTCGATGTCGAGCGCATCCATCAGCGCGACGACGTCGAGCGCCAGCGCGGCCGGCTGCGCGTTGCGCGGTGCCGCGTCGTCCCGAAATCGCGTCGTGCCGAAACCGCGCTGATACGGCACGATGACGCGAAAGCCCATGTCGGCCAGCATCGGCGCCGCGTCGGCGAAGCTGTGAATGTCGTACGGCCAGCCGTGGAGAAGAAGGACGGCTGGCCCATCGACTGGTCCGAGCTCCGCGTATCCGATGCTAAGGGTCGGCGTTTCGACCTGCCGCAAGTGATTAGTCAGCATGTTGGTTAGGGACCGGGCCATTGTAGACGCGAGGCACCCGCGTAGCCTCGAACGTTTCCAGCGCGACGCCCACTCGTCGTGCGATGGAGAAGCTGAAGCGGCGATCGGGCTGCGTATGCTCGTACTCATGCAACTGTTCGACGGTGATGCCGGCGGTACTTGCCATCTCTTCGCGCGTGACGCCGAGCGAAATGCGCCGGTTCTTGTCGCCGCGGGGAAGCCGTTCATGAGGGTCGGAGGGGAACGTCATGTTGTACCTCAGCGGTAGCCGTTGCCGGCGATGTAGTTGATGAGCTCACTTTCCTGCCGTTCCTCGTTGCTGAGGATGGCTTCGAGCGCATCGCGAATATCGAGCGTCCCGATGGGACGCCCGCTTGCACCGAGAAGGGGCAAGTTCTGGAGTCGGCGCTGCACCATGAGCTGCCAGGTCTGGCGCAAGTCCGAGGCGGCCGACGCGAAGACCACAGCACGCGACATCACCTCGGCGAGCGGCGCCTCGGTGTTGCCCGACCTCGCCAGGTGGCGAACGAGGTCGGATTTGCTGACCACGCCGCTCGCCTCGCCGGTGTCGGTGCAGACGATGAGCAGGCCGAGCTGTGCGTCTGCGAACGCACCCGCGGCATCGCGAACCGAACGCCGTTCGTCGAGGGTTCGGAAGCGTGCGCGCGTTTCTTGGGTAAGGTCGGAGACGAACATGGCTCGACCTCAGGCCGCTTGCCGGCCGCGCGACAGCCATTCGTCGAGACCGATCGACCCGATGAAGGGGTGGTCGGCCGCCGGCACCAGCGCGGTCTCGCCGATGTGGACACCGAAATAGGTCGCCTCTGGGTCGCAGATGACGAGACGCTCGTCATGATTGACCGCCAGAACGCGCTCCACGAGGTCAGTGAGCCGGTAGGGCTGCGGACCGGCGAGTTCGAATCGGCCGTTGGCAGCCGGGCGCACCGCCAGCTGCGCGAGCGTTTCGGCGACGTCGTCGGCCGCTACCGGTTGCGTTAGAGCGGGTGGCAAACGAACGATCTGGTCCTGCGTGCTCGAGGAGGCGATCCCGTTGACAAACTCGAAGAACTGCGTTGATCGGAGGATCGTGTAGGGCACGCCGGATTCTTCGATCAACTGCTCCTGCAAACGTTTGGCCCGGAAGTAGCCGCTGTCCTGCAGCTGGTCGGTCCCGACCACCGACAGCGCCACATGATGCCGGACGCCTGCTGCGCTCTCGGCCGCGAAGAGGTTGTTGCCGGAGGCAAAGAAGAAGTCCCACGCAACAGCGCCGTCGAACGAAGGTGAGTTGGCGACATCGATCACCACCTCAGCGCCCTCCATTGCTTCTGGCAGTCCGTCGCCCGTCACCGTGTTGATTCCGGTCGCAGGCGAGGCGGCGATCACGAGATGTCCGCCCTGTCGCAACCTGCCCACGAGCCTCGAGCCGATGAGGCCGCTGCCGCCTATAACTACGATCTTCATAATGTTCACCTGTGTTGGGGAGCCAAAATCACCTGGGCAGCTTTGCCGATGCTCCCGGCACCCACCATTGCCCGGAGGGCGTGCGGATCTATGCGGTTTGTCGAAGGCCTTACACCGCGGGGATAGGTGCTAGACGACGGTAGGGAGGCGTAGCGTAACGGCAGTTCCACGACCGAGGGTGCTGCTGATCCTGATGCGGCCGCCCACCGCCTCGATGAACTGACGGGCCCCGGCAAGCCCCATGCCGCTCCCGGACGGCTTGGTGCTGAACCGAGGCTCAAGCGCGCGGGCTAGGACGTCTCCGTCCATCCCCGTGCCGGTATCGGCGACGATGACTTCTACTTCCGGTGTTTCGGGACCGTCGGCGGACAAGGCAGATATGGAAAGCACGCCACCGTCGGGCATCGCATCGCGAGCATTAAGGGCAAGGTTCACGAGAACGTTTTGCAGGCCCAGGCGGCTGACACGCACTTTTGGAACGATCCCGACGTGCAACCGGACCCGAACATGAGGCCCTGTGACATAGCGAAGTAGAGTTCCCATCTCGGCAAGGCATTCGTCGAGGCGAACTTCGTCGCCGCTGGCGAGGCCCGTTCTCGAGAGGCGGATAAGGGCGCCAGCCCGGTCCAGCGAATCTTCGGCCTGAGCGACCATCGCCCAGAGGGAGCGGGAACTGGCCACACCATCATGGCGGGACATCAGCCGCATCGCGGACATGGCGATCTGGATGTAGTTGCCGACATCGTGGATGAGTACGGCCGTTGCGTCGTTCGCAAGCGGCGGAAGGGTCTTTGTCATCGGTGACTCCTGCGCGAGGGATGCGGCGGGCTCGGCCCGCCGCAGAAGAATCAGGACTGCGTGAAGATGAAGCGCAGGTAACCCGTGGCTTGACCGATTGCGCCGCGCACCGCGGGAGAGGCGGCGAGTGCGTTTAACATCATGAAGTCGTGGATGGTGCCGTTGTAGCGCACGGACGTCACGCGGACTCCGGCCTCGGCCAGCCTACGACCATAGGCTTCGCCCTCATCGCGGAGAACGTCATTCTCATCGGTGATGAGGAGCGTCTGCGGAAGCCCTGCGAGCTCGTCGATTGTCGCGTTGACCGGCGAGGCATGGTTTTGGGTGCGCTGACCAACATCGGGCAGATACTGGTCCCAGTACCAGGCCATCGCCGCCGCAGTGAGCCATGGGCCCGTCGCGAACTGCTCGTAGGAGCGCGTCGACATCGAGCCATCGGTGACGGGATAGAATAGGAGCTGCGCCTTGAAGCTCGGGCCTTTGCGCTCCTTGGCCAACAGTGCGATCACTGCCGCCATATTGCCCCCAACGCTGTCGCCAGCGATCACCACGCGGCTGCCGTCGATCATCAGCTTTTCGGCATTGTCGGCGACGTGCTTGGCCACCGCATAGCCCTGCTCGATAGCGACGGGAAAGCGGGCCTCGGGAGAGCGCTCATAGTCGACGAAGACGAGGGCGGCATTGGCCCCGACCGCCAGCTCCCGGATCAGCCGGTCATGAGTGTCGCGATCCCCGAGAACCCATCCGCCGCCGTGCATGTAGATGATGGCAGGCAACGCGCCGGTCGCACCGGAGGGCCGCACGACGCGGATACTGGTGCTGCCGGTCGGGCCCAAGGGAAGCGTCACGTCCTTGATCTGGACGTCTGCGAACGTGACGCTGGCGGCCTTCTGCACACCCGACAGCACGCCTCGTGCGTCGGGGATGCTAAGGGTCTGGATCGGCTTGCCTCCGGTGAGACCGTCGAGGAAGGTCTTGACGACCGGCTCCAGTACCGGGGTGGGGATGATCTGCATGTTCACTTCGGGTTCCTTTCGATGATGGGAGAGCGATCGTCGCTCCGCCTCATCTCCGTTCGATCAGACCGATCCGGCCATCCTGCCACGAGGCCAGGTTTACCTCTCTAAGAGACGTAGATACTCCCGGCTCAGGGCGAGCCTCATGTCGACCGATATTGAGGCGGCGCAGTTCGTCTGCAGGGCCGGACCTGGTCTCGGGCGTGAATGTCCGGTGTTCGAGTGCACGTCATGTTCATCCACAGCCAATCATGGCTGAATGGAGAATCTCAAAATGCAGAAGACCCTTGGAGTAATTGCCCTTGCCGCCGCGGCAGCGCTTGGTGGAGGTAGCGGCGTCGTGGCGCAAGACGTGGCCAAGCCGACTATTGTTCTGGTGCACGGCGCCTTCGCCGATGCCTCGGGCTGGAACGGTGTTATCTCCCAGCTCAACAAGGATGGCTATCAGACCATCGCAACCGCGAACCCGCTGCGCAGTCTTTCTGGCGACGCTGCCTCGCTGTCCGCGGTGGTCAAGTCGATCCCCGGGGACGTGGTCCTGGTCGGCCACTCCTATGGTGGCCTCGTCATCACCGAAGCCGCGAACGGCAACGCCAACGTCAAGGCGCTGGTCTATGTCGCCGGTTTCATCCCCGAGGTGGGCGAGTCCGCTTTCATCCTGTCGGGCAAGTTCCCTGGCTCGACGCTGGGTGACGCGCTGCAGCCCGTGCCGCTGCCGGATGGCAATGTCGATCTCTACATCCAGTCGGCCAAGTTCCACGATCAGTTCGCGGCGGACGTGCCGGCCGAGGTCACGGCTCTGATGGCTGCCACGCAGCGTCCGGTGACGCAGGCGGCTCTCGAGGAACTGACCACCGTCGCGAGCTGGAAGACGGTGCCTGCCTTCACGATCTACGGCTCCGCCGACTACAACATTCCGGCCGCAGTGCAGGAGTTCATGGCCGAGCGCGCCAAGGTCGGCAAAGCTATCGCCATCGAAGGCGGTTCGCATGCGCTGATGATCTCTCACCCTGACGAGGTGACGGGGCTCATCGAACAGGCCGCAAGCGGCAAGTGATTACGAGAGGGCCGGCTGCGAGGCCGGCCCTTTCTCTTTCTCTAGGCGATGCCTTCGTATTGCATCGCCGCCTGAGCCGCGGGGCGCGCGGCGACGCGGTCGCAGAAACTGGCCAGGACAGGAGGGGTCTCCACCTCGAAGCGCCGTGCCCATAACAGCATTACGAACAGATAGAAGTCGGCGACGGTAGGCTCCGCGCCGAACAAATAGTCCGAACTCAGGCGTGCATCGACAAACCGCAAGTGCCCGATCACCACTTGCGCCACACGCGCTTTGTCTATTTCGCTACCTGCGTGCCAGAACGGCTTGAAGGCGCGATGCAACTCGGTGCTGATGAAAGTCAGCGCCTCGAGCTGACGGGTACGGCCAAGCGGCCCCTGCACGCCGAGGCAGGGGTACGTGGCAGCGATCCAATCGAGCACGGCGATGTTCTCGGTGAGCACCTCGCCGTCATCGAGCACCAGCGCGGGAACGTATGACTTGCCGGAGATGTCTGTGAGCGCCCGACCTGACTCGGTGAACTTGGTCTTGAGATCGACGCGTTCACGTTCGAACGTCGCACCTGCTTCGAGCAGTGCGATGTGGTCGGCAAGGCTGCAGGCGAGTGGAGCGTAGTAAAGTTTCATGGCTCGATCCTCAGTGAGACGATCAAGTCTGGGTCGTTTGCGCAGGTAGGTGCACTGGTTGCCAGGCAGGCCGGCCTACATCTCAAAGGCGGTGCCGCTACACCTCGGGGACAGGCACCGCTCGACTGTGGAATGAGCCGCCGCGACTTCCGTAAGATTGAGCCACGGCGGCATCATCGCGCATTGTTCGCTCCGAGCCGTGTCAATCGGACACGACGGCGATGGCGAATACGGGGGTTTTTCCGATTTCTCCCCGTAGCCAACGAAATGGCAGGCGAGCGCTTCACCCGTCCGGCTCCTCACCTAGACCCCACAGCGAGTGCACCTACAATGACGAAGGTCAGCCGCTCGTCAGCCCAACCTATACCGCGAGAGAGGTATTGGCGGGTCTCGAGTTCAGGTAGCGTCTGTTCGAGGCAGGCACCCGGAGGGCGGCAGAAATGCAGGCATCCATACACTTCTCACTGCAGACGCAATGGCTTGGGACGCTCTTGCAGCGACGACGAACACTTGCCACAGCAGCGTCACTCACTGGCCTTTTGATCTTCTGCGTGGGGGCAACTCCCCTCGCCCTTCTTGCCCCAGTCGCCGCGCTGTTTCTCTGCTTCAGCGACAGGGCGGCCCAACTGGCTTTAGTGGTACTCGCGGCGGGCTTGGTCGCCTCTGCGGCAATCGCGCTGCTGAATGCGCAGGACGTCCGCTCCATCGCAGCGTCATTCGCAGCGTTTTTCGTTCTCGCTTTCTGTGTCGGTGCGATTGTTACGGCTTCCAGGTCAGGATCGGTGAAAGTCCGCGGCACCAGACTGGGTCCGCTACCAGATAACAGCCCAATCCATCCCGATGACCGGCCAGCCGCTGCGCATGCTGTTTCGCGCGCGTTCTGGACCAACGTTCCCCAAGTCCTGAAATTCCGGCTGCGCCAGCCGGACGGGAGCTTTCTGTGGACCAACACCCGCACGGACCCTGAACATGGTGCCCATGTGGAGATCAAGGATCTTGTCGCTGGTGGTGTCGGACCGATGACATCGATGGTGGACACTGCCCCAGGTGCCGAGCCAGCACCGGTTCACGCAGCCAAGATCGTCGAGAACCTGTACGGCAACGGCTGGGCATTCGATGCACAAGGGGCATGGATCTACCTGCCACTTTTTGCCCAGTCGACCCTTGGCAAGACTATGGACGACCTTAATGCGTCGCTCAACGAAGGCGAAATAAGCTTTAAATTGCTATTGCATCCGGATGAGTATGAAGAGGTCGCGGCCAAATGGCGACACTCTCTGGCCACCGGGGAAGCCTACAACGCTGAATATCGCATCAAGCGGAAGACCGGCTATGCTTGGGCCCGCACCGCAGCACGCGCGGTTCGCGACGCAAACGGGCAAATACTAGGCTGGTACGGCAACTCAATCGATATCGATGTATACAAAAAGACCCTGGATGCCTTGCGTGACCGAGAGTGGGAACTCTCGAAGATTGTCGACATGACGCCGAGTCAAGTCTGGCGTCTCACTCCGCAGGGCCAATTGACCTTCATCAACAAGCGCCTAAGCGACTTCCTCGGATTAGAAACTCCCCCACGCGATGTCTTCGCCTACGCACACCCAGACGACGTGCGGCGCACGGAGCAAGCTATCGCCCACTCGCTCGCCACCGGCGAACCCTTCGCGATGCGCTGGCGGATACGCCGTGCAGACGGGGTCTACCGCTGGGTTGACACCAGAGCAGAGTCGCTGCGCGACGACGCGGGCGGCATCGTTGACTGGTATGGGGTGAACGTCGACATCGACAACCAGGTCCGAGCGGAGGAGGTACTTCGTGAGAGCGAGCGCTCTCTGCGTCAGCTCGTGGAAACCCTTCCGGCGATGATCGACTGTGCGTCCCCGGACGGCGAGCCGATTTATCGCAGCCAACAATTGCGACAGTTCTTGGGCTATGACCTTGCGGACCTGGACGGTGACGGAAGTTCGCGCTTGTCAGGCACGCTTGACGCGGGTGTTCATCCCGATGACTTAGCGGGCGTAAGAGACCGGTACGCTATCTCACTGGCAAGTGGACAACCGTACGCTCGTCGGCACAGGCTAAGGCGCTTCGACGGCGAGTATCGCTGGGTGGAAACTAGAGCGGCGCCGATGCGTAGCGTCGATGGACAAATCGTCCAGTGGAACGTCATCTGTCTCGACATTGACGCTGAGGTTCGAGCGCAACAGGAATTAATTCTGGCGCAAGCGCGGATGGCACGTGCAAGCCAGGCCGCCAGTCTCGCCGAGCTCTCGGCGTCCATCGCTCACGAGGTGAATCAACCGCTCGCGGCGATAGTGGCAAATTCGCATGCGCTGCAGCGCTGGCTAGCGACCGACCCACCGAACCTAGAGCGGGCTATTGCGACAGGTGGCCGTATCGTGCGCGATGCTAACACGGCTGCGGAGGTCGTCAGTCGCGTCCGGGCGCTTTTCAACCAATCAAACGATCACCGAACGGCGACAAGTATTGCGGATCTCGCGGCTGAGGCGCGGGACCTGCTCGCTGAAGAGGCGCTTCGACGGGGAGCCACGATGCGGCTCGATGTAGAAGCCGGCCTACCGCCAATTGAACTCGATCGGGTCCAGGTCCAGCAGGTGCTGGTAAACCTGATGCGGAACGCTTTGGAGGCAGGCTCGACAGCCCCATTGGTCCAGGTCAGAGCGTTCGCCACTGACGGCGTTATCCAGGTCGAAATTGCTGACAACGGCACGGGAATAGTTTTCCCCGACAAGGTGTTCGACCCATTTTTCACCACCAAGCTTAACGGGATGGGCATGGGCCTCGCCATCTGCCGCAGCATCGTCGAGGCGCATGGCGGAAGGCTATGGGCCGAAAACAACCAAGAAGGCGGCGCGCGATTCAGTTTCACGCTGCCCAAAAGTGAGATGTGAAGTGACCCTAGCCAAAGCCACGATCGCCGTGGTGGACGACGATGTCGGCATGCTGGAATCGCTGGAGGACCTTTTGGAGTCGAGCGGCTACAATACAATCAAGTTCACGTCTGCAGAGGCATTGCTCGAGGCGGGCCTGCGCCGGTTCGACCTGGTGATCGCCGATATCGGCATGCCAGCGATGGACGGATTCGAACTGCGCGACATCGCCCGGCAACAACGCCCGGACCTACGTGTGTTCCTGATGACCGGGCGCCACGAACTCAGTGAGCGCGGTCGTTCCAAAGGTATCGTGCCGCTTTTCCGCAAGCCGTTCGATGCGCCCGCGCTTATCGAGGCGATCGGCGTTGCGCTTGCCACGAACGTAGCGGAGGACGATCATGATGACGCATAAGACCACGCCTCGCCCCACGGACGCGCATCCAGACGACCGGCCCACGGTCATGGTTGTGGACGATGACATTGCAATTCGCGAGGCGCTGAGCGACCTGGTCGAGTCGGCGGGATACGCCGTGGTCGCTTTCGGCTCCACACAGGATGTGCTGAGCTCCGAAACACTGGACATGCCTGGATGCCTGGTTCTGGATGTCCGGATGCCCGGCGCGAGCGGGCTCGAGCTGCATCGGCAGCTGCAGCGCAGCGGCAACACAAAGCCGGTAATCTTCCTCACGGGCTTTGGCGATATTCCGATGTCCGTCGATGCCATGAGGGGCGGGGCGATCGATTTCCTAACCAAGCCCGTGCGCGATCAGACGCTTCTCGATGCGATCGCCGTCGCGCTGGCCAAGGACGCTAAACAACGCGCTGCGGCCGCGAAACGCAAGGTGACGCTTGACCTGCTCGACACCCTCACGCCTCGCGAGCTCGAAGTCCTCAAGCAGGTCGCCAGAGGGAGATTGAACAAACAGATTGCCTTCGAACTCACCATCAGCGAAGTCACCGTCAAGCTTCACCGCAGCAATGCCATGCGTAAGATGGGCCTGCGCTCGGTGAGCGATCTGATCCACGCTTGGCAGTCTCTCCCAGAGAATTTTCACTAATCCCGTGACACGCATCGCGCCTTTCGATGCAGCTCTGCCCTATGGCCGCTTCTGGCGGTGGTCTCAATCGGTGAGCGCAACACACTAATCTTCGGTTGGAGATGGAGTGTGAGCCATGAAGCAGCGACGTCGCATCTATTTTTCCGCATCTCAGCGAGCGGAGA
>SEFZ01000086.1 GCA_004173185.1 Sphingomonadales bacterium | reverse complement strand
GCTGCGGGCGAGCAGCCGAAGGCGGGGACGCAGCTTGCGAACCGCCACACGAGCGAGCCCGACGGCGGCCCGACGACGCTGAAGGAAATGGTATCTTCGAACCACGACTATCGGAAGGAGTGGTGATGATGTCGCCAGTCACTGTCATCGCGAGGAGCGTAGCGACGCGGCGATCTCCAGCTATCGTTTCCGGCGCCGCGTTTGAATTGCGCGCTGGAGATTGCTTCGCTTCGCTCGCAATGACGAAATTGGGGGATGGCGCATGAGCCTCCACGACAAAGATCGCATTTTCACCAATCTCTACGGTTTCCAGCCGTGGAACCTCAAAAGCGCGCAGGCGCGCGGCGATTGGGACAATACCAAGGATCTGATGAAGCGCGGCCAGGACGCGATCATCGAGGAGATCAAGGCGTCGGGGCTGCGCGGCCGCGGCGGGGCAGGCTTTCCGACCGGCCTTAAATGGTCGTTCATGCCGAAGGAGCCGCGCGCCGACCGCCCGAGCTTCCTCGTCATCAACGCCGACGAATCCGAACCCGGTTCTTGCAAGGACCGCGAGATCATCCGCCACGATCCGCACAAGTTGATCGAAGGCGCGCTGATCGCGGGCTTCGCGATGCGCGCACGCGCCGCCTATATCTATATCCGCGGCGAGTTTATCCGCGAGGCCGAGACGCTCTTTGCCGCCGTGCAGGAGGCGTATGACGCCGGCCTGCTCGGCAAGAATGCGGCCAAGTCGGGCTATGACTTCGACGTCTTTGTCCACCGCGGCGCCGGCGCCTATATCTGCGGCGAAGAAACCGCGATGATCGAAAGCCTCGAGGGCAAGAAGGGCCAGCCGCGCCTGAAGCCGCCGTTCCCGGCGGGTGCCGGCCTCTATGGCTGCCCGACGACGGTGAACAATGTTGAGAGCATCGCGGTCGTCCCGACGATCCTGCGCCGCGGCGCGCCATGGTTCGCGAGCTTTGGGCGCGAGAATAACAAGGGCACCAAGCTCTTCCAGATCAGCGGCCATGTGAACACGCCGTGCGTCGTCGAGGAAGAGATGGGCATCACCTTCCGCGAACTGATCGACAAGCATTGCGGCGGCATCCGCGGCGGCTGGGACAATCTGCTCGCGGTGATCCCCGGCGGCTCGTCGGTGCCGCTCGTTCCCGCGGCCGAGATCATGGACGCGCCGATGGACTTCGACGGGCTGAAAGCCGTCGGATCGGGGCTCGGCACTGCCGCCGCGATCGTGATGGACAAGTCGACCGACGTCGTCCAGGCGATCAGCCGGATCAGCTATTTCTACAAGCATGAAAGCTGCGGCCAGTGCACGCCGTGCCGCGAAGGCACCGGCTGGATGTGGCGCGTCATGGAACGCCTGCGCACCGGCGACGCCGACATCAGCGAGATCGACACGCTGTATGACGTCACCAAGCAGGTCGAGGGCCACACCATCTGCGCGCTCGGCGACGCCGCGGCGTGGCCGATCCAGGGGCTGATCAAACATTTCCGGCCTGAGCTGGAGCGGCGTATTCGCGACAATGGCGGTGTGTTGGAGGCAGCGGAGTGAGATTGCCGACAATCATATTCAGCGCCGTCATCGCGGCGGGCATATCTGTGAGCGCGCAAGCGCATCCAGGGGTGCTCAAGTTGTTTGACAAGGGCGCGATCAACAATTGGGCGCAGTGCAGTTGGGAACAAATGCCAGCGACGACGGAAGCTTTGGTGAATTTGAGCGGCAGTTTGACCGGCATTCCCAAATCAGAGGATATTCCCTTTGCTGGCCGGGAAGAAAATCTGACCGCGCGCCTGAATTCGGTCTGCGGCCATCTTCTTTCGCCCTCGGATTTGAATGCCGTGGGCTTTGGCGCGCCGCAGGCCAAGAAGCGGGCTCTCAAAGAAAAACGTCCCGAAACACCCGGTACGGAAGACAAGAAAATCGCGCTCTTTGTCTGTGCCCACAAGCTTTCGGGTAGATATGTGATGACCGAGCGTAGTTTGCCGGCCCCGAAGCCCAAGAAGGAGCTTCCTGGCGCGTCGGTTGATTTTTTCAAATTGGAAAGCGATGGGAGCCTATCCCGTGCCTAAAGTCACCGTAGATGGCGTAGAAATCGACGTCCCGCAGGGCGCCACCGTCCTGCAGGCGTGCGAGCTGGCGGGGAAGGAAATTCCGCGCTTTTGCTACCATGAACGCCTGTCGATCGCCGGCAATTGCCGCATGTGCCTTGTCGAAGTCGCACCCGGCCCGCCGAAACCGCAGGCGTCGTGCGCGCTGCCGACTGCCGAGGGACAGGTGATCAAGACCGATAGCCCGATGGTGAAGAAGGCGCGCGAAGGGGTGATGGAGTTCCTGCTCATCAACCACCCGCTCGATTGCCCGATCTGCGATCAGGGCGGCGAATGCGAT
>SEFZ01000085.1 GCA_004173185.1 Sphingomonadales bacterium | reverse complement strand
AGCTTCACCGACAGCAACATCAAGATCCGCGACCCGGACAGCGCCTCCAGCGTCGGCTCGGGCGACATCACCCTGCCGGGCCTGTCCAAGCGGGTCTACAACCTGACCGCCTACTACGAACGCAACGGCTTCGAGGCACGGATCAGCCAGCGCAGGCGCTCGGACTACATCGGCGAGATCGCCAACTTCAACGGCAACCGCACCCTGCGCTACGTGGTCGGCGAGAACATCACCGACGCGCAGATCAGCTATTCGTTCGGCGAGAACAGCAGCCTGGACGGGCTGAGCCTGCTGTTGCAGGCGAGCAACCTGACCGACGAGTCGTACCGCACCTATGCCGGGCAGAAAGACCGTCCGCTCGAACACATCGAGTGGGGCCGGACCTACCTGCTGGGCGTGCGCTATCGGTTCTGACCGGGCCGGTCGGCAGTGACGAGGAAGGGCTGCGGGCAACCGCAGCCTTTTTTTTGTGGGTGGGAGCGGCGTCCCGCCGCAAGCCCTTGGATGCAGGAGCGCACCATCGGCGCAAGCTCTTCGTCCCGATTGCCGATCCGGTGAATGGAGCTGGCGGCCATGGGACGCTCCTGCGGTCATTGCACCGCGTGGTCAGCCGAAGTCACCCGGGGCCGAGCCACGCTGCTCGCTCACAGCAAAAAATCCGCTGGCTCACCAGCCAGATCCGCTCATGCACGGGCCATGCAGGCCCGATCACCCGCCAGATTCACTCGCTACCGGCATATCGGAACGGGCAGGGGTCTGACAAGGATCCAGGCCCTGGCCTGACTCCCGAGGCTGTCACCAGGTGTCCTGCCCCGCCCGGGCCAGATCCTAGCCAGCTGCTCACGCCTATCTTTCCCCTTCGCTTGCCGGATGTGGGGGATGATGGCACTGGGGCAGCCACATCATCGACCTGGCAACCGCGGCTACCAGTTCCAGCAGGATCTCCATGCTCACGCTGCCCCCAACGGACTCTGCACGCTGCTTCACCGCGGCCCACACGGCATCGGATCGCGTCGCGTCCACGAACTCATGGCCGCGCCAAGTCAAGCGCCCGATGATTGCGGGCCGCTCTCCGGAAGCCCGGTGCACCGCGAGCACGCCGCCAATGAAGCCCGCGTCGTGCAGCAGTTCGGCGTGGTAGCGGACCTGCTCCTCGGTGTACGGCTCGATGACGAGCCTGGAGGAGGGAACCCGCGCCCCGGGCGGCCAGGATTCGACTTCCAGCAACATCGCCCGGACCAGCTGCATGTCCCGTTTCATCGGATTGCCCCTGCGTGGTGTCCTGGGTCAAGGCTAGGCGTTGCTGGTCTCACCAGCGGGGACAGGCGCGGAGGCGTGCGCCTGGGTGTCGACCATTGCCGGGAGATAACCGCGAGGCTAAGGTTGCTTCATAGCCCCGCTTTCGCCGCGCGCCTGATTCGATAACAGGAAAGCGGGTGAGGTGGGGCTTCCATTGCCCCCGGATTGCCAGCCCCGCAGCGGACTGCCGCGCGCGCAAAAAAGGCCGGGACCCATGCATTGCCTGGGGTTCCGGCCTTCGTTGGACTTGCTTGGAGCACCTGATGGTGGAGCGGAGGGGGATCGAACCCCTGACCTCCACGATGCGAACGTGGCGCTCTCCCAGCTGAGCTACCGCCCCAGGTGCCGGGCAAGTTTAGCGTCCGGCGACGGCGACGGCTAGCCCCGGCCGCATTGGGCCTTGCCGCCCCCGGGGGCCCGCAGACCCGTGGTCGCAGGGGTCTGCGGTTGCTTCCAGCGCCCGGGCGCGACCAGTCGATGTCCAGCATCCAGTCCCGGGTAGGCGGCGCGCTGCATTGCGATTGCGGCCGCACCTGCGGCGGTGCCAGGACCCCATGTGCGCGAACTGGTCTCCGAACGATTCGTGGGACTGCCGAGCCCCTGGACTTCCTTTCTGGTGGGCGGCGTCGGATCTCGCGGCGATGAAGCGGCCGAGCTGAGGATCGAGTCCTGTCCGGCCAGCGGTCCTATCGTTACGGCGAGCACACCGATCTTTGCGCAGGGCGCTGCATCCTGTCTTGCCGCAATTGATAAGGACGCTCAAGCACGCTGGAGTGCTTACCTGCGACTGCCGGATAGCACCTCATTCTCGGGGTGATAAGAGATAGCAACTCATTTTTGGGTTAGTCGCTGGTAACGTCGTCCCCAGATCCAACAAATGAAGCGGGTAACTATCTGATTCAAGCGAGAATTAGTCGGGTTGACAGCATTGTCTGCTGAAGAGACCATCCGGCTACACCCCATTTCTGGGGTCTACTTAAAGTTAGGCCGCAATGAAGGCTCACTTTGTTGCCGAGATCCATCTTCTACCGATTGAGACCGGCAGTCGATCAACTCCGCTGGCATCTGGTGAGTGGCGCACCATTCTTGGCATCGGCAAC
>SEFZ01000036.1 GCA_004173185.1 Sphingomonadales bacterium | reverse complement strand
GGCTGCGTCCTCCGCCGTCCCGCCTGTCGGCCTTCACGACGGCGGAGGACGCAGCCTGATCACCCCCGGCGCGCTGTACCGGGTCGAGGGATCGGCCGCCAGCGAGGCCGTCGCCGACCTGTCCGCCACCGTGGACTCCACCCGTCAGGGACTGGGGCGCAACAAGCTGTTCGTGCGCGGACTGGCGGACTCGGCCATGAACGGCCCCCTGCAGGCCACCGTCGGTCAGTATCTTGGCGACCTGCGGCTCAGCTACGGCTCGCCGGATCCGGATCTGGCGCTCATCGACGTCCGCCGGATCGAGGTTTTCGAGGGCCCGCAAGGCACGCGTTTCGGCGCAGGCTCCATCGGTGGCGTGCTCAGAATCCAGCCCGAGCCGCCCTCCCTGTTCGAAACCTCCGCGCGACTGACCATCGGGGTCGGCGCGACATCGGGCGGGGCCGAAAGCGGCGAGACAGCACTGGTGCTCAATCGCCCGATGGGAAATCAGGCCGCGGCGCGTATCGTCGCTTACGCCCGTCACGACGGCGGTTTCCTGGACAGCCCGATGCAGGGTCTGCACCAGACGGACGGGGTCGATACCGTCGGAGCGCGGGCGGCCCTGCGCTGGACCAATGAGATCTGGACGGTCGACCTGGTCGGACTGGCCCAGCGCGTATCGGCGGATGACGCCCAGAACGTCTCGGCGGACGGCGTGGCCTTCAGCCGCCCCAGCCGGGTGCTGGAACCTTATGAGAGCACGATCGCCATCGCGGGCCTCACCGCCCGCCGACAGTTGGGCGTGGCGACGTTGGTCTCGGCCACAAGCGTCTCTCGACAGGAACTGAACGAGCGGTTCGACGCCAGCCAGCCTGGAGATCCCGTCTCCGCCGTCGTTGATCGACGCCAGAGCATCCTCGCCGTCGCCTCCGAAACGCGCCTCGAGATGAGCATCGGCGATAACTGGACCTGGTCCGGTGGCGGGACCATCGCGGTCGGTGAAACCCTTGTCGAACGTCGCCGCCTGACGATCTCGCCCACAGACACTTCGATCGTGGGCGCGGACCTGAAACGCACGTTCGCCGAGGCTGCGGCCTTCGGCGAGGCCGCTTTCGCCCCGACGCCGGACTGGCGCCTCGCCCTCGGCGCGCGCCTGTCCGCGGTTCGCATCGACAGCGACATCCACGATGTCGTCGTCGACCTGAGGATCGGCCGTGACCACCGGGGGACCACCTACCGCCTGACGCCCAGTCTTTCGGCCCGATGGGACGTTTCGCCCGCGATCACCCTCTTCGGCCGGTTCGAGCAGGCGGTGCGACCCGCCGGGGTCAATGAGGCGGGGGGCGCCTTTGCGCGCTATCAGGGCGATCAGGTCACTCTGCTGGAACTCGGCGCCCGGACACGGGAAAGCTGGAACGGGCTCTCCGGCGAGCTCTCGGCCGGGTGGATGGACTGGCGCGACGTTCAGGCCGACATCGTCACCGAGGGCGGCGATCTGGTCACCGACAACGTGGGTGACGGCATTATCCACTTCATTTCCCTGAAGGCCGCCTGGCGACCGACGCAGAAGCTCGAACTATCCGGCGGCCTGTTCCTCAACGAAAGCAGCCTGACCCGGACACGGTTCAGCACCATCGGCGGCGGCACGACCGACATTCCCAACGTCGCCCCGGTGGGCGCCCAGTTGAGCCTGGACTGGGAAGCGGGACAGATCGCGACCCTGCCACTGCGACTGGGCGCCGACTTTCGCTACATCGGCCATTCCCGGCTGGGCGTCGGTCCGATGCTGGATGTGCCGCAGGGCGGCTATCTGCGCTCCGAGCTGACCGCACGGCTCGGCGACGACCGCCGGGCGGCCACCCTGCGCATTTCAAACCCGTTCGACGCCTCCGGCATCCGCTACGGCATCGGTTCGCCCTACCAGCTGTCCGAGCCACAGGCCGTGCCCGTCCGGCCGCTGACGATCCGCCTGACGTTCGACGCCGCCTTCTGAAGAAATTCCGGTCGGAACCGTAAGGCGCCGCGCTCGCTCCGGCGTCTTCATGACAGGGCCGCGACGCGGCTCCGCAACGACCCTCCCCCGACTTCTGAACGCGAGCTTCCCCCATGATCAAGACCGCCATCGCGGCCTCGACTCTTGTCCTTATCGCCCTGCCCGCCGCCGGCCAGACGCAGGACGAGACCCGTCTCTACGGCAGCCTCGGCTACAGCGCGGTGGAAACCGATCAGGCCGATCTGGGCGCCGTCACCGCGCGCCTCGGCTACAAATTCCTGCCGTATGTCGGTGTTGAAGGCGAAGCCAGCTTCGGCGTGAAGGGCGAAGGCTACGACGTCTCCATCGGCGGCAGCTCGGGTGAGATCGAACTCAAGCACGACGTCGCCGCCTACGCCGTCGCCTTCCTGCCGGTCGGCGAGAATTTCGAAGTCTTCGCCCGCGCCGGCTATGGCACGACGGCGATCGAAGCCTCCGCGGGCGGCGTCACCGCTCGCGGCGACGGCGAGAGCTTCAACTACGGCGTCGGCGCCACCGCCTTCTTCAGAAACGACGGTCTGCGGGTTGACTGGACCCGCCGTGACTTCACCGACGACAACGGCGGCGAAGCCGACGTCTGGTCGGTCAGCTACGTCCGCCGCTTCTGAGTGAAGGGATGGGCGCGCTGCTTTCGCCCCCGATGAGCGCGCCCATTCTCCCTTTCATCCTGATGACCCCCGCATCAGACACCACCGACCCGGCGCCTCCATTGCGACGCTCGCGTCTGGACCAGCTGTACCGGCGCGACCCGCGCGCCGAGGGACGGTTCTGGTATTCGGTCGTGACCACCGGCGTCTATTGCCGCCCGACCTGCCCGTCGCGGCATGCGCGGCCCGAGAACATCCGGCTGCACGACACGCTGAACGAGGCGCGCGCGACGGGCTTCCGCCCCTGTCTGCGCTGCAATCCCGAAGCCCCCGCGCTGGGCGACCATCACCGGCATCTGATCCAGACCGCCTGTCGCCTGATCGAGGCGAACGGCGCCCCTCTGTCATCCCGCGACCTCGCCGAGGCCGTCGGGCTGAGTTCGTCGCACCTGTACCGGCTGTTCCGGCGACTGACCGGCACGACGCCGTCAGCCTATGCCCGGGCCTGCGTCAGAGGTGGTGCGAGCGGCGGGGGTCGAACCCGCATGACCGAAGTCGAGCGATTTTAAGTCCCTTATACTCTGAGATATCGCGTTGAAGATAAACGATAAATCAGGCCTTTGAAAAAGACTGTGTAAGAGAGTGTGTAAAAATCGACCGATTTTTTGCACCAATCGCTTGCGATTGAAGCAAGCGTAGCACCCAGATTTGCGCGGCTCAACATGCTTGGTGAAGCGCGTTCACTTCCACTTGATCGGGCGGGGTTCCGGGGCTTGAGGGCGGAAAGGGAAACCCACGCGCTCGGCGCGGTTACCCCTCTTTAGAACAGCTCGCCTTGGCGGCTCTTAGCTGCGTATGCACGCCACTCGGGCTTTGTCGCCTCCTCGTCCAGCCACGCAACGATCTGCGCCACCACGTCGCCACCATTGGCTTCAACGGTGCCGCAGGGGTGATAGTGGGATTTGTAGCCTGTTTCGGTGATTGGCAGCGGCGCGCGGGGCGGCTGGATGCTTTCGATCTCAAGATGCGCGATCACGCCTCCCCAACTGCGGGGAACATAGATCGCCTCGATCTCGATGCCTTCCCAATGAAAGCGATAAACGTGCGATGGGTGCATGGTCAGCACCCCGCGAACACATGAACAGCGTCATGTGCGGTTTGAATGGTGAACAGGTCGCCATTGATTTCGCAATCCCGCGCCATCGCTTGCCAGTCGATGTAGTGCCGCAAGCTCTGGGGAATGGCGGTGGTTTCCTCGGTCACGTCCTGCACGTAGTCGGCTAGGCTCTGAAACTGCCCAAGGTGGCGATCTTCGAGCGCACTGCGCGCCTCGTCCAAGTCGCCGCAAAAGTGGTCGATCAGCTCCGCGCCAAGCGCGCCATGTTCTGCGATGAACGCGGCCAGTTCGGCCACGCGCTCAAAGCTGTCGTATTCGTTGATACGGATAGAGGCGAAGCCCTCATGATCGTGGATTGCCCATTCTTCGGCGTCGAGGATCGGTGACTTGGCGAGCATGTTGCGGGTTGCCTCCCACATGCTCCACGCCTCGGTTGCCTCAATCCATGCGCCATGCAGGATGCCGTTATTGTAAGCGGCCAGACAGGCCACATAGATGCGGGGTTGCTCGGTTTGGGGATGGTGGTTTTTCATGGTTCTGCCCTCCTTTGGCAGTGGGTTTCAGATGCGTTTCTGAAACCCTGCCTCGTGGCGAACAGCGGGGGGCAAGCGGAGTAAGGCCCTTCGCGGGGAACCGGCTGCACGGAGCGTAAGCGGAGGAAGCTGGGCGGAAGGGACTTCGCAGGGCGCGAGGGGCAGAGCCCCAGACTTATGCGTCAGGGATCGTGACCCGAATGTGCGGAAACCGCTACGCGGATTCCGTCGCGTCAGCGATAGAGCGCGGCCCGAAGGGGACGCCAAGATTACTGAGCTAGCGTGAAAAGAGTTATTCGCGGTGTATCTCGGACCAATAAAAATTGGTGTTATAGCATCGGATTGGAATTCAAAATGCCGATCGCCAGAGCAGGTGAAGTCCGACTCTTGAGATAGGTGCGGATCAATCGGAAGCCTTTGTCTCGTGGTGTGTACCGATCAAAGCGAGGAAAGCACTTCGTTCTAGTATAGGTGCGATCACCGAAAGATCCTCTATCCCTAACTGCGTGCGGCCAAGCCTTCGAGCCAACGTATCACGTGCGACGCCAAAGGCGAGAGCTTGGCCGAACATCGCGTGAGCTTGTATGATTGCTTCGGGATCGTCAGCTGCAAGGCCTCGCGCCCGAGCGCATAATGCCGAAATCGCAATGTGAACCGCTTCGACGTAGCCTTTGTAGATAATGTCAAAGGCAGGACCCGGCTGCATTTGCTCTCGCAGCATGAATGCCCCCCGCGTCGAAGCATCGGGAGTGCCAAATATTACGGAAACAACTGCGCTCAATATCTTGCCGACCTGCCTCGCGGCATCAGCAGGTTCCAATTTTTCGGCACCGATGGCGATGGCCTGCGCCGCACTTCTAATGGCGGAGCCTGTAGTCTCGACAATATGGCTTGCAACGGCAAGATATACTTCTTCTTTGCCGCCAAAATGATACTGAATTGCATTGAGGTTAACCCCTGCCGCATCCGCGAGCTGGCGAGTTGAGACCCCTTCGAGACCGCCGCGCCCGAACAATACTAAGCCTGCCTCTACCAACCGGCTTTTCGTATCATCGGGATTATGTCCTTTTGTCGTTCCTGTCTTTGTCATCACGGCTCTTTCTTTCAGGCACAAGCACTCGAATGAATTGTACGAATGTTGGATGGGGAAAGCCATTACCTTAATTGGTCAAACCGCGACCACACGACATCAGCGTTGACTCATTCGTTCGAATGAACTAATATCATTCATGGGCCGCAATGGCACCAAAAAAAGCCATGCGTTGATCACGGCCGCATTCTTTTGGCGGCGTGCATCGCGCCCATTGTTATGTGCAAAGGACTAAAATGCAGCGCCCCGGCCGTCGCACCATCGCAATCGTCGCTATCGCAGCCGTGCTCCTTGTGGGCGTTGCGACGCTCCTCATCGTGCGGCCATGGCACGACGACGATCAGCCCTTGCAGCTATATGGCAACATTGACATACGCGAGGTCGATCTTTCCTTTCGTGTAGATGGGCGGGTCGCCGAAGTTTTGGTTGATGAAGGCGATGCGGTTGTCGCGGGCCAGGTGATCGCCAAGCTTGACGACGAACCGCTTCAGGCCGATCTAGCGGAAGCAGAAGCAACGACCGCCGCGCAGCGCGCCCAGCTTGATCTTTTGCGCGAAGGTAGTCGCCAAGAGGACATTGCTCAGGCTGAAGCGACGGTCGAAGAACGAAGCGCTTCACTCACCAATGCGCAAGGAGACGTCGACCGCTTGGCGACGCTGCGAGGCACGGGCGCGATCGCAGAGAAAAGTTGGCTGGACGCCGTCGCCCGTCGCGATGAGGCGGCAGCGCAGTTGCGCGGCGCGCAACAAGCGCTTTCTGAGCAGCGCGCCGGTACGCGCCGACAAGACATTCAGCAAGCCGCGAGTAATGTCGATCGGGCGCAGGCTTCTGCCGAGCGTATTCGCATTCGTGTTCGCGACACCGTGCTTCTCGCGCCGTCAGATGGCACGATCCTCACGCGTGCGATTGAAACTGGTGCCAACGTTCCGGCAGGCACGACTGCCTTTACACTCGCCCTCACCGAGCCAGTTTGGGCCCGCATCTTTGTCGATGCCGCCAATCTGGGCTTGGTCGCGCCGGGGGCCATGGTCAATATCACGACAGATGCCGCGCCCGGTAAGATCTACCGAGGGCGTGTTGGTTACGTGTCGCCGACTGCCGAGTTCACGCCCAAGTCAGTCGAGACGCCGGAGTTGCGCACCGATCTTGTCTATCGCGCGCGCGTGATCATCCTCAACCCCGACTCACGACTACGCCAGGGCATGCCAATTACAGTCCAGTTCGCCAACGGTGCCCGTTCGGTCAGAGACCAGCCATGATGACCGAACATCGGAACGCCATCGTCTTCGAAAATCTCTTTCGCTGTTTTGGCAAGAACGACGAAGTTGTCGCCATCGACAACCTGTCAGCTAGCATCAAGACTGGCATCATCACAGGGCTGGTCGGTCCCGATGGCGCAGGCAAGACGACCCTCATCCGAATGATTGCGGGGCTTCTCACCCCAAGCAAGGGAACGCTCAAGGTCAACGGTCTTGATCCGGCAGCACAGGGTGACGCACTGCGTCAACAACTTGGATACATGCCACAGCGTTTCGGCCTCTATGAAGACCTTACCGTCATAGAGAATTTGACGCTCTATTCGGAACTGCGCGGCGTGGACCCGGCCAAGCGCGCTGAGATATTCGAGCGGATGCTGGAGTTCACCGACCTAAAGCGTTTCACTGAGCGTCGCGCGGGCAAGCTATCGGGCGGCATGAAGCAAAAACTCGGGCTTGCCTGTACGCTGCTGGGCGATCCGCAGGTGCTGCTCTTGGACGAACCTTCCGTCGGCGTCGACCCGATCTCGCGCCGCGAACTCTGGAAGATGGTGGGTGACCTCGCCGGAGAGGGCAAGACGATCATCTGGTCAACTGCTTATCTCGATGAGGCCGAACGCTGTCCCGAAGTGATTCTGCTCGACCACGGCCAGCCGCTTTACTGTGGCAGTCCCCTAGTGTTGGCCGAGCGCATGCAGGGTCGGAGTCGGTTGATCCGCAACATCACCGGCAATCGGCGACAAGTGCTTAAACATGCGCTCAAGTCCGACACGGTCCAGGACGGGGTGATCCAGGGCCGCGCGGTTCGGGTAGTCCTTAAGGACAGGAATGTTCCCCTCGATCTGGCTGATGCCGAGGCGGGAAGCGGCGCGACGCTGGAAGAGGTCAAGCCCCGGCTTGAAGACGCAGTGATCGATCTTTTGGGTGGCGGTCCCGGCGGCGAGTCCGTTGTTGCGAAGCTGCTGCAAGATGCCGTTCAAAGGGACGAAGCCGCCGGAGAGGTCGTGATTGATGCCAAGCACCTGACAAAACGCTTTGGCGACTTCGCGGCCACCGACGATGTCAGCTTCGAGGTCAAACGTGGCGAGATCTATGGCTTGCTTGGCCCCAACGGTGCGGGGAAATCGACGACGTTCAAGATGCTCTGCGGACTTCTTGTACCCAGCAGCGGTGATGCCAATGTTTTAGGCTACAGCCTCAAACGGTCGCCAGGCGATGCACGCCAGCGGCTCGGTTACATGGCGCAAAAGTTCTCGCTCTACGGCACGCTCTCCGTCCGCCAGAACATGGAATTCTTCGCAGGCATTTACGGACTTGGGGGCAATGACCGTCGCGAGCGCATCGATGCGATGATCGATGCATTCGCGCTTAAGCCCTATCTCGCGATGTCACCCGATGCGCTGCCTCTCGGCTTCAAGCAGCGCCTCGCGCTCGCCTGCGCGATCATGCATGATCCAGCGGTGTTGTTTCTCGACGAGCCGACGTCAGGCGTCGATCCGCTCACCCGCCGCGAATTCTGGACGCACATTAACGGGGTCGTAGAGAAAGGGGTGACTGTGATGGTCACGACCCACTTCATGGACGAGGCCGAGTATTGTGATCGGATTGGCCTGATCTATCGCGGCAAGCTCATTGCAAGTGGAGCGCCGGACGACCTGCGGGCTGAGGCCGCCACCGACGACGATGATGATCCTTCGATGGAGGACGCCTTTATCGAACTGGTCGAGCGGGCCGATCGCGCTGATGACGAGAGGCAAGCGGCGTGACGGGCGATACACAAAGTTCTCGTCTGAAAACGAACCAACTGTCTGGCCGAAGGCTGAGGGCGCTGGTGCGCAAGGAAACGATTCAGACGCTGCGTGATCCGTCCAGCATCCTGATCGCGGGGCTCATGCCACTCATAATGCTGTTTCTGTTTGGTTACGGCCTCAATCTCGATACCGGCACGACGCGGATTGCCGTTGTCATAGAAGACTCCGGCTCGCCAGCTCAGGACATCGCCGCCGCCATCGCGGGGTCTCCTTATTTGAGTGTGACCTATAACGGCGACCGCGAAAGCGCTGCCCGCCTGCTTGACCGGGGCGAGGTCGGGGGCTTTGTCGTCGTTCCCGACGGATTCTCACGCGCAGTCGAGCGCGGCGGTCGGGGCCAAGTACAGGCCATTACCGATGGGACCGATCCGAACACCGCCGCCTTCGTCAGCGCCTATGTGTCGGGCGCGGTCTCGGTTTGGCGCGCGCAGCGGGGAAGCCGCGAGGCCACATCTCAGGGGGCGAGTGTTTCGACCGTCGCCCGCTATTGGTTCAATCCATCGACGAACAGCCGCGACTCGCTTGTCCCAGGCTCTATCGCGGTCGTGATGACCGTGGTTGGGGCGCTGCTGACCTCGCTCGTCGTCGCCCGGGAATGGGAGCGCGGCACGATGGAGGCGTTACTCTCCACCCCGATCACCCGCACCGAACTGCTTCTGACGAAGATCATCCCATATTTTGGTCTAGGAATGGTTTCGATGGCGATTTGCGTCGTCCTCGCGACCGTCGTCATGGACGTGCCGTTTCGTGGCTCGCTCCTGTTGCTGTTCCTGGCAACGGCGCTGTTCCTCGGCACGGCGCTTGGGCTTGGACTGTTGCTATCGACGGCGATCCGCTCGCAATTCAACGCCGCTCAGGCGGCGCTCAATGCAGCTTTTCTGCCGGTGCTGATGCTCTCGGGCTTCGTCTACGAAATCGGTAGCATGCCAAAGCCGGTACAAATCATCGCGTCACTCCTTCCGGGCCGCTATTTCGTAACCATCCTCCAAACCCTGTTCCAGTCAGACTATGCCGGTCAACTCTATTGGCTGAATGCGATGGCGTTGACGTTGATCGCGACGATCTTTCTGAGCCTCACCGCACTTAAAACAAAGCGGACACTTGACTGATGTGGAACCGACTTCGCACCCTCATCGTCAAGGAGCTTCAGGCGCTCGCCCGCGACCCGGCGGCACTTCGTCTACTGATCATGCCGGTGCTGCTCCAAGTTATGCTCTTCCCGTTCGCCGCCACTCTTGACGTTCGTAATGCGTCAATCGGCATCTTCAATCAAGACGGCGGCAAAGCCTCAAGCGAAATCGTGCAGCGCATCGCCGCCGCTGAGGCGTTCGGCGAAGTACGCATACTGACCAATGACGACGAACTGCGGGATGCCGTCAATCGGCAAGATGTGCTACTGGCCCTCCGCTTTCTTCCCTCGTTCTCACGCGATCTCGCACAGGGTAACACGGCGTCGGTCCAGGTCATCGGCGACGGGCGCCGGTCAAACAGCGCGCAGCTTGCGCAGGGTTACGTCGACCAGATCGTTCGTGGCTACAGTGCTGAGTTGTCAGGCGCGTCTCGCTCTCGCGGATCGCTGGGGTCCGCCGAGGTGGTAACGCGCAACTGGTACAACCCTAATCTTGAAGGCAAATGGTCGATCATCACTAGTCTCGTGGCGGTGATGACGACCATCGGAGCCTTGATTACGACAGCGCTTTCCGTCGCGCGCGAGCGCGAACAGGGCACGCTCGACCAAGTCCTCGTCTCGCCGCTGTCTCCAGCGCTCATCATGTTGGGTAAGACGGTCCCGGCGGTTATGATAGGCCTTCTGCAAGCGACGATCATCGTCATCGTCGCGGTCGTCGTATTCAAGGTGCCCTTCACCGGTTCTCTCATCGTCCTCTACACCGGGATGTTGCTCTACGCCTTGGCACTGTGCGGTTTTGGACTTTTCATCTCCGCGATCTCAGAAACACAACAGCAAGCCTTTCTCGGCGTCTTCACCTTCATGATGCCCGCGATCCTCCTCTCGGGCTTCATCTCGCCCGTGGCGAACATGCCGGTGTGGTTGCAGTGGGTTAGCTGGATTGATCCGCTTCGGCATTTCATCGTGATCGTCAAAGGCGTATTTCTCAAAGGAAGTGGGTTCGTTGAGATCTGGCCCAGTCTGTGGCCGATTGCGATCATCGCCGTCGGGACGCTTTCCACGGCATATGTTATATTTCGGAGAAGGATCGCATGACTTGGAGGTTCGCAACTGTTACCTTGCCCACACTGATGCTCGCGGCTTGTACGGTAGGTCCCGATTTTAACGCGCCAACGTCTGTGATCCCGGCTGCCTTTCGCGAGGCATCGACGGGGCAAGGTGAAGCGCTTGACCGCTGGTGGACAGGCTACGGCGACCCGACCCTGGTGACCCTGATCGATCAGGCGCTGGCAGCGAACCCCGATATCGCGGTTGCGGAAGCGCGTATTCGCCAGGCGCGGGCACGCGCCGATGAAGCGCGGGGTGGACGATTGCCCCAAATCGATGCGCAAGGCACGACTACGCTCCGCAGTTTGAGCGAGAATGGCGAGCAACTTGCCAACGTACCGACCGATCTTATCTCGCCTGACTTGGACTATACCGTCTACCGAACTGGGTTTGACGCCAGCTGGGAAATCGATCTGTTTGGCCGCAACAGCCGCCAAGTCGAGGCAGCGGCGGCGCGGTGGGGTTCAGCGACAGAAGCTCGCAATGATACTCTTGTTCGGGTCGCGGGCGACGTCGCCCGCGCCTATGCGGATGTCCGCGCGGCTGAGCGCCGCCTCGCTGTTGCCAATGAAACGCTTTTGGCGTCGCGGCAGACTTCGGAACTGACTGGACGCCTTGTCAATGCAGGTGAAGAAGCTCGATCGGAATCCGAGCGGACCGAAAGCCAGGTGGCCGAAAGCGAAGCCGCAATTCCGCCGCTTGTGGCTGATCGCAAAGCTGCACTTTATCGGATCGATGTGCTCTTGGGTGCGCAACCTGGGACCGCCGAGACGATTATAGCAAGTTCCACGCAAGCGACCCTTCGCGCGCCTGACCTGCCTTCGACCTTGCCCTCCGATCTTTTGCGGCGACGACCCGACATTCGTCGCGCTGAGCGTGAACTGGCCGCTGCGACCGCAGACGTCGGTGTTGCGACTGCCGATCTCTATCCGAGCTTCTCGATCACAGGCAGTCTCGGGCTAGAGTCGCTCAGCCTTGGCGATCTGGTCAACAGCGCCAGCCGCTATGGTTCGCTTGTTCCTGGCTTTTCTCTTCCAATTTTTGATGGCGGGCGTCGCCGTGCGGTCGTCCGTCGCCAGCAGGCGGTGCTGGACGAGAATATCGCTGCTTATAACGCCACAATTATCCGCGCCTTGTCCGATGTAGAAACTGCGCTTTTGCGATACAGAGAGGATCGCAACCGCGCCAATCGGCTCCGTGCCGCTCGGGATCGGCTGACACGCACGCTTGAACTCGCACGACTTCGTTATCAAGCCGGTGAAACCGGGCTGACGGACGTGCTCGACGTGCAGCGTCAGGTTTCAGCAATCGAGGACCGGTTGGCACAGGCCGATGCTGCTGTGATTGCCGATGCCGTGAGCGTGGATAAGGCTCTTGGTGGGGGCTGGCAAACAGCGGCCACCCTCGAGGCCCAAACAGGATCGGACGCGCGACGTGCCGACCGCTCAGTTAGACAGTGATCGCCCCAGGGGTTCGCATTTTATGAGGCTCTTGAATGATTTCGAGCGAGCGGGCGAACCTCTGTGTTGAAAACAAGTATTTTAGGTCGCTGGCGATGCGTTGGATTAGATAATGTGTTTTCCGTTAGGCTTGGAGAGCATTAACGACCCGCAGCGTTCGCCTCACGAAGCCTGTCAATTCATTCGGGTCGATCTGATCGGGCGTCGCATCGCCGACATTCTCTCCGTGGTGATACTGGCTGGTATAACCGTTGATCTGGTCTAACTCGTCGTAGAGCGCATGTGCGGGGTGCTGGTCCCCACCGACTCTGATCGCGCCAACGATGTCACCCAGCCAATCGTTAGCAGCGAAAGCCGCCGGATATGTTGTTTTGCAATATGTTTCGAGGACGACGCGACATTTGCGAACAAGGTCAAGCAAACCACCGGCACCTGTTGCCATGAAGGCTTGAAGATCGTCAATGTCGGTTGCAGTGCGGCCTTGGCAGATGCGCTCTAGGTCTATCGCCGACATTTTCGACCCTTGGGCGCGATGATCCGCAATCCCAACCGCTACGCGGCTGTCGTGTGGTGCTTTGTCCCATACCTGTTTGAGAAAAGTGGCATCGTGCGACAATACGATGACCTGAGCACAGTCGCGTGCAACGGCCATGATTTCATGCACAGTCTGACGGCGACGGAAAGCGTCCTGACTGCTGAACGGGTCGTCAAAGACCACAATTTTCTGCGCCTGGTTGGGGTCATGCTCAAGATGGGCAAGAAAGAACGCGAGCGCGAGGGTCGAGCGATCTCCTGCACTCAAAGTATTTTTAAAGCTGGGTTGATCGTGCCTCGTGCGACCGTCACCAAGATCAACGTTCACATTGTTGATGACCAATCGGTAGCTTGATGTGGCGATGCCACCGGGAAAAGCGTGGCGAGTCTGCGAGATCGTGAAACCGGCGTTGAAATTGCCGAGCAGCTCGTTGATGCGGTTCTCATATGGCCGAACGATATTGTTCGTGTGCGCTTCGAGCTGTTGGCGCACATCTTCCTTACGACGGTCAACATCGGCTTTCTCGTCGATGCGAGCGTTGTAGGCATCACAAAGCGTCACAACATCTGGCAGGTGGCGGGAGCGGGTCAACTTGAGTTTGGCCAGTGTTGCCTCTTCGGCCTGCGCGTCAGCCGCCCCCGTCGCGGCCTTCGTTGCGGCGACTTTTACGTTGATGGCAGTGATCTGCTGATTGATGGGATCAAACTGCCCAACCGCTTCGGCAAACGCCGCCTGCGTCGCAATGAAGGCGGCATCGGGTATCAAAGCCGCGAGTGGTGCTGCGGCTTTGCGGTCAATCAGAGTCAAGGCGGCATTGCGCAATGCTTCGGCAGCTGCGGTAAAGCCCTCAGGTGGGTTGATGATTACCTCATCAAAGGCAATGAAGCGTTGCCAAAAAGTGAGATGCTCCCGGTTTTGCGCGAAGGTCGTGGCGATTGTGCCAAGGGCACGATCGCCAAAGGCCTGCATGACCTGCTGGCGCAGGTTTTCAATGTCGCGCGAAAGTGCGCGAAATTGTTCGCTAAATATGGCCCTGTAGGCGGCGATCAGCGGCAATCCTTGAACATCCTGTCCGCAGAACGGACATGAATCTTCGGTATGGCGAAGGCCTTGGGCAATCCAGGGTTCGCCCTGCTCGGCCATACCGTGACGTGCAATGTGGCCTGCAAGTAATTGCTCTGCATCCGCCGCAACATCGTCCAGCGTGCGCGCAAGAATCGCAGCCATGCCTTCGGGCATAGCCGGAATTGCGAAGACGGACAGAGCTGCACGCGCTTGGATCGCGCCCGCCTCGCGGCTCGAGGCAACCACGGTTTCTTGCGCCGCAATCTTCGCCTCGATGTCGGGATCAGGCTCGATGGCAAGAAAGGCCTCGATCCTCATTCCCTGCGGCATATGCGGGGCAAGTGCGTTGCGGGCTGCTGTTACAGTGCCGGTCATCTCGCGGCTGGTTGCTGCAAGCGCGGTGTCCTGCTCGGCTAGGCGCACACCTTCCTGACCTATGATAACGCGATAAAGGTTGCGGCGGTGGTCGATCTCCACGACCTCGCCGGAATGGACATTCTCGGCCACGAAAACGCCGTCAAAGATGGCAAGGTCCGGCACCAGACTGGTCCACGCGCCACCATCAAAACGAACTGCACCTGCGGGAAATAGCAACTCGATAGATGGCGCTTCCGTCGCACCAAGCGTGGCACGGCCAAGCACATGAGCAGGATCGCCGGACTGCAAAGAGCGCAAGATGGCGCAGAGGGTAGTTTTGCCGAATCCGTTTGCGCCGGAAATTAAAGTGTGACGGGCAAGCTGGGGATTGCCTGCCGCAGCTGAATTAAGAAATCGTCCAACATTGCGAACGGCGATAATCTTACGAAGCATGGCCCCCGCTCCCCTATGCTGGCACCGGAACGGCTCGAACGATGGCCGTGTCGTCGGCGGATAGTCCGAACAATGCCGAAACACGGCTTTCAATGGTGTCTTTCAGAACCTGCGCATTGCGCTCGTGAAGCGTGCGCTGGTGCGGCGTCCTGGCCTGCCCGGCAGCGTCAATGGCGTCGATTACTTGGACCACAAGTGCTTCGATCTCGGCGCGCTGAGCGGGAGTTGCTGGCGGCACAGGCAAATGTTCGATGAACTGCTTGCCGTGCGAATAATACCCGCCACGGAACGCACTGGTATGCGTGCGCACCATTGCCTCGCAGAGGGGGTGATGCAGGACAGCGAGCAGAAAGTGGTTCGTTTCGTCGGCACCGGGCACGGGACGCACCATGTAATAAGGCCCATTGCCGCCGCCCGTCATGGTCACGTTGGATTCATCGTAGGCGTGGCGAGCATCAAGCGAGAGTATCGGCAGTACGATTTTCGGGCTGTCGAATTTGGTGAGGCTTTGGGAGCGGCCAAACTGGTAAAACTGCTTTTCGTTTGCGGCACCGCCGACAATGTTACGATTCTCAAGATCAGCTTTGCGGGCCGTCAGATAGGCGAGTGCTCCCGGATAATCGCGGGCCATCTCGTCGGGTTGAAACAGACGCGCCGCGACTTTCCCGTTGGGTCGCGTCACCATTTCGTATGGAAAAATCATCCAAGCGTTTGCATCGGCGCGTCCATATGGGAACAGACGCTGGTCGTGGAGACATGGCTTGAGGATACCGCGTTCAATTGGCCAATCGCGGTTATTCCAAGAGAGAGTAACGGTATGCTTGTCCTCGGCACTGGCGCGAAAAATATAGATCGGATCAGCACTGGTCTGGACGCCAACGAAAATCTCGGCAGCGTCCTTCAGCTCTCGGTTGCACAAGGCACGGACGCGATCAAATAGGGCGCGGGTGTCGGCGTTGGCGAATTGCCAAGGCTCCTCGCCTAAATCTGCTGCGGCTATGCGGCTTTGTTGTCCGGCTGCACCATAGCGCCACGGGTCGAGACCGCGAACTTGCTCAAGGAGGGTGTCCGTAGCACCGGCGCGGTCGAGAACGAGAAGGCAGGTATAGTTGGCAATGTTGCGACCAAACACCGGCTGTGCGCCAAAATGCACGATCTCTTCGACAGTGAGAGGGGCTGTGATCAGACGGCGCAAGGCGCGTCCCGCCTGAGTTGTCATGAACTTATGTGGGACAATGAAGCCCAGCCGCCCGGCGGGCTTGGTGAGTGAGAGGGAACGCTCGATAAAGAGCGCATACTTGTCGAAATTGTCCTGCCGCGCTGTCGTGTAGGGCGAGGCCGGGTCATGATAGAAAGCAGCCTCCTCCGGTGAGTAGGTCTGCATGTTTTGAATGCGGATGTAGGGAGGGTTGCCGACAATAGCGTCAAAGCCGCCCGCTGCGATCTCAACGGGAAAGGCGTCTTCCCATGTGAAGGGATTGACCTGCTCTAGCAAGCGCGCGGGAAGCGCGCCACGCGCCGCCTGCCATTCGGCTTGGCTGACCAGACTATTGCCCGCGTGAAGTGTGGCGTCCAGCTCTGGCAATGCAGGAGTTTTCGCGCGCTGCACGAAATCACGCAGGCCTGCGCCACTTTCATCTTCGATCAGCTTGAGAAGCAAACTGAACCGCGCAACCTCAACCGCGTTGGGGTCAATGTCCACGCCGCGCAGGTGTGCGAGGAGGATGTGGCGTTTTTCCTCAAACGTGAGCCGCCATTGTCCAGCGGCAATCTCGTAGATGCTTTTGCCGATATGGCTATCGCGGTCGTTGGCCTGATACCAGGCAAGATAGTGGTCGGTCAGAAACTCGAATACCGACAAGAGAAAGATGCCGGAACCGCAGCACGTGTCGGCGATGGTGAATCCGGCCAGGTCGGCGGGTGACTTGCCCGCAAGCATCGGCGCAAGCGTGCGCTCAACGATGGCGTCCACAATATAGCGGGGCGTGGGCACCACGCCCCCGCTCTCGCGGATTTCCGGTTTGAAGGCGATTTCCACCTCGCCAGCGGCGTTGAAGGTGATGACCTCGCCAAGAAACTGCTCGTAAATCTCGCCCAGCACCTCGGTTTCGACAACGGCGAAGGTGTAGGGGCTTTGAGGGTAATAGAGTTCGTCGATGATGCCGCTGAGCACCTCATCCGATATCCGAATGCCAAGGCGAGCATCATCGAGCAGACGGAACAGGCCAGAGTCGTAGAAGTCATCGGCGCGACGCAGCTCAACCATCAAGGCGTCAAAAGCATTGGCGGCGGCAAGGCCACGCAGCGTCTCGTAACGCTCAATGTCGCGATCCTCGCAAATGCGGAGGAACACAATGCGAGAGAGAAAAAGCTGGACGGCATAGGTCAGCTCGGGGGGACTGAGAGCGGGGTTGTGGCGGTGAATGTCAACGGCAAGACGTTCGCGCCAGGAACGGACTTGGCGCAGGAAAAAGTCGTCAAACTGATTGGCACCGTGCCGGGTGACATCGACTGCAAATTCGCGGTCGAACTCGCCGGAATAAACCGCCTCGCGGGAAAGCAACGGCCAAAGCTCGTCAAAACGGACGTCGAAATCCTCATAGCCGACAAGCATTCGCCGCGCGACGTGCGCTTCGTCGGTTTGGCTCGGCAACGGAACGCAATCGTAGATGGCAAGCTGATAGAAGTTGGTCAGCACTGCGATAGGCAGGCTCGCCGAATAGCCGTAGCGCCGGGTCTGGAACGCAGCATCTCGGCTGCGATCAATGCGGACGTTGGGCTTTTTGGCCTCGATGAACAGCTTGCGCTGTCGTGCCAAGCGCAGCTCATAGTCGGGCCGTTTGGACAGCTTCTCTTCGCCAACCTCTACGGTGGCTTCTTCAATGACTTCGCGCAAGCCAAGGGGTTGCCCGGTAGCGTTGTGAACGTCCCAACCAAAGGCCTCTAGGAGAGGCGTGATGAAGTCGGTGCGCGCCTGCGTCTCGTTGTAAGCTGCACTCAGGTAATCGGCCTCGTTGCGCTGGAAAGCGCGAACAAGCTCTGCGACGCGGGCGCGGGCTGCCGCTTTGCCCCCGTCTCCATTCATCGGCCGGCGCTACGCCGCCGCGACATGCGGCGGTCACGCATCTTTGTCCAAGTGCCCTTGAGCAGAGCGCAGTCAGCCGCTGACAACCCCATGTGGTCCATCAAAACCACGCGGGCGTTTTCCTCAAGAACCTCATCTAACCGTCCGGCGCGGGTCAGGCGGTCAGCCTCAGCAAGTGGCATTGCACCGTTGAGCGTGGCGGGCATCAAAAGGCGTTCAGCCTCGGTTGGTTCAAGTTCAAGAACCCCGCCACCGTAGCTGCGTCCCTCGATCTCGGCGGACGCTGCGGTCAACCAAGAATAGGTATTGGCGATGATGCGTTCAGGCTTTGCGCCTTTACTGCTCAAGCGATGAATGGTGTCGGTAGATGTGGCCTCTGATGCATTCAGCACCATACGCGGAAAATCGTAAATCTGCCGGAAGGCAAAGCCGTCAGGAATCCACACGGACGGAACCGCAAACCACGGGCTGCGGATGGAACACTTGTAGCCCTTATGGAACTCTTTGCGCTCCCCCTCCTCAATGTAGCGGCGCAGCTTGGGGCTGAGACGCGCCGCTTGGGCCGGGGCGATGGTCAACAGATGGACGCGATCGCCAGCGGCGGAGAGAGATTTCCAATCGGCTTTGCCGATCCGCGCGCCTTTAAGCTGCACGGAACGCGAGACCAGCGGGGTGGTATATGCCGCCAGCTCCATATCAGCGACCTGCTCGCCAGTGAGCACGAAAAACTCGTTCTTGCCCGTAACGACGCCGACGTTGATGTGGGCGTGAGCCGACATTGGTGAGGTGATCGCTGACTCACGAAGCTCGCGCATGAACTCGATCTGCTTGTTGTCGAGGAAGTATTTGAGCCACTTCTCGCTGTCATGTCGAATGACCTTGGGCTTTGCGCTCTTCAAGACGGCGGCTGGCGCACGTCCTGTGATCGCAGCCACCGTGTCGGCCTCAGTCATGGCCACGCGGCATGTGTTGGTCTCGGACGCGTGTGCCAAAGCGCCATCGGCCAGCAGTAGCACGACTTCCTGCTCGGCCTTCTCGAAGAACAGCTCGTTACAGGCCACCACGTCGATTCGCTTGAAGTGGTCGGTCAGGAAGGAGCGAAGTTGCGCCGCATATGTGACTTGGAGGATTTCCGCAGGCAGAACCAAGGCAAGCCTGCCGCCCTTCTTGAGGCTGGCGGTCGCAGCGACGACGAATGGCACCCAGATATTGGTTAGGCGATTGGGGGTCAGACCTTGCTCGCCCATGATCGCCATCGCCAGCGTGCGGTGCGGCTCGGGAAATGACTGGTAGCGAATGAAAGGTGGATTGCCGATGATGACATCAAATGTCGGCTGCTTGGCATTCTGCCACCACGCGAAAAAGTCCGATGAAACGACGACATCGTCAGAGGCAGCGCCGAGCAGTGGCTTGAGCCTTTTGCGGGCGCTCCGCGCTTCGCTTGGCACGATTTCGACGCCGCGCAAGTTGGCAGCGATTTGCGCGCGGGTTGCGCCAAGCGCAGTCAAGCGATTGGCTGCCGCTTCAAGGAAAGCACCGTCGCCGCAACTTGGCTCAAGCACGGTTTCATTGGCGTCGCGGATTGCCCACGCACAAAGCCATTCGGCCACATTGGCAGAGGTGTAATAGCCGCCGCGCAGCTTATCGGTGTCGAGGTCCGCATAGCGGCCTCGCGGCGCGGTCGGTGCTTTAAGCGCCACGGTCATTCTCTCCCCACGTGCAACAGCGGGACATCATCTCGCAGAAGCCTGTCAATGGCCTCGCGGACGACCCACGCGGCTGATACTCTATTTTTACGAGCAATCTCGTTGAGCTCGCGATACTGCTCCGCTGTCAGGCTGACAGACAGGCGGTGGGGCGACTTATCTTCCTGAACCTGAGCGGCGGTCGGCATGGCGTGCTTCACTGTTGCATCGGACTGCACCACCTTACACCAAAGCGGTGCAGCTACCAACGAAATCGGCCCCACTATTGTTGAAAAATTGGCAGCGATTTCAGATATGAAAATTGGCCAGGCGAATGTTTGGTCACAGACATATTCGCGGCTCTTCGCGCATAAACTAGGTCACCGCATCCAAGGTGGTTTGAGGAAGTGGCGAGCGCGGAAACGCGCCCGCAGACGGCCACGCATGGATCTTGGCGGTGGGCTTGGGCGTGGAGCCAGCGGCGGTGTCAGGAACACAGAACCGAAGTCTGCACCTTCCACGGCGCCGTCAGACATGTAACCGGAGCCGCCAAAAAAGCGTGATGTCGCGTGACTTTGGTTGGCAGTGCCTTTGCCGCCGTCGGTCTTCTTCGCTGGCCGTGCCACGGCCATGAAGCGCGACACAAGGCTGGGGATGCCCCAGGCAACAGTCGCAACGAAGCGTGAAACCGCAATGGTAGCTTGAGGCACGAGGCTGGCAATCTGCTTGATCAGCAGGCCCGGTTCCGATTGCAAGAAGCGCGAGCCCGTCAGCGTGCGCGGGGGTCGCGCTCCGGCCCTTCGCGGTCCTTGGCCAAGGCATCCCTGCGGCGCTGCTCATATTCGCGCTCAAGCGCGATTGCGCGCTGCTCGTCCTCGACGCGCCGTTTGAGGTCGCGGGACTGCTCGTCCAACAGGTCAGCGCGCTCGCGTCCTTGCCGGTCAACAAGCGTGTCGATTTCTGCACGCTGGGCGGCGTTGAGGCCGGATACCATGATGCGAACTTCATCATTGCGGCGATCCTCGGCATCGCGGGCGCGCTCGGCCTCGTCTTCGAGACGTTGGCGGCGCGCTTCTTCGTCCACGGCTTCACGGATGGTGCGGATCAGGCGGTTGATCCCGCCCGGTTCCTGCGGGCGTTCTTTGATCGCGCGCTGCGCCTGTTTCTGCGCGAACGACAGGATGGCCTTATCAGCGGCGGCTTGCTGGTTTTCCTGCAAGGTCTCGACCTCGCGCGCATGACGCAATTCCTGCTCTTTAAGCTCGGCGCTGTGACGCTCGATGATCGCGCGGCGTAGCGACGCAACGCGCTCGCGGTCAGCCTCGGACTCCTGCGGCGGGATATTATGGCGCTCGGGTGTGGAAGGTTGAGGCTTGTCCTGTTCGGGCGTTGGCTGCGCACGGGCAGCTTCGCGGATGGCGGCGCGGGCCTCCTTCACGCTGGGCAGCAATTCAGGGTCGATTTCGGACATGAAGGCGCGCAAGTCTTTGGCCTTCACGCCGGGAAGCTGACGGCCAAGGCTGTGGGCCTTGGCATCGTCATCGAGGATCACGAAGTCGCGGCGGTCGCCGCGCGCCAGCACATAGCCCGCATCCTCCAGCGCGGCCTTGAAAGCGGGGCCGCTATCGCTGGCCTCGTAAAGCGCCGTGACCTGCGACTTGCGCTCGCGGTGGTCGATGCCGCCGCGTTCGCGCTGTTGCCATTCGCCGTGGTTGACCTCGGCGGTGGGGAACTCTGGCTGGGCCTCGCGGTCACGCTTGGCGTGTTTGCCGGGAACATGCTCGTGGCCGAACTCCTGCTCCATACGCAGGCTGGCGCGCTCGTGGGCCTGATAATTCATGCTGTCGGAACGCAAGGTCATGGTGTCCATGTCGGCGCGTGCCCAAACGACATGGATATGCTCGCGCCCGTTCTTTTCGTGCATCACGACGGCACGGGGTTGGCCTTGAAGGCCAAGCTCCTCCTCCAAAATGTCTACGGCCCGCATCCACTGCTGCGGGGTCATTTCATATTTGGCGTCGGGGTCGATGTTGGCATGGTAGAGGCCGAGTTTGCCCTTGGTGGCGAGGGTGTAGGTCTGCCAGTCGCGGAATGCTTCGGCGGGCGTTCCTGCGGAGTCCAGTTGCAGGATTTCGATGCGCTCGTTGGTATCGGCGCGGCCAAGGTGTTGGGCGAGCTGGCTAGCGCCCGCCCGGCTTTTTCCCTTGATGATCACCGGCGTTCTCCATGCCGAGGGCTTCATAGATCGCGCCAATTACCGCATGGTATTCGTGCAGGGCATCGCGCAGCACGGGCACATCAATGTCGATGCCGAGATTGGTGTTGCGGGCGATCTGGTTGAGGTTGTTGCCGACGCGGTTCATGGCAGCCATAAGCTGCGCGAGGGCGGCATGTTCAATGGGGCGACGGCGACGTGCGCGGGGGCCAGCTTCGTTGAGGCCAGCAGCACGGGCAAACGCTCCGACTGCGAGGCCAGCACGCGAAGCCCGTTCCTGATACCGGGCGTATTCTTCGTCGGTCACACGGAACGTAATGAGGCGCTTCCGTTGCCGTTTGTCACTTCCTGTCGCCACCCGCCCTCCTATTATGAAGGGTTCCAAGGCACCGCCTTGGTCGGTTGCAGGCGCGAAATGCCTGCCGGGGGGCCGGGGTTCGCAATCCCCGGTCTGGGTTCCAAGGGGCATGAAAGCCCTTTGGTTGTGGCCGCTGCAATCAGCGGTCGGTGGGTTTCCAAGGGAGCGCGAAAGCTCCTTTGGAGGGATGACGAACAGATGCGGGGGGCGCATATGTTCATCATCCCGGTCCAGGGTGCATGGGGAGGGAAATCCCCTGCTCTGGAGGTTCCACAGGAGGGCACGAAGGCTCTCCTTGGTCGGGGATGCAACGGGGTCGAAGAACCCCTTGCCAAGGCGCGCGGTAATACCGCGCATGGCTTGCATCTCCTGTTATTAGCATAACATGAGTTTGTGCAACTGTGAATTGCTAAGGGGATACGGCGCGCAACTGACGTAGTGGTTTAATGCTTAGGCGTATACGCTTGTATGCGCCTGATCTTGCCGTGTCGCCAATCCTGCGCCTTGGGTGTCCGCCACCAGCCAGCGGCGGACAACATCATTAAAGCAGATTCGCCCGGAAATTTCCTTGCGTCTTGTGATGCGGCACGTTGCTACTTTGCGGCCTGTTCCTGCCCGTCCGCACCCTGCCTATAGGGGTTGGGGTCGATCACCAAGGGGTGCGAATAATAGAGCTGCATCGCCCCTTCCCGGTACGGCAGGAACTCATCTCGGATTGCCCAATAGCCCACACCCCAAACCTGAAACGGACGCCCGGCGGGCGGCAACACAATGGCCTTCTCCCGCCCGAGCTGCATCACCTCGTCAGGGGTGAGCAAGGCGCGGCCCATCTCGCCATATGCCTTGCCGCTGGTGGGTTCGCCCTGTCCGGTCTGCCCTTCGTTCACCGTTGCGGTGCCGACGGTGCGCTGGCCAAGGGTGTCGGAGACATACTTGGCTGTGTCGTAGTCGCGCACGTTGCACAGCCATTTCCAGCCACAGTTGGCAAGGATCGTGCGGGACTCCTCGCCGTAGGTCGCTTTGAGCTGCCCAAGGTCCTGCACAATCAGGGTGTAATCGAGGCCATAGCCGCTCATGGTGGCAAGGTCGGTCGGCAGGTCGGGAATCCTCCCGAGCGCCGGTAGCTCGTCAATCAGCATCATGCCGCGTATCTGCCCGCGCGGCTTGGCCGTGCGGAAGGCATGGGCGAATGCGGCGAGCATGAGACGCAGCCATGTCGCCTGCGCCTTCATGCGGTCGGGCGGGATCACCAAAAATACCGTTTCCGACCTGTGCGGGAACGTGCGCAAATCGAAGTCGGAGGTTGCCGATGTTGCTTCTTTTAGGCGCTCGTCGCTGATGAAGCGCGTGGCCTCGGCCAGCGTCCGCTGGATCGCGGGCAGGTCGCGGGAATCCCCGCCAGACAGGAACGGGCCGATGTTCTCGGCGATCGCGCCGCCATAGGCGGTGCTGGCCGCCATCGGGACGAAGTATTCCTGTTGCAGCCGGTCGAGCGGCAGCGTGACGATCTGGCGCACCCGCGCCAGCGTTTTTCGTTCGCGGTCGCTGTCGTTGTCGGCCAGCCAGAGAAGCACGGCGGTCAGGATCGCTGTGGCATTACCTTCCCAATAGCTGCTGTCCTTGCCTTCGCTTCGCACACAGATGCTCTCGGCCATTGTGTGCGCGATGCTGACCGCATCGGGATCGCCGCGCCGGATCGCATCGAGCGGATTGTAGCGCGACGTTGGCAAACCGCGTTTTGCCAGTTCATCGTCCAGCACCCCCCACGGGTTGAGGACATGGACCTTGTGACCGGGCAGTGCTGCGCGCTGCCTCCCCGCGATGGCGGCGTTCTCGCCCTTAGGGTCGATAACCAGCATCGAGCCATCATAGCGCAGCAGGGTCGGCACGATGATGTTGGTGCCTTTGCCGGTTCGCGTCGGAGCCATAATGAGGGTATGCGCCTCGGGCTTAGTGAACACGGGCGCGGTTTTTACCTGACCATCGGTGTGATGCGGCCACGCATATTTTCCAAGGAACACGCCGAACAACGGTTCGAGCGGATGAACATTCATGTTCATCGCGCCCCATGTGGCGGAGCCGTGATTGTCGGAAAGCGGCGGCCTGCCATCGCCCTGATTGCGCCGGGTGAACATCATGCTGAGGGGGAGTAGCACGAGCAGTATTACGCCGATGATCGGCACAAGAGTGCGATAGCTCACGCCATCTTTTTCGATCTCCCGCGCACGCTCAGCGGCTTCGCGCTGTTCGCGGAGTTGCGCCTGATACTGCTTGTGCCCGGTGCGGCTTCCGCCGACTCCCGTGGTGTCAACGAAACGCTCGCGGAAACCCTCTGGGAAATAAAGAGTCGCTATTTCCTGCGCGCGTTCAAGATCGTGCTCGTAGTGAACCCGCGTGCGATTAAACGTCTCTGCCCGCGTTGTGCACCAGAACTGCCAGCGGGCGCAGGTGTCCGTGAAGGTCGCCTGCATCCGGTCACGCAGGTCGTGGAAGTGCAGCCAGTAGCGGGCGTGAAGCTGCGCCACGTCGGCAGGCCAGCGATCTTTGTCAGTGGCTCCCGTTGGCCCCTGCAATCCTTCAAGGGCGTTGGCAAGCATCGCCATACGGCCCGCTTGCCTTCCCGCAAGCTCAACGTCGCTGACGCCGCTGCTTGTCGCAGCAAGATCGGCGCGCACCCGCTGCGGGTCGGGAAAGCCGCGCAAATAATCGGTGCGTGGCTGCGCGCCGATGGTGCGGTTGGCTCGGCGCTGTGCCTCCTGCCGGATGGCGCGGCCTTGCCCTGTCCGGTCTGCTGCTGCGTAGTTCTCGGAAAGCCGCTGCCGACTGAGGGTAAGCTTGTCGGCGGCAAAATCGTCAGGCACGTCGGCACGGGCGCGCTCGCGCTCGATCAGCGCGATGTCCGTCAGCGCATAGGTGATCCCACGGGTGATCTGGGCACGGTCTTGGGCGTGGCTGGCGACAGGCCAGGCAACGCAGAAAGCAATGAAAAGCCAAAGACGAGCAATGCGATTCAAGCAGTTCCTAACGCACAAGATTCAGGCTCTCTTTTCAGCGTCATTTTTGTGTTTGTTCAAGACTTTCTGATGCGGGTGCCAAGGTGCGGCACATTTTCTCCCTGTGCCGACGCCACACGGGCCTTCTTCATGGGCATCCTTGCAGGGGATTTGCCTTTTGGGCCGCAAGCCACTTCGCGGCTTCTCCGCTGCGCTCCGCCAAGTGCGGCCAAGGCAAACGCCCTGCTCCCTGTCTGCCATGAAGGCCCGCGATGGTCGCGGCTACAGACTGGGAGAAAAATCATGTCGCTCTTTATCACCCCCGCTGAACTTGAAGGCATGCAGATTGAGGAACTCCGCGCTCTCTACGGTCGCCTTCTGAGCGATCTGCGCCGTAACCCGCAATCTCGCTTTTTGACCTCTGACGTTCACGTCTCGCTGCGCCACGTCGAGCAGGCTTTGGCCCGCTTCGCGCAACGCCCTCGTACCCCGCAGGGTCCGCGCTTCTGACGGAAGTGCAAGGCGACGCGCCGCCGACATCGCCGGCGGCGCGCGCGCTGGCCTAGTATTCACTGGCCAGCATGATGGTGAGGACTCGGGTTGTCTGGGCGGGATCGGCCGGACATTCGGAGCCGTAACGGCAATCCCGGTCGTAATAGTCGATCTTCCAAAAGACCTTGCGATTATCGACGGTGACACAGCCGAAGTCGTGTTCGCCGTATGGATCGTTATCAGCGCTGAAATCGGTGAAGCGTTGTACCGCTTCCACGCAGCCGCTGGTAAAAGTGTCACCAAGGGCGATGATGCCCTCGGTGATCAGGACGCGCCCGCCGATGAAGCAAGTGCGGAACAGGTCGTTCAGCTCGCGGATGCGCGATGCGGTGTGAAGGGGCGCGTTCATACCAGACCTCCTTGCGCCGCATCGCGGTCAGCTTTCGGGGTGAAGGCGCGAGCAACCAAGCGGCCCTGCAACGGGATCGCGTTGCAGCGCATGTTGAAGCCCTTGCCGTCCTGATGAAGCCACGCGGCCCCGATGCGGGTCCAGCGGGCATCCTTGCCGTCACCTTCCACGCACCAGAGCATGAAAGCGGGTGAATTTTGATCGACGTTCGCCATTGTCATTCTCCTTGAGATTGGAGGCGCGCAGACCATCTGCGGCCTCATGGGGAGAAGTCGGCGCGGCCCATCAAGCCGGTGGTCAACGCCGGGCGAAGCCCGCCCGAAGGTGCAAGCTGCACAAGCCAAAGCGAAGCGAGAGGCGCGGAAGCGCAGGCGATTGACGACAGGCGGGGCTGTGCCAGAAGCGACCCAATAAGAGGCCGTAATGGACTGAAACGTGCCTTCCCTTGCTCTCAAGGAGTCAAAGGCGACAGCGAAAATTCATCGAGCCGTTACTACAAGGTTTGGGTGTGACGGTATGAGATAACCCCGCCCGCCATCGCTGGCGGGCTGCATCACATCGGCATGTCAGGGGTTGTGCTGCTTATGACGAGGTTTCGGGTGCAAGGGCGTAACTGGTGCTGCGCCCGCCCCCCGGCTCTTTAACCAAGATGCCGCGCTGGACGAGATCGGTAATGTCGCGCAGCGCAGTATCGGGCGATGTTTTAGCGATAGTCGCCCATTTTGCATTGGTCAGTTTGCCGTCGAAGCCATCGAGCAAGCGGTTGAGGATTTTGCGCTGGCGGTCGTTCAAGGGCTGGTCGGCGACTGCATCCCAGAACCGCGCCTTGTGCATGACGCTGGCGAGGATGATTTCGGCACCGTCGAAAGCGCGATCCAAACAGCCGATGAACCAGAGTAGCCAGGGCGTGATGTCCACGTCGCCCTTCTGCGTAGATTCCAGCATGTCGTAATAGGCGTTGCGCTCGGTCCTGATCTGCGCGGACATGCTGTAGAACCGCTGCGCTGTGCCTTCCGCGCGCGCAAGCGCAAGGTCGGCAATGGCGCGGGCAATACGGCCATTGCCATCGTCAAATGGGTGGATGGTAACAAACCACAGGTGCGCGACACCGGCTTTCAGGACGGGGTCGGGCTGGGCAGTTTCAAACCATGTGAGGAAGTTCCCCATCTCAGCATCAAGCCGCTCGGCATCTGGCGCTTCATAATGGACGCGCTCGCGGCCAATCGGCCCTGATACAACCTGCATCGGGCCGTCCGCACCTGTGCGCCAAACGCCCACTGTGATTTTGCTCATGCCGCTGCGCCCTGTCGGAAACAGGGCAGCGTGCCAGTCATGCAGCCGCTCGGCGGTTAGCGGCGCGGCATAGTTCTGCGTAGCGTCGAGCATCATTTCGACAACGCCTTCGACGTTGCGATCCGCTGGAACCAGACCGCCAATATCCATGCCAAGGCGTCGGGCGATGGACGAGCGAACCTGATCGCGGTCCAGCACCTCACCTTCGATCTCGCTTGATTTGATGACATCTTCGGTGAGGGCTTGCAGCACGGCTTCTTCGCGCAGCGGAAAGCCAAGGGCTTCCATGTGCCCGATCAATCGCCCTTGGCGATGGCGCACGGCGGCAAGCGGCTGGGCAAGCTGCTCGTCGCTCCAACGCAGATTTGGCCAATCGGCTCGTTCATGGATATAGGTCATAATCACCGCACCTTCTGCGGCGATTATAGCCCGTATTCACCGCACAGCGCAAGGATATTCGCCGCACAAGATGCGGTGAATAATCCCGTTAATCGCCGCATCTGCTTGGCAAGGACGCTCAAGCTCCTGATCCCATTGCATCATTTCCGGCGAGTTTGAGGCGAATCCGGCCTCCATGAGAGAATAGAGGCAAGGAAAACTCTCACGAAAAATATGAGGATGGATGCTACGTGGCTCTTTTAGGGACAAGGCTTATGTAAGCGACAGAAAACCGGTCGAGGCTGTCCTGACTGAAGTCAGCTTGTGGCCGGAAACGCACATGGATTGGCAGTTCCATTTCTGCACCCTGCGTCTGGACAACGGTGAGCATGTTCGCACGTCGATCAGCAAATGGGATAACAGCCTGATGGTCGGCCAGCGCGTTCGCGGCTTTATGCTTCCGAAGGGAAAGGGCATATTCACAGGTCACGCACATATTGACGCGCTTGAGCGCGTGGGACTGCCATCGGTCTTCAAGAGATTCCAAACAGCCATTGCCAAAAAATTCGGGCGTTAAAGACAGACGCCAGTTGGGGCGCGGATGAATCAATGGATTCCCGCTACAGACTTCATAGCTGCCGATGTCGTTCGTTGGAAGGAAGGCATCTATGATCGCCGCAGGCGCGGCAAAGCTCTGCGCGTGGGCGAGCGTCTGGTCGCGGCGGAAGTGATCGAGCGCGGCAAGGATGGGTGGGTCAAACTGCTGGTGCGAGCCTGCACCATCACCAAGGACGAGTTCGCCGGTAAATCCATTCTCCCGCTGAAAGCGGGTGAGCAAGTGCATCGCGGGGAAAAGACCATCCTGCGCGGCAAGCCGCAGCGTTTGCTATGGGATGACGAAACGGCAAGGCAGGCGGTCGTGAATGGTAGTTCACGAGGTTCGCGGTATATCAAGAAAGATGATGATGAAGAGTAAGAGCGATGGCCGCTCCCGTTCGGGAGCTGAAGAGGCCACCGGCCCAGCCTGTTCAGGCTGGGCCTTCGCGGAAAGGGGCAGTCGCCGGTTTAGGCTATCTGCCCCAGGGCGCACCGTTCGGTGCTTTTTCTGATTAGATGATGGGTGGTGGTGCGGACGGGGGGACTTGAACCCCCAAGGGCAAAGCCCGACGGATTTTCTTACCTGCTACGGTTTTCACCGCCACTCGGTTGCCCGAGTGTTTGTGGTCTGGACTATCCCTTCACCGTGCCCCGCTGGCGGGGTTTAGGTGCTGCCCGTCTAGTCTCTACACCTTCCGAGGCACTTTCGCGCCAAGGCTTGGCTCGGGATTGCCAGTTGAGAGGTTTCCCCGAATTTGAGCAGTTCTGCACCGCAGGTTTCCCTGCGAGCACTCAAGATTGGTCTAAGTCCGTTGCGTCTACCGATTTCGCCACGTCCGCATAGCCAGATTCCAGTTTAGGCGGTTCGTTTGAATATGCCAAGGAAAACAAGATTAAGGGGGTGGCCGCTAGCGCGAACCCCGTCCTTTGGGGGTTGCGGGGCTGCGCCCTGATGAAGATGTGGGCCTTTGGCCCGCGTCTTGGGTTGGTTTCCGTTTATTTGTTTTGGCGGGCGGGCGGGCCTTCGGCTTCTCCTTACGGACATTGATCGCTGCCGCATCGAGCGTGTTCTTGATGTGCGAAGCGTAATACTTCTCAATCATCTCAACACTTGTTCGGCAGTTTTTAGCGATCTGATAAATGTCCGCGCCCTCCATCAAGCGAAAGCAGATGTAAGTGTGGCGTAAGCTGTAAGCTGTGCGCTGGTTTCCATCACGATCTTTCTTCATCTCAAGTTCGTTGAGGATGGCGTTGAAAAGCTGCTTTTGAAATTTCGGGAACAGTCGATCGGTCGGCTTTCCGTTGTTGCGTTCTTGAAGGCGTTGGAAAGGGTGAACGGCGCCCGGCATACTCTTGCAGTAGCCGATACCGCGCTTGCCGCGCACTTCGATCTCAAGGATGGTTTCACCCGTGGCATCGTCGGCGACAACAGCGACATCGCGGTATTCAAGGCGCAGGGCTTCGTCTGGGCGAAGGCCGGTGTTCACCATGAACAGAACATAGTCGTGCAGGTTTTCCGACGCGGTACGCCAACGCTCCTTGAGCGGGTTCTTGGCGCGTTCCCGCGTCGCCTGATAGAAGCGCTTATATTCCTCGGGCGAGAACCAAGCCCGATGCGTGATCTTGCCAGAGGTTTTGTATGGCGGTGTCAGGTTCGGCACCGACTCAATCCAGCCATGCCGTTGGCCGTATTTCAGCACCTGACGCAAACAGACGATTTCCTGATGAAGTGTGCTGCGCGCTGGCGGCTTGCCGCGCCAGCCGTTCTTCATGCGGTGCATTCGGTAGTCTTGGGCGAGGCCAGCGGTGATCTCGGCCAGCGCCTTGTTCCCAAAAAAGGGGACAAGGTAGTTGTCGAGTCGGCGGCGATGATGCGCTACGTAGATGGGGCTGCGCTGCCCTTGGGTGATGACCTCGAACTCGTCGATGAATTTGGCGGCGGCGAATTTGAAGGTCTTACCTGCCTTCACCTCGCCGCGTTTGAATTTGCCCTTCAGCTCTAGATACCAGTCCTCGGCAAAGTCCTTGGCCAGAGCGAGGCTATCCTCCTTGGTGCTGACGCGGTGGTTCTTGCCACCGAGGAAGGTCGAGCACTGCCAGTAGGTGCTGTTCTCACGCTTGTAGACGTGGAGCTTTCCTCCCATGAGTTCGTGATGTGCCGCCATTGCTGCCTCGACCTGTGAAACTGTGCAATTTGTGTAAGACCTGTGTAAGTGGCCGTATGAGGTCAGTTTAGCAAAATACGGCTGATTTTCAAGGATATTTGACGTTTTATATTGAAAATGAAGGGCTTTTAAGTCGCTTGCGTCTACCAGTTTCGCCACGCTCGCGGCGTTGGACTCAGTGCGCCGGCGTCGCCGCCGGGCGCAGGGCCCGGAAGTCCACGTCGGAGTCCGCGACCAGATAGACCAGCGCGGCCCAGGCGGCGACGTTCTGGCTCAACTGTTCGGGATCAATCTTGTCCAGAGTGTCGTCGGCGGTGTGGTGCAGGTCGAAATAGCGGGTCCCGTCCTGGCTCAGGCCAAAGACCGGCACGCCCGCCTCGGCCAGTGGTCCGATGTCCGCGCCGCCGTGCAGTTCAGGCGTCTGCGAGGCCAGAACGCCGATGGGATAGAGCACCTGCGTCGCCGCGCGCTGGAAGGCGCTGTTCTGGGCGCCCGGCGGCAGTTGCAGGGCATAGACCCGGTCGGCGCCGAAGTCGCTTTCACCGGCGATAATATGCTGCTCCACCGCGGCGCCGATGCCGCGCAGATAGGCGCCGCCGCCGTTGCCGGTATCGGTCGGCTGGGACACTTCCTCCGAGCCGTACAGAACCACACGCACCGTGCGGGCCGGGCGACGGCCGCTTTCGGCGATGGCCTTGGCCGCCGCCAGGGTGATGGCGCCGCCCGCGCCGTCGTCGATGGCGCCGGTGCCCAGATCCCAGCTGTCCATGTGCGAACCCAGAACGATCACCTCGTTCGGGCGCGAGGCGCCGGTAATCTCGCCAATCACGTTCTGGGACACAGTCTCGTAGGTATGGGCGGTCGAGGACAGGCGCAGGCGCACCGTCTCTCCGCCGACGATCAGGCGGGTCAGTTGGCTGGCGTCCGGCGCCGACAGAGCAAAGCCCGGCAGGGGCACGCGCCCCTCGACATAGCGGGTGGTGCCGGTGTGCGGCATGCGGTGCTCGTCCGAGCCGACCGAGCGCATGATGAAGGCGACCGCGCCCTTGGCCGCCGCCGCGCCCGGACCGGCGCCCCGGATGCGGGTCAGGGGGCCATAGCCGGCGCCGTCCTGCATGCGGACCATCTGGCCCGCATCGACATAGGCGATCTTGCCGGTCAGCGATCCGGCGGGGGCGGCGTTCAGGGCCTCGAGGCTGGTGAAGCGGACCACTTCGGCCTCGATGACGCCGTTGGTGCCGGGCGAATGGCCCAGCGCTGCGACGACCAGACGCTGGGGGCGGTCACCGACGATGGAAGCGCTCTCCTCGCCCCGTTCCCAGCCGACGAGCGGGAACGTCTCGATGCGGACGTTCTGGAAGCCGTGCTGGCGCATGTAGTCCGCCGCCCAGGCGGCGGCGGCCTGTTCTGACGGCGAACCCGCCGGACGCGCGCCGAAGCGGGTGGTGAGGCGGGTGACGTAGTCCAGCGCGATGTTCTGTTCGAGAGCGCCGTCGCGGATACGCTCGGCCCGCTGGATGGTCGCGGCGTCCTGCGCGAGAGCCGGAGCGGCGAAGCTGAGCGCGAGCGCGCTGGCGGCGAGAAGACGGGCGGACAGACGCATGACGGCTCCGGGGGACTCAACAGTGGAGCCGGACCCTAGACTCACATCGGCGGGCCGGAAAGGACGTCAGACAATGGTTGGGCACGGGCCGAAGCGCGACAACCACGCCAGCCCGCAAGCCCCCGCCACCAGCAGGCCGCTGACTCCCAGAAGCAGCCAGGACACCCAGGCGCCCCGGCGGGAAAACTCGACCCACACCGTCACGGCGCCCGTCAGCAGACCCGCGAGGGCCAAGGGACCCACGAAGATGAGCCAGACCCATTCCGGATACCATTCGCCCGCGATGGGACCGCAACGCCGCACGTCCCACTCATAGGCGTCGTTCACGCCATAGGCGGACAGGACCAGCAGCCCCGCCGCCGCAATGCAAAGGACAGCGCCGACCGTCAGGATCGAACGACGGCGCTCCAGCACTTATGCGTCGCCCTTGACCCAGACCTCGACCGGCCCTTGCAGCTTCACGGTCAGGGCCTTGCCGCGACGGTCGACGCGGTTGCCCACGGCCAGACGGACCCAGCCCTCCGAGATGCAGTATTCCTCGACGTTGGTCTTTTCCTCGCCCTTGAAGCGGACGCCGATGCCCTGAGCCAGCAGGTCGGCGTCATGGAATTGGCTGTCGGGATCGACGGACAGGCGGTCGGGGAGATCGGTCATGGAATGGCTCTTCGGCAAATCAGCCGCCGCCTTTACCCGGTCCGTCGCCCGGCTCCAAGCTCTTGACCTGACGCCGGGTCAATCGAATAGGTTCGTTGCAAATCACTACGGACCTGTTTCGTGACCGACCTGACGATCCGCGACTTCACCGCCCCGGCGACCGACGGCTATCCGCTGTCTATGCGGCTGGTCTCCGCCGCGGAGCCGACGATCGCGGTGCTGATGAGCTCGGGCACCGGCTTTCCGAAGGGGTTCTATGACCGCTTCGCAAAGCATCTGGCGAGCAAGGGGGCAGCGGTCCTGACCTATGACTTCCGAGGCATCGCCGGCTCACGACCCGATGATCTGGCGGCGATGAAGATGGACTATATCGACTGGGGCCGCTTCGACATGCCCGCGGCGCTGGATGCCCTGATTGAGGCCGCGCCGGGCCTGCCTGTCACACACGTCGGCCACAGCGTCGGCGGCCACTTCCTCGGCTTCATGGCCAATCAGAACCGGATCTCGAAACACGCCTTCGTCTCGGTCGGCAGCGGCTACTGGGGGCGACACCACCGGTCCTACAATCCGATGGAACTGTTCTTCTGGCTGGCGTTCGGGCCGTGGAGTCTGGCGCGGCACGGCTACATCAAGGGCGGTGGCCTGTGGGCGGGGACCGATCTGCCGCGCGGCGTCTGGGAGACCTGGCGGCGGTGGTGCCTGAAGGAGCCCTATTTCCTCGATGAACTGAAGGGTCGGCTGAAACCGCACCATTTCGACGCCGTCACCGCTCCGATCCGCTCGTGGATTTTCACGGACGACCCGATCGCCACGCCTGTGACCTCGCCTATCCTGCTGCAGATCTATCCCAACGCCCCACGTGAGATAACCGTGCACTCGCCCGCCGATTTCGGCGTGAAGCGGATCGGTCACGAGGGCGCATTCCGGAAAGGGATGGAGCCGTTGTGGGACCAGATGTTCGACTGGCTGCTTGAACCCGCGTGATCACGGCATAGGTAAGCGCTTCGTCCTTCCGGAGCCCTCCCATGACCGATCAGCCCGCCATCACCGTCGACGGCCACACCATCCCGCTGCTCGGCTTCGGGACGTGGAACCTTGAGCCCGACGACGCCCGTCGCATGGTCGCCGAGGCCCTGCGCATCGGCTATCGGCACATCGATACGGCCTATATTTATCACAACGAAGCCGCGGTCGGAGACGGGATCCGCGACGCCATCGCCGCCGGGCATGTGAAGCGCGAGGACATCTGGCTGACCACCAAGATCTGGGTCGCCAACTTCCACCGCGACGACCTGCTGAAGCAGGCGAAAGAGTCCGCCGAGACGCTGGGCTTCACCCCCGACCTGCTGCTGCTTCACTGGCCCAAGCCGGAGCCGTCGTTCGAGGAGACCCTCGGTGCGCTGAACGAGGCGCTGCAGCAGGGCTTCACCAGGAGTATCGGCCTGTCCAACTTCCCGTCGGCGGAGTTCGAGCGCGCCCAAGGCCTGTCCAAGGCCCGGCTGGTCACCAATCAGGTCGAGTACCACCCCTATTTGAAGCTCACCAGGCTGATCGAGAAGGCGAAGGCGCTGGGTTCGTCGATCACCGCCTGGTCGCCGCTGGCGCAGGGCAATATCGCCACCGATCCCACCCTGATCGAGATCGGCGCGGCGCATGGCAAGTCCGCTGGCCAGGTCACCCTGCGCTGGCTGATCCAGCAGAATATCATCGCCATTCCGCGCACGACCAAGGTCAGCCGCGCCGAGGAAAGCTTCGACATCTTCGACTTCGATCTGTCGGCCGAGGAGATGGATCGTATCCACGCCCTGGCTCGCCCCGACGGTCGTCTGGGCGACTGGCTCGACAAGACCTTCCAATGGGATGAAGAATGGGCTTGAGGCGTCCCGGCTGAGAGGACGCTCAACCGGGAGGCCCAGATGGGTTCGGTGCTCGGATTTCCGGGCGTTGATCCGTCCGACGCGGCGGTCGGCGCAAGGCTGAAGCGATGGCGTGAAGAACGGGGCATGTCGCTCGACGACCTCGCGACCCGTCTGCACATCACGCCCGAGGAGGTTCGCCGCATCGAGGCGGGCCGCGCCCATCTGGACAGCCTCGGCGTGGGTGCGGCGACCAGCGCCCTGCGCCTGCCGTTGTGGGCTCTGGTCTCTGATACGCAGGCCTACTGATGGCGTTCGGGGCTCGCGCCTATCGCATCGTCTTCGCGTTAGTCGGCTGGTTCGCCATCGGCCTGCAGTATTGGCTGATGCTCACCGGCGAGACCGGCAAGGGCGCAGCCGAGCTGACGCTGAATTTCTTCAGCTACTTCACCATCCTGATGAATGTGATCGTCGCCCTGGCCATGACCGGCCCGGCATTGGCGCCCGACAGCGCCCTCGGGCGATGGACCGCGACCGAGGGCGTGCGCGCGGCGGTCGCCATGTACATCGCCGTCGTCGGGGTGACGTATCATTTCCTGCTGTCCCACGTCTGGGATCCGCAGGGCTGGCTGTTCGTATCAAACGGCCTGCTCCACTACGTCATGCCCATCGCCTTCGTACTCGACTGGCTGCTGTTCACCCCCAAGGGCGGGCTGCGTTGGATCGACGCCGTAAAATGGCTGTCGGTCCCGTTGGTCTACATGGTCTGGACCGTCATCCACGGCTACGCCTCGGACTGGTGGCCCTACTGGTTCGTGAACCTGCCGACGCTCGGTCTTTCGAAAGCCGCCTTCTGGTTCACGGCCATGCTCGCCCTGTTCATGGTCGCCGGTCTGGTCGTCGTGGCGATCGACCGCACCATCGGACGGCGTGACAGGAGCCGCGCGTCCGCCTAATCCAGCGCATGGCCTACAAATCGCTGCGTGACTTCATCGAGATCCTCGAAGCCGAGGGTGAGCTGGTGCGGGTGACCGAGCCCGTCTCCACGCACCTCGAGATGACCGAGATCCAGACTCGCCTGCTCCGCAACGGCGGCCCGGCGGTGATTTTCGAGAAGCCCGTCATGCCCGACGGCACGATCAGCCCCATTCCCTGTCTCGCCAATCTGTTCGGCACGGTGAAGCGCGTCGCCATGGGCGTGACGCTGGAGAAGAAAAGCCGCACCACCGCCGCCGAACTGCGCGAGGTCGGCGAACTCCTGGCCTTCCTGCGCAATCCGACCCCGCCGCGCGGTCTGGGCGACGCCATGGAGATGCTGCCGCTGGCCCAGACGGTGATGGCGATGCGGCCCAAGGTCGTGAAGACCGCGCCGGTGCAGCAGGTGGTGCTGAAAGGTGACCAGATCGACCTGACGAGCCTGCCGATTCAGGGCTGCTGGCCCGGCGAGCCGGCGCCGCTGATCACCTGGGGTCTGGTTGTAACCAAGGGGCCGTCAGAAGCCCGCGAGGACGACTTCAATCTCGGCATCTACCGCATGCAGGTGCTGGGCAAGGACAAGGCCATCATGCGCTGGCTGGCCCATCGCGGCGGCGCCCAGCACTATGCCCGGCACAAGAAGGCCGGATCGAAAGCGCCCCTCCCCGCCGCCATCGTGCTCGGCGCCGATCCGGGCACCATTCTGGCCGCCGTGACGCCGGTGCCGGACACCCTGTCAGAGTACCAGTTCGCCGGCCTGCTGCGCGGCGCCAAGGCCGAGCTGGTCCCGTGCAAGACCGTGCCGCTGATGGTCCCGGCTCATGCCGAGATCGTGCTGGAAGGCCACGTCCTGCTGGACGAGCACGCGGCCGAGGGGCCCTACGGCGACCACACCGGCTACTACAACTCGGTCGAGACCTTCCCGGTGTTCCAGGTCAGCGCCATCACCATGCGGCGCGACCCCATCTATCTGACCACCTTCACCGGCCGTCCGCCGGACGAGCCATCGGTGCTGGGCGAGGCGCTGAACGAGGTCTTCATCCCTCTGCTACGCCAGCAGTTCCCCGAGATCACCGACTTCTGGCTGCCGCCCGAAGGGTGCAGTTATCGCATCGCCGTGGTGTCGATGAAGAAGGCCTACCCCGGCCATGCCAAGCGCGTGATGCTGGGCGTCTGGAGCTATCTGCGCCAGTTCATGTACACCAAGTGGGTGATCGTCGTGGATGACGACATCGACGCCCGCGACTGGAAGCAGGTCATGTGGGCCATCTCGACCAAGATGGACCCGGCGCGCGACATCACCCTGATCGAGAACACCCCCATCGACTATCTCGATTTCGCCAGTCCCGAGAGCGGTCTGGGCTCCAAGATCGGTCTGGACGCCACCGACAAATGGGAGCCCGAGACCAAGCGCGAATGGGGCGAGGAAATCCGGATGGAGACGGAGGTCGTCGATCGCGTGTCAGAGATGTGGGACCGGCTCGGCTTACCGGGTGACGGGACACCGATCTGGAAATAGTCCCGTTGCAAGCGCCGGCTTTCGCCGGGGGCGCCAGTGTTGCGTGGATGACGCGATCGTTTCCAGAGTGTGTCGGAAAAACGCTTTTCAGATGACGAAACGGTAATCTACAAACAGGGTCGAAGTGTTCTTCTCCGGAGACCCCAATGAAACACGCCATCGTCGCCGCCTTGGCTCTTGCTCTCGCGACGCCCGTGATCGCCATCCCCGTCGCCGCTGACGCGCAGGTCCTGACCGGCCGCGGCTCCGCTCGCGGCGCCTCGCGCGCCGCGCCCCGTCGTGCCCAGCCGCCGCGCCTCAGCGCCGCCGAGCAACAACAGCTGTGGGACGCTCAGGATCTTGTCGGCGACCTGAATGTGCAGATCGAAACCCTGCAAGGCCAGGCGACCGCCGCCGGCGGCCTGAGCGACGCGCAACGCGCCGAGCTGGATGGCCACACCGCGCGCCGCAATGAAGCCCAGGCCACCGTCGACCGTCTGGTCGCCAAACGCGGCGCCTGACACCCTACGCCTGAACGGCTTTCAACGGCCGGCGTTGCTCCTGCTCCGGGGCCACGCCGGCCGTTTCGCTTATGGCCCGGTCCGACAGAGGTGACGACCGCCTCGCCGTCACCTAGTCTTGAGACGCAACCGGCGGGGGCCCATGAGCGCGTTCGAGTTCTTCTTCAGCTTTTACGGCCTCCTGCTGGGCCTGTCCGTCGCCGAACTGGTCGGCGGCTTCGCCCGCATTCTGCAAGAGAAAGAGCGGGTCAGGTTCGGCTGGCTGACGCCGATGCTGGCCGCCTTCGTAGCGCTGGACGTGGCGACCTTCTGGAATCAGGCTTGGGTGATCTTTCGCGGCGCCCCGTTCAACCACGCCTTGCTGATCGCCAGCCTGATCATAGCCGGAACCTTCTATACGGCCGCCAGCGTCACCTTCCCTCGCCTTTCGGCCGAGGGTCGCGACCGGATCGACCTGACCGAACATTTCTGGCGGTACCGCAGGCTCGTGTTCGGCTGCATCATGACGGCCAATCTGATTGTCGGGGTGATGTTCCTGGGCCTGATGGCGCTGGACGAGGGTTTCGCCGCCCTGTCGACCGTGCGCCTTTGGGTAGGGTTCGGCATCTTCTTCACAACGACCGCCGTCGCCGCCTTTGCCCCGTGGCGACCAGCTGTGATCGGCTCGCTCCTGATTGTGCTGGCCTACAGCCTCTGGAGCCTGTCCCTGTCGGTCATCCACCTGGTGGCCTCGGGCGCCTGGTCGCCGGCGGTGGGCGTGAACTGAACGACCGCTCGCCGTCTTGCCGGACAGACGTATTTGGTCGAGGAAGGGCGCCATGCGCACACCCCTTCTGATCGCAGCCGCCCTTCTGTTCGCGAGTCCCGCCATGGCCCAATCCGTGTCCAACACCGCCCCGTGGGACCAGCCCTTCCTGCCGCCCGCACCGGAATGGAACGGCGTCAGCCGCGACCTGCTGCGCGACGCGTCTGATCCGTGGGTCACTGCGTTTGAGGCCGACGCCGAACATGACTTCAGTCCCACCTATGTCGACACCCGCGCCTGGTTCGACCGCCTCGACGCCGCCTCGGACCTGATCCGCATCGAACAGTTCGGCGTGTCGCCGGAAGGCCGCCCGATCTACGCCGTGATTGCGTCGAAGGACGGCGCGGTATTCGATCCGTCCAAACCGGTATTGCTGGCGCAGGCCGGCATTCACCCGGGCGAGATCGACGGCAAGGACGCGGGCATGATGCTGCTGCGCGACATCGCCTTCTACGGCAAGGATGAGCTGCTGGACCGGGTCAACCTGATCCTTATCCCGATCCTGTCGGTCGACGGCCACGAGCGCGCCGGCGCCTACAGCCGCCCGAACCAGCGCGGGCCGCGCATTCAGGGCTGGCGCAACACGGCGACCAACCAGAACCTGAACCGCGACTACCTGAAACTGGATCAGCCGGAGATGCAGGCTGTTCGCGGCCTGATCGTGAAATACCGGCCCGACCTGTACGTCGACATCCACGTCACCGACGGCATGGATTACCAGTACGACGTCACCTACGGCTACAACGGTGAAGACGGGGTCTATTCGCGCTCACCCGCCACCGCCCTGTGGCTGGACAACGCCTTCAAGCCGGCGATGAACGCGGCGCTGGAGGCCCGGGGCCATATTCCGGGCGAACTGGTGTTCGGTATCGATGATCAGAACCCGCGCGCGGGTCTGTCGGACGGCGGGCTGGGCGAGCGCTTCTCGAACGGATGGGGCTCGGCGGCACACGTCCCCACCATCCTGATCGAGAACCACAGCCTGAAGCCGCACGAGCAACGCGTGCTGGGCACCTACGTCTTCCTGGAGCAGGCTTTGCGCCTGTTGGCGAGCGAAGGCGATGATCTGCGCGCCGCGATCACCGCCGACAGCGCCCTGCGCCCGGCGGAAATCCCGGCCAACTTCGTCCAGAACGCCGAGCCGACGACGACCCGTCCGTTCAAGGGCATCACCTACGAGACCTATGACAGCCCGGCGTCGGGTCGTCGCGAGATCCGTTGGCTGGGTCAGCCCGATCCCGAGACCTGGCAACTGCCGTTCTACACCTCGCACCCGACGCTGACCCTGCGCCGCCCCGACGCCTACTGGGTTCCGTCGTACCGCACGGACATCATCGAGCGCCTGCGCATCCACGGCGTGACGATGGAGACGCTGGAGGCCCCGCGCACCATGTCCGTCGAGATGCTGCGGCTGGACGATCCGAAGATCGCGACCCGCGCCAACGAGGGCCACGTGCCGGTGACCGTGACCTCCGTCACACCTCAGCGCCGCGACTGGACCTTCCCCACCGGCTCGGTCCGCGTCCCGACCGATCAACCGCTCGGCGACATCGTCGTTCTGTTGCTGGAGCCGCAGTCTTCGGAGAGCTTCTTCGCCTGGGGCATGTTCCCGGAGGTGCTGAGCCGGGTCGAATACATCGAGGGCTACGCCATCGCCCCGCTCGCCGAGCGGATGATGGCCGCCGATCCGGCCCTGAAGGCCGAGTTCGAAGCCAAGCTGGACGCCGAACCCGACTTCGCCGCCAACGGCGATGCGCGCCTGCAATGGTTCTATGAGCGCACACCGTTCTATGATGACCACTACCGACTCTATCCGGTGGCGCGCGAGAACTGAGGGGAACCCTGATGAGCATCGAACAGGCCTTGGCCTTCCACACCGAAGCGTTCCGGGCCGTGGCCCTCTGGGCCGGCCTGTCCCTGCTGTTCGTCCTTTGGCTGTCGATGCGGATCAGCGCTGGACGCCGCACGCTCAAGGTCTCGGTCGGCGACGGAGGCCATACCCAGTTGATCAACTCCACCCGCGCCTTCGGCAACGCCATCGAATACATGCCCTTGGCGCTGGTCGCCCTGGCCGTGCTCGCGGTTTTCTACAGCGCGACGATCGTACACGTGGTCGGCGGCGCCTTCTTCCTTGGCCGCCTGCTTCACGCCTGGGGCATGGGGCAGGAGAAGCAGCCTTCCATCGGTCGGATGCTGGGCATGATCCTGACCTATCTGACCTTCATCGGCTCGGCGGGCCTGCTGATCTTCGCCGCGGTGGGCTGACGGCGGTTGCGCCATCGTGGAGGCCCGGCCATATCGGGGCATGACCTCCCCGCGTGACGCCGCCGCTTCCGACATCCTTCCCGATCTGATCGCCGCCGCCCTGAAGGCGGGCGCGGACGCTGCCGAGGCGGTGACCTCCGAACGAGCCTCGCTGTCCATCGGCGTGCGCAACGGCGCCCTGGAGGATGTCGAGCGCGAGGAAAGCCGCGACCTTGGCCTGCGTGTCTTCATCGGCAAGCGTCAGGCGACCGTTTCGGCCTCGGACCTGTCCGACAAGACCCGCGCGCGACTGGTCGAGCGCGCCGTCGCCATGGCCCGGCTCGCGCCCGAAGATCCTTACGCCGGCCTGGCCCCGCAGGACCGATTGGCCTGGGGCCCGTTCGCCGACCTCGATCTGTACGATCCGGGCGAACGCAGCGCCGCCGAGCTTGAGGCCGCCGCCGCCGAAGCCGAGGCCGCAGCCTTGGCTGTCGAGGGCGTCGCCCGTTCGGAAGGCGGTCATGCCGCCGCTTCTTCCAGCCGCTGGCGTCTGGTCACCTCGCACGGCTTTGACGGCTCCTATCAGGGCTCGGCCTTCTCGCTGGGCGTCGGCGTCATCGCCGAGAAGGACGGGGCCATGGAGCGCGGCGGCGAACACCGCGCGGTCCGCCACCTGTCCGACCTGCCTTCGGCAGAAGCCATCGGCGCCTATGCGGGCAAACGGGCAGTCGAACGCACCGGACCGCGCAAGATCGCTTCGACCACCGCGCCGGTGATCTTCGAGAACCGGGTGGCGACCCAGGTGCTGTCCCCCCTCCTCGGCGCCATCTCCGGGGCGTCCATCGCCCGCGGGACCTCATTCCTGAAGGACAAGCTGGGCCAGCGCATTCTGCCCGAGGGCGTCAATCTGGTCGACGATCCCTTCCGTCAGCGCGGGCTCGGCTCCACGCCCTTCGACGACGAAGGCGTCGCCGTGTGGAAGCAGTCCATCGTGGAGAACGGCCTCCTGACCACCTGGCTCCTGAACAGTTCCAGCGCGGCCCAGTTGGGACTGGCCTCCACGGGCCACGCCTCGCGCGGGCTCGCCGGACCGCCCGGCGTCTCGACGCACAACCTGCATCTGGAGCCGGGCGAACAGGATCTGGACGGCCTGATGGGCGCGGCCGGGACCGGGCTGCTGATCACCTCCATGTTCGGCCCCTCGCTGAACGGCAATACCGGCGACTGGTCCGCCGGGGTGTCCGGCTTCTGGTTCGAGAACGGCCAACGCGCCTATCCGGTCAGCGAAGTGACCGTAGCGGGCAATCTGAAGGACCTTTGGGCGCGCCTGACGCCGGGAGCCGATCTCGAGTTCCGCGGCAGCTTCAACAGTCCGTCGTTGCTGTTCGACGGCGTCGCCATCGCGGGCAAATGACGGACTTCGCCAACGATCTGGCCCTGATCCGCGAGGCGGCCGTCGCTGCGGGCGAACTGGCGCTGTCGGAACGCGAGGGCGGCCTGAAGATCTGGTCCAAGTCCGGCGGCTCGCCCGTCACCTCCGCTGATCTGGCGGTGGACGCCTTGCTGCGTGATCGCCTTCTGACCGCCCGTCCCGACTACGGCTGGCTGTCCGAGGAGACCGCCGACACCACCGAGCGCCTGTCGAAGCGGCGCATCTTCGTGGTCGACCCGATCGACGGCACAGTGGCCTACATGAAAGACAAGCCGTGGTGGTGCATTCCCATCGCGGTGGTCGAGGACGGCCAGCCGGTCGCCGCCGTCATCCACGCCCCGATGCTGAACGAAACCTTCGTCGCCACGCGCGGCGGCGGCGCGACGTTGAACGGACGCGCGATCACGGCCTCGGACACCACCAACCTGGATGACGCCTCGGTGCTGGCCGACGCCCGGCTGATGGAAGGTCCGCATTGGCCCGAGCCGTGGCCCGCGATGCGCTATGAAAAGCGGAACGCCTTGGCCTACCGCATGGCGCTGGTCGCCGCCGGGGCCTTCGACGCCGCCATCGCCCTGACCCCGAAATGGGACTGGGATGTCTGCGCGGGGGCCCTGATCGCGGAGGAGGCCGGCGCCCAGGTCAGCGATCACCACGGGGGTCGTTGGCGCTTCAATCAGCCTGATCCGCGACAAACCAGCCTGATCTGCACCGCTCCGGGCCTCCACCCGTTGATCCTGCGGCGTACAGCGCCTATTCCGCTCGCGCCCCGCTGATCCGTCCCCTTCAGGTGATCTCAACCTGCCGATGGGATGGTGACCCTGTAGATGCCCCCTCCCCCCGGGATATGAACATGACCGCCGAAACCGAAACGCCCCAACTGCTGCACATCGTCATCGGCGGCGAACTGCGCCATCTGGACGCCCCGGTGTTCCGCGATCTGACCAAGGTCGAGTTCGTCGGCGCCTTCCCGAACTATGAGGAAGCCCGCAAGGCGTGGAAGGCCAAGGCCCAGGCCACGGTCGACAACGCCCACATGCGTTACTTCATCCTGCACGCGCACCGGATGATCGATCCGCGCGGGGACGCACACGAGCACTAAGCCGCTCGCGCGGTCGATCCGGAACCGCTACCGTCGCTCACACGCTGTGTTCGTGAACGCCACGCTTCAGGAGGGATCGACCGTGATAAACACGCTTTTGATCGTGCTGGCTCTCGGCGCCGCCGCAGTCGGCATCGTCGTCTGGGCGATACGTCGCAAGCCCGACCGGAACAGCAATGCTCCGCGCGAGTCAGACACCGCATGGAACGACCCGGTCACGCCCGCGTCGTCCGATGAGCCCAAACCCTGATGACGCTGTTCGGTCGCACCCTCGGTCCCGAAGAGATCGGCAGCCTCATCTTCATGCTGATGGCGCTGGTGCTCTGGACCATGTCGCTGCGCGGCGAAATGGCCTGGAAGCGCTGGTTCAGGAACTGGGAGGCCGAGCGCAAGGCCCGGCGCGAAGCCGAACTGGCGATGGAGCGCGGCGATGACACGCGCCCGACCGGCAATCCGCCCGGTCCGTGGGGCTGAACCTACTCGCGTCGCAGCAGCTTTTCGGTCAGCAGCGTCCCCCACCACTGGCCCTTGAACTCGGCCCGGATCGCCTTCGGGTCATAGGCCGGGCTGTCCACCCACTCCAGGAAACTGACACCCGTGGGCTCGACCTCCTTGAGGTATTTCTCCAGCGTGTAGTCCAGCACGCCGGTCAGCCCCTCGCGGTGATGCAAATACTTCTTGTCCAACTGCTTGATGGCTTCGCTCATCGGCTCGCCCAAGTGGAAGTGGCGATAGAAGACCGCCATCATCCCGGCCCGGTCCGCGCCGGACTTGCAGTGGATCAGCACCGGATATTCGATCGTCTCGAACAGCCGCTTGGCGCGATGAACCCGATCGGTCTGCGGCGGATCACGGCTGTCCAGCGGGGCGTCAACCAGCGTCAGGCCCAGCTTTTCGCAGGCATCCTTCTCCAGCGCATAATAGGCCTCGTCCCGCGCGCCGCGCAGGTTGATGACCGTCTTGATCCCCTGTGACTTCCAGTACGCCAACTGCCTCGGCGATGGCTGGTTGGTCCGCACCAGGTCCGGCCCCAGCCAGTGGGCGTTCATGAACCAGCGCCGCAGGAAGGCGTGGTCCTTCCAGACATAGTCCCACTTCGCCTTGAAGCGGCCGGCGGCGGTGGAGAGGTCGTAGCTCGACATGGGTGCGGAGATAGAGGCTCGAAGGCCCGGCGTCATCCTCAACCG
>SEFZ01000035.1 GCA_004173185.1 Sphingomonadales bacterium | reverse complement strand
CTGGCCGAGGCGTTTTGCGGCGTGTGGGTGTGGGCGGCGCGCAATGTGGATCAGATCGAAGCCAGTCGCGCCGCGTTTGACGCGAGGGGCTAGTACATTCCCCTCCTTACAGGGAGGGGAGTTTGGAGTTGCCAAACCCCTCGCACCCGCCGAAAGCCAAAACATGCCCGTCACCGCCAAAATCTGCGGCCTCTCCACGCCCGAAACGTTAGACGCTGCGATCGCCGGTGGAGCGAGCCATGTCGGCTTCGTGTTCTTCCCGCCCTCCCCGCGCAATCTGCTCCCCGATCAGGCGCGTGCGCTGGCCGCGCAGGTGCCGGGGCATGTCGGCAAGGTTGGCGTGTTCGTCGATCCCGACGAAGCCCTGCTACAGGCGGTGTTGCCGTTCCTCGACGCCGTGCAGCTCCACAAGACCAGTCCGGAGCGCGCCGCGGCGATCCGCAAGCCGGTATGGGCGACGGTCGCGGTGAAGACGCGCGCCGATCTCAATCAGGCGAAGCTTTATGCCGGCGCGGCCGAGCGCATCCTTTATGACGCCAAGACCCCCGATAGCGCGGCGCTGCCCGGCGGCATGGGGCTGCGCTTCGACTGGACATTGCTTCAGGGCTTTGCCCACCCGCTTCCCTGGGCGCTTTCCGGCGGCCTCGATCCCGCCAACGTCACCGAAGCCGCACGCATCACCGGGGCCACTTTGGTCGACGTTTCCTCCGGCGTGGAATCCGCCCCCGGCCTCAAGGATGTGGACAAGATCGCCCGCTTCCTCCAAGCGGTGGCGCAATGCTGAAGCCCTACCCTTTGCCGACGTCCGGTACCTTCGTCGGAACTCGATGGCGCTGATCGCTACCCCAAGCGAACAGCCCTCTTTCTGCGAGTAGTACGATCATGACCGAAGCCGTCACCCTTCCCAATTCCCTGCGAAACCTGCCCGACGAGCGCGGGCATTTCGGCCAGTTCGGCGGGCGTTTCGTTGCCGAGACGTTGATGCCGCTGATCCTCGATCTGGAGCGCGAGTATCGCGCGGCCAAAGCCGATCCCGCTTTCCAGGCCGAGTTTGACGATCTGCTCGAGCATTTCGTGGGCCGCCCCAGCCCGCTTTATTATGCCGAACGGCTGACCGAGCATTACCGCGCGTCTGCGCCTGCGGGCAAAGGCGCGAAGATCTATTTCAAGCGCGAAGAGCTGAACCATACCGGCGCGCACAAGATCAACAATTGCATCGGCCAGATCCTGCTAGCCCGCCGCATGGGCAAGACGCGGATCATCGCCGAGACCGGCGCGGGCCAGCACGGCGTTGCCACCGCAACCGTCGCCGCGCGCTTCGGCCTGCCTTGCGTGATCTTCATGGGCGCCAAGGATGTCGAGCGGCAAAAGCCCAACGTATTCCGCATGAAGCTGCTCGGCGCCGAAGTGAACCCCGTCACCAGCGGTGCGGAGACCCTCAAGGACGCGATGAACGAAGCGATGCGCGATTGGGTCGCGAACGTCGACGACACTTTCTACATCATCGGCACCGCAGCCGGCCCGCACCCCTATCCCGAGCTGGTTCGCGATTTCCAAAGCGTGATCGGCACCGAAGCGCGCGCGCAGATCCTGTCGCGCGAAGGCCGCCTGCCCGATCTCCTGATCGCCGCTGTGGGCGGTGGATCGAACGCGATCGGGCTGTTCCATCCGTTCCTCGACGACACCGACGTCGCGATGCTCGGCATCGAAGCCGCGGGCCACGGCGTGGATACCGACAAGCATGCCGCGTCGCTCAACGGCGGCGCGCCGGGCATCCTCCACGGCAACCGCACCTATCTGCTCCAGGACGAAGACGGCCAGATCACCGAGGCACACTCAATCTCCGCCGGCCTGGATTATCCGGGCATCGGCCCCGAGCATAGCTGGCTCTATGAGAGCGGCCGCGTCGCATATGAGCCGATCACCGACAGCCAAGCGCTCGACGCGTTCCAGCTCTGCTGCTCGCTGGAGGGCATCATTCCGGCGCTGGAATCTTCACATGCACTGGCAGCTTTAGAGACCAAGGCGCGGGAAATGGACGACGATCAGCTGATCGTCGTCAATGTATCGGGGCGCGGCGACAAGGACATCTTCACGGTGGCCGAGGCTTTGGGGTTCGAGCTGTGAGCGGCTCCCACCACCAGTCACCCCGGACTTGTTCCGGGGTCCACCAGGCGTCTTTCGTTGAAGCGGGAGGTTCTAGCATTGTGCTGTCGGCACTACGGACCCCGGAACAAGTCCGGGGTGACGAACTATGACTAGACTCTCCTCCGCCTTCTCCGCCAACCGCGCGGCACTCATCACCTTCATCACCGCAGGCGATGGCGACACCGCTTCCGTCCTCGACGCGCTCGTCGCGGGCGGTGCGGATGTGATCGAGATCGGCATGCCGTTCACCGATCCGATGGCCGATGGCCCGACGATCCAGGCCGCAAATCTGCGCGCGCTGGCCAAGGGCATTACCACCGCCGATGTGCTCGATCTCGCCCGCAATTTCCGCGCGCGGCATCCGCACATCCCGCTCGTCCTGATGGGCTATGCTAATCCGATGACGCGGCGCGGGCCGGAATGGTTCGCCACTGCCTGTGCCGAAGCCGGCATCGATGGCGTGATCTGCGTCGATATTCCCGCCGAGGAGGATGACAGCCTGGGCGTCGCGCTGCGTGCCGAGGGTGTCGCGATGATCCGCCTCGCCACCCCCACCACCGATGTCGCGCGGCTCCCCGCCGTGCTCGAGGGCGCTGGCGGGTTCCTCTATTACGTGTCGGTCGCCGGGATCACCGGGCTGCAACAGGCCGCTCAGGGATCGATCGCCGAAGCGGTGACGCGCCTCAAGGCGAGCACCGACCTGCCCGTCGCAGTCGGCTTCGGCGTGCGCACACCGGAACAGGCCGCTGCAATCGCACGCGTTGCCGATGGCGTGATCGTCGGTTCGGCGACCGTCGAATTGATCGGCAAATACGGAAACGATGCGGCCGAACCCGTTCGCGCCTATATCCATTCCCTCAAGACGGCCATCGAGGCCGCATCCAAGGAAGTCGCAGCATGAGCTGGATCAGCCGCGTCCGCAACGCGCTCGCCTATGTCACCACCAAGGGTGCCGACACGTCAGACACGCTCTGGCACAAGTGCAAGGGCTGCGGGACGATGGTGTTCCTGAAAGAGCTTGAGGACAACCAGTTCGTCTGCACGCATTGCGATCATCACGATCGCATCGGGCCGAGCAAGCGCTTCGAATATCTGTTCGACGCCGGCAGCTATACCGTGCTGACCAGCCCCAAGGTCACCGAAGACCCGCTCAAGTTCCGCGATACCAAGCCCTATGCCGCGCGCATCAAGGCAGCCCGCCTCGCGACCGGCGAACCCGACGCCTTCATCAACGCCAGCGGCACGATCCTCGGGCGCAAGGCCGTAATCGGCGTGCAGGATTTCGCCTTCATGGGCGGATCGATGGGCCAGGCCGTGGGCGAAGCCTTCATCCATGGCGTCGAGACCGCGATTGCCGAGAATGCGCCGTACATCGTCTTCACCGCATCGGGCGGCGCGCGCATGCAGGAGGGCATCCTGTCCCTCATGCAGATGCCCCGCACCACCGTGGCGATCGAGATGCTCCATGACGCGGGACTGCCCTATATCGTCGTGCTGACCGATCCGACCTCGGGCGGCGTCATGGCGGCCTATGCGATGCTGGGCGACGTCCAGATCGCCGAGCCACGCGCGACCCTGGCCTTCACCGGCCGCCGCGTGATCGAGAACACCATCCGCGAAAAGCTGCCGGACGATTTCCAGACCTCGGAATATTATCTCGAGCACGGGCTGATCGACATGGTCACGCATCGCAAGGATCTGCGCGAGACGCTGGGGCAGCTGATCGGGCTGCTAACCGGGGCGAAGAAGGCGGCGTAGGCGCTTAAAGCCCTCTCCCCCTTGGGGAGAGGGTTGGGAGAGGGGCAGTGCCACGAACGGATGAACGGCTACTGGCCCGCGCCAAGGCGATGCGCAGCGAGATGCCCCAGCCCGAACGCGAATTGTGGATCGCCCTTCGTGCCAAGCGTTTCGAAGGCGCAAAGTTTAGTCGGCAGGTTGTGATAGGTCCGTTCATCGCCGATTTCCTCTGCCGCTCGCGCAAATTAGTGATCGAAGTCGATGGAGATACCCATGTCGATGCCGGGCGCGATCAGCGGCGGACGGACTATCTCGAAAGCCAGGGCTATCGCGTCGTGCGCTTCGCCAATCACGATGTGATGACCAATATGGAGGGCGTATTGTTCGCCATTAGCGAAGCGCTTGCGAATGCCCCTCTCCCAACCCTCTCCCCAGAGGGGAGAGGGCTTAGCTGATGGCCGACTTTGCCACCTCCACCGATCCCGCCGTCCAGCGCCAGCTCGACCGGCTCACCCTGCTCTCCCCCGGCGCCGATATCCTCGGTCTCGGGCGGATCACCGAATTGCTGCGCCGCCTCGGCGATCCACACCTGCGCTTGCCGCCGGTGTTCCACGTCGCGGGCACGAACGGCAAAGGCTCGACCTGCGCATTCCTGCGCGCCGCGATCGAGGCTTCGGGGCTGCGCTGCCATGTCTATTCCAGCCCGCATCTCGTGCGCTTCAACGAGCGTATCCGGATATCGGGCGAGCTGATTCATGACGCCATCCTGGCGCCGCTGCTGGAGGAAGTTCTCGAAGTGGGCGGCGATATCGGCGCGAGCTTCTTCGAAGTCACCACCGCCGCTGCGTTCCTCGCTTTCGCGCGCACGCCTGCGGATGCGTGCATCATCGAAGTCGGGCTGGGCGGACGGCTTGACGCCACCAATGTCGTCATGCCCGCAATCACCGGCATCGCGCAGCTCGGCATCGATCATCAGAGCTTCCTCGGCGACACTGCGGAGGCCATCGCCGCCGAGAAAGCAGGCATCGCCAAGCCCGATGTGCCGCTGGTGACGATGTCCTATCCCGATCCGATCGCGCTCACCGTCGGCGCTGTGGCCGCCACGCGCGGCACTGCAGTCTTGGCGGAGGGCGATGCGTGGCAGTGGCGCGTGCAAGGCGACCGCCTGCACTATAGCGACCGCAACGGCACGGTGGAAACGCCCCTCCCCGCGCTGGCCGGGCCGCACCAGCCCGCGAACCTCTCGCTCGCTATCGCATTGCTGCGCCACCAGACCGCGCTCGCGATCCCCGACGAAGCGCTGACAGCCGCCGCGCGGAATGCCCGCTGGCCCGCGCGGATGCAGCGGCTTTCACCCGGCCCGTTGCTCGATCTGCTGCCCGCCGGCAGCGAGTTATGGCTCGATGGCGGGCATAATCCAGCAGCCGCCGAAGCCGTCAGCGCCACGCTGGCGCAGGTCGCGGGCGATCGCCCCGTCCATCTGATCCTCGGCATGCTGTCGAACAAGGATGCGCAGGGCCTCCTCGCGCCGTTCGCACCGCTGGCGCACAGCCTCCACGCCGTTCCGGTGCCCGGTCATGACCACCATGCGCCGTCGCTGCTGGCCGGAGTCGCGCAGACGCTTGGCATTCCGCACGCCGCGACCGCGCCCGATGTACCGAGCGCCCTCCGGGCGATCCGGGGCCAAAGCGTCGTGCTGGTCCTCGGCTCGCTTTATCTTGCGGGCACCGTGCTGGAAGCGAACGGCGAACTGCCCGTCTAACCACGGCGAACACGCCGTCCGAAGATCGTCACTGGGCTGAAAATCGTCACTCGGGCTGAAGATCGTCACCCCGGCCTTGTGCCGGGTCCACCGTGCAACTTGGCGGCCCGCTAGAGCCTCTTGCTGCGCGTGCGCGGATGAATGGGCCTGGGCACAAGGCCGAGGTGCCAGGAAATCGAATGAGCGCCGCACAATTCCCGCCATCCACCCTGAATACCCCACACCTCACCGACCCCATTTTATTGCGATTGACTATCAATAGCGACTTAGCGACACTCGTTGAACAGCCCCAACGGAGTCGCTTCGCATGTCCGTCAGTACCAGTTTCGCCACTGCCCTGCCCGCTCTCCAGCCAGAGGATGCCGGTGCCCGTCTGTTGCTGTTCGGGGTGCGCCAGATCGGGGTGAACGGGCTGTACGACGCCTGTGTGGCGCATGCGTTCGTCACCGCGTTCGGCAAGGACTTTCAGCGCCCGCTCGTCCTGCTCCGCGCGCTGATGCAGGAAATGTCGGCGATCTCGGCGACGCCAATCCAGATCGCGCCGTGGTGCTGCGCGCGAATGACCGGGGCGGAGGCTGCGTTGCTCGATGTCATCGCCCGGGTGCGGACCAATCCGCAAAGCGCCGCGTTCCTGCTCGCCGATATGCTGGGCGTCCGCGACGCAAGCGGCGTGCTGGTCACCGCGCATGCACTGTCCAACGCCTTCGCCGATCTCGCGCTGCCGCTGGAGAGTGATCGCTAAACTGTCACCCCGAACGTGTTCCGGGGTGAGACGGGGGCCTCAGTTCAGCCCCTTCTCCGGCAATTCGATATCGCTGAGCAGCCAGCTCGGGCCGCTCAAACGAAAGATCAACGCACCGGGCTTGCCGTCCTTCCGCACCATCCGGAAGCGACCGATGCCGTCGCGCTCCACCACCATCTCGCTGGCCTTGAGCTGTACCCTGCCCGGCTCGGGATCGGCCGCCAGCGGCGCAGCGGCGAATATCACGCTCAGACCCTGGGGCGTCAGCGCGATATCCACCAGCTGATCGGCGAGCCCGCGCGACACCAGCCCGCCAAGCACGCCGGAACCACCACTTTCCATCCGCGCGCGCAGACGGCGCTTCAGATTTTCGCGAAGCACCGGATAGTCGACATGACGCGAGAGCGCAGTCACGTCGCGTGCCTCGGCGGCGTTGCGCATCGATTGCAGCGTCCACCAGGGCGAGGCCCAATACCAGCCGCCGGCCGCCGCCACGACAATCAGCGCCAGTGCGATCAGGATACGCTTCATGCCGTCCCCCGCAGACGTGCCAAAGTCTCGGTCGCCCAGTGATACATATCGCCGTCCGCCGCACGCTGCGTCCTGTCGAGCCGCTTCATCCGGCTCTCGACTTCCTCGAGCACCTTGATCGCGCGCCGGTCCCAGCCCTCGGCGATCAGCAGCGCCGCATAGCGGCAGCGCGCTTCCTCGCCGGTCATCCGGGTGACGATATCCTCATAGATCGCGAGCGCATCGGCGTTACGGCCCAGATGTTCGAGCGTCTTGGCGCGGAGCAGGGCCTGCCGGTCCTTCTCGCTCTGCCCCGCCGGTTCGGGGATCGTATCCAGCAGCGCCAGCGCTTCGGCACCCTGCCCGGTCTCATAGAGCGAAGCCGCGAGCTTGGTCTGGGTGCGCAGATCGGGATCGCCTACAGTCATGTTCAGGCTCTCGCGGTACAGCTTTACCGCTTCGCCATGCCGCCCCAGCCCCGCCAGCGCATCCGCGACCCGGATCCGGTTTGCCGCGGTATCGGCGAGATCGAGTGCATCCTTGGCGGCGCGCAGATCGCGCTCGGGATCGATCAGCGCCACCACATTGTTCTTCGCCGCGCGCACATGCCGGTTCCCGCCCATACGGGGCAGGATCTCGACGAAGAAATAGGCGATAGCACTGACCACGGGCAGGAAGATCAAGGCCGACAGCCATAAGGGGTTGCGGCTGTTGCGCATCAGATGGACGATGCAAATTACCTGCAGGCCGATGACTGCGACGTAATGCATCAGACTGCGGCTTCCTCCACGGGCTTGGGCGGCTCGGTCGCTTCCCTCGGCCCCCGCGCCCATTCGATCGCGACCAGTGCGACTGCGATCATGCCCAGCCCTGCGGTGAGGTAAAAGACGTTCGCATAGCCATATTGCTCGATCGCTTCGCCGATCGAGGCCCGCCCAAGCGCGCCGACGAGGAAGGTCATCGACGAGAGCAGCGCATATTGCACGGCGCTATATTCGCGCGAAACGATCGACGAAATGTACGCGATGAACGCCGTGCCCGCGAGGCCGCCGGCGATATTCTCGCCCGAAATACCGATCAGCAGCCGCATCATCCGCGGATCTACTCCGATCGAATCGAGCATGGTGAAGTGCATGAACGCGTTGATGCCCGGCGATCCCAGCGCGAGATCAGCGAACAGCACGTTGGAAGCCGCTGCCACGATCCCGCCGACCAGCAAGGTCGGCATGCGTCCGATGGTTGCCAGCATCACCCCGCCGATCACCACGCCCAACGTCGTCATGATCACGCCGAACACCTTGGATCCGAAGGCGACCTCGTCGTTCGTATATTGGAGGTAATCCAGGTAAAACGGGAAGGCGAAGGGTGCCCAGATTGAGTCCGCGATCCTGTACAGCAAGATCAGCGCGAGCACGAGGATCGCGCCCCAGCGCAACCGCGAGACGATCTCGGCCAGCGGCAGGATCAATGCGCGATAGCTGTGGTTCGCCGCACCCTGCAGCCCCGAAGGTTTGGTGCTAGCCTCGACATGCTGGGGCAATCGGCTCGTCCATGCCGATACGAGTGCCGGGATGATCACCGTCGCGATGATGATCCACGGGCCCCAGAGCTTGGTGAACTCGATCGAGCTCATCCGGGGCACACCGGGAGGTTGCAGCGCCGCGACCATGAAGCTGCCGAGCATGAAGATCGCCCAGCCCCAGCAGACCGCGACGATCGCCAGCGCGATGCTGCGTTCGCGCGCATCGGGAACGCGGTGACCGGCGAGCGGCGATTGCTCGTCGGCGGTTTCGCGGGTCACTTCGGGCGTGAACAGTGTCATCGCCACTGCGCCGAGCATCGCAAAGCCAAAGCCGACATAGACGATCGGCCAACTCAGCCGCGCCGCCAGCACCAGTGCCAGCGCGCCACCGGTCAGCGCCGCGAAGCGGTTGCCGAGCTGATAGATCGCCGAGAGCAGATCGACCGTTGCGGTCTCGTCCGCGATCTCGATGCGCCATGCATCGATCACCACGTCCTGCGTCGCCGAGAGGAACGCGGCGATCACCGCGAGAATCGCGAAGGTGCCGATCGCGGTTACCGGGTCGGTCGCGGCAAGCGCCCAGAGCAACACGGCAAGCGCGCCCTGGCAGAGCACCAGCCACGATCGCCGTCGGCCAAGTTTGCCAAGGATCGGCAATTGCCAGCGATCGACCAAGGGCGACCAGAGGAATTTGAATGCGTAGGCAAGGCCAACCCAGGAAAGCACCCCGATCGTCGCCAGGCTGATCTTGAGTTCGCCCAGCCACGCATTGAGCGTGCCGATCAGCAGCACGAACGGCAGGCCCGACGCGAAACCAAGCACCAGCATCGCGCCCGCCTTGCGGTTGCGTAGCGCGGCTTTCAGCAGCCCCCAGCCCTTTGGTTTATCGCTCAACGCTTGCCCCCTGAAACTTTCGCGCCGAAACTAACGCAAAATCCGGCGAAGGCCAGAGGGATAGGCTGAGGGGTAGAGGATGAACGCACCAACCGAAGGGCAACTCGCGCTCGCCGCAGCGCTCGCGCTGGGCGGCAGCAAGGGCGATGGCGCGATCAGCCATGTCGATGCCGCTGCGTATACCAGCCGGGAACGCTTCGAAGCCGAACGCGATCGAATCTTCGCGCGCGTGCCTTTGGTCATCGCGCCCTCCGCTTTGCTTCCCGAAAACAACATGGCCGTGCCGCATGACGGCTTCGGCAAGCCGCTGCTGATCGCGCGCGACAAGGATGGACAGGCGCATGTCTTCCTCAACGTCTGCCGCCACCGCGGCACGCGGCTGGTGGAGGGATGCGCGGCGGTGAAAGCCCCCCGGCTCGTCTGCCCCTATCATGCCTGGACCTATGCGCTCGACGGCCGCCTGACCGGCCTGCCCCGCGCCGATAGCTTCCCCGGCCTCGACAAAGCCGAGCACAACCTCAAGCGCCTGCCGACGCATGAAGCAGGCGGGCTGATCTGGTTCTCATTCGATGAAGCCGTGGATTTCGCCGAGGCCGATACGCTCGCCCGCGATTTCGAAGCGTTCGACCTCGCCGGCCAATATCATTTTCGCCGCCGCACCCATGATGTTCAGGCAAACTGGAAGCTGATCATGGATGCGTTCCTCGAATCCTATCACGTCCAGCGCCTGCATTCGGGCACCATCGGCCCCTTCTTCAAGGACGGCGTATCGACCGCCGACACGATCGGCCCGCACCAGCGCAGCGCAGTCGGCCGCGAAGGCGTGCTGGACTCAAACGACTGGAAGGCGCTCCGCGCGGCGATCACCTACACCTACCAGATGTTCCCCGGCGCGGTGCTGATCGTCAGCCCCGATTACATCAATCTGATGGTGCTGATGCCACAGGCCGAAGACCGCGTGCTGGTCGAGGATTTCATGCTGATCCCCGAAGCCCCCGCGACGGAAAAGGCGCTGGCGCATTGGGAGCGAAGCTGGGAATTGCTCGACAACGGCGTGTTCGCCGCGGAGGATTTCCGCGCGGCGGAGCTGGGCCAGCAGGGGCTGTCCTCCGGCGCGATCGAGCGGCTGACGCTCGGCACGCTGGAGCGCGGCATCCGGAATTTTCACGATGCGGTGGAAACTTCCCTCTCTTATCGGGAGAGGGAGTTTACGCTGCCTTAGAAAACAAGCTCAGCCCGCCCGGCAGCTTTCGCGGCTTCTTGCCCTCGATCACCGCCTCGACCACCGCGATTGCCGTCAACAAATCGCGCTGCGGATAGGGTTTGGACAAGGAACCCGCAGCCCACGCCTTGGCCTCGCCGGGGCAATTGCCCGTCACGAACAGCACCGGGATGCCCCGTGCATGCGCCGCGCGCGCCACTTCGATGCCGCTGCCGTCGGACAGGCTCACATCGGCGAGCAGCAAGTCGATATCCGGTTCCTCGCCAAGAAGTCGCAGAGCATCCGCCACCGAATCCACCGTGCCGACGATCTCAAAGCCTTCGTGGGTGAGGAAATGTTCGTTGTCGAACGCCACCAGCGGCTCGTCCTCAACGATGAGAAGCCGTTCGATCCGCCGCTGTTTCTTGCCACCGAATAACATTCGTTACGCTCTCAACCAACTGGCCTTGCCCCGGCATAAACGCGCAAAACGTTTTCCGGGCGCAATAATTTTTGCGACTATCGTCACAATCGCTATATCGCCCTCGTGTCCCCATCAAAACCCAATGAACCCGCCGGCGAAAGCGCCACTGCTGGCCAGCGTATCGCCAAACTGCTGGCCCGTGCCGGAATCGCGTCCCGTCGAGAGATTGAGCGGATGATCGAGGACGGTCGCGTAGCGCTGAACGGCAAAACGCTCGATACCCCCGCCACGGTATTGACCTCGCTGGATGGCGTGACGGTAGACGGCATGCCCGTCGAAGCGCCAGAGGCGGCGCGGCTGTTTCGCTATCACAAGTCCGCCGGGCTGCTGACCGCCGAACGCGACTTTACCGGGCGCCTGACGATCTACGATCGCATGCCCGAGGGGCTGCCCCGCGTGATGCCGGTCGGTCGTCTCGATCTGAACACCGAGGGGCTGCTGCTCCTCACCAACGATGGCGAACTCAAGCGCCAGCTCGAACTCCCGTCGGTCGGCGTCGAGCGCACCTATCGCGCCCGCGCTTATGGTCATGTCACGCAGGAGCAGCTTGAGGATCTGATGCTCGGCGTCGAGATCGAAGGCATCACATACGGGCCGATCAACGCCAATATCGAACGGCGCACCGGCGCGAACGTCTGGATCGAGATGACGCTGACCGAGGGCAAGAACCGCGAAGTGCGGCGCGTCCTCGAATATCTCGGCCTCGAAGTCAGCCGCCTGATCCGCACCCGATATGGCCCGTTCTGGCTCGGCGACCTGCCGATCGGCGATGTCGACGAGATTCGCCAGAACGATCTCGCCACCTTCCGCACCGTCGTGTCCAAGCCCGGCGGCGGCAAGGCAGCGTCGAACCTGCAATTCGCGGTGCGCCAGCGCGTGGCAGCGGCGCCCAAGCCGCAAGCGGTGCCAACCGGACGCGAACCCGATGGCCAGCGCAGCCGCGCCAAGCCCCCTGCTCGCCCGCGTACCGTCACGCCGCGTGTCGAGCCGGTCGAGCCGCGCTTCACCCCCCGTGGTGCTCCCTCGCGCGACGAGCGCCCCGCGCGTGAAGACAGCCGCTTTGCGCCACGCGGTGCGCCCGCACGGCCCGAACGTCCGGCGCGCGAAGAAGGTCGTTTTGCGCCCCGTGGCGCACCTGCGCGCCCGGAACGCCCAGCGCGCGAGGATAGCCGCTTTGCACCACGCGGCGCACCCGCTCGCCCGGAACGCCCAGCACGCGAAGACAATCGCTTCGCCCCCCGCGCCACGCCCGGTCGTCCCGAGCGCCCTGCACGCGAAGACAGCCGCTTCGCCCCACGCGCTGCCCCCGGTCGCCCCGAACGGCCAGTCCGCGAAGACAGCCGCCCGGTGCGTAGTGGCCCGGTACGCGGTGCAGCGCGCACCGAGCGCCCGGCCCGTGAGGATGCGCCCCGCCGCGCTCCCACCAGCGAAGCCCGCTTCACGCCCCGCATAACCCCGGGCCGTGCCCCGGATCGTCCGGCCCGTCCCGAGCGCCCTGCCCGTGACGAAGCCGTCGGCAATCCCGCCCGCGCCGCCCGTTCGCGCGCGCATCGCGACACGCTGGAGCCTCGCTTTGGTGCGCCTGCCGATCGCCCGACCAAGGGGCCTTCGGGCGGTCGCGGCAAGCCTTCGCGTCCCGGTAAACCCGGCAAGCCTGCGCGGCCTCCGCGCACGCGCAAATGAGGATCATCGCTGGACAATGGCGCGGCCGTCCGCTCGTCGCGCCCAAGGGTGAGGTCACGCGTCCCACTGCCGATCGCACGCGCGAGGCATTGTTCTCGATGCTCGCCAGCCGCGTTGGCAGCTTCGAGGATCTCGCGGTCGCCGATCTGTTCGCAGGTTCGGGCGCGCTCGGGCTTGAGGCGCTGTCGCGCGGTGCCGCCACCTGCCTGTTCGTCGAGCAGGACAAGGCCGCGGTCGACGCACTCAAGACCAATATCGCCAAGCTGGGTGCCAAGGGTGCTGACGTCCGCGCCGCATCGGTGCTGACCCTCGGCCCCGCGGTAAAGCCGCTCGACCTGATCCTGATGGACCCGCCTTACACCACCAGCGCGGGCAGCGTCGCGCTCGACAAGCTGGCCCGGTTGGGCTGGACCAGCCCCGCCACCTGGGTAAGCATCGAGACCGCCAAGGACGAAACGCCCGAAATCGCCGGCTTCACCGCGGACGCCTCGCGCGTTCACGGCAAGGCGCGGATCACGCTGCTGCGGGCGTCCTAAGAACCACCACTCCGCTCATGCTGAGCCTGTCGAAGCACCCTTCGACAAGCTCAGGGTGAGCGTGTCGGGTAAAGGTCCACGCTACAGCCAGGGCTTCAGCGTGTACCGCACCTCGCGCTTCGCCCCGCCGCTTTCCACGTTCAGCACCACCTGCTTGCCCGGCGGGCCGTTGATCGCGCGCAGCGCATCGGGCATCGAACTGCCCAGCACATCGCCTTTCTTCAGCCCCGCCAGCGCCGCCGGGCTGCCCGTGCCAACATCGTCGACCGAAACCCGGCCACCTTCCTCTTCCAGCCACAGGCCCGAGAGCGGATAGCCGATCGTTTTCTTCGGTACGTTGTTGGGCGCGGCGTACACGATTTGCGCCGAAACATCGGTCGTCAGATGCAGCCGCTCCAGCGTTTGCAGCCCGATAACCCCGTCCTGCCTGCCGCTCGGCGTGCCCGGTTCGCTCAGGCGCACCAGCGGATTCTCGAACACGAATGGCCCGATCGCCAGCTTCTTCGCGCGCACCAGACGGGCATGCACCCGCGCCTTGCCGATGCCGGAAACCGGAAGCGGCGAATAAGGCTGAGTATCGTTCCAGAGCCCGGATTTGGCCGAGGCGCGGCCATGGAGCAGCACTTCGCCCGGCGCACCGGTATCGAGCAGGAAGTCGCCCTCATAGCCATCGACCGTTGCATTGGCGACGATCCGCTGGCCGCCCCGGAAATCGGTGAAGCGCGATTTGAGCTTGGTCAGTCCGTCGAAATTGGGGCGCCCGCCCGTATAGGCTCGCCACTCGCCCTTAACGAAATCGAGATCGCTGTCATAGGTGGTGAACAGCCCCGCGCCAAACGCGCCCACCGCATCGGGCGAGAGCCGCTTGCCGATCCCGGCAAACAGCATGTCGGGAAAGCGGATGCCGCTCGCCAGCGTGACCGTGCCTGCATTGTACCAGCTATAATCGGAAACCCCGCCAATCCCGATGCCCTGACGGCCGGGCATCTTGTGCAGGTTCAGCGACTTGGCAAAACTGTCTTCGATCATCGACATATAGCCGCCGGTATCGACGATGAAGAAATACGGCCCCTTGTCGCCGATCATGGCGGCGATCCACACGCGCCCGTCGTCCACAGCGATGCTATTGACGAAGACCTTGCCCTCTGCCGCCGCAGCGCGCAGCGACACACCGGCCAGAGTAAGTGCAGCACCCCCGGCAATTACTTCACGACGATTCAATTGCGTTCCCCTTTTACGCCCCGACTACAGCCTGCCATCGGCAATGCGCGGCGTCTAGGTGGGAAGACGCTAGGCCGGGGCACGCTTCCGAAGCGTCGCGATCGCAACCAGGCTCAGCAGCCCTGCCCCGGTCAGATACAGGCCGACCAGCGACAATCCGCCCTTCTCCACCAGCGCCTGCGCGATCAGCGGGGTCATCCCGCCGCCGATGATTCCGCCCAGGTTGAACGTCACCGAAACGCCCGTATAGCGCACCCGCGCCGGGAACAGGCTCGGCAGCCAGCCGCCGAGCGGACCATAGACCAGCCCCATGGTGAACAGCGCAAAGGCCAGCCAGACGAACAGCATCACCGGCGCGCCGGGCGCCAACAGCCACACCATCGACAGCCCCACGGGTATCGCGACCACGCATCCGATCGCCAGCACCAGCGCCGCGCCGATCTTGTCGGCATACGTGGCGGCGATGGCGATGCCTGCCGCCATGAACAGGATCGCGCCAAGCTCGAGGCCAAGGAACGCTTCCCGATCATAGCCAAGCGCCTTGGTGCCATAGCCGATGATGAACACCGTCGAGATGTAGAACAATGCAAAGCACGCGACCGTCGCGATCGTGCCCGCCAGCGTCGGATGGAGATGGTCGCGCAGCAATTCGCCGATCGGCACGCGCGGCGGCGGGGCGGCTTCCTGCGCCTCGACGAATGCCGGCGTCTCGGTCAGCGTCAGGCGCACCCATAGTCCCAGCAGCACCAGCAATGCGCTGGCGAGGAACGGCAGCCGCCAGCCCCATTCGGCAAACTGCGCGTCGGTCAGCACCGCGCCGAGGATCAGGAAGAAGCCATTGGCGCAGATGAAGCCCACCGGCGCGCCCATCGGCGGAAAGGCGCCATAGCGATTGGTCCATCCCGGCGGCGCATTCTCGACTGCGAGCAGCGATGCTCCGCCCCATTCGCCGCCGAGCCCCAGCCCCTGCCCGAAGCGCAGCAGGCAGAGCAGCAGGGGCGCAACCCAGCCGATCATCGCATAGGTCGGCAGGAAGGCGATCAGCACGGTCGAAATGCCCATCAGCATCAGCGAGGCGACCAAGGTGGACTTGCGCCCCATGCGGTCGCCGAAATGCCCGAACACCAATCCGCCCAAAGGCCGCGCGAAAAAGGCAACGCTGAAGCTCGCATAGGAGGCAAGCTGCGCCAGCCCCGGATCGGTCGCGGGGAAGAACAGCGCCGGAAACACCAGCGCCGCAGCGGTCGCGTAGATGTAGAAATCGTAGAACTCGACCGAGGTGCCGACGAGGCTCGCGAACAGGATCCGGGGGTGCGATGCGGGAGCGGTCATACTCTGGTCTTCTCCGTGCGCAGCAAGGGCTGCAACGATCCATATGTCAGCGAGCGCCAAACCCACTCGGCAGGCCCGAAGCGGAAGATGCTAAGCCACAGCGCGCTGAAAACGCAAAGACCCACAAACACCGCGAGCGCCAGCAAATTCACTGCGGTCATGCTCCATTTGCCCAAAAGCCCGAGGCCCCAGCCATACCAGACGAACGAGCCGATGGCGTTCGACGCCAGATAACCGGTCAGCGCCATCCGCCCCATCGGCGCGAGCGGCTTTTGCAGCCAGCGACCCGATCCGCCGATCAGCAGGCAGAACAAAGCGATATAGCCGATCGCGGCTATGGCGAGGCCCGCATAAGCGGCGGTAACGCCCGCATAGCCCCAGCCCTCAAACGGTATCCCCATCCGCCGGGTGGCGTGGATCACGCTGAGCACCAGCCCGATCGGGAGGCACCACCACACCAGCTTGATCAGAACAGGCCGCCACGCCGCGACATCCGCCGCAATCCGCTGCCGCGCTACCCAGAACCCCAGCATGAAAAGCCCCAGCACGCTGGTGTCATACATTGCGACATAGCCAGTCTCGGTCCGGTAGTGATCGAGATAGTATCGCAGGTTCTGCGCGACATAGGCCCAGTAATCATCGCCGCGATAGATCGGCGCGGTGTCGTACATCACGGTATCCACCGCAGCGGGTGACAGCCCTGCAAAATTGGGGATCGGAACGCCCGTCACGCCCTCGATCGCTCCCGAGACCAAGGGCGGCACAAGGATCAGCGCAAAGCCCATCCACAGCAGCGCGCGGTCGCTCGCGTTGCGGAACAGCAGCATGCCCATGCCGAGCACCGCATACAGGATCAGAATGTCGCCCCAGAACAGGAAAGCGAGGTTGAGCAATCCGATGCCGAGCAGCACCAGCATCCGCCGCAGGTAAAATGCCGTGAAGCCCTGCCCTTTGGCTGCGGCACGCTCCATCAATATCCCGAAGCCAAGCCCAAACAGCAAAGCGAAGCACGCCCGCGCCTTGCCCTGGATCAGCACCAGATCGAAGGTCGCGAAGCCCATATCGACCGAAGTTGCGCGCGACATGATCTCGCCGCCCGCAAACGCCATCACCATCGCCGTGAAGTTGAACGTGATCACGCCAAAGAGCGCAATCGCCCGCAGCGCATCGATCAAATGCAGTCTGTCGCTATTCGGTGCCATGTCGTGCCCCCGCTGCCTGTGCAGGAGCTAACAGGCAGTTGGCCGAAAGGCGAGAGAACAAGAACGGGCGTCAGGACTGGCGGAAAGCGCTTTTAGCCCTTGCTGCATTCAGTGCGCTTGATCTCGATGATCTTGCCGCTGTCGTCCTTGATTTCCTCGCGTCCGGGCACGCACGGCGGCAGGCCCGTGGGAGTCGAGGTGCGCCATGCGTAAAACGCCGCGACCACCGCGATCGCCAGCACGATCCCAATCCGTATTTTCCGTCTGTTCCAGCTCATTGCGCGAGCCTATCGCCCGCCCGCGTCCGCCGCAATGCTATCGGAAATTGAACTGCACATAAGCGCGCGGCCCCGGAGGTGGCGCGCCGCGCCGCTTGCGCTTCATCCACGACAGGCCAAGCTCGACATCGCCACTCGCCTCGAAGCTCAGCTTCGGGCCGATCGCGTTGCGGGCGCCGCGCGTCTCGCCCCGGATCGGATCGAAGCGCGGCAATTGCGTGTAGGAGCCAATCCCGATCCAGGTGTGCCCGATAATCTGCTTCTGCAACGAGAAGCGATAGCCCGTGCGCCCGTCGGTCCCGCCCAATTGGCGATCGTCGCGCGTCACGGTGGATGCGCGGAGCCACAGCCCGCTTGAGCGATCGTCAAACGTCACATTCGTTTCAGTATGCGGCGTCGTAAACGCGATCCGTGGCGGCTCTACCGACTGCGCGCAAACAGGCATTGCCGCGAATAGCAGCATCAGCCCACCGAATATACGAATCGCCCCCATCGCATCCCCCTACTGCGACCAAAGCCCGGAAACGTTCCGGACGCAATTAGGTATATTTGCATTACCCTGCGTGTCGGCTTGCCCGGAACCGCCGCGTTCCCTAACTGTTCGCATATGACCGTGCCTGCCCAGACCCAGAATGACGCCCCCTATCTACAGGGCCTGAACGCGCCCCAGCGTGATGCCGTGCTCACCACCGAAGGCCCCGTGCTGGTCCTCGCAGGCGCCGGCACCGGCAAGACGGCGGCGCTCACCGCGCGCCTCGCGCACCTGTTGTGGACCCGCAAAGCCTATCCTTCAGAGCTTCTCGCGGTGACCTTCACCAACAAGGCTGCGCGCGAGATGAAAGAGCGCGTCGGCCGTCATGTCGGCGATGCGGTCGAGGGCATGCCCTGGCTCGGCACCTTCCACGCGATCGGCGCCAAGATGCTGCGCCGCCATGCCGAGCTGGTCGGCCTGCAATCGAACTTCACCATCCTCGATACCGACGATCAGCTGCGGCTCCTAAAGCAGCTCATCGCCGTCAACGATCTCGACGAGAAGCGCTGGCCCGCCCGCCAGCTCGCCGGGCTGATCGATCAGTGGAAGAATAAGGGCCTCACCCCGAAAGAGGTCGGCGCGGGCGAGAGCGAGCAATATGCCAATGGCAAGGGCCAGTCGCTCTACCAGCAATATCAGGACCGCCTGCGCACGCTCAACGCCTGCGATTTCGGCGATCTGCTGCTCCACATGCTCGTCATCCTCAAGACCCACCGCGACGTGCTTGAGATGTACCAGCAGCGCTTCCGCTACATCATGGTCGACGAATATCAGGATACCAACGCCGTCCAATATCTCTGGCTGCGGCTGCTCGCACAGGAGCGCAAGAACCTGTGCTGCGTCGGCGATGACGATCAGTCGATCTATTCGTGGCGCGGCGCGCTGGTCGAAAACATCCTGAAGTTCGACAAGGATTTCCCCGGCGCCAAGGTCATCAAGCTCGAACAGAATTACCGCTCGACGCCCCACATCCTCGCCGCCGCATCGGGCGTGATCGCCAATAATGGCGGCCGCCTCGGCAAGACTTTGTGGACCGACAAGCCCGAGGGTGAAAAGGTCAAAGTCCTCGGCATCTGGGACGGCCCCGAAGAAGCCCGCCGCGTCGGCGAAGAGATTGAGGGCGGCCAGCGCGGCGGCCAGAGCCTTGAGGAATTCGCCATCCTCGTCCGCGCCCAGCACCAGACCCGTGAGTTCGAAGACCGCTTCATCTCGATCGGCCTGCCCTATCGCATCATCGGCGGCTTCCGCTTCTACGAACGCGCTGAAATCCGCGACGCCCTCGCTTATCTCCGCGTCGTCGCCCAACCCTCCGACGACCTCGCCTTCGAACGCATCGTCAACACCCCCAAGCGCGGCCTGGGCGACAAGGCGCTCGCGAAGGTCCACCAATATGCCCGCGCCGATGGCTTGCCCCTCACCACCGCAGCGGCGCGCATCCTCGACACCGACGAACTCACGCCACAGGCCCGCCGCAGCCTCGGCAACCTCATCGGCGACATCGCGAGATGGCGCGCGATGGGCGACACGCTGCCCCATCCCGAGCTCGCCCGCATCATCCTCGATGAGAGCGGCTACACCGCAATGTGGCAGGCGGACAAAACCGCCGAAGCCGCCGGCCGCCTCGAAAACCTCAACGAACTCGTCCGCGCGATGGAGGAATATGAGACGCTTACGGCGTTCCTCGAACACGTCTCCCTCGTCATGGACAATGAGAACAACGCCGACGAAGCCAAGGTCACGATCATGACCATCCACGCCGCCAAGGGGCTGGAATTCGACACGGTGTTCCTCGCCGGCTGGGAAGAAGGCATCTTCCCCTCGCAACGCGCATTGGACGAAGGCGGCCTCGCCAGCCTCGAAGAAGAACGCCGCCTGGCGTACGTCGCGATCACCCGCGCCCGCAGAGCGGCCACGATCCTCCACGCCGCCAACCGCCGCATCTACGGCCAATGGACCTCATCGCTGCCAAGCCGCTTCATCGCCGAACTCCCCGCGGAGCACATCGCCGAAGAAACCACGATGAGCGGCGGCGCATCGCTGTGGCAAGCAAACTGGAGCGACCGCGCCGATCCCTTCGCGGATGTCGGCCGAGGCACCGGACGCGGCCCGGGCTGGCAACGCGCAGCAGGCTTCGACGCGAAAAAGCCCGGCGGCAGCTTCACGCCCCGCACCTTCACGCGCGAAGCGCCAAGGGTGATCGAAAGCCGCGCATCATCGGTGAGCGTAGGCGCCAAGCCGCGCGGCGACCTGTCGCTGGGGATGCGCGTGTTCCATCAGAAGTTTGGCTACGGGCTGATCGCGGAAATCGAGGGTAACAAGCTCGAGATCGACTTTGAGACCGCCGGGCGGAAGCGGGTTATGGATAGTTTTGTTACGGTGGGTTAGGTGTAGTTTGAGAAATGGCTGCGAGGCTTAGGTGAGGCTGGTAAAAAGTGACCAAGAAGTCAGAAATTCCCACTGTGAAGAAGGCCGAGTGCGGAAAGTGCGCAGGGAGCCGCAATTGCGATATTAACGGACACCATCAAAAAAATGGTGGCGATCGTGATATGCAATGGACGACAGATTGGTACCTTCTCCGTTGCCGTGGGTGTGAACATGTATTTGTTCAGACAGTTTCTACAAATTCTCAAGACGTTCATCAATATTATGACGAATACGACGAAGAGCAGTACGCATACGACGAGGAAATCAATTACTGGCCGGCATTGTCAAAGAGAGCGAAGCCTTCTTGGCTAGGTCACATTTCTGGAAAGTGGGGTGAGAGGGCAGCCTTAAAGGATGCGCTGAATGAAACCTACGGGGCTTTGGAAGGCGACCTCCACACGCTGGCAGCTATCGGAATTCGTACTAGTTTCGATGTTGCCGCTGAGCTTTTGGGTATTGATCCCGGTCTCACCTTTTCGAAGAAACTCGACGAGCTTGTGACTGGCGGGCACATCGGAACGCTGGACCGCTCGCGTTTGGAAACGCTTGTTGAAGCCGGCTCTGCTTCAGCGCACCGAGGCTGGCGTCCCTCAGCCGATGACGTGAGCGTTATGATGGAAGCTCTACAGCACTTCATCCACGCTGCCTTTGTCGCACCCGAAGAAAAGCGCGCCCTAGACGCTAAGGTGGCGGTGATGAAGGGGAAAGTGCCTGCTCGACAAAAGCCAATGGCAAAAAATAAGAACAAGCCTCTTAATCCCTCTGAAGCCTAATTTCCGGCTCCGATACTTCGAGAAAGTACTTATTTCACCCGTTCCTTGGTTACGCCTTCAGTGATATGGTCAGTAAACTAGTCACTAGAGTCGCCCCGCCATGGAACGCATTAACTTGGCTGACGCCAAGGCCCGCCTCAGCGAGATCGTCGATCGCGTCGAGGCTGGCGAGAGCATCGAGATCGTCCGTCGCGGCAAGCCGGCCGCACGGCTGGTGCCCCCGATCCCCGAGAAGAAGCCCGTCGATGTCGCTGCGCTCCGCCTCGCCGCCAGCAAGCTGCCCTACCAGCACGAAAGCGCCGCCGATTTGATCCGGAAGATGCGCGACAGCGGCTATTGATGTTCTACCTCGATGCGTCCGCAGCGGTCGCGGCAATCACGCAGGAAGCGCATAGCGACCGCATATGGCGCTGGCTCGGCGACAATGCCGATGCGCCGATCCTGTGCAGCGGCTGGACGACCACCGAAGTCTCCAGCGCACTTTCGATCAAGGTCCGCACCGGGGCCTTCTCGCTGGAGGATCGCCTTTCCGCCTGGAACAGTTGGCGCCGCTTTCGCGATGCCAGCCTCGCCGACATCGCCGTCCTTCCGGATCATTTTGAAACCGCTGCACGCTTCTGTGACCGCCCCGAGCTCGGCCTTCGCGCCGGGGATGCGCTCCACATCGCGATTGCGGAGAGCGGCGGGCTCACGCTGGTGACTTTCGACACGACGATGGCCCGTGCAGCCCTCGAATTGGGCATCCCGGTCGAGCCCCTCTAACCCCTTGCAAAATAGGATTTCGCCTGCTTGGCTAAGCCGGTCTCAGGACCGCTCTTTGCACCGTTGATCGCTCTCAACCCAACGCGCCAAAACCCGCGCATTGGCCTGAACGTCGCCGAAACTTGCGGCGCGTCAAACGCCCTTGGTCAGTGCGAACATTGGGGAACATTCGCGCAATAAAATTTCACGAAACACGGGAAAAGTGAGAAGCTAAGCGCCTTCCAGCCCGTTCCAGTCGGTCACCGTATGGAATGCCGGCAAGCTCAATTGCCCCTCATCGGTTTTCGCAACCAGCGCGTTGCCCTGCTTGAGCAGGCCCGATGCCGCGATCACGCGCGGCGAAACGCGGTGCCGCGTGGTCAGTGCGCCGGTTTCGTCCTCGACCAAAGGCTGCTCGAATTCGATGCCCTGTTGCTGGCCCATCGCGCGGCGGACGATCGCGACGACCATCTGGCCCTCGCCCAGATCGACCACGAACTGCGTGCCCTCGGGCACGTCGACAATGCCTTCGATCAGTGCGCCCGATGCCGATACGTTCTTGAGCACTGCGGCGTAATAATGATTGTCATGGACCACGCCGACCTTGCGGAACGTGGTGTGGCGGATGTGGCGCTGCTTGGCGGGGCCTTGCGGCTTGATCACCCATTTGCCGTCCACGACATGCTTGGCGAGATCCTCAGACGGCACGGCGCGGCTGTAGAGGAAGCCCTGAATATGGCTGACGTTCAGGCGGCGCATCGTTTCGAGCTGGTCGAAGCTTTCGATGCCCTCGGCCGTCGTCTCCATGTTCATCGCCTGCGCCAGCGCGACGATCGCCGCGATGATCGCCTGATTGCGGGCGCCCTCCTCGGTGGTGCCGCGCACGAAGCTCTGGTCGATCTTGATCTTGTCGAACGGCGCGGATTTCAGGTAGCCGAGCGAGGAATAGCCGGTGCCGAAATCGTCGAGCGCAAGGCGGACGCCCACGCGCTTCAATGCCGCAAAGCGCGCATCGGTCTCCGATCCGTCGCCCAGGAAGACGCTCTCGGTGATCTCGAGTTCGAGCCGTTCGGGCTTGAGCGCCGAATTGGCCAGCGCGCTCATCACGATCGCGGGGAGTTGTTCGCTGGCGAATTGGATCGGCGATACGTTGACCGCGACGCGCAGATCGCCCGGCCAGGTCGCGGCGTCCTTGCAGGCCTGCCGCAACGTCCATTCGCCAAGCTGCGGGATAAGGTTCGCGTCTTCGGCAATCGGGATGAAGATCGACGGCGAGATCCGCCCGCGCTTGGGATGGTTCCAGCGCAGCAGCGCTTCGAAACCGGTGACTTCCTCGCTCTGCGCCCCGACGATCGGCTGGTAATGCACCGCGAACTCGCCATTGCCGAGTGCGTCGATCAGATCATGTTCGAGCAGGCGGCGGTCTTCGGCGGCCTTGAGCAGATCGGAGGAGAAGAAGCGCGCCCTGCCCCGCCCTGCGCCCTTGGCTGCATACAGCGCCAGATCGGCGTTGCGGACCAGCTCGTCGCTGTTGCCGGCGTCGTATGGGCTCACCGCGATGCCGATCGATGCCCCGATCATGCAGCGGCTGCCGTTGATGTAATAAGGATGCGAAAGCGATTCGATGATCCGCGTGGCCAGCTCATTGATCGCAACCCGGTCGCTGGCGTCGGGCAGGATGATCTGGAATTCGTCGCCGCCCATCCGCGCGATCTTCTCGGGATCGTCTACGATGTTGGAGAGCCGTTCGGCAACGATCTTGAGCAGCGCATCGCCCACCGGATGGCCGAGGCTGTCGTTGATCTGCTTGAAGCGATCGAGGTCGATCAGCAGCAGTGCGCACGGGCGCTGCTGGCTGCGGAATGCGGCGATGGTGTTGTCGAGCAAGCTGCCCATGCGGCGGCGATTGGGCAAGCCGGTCAGCGGATCATACATCGCCAGCCGATTGCTCTCAAACGCAGCGCGCTGCTCCTTGGTCACGTCGACGCCGTGGCCGAGATAGCCGCAGAACGCACCGCGCGAATCGAGTTGCGGCTGGCCGGAGACTGCCCACCAGCGCTGCTCGGTGCCAACGACGACGCGCACCGGAATCGTCTCGAACCGCGCTTGCCGCGCTATCTGGAAAGGAAGCGTCCGCTTGCGCTCCATATCGACGTCGTCATTGACGTTGTGGAACAGCGAAATGAAGTCGCGCCCGACCAGCGCCTCGGGGGTATCGCCCAGCACGCGCGCCGCGGTCTCGCTGACATAGGTGATCTGGCCCTCGGCGTCGGTCGCCCAGAACCAGCCCAGTTCCATGGCTTCGTAATTGCGGAAGAGCCGCAGATGCTCGGCGGCGAGGATATCGGCGGGTGCCCTGCGCGCGAAGGCAAGGCCCGTAAACGCACCCCCGCCCTTCGCCAGGGCTGCTCCCGATTTTTTACCGCTCATGTGCCGCTTTGCCCGCCACCTTTTATCTTGGCTGACGGGGTACGATCCGGACCCTTTAGGTTTGATGAAGGTCCGGCGCGGCTAATGCGGACCCAGTCGCATTATTCACGTCAGATTCAAGCGCAGGGCTGGAACGTTTCGGTTCCGTCAACCGTCTGACACCCGAGACCCTGGAGAGAGACCAATGAAGACCTTTACATGCCTAGCTGCCATCGCCGCGGCCACGCTCGTCGTCGCGACCCCTGCCGCCGCGCAACGCGGGCCTGCCACCAGCGTGCAGGACGAAGAAGCGCGCCTTGATGCTGCCCAGCGCCGCTTCGACAGCGAATATCAGACCTATCAGGCGGCGGTTGAGCGCTATCGCTCGGTCCGCCCCCGTGCAGACTGGCGCGGCGGCGGCGGCCCCGCCACCGGCTATGTCGATCCGCGCGACGATGAATTTTACGATCCCGCTCGCGATTATCGTGCCGGCAACAATTATCGTGAGCGCGTGCTGACGCAGGACGACCGTGTCTATCGCGGCCAGGACGGCAAATATTATTGCAAGCGCAGCGATGGGACTACCGGCCTGATCGTCGGTGCCGCCGCTGGTGGCCTGTTCGGCAACGTCATTTCGGGCGGCCGCTCGAAGACCATCGGCACGCTGCTGGGCGCAGTTGCCGGCGGTGCACTCGGAAGCTCGGTTGATCGCAACCAGGAAGTGCGCTGCCGCTAAGGCAGTAAGGCTGGCGGCAAGTGTCCATGAAGGCGCTTGCCGCCTCCCTCCCCGCGCGTCATCCTGTTGCGGAAATCGAGGGGAGAGCAGATGGCAAAGATTATCCTGACCTACCGGCTAAAGCCGAACGTTACGGCGATTTCGTTCGAGGATTGGGTGCGCACCACCGATTATCCAGCGATGCGCGGCCTCGCCCGTGTCGCGAGCTACACCAATAACCGCGTGACCGGCCTGCTGATGGGCGAAGGGGAGCCGGGGATGGATTATATCGAGATCTTCGACGTGCCTGATCTCAACGGATTCGTGGCGCAGGACATGCCGGGCGATGTGATCCAGGGGATCATGGGCGAATTCATGGGCCAGGTCGACGACGCGAAGTTCATCCTCGCCGAAGAGGTGGTTTAGGCGGCCACGGCTTCGGGCTCGATCATCATCACTGCGGTGGCGTATTTATCGAGGCTGGGGTCGAACAGGTTGCTCGGTGCGAAGTCGCGCTGCGTGATCGCCACTTCGGAAAGCCCGTCGATCTTGAACGTGCCGAACTTCTCTTCGCGCGGGAGCATATTCTCACGCGATACGACAAGCGCGTCTATATAGAGACCACCAGCGCGCAGATACGCAATGTGCGGTGCCAGAATCATGCGCTTGCGATTATAGGTCGCGGAGATGCAGCGCATGCGGACGACCGCTTCGAGGATCGTCGCGGTGGGACCCGTTGGGCCGTCGGTCGCTGGGGCGGAGGTCGAAGTCATAGCGATATTATGGGGATTTTGCTGCGATGCAGCAAGAGGGAAGCCGCGTGTTTTTGCCACGCCGCGACTTCCCATCTCCATCAGCGCCAGAAAAGCAGCAGCAGGATGATGATCGGTATCGGAATTCCCACCAGCCACAACAGGATACCCTTGCCCATCGATTGTCTCCTCTCCGGTGATTTCGCTGCCGTAAGAACAATGGTGGCTCGCTACGGTTCCGTGCCGCGTGACGAGCAACCTAATCGTAAAGCGCGCCTTAACGCGGCGGCACGCATTCGCGCGTTGCGATAACGATCCGGAAGCGCCAAGAGCCACGCATGCCACCTCGTCATCCGTTCGCGATCGCGAACTTCCGCTATTATTGGCTCGCCCGCCTCTCGACCACGCTGGCGCAGATGGCGATGGTGATCGTCATCGGGTGGCAGGTGTACGACATCGCCCGCGCGACAATGACCGTAAAGGAAGCGGCGTTTCAACTTGGGCTGATCGGCGTCGCGCAGTTCCTGCCTTTGTTGGTGCTGTCGTTGTTCGCTGGCTGGGTTGCGGATCGGATCGATCGACGCTGGATCGCGCGCGGTGCAGTCTCGCTCGAAGTATTCTGCGCGGTCAGCCTGTGCTGGTTGACCTGGCACGATACGATCACCCTGCCCGCATTGTTCGGCATTGCGGCGTTGCTCGGCGTTGCCCGCGCTTTTGCCGGACCGGCTTTGGGCGCGCTCGCACCCAATCTGGTGCCGAAGGAAATCCTGCCCACTGCGATCGCGCTGAGCGCGGTGGCATGGCAATCGGGCGCGATTATCGGGCCAGCGATGGGTGGCTATCTCTACGCTGGTGCCGATTGGCTGCCTTATGCGGTGTCGGGCGGACTTTTCTCGTTCGCGGTGGTGATGCTGTGCCTGATTCGGCCGGTACCGATGCCGGCGGTGAAGGGCACGGGTAACCCATGGGCGCAGATGATCGACGGGCTACATTATGTTCGCCGCAACCGGCTGGTGCTCGGCGCAATCTCGCTCGATCTGTTCGCCGTGCTACTCGGTGGCGCGACTGCGATGCTACCGGTCTATGCCCGCGATATCCTGCAAGTCGGATCGGAAGGGCTTGGCCATTTGCGCGCTGCGCCCGCGCTTGGTGCCGTGGTGGTGGGGGCGTTCTTCGCATGGCGGCCGCTCAAGACCAATGTCGGGGTGAAGATGCTCGGCGCCGTCGCCGTGTTCGGGGTCGCCACCGCTGCCTTCGGGCTGAGCGCGCCTCTGATGGTTCCGATCTTCGGCCCCGCAGCGATCGGCCATGATTTCGCGCCCGCAGTGTTGCTCGCATTGGTCGCATTGTTCGTGCTCGGCGCGGCGGACATGGTGTCGGTCTATGTTCGCCAGTCGCTGATCCAGCTTTACACGCCGGACGAGATGCGCGGCCGGGTCGGCGCAGTCTCCACGCTGTTCATTTCGGGCTCGAACGAATTGGGCGAGGCCGAATCCGGGTTCCTCGCCGCAGCCATCGGTCCGGTCGCCGCGGTTGTCGGCGGCGGCATCGGCGCGATCCTTGTCACGATACTATGGGCGCGGCTATTCCCCGAACTACGGCGTGCGCGTACATTCGACCCACCGGCCAATCTTGAGATACCTCCCAAGGAGATGACGACATGAAGGCCCAATCGATCCTCGAGACCATCGGCAACACGCCCCATGTGCGGGTGAACAAGCTGTTCCCGGATGCCGAGGTATGGATCAAGTCCGAGCGATCGAACCCCGGTGGTTCGATCAAGGACCGCATCGCGCTGGCGATGATCGAAGCTGCCGAGAAAGACGGCAACCTCAAGCCCGGCGGCACCATCGTAGAGCCGACCAGCGGCAATACCGGCGTGGGCCTGGCGATGGTCGCCGCAGTGAAGGGCTATAAGCTCATCCTGGTGATGCCTGAGAGCATGTCGATCGAGCGCCGCCGCCTGATGCTGGCTTATGGCGCGACGTTCGACCTGACCCCGCGCGAAAAGGGCATGAAGGGCGCGATCGAGCGCGCGATGGAGATCGTCGAATCGACCGATGGCGCATGGATGCCGCAACAGTTCGAGAATCCCGCGAACATCGACGTGCATACCCGCACGACCGCGCAGGAGATCCTCAACGACTTCGCCGATAGCCCGCTCGACGTTGTGATCAGCGGCGTTGGCACCGGCGGCCACCTCACCGGCGTGGCGGAGACGCTCAAGAAGAGCTGGCCGAACCTCAAAGTCTATGCCGTCGAGCCCGAGCTTTCGCCGGTTATTTCGGGCGGCCAGCCCGGCCCGCATCCGATCCAGGGCATCGGCGCAGGCTTCGTACCGCGCAACCTGCACACCGATGCGATCGATGGCGTGATCAAGGTCGATGCCGGTGCCGCCAAGGAGATGGCACGGCGATCGGCCACCGAGGAAGGCATGCTCGTTGGCATCTCTTCGGGTGCGACGCTGGCTGCGATTCAGCAGAAACTGGCCGAACTGCCCGCCGGAAGCCGGGTATTAGGGTTCAATTATGATACAGGTGAACGATATTTGAGCGTTCCGGACTTCTTGCCAGAAAACTGAAACCCCTCGACATTAATGCGCAATTAACATTAGTCTCGGCGAGTCGGGGTTAGTCGCGCATTCCGGGGGGAATTTCCGTGCGTAACGCAATGATCTGCGCCAGCTTCATGCTGGCGGTTTTTCTGGCTTGGCCTCTCGTTTTCGGAAACGATGCGAAGGTCATGCCCAGTGCCGTAGAAGCGCGCAACGCGGTGAAAGCCGCCGTTGCCGCGGTTCCTTCGGTGCATGTGATTCCGGAAGCCAACGCCGCTCCCGCGCCGATGGCTCCGGCCAAGCCCGAAAGCTGCTACAAGCGCTTCCAGCGCGAAGTGAAGCAGTGCACCGAGGGCGCTAACAGCGCAGCGTGCAAGCTTGGCGCAGCGGATCATTGGGACATGTGCGAAGCCACGGGGTTCTGGCCCAGCTAAGCGCGCATTTTCGCGAAAGTTTAGGCCAAGGTCAGGCCAAGAGCGCGGTTTTGCACGCGATGAGATTGGCACACGTTGGTCTCACGCCAAAGCCATTCCGTCCCCGTTATGGTTCCAAACGCGCAACTTGTGCGTTAAGGGGCGCGACCCCGGCATATGGAGCCTTTTCTGATCCCGTCCGACATCGCGCCCGCCCGGCGCGTGCCCCCTGTCCTTCAGATCATTCTCGCCGTGATCGCGCTTATCGCGATTGCGGTGCCGGTGGTGCTCGTGCTGACCACGCCGCGCGTGCTGGTTCACAAGCGGCCACATGTCGTGGTCTCCCACCGCGTGGTACCGAAGACCGAGTTGCCCGCAGTCGAACCCGTGCAGATCCAGCAGGTCGCGCCCGACGACGCCAAATCGATCAACGACACGGTCCCCTTCTCGACTTTGCCCAACCCCGCAGCGCGCGCCTTCCGCGTCTCGGGCTCGCTGGAAAGTCAGGCCCGCGCAGTCGATTGCCTCGCCGCGGCAGTGTTCTATGAAGCCGGTGACGATACGGTAGGCCAGCGCGCAGTGGCGCAGGTCATCATCAACCGGATGCGCCACCCGGCCTTCCCCAAATCGATCTGCGGCGTGGTGTTTCAGGGGCAGGAGCGCTCGACCGGCTGCCAGTTCACCTTCACCTGTGACGGCGCGATGGCACGCTGGGTGCCGCGCCCTGCCGCATGGGAACGCGCCCGCGATGTCGCGCGGATGGCGCTATATGGTTCGGTGTACGCCCCCGTAGGCCACGCCACGCATTACCATACCGATTGGGTCGTCCCCTATTGGAGCGCCAGCCTTGAGAAGATCACCGAGGTGCATACGCATCTTTTCTTCCGCTGGGCCGGATGGTGGGGCACGCCGCCTGCGTTCAATCGCGGCTATACCGCTGCCGAGCCCAACGTGCCCAAGATGGCGCGGCTATCGCAATCGCATTTCGGCGATCCCAATGCGCCAACGCTTGCTGCCGTTACACCGACTGGCTCGGACGGCGTGATCGTCGATCCCGCATCGATCCCGGCCAGCGCAGTGCCTGCGCCGCTGGCGGCCGAGAGCGGCGGCACGGCGGAGGGCAATAATTTCATGCTGACCCTGCCCAAGGGGATGACCGCCGACGCCTTTGCCGCGCTGGCGATCCGCACCTGTGGCGAGCGCAATTACTGCAAGTTCATGGCCTGGGCCGATCCGAAACAGACCCCTGCCCGACTGCCGCTGAGCAGTGCGCAGGTCTCGGCGATGTCGTTCAGCTACCTGCGCGACCAGAGCCAGGGCTTCGCCAAGGCTTTGTGGAATTGCGGCCAGTTCCGCCGGCCCAGCCCGTTGCAGTGCATGCGCGCGCAACCACCGGTTACGCCCCCGCCTGCCAACGCAGTCGAAGGAGCCGAGGCCAAGGGTCCCGCGCTGCTCACCGGCGTTCGGCGGAAGGAAGCTGTGGTTCCGGCACCCGCACCCGCAACCGGTAAGCCACAGGCGACGCTGACGCTGCCGGGCGCGAAGCCTGCGCCGACGCTACCGACTGCGAAGCCGACACCAGCGCCCAGGGCGGCCCCCGCAAACTGAGTTCAGGTGCGCGCGATCAGATCGCGCGCCAGCGGGCCTGCGACATCGGCGCGAATATCGAGAATGTCGGGCGAGATAGTCTTACCCCCGGCAGTGTGGACCATCACGCTTGCCACCCCGAACCAGCGCTGTAACGGGCCGCGCCGCACCATCACGCTCTGAACCGCCGGATAGGGCGCGATCCATTCGCGTTCGGTCCGCACGCCGCTGATGACCTGCAGGCTGGTGCTGCGCAGCGCATAGCGATGATGTTGCCGCTGATACCAGCCGATCCCGGCGAGCAACGGAACCAGCAACAGGCCAAACCATGCGAGCGGCCAGAGCCAGCCGGCGATCGCGACCGCAGCCGCCAGCGGCGCAATGCGACGAATTGCCCATAGCGGAGCATGTGCGCGCGAAACGCCGATCAGTGCTTGGGGCTCGAAGGGAGGCAACAGCGTCTTGGCCAGCACCGCATCGATCTCGGGCTGCGTTGCGAAGGGCGCGAGTTCGTGGCGACCCGCAGGGCCGTCGCTGCCGCCGAGCGTCTGCACCTCGAGCGCCGCGAAGCCCATCCGCCCGCTCAGCCAGCCGCGCCGGATCAGGCCCACCTGAATACGTCGGTTCGCGACCAGAGTCTGGCTACGCGTGAGTAACCCGCGCGTGCGCCGGAAACGGCCATCCTCATACGTAAGCCGGAAACCGAAATCGCGCATGACCGAGCTGGCCACCCCGGCAAATACGCCCAATATCAATAGCAGCGCGAGCACGGCCAGCGCCGATGCCAGGCTGAACCGGGCCACCGCCTCGCGTTCGGCGAGATCGAACAGATCGTGCAAGTCGAAATCGGTCACGCGCTCCAGCCCGTTGAGCAACGCGAGGATCGCCGCGAGCCAAAGCAGCGAGAAGCCGAACAGGCCGTGCAGCAGCACCCGTCGCAGCGTCATCGCGAAGAGCGGTGAGTCTTTCGCGATTTCAGATTCCGCGCGCGTTTCGGCGGCCACGCCGTCCCCGAGAAGCAGGGCGTGCAGGCGGATCGCCTCGGCCTTGCCGACACTGTCGAGCAGCCCTTCGTCCGCACTTCCTCCGCCGGTCTCGATATGGACGCGGACGAGGCCGAACAGCCGCTGCAATGGGCCTTGCTCGGTCGAAACGTCCTCGATCCGCTCGGCAGGGATCGAACGGCGGCTGCGGCGCAGCAGGCCCTGATCGATCACCAGCCCGCTTTGCGCGTCGAGCCGATAAGTGAAGCTGCGCCACCGCGCGACGGCGAGCAACGCCGACAGGAAGGCGAAGCCGCCCGCTACTGCCGAAGCGAACCAGATGTCGCGGCTGGAGACCAGAATGATCGCGGTGATGCTGCCCCAACTCGCCGGCGCGCGGCGAAGAAAATCGATTGCCGCCGCCGCAGGATGAAGCCGCCGTGGCGCGGTATCTGGAGCGCTCACGGTGCCGCGCTGCCGATCCGTAGGCGGATCGCGTCGCGTATCTCCTCGGCGGTCTCGCGCGAGATGCCGGGCAGGCGCAACAGGCTGGCGGCGGTGTATAGTTCGATATGGCACAGGCCGAAGGCACGCTCGAGGGGCCCCTGCCCCACATCGATATGCTGAACCCGCGATACCGGCACGATCGTGTGCAGTTCCACCAGCCAGCCCTGTGCGACGTGGACTTCGGTGCCGGTGAACGCATAGCCCCAGCGCCGCCAGCGCCGCCCCGGCGCGAACCCGGCCATCCAGATCGCGATCAGCGCCGCCGGGCCAACGACAAGCCCCCGTGCCGGCAGGTCCCCGATCACCCAAGCAACCAGCAGCCCTTCGGCAAGCAACCATTCGACGAGAAACGCCGCAAGGACGAGCGCTACGCCGGTCAGCAGCGCGCGGACCTGCATTGCGTGGAGATAGCCGCGATCGAGCGGGAGCAACGGGACGATCGCAAGGGTCATAGCCATGCTATGCCCTGCGCCCGCTCCGTTGCTCAAGCGAAACCGCTTAGGCCGCCCGGAACATCTCCGGATCGAGCGCCATCACGGTATCGCTGCCTGCTTCGATCTTGCGGCGGAGCGAACCTGCTTCGGGGAAGAAACGCTCGGCATAGAAGCGCGCGGTGATCAGCTTGGCTTCGTAGAACTTGGCGTTCTCCCCGCCTTCGGCGAGCTTTGCCGATGCGGCGGTCGCCATGCGCAGCCACATCAGGCCGAGCGCGACCGTGCCGGTCAGCTGCATATAGGGATAAGCACCCGCACCCACATGGTTGGGGTTCTTGAAGCCGTTGGTCGCCATCCACATCGTGGCACCCTGAAGGTGGCCGAGTGCCTTCTCCAGACCTTCGGCATAGTCCTTAAGCTTCTCGTCGCCCTTCGCGGCGGCGGTCTCTTCGGTCACAACCTTGAACAATGCCTGCACGGCGCGGCCGCCATTCTGGGCGAGCTTGCGGCCGACCAGATCCATCGCCTGCACGCCATTGGTGCCTTCGTAGATCATCGAGATGCGGGCATCGCGCACATATTGCTCCATGCCCCATTCGGCGATGTAGCCATGGCCGCCATAAACCTGCTGCGCATCGGTCGCGACGCGGTAGCCGATATCGGTGCCGACACCCTTGATGACCGGCGTGAGCAGGCCGAGCAGATCGCCGGCGAGCTGGCGCTCTTCCTCGGTTTCGGCGGCATGCTCAAGATCGTTCTGGAGCGCACCCCAGAGACACAAAGCGCGCAGGCCTTCGGTGAGCGCCTTGCCCTCCATCAGCATGCGGCGAACGTCGGGATGGACGAACAGCGTGTCGGCCTTTTCGTTCGGCTCCTGCGCGCCAGTTAGCGCGCGGCCCTGGCGGCGGTCTTCAGCATATTGCACGGCGTTCTGCAGCGCGACTTCGCCAATGCCGAGGCCTTGAAGGCCCACGCCCAAGCGTGCGGCGTTCATCATGATGAACATCGCGGCGAGGCCCTTCATCTCGTCGCCGACCAGCCAGCCGGTGGCGCCGTCATAATTCATCACGCAGGTCGAATTCGCGTGGATGCCCATCTTGTGCTCGATCGAGCCGCAGGTGACCGCGTTGCGCGCACCCAGCGAGCCATCATCGTTGACGATGAACTTGGGCACCACGAACAGCGAGATGCCCTTGCTGCTCTCCGGCGCGCCCGGCGTCTTGGCGAGGACGAGATGAATGATGTTGCTGGTCAGGTCATGCTCGCCCGACGAGATGAAGATCTTGGTGCCAGTGATTGACCAGGATCCATCCGCTGCCGGCTCGGCGCGGGTGCGGATGAGGCCGAGATCCGTGCCGCACTGCGGCTCGGTCAGGTTCATCGTGCCGCCCCATTCGCCCGAAACCATCTTGGGGACATACTTCTCCTGCTGCTCGGGCGTACCCTTGACCAGCAGCGATGCGACCGCGCCATGGGTGAGGCCCGGGTACATGGCGAATGCCATGTTGGCGGAGATCATATATTCCTGAAACGCCGTGGAGACGACGTGCGGCATACCCTGCCCGCCGAACTGCTCCGGCGCGCTCAGCGTGCCCCAACCGCTCTCGACGAAAGCTTTATACGCCTCCTTATAGCCGTCCGGCGTGGTGACGCTGCCGTCTTCGTGGCGGGTGCAACCCTGCTGATCGCCCGAATGGTTGATCGGGAAGAGGACTTCGGCGACGAACTTGCCGCCCTGGTCAAGCACGGCATCGACCGTGTCTGGCGTCGCATTCTCGAAGCCCGGCAGGTTGGCATAGCGATCGAGGCCGATCACCGAATCGAGGATGAAGCGCGTTTCGCGGACGGGCGGCGTATATTGTGGCATTGCAGATCCTCTTCAGGCGTCGCCGCTTTTGAGCAGGCTGACGAATTGGTTGAGTTCTTCGATATGGGCGTCGATGTCGTGCTTCTGCTCTTCGAGCAGGCGGATGCGATCCATGCAGCGTGCAAGCGTCACTGCCTTCTGGGTGCTCCGATCATCGCCGACATCGTAAAGATCGATCATCTCGCGGATCTCGGCGAGACTGAAGCCGACGCGCTTGCCGCGCAGGATCCAGGCGAGCCGGGCGCGATCACGGTGCGAATAGATGCGCGCGGTACCCCGGCGCTCGGGGCCAATCAGCCCCTCATCCTCGTAAAAGCGCAAGGCGCGCGGCGTGACCGCGAACTCCGCGCACAAGTCGGAGATCGAAAACGAGTCGCGATCGGTACGCGGCTCGATCGGGGCCAGGGCCTCGACGAAAGAAGCTACGGCAGACATGACATTTGCCTACCTTCCCTTTACGTGAACGTCAATCAGCGCAGAGGCGTTTTCCGTTGCCGTCCCGCATCGCCACTGCCTCGGCCGGCGATTCGCTCAGCCGGCTGACTTCGAGGCCCGCATAAGAAGCGCGGCGCGAGCAGAATTTGGTGCAACCATCGGGCACGACGCCCGGCAAGATGATCTTGTCGCCATCGAATTTGGCATCGAACCCGCAGGCATCGCCGTCGCCCAGTTCGATATGCAGCGTCTCGCCTACCCGGCTCGCGGTGCCTGTGCCGCTGCAGGTGATGCCATCGCCATAATCGACGAACGCACCGATTTTATAGCCGATGCTGGAGGGCACGATGCAGATGCGATCGGTGTCGCGCGCATAAAGGCCCGCAATCTCGGTATCGGCGGGGTTGCGGACCAGGCCGCGCTCGATCGCGGCTTTCTCCAGATCCTGCGGAGGCTGATCCTTGGCGGCCGGCTGCCCGCCGGAGCAAGCGGCGAGCATCAGGAGCAGCGGCAACGCTCTCACGCGTCGCGGACCAGTCTGCCGTCTTCGATAACGCGGTAGAAGCAGCTGCGCTCGCCGGTGTGGCAGGCGGGGCCGAGCGGCTCGCACTTGAGCCAGAGCGCGTCCTGATCGCAATCGATGCGCACTTCCTGAACCTTGAGCACGTGGCCCGAAGTCTCGCCTTTCTTCCACAGCCGATTGCGGCTGCGCGACCAGAAGGTTGCCTCGCCCGATTCGAGCGTCGCGGCCAGCGCATCGGCGTTCATATGCGCGACCATCAGCAGCACGCCCGACATATCGGTGGCGACTGCGGTGATCAGGCCGTTGGAATCATATTTCGGGTCGAGCGTGAGGGTGCTGTCGCGTTGCGTATCCATAGAAGACAGTCAGTAGCGCCCCGCCCCCTGCTCGTCACCCCGGCCCTGTGCCGGGGCAGGTTTGGTTTAAGCTCTCGGCCGCCCGAATCACGTCCACCGGTTTGCCGTTGTGCAGACCAGACAGCCCCGCGATCGCGAGGTCCCTCGCCGTCTTTGGCTTCCCCTCATCCCCCTGAAACCCCGGAGAAAAAACCGCAGGGTCATTTCTTTGTTACGGACCGGCGACAAACCCGGATCGAGGGCGTATAGGCCCTCGCGACGACACCGAACTACCTGAGGGACGATGCTTACCACAGACCCGTTCGATGACGACAAGCTGCGCGAAGAGTGCGGCGTGTTTGGCGTATCCGGTGTGGAAGGCGCGGCGGCTCTTGTCGCCCTTGGCCTCCACGCGCTCCAGCACCGCGGCCAGGAGGCAGCGGGCATTACGAGCTTCAACGGGCACGAATTCCACACGCACCGAGCGATGGGGCAAGTCGCCGGGAACTTTGATCGCGATGACGTGATCCGCGCGCTGGGCGGCAGCGTCGCCTGCGGCCATGTGCGCTACGCCACCACCGGCGCCTCGGCGATCCGCAACGTTCAGCCGCTTTATGCCGATCTGGCGAGCGGCGGCTTTGCGATCGCGCATAACGGCAATATCTCGAACGCGGTCCGGCTACGGCGCGATCTCGTCCGCCGTGGCGCGATCTTCCAATCGACCAGCGATACCGAGGTGATCATCCATCTCGTCGCCACCTCGCAATATCGCACGCTGATCGATCGCTTCATCGATGCGCTGAAGCAGGTCGAAGGCGCCTATTCGCTGATCGTGATGACGCCGGAAGGCATGGTCGCCTGCCGCGATCCGCTAGGTATCCGCCCGCTGGTGATGGGCAAGCTCGACGATGCCGTGATCTTCGCATCCGAGACGGTGGCGCTCGACGTGGTCGGCGCCGAATATGTCCGCGATGTCGAGCCGGGCGAACTGGTGATCGTAAAGGGCAGCGAAATCACCTCGCACAAGCCGTTCGCGTCCGCCGCGCCGCGGCCGTGCATCTTCGAATTCGTCTATTTCTCGCGCCCCGATTCGATCTCCGAGGATCGCTCGGTCTATTCGGTGCGCAAGGCGATCGGCGCACAGCTGGCGATCGAATCGCCAGTAGACGCCGATCTCATCGTCCCCGTCCCCGATTCGGGCGTGCCCGCGGCGATCGGCTATGCGCAGCAAAGCGGCATCCCGTTCGAGCTGGGCATCATCCGCTCCCATTATGTCGGCCGCACCTTCATCCAGCCGGGCGACAAGGTCCGCCATCTGGGCGTGAAGCTGAAGCACAACGCCAATCGCGAGCTGATCAAGGGCAAGCGCGTCGTGCTGGTCGACGATTCGATCGTGCGCGGCACCACCAGCCTGAAGATCGTGCAGATGATGCGCGAAGCCGGCGCGGCCGAAGTCCATCTGCGCGTCGCCAGCCCGCCCACCCGGCACAGCTGCTTCTACGGCGTCGATACGCCCGAACGCACCAAGCTGCTCGCCGCCAAGCTCGATCTGGGCGGCATGACCGACTTCATCCATGCAGACAGTCTGGCGTTCGTTTCGATCGACGGACTCTACAAGGCATTGGGCGAAGCGCGCCGCGCGGATATCAATCCGCGCTACTGCGATGCCTGTTTCACCGGCGACTATCCGACGACGCTCACCGATCAGGATGAGATGCAGCCGGTTGACCAGTTCGCGCTTCTGGAGGAACGGGTCGGCTAAGCCTTCCCGGAGATTCACGTGACCAAGCCCCTTGCCGATAAGATTGCGCTCGTAACCGGCGCCAGCCGCGGGATCGGCGCCGCCACCGCGCTCGCGCTCGGCAAGGCCGGTGCGCATGTGATTCTCACCGCACGCACCGCCGGGGGCCTTGAGGAAATCGAGGAAGCCATCGACGCCGCAGGCGGCACGGCGACGATCGCGCCGATGGACCTGACCGAGAATGAGAGCATTGCGCGGCTTGCCGGCGCAGTGTCCGAGCGCTGGGACGTGCTCGACATGATGGTGCTGAACGCCGCGACCCTCGGCACGCTGAGCGCGACCGGCGCGATCGATTTCAAGGAATTCGCCAAGGTCCTGACGCTCAACGTGACGGCACAGGCCGCGTTGATCGCCGCTTTCGATCCGCTGCTGCGCAAGGCGCAGTCCGGGCGGGTGATCGGGCTGACCTCCAGCGTCGGGCGTATTCCCCGCGCATATTGGGGAAGCTATGGCGCGTCCAAGGCGGCGTTCGAAAATCTGCTGCTCAGCTATGGCGAAGAAGTCCGCCACATCACCGGCGTGCGCACCGCTTTGGTCGATCCGGGCGCGACCCGCACCAAGATGCGCGCACGCGCCTATCCGGGAGAGAACCCGGAGAGCGTGAAGGCACCCGAAGTCGCGGCCGAGCGGATCGCAGCGCTGATGACCGCCGGGTTTGAGACCGGGCATTTCGAGCGGGTTGAATAACGTCCTCCTACGGATTCACCCCGGCCTTGTGCCGGGCTGCCACTCCGCGAGAGAAAAGCTCTCCCCTCCAGTTCCGCTCCAGGCCGCTTGGTGGACCCCGGCACGAGGCCGGGGTGACGGTTTACGCTATTTGGCGGCAGCCGCCGCGAACAACTTCTCCAGAAACGCCGAGCGCTCTTTACCATAGGCCGCGTCGCTCGCTTTGGGTGCGGCGGCCGAAACCGCGATCACCACCTTGGTCTTCGGATCTACCCGGATCGTCTGGCCGAAAATGCCCTGTGCGCCATAGCGGCCCTGCGGATAGCTCCACCATTGGAAGCCATAGCCAAAGCCGGGCGCGCCGATTTCGGCATGCGGGCGCGTGGAAATCTCGAACCAGTTGGGCGGAACTACGCCGTGCCCGCCCTCCAGTACGAACTGGCCGAAACGGGCATAATCGCGAAGGCTCACCGACAGGCAGCAGCCGCTGACTTCATTGCCGGTGGGATCGACCATCCAGAATGCATCCTGCTCCATGCCATAGGGCTTCCAGATCTTCTCGCTGAGATAGGTCGCCAGCGGCTTCTTGGTCGCGCGGTGGACGAGGACGCCGATCAGATTGGTCTCGCCGGTCTTGTAGACCCATTTCTTGCCCGGCTCGGTCTCACGCGGGAGCTTCTTCATATAGAAGACCGTGGGGTCCTGCCCCGCAGGCACCGGCTCCACGAACATTCGCGCCACATCGGACTTCGGGTCGGTATAATCCTCGTTCCACTTCACGCCCGAAGTCATCGTCAGCAATTGCTCGACGGTGACGCCGTCATAGCCGCTGCCAGCGAGTTCCGGGATGTACTTGGTCACCGGATCGGCGATCGACTTGATGAAGCCGTCCTCCAGCGCCGCGCCGACCAGCGCCGAGGTGAAGGACTTGGCGACCGAGAAGCTCGTCCAGCGCCCTTCGGGGCCATAGCCGCGGGCATAGCGCTCCAGCACGACCTTGCCGTCCTTGAGCACGATCAGTCCGCCGACATTCTGCGCGGCGAGGAAGCTCTCAATCTCGCTTTCGGGCATTGCGAGCGGCGTGCCCTTGGGCAGCGGGCGAACCTTGGTGCCGGCCTTGGCGATATTGCCGGGGAAGATCTTTTCCATGTGCGGGAAGTTCGCGGCGCGCTGCGCCTGGCTCCAGAACAGCACTTCCCCGCCGACCTGACGAAGGCTGGCGGTGTCCTGCTTTACCGGCACATCGGGCGACACCACGGCCTGGCCATAAGCGGGGCCGCTGGCGAGCAACGCCAGTGGGAGCATCCAGGTCTTGAGCATCATCCCTCCTTGATTAGCGTGACCTGGACGACGTCGATACCGCCGCCCCTGAATCCGCCTTCGCAATACATCAGATAATAGCGCCACAGCGCGACAAAACGCGTATCGAATTGTTTCGGCAGCGTACCATTTGCGACGGCGCGGTCAAAATTCTCGCGCCAGCGCTTGCAGGTCTCAGCATAGCTCGCGCCGAAATTGTGCTGGTCGCGCCATTCGAGGCCATGGGCGGCAGCCAGCGCGCGGAAGGCGCTCTCGGAAATCAGCAGTCCGCCGGGGAAGATATAGGTCTGGATGAAATCGACGTTCGAGGCATAGCCGGCGAACAGCGCGTCATCGAACGTGATGATCTGCAACGCCGCGCGACCGCCGGGCTTTAGCGCGTGCGCGATCGCCGAGAGATAGGCCGGCCAATATTCGCGGCCCACGGCCTCGGCCATCTCGATGCTGACCACAGCGTCATAAGTGCCAGTAATGTCGCGATAGTCAGTGAGGCTGAACAGGCCGTGCCGATTGCGCGCGGTGGCGTAAGCAAGCTGAGACGGGGAGATGGTGATGCCGTGGATTTCGCGACCCGCCGCCAGCGCGGTTTCGGCGAAGGAACCCCAACCGCAGCCGATCTCGAGAATCGTGTCGCCGGGCTTGGTGGCGGTTCGCACCAGCATCGCATCGAGCTTGGCGGCCTGCGCATCTTCGAGCGACTGTTCGGGTGCCGCGAACAGCGCGCTCGAATAGGTCATGCCGGCGTCGAGCCACTGGGCGTAGAAATCATTGCCCAGATCGTAATGCGCATGGATGTTTTTGCGCGATCCGTTGCGGCTGTTGCGATGGAGCCAGTGCCACGCGCGCTTGGCGATCCGCCACGGCCCCGTCGCCCTTCCCGGCCGCGCCAGCGCCACGCGATTGCGGCTGAACACGGCGAAGACCTGCACGAGATCGGGGCTGGACCATTCCCCGGCCCGCCACGCTTCGAACCATCCACCCGAACCGCTGAGTGCCAGCCGCATCACCGCGCGCCAGCTTTGGAGATTGACGACGGCTGCGGGTCCCATCGCGCGACCACCGAGCAAGCGGCGCGAGCCATCGGGTCGTGCCACGTCCATGCTACCGACTTCTATGCCCGCATCGATCCGATCAAGCGTGCGCTCGAAAAAGCCGCTACGGCTCTTCCCCTGGCCCAAATGTCCCGTCCCCGCGTCCATCTTTGTCAGATCGCGTGGGGTTGTTTGTCCACCATCCAGGTCTGGCCCTTGGCGACCAGCTTCTGAAGATCGGGGGTCTTGCCCTCCGCCACAGCCTTGTTCTGCGCGACGACGGCGCTTTCGAAGGTTGGGGCCGGATCGTCATAGATCACGCCCAAGGCCATCGGGAACGGACCGAACGGCATTTCGACCAACAGATGGGCGATGGCGCGGTTGGTCTGGTTGTGGATCAATATGCCCGACACATCGCCATCCACCACGTCCACGACCTTGAGCGTCAGCGTGCTGGTATCGAGCGCCAGCCCCTTGGTGCCGCCCGCAAACACCAACGGCTCGCCATGCGTGACCCACATCTGGTTCGCCTGCGCATTGGGCTTGGCGGTGAACGGCTCGAACACATCGTCATTATAAACGATGCAGTTCTGGAAGATCTCGACGAACGCGGTGCCTTGGTGCGCATGCGCGGCCTTGAGCACCATCGGCAAATTCTTGTGGACGTCGATCCCGCGCGCGATGAAGCGCCCCCCGCTGCCCAGCGCAAAGGCGCAGGGCTTCGCGGGATGATCGACCGAGCCGAACGGGGTGGAAGGGCTGCGCGTGCCCTCGCGGCTGGTCGGCGAGTACTGCCCCTTGGTCAGGCCGTAAATCTCGTTGTTGAACAGCAAAAGCTGGCAGTTCAGATTGCGTCTGAGGAGATGCATCGTGTGGTTGCCGCCGATTGACAGCCCATCGCCGTCGCCGGTGATGATCCACACATCGAGTTCCGGATTGGCGAGCTTGACCCCCGTCGCCACCGCCGGCGCGCGGCCATGGATGGTGTGGAAGCCATAGGTCTCCATATAATAGGGAAAGCGCGACGAGCAGCCGATGCCGCTGACGAACACGGTGTTTTCGGGCGTGCCGCCAATCTCCGGCATGGTGCGCTGCACCGCCTTGAGGATCGCATAGTCGCCGCAGCCGGGGCACCAGCGGACTTCCTGATCGGTTTCCCAATCCTTGGGCGTGCTGGGCTTGATGGTGGTGATCTCGTTCATGGATTCACAGCCTCAGTGCTTGGAAGTTGCGTGTTGTCCGGTGCCAACTCTTCGGCCTTGTCGCTCGACAAATGCCGCGTAATCGCAGCTTCGATCTCGGCAATCGTGAAGGGCTGACCGCTCACCTTGTTGAGCGGCACCGCGTTGACCAGATATTGATCGCGCAGCACGGTCTTGAGTTGGCCAGTGTTCATTTCCGGCACGAGGATATGCTCATAACTCCTGAGCAGATCGCCCAAATTCTTCGGCAGCGGCCAGATGTGGCGGATGTGGATGTGGCTGACGTCTACGCCCTTCGCCCGCGCGCGACGGACGGCGCTGGTGATCGGGCCATAGGTCGAGCCCCAGCCGACCACGACGAGCTTGCCGCCCGCCTGCCCGGTATCCACTTCCTGATCGGGAATATCGATGCCGAGCACCTTGTCGCGGCGGATGTCCGTCATCGCCTGATGGTTCTTCGGCGAATAATCGAGGTTGCCGGTATCCACCGCCTTCTCGATCCCGCCGATGCGATGCAGCAGCCCCGGCGTGCCCGGCTTTACCCATGGGCGCTTGAGCTTCTCGTCACGCGAATAAGGGAGAAACTTCTCGCCCTCGGCCGGCTGATCGGTGTGATGCACAACCGGGAACGGCTTGTAGGTGCTCATATCGGGCACCTTCCACGGCTCGGCGGCATTGGCGATATAGCCATCCGTGAGGATCATCACCGGAGTCATATATTGCGTGGCGATCCGCACCGCTTCGATCGCGACATCAAAGCAATCGGCGGCCGAGCGCGAGGCGATCACTGGCATCGGCGCATCGCCATTTCTGCCATATACCGCTTGATATAGATCCGACTGCTCAGTTTTGGTGGGAAGTCCGGTGGAGGGACCGCCCCGCTGCGAATTGATGATAACAAGCGGCAATTCGGTCATGATCGCGAGGCCCATCGCCTCGCCCTTCAATGCGATGCCGGGGCCTGACGACGAGGTAACCCCCAGCGAACCGGCATAAGCGGCACCCAGAGCGGAGGCGATCGCGGCGATCTCGTCCTCGGCCTGAAAGGTCGTGACGCCATATTCCTTGTAGCGCGACAATGCGTGGAGGATCGCCGACGCAGGCGTGATCGGATAGCCGCCGAAGAACATCGGCAGCCCGGCCAATTGCGCACCCGCGACAAGGCCAAGCGAGATCGAATCGGCGCCGGTGACGGTGCGATACAGCCCCGGCTCGGCAGGCGCGGCGGAGACGTTGCGCTGCGAAATGCCCAACGCGCCGAGTTCGGCCGTCTCGCCATAAGCATGGCCGGCATTGAGCGCGGCGATATTGGCTTCGGCGATATTGGGCAGTTTGGCGAACTTGGCCTTGAGCCAATCGATCAGCGGCGCGCGGTCCCGGTCGAACATCCAGAGCGCCAGCCCCAGCGTCCACATATTCTTGCAGCGCAGCGCTTCCTTGTTGCCAAGGCCGTAAGGCTTCACCGCCTCGACGGTCAGCGCCGAGATATCGAGCTTGAGCAACTGCCACTTGCCAAGGCTGTCGTCCTCGAGCGGATTGGCGGCATATTTCGCCTTGTCGAGATTGCGCTGCCCGAACTCGCCCGCATCGGCGATAATCAACCCGCCTGGCTTGAGCGCCTCGACATTGGTCTTGAGCGCCGCCGGGTTCATCGCGACGAGCACGTCGGGCTGGTCGCCCGCAGTCTCGATCGCAGTCGAGCCGAAATTGATCTGGAAGGCTGAGACGCCAAACAAGGTGCCCTGCGGTGCTCTGATCTCTGCGGGAAAGTCAGGGAAGGTCGCCAGATCATTGCCGGCCAGCGCGGTGGAGAGGGTGAATTGGCCTCCGGTTAGCTGCATGCCGTCACCCGAGTCGCCCGCGAAGCGGACGACAATCGCCTCTGGGGGCGGGCTCGCTGATGCTTCCTCGGGCGTCAGCGTATGGGCGGCAGTAGCCATGGCCGGTCATCCTGCTTTTTATGTCGTTGTCAGCATCCTACGCACCGCTTGCGGCAACCCCAAAGTAGAAAATCCCTTCACACCTGCAAAGGTTGTTTTGCCGCCGCAGTTCCCAGAGCGAGAATCGAAGCGATATGGCGACGCGATACTTCGAGCGCGTCGAGGCCGTAGCCACCGCCCAATGCGCTTGCGAACGGGATGCTTCGGCTGGCGAACGTCTCGCCGATCCAGTGGTCGCGCGCTTCCAGCCCTTGATAGCTGAGCCCCAGCCGCCCCAGCCGGTCCCCCGCGAGCGGATCGACTCCAGCCTGATACAGCACGAGATCGGGGGCGAATTGATCGATCATCGGGGTGAGCGTGGCGGCGAGCGTTTCGAGATATTCGGCATCGCCGGTGCCGTCGGCGAGCGGCACATCAAGCGTCGAGCGCGCCTTGCGGGCCGGGAAGTTCTTTTCGGCATGGATCGAATAGGTCGCGATTTCGGGCCTGCCCGCGGTCAGCGCCGCAGTGCCGTCGCCCTGATGCACGTCGCAATCGACGATCAGCACGCGGTTTGCGGTGCCTTCCTCCACCAGCCGGATCGCGGCGATTGCAAGGTCGTTGAACACGCAAAACCCCGCCCCGGTATCAGCCAGCGCATGGTGGCTGCCGCCCGCGCTGTTCGCGGCGAAACCATGCTCGATCGCCAGCAGCGCCGCCAGATACGTCCCACCCGGCACATATTGCGAGCGCAACGCCACTTCCGGCGTCACCGGGAAGCCGATGCGGCGTTCCTTGTGGGGCGGCACGCGCACTTCGATCACTTCGGCGACATATTCGGGATCGTGCGCCGCCTCCAGCCAGTGGCGCGGCATCGGTTCGGGGGCGTGCCACACCAGCGCGTCACCCCGATCGCGCAGCAGATCACGGACCAGCCCGTTCTTGTTCCACTGATACTGGCTGCGCTTCGGCGCGGGCGCGACATAGGCCGGGTGATGGACGATGTGGATCGGCATGGAAGCAACATAGCTATTCCCCTCCCTGCAAGGGAGGGGTTAGGGGTGGGTGAAGTGTTCGCGGTACTGCGCCGGCAGCATTGCCCCATCCGTACCGCCTGAAAAC
>SEFZ01000034.1 GCA_004173185.1 Sphingomonadales bacterium | reverse complement strand
GCTTCCTCGACCGTTTTGCCGCTGGCATCGACCAGCAGATTGGTGCCGTCGGGCAGGATCAGGAACGATGCTTCGCCGCGCCCGGTGTTGATCTGGTGAATGTCGATCTCGCCCATCCGCCAGCCGGGGAGCGGTTGGCCGACAATGATGCCGACCTCCCGCTCCGCCGCGCCAGCCTGCGCATGCGCCGCCGGGGCCAAACCCCAGACGGTGCCGGCTATTACCGGCGCTGCCGCAACGATGCGCCAGCGCCGGCCCCCGCGCCCCTTCCCCTGTTGTGCCATGCTCAGAACCGCGCCCGCACGCCGATTACGCCGTTACGCCCGTTAAAGACGTTGATGGCGCTGTGATCGGCCAGGCCGCCGCCCGGCGCGAGGCTGCCAGGCACGATGACGTTGATGTTGTTGTTGAGCAGGTTCGAGACCGAGAAGAACACTTCGTAGTTCTTATAGACCTTGTAACTCGCATTGGCGCTCACGTCCCACCGTGCGGCGAACCATGAAGGCGTGGTGCTGCGATACTTGTCGTCGGTCCATACGCTGTTGAGATTGAACCGGAGCCTGCGGTCATTGTACGAAAGCGAGAGCGAGCCGATCTTGTTGGCGACGCGCACGATCGGCACATTGGGATCGTTGTACATGAACGATCCGCGGATACGCAGGTGCTTCAGCGGCCCCGGCAGATAGTTGAGCGAGTGGTTGAACGCGACCTCGACGCCGCGGATCTTGACCGCGTTGCCCGGGACCTTCGCCGTGGTGATGAACGTATAATCCGCGAATTCGGGGTTGGTATTGCCGAATTCGGCGGCGGTCAGCTCATAGGGCTGGAACATGCCCTTCACCGTATTCTGGTACAGGCCGATAGAAACGATGCCGACCGGCTCGAAATAGCGCGCCAGACGTACCGAGTAATTGTCGGAAATCCCGGGCTCCAGCCCCGGATTGGGCGTGTTCACGATCTTGTCGATGTCGTTGCGCGTTACCACGCCCGCCAGAACGTCTGGTTCGGGACGCAGGATCGTGCGGCTATAGCCCAGCTGCAGCTGGGTTTGCTGGTCGAACTCGTACTTCACCGAAGCGCTGGGGAAGAAGTAGCTATAATTGCCTTTGCGATCGACCATCGGGCGCGAATACTGCTTCTCCAGGCCCGGAATGGTGGTTGCCTGCCCGGTCGTGGCGTTCACCGCGAAGCCCGCAGCGACCAGTTCGGTCGGCGAGAGGGGATCGAATTCCAACGCATTGGTATCGGTCCGCTCCCAGCGAAGGCCAGCGCGCACCTTCAGCTTGGGCGTGATCGTGCCGGTCGCCATGGCATAGGCCGCCTTGGTCGTCTCCGTGAAATGGGCATAGTTGGTGACGCGCGACGCCAGCCAGTTCGCTGCGGTCAGCGTGTGGGTCCACTGCTCCGGATTGGCCTTGTACATGTTGTACAGCTTCGACAGGCCCGGCGTGTAGAGTTCGTTGCCGCCGGAAATCGTCGTGAGCAGGCCGCCCGAGTCAGCAAAGGAAATCTGCTGGCTGCCCTGGATTTCGCGCAGGAACTCGGCGTTCGTGAGCGGGCCGTTATAGGTGTAAAGATTGTTGCCCGACGTGTCGTTGAACTCATAGGTCGTATCGCTGAACTTCACGCCCGTCTTGAACTCGACCGGAATGCTCCCGATCCGCGTCCCCGCGGTAAAGTTCAGCGCGCCGGAATAATTGGTGACACCGGCGGTGCTGCCATTGGTCGTGCGGATCACCGGGCGGGTTGACGAAGACGACAGGCCGAACGAGCCCGGATTGGCCCAGTCGCCACCACCCAACTGGGTGACTTTCCAGTCCGACGCGAACAAGTCCTTGCTGCGCGTCGCGCTGAAATTGCCGGGCGCCGAAAGCGCGCTCGTCATCGTCAGCACTTCGCCCTTGGCCGGAGTGTCGTAATAGCTCTCGGCATCCGAATAGGTGAAGTAACCGTCGATCTTCAGGTCGCCGCGTTGCCAGTTGAATGTCGGCGCAATGAAATTGCCCTTGTTCACTTTGTACTGCGTCGATCGCGCCATCGCATAAGTGGCGGCCGTCGCGGTCTGCTTGGTGGTGAAATCGTACAGGGCATCTCCGGTGATACCGCGGGTACGCACGCCGGTGGTGACGGTCGGCGCGATGCTGGCCTGATAGACAAAGCCGCGGTTCGCGACGCCCATCAACGACAGCGTCAATTCATCGGTCGCGCGGAAGTCGATATTGACGTTGGCGGAGAGGCGCGAAGTCTGGCGCTGGGTCTGGCCAAACTCGATTGAGTTGATGCCCAGCGGATCAGGGCTGATCGCGGTCGGCACATAGTTGCGGCTGAGCGTCGTCTGCTCGCGCTCGATATAGGTATCGCTGCGACCGATGCTCGCGGCGATGCCCAGACGGTTGTTGAAGAAGCTGTTCGAATAGGAAAGCTGCGCGTTCGGCAACAGGCGCCGGCCGCCCCAGCCGCCGCTTTTCGAGCCCGTGCGCTTCGTGCTGTCCCACATGTTCTCATGCGTTGCGCCGCTGACCTGAAGCGTCAGCAGCGACTTGCGCCGGTTGAATGCTTTCTTGGTGCGGATATCGATGCGGCCGGCCGGAGCGTTGGCGTCGACATCGGCGCTGATCGTCTTTTCGATCTCGATCGAATCGATGCCGACCAGCGACATGGATTCGAAACTGAACACGCGCGCCGATCCCGAGCCCGTATTGGCGTCTGCCGACATCAGGTTCATGCCGTTGATCGTGACCGTGGTGTAATTCTGCGGCAGACCGCGGAGGTACACGTTGATCGCCGTGCCGTTCGTGCCGTCGGTATCGACACCGGGCATGAACTTCAGGAATTCCGCAGGATTGGTATCGCCAATATCGCCATAGGATTCGGCCGACAGCACCTCGGTGATGTTCATCGATTCGCGCTGGGCCATGATCTCGCGCGCATCGCCTTCGCGCACGCCCGAAACGACGATCTCATTCTTGTCCTCGACTGCTTCGCGGCCTGGCTCACGAAGGCTGAAGTCGATTTTCGTGTTAGTGCCCGGAGCGAAGCTGAGCTGCTTTTCGATGGAAGTGTATCCGGTGAAACGCACGGTGACCGTCGCGTCCCCCGACGCCAGGTCCGACAGGCGGAATGCACCACCCTCACCAGAGACGGTGCTGTGCACTTCACCGTCTGCGGTACGCACCTCGACGATCGCGTTGCGCAGATACTCGCCCGTCACGGGATCGAGCACTGTGCCCGTAAGCACAGCGGTCGCCTCGCTCGACTGAGCAGTCGAAAAGTCCTTGGGCGCAACGGGTTGCGCCGCTGCGGGCATGGCCAAAATTGCAAGCAGGGCGCAACTGGAGAGCAGCGCGGCTTGACCGCACGGGCGCAAAAACATGATCTGAAAGTTCCCCGGTAAGTTGGTGTGGGGGGCCGCTAACGGTGCCGCGTGACAGTTTGGGGAACGCTTGAAGTCGATACGGAGACAGAATGATAAATGTTTTCTGTCCGGACTTTTTATCGCTCAGCGGGAGCGGCCAGGCGCAGCCTGGGCATCGCGTAAATCAAGCGCGACCGGTAAATCGAACGAACCCAAGCGGACGACTGGCGCCAAGGCATGGGACAAACGACGGGGGGTGTCACTTAGTAATGCATCGCAAAAACCAAGACCAAATTTCGCCATCGCCGCGTTGGCTTCCGTTCACACCAGCATCGCGGGAGAGACACATGCGCCAGTTGGGCGCGTAAAGGAGTCTCGAGCGGTGGCGACTTAAATCAGGTTGCCGACGATGTTGCCCGAAACCGCTTTACCAGCGAACCGACCTTAACCTGGCACCTTCTAAATTATTGAAGACATTGCCAATCGCACAATATTCGAACAAAAACCCATCGCGCAGAATGCGGCCGACTATGCAATTTTTGAAAATTCTAGCGCGAATATAGCGCCGCCATCTTGATGATTTCGCGCAGAAACTGAAATCCCAGCGGCCGCAGCAAACCCCTTCACGATCGCGAGGCCAAGCCCGCTTCCGCCGTGACGATCATCCCCCTGCCCTTTTGCAAAGGTGTCAAAGATCTGTGTCTCCGACCCGGTCGGAATGCCGGGGCCCCGGTCGCGTACCATCAAGGTGACGACACCCCCGATATTGACTGCCTCAATTGTGATCGCGGTGCCCACATCACCGTGCTGGGCAGCATTGGCCAGCAGGTTGATTAGGATGTGATGTAGCAGTGTTGGATCGCTAGTGATGAAGGGCAAGTCCGACGGCACTTGCAGATCTATCGCATGGCCGCGCAACACTTCCTTCAAGTCACGCGCCACCGCAGCTACTGCGTCCGTCAGGTCAATTGGTTCGAGAGATAGTTTCAGCCCGCCAGAATCGATCCGTACCATGTCGATCAAATTGTCGAGAAAGCGGCGTAGCCGCGCAGCTTCGATGCGAGCGACGCGGACTGCATGCGCACCCGGATACTCCGCCGCCAATTCCTCGATAGCGCCGGAAACCGAGGTAAGGGGCGTGCGCAGGTCGTGGCCGATCGAGGATAGCAACGCAGCGCGCAAGGCGTCCCGCTCCTTCAAGATGGTTACTTCCCGCAAGCGCGCCTCCAGCGTGAGCCGCTCATGTGCGAGCGCGGCCTGGCCGAGTAGTGTGGACAGGAGCACGGCGCGCGCGGCGGGAACCGGATCGCGGCCATCGTCGCGCGCGAGCCCCACCACTGCAAGGATACCCAGCGCCGTCTTGAGCGGATGGAATTGCCAATCGGCGGCGTTTAGCGTCGCGGTACCAGCGCCAGCGGGTTCACCGCGCTTGCCGGTCCATTCTGCGGCGGCATGGTCGACCGGGCTTAGCGTTGCACCGGAGGGGCACGATGCCACCACCGTCAGCACGCCGTTGCGTTCGTTGAGCAGCACGACGCCGACATCCAGCACGCGCCCGATTTCGTTGCAGATCTCGCGGCTGGTTTCTTCCCAATCGGAGGCGCGAGCCAGCGTCTGGCCGAATGCGGCGACCGCGGCATTCTCGGCCGCACTACGGGCCCCCAACGTTGCGCGTGCCTTAAGCCGGCCGGCGAGATTGGCGGTGAAGGCGGCGATGGCGATCAGCACCAGCACGGTGAGCACGGCCTGCGGATCGGCAACGCTGAATGTGTAGAGCGGGGGCAGGAAGAAGAAGTTGTACGCCAGCGCCGAGCCCAATCCCGCGATGAGGCCCGGCCGCAGCCCGAAACGGCCCGAGGCGAGGATCACCGGCAGCAGATAAACGAGATCGATTCCGCCCAGCCCGATCAGCGGCGCGGCGAGCTTGCCGATCAAGGTGGTCAGGGCGATCAACGCTGCGATGGCGAAATAAGCGGGCGGTTTCCCCCAATCCGCTTTCGGACGAATTGTGGCCGGTGCCACGGTGCTCTCCGCCGGGATGACGTGTACGGCCACGCCGTCACCGGCGCGCAGCATCGCGTTGACAACCGAGCCATTGCGCAACTCGAACCACCAGCTGCGTACCGATTTACCGATCACCAGCTGCGTGGCGCGCATGCTCTGGAGATGGCGCGCCAGCCCTTCGATGACATTCTCGGCGGGCACGGTGGCGATCGTCGCGCCGAGGCTGGCGGCGAGGCGAAGTGTATCTGCCACCTGTCGTTTTTGGGCTTCGCCAAAGCCCTGCGCGCGCGGCGTTTCGATATAGACCGCCTGCCACGGCGCGCGCATCGCATCGGCAAGGCGCTTGGCCGCGCGGACGATGGCGTCGGAGCCGGGCAACTCGCTGACCGCGACCAGCACCCGTTCTCCGCCCGCGAAAGTGCCGGGCAAAGCCGAGGCATCGAGATCGTCAAGCAATGACCGATCGACGCTGAGCGCGGCACGGCGCAGCGCCATTTCGCGCAGCGCCGACAGGTTCGGCTTGGAGAAGAAATGCCCCAGCGCCCGGCTGGCCTCGGCCGGGACATAGACCTTGCCCGCCTTCAGCCGCTCGATCAGCTCATCGGGCGGCAGATCTACGACTTCGATTTCCGCGCCGTCGAACACGCTGTCGGGCACCGTCTCGCGCACGCGAACCTTGGTGAAGCTCGCCACGACATCGTTGAGGCTTTCGACATGCTGGACGTTGAGCGTCGTATAAACATGGATTCCGGCATCGAGCAGTTCGGCGACATCCTGCCAGCGCTTGGGGTGACGGCTGCCATCCACATTGGTGTGGGCGAACTCATCGACCAGTGCCAGGCCGGGGCGACGGGTCAGTATTGCGTCGAGATCCATCTCGTCGAGCTTGTGGCCCTGATAGTCGATCGCCCGGCGCGCAATCGCTTCGAAGGGTTCGACCAGGGCCATGGTCTCGGCGCGGCCATGCGTTTCGACAATCGCGACAATCACGTCCTCGCCCGCGCGCAATCGCTCGGCGCCTTCGCGCAGCATCTCAAAGGTCTTGCCGACGCCAGGTGCGGCGCCGAGGAATATCTTGAGCGTGCCGCGCCCTTCGCGCGCAGCGGCGCGCAACAGGGCATCGGGCGAAGGGCGGGAGTCGCTGGGCAGCATTGGCATTTGGATACGCGCGGGCCGGGGCATTGGCCACGATCACTATGAAATCTTAATGCCCAAGGCCCGCATTACCCGGCGAACCTTAATGGCCACCGCGCCTATCTGAGCCTCCGAACCATTCGGAGTCTTCCCCCATGCAGGATTTATTGTGGCTGGCCGTACTGGCCGGCCTGTTCCTCGCGACGCTCGCTTATGTGCGCCTGTGCGAAGAGGCGTGAGGCGATGACCCCGCACCTCATACTCGCCGGCATCACCGCGCTCGGCCTCCTTCTCTATCTCGTCGCGGTGCTGCTGCGGCCTGAGCGCTTCTAGGACATCCACCATGACAATCGAGGGATGGGCGCTGATCGCGCTCTTCGTCGCGCTGTGCTTCGCCGTGGCAAAGCCGATCGGCATGTGGCTGTTCGCGCTCTACGAGGGCCGCCGCACGCCGCTGCACAGCGTGCTGGGTCCAGTCGAGCGCGGCTTTTACAAGCTGGCCGGGATAGACCCCGCCGCCGAGCAGGGCTGGCGGCGATATGCGGTCCATATGCTGCTCTTCCAGTTCGTGCTGCTGCTCTTCACCTTCGCGGTGCTACGCCTTCAGGGCGTGTTGCCGATGAACCCGCGCGGGCTAGCCGGGATCGATGCGGCGGGCGCGTTCAACACTGCGATCAGCTTCACCACCAACACCAACTGGCAATGGTATTCGGGCGAAGTCGCGCTTTCGAACCTCAGCCAGATGCTGGGGCTTGGCATCCATAACTTCCTGAGCGCCGCGACCGGCATCGCAATTGCGTTCGCGCTGTTCCGTGGTTTTGCGCGGCGGGAAAGCGCGACGGTCGGCAATTTCTGGGCGGATATGACGCGGGTCACGCTCTATCTGCTGCTGCCGATCTGCACGGTCTACGGCATCTATCTGATCGCCAGCGGCGTGCCCCAGACCTTCCAGTCTCTGGTCTCCGCGACAACGCTTGAAGGCGCGCAGCAGAATATCGTGCTCGGCCCCGTCGCGTCGCAAGAAGCGATCAAGATGCTCGGCACCAATGGCGGCGGCTTCTTCAACGCCAATTCGGCGCATCCGTTCGAGAACCCGTCGGCGCTGACCAACCTCGTCCAGATGCTTTCGATCTTCGCGATCGGCGTGGGCCTCACCTGGTGCTTCGGCAAAGCGGTGGGCAACACGCGGCAAGGCTGGGCACTGCTTTCGGCGATGATGCTATTGTTCGTAGCCGGTGTGACCATCGTCTACTGGCAGGAAGCTGCGGGCAACCCGGTGCTCCATAATCTCGGCCTCGCCGGGGGCAATATGGAGGGCAAGGAAGTCCGCTTCGGCCTCGCCGCAAGCGCGATCTTCTCGGTCGTTACCACCGCAGCCTCGTGCGGCGCGGTCAATGCGATGCATGACAGCTTTACCGCGCTGGGTGGCATGATCCCGCTGTTCAACATGCAGCTTGGCGAAGTCGTGGTCGGCGGCGTCGGTGCAGGTATCTACGGCTTCCTGCTCTTCGCGTTGCTCGCGGTGTTTGTCGCCGGGCTGATGGTGGGCCGCACGCCCGAATATGTCGGCAAGAAGATCGAAGCGCGCGAGGTCAAATTGGCGGTGCTCGCCATCGCGATCCTGCCGCTGGTGATCCTTGGCTTCACGGCTTTGTCGGCGGTGCTTCCGCAGGGGCTGGCCGGACCGCTCAACAAGGGGCCGCATGGTTTCACCGAGATTCTCTACGCCTATAGCTCGGCGGCGGGGAATAATGGCTCGGCCTTTGCGGGCCTCAGCGCGGGCACGCCGTTTTACAACGGCCTGCTCGGGGTCGCGATGTGGTTCGGGCGGTTCTTCGTGATCGTGCCGGTGCTAGCCATCGCAGGCAGCCTCGCGGCGAAGCGGTACATCCCGGCATCGGCAGGGTCATTCCCCACCACTGGCCCGCTGTGGATCGGCCTGTTGATCGGGATCATCCTGATCGTCGGCGGCCTGACCTTCCTCCCCGGCCTCGCGCTCGGCCCCATCGCCGATCACCTCGCCATGCACTCCGGCACGCTTTTCTAAGGCGCATCCCATGACCGCTACATCCATGTTCACGCCCGCGCTGGTGATCCCGGCAATCGGCGATGCCTTTCGCAAGCTGGCCCCGCGGCAGCTCGTCAAAAACCCCGTGCTGTTCGTTACCGCTATGGTGGCGCTGCTCCTCAGCGTCCTGCTCGGCATTGGCGGCGAGGGATTGTCCTTCGCCTTCCAGATTCAGCTGATCGTCTGGCTGTGGCTGACCGTATTGTTCGGCACCTTCGCCGAAGCATTGGCGGAGGGCCGGGGCCGCGCCCAGGCGGCATCGCTGCGGGCAACCAAGTCCGAGCTTAGCGCCAAATTGCTCGACGGCCGAACGATCCCTGCCTCGCAATTGGCGAAGGGCGATGTCGTCTTGGTCGAAACCGGCAACCTGATCCCCGCCGATGGCGAAGTGATCGAGGGCGTCGCATCGGTCAACGAAGCCGCGATCACCGGCGAAAGCGCACCCGTGATCCGCGAGGCGGGCGGCGACCGCTCGGCGGTGACCGCCGGCACCCGTGTCATCTCCGACCGGATCAAGGTGCGCGTCACGCAGGAGCCGGGCAATGGCTTCCTCGATCGCATGATCGCATTGGTCGAGGGCGCCGAACGCCAGAAAACCCCCAATGAGATCGCGCTGACGATCCTGCTGGTCGGCCTGACGATCATCTTCCTGATCGCCGTCGGCACCATTCCCGGGTTCGCCAGCTATGCGGGCGGCAGCATCCCGGTCGCGATCCTCGCCGCGTTGCTGATTACGTTGATCCCCACCACCATCGCCGCCTTGCTCTCGGCAATCGGCATTGCGGGAATGGACCGACTGGTGCGCTTCAACGTGCTCGCCAAATCCGGCCGCGCGGTGGAAGCTGCGGGCGATATTGATGTGTTGCTGCTCGACAAGACCGGAACGATCACCATCGGCGATCGCGCGGCGAGCGCGTTCCGTCCGCTTACCGGCTTCACCGTCGATACGCTCGCCGAAGCGGCTTTGCTCGCCAGCCTCGCCGACGAGACGCCCGAGGGTCGCTCGATCGTCGTGCTTGCGCGTGAAAAGCATTCGGTTGCCACCAATGCTCTGCCGAGCGGTGCCGAGATCATCCCCTTTACCGCGCAGACCCGCGTCTCTGGCGTGCGCTTCGGCGACAGCCTGATCCAGAAGGGTGCGGTAGATTCAGTGCTCCGCGCCAATCCCGGCCTGGGAAACACGCCTGCCGCCGCCGAACTGCGCCGCATCACCGATGAGATCGCCCGCTCGGGCGCGACACCGCTGGCGGTGGCGAAGGACGGCCGCGTGATCGGCGCGATCGCGCTCAAGGATGTCGTGAAGGCCGGCATGCGCGAGCGCTTCGCCGAACTGCGCCGGATGGGCATCCGCACCGTGATGATCACCGGCGACAATCCGCTCACCGCCGCCGCCATCGCCGCCGAGGCAGGCGTCGACGATTTCCTCGCCGAAGCCACGCCCGAGGACAAGCTCGCATTGATCCGCAAGGAGCAGCAAGGCGGACGGTTGGTGGCGATGTGCGGCGACGGCACCAACGACGCCCCTGCCCTGGCGCAATCCGATGTCGGCGTTGCGATGAATACCGGCACGCAAGCCGCGCGGGAGGCGGGCAACATGGTCGATCTTGATAGCGATCCGACCAAGCTCATCGAGATCGTCGGCCTCGGCAAGCAATTGCTGATGACGCGCGGCGCGCTCACCACCTTCTCGGTCGCGAACGATGTGGCGAAATATTTCGCGATCATCCCGGCGATGTTCGTCGCGCTTTATCCGGGGCTCGGCGTGCTCAACGTCATGGGCCTTTCCAGCCCCGAAAGCGCGATCCTCTCCGCGATCATCTTCAACGCGCTGATCATCCCGCTGCTCGTGCCGCTCGCGCTCAAGGGCGTGACCTACAAGCCGATGGGTGCCGGGCCGCTGCTCGCCCGCAACCTCGCGGTCTACGGTCTGGGCGGCCTGATCGCGCCGTTCATAGGCATCAAGCTCATCGACCTCGCCGTCGCCGGCCTCCACCTCGCTTGAGGACACTCCCCATGCTCACCGACTTCAAATCCGCCATCCGCCCCGCATTTGTGCTGGCATTGCTGTTCGCGGCCCTGCTCGGCCTCGCTTACCCTGCCGCGCTCACCGGAATCGGCCAGCTCGCTTTTCCCGCCCAGGCCAATGGCAGCCTGATCCGCGAAGGCGACCGGATCATCGGCTCCGAACTGATCGGTCAGGGATTCGCCAGCGCACGTTATTTCCACGGCCGCCCCTCGGCTGCCGGTGCCGAAGGCTACGACGCATCGGCTTCTGCCGGCTCCAATCTCGGCCCCACTTCGCAGGCGCTTGCCGACCGGGTGAAGGCCGATCTCGCCAAGACACCAGGGTTTCCGGTTCCTCCTGACCTGGTGACGACCTCCGCTTCGGGGCTCGACCCCCATATCAGCCCCGAGGCGGCTTTTTCGCAATTGGCACGCGTTGCCGCCGAACGACGCATCCCCGCCGAAAAGCTCCGCGCTTTGGTGGTCGAACACAGCGAAACGCCGCTGCTCGGCTTCATCGGCGAACCCCGCGTAAACGTCCTTGCCTTGAACCGCGCCCTCGACAGGCTGTAACAAGACCGCGTGGCGCACCCGACCAAGATCCTGATCGTCGAGGACGACGCCCATATTCGCCGCCTGCTCCGCGCCGCGCTTCAGCGGGCGGGGCATGTGGTAGCGGAGGCGGCAACCGCGCGCGAAGGTCTGTCGCTGCTCGACATCGACAAACCAGACGCAGTGCTGCTCGATCTGGGATTGCCCGATCGCGATGGGATCGAGTTGATCCAGTTGATCAAGCCAAAGGCTGCGGTTCTGGTCGTCTCGGCGCGCGAGGATACCGCCGAGAAGGTCGCCGCGCTCGATCTCGGCGCGAACGATTATCTCACCAAGCCCTTCGATACCGAGGAATTGCTGGCCCGCATCCGCACAGCCCTCCGCCACCGTCTATCAGGCGCGGCTGAGCGCGATCGCATCGTGGTCGGCGATGTCGAGATTGATCTCGCCCACCGCCGCATCCGCCGCGCGGGCAAGGAAGTACATCTGTCGCCAAAAGAGTATGAAGTGCTCGCCGAACTCGCCCAGCGCCCGGATCGCGTGATCAGCCACGCGCAATTGCTTCGTACCGTCTGGGGCCCTGCGCAGGAGAATCGCGTGGACTATCTTCGCATCGTGGTCCGGAATTTGCGCCAGAAACTGGAACAGGACAACGCAAGACCGATCCTGATCGTCAACGAACCGGGTGTGGGATACCGTTTAAATGCTGTCGCCGAATGAGTTCGGCTGAGACGGATCGATTGCTGCCCGGGATGTTGCCCCAAGCCACTTCCGCGCACGGCATCCAACGATGCAAGTTAGTATAACTATCTGAAAAGGATGGTGGACGCACTTGGGCTCGAACCAAGGACCCGCTGATTAAGAGTCAGCTGCTCTACCAACTGAGCTATGCGTCCGTATCCGGCGCGGGCTGAATTGGCACCCTTGGAAAGGCGCCGCCGCGTTTGGAGGGGCGCGGTTAGCACCGGCTCGGAGATTTGCAAACCCTAAAATCGTTCGAGGCAAAATTCCTTGCTCAAAATCCCCCCACCGCCGCGAAATTCCACTATCCGGGACTATCGTTGCAACGCGGCCACCGATCATGGCTTTGCGTGCGTTGCATGCAGGGTAAGCCTCTCGACAAAGGTGCTGCGCCGCGCCACGCACGCCGCATGCGCAAAGCCGCCTCCACGCTCGATTATCGCGAACTCGCCCGGCGGCGACTGCCGCATTTCCTGTTCGAATATATCGATGGCGGATCTTATGGTGAGATCACGCTCGAACGGAACGTGAAGGATCTGGCCGCGATTGCGCTGCGCCAGCGCGTGCTGACCGATATTTCGAAGCTCGATCTCTCCACAACCCTGTTTGGCCAGCAACTCGCAATGCCGGTCGCGCTCGCGCCGATCGGGCTGGCGGGCATGAATGCGCGTCGCGGCGAAGTTCAGGCCGCGCGGGCTGCCGAGAAAGCGGGCGTGCCCTTCTCGCTCTCCACCGTCTCCGCCTGCCCCATCGCCGAAGTCGCCGCCGCTACCACCAAGCCGTTCTGGTTCCAGCTCTATATGATCCGCGATCGCGGCTTCATGGCCGATCTGCTCGATGCCGCGAAGGATGCCGGCTGCAACGCCTTATTGTTCACCGTCGATATGCCCGTCGCCGGGTCGCGCTACCGCGATCAGCGTTCGGGGCTGGCCGGTGCGCCGGGGCTCAGCGGCGATATCCGCCGCGCGTGGCAGGCAGTGTTGCGCCCGGCATGGGCATGGGATGTCGGGCTGCATGGCCGCCCGCACCAGCTTGGCAATGTCGCGCCCGTGCTCGGCAAGAATTCCGGCCTCAACGATTTCTTCGGTTGGCTGGGCAGCAATTTCGATCCTTCGGTAACGTGGAAAGACCTCGACTTCATCCGCGAACGCTGGAGCGGGCCGTTGGTCATCAAGGGAATCCTCGATGCCGAGGATGCGCGCCTCGCCGCGGATTCGGGCGCGGACGGAATCGTCGTGTCGAACCATGGCGGTCGCCAGCTCGATGGCGTGCCCTCCACAGCGCACGCTTTGCCCGCCATCGCCGATGCGGTGGGCGAGCGGCTCACGGTGCTCGCCGATAGCGGCGTGCGCACCGGCCTCGATGTCGTCCGCATGCTGGCGCTCGGCGCGAAGGGCGTGCTGCTCGGCCGTGCCTGGGCCTATGCGCTGGCGGGCGGCGGCGAAGCGGGCGTGTCGCATATGCTGAAGCTGATCGAAGCCGAGATGCGCGTCGCCATGGCGCTCACCGGCTGCGCGAGCATTTCCGAAATCGGCCCCCACATATTGGTCAAACCATGAGCATCGCCCTTTTCCAGATCGATCCGCGCGACAGCGTCGCCACCGCATTGCGAGACCTTGCAGCGGGCGAGACCGCGCTCGGCGTCACGCTCTCGGCCGATGTGCCCAAGGGTCACAAGGTCGCGGTAAAGGTCGTCGCGGTGGGCGATCCGGTGCTCAAATTCGGTTTCCCGATCGGCCGCGCGACCCAGGCAATCGCACCCGGAGAGCATGTCCACGTCCATAATGTGAAGACCGCGCTCGAGGGCAGCGGCTCCTATCGCTATGCGCCCACGCACGAAGCACATGCGCCGTTCGAGGGGCCGGGCTTTCTGGGTTATCGCCGGGCCGATGGCCGGGTCGGCACCCGCAACGAAATCTGGGTGATCCCCACCGTCGGCTGTGTCGGCCGCACCGCGCAGAAGATCGCCGAGCGCGCCGCGCGGCTCTATGAAGACAAGATCGACGGCGTCCATGCCTTCGCCCACCCCTTTGGCTGCTCGCAGCTTGGCGACGATCTCGACGGCACCCGCGCGATCCTGACCGCACTCGCCAACCATCCCAATGCCGGCGGCGTGCTGATCGTCGGGCTCGGCTGCGAGTCCAATCAGATGTCGGGCATGCTCAAGGGCATCACCCACCCCAATATCCGCACCCTCGGCGCGCAGATGGCGAGCGATGAAGTCGAGGAAGGCCTCGCGCTGATCGAGGAACTGATCGCAGGCGCACAAGCCGAGCGCGCCCCCGTCCCGCTCTCCGAACTCGTGCTTGGCGTGAAGTGCGGCGGATCGGACGGCTTCTCCGGCCTCACCGCAAACCCGCTGGTCGGCCGGATGAGCGATGCGGTCACGGCCGCGGGCGGCACTGCGATCCTCACAGAAATTCCCGAAATCTTCGGCGCCGAGCAATTGCTGATGGAACGCGCCGACAATCAGGCGGTGTTCGGCGGCATCGTCGAGCTGGTCAACGGCTTCAAACGCTATTTCACCGATCATGGCGAGCCGGTCTCGGAAAACCCCTCCCCCGGCAATATCGCCGGCGGGATCACCACGCTGGAAGAGAAGTCGCTCGGCGCGGTGCAAAAGGCCGGCCACGCGATCGTCACCGATGTGCTGCCATATGGCGGCCATGTCGCGAAGCGCGGCCTCACCTTGCTCGAAGCCCCCGGCAATGACGCGGTATCCTCCACCGCACTGGCCGCGGCAGGCGCCACCGCGATCCTGTTCACCACTGGTCGCGGCACCCCGCTCGGCTTCCCGGTGCCGACGATCAAGATCGCTTCGAACAGCGACCTCGCCGCGCGCAAGCCCGGCTGGATCGATTTCGACGCAGGACAGGTGCTGGAAGACGGCATGGAAATCGCCGCCGAAGCGCTGCTGACCTGCATCGCTGAAATAGCATCGGGCAAGCAAACCGCCGCCGAGCGCAATGGTGAACGCGAGATCGCGATCTGGAAGCGCGGCGTAACCCTCTAACGTCCGTTGCCGCAATAATTGCGCAGTCATGCATTGGCATGCGCCGCAACTCTGTTAACCATTTCACCCCGTAGTCGAATCGGGGGGCATGGTGACGACTTCGCTGGCCAATATTGCCAATCTCTCGGTCGCCACGGCGAACAGCATAGCCGACAATGTCGCGGAGCCGATCACGGCGGCCGCATTCTATTTGCCCGCATGGCTTTTGGTTGGCGGCGTATTGCTCGCGCTGATCATCGCGCTGGTGATCCTCTCCTCTATCCGTGCTGCCTTGCTCGCCAAGCCCAAATCGCGCGATGCCGAATTCGCCAGGATGATCTGCGAGCAGGTATGGCGGCATACCGATAGCGTCACTGCGGTGCTCGCCCAGCGCATGCGCGAGCAGCCCGGCGACATCTCCACGCTCCGCATCCTGCTACGCCACATGATCGAGGAGCTCGCCGCGGCGACGCATTTCGTCAGTCAGATGCTGGCCCATCCGCCCGCGAGTTGGCCGGGTTACGGTCTGTTCGGCGCGTTCGGCAATTGGGGCGGGCAGATGCGCAGCATCGAGAGCCAGTTGCGCGAGTTGCAGCGCAGCCTGCCCTATCCGATCACCGCTGACCCGGCGACGTATCGCGACCAGATGATCGTCCATCAGGCGCTCAGCGAATTGCAATTCCTCGGCCAATCCGGTCCGCAACTGCGCGGCTATGCGTTCGCAATCTGCAACGCCGCAAAAAAGAGCCTGAAGAAAGACGAACACAAAAACGACCATGGCGACGGGCATGACGAACATGCCCATGCGGATTGCCCGTGCTGCAATCGCGCGGTGGATCACGCGCCCTTTGCCGGCCCCGATCCGTTCAAGCTGCCGCCGCTGCCCCCCGCTCCCCCCAAGCCGACTGCGCCTGCGCCAAAAGTCATCGTCTGCCACTGCGCTTCGCCGCGCCCATGCTTCTGTGCGGGTGGATGCAGTTGCGGCTGCGCCTGCCCCGCGCCTGCCAAATAGTTACGGATGCGACGGACCCTTGCCGCACTGCGGCAGACCGGAATTCTACGGCATTGAAGCGTTAACCCGCTCCCGCTAAACAAAAGCGGGGCCTTTTCGGGGTGGGGTTAAATGACTGAATTCTTTATCTTCATATACGCGCTGCTAGCGATGTTCGTCATCCAGTCGATGCGCAACAACGCACGTGCACAACGGCCGACGCCGCAGATGATGACGCTCGTCGGCTGGGGGCTGTTCTCGCTTTCCTCGACGCTCGCGGTGCTGCTCGGCGCGGTTGCGCTGGCAATGGCGCTCGGGTTTCATCTGCCGCTGCCCGCCGGCGCCTAAATGCCGCTTTACGAAATCGGCGGCCAACAGCCGGCAATCGCCGAAGACGCATGGGTCGCGCCGAGCGCGGACCTGATCGGTGATGTGCATCTGGGCGCGCTGGCAAGCGTATGGTTCGGCGCCGTGATCCGTGCGGACAACACCCCGATCCTCGTCGGCGCGCGCAGCAATGTGCAGGAAGGCGCCGTGTGCCATTCCGATCCCGGCGCGCCGCTCACGATCGGCGAGGACGTGACCATCGGGCATCACGCGATCCTCCACGGCTGCACGATCGGCAACCGCACGCTGATCGGCATGGGCGCGACGATCCTAAACCGCGCAGTGATTGGCGAGGATTGTCTGGTCGGCGCAGGCGCGCTCGTGACCGAGGGCAAGGAGTTTCCCGCGGGGCATCTGATCGTCGGCAGTCCGGCGCGCGCAGTGCGTGCGCTCACCGACGCGCAGAAGATGATGCTCAAAGGCAGCGCCGCGCTCTACGCCGCCAAGCAGCGTGAATATGCGAGCGATTTGAAGCGGGTCGACTGACCACGCGCTTTCGATATGCTGGCGCAAAGGGAACCCATATGCGCCACATCCTTATCGCCTCCGCCTTCGCCGCTGCCTTCACTCTGATCGCCATCGCGAACGCAGAGGGGCCGACGGACAAGCCCGTCAACATCTGCGGCTGGATCGAAAACCCCACGCCCGCAAACTGGTGGATCACCGATCGCTTCGGCCAATGGGTGATGATGACGCAAGGCAGCGAAGGCGTGCCGGGCATGGACCGTATCCCCGATCTGAGCGGCAAGCAGTGGGTCAGGACCAATGGCTATTATGGCTATGGCTGCGGGTGCCTGCGCGCGACGGTGAACCGCGAGGAAATGGAGATCACGCGCATCCATGGCTTCACGCAAAAGCCGCTCTCGGCATGCCGCGCAGACAAGAAGCTACGGCGCCCGGATAGCTGAATTGCTGCGCAATATCGCAATCGTACTAATCCAGATCATTCCCGGAAACTCCCCGCGTTTTCGCGCATTTCAACCTACATGCCGCTTTATTATTTTCAGCTTCGTACGACCGATGCGGCTGCCCATCCCGCGCAGTGCCGCACGTTCCCCGATCTCGCCACGGCACTGGCCGAAGCGCAGCATTCCGCGCGCAGCATGATCCGCAATCGCATGCGCCGAATCCAGGACCCACTCAAAGGCAGTCTCGATATCGAAGACGAAATGCGCCAGCCGCGCGCGCGTATCCTGCTCGCCGATGTGGCGTACCAGATCAGTTGATCGAGTCGCTTCGACGCTGCAGCATTTTCCGCCGCTGCGATCCGCGCCATGCCGTAGCGTCCACCCCATCTGCCTAGACACGCCCATTCGTTTCGCTATCAAACCTTATGGCTCTTCCCGCACTCTTCGATCGTCTGGCGCTTCCGGTCATCGGCTCGCCGCTCTTCATCATCTCGGTGCCCGATCTGGTCATCGCGCAGTGCAAGGCGGGGATCGTGGGTTCGTTCCCGGCGCTCAACGCGCGGCCGCAAGCGCAGCTCGATGAATGGCTCCACCAGATCACCGAGGAACTCGCCGCCTGGGATCGCGACAATCCGGACCGTCCCTCGGCGCCCTATGCGGTCAACCAGATCGTTCACAAATCGAACGTCCGGCTCGAGGAAGACGTCACCACCTGCACCAAGTGGAAGGTGCCGATCGTCATCACGTCGCTGGGCGCGCGCGAGGATCTCAACACCGCGGTCCATTCCTGGGGCGGCATCACCCTCCACGACGTGATCGACGATCGTTTCGCGCACAAGGCGGTCGAAAAAGGCGCAGACGGCCTGATCCTCGTCGCCACCGGCGCGGGCGGCCATGCCGGCAAGCTCAACCCGTTCCCGTTCGTGCAGGAAGTGCGCGAATGGTTTGAGGGCCCGGTGATCCTGTCGGGCGCGATTGCCACCGGCCGCTCGATCCTCGCGGCGCAGGCGCTCGGCGCCGATCTCGCTTATATTGGTTCGCCCTTCATCGCCACGACGGAAGCCAATGCCGTCGAAGCGTATAAGCAGGGCATTGTCGAGGGCCGCGCCTCCGACATCGTCTATTCAAACCTCTTCACCGGCGTGCATGGCAATTATCTGCGCAGCTCGGTCGTCGCCGCCGGGCTCGATCCCGACAATCTGCCCGAGAGCGATCCCAGCGCGATGAACTTCGGCGGGGCAAAGGCGTGGAAGGAAATCTGGGGATCGGGCCAGGGCATCGGCGCAGTCCGCGCAGTCGAGCCGGCAGGCGTGCTGATCGATCGGCTAAAGGCGGAATATGCAGCGGCGAAAGCGGCTATTCGCTAATTGCCGTTGTGACCCCGGACTGGCTCCGGGGTTCATCAGGCTGCCTGATTATTGGTAACGGGCTCTTGTCGCACACTGCCCCGGTATCAGTCCGTGACCGCTAGTCGTGCGTGGTCGCTAGAAGCGAGGAGGGCCGCTCAAGCTCCCCCAAGCGAGCATGCCCTCCCCCGCCCTCCCGAAACCGGGAGGGAACTCAAAATGCTGCGGCGAGCCGGTCCATCATGCTGCGTGCCGGGCTCACCATGATCGTCGGCAGCTCAAGCGACTGATCGAGCCGCGCGACGCGGCGGTACAATTCGATGCTGGTCTGGATGATCGCCACGGCCTGCGGCGGCATCGACGCGAGCAGGCCCCGTTCAGTCTCGGGCGCATCGCCCAGCCGGCGTGACGGTGACAAGGCGTCGCCGGGTGCCAGTTCGCCGGCATCCACCGCGCGCTGCGTGAGCAGCCAGGCGATGATGTGCATCAGCCGGGTCGTGACCTTCAGCGATTCACACGAAAAAGCTACGCGGTTCAGCGCCTCGAGCGCATCGCGGTCCTCGCGGCCGACCTGATCGAAATAGCCGCGCGCCTCGTCCGCCAGCAACATCGCCTCGATGTAAAGCGAGTCGATCAGCCTGCGATGTATCCGCGATGTTCCCTGCTGCCCCATGAACCGGAAGCTGCCACAGCATTTATGGTAACGAAATGCTTAATCTTATTAAGTTTTCGTCCCGTTGCGGGAAGCGTGCGGTTAACCGCCCCGCCGGCCATGCAATCCGATCACGCAATGATGTCCGGGATCAGCTGGTCTTCGAGCATCTGGATTTCGTCGCGCATCATCAGCTTGCGTTTCTTGAGTCGCGCCAGTTGGAGCTGATCCGACGAGCCAGCCTCGCGCAGCGCTTCGATCGCGGTGTCCAGATCGCGATGCTCGGCCCTTAGCACCGCCAGCCGCTTCAGGATCTCGCTGTCGTCCATTCCGCCCCCAAAAGCACCGGCGCGGATTCGCGCCAACGCTCTATCCCGTCTTTTCAGCACCCTGTCGATTGCGCATGCAAACGGGCGAGACAAGCGCGGCAAACAGTGATTTACTGAAGTTTCCGGCCAACGATGAAGGAGACTGCGATGCAGAACACACATCTCTCGGCACTATCTGCGAAGCACAATGTGCTCGATCAGAGAATCGCTGCGGAAACGCAGCGACCCGTGCCCGATCAGATCATTCTGGCGGGACTGAAGAAGCAAAAGCTTCGCATCAAGGAAGAGATGGCCCGCTAGCCAGCAGGGCTCCATCGGGGGTGTGGCGAGTCCGCACCCCGCACGGGGCTAAAATCCCGATTTTTTAAAAAATCAGCGCCGCGCCAAAGCAGCAGTGCGCCAGATCAACGCAGATCAGATCAACTCAGCCTGGATCGAACCGGGCCGTATCAACGGCGCGTAATGATCGGCTTGGTATAGGCCGGCGTATGCGTGCCCTTGCCCACTGGCTTGCGCGCCAGCAGCGGATCGATCTCGTTTTCGAATGCCACGCCAACCCGGCCATCGGTCGCCCAGGCGATCTTTCCCGAAAGCCAGCCCACGCCGCGTACTTCGACCTGAACGATCGTACCGCGCTCGATCGGCGCTGGATATTCGGCCATCATCCCGCCCGAAGAGAGATTGCGCACACGCACCATCTCGTCGTCGCGTCCCGCGATTCGGAAATTGGCAGTCAGCATCAGGCTGTCACGCGCGCCGGCACGCTGGCCGGTAAAATCCTCCGCCGAAAGCGTCATCAGGGGATCATAGGAATATTGGTCGTCCATGCTGCTCAGCTCGAACCTAGAAGAGAGGTTACGCGCGAGTAGAACATCAATCCCTGTCGAAACCGTTAATTCGGGTGCGCCGCGGCAGGTTTTGCCAGCGGCGCTTGTCCCAAATACGAACAGAGGCCTTAGCTGCCCCTGCCCTTCGCCGGCTATTCCTCGCGGCTGACCTTTTCGTTGCGCTCGTGGCGCTCCTGCGCCTCGACGGTCATCGTCGCGATCGGCCGGGCCTCCAGACGGCCCAGCGAGATCGGCTCGCCGGTGACTTCGCAATAGCCATATTCGCCTTCGTCGATACGGCGCAGCGCAGCGTCGATCTTCGAGATGAGCTTACGTTGGCGATCGCGGGTGCGCAGTTCGATCGACCAGTCGGTCTCGCTCGAAGCGCGATCGGTCAGGTCGGCTTCGCGCAGCGAATCGGCCTGAAGCTGGTTGAGCGTGCCTGCGGACTCGCGATAGATCGCGTCCTTCCAGGCCAGCAATTTCTCGCGGAAAAATTCGAGCTGTCGCGGCCCCATAAAGGGCTCGTCTGCACTTGGACGATAACCGTCACCACCGTCATTTGCCGGTGGTGGCAGATGTTTGCCCGGATCGTAGCTCTCAAAAACTGTAGCCATCCCCATAACTCTCCACACCAGTCACCCGGTGGCGAAGCCGCCGATGACTGCCCTTTGCCCGGCTGCCCTATACTTACGAGCAAGCCAGTTAACAAGCGCGCTATTGTTACATTTCTACGCGCATATCCCTTTGGATTGGGGGGAATTACCCGGGCCTGAACCACGTCCCGCGACTGATCTATGTTAACCGACAAAATTCACAAGTTGTTAACAAGTATTAACCGATCCTGTTCCGAAACAATACATTAACCATTTCCTATCGGTCCCGCGATGAGAAAAATCAGCAAGAAGAAGGTAAACAATCGTTGCCGCGCTTGCACTTAATAGTTTGTTTTGCACTTTTGGGGCATTGACGGCGTGGAAAGCTGCTGACGATCCCGTGGGGAGCGTGCACGCCAGCAACGGAAGAGTGGGACAATAATGTCGGTTCGCATGGCTCTTGCCAAACTCTGCGCCTGCGCTTGCGGGGGTGCTGTCATCGGCGGAAGTGGCGTCTACGTCACCGAGCGGGTGACCAAGCCACGCGTAGTTAAGCAGCAGACGGTTGTGAAGAAGCGAGTCGTTCGCCGTGTCGTGCGCCGCCCGGCGTCCGCGCAGCGAGTCGTGCGCCGCACTGTGACCACCACGACGAGTCAGGGCACGCCCCAGGTTATCATGACGCCGCAAGGGGCGCCGATCCCCCTTCCCCCGCCCTTGTACGGCCAGGGCAGCCAGTTCCCGGTCGTATCGTCCAGCGCCAGCGGCTCCAGCAGTTCGTCGGGCGTGATCGGCGGATCGAGCGGCGGCGGCTTTATGGGCGGCTTCTTCGCGGGCGGTTTCTTCGGCGGTGGCGGCAGTGGTTCGGGTTCGGGCAGCGGCTCGGGCAGCTCAGGCACGTCGAGCGGCATCAACATCGAGATTTCCTCGACCAGCACGTCGAGCGGCCAGGTTTCGACTTCAAGCGGCACGGTTTCGACCAGCACCGGCGGCGTCTCCACATCGTCGGGCGTATCCACGTCCAGCGGCGTTTCCTCGTCCACGTCGAGCGGCAGCGTCAGCAGCACCTCGTCCACCGGCGGCAGCAGCGGCGATGTTTCGTCCTCCACGGGCGGCTCATCCACCTCGACGGGTGGTTCGTCCACCGGCGGCTCCTCGACCTCGACCGGCGGCTCGTCCACCGGCGGCTCTTCTACCTCGACTTCGAGCGGCGGCAGCAGCGGGGACGTTTCGTCGTCCACCTCGACGGGCGGTTCGTCCACGTCGACCGGCGGCTCCTCGACAAGCACCTCCACCGGCGGCTCCTCGTCGTCCACGTCGAGCGGCATCTCGTCTTCGACCTCGTCCTCATCGAACGGATCGAGCACCTCGACGTCGAGCTCGTCCAACGGTTCGAGCACGTCCTCGTCCAACTCGTCGAGCACTTCGTCCTCGTCGAACGGCTCTTCTTCCTACGGTTCGAGCAGCAAGGGTTCGTCCAGCCATGGTTCGAGCGGCTGGAGCAACAGCAGCGGCTGGAGCTCCAACGGTCACGGCTCGAGCAGCTATGGCGGATCGAGCCGCGGCTCCAGCAGCCATGGCAGCAGCGGCGCATCGTCGGGCGGCCCCGCGCCGGTTCCGGCTCCGCCGATGATCATATTGTTCGGTGCGGCCGCCGCCGCGCTCGTCGCGCGCAAGCGCCTGGCCAAGAAAAAGGCCCCGGAAACTACCGAGGCCTGATCCCGATACAAGGCAAACGAAAGCCGCCCCGGAGACCCTCCGGAGCGGCTTTTTCCTTACTCAGCCTTGGCCAGCGCCGCCTCGATCTGCGGCAGTGTATGCCCGGTCAGATCCTTGTCGATCTCCAGCGTGATCCGGCTTTCGACTTCCTTGTGATAATGTTTGCGCAGTTCGCCCAGCGTGCGCGGCGGCGCGATGATGATCAGCGACTCGAAGTCGTTGTTCAGCGCGCGCTTCCTGAGCAGGTCGGCAGTGTCGGCAGCGAAGCGATCTTCCTCCAATTGGTGAAAATCGACTTCCTCCATATTGCCGCCGCCCCATGCACCGCCAGACGTGCGCGTGCCCATCGCAGCGCCTGCCAGATCGGTCGCCTGTTCGTGGTGCGAGGGGTTGTGGCTGTCGACCACCTTCTTCTCGACCTGCAGATTTGGATAAACCGCATCGCCTTCGTTGCGGAGGAACAGCATCTTGCGCCCATCGGCGACCACCACGACGGCGTTGTGCGGAACCTGCATATCTAATCTCCTCGTTACGACTCCATCATCAACGCAGAGGATCGCGTCAGGGTTGCGCGGCTCACCGCGCGCAGCCATACGCTCGCCATGCACGACATCCGCTATATCCGCGAAAATCCCGAGGCCTTCGACGCCGCATTGGCCAAGCGTGGGCTTGCGCCGCTCTCGCCCGAATTGCTCGCGATCGACGAGAAGCATCGCGCACTGATGACCGAGGCGCAGGCTGCACAGGCCCGGCGCAACGAAGCCTCGAAGGAAATCGGCGCAGCGAAAGCCCGCCGCGAAGACGCGGCCGATCTGATGGCCGAAGTGGCCGAGTTGAAAGAGCGGATGCCCGCGATCGAAGCCGAGGCAAAGGAAATCGGCGCAAACCTGCACGAACGCCTCGCCGCGATCCCAAATCTCCCGCTCGGCGATGTGCCCAAGGGCTCCGACGAGGAGGACAATTTTCTCGTCCACGAACGCGGCACGCCGCCCAGCTTCGCGTTTGAGGTCAAGGAGCATGACGCAATCGGCCCCGCATTGGGCCTCGATTTCGAGACCGGCGCCAAGCTTGCCGGCTCGCGCTTTACGTTCCTGCGCGGCAGCGCCGCTCGCCTGCATCGTGCGCTCGGCCAGTTCATGCTCGATACGCTGACCCGCGATCACGGCTTTGAGGAAACCGTCGTTCCTCTGCTCGTCCGCGACGAGATCATGTTCGGCACCGGCCAACTGCCCAAATTCGCTGAAGACAGCTTCAAGACCACCGATGGCCGCTGGCTGATCCCCACCTCTGAAGTCAGCCTGACCAACTCGATCCACGGCGAAATCCTCGCCGAGCGCGAATTGCCGCTGCGCTTCACCGCGCTCAGCCCCTGCTTCCGCTCGGAGGCTGGTTCGGCCGGGCGCGACACGCGTGGCTATATCCGCCAGCACCAGTTCGAAAAGGTCGAGATGGTCTCGATCACAACGCCCGACCAGTCCGAAGCCGAACATGAGCGGATGACCGCCTGCGCCGAGGACATCCTGACCAGGCTGGGCCTCGCCTTCCGCCGGATGAAGCTTTGCACCGGCGACATGGGCTTCTCCGCCGCGCGCACCTACGATCTTGAAGTCTGGCTGCCCGGACAGGCGCGCTACCGCGAGATCAGCAGCGTTTCGACCTGCACCGATTTCCAGGCTCGCCGCATGAACGCGCGCTACCGGCCCGAGGGCGAAAAAGGCACGAAGTTCGTCCACACGCTCAACGGCTCGGGTCTGGCGGTTGGCCGCACGGTCGTCGCGGTGATCGAAAACTATCAGCAGGAAGACGGTTCGGTCGCTGTGCCGGAGGTTCTCAAGCCCTATCTGGGCGGGCTTGACCGATTTGAGTCGGTGAACCGCTGACGTAACGATAAATCCGCGATATGGTTAGCGGATGAACGGGGATGCCTTGAAACGGTTTGCGGCGGTTGCTCTGGGTGCGCTCGCGCTTGCCGGGTGCATTCCCCAGCCCGGCGGCAGCTATCGCGAACCGCGCTACGAGCCACCCCGCCCGCAGCGCGAAGCGCCGCCGCAGGAGCGCTATGAGCGCCCGTCGCTCGATCAGAACGTCCCCGCTATGTCGGCCCAGCGCCCGGCATGGGAGATGCGCACCGTCACGCCAGACGCGCGCCGGATCGAGGCTAGCACCTATACCGTGCGCTCGGGCGATTCGCTGCGCTCGATCTCGGTGAAGACCGGCGCGGCCTCCGAAGCGATTGCGCGGGAGAATAACCTCGCCCAGCCCTACACGATCTTTCCGGGCCAAAAGCTCGCCATCCCCGCAGGGCGCTATCACGCGGTGCGCGAAGGCGAGACCGGCATCGCCATCGCGCGCGCTTATGGCGTCGATTGGTCGCGAGTGATCTCGGCCAATTATCTCGAAGAGCCCTATCTCATCCGCACCGGCCAGCGCCTGCTGATCCCCAATACCGGCCCCGAGACCCGCGAGGAGCGCGCCGCGCGCTTCACCCTAGACATCGAGGATATCGTGACCGGCGGCGAGCCCGCCGCGCGCGCAGGCGAAAAGCCTGCCCGGCCCACCGCATCCACCACTCGCGTGCTCCCCGCAACCAAGCCCGTCGCAATGCCCGAGCGGCTGGCCGGCACGTTCCGCTGGCCGGTGACGGGCAATGTCATCAAGCGCTTCGGCCCGGGTGCATCGGGCGAGCGCAATGACGGGATCAAGATCGCCGTACCGCTCAATACGCCGGTGCTGGCTTCCGCAGACGGCGTCGTCGCGTATGTCGGCAGCGACGTTTCGGCATTGGGCGGCCTCGTCATCCTCAGCCATGGTGGCGGCTTGACCACGGTTTACGGTCACAACGGGCAATTGCTCGTCAAGCGCGGTCAATCGGTGAAAAAGGGCCAGACGATCGCGCTCTCGGGCAATTCCGGTTTCACCGACCGCGCCCAGTTGCACTTCGAGATGCGTCAGGGGCGCAACGCAGTCGATCCCGTGTCCAGGCTGCCCGCGCGCTGATGCCGATTCCTCCGCCGTCTACCCTGAAGCGCAAATCCAGCCTGCCCGTCTGGGCCTCGATTGGCTGGCGCGTCTTTGCGGTAGTCGCGCTGCTCGGGCTGGCGGTGGGCGTCCACTGGATCGAGCGCGACGGGCTGAAGGACACTGCCGATGGCCATGTCTCCTTCCTCGATATTCTCTATTTCACGTCGATCTCGGTCACGACCACCGGCTATGGCGATATCGTGCCGGTCACCAATGCGGCGCGGATGTTCGATGCGTTCGTGGTCACGCCGATCCGCATCTTCGTGGTGCTGCTGTTCCTCGGCACCGCCTATAATTTCGTCCTCAAGCGAACCTGGGATAAATGGCGCATGTCTGCGATCCAGAAGAACCTGTCCGGTCACATCATCGTCGCGGGCTATGGCAATACCGGCTCCGAGACCGTTGACGAGCTGATCGCGCGTGGCACCCCACCGGGCTCGATCGTCGTGATCGACATGAGTGAGGACCGGCTGGCCCATGCTTCGGCATGCGGCTGCATCATCCTCCAGGCCGATGCCACCCGCGATCAGGTGCTCACGGACGTCAAGATCGAGCGCGCGGAATCGATGATCGTCAGCGCGGGCCGCGACGACACCTCGATCCTTATCACCCTCACCGCGCGGCATCTCGCGCCCGATCTGCGGATCAGCGTCACGGTCCGCAACGAGGATAACGAAGTTCCAGCCCGCGCCGCCGGAGCCACCACCGTGGTCAATCCGGTCAGCTTCTCCGGCCTGTTGCTGGCAAGCTCATGCCAGGGATCGCACCTCTCCGAATATCTGATGGACCTCGCCTCGTTCCATGGCCGCGTCCAGTTGATGGAGCGCAAGGCGCAGCCGGGCGAAGTCGGCAAGCCGCTCGCCAGCATCGCCACCGGCCTCGGCGTGCGCATTTATCGCGACGGGAAGCCCTATAGCTTCGCTGAGCCCGAATCCCGCGCGCTCATGGCAGGCGATACGATCCTCGAGATCGCAACCCACCACAAATGATCGAGCGCATCACGCCGATCGCGCTGCTCATCGCGTCGAACATCTTCATGACCTTCGCCTGGTATGGTCACCTGAAGTACAAGGCCGCACCGCTGGCGCTGGTGATCCTCGCCAGCTGGCTGATCGCGCTGCCCGAATATATGCTCGCGGTGCCGGCCAATCGCTGGGGCAGCAACGTCTATTCCGCCGCGCAATTGAAGGCGATTCAGGAAGTCGTGACGCTCACCGTCTTCGCGGGTTTCTCGGTGCTGTATCTGGGGCAGAAGATCACGATCAACCACCTGATCGGCTTCGGCTTCATCGCCCTGGGCGCATGGTTCGTGTTCCGCGCACCCGCCTGACGGCTCAGGCCGGAGCACTACCCGTTCCCGTAAGTCGATTGTCGGCTTATGATGCGTTGAGGGACGAAAGCGGACTTTCGGCTAGCGACCCAATTGCGGACGTTTGCGGCGTCTGGCAGTCTGCGACCGCACGTTGATCCCAAACGCGTCAATGAGCGGTTTAGAATGCTGGTGAGGCACAAGCCGGAGTAGGGCAATTTCCGATCGTCGTCGTAAGCCGATCCTGACGCTCCGGGCAGCGCTGATCTTCTCAGCGATAGCGATCTGTGCGGGCGTCCTTATTCAATACCTGACCTACGAGCCATGCAAGGTGAACGAGGCGTTGAGCAATGCAACGCGCATTGTCGTGCACTGCCGCTGACGTCTCCCGCCGCGTGTTTGCAAGCTATATAGACGCCAGAAGTTCATGGTCGACGAGTGACCGCTTTCCACCCAAAGCTGGTCGTTCCCGCAATGATCGTGCATTCTTGAAAGCGGACGACTTGCCAGCTTCAATCGCTGCTATCATGCTTCAACAAATTCAGCGCCGGCGCTTCCGTAGCTGCCCCGCTGGCAATTTTCGCAGAAAAGCCTATGTGCGCCACCAATCATGGCAACCAAACTTCCTGAAGCCCCACGCGTGGGCATGGTTTCGCTCGGCTGTCCCAAGAACCTTGTGGACTCCGAACGCATCCTGACCAAGCTGCGCAGCGACGGCTATGCGATGTCCCCCGATTATGCGGGTGCGGACGTCGTGCTGGTCAACACCTGCGGCTTTCTCGACAGCGCCAAGGAAGAGAGCCTTGAGGCGATCGGCGAAGCGATCGCCGAAAACGGCCGCGTCATCGTCACCGGCTGCTTCGGCAAGGAAGCCGAAGTGATCCGCGCGCGCTTCCCCAACGTCCTCGCCGTCACGGGCGCACATCAATATGAGGAAGTCGTCGGCGCGGTCCATGAAGCGGCGCCGATGCCCGCCAACGCGTTCCTCAATCTGGTGCCCGAAAGCGGCCTCAAGCTGACGCCCCGGCATTACAGCTATTTGAAGATTTCAGAGGGCTGCAACCATCGCTGCGCCTTCTGCATCATCCCCTCGATCCGTGGCGACCTCGTGTCGCGCCGTCCCGATGCGATCCTGCGCGAAGCCGAGAAGCTGGTCGAAGCCGGCACCAAGGAGCTGCTGGTCATCAGCCAGGACACCTCGGCCTACGGCGTCGATATCCGCAAGGAACCGCGCATGTGGAAAGGCGCGGAAGTCGTGCCCCACATGACCGATCTCGCCCGCGAACTCGGCAAGATCGCGCCCTGGGTGCGCCTCCATTACGTCTACCCCTATCCGCACGTCGATCAGGTCATCCCGCTGATGGCCGAGGGTCTCGTGCTGCCCTATCTCGACATCCCCTTCCAGCATGCCAGCCCGTCGGTCCTGCGCCGCATGAAGCGCCCGGCCAATGAAGCCAAGGTGCTCGAACGCCTCAAGAACTGGCGCGAAATCTGCCCGGACATCGCGATCCGCAGTTCGTTCGTCGTCGGCTTCCCCGGTGAGACCGAAGAGGATTTCCAGTATCTCCTCGACTGGCTCGATGAAGCCCAGCTCGACCGCGTCGGCGCGTTCCGCTTCGAAACCGTCCAGGGTGCAGTCGCCAATGATTTCGAAGGCCAGGTGCCCGAGGAATTGAAGGAAGAGCGCTACGCCCGGATCATGGAGAAGACCGCCGCAATCTCGGCCGCCAAGCTCCAGAACAAGATCGGCCGCACCCTCGAAGTCATCATCGACACGGTGGATGAAGACGGCGCCACCGGCCGCTCACAGGCCGATGCGCCGGAGATCGACGGCGAAGTCCATCTGCGCGACGCCGGCCATCTCAAGCAGGGCGATATCCTCAAGGTCGAGATCGAGGATGCCGACGAGCATGATCTGTTCGGAGTGCCGCTGGCCTAATCCTCCGCTTTGCGCGGCACGCTCGCCAGCGCGCCCTCCAGCGCCGCCATCGCGTCGGACCATGGCCCCGCGCCATGCTCGAAATGCGGGTGCGCCATCCGGTAGATCGCCTCCGCCACGGCACGCGGTGAGCGGGCAACCGCTTCGAACACCAGTTCGGCGTTAGCACCGCTGGTGTCGTCGCTCTCAAAGATGCGGACCATGCATCCGGTAACCGCGTCCCCCGGCACGCCCGGCTCCGGTCCTTCCACGGTGCGCAGGACCTGCCTCTCGAACTCGATCCGGCTCTGCCCAGGCTCGGACAGGCTGACGACTTTCGCACTGCGCGCGCCGCCCACCAATGCCGTCGCCGCACGGAGCAGATCGCCCATGATGTCGGTCAGATAGCCGCCGCCAAACTCTCCGCTCCGGTCACCCACGTTCACGCCGACGCCGTACCAGCCATAGCCGTCGACCTCATATTCGAGCTTTACGTCGCCGCCGGTGCCCAGCCCCGAATCCCATGCCTCGAACTGAGACGGCGGTGCGTCCGGCTCGATCCCGCTGGCACGCGCCATCAGCGCGCTTTTGCCCGGCTTCGGTCGCCATCCCAGATTGCGCCCCGCTTCCACCCGCGCCAGCACGGCCTCCGCCTGCGGTACTGCCGCGCGCAGCGAATCTTCCCAGACCTGAAACTTCACCATTTGCGAGTTCGGCCCATGCTGGAAAGCCGCCTCCCCCGTCAGGCCATGCGGCCCCCGGCGCAGCGTCACGCCCATCGATCCGCCCAGAGATCTGAGCGTCACTTCATCGGCCTGCCCCTCCACAAAGGCGCGCAGCTTTGGCACCCATGCGATGAAGTCAGGCCGCTGCACCAACGGCGCATGATGATCGACAAACGCCCCCCAGCCTTTGCCGATGCGCACCGCGACATCGAGCCACGGCCAGCTCTGGTTGAGCCCGATCCCGATCCACAATTCCAGATAGCCGATCTTGATATCGGCATCCCCCGCCCGGCGGCGCGCATAGGCGCTTTCCGGATGCGGATCGCCTACCCGATTGTCCTGCTTGCCCGTCAGACGCGACCACCACTGCATCTTTCACCCCGCCAGTGCCTCCGCGCACTCATAGCGCACAGGCTGTGTGTTGGTAGCGGTATGACGCCAGGCTATGCCGCTGATGACTTGGTCGGTGTCACCCCATAGGGTGCGGCCATGCTTAGGATCGCCCTCGCCTCTGCCCTTTGGCTCGCGCTTGCCGGCGCCAGCGAACCCACCGCAACCATCACCCCCGTCAATCCGCTCACCGTGCAGGACGATGATTTTGCCCGCCACCGCGATCCCGCCGAGTGGAAGGGCCTCAAGGTCAGCCGCATCGAGTTTCGCGAGGAGCGCGCCCAGTGGCGGCTGTGGCGGATCGAATCGAAGCGCAAGGGGCCGCTCTGGTTCGTGCCGCATGATAGCGAGAATGGTGGGTTCGAAGCAGCCCTTGTCGCGATCCGCAAATATGGCGGCACCATCGTCGCGGTCGACGCCGGCATCGCGCCGGGCGCGGACGGCACCCGGATGAACCGCGCAGTCGATTATGGCCGCCCGATCGATCCCAATCGCAATTTCGACGATGCTTTGCCCTTCTATGCGCGCACCGTGCTGGCCGGCCGGGGCGATCCGATCATCGCGCTCCACACCAATTCGCCCGGCTTCGCCTCGAATGAATCGCGCTGCAACCAGTCCGATCCGGTAGCCCGCGGCGTCATCTCGATCCGCTTCTGCGACGACACCCTGACCCCCAGCCCCTCGGTAAACCGCGACTTCCCGTGGGACGATGACGATAGCGTCGCCTTCACCACCTATCGCACCGGCACGACGCCCAGCGCGGCTTATTGCCGCGACAAGCTGGTCGCGCTCGATTTCAACGTGGTGCAGGAACGCGTCGTCACCAGCGACGGATCGCTCTCCAATTATGCGGTGCTGCGCAACATCGATTACCTGAACTTCGAAACGCAGGATCGCGGCGTTTCTCCCGAAGGTCTCGCCGAAATGCGCGATCGGCTGATGGTCATGATCGACAAGGCGCTCGCCGCCTGCGCGCCGGGGGTGAAGGCGCGCTAACGCGATCGTCCGGAATTTGCAGCGGCGCACTAGCCCTAAGCCCCCCCGCACCCTAAATTAGGCTTCTATGCCTGACCCAACAACGCTGATTCAGCCCGACAAGGGCCAAACGGCCCGCTCCATTCACCTGATCGACGCCAAGGGCTTCGAAACGTGGCTCGCCGCCCAGCCCCCGCGTCACCGCGCTGCGGCCACGGCGCAAAAGCTCGCACCCAAGGGCTATTCGAGCGCGATCCTCCCCGGTGACGGACCCGAGGATTGGTCGGTCGTCAGCGTCGTCGCCAATGTCGAGCGGCTCAGCCCATGGTGCCTCGCCAAGCTCGCGGAAACGCTCCCCGAAGGCATTTACCGCGTCGAGGGCCAGGACCCCGGCAAGGCCGCTTATGGCTGGATCGCCGCGCAATATGTGTTCGATCGCTACAAGAAAAAGCCGGAAAAGCCCGCCGGCGACCGCATCCTGCTGAGCGGCGATCCTGTAAAGATGGAAGAGGCCGTCCGCATGGCGGCCATCGCCTTCAAGCTGCGTGACCGGATCAACACTGGCGCAAACGACATGGGCCCCGCCGATCTCGAAGCCGCCGGTGCCGAACTCGCCAAAGCCTATGGCGGCACGCTCACTGTCGTGAAGGGTGCTGAAGTCGAGAAGGGCTATGGCCTGCTGCATGCCGTCGGCAAGGCTGCCGGCAAGGGCCGCGAGCCGCGCCTGATCGAGATCGAATGGGGCAACCCCGATCATCCGCGCATCGCGATCATCGGCAAGGGCGTCTGCTTCGACAGCGGCGGCCTCGACATCAAGCCTGCCGCCGGCATGCGCCTGATGAAGAAGGACATGGGCGGCGCGGCACACGCGCTCGCACTGGCCGAACTGGTCATGCAAAACCGCCTGCCCGTCCGCCTCCACATGCTCGTCCCCGCGGTCGAGAATTCGATCAACGGCGAGGCTTCGCGCCCCGGCGACGTGATGATCTCGCGCAAGGGCATCACCGTCGAGCAGAGCAACACGGATGCCGAAGGGCGTCTGGTCCTCGCCGACGCGCTGACCAAGGCCGAGGAAGGCAAGCCCGAACTGGTCTTTGATTTCGCCACGCTGACGGGCGCTGCCCGCGTTGCGCTCGGCGCGGACCTGCAGGCGATCTTCGCCAATGACGATACGCTGGCATCCGAGCTGATGGCCGCGGGCGAGACCGAATCCGATCCGATGTGGCGCATGCCGCTCTACGATCCGTACAAGGACATGCTGAAATCCGACGTGGCCGATATGGTCAACGCCGCCGAAGGTCCGTTCGGCGGCGCGATCACGGCGGCTTTGTTTCTCAAGGAATTTGTCCCCGAGGGCGCACAATGGGCGCATTTCGACATCTTCTGCTGGAACGGCGCACCCAAGCCGGGCCGTCCCAAGGGCGCCGAGGCCGTCAGCCTGCGCGCCACCTGGAAAGTGCTGAAGGATCGTTACGGGCGGTAAGCCTCAATATCGTCACCCCGGCCTTGTGCCGGGGTGAACGTCAGGTGGGCTAATCCCAATGCTCCATCTCGCCCTTGATCTCGATCCAGGGCCACATACGCCCCTCATAAACCGAATATTCCGGCACAGGCGCGAATTCCGGATCGGCGAACGCCCCCACCGGCACCGCGACCATCCCCGGTATCGCATCGATGACATAAGCAATACCCGAGCCGCAATTCGGGCAAAACCGAAACGTCGCCCGCGAGCCGGTCTCATTCACCCGCACCCACTCGCGCGTCTCGCCACGCACCACCACATCCGCCTCTGGCCAGCGCGCCTGCACGGCAAAGGCGCTGCCGCTCCGTCGCTTGCAATTGAGGCAATGGCACACCGAAACACGCACCGGCTCGCCTTCGCACCACACCGTCACTGCGCCGCATTGACACTCTGCCACTCGCATCGCCAACTCCCGGGATCGTTCCGCCGCCAAACCTGTTACGACAGCGCATGGCCGCCGCCCATCCCCGCCTGACGCTCACTGCGTGCATCCTCGCATCCAGCCTCGCGTTCATCGACGGATCGGTGACCAACGTCGCGCTACCCGCGATTGGCAAGGATCTCGGCGCGACCCCGGCCGAGCTGCAATGGACGATCAACGCCTATATGCTCCCGCTCGCGGCGCTGCTCCTGATCGGCGGTGCGGCGGGCGATCATTTCGGGCGCAAAAGGCTGCTGATCGGCGGCATCGCGCTATTCACCGCCGCCAGCCTCGCCTGTGCGCTGGCCTCGGATCTCACGCTCCTGCTCATCGCCCGCGCAGTGCAGGGTGTGGGTGCTGCGATCCTGCTGCCAAACAGCCTTGCCACGCTCAGCCATAGCTTCACCGGCGAAAAGCGCGGACAGGCGATCGGCACCTGGGCCGCAGCCGCCGCAATTGCAGGCGCAGTCGGCCCGCCGCTTGGCGGCTGGCTGGTCGATGCGGTCGGCTGGCGCTCGATTTTCTATATCAACATCCCGCTTGCCGCCGTCGCGATCGGCATCGCGCTCTTTGCGGTCGAGGAAAGCTCAGAGGGCGAACTCCCGCTCGATCTCCCCGGTGCCTTCGCCGCCACCCTCGCATTGGGCGCGACCGCATGGGGCCTCACTCTCTGGTCGAGCCAGCACGCGCTCAGCATCCCCGCGATCATCGGCCTCGTCTCGGGGGGCCTCCTGATCGGCGCGTTCCTGTGGATCGAGCATCATCGCGGCGACAAAGCGATGATGCCCGTCGCGATGTTCGGCAGCCGCGCCTTTGCCGGCCTCACCCTGCTCACCTTCCTGCTTTACGGAGCACTCGGCGGGGTGCTGCTGCTCCTGCCTTATGTGCTGATCGAAGCGGGCGGCTACACTGCGCTTCAGGCGGGCCTCGCGCTTCTGCCGATGCCGCTCGGCATGGGCATCGCCTCGCGCTTCACCGGCAGGTTCACCGCAAAGGCGGGCGCGCGGCTGCCGCTCACCTTCGGATCGCTGATCGTCGCCGCCGGGTTCGCCGGGCTGCTGCTCGTCGCCGAAGACGCCGATTACTGGACCAGCGTGTTCCCCGGCATGATCCTTATCGCGATCGGAATGTCGCTGGTCGCGGCCCCGCTCACCACAGCGGTGCTGGCCTCGGTCGATGACCCCCATTCCGGCACGGCGTCGGGCTTCAACAGCGCCATCGCCCGCGCCGGCGGGCTGATCGCGACAGCCATCGCCGGCGCAGTGATGGCCACGGCGGGCGCCGCGCTTATCACTGCATTCCATATCGGTGCCATTGTCGGCGCAGCGCTCGCCGCCGCCTCCGGCATCACCGCATGGCTTACCCTACAGAAGCCGCAGCCTCGATAATCGGGACGAACTTCTCAGCGGTCAGGCTCGCTCCGCCGACCAGCGCGCCATCGACATTGTCGATCGCCAGAATGTCCTTCGCGTTCGCGCCGGTCACCGATCCGCCATAGAGGATGCGGATGCCATCTGCGGCATCGCCCACCATCATGCGCAGCTTGGCGCGCGCGATGGCGTGGATCGCGGCAATATCTTCCAGCGTCGGCGTCTTGCCCGTGCCGATCGCCCAGCGCGGCTCATACGCCAGCGTCAGCCAATCGCCCGAAGCATTGTCAGGCAGCGACTTCTCGATCTGCGACTGGACGATACGCTCGGCGCGGCCCGCATCGCGCTCGGCTTCGGTCTCGCCACAGCACAGGATCACCTGAAGCCCCGCGCGGTGCGCCGCCGATGCCTTCATGAAAGCATCGTGGCTGGTCTCATGCTGATCGCCGCGCCGTTCGCTATGGCCGACAATGGCGATTGTCGCGCCGACATCGACCAGCATCGCTGCCGAGACGCACCCGGTATGCGCGCCCTTCGCATTCTCATGCACGTCCTGCGCGCCGATCGGCAGGCTGCCCGCCACTTCCACCGCCGCCGCGATCAGCGTGAACGGCACGCAAAGCGCTGCGTCCACGCTATCCGGCACCGCCGCTGCGATTGCGCGCACTTCGCCGAGATCGGCTTTCAGCCCGTGCATCTTCCAGTTTCCGGCAACCAACTTGCGGCGCATCACGCTCTCCCTAAACTCTGATCCGACACCCGATAACGTGCGCCGGGCATCACGCAAGCTTGATGGCCGCGCATACCCGCCCTAAAGACCACCCAAACCTCTCAGTGAACGGCCCCCAATGCTCAAAGCTTTCCGGAATTTCACGAAGTCGCGTTACGGCCTGATCGTGGTCTTTATCTTCCTGGCCGTGATCGCGCTTGCCTTTGCGGCGGGTGACATCACCGGCCTGCAGACCTCAGGCGGTGCCTCGGGCCAGACTGTCGCCACGGTCGGCAAGACCAAGGTGACCGATACCGAAGTGCGTGACCGGATCGATCGCTTCCTGCGCAACGCGCAGCGCGAGGGGCAGACCGTGACGATGGAGCAGTTCCTCGCACAAGGCGGGCTGGAGCTGACGCTGGACGAGCTGATCAATTCCGCCGCCATGATCGAATTCGCCCAGAAATCGGGCATGCAGGTCAGCAAGCGACTGATCGACGGCGAAATCGCCAGCAATCCCGCCTTTATCGGCTTTGACGGCAAGTTCAGCCAGAAGACCTATGAGGATCTGCTCGCGCAGAACCGCTTCTCGCCGATGCTGTTCCGCGATGGCATGACCAAGGATAAATACGGCAATTGGCTGGTCAATCGTGCCGCGATCGGTGCCCCGATCATGCCCGATGGCGTGCTGCTGCCTTATGCCTCGCTGCTGCTTGAGCGCCGCAAGGGCATTGTCGGCCTCGTCTCGACCATCGCGATGGACCCCGGCGCGAATCCCGATGAGAAGGTGCTGACCGCTTATTACGCGACGAACCGCGCTCGCTATCTCGTCCCCGAGCAGCGCGTCGTCCGCTATGCCACGCTCCGCCCGGAAGCGCTGCGTGCGCAGTCGGTCGCGACCGAGGCCGAAATCGCCGCCGCCTTCACCAAGGACGCCGCGAAATATGCCGCGTCCGAAAAGCGCTCGGTCGAAGTCGTCACCACGCTCGATCAGGCAACCGCAACGACCATCGCCAACGCCGCCAAGACCGGCGCGCTCGATGCCGCTGCGCGCACTGCCGGCCTTGAGGCCCGCAAGTTCGAGGCGGCCGAAAAGGCTACGCTCGCCCGCGAAGTCTCCGCCGCGTTTGCCGACGCTGCCTTCGCTGTGCAGCAGGGCCAGCTTACCGGCCCCGCAAAGGTCGGCTCGGCCTGGCTCGTCTTCCGCGTCACCAAGATCGAGGCAGTCGCCGCGCGCTCGCTCGATCAGGTCCGCACTGAACTCGCCGCCGAGATCAGCAGTCGCAAGCTCGCCCAGTTGCTAGCTGACACCCGTCAGGCGATCGAGGACGGCATCGGTGACGGCAAGACCTTCGACGAAGCCGTCAAGGACGCCAAGCTCACCACCGAGCGCACGCCGCAGCTGACCGCGCAGGGCGTGGATCCGGCAAACCCCGAAGCGAAGCCCGATCCGAACCTCGCGCCGATCGTGCGCGCTGGCTTCGGCTTTACCGCAGTCGGCGATGAGCCGCAGATCGTGCCGATATCGGCCGATGGCGCCGTCGCAATCGTCTCGCTCGAAAAGATCGTGCCTGCCGCGCCCAAGCCGCTCGCCCAGATCCGCGATCAGGTGAACAAGGATTATCTGGTCGATGAAGCGCTGAAGAAGGCGCGCGCCGCTGCCGCCGGCATGATCGCCAAGCTCGAAAAGGGCATGCCGATGGGTCAGGCGCTGGCCGAAGCCGGTGTGCAAAAGGGCCCACCGCCCAAGCCGTTCGACTTCAAGCGCTCGGAAACACAGGGCAAGGAGAACTTCATCCAGATGGCGTTCTCGATGGCTCCGAAAAAGGCCAAGCTGGTCGAAGCACCGGGTCGCGCTGGCTATTATGTCGTCTTCCTCGACTCGGTCGAAGAGCATAGCGCTGCGGGCGATGTCGCGACGATGGGCGTGGCCAAGGCCGGCATCGTGCCAATGGTCGGCCAGGAATATGCCCGCCAGTTCATCCGCGCGATCCGCGCTTCGGTGAACGTCAAGCGCGACGAAGCCGCGATCAAGAAGATGCGCGACGATCTGATCCGCGTCAGCGGCGGTAACGGCAGCTAACCAGCACGTGATTGAGGGAATCGAGGCAGCCCGCGCGGCGCTTGCAGAGGGTCGCCCGGCCCTGCTGTGGCGCCGCCAGATCGCGGACACCGAAACGCCGGTTGCGGCGGCGCTCAAGCTCATCGAGCCGGGGCGCGGCGATTTCCTCCTCGAATCGGTCGAGGGTGGATCGGTGCGTGGGCGTCACAGCTTTATCGGACTCGCCCCCGATCTGGTTTTCCGCGCGACCGGCAACGAAGCCGCGATCAACGCCAATTGGCTGAGCGACCGCGAGGCGTTCCGCCCCTGCGCACAGCCTGCGCTCGAAGCGCTGCGGGGGCTGGTCAAGGACTGCCGCATGGAGGTACCCGCCGATCTCCCACGCGCGCTCGCCTGCCTTGTCGGCTATTTCAGCTACGAGACCGTCGGGCTGGTCGAGCGACTCGATCGCCCGCCCGAAAATCCCATCGGCGTGCCCGACATGATGTTCGTGCGCCCCACCGTCATCCTGATCTTTGACCGGCTGGCGGACACGCTGTTCTTCGTCGCCCCGGTATGGCCCAATTCAGACAGCGCCGGAGACGTAGATGCCGCGGCCGAGCGGATCGACGCCGTCGCCGCGCGCCTCGCCACCGCCACGCTCCCCGCCCCCGTTCGCGCAGAGCCGACCGAAATCACGCTCAAGCCCGTGCTCGCCCCGGGCCGCTATGCCAACATGGTTGCGGCGGCGAAGGAATATATCTCGGCGGGCGACATTTTTCAGGTCGTCCTCGCCCAGCGCTTCACCACGCCGTTCACGCTGCCGCCCTTCGAGCTGTATCGCTCGCTGCGCCGCGTAAACCCTTCGCCTTTCCTCTATCATCTCGATCTGCCCGGCTTCGCGCTGACCGGCTCGAGCCCCGAGATTCTCGTCCGCGCCCGTGACGGCGAAATCACCATCCGGCCAATCGCGGGCACGCGCCCGCGCGGCAAGACCGCCGCCGAGGATGCCGAGAACCGCGCCAGCCTGCTCGCCGATCCCAAGGAGCGCGCCGAGCATCTGATGCTGCTCGATCTGGGCCGCAACGATGTCGGCCGCGCCGCAGAGGCAGGCAGCGTCCGCGTGACGGACAGCTACACGGTCGAATTCTACAGCCACGTCATGCACATCGTCTCGAACGTGGTCGGCAAGCTCAAGGCCGGCGCCGACGCGCTGGACGCGCTGTTTGCGGGCTTCCCGGCAGGCACTGTCAGCGGCGCACCCAAGGTCCGCGCCTGCGAAATCATCGCCGAGCTCGAATCCGAAACGCGCGGGCCTTATGCAGGCGGCGTCGGTTATTTCTCGCCCGATGGCTCGATGGACAGCTGCATCGTCCTGCGCACCGCGCTGGTGAAAGACGGCGTCATGCACGTTCAGGCCGGCGCAGGCATCGTGGCAGACAGCATCCCCGAATATGAGCAGCGCGAATGCGAAGCCAAGGCCGGCGCGCTCTTCGCCGCGGCCCGCGAAGCCGTGTCACGGGCCAGCGAAGCGGGCTACGGGCAGTAGCCGTCTCAGGGCGCGCAAAGGTTGCCGACGATCCGGTTGAAATCCACGACGTACTTCAACTCAGGGTGAAATCTCGGGCCGCTGTTCTTCACATACGCCATCTCATCCTTGGTGGCGTGATAGACGATCGCAACACCCAGCCCTCCAAACTGCATCGTGAAGTCGCGGTCCTTCTGGGAAAACGAAGCCTTTTGCATCCAGCTCCAACCGACCGGAAGATCGGGACGGTTCGCAAAGGATAATGTCGTCACGCAGTTCGCCACCACGATCCGAACCGGGCGGAGCCGCTCGCCATTGCGAACAACCTCGATGCGTTTTTTTTCGATATGGCCCGCATAGATCTTGGTCAGCGATTCGCTTATCGCATCGCGGCGCTTGCGGCCGGCTTCCGCTTGCATCTGCGGAAACGGAAAAGCCTCGGTGATTGTTGTCCGATTGATTTTGAACTTTTGCGCCACCGCCGGGCACACCGCGCTCTTGACGTAGCGGAACAGCGAAGATCCCTCTTCGTCGTCATCGATCCACGCGTTGCCCGCGATACCCTGGCCGCTCCGCACTACGGCACCGGCGCGGTCGTAGATTTTCCAGGTGCCGATGGTGGTGCTTCCGCCGGCAAAGTCGCCAACATTGTTCAGTTGGGGGCAGACGATGTTTAGCTGAACCCAGCGCCCCGCACCGCTCTGGCGCAGCGAAATCGCAAAGGCGTTGACGCTATATTGGTCATACCCCGTTTTGCGGACGCTGCTCTGATCGTGCGCCACGCGCCAATGATTATGGTCGACATAGGTGCCATAGATCCAGGTCTGCGCCTGTGCGGGCATCGCTGCGAACAGGCTCGGCAAAACCAGAGCAATCAATTGATGTCTCACGGCGTTCTCCCCTGGGCGAAATGCTCATGGGACGAACGCCGTCAGTCAAGCGGATTTGCTAGTTCCCGTTTCCCGGCACCCGCGCATTCTTCGCCCTCAGGTTCAGCCGCTCCTGATACCATTGCCGGATCGCCTGCCGCGTGCAGCCGGTCTGGCCGCCCGTGCCGATCGGCGAGCAGCTGTTGGGCAGCCCCGCGCGATTAACCTCCTCCACCGTCTCGACGCGGTTGGTCCAGGCCTGTGCCGGGGCGCTCTCGTCGGGCTTGTCGCGCAGCGATTTGGGGATGCGATACGGCGATTCGCCGACATTGGCGCACACCACGATCTCGTCCTCATTGGCCGGCTTCGGACATTCCTCCTGTCCGTAGAGCAGGATGCTGCGCACGCGCTGCGGAGGTGCCTGCGGCACGTCCTGCGCCATCGGCACCGGCAGCAGGATGGCAGCGAAAAGCGTGGCGATCATTACGAAATTCCTTTGGCACTGGGTTCTTGAACGCCCCTCTTCCCGAAATCGTTGCGAGGGCATCATGGCCGCGACAAGGCGTAGCGTGCCTTGTTTGAGGCGGCGCGGACGCTAAGTCGGGGGCAATGCGCCGCCTTCTCTTTCTGTTCGCCTTGCTGGCGCTCTCCGCCTGCGGGCGCGGCAATGTCGCCGAAGCGTGTCAGGCGATTGTCTTTGAGGGCAGCAAATTCACCGCGTGCCAGGCCAAGCCGGAGACGCACGACATCGCCTTGGTCAATCGCGGCGCGGATAAACTCCCGATGCGCGATTTCGCCGGCCTCGAGAAGCGCCTCGGCGAGCGCTATGCCAAGCTCGCCTTCGCAATGAACGCCGGCATGTTTGACGCCAAGGGCGCGGCAATCGGCTATTATGTCGAGGACGGCGCCGAACAGGCCACGCTCAACCGCAAGCCCGGCCCCGGCAATTTCCACTTGCTACCCAATGGCGTCTTCTGGGGCGACACTGCCGGCTGGCACGCCGACACCACCGATAATTTCGCGGCGATGAAGCCCGATCACGTCCGCTTCGCCACCCAGAGCGGCCCGATGCTGCTGATCCGCGGCAAGCTCCATCCCCAGATCAGCGATAACGGCACCTCGCTTCAGATCCGCAACGGCGTCGGCGTCTCGCTCGATGGCTCGGCCTGGTTCGTGATCAGCAACGAACCCGTATCGTTCGGTCGCTTCGCGCGCCTGTTCCGCGACAAGCTCGCCTGCCCCGATGCGCTCTATTTCGACGGTGCCGTCTCGCGCCTTTTCGATCCGCAGGCGGGCCGCCGCGATTCCGGCGCAGCCATCGGCCCGATTGTCGTAGCCCTCCAGAAACGCTAGCGCCGCGCCATGATCCTCGTCCTCGACAATTATGACAGCTTCACCTGGAACCTCGTCCATTACCTGATGGAGCTTGGCGCCGAAGTGCAGGTCGTCCGCAACGATGCGCTCACCGCGCGTGAAGCAATCGCCAGCAATGCGCAGGCGTTCCTGATCTCCCCCGGCCCCTGCACCCCCAACGAAGCCGGGATCAGCCTCGACCTCGTTGCCGCCTGCGCCGATCTGAAAAAGCCGCTGCTCGGGGTCTGCCTGGGCCATCAGGCGATCGGCCAGCATTTCGGCGGCAGCGTGGTTCGCGGCGGGCTGATGCACGGCAAGACCTGCCCCGTGGAGCATGACGGCACCGGGCTGTTCACCGGCCTCCCCTCGCCCTTCACCGCGACGCGCTATCACTCGCTGATCGTCACCGACATCCCCGAGGATCTAATCGTCAACGCGACTGCCACAGACGGCTCCGTCATGGGCTTCCGCCACCGCGAACTGCCGATCCACAGCGTCCAGTTCCACCCCGAAAGCATCGCCACCGAACACGGCCATGCGATGCTGGCGAACTTCCTCCGGATCGCCGGGATCGAAGTCAAAGCGCTGGCCTGACCACTACAAATTGCGACAATCTCGCCGCTTTCCCGCAATTTGCGCGCGATCTTCGTCGCCTAATCCGGTTTCATCGCCCAACGTTCGGGCAAGATCGGAGACCCCATGAACCAGTATTTCAAATATGCAGGCGTCGCGCTCGTCGCCGTCATCGCCACGCTCGGCGTCAGCAAGGCAGTCCATGTCAGCATGGACAAGGGCATCGGCCATTTCGGCAATGCCGATGCGAACAATGACGGCGAGATCACCACCGCCGAATGGACTGCCGCCGCCACCACGCGCTTTCAGTCGCTCGACACCAACAAGGACGGCAAGCTCGTCGTCGGCGAAATCCCGCGCGGCGGCGAACGCGGCGGCCGCCATCGCCGCGGCCCGGGCGGCCCCGATGAGGATTGGGGTCAGCCAGCCCCGCCACCACCCTTCGCTACGGAAAACATGGCGGACGGCAACGTCAACTGAAGCGCCTTCATTCCCACGCTCCCCGGCCACGGTCGGGGAGCCATCTAGGGCCGATGCCAGCATTTCTATCTCGACTCCGCGCGCGCGGAAACGGATAGCGATCCAATGACTGTATTTACCCTCCTCCCCGATCCCTCCTCGCCCCTCGCCCGCGAAACCGCCGCTCAGGCATTCGCCGACATGCTCGATGGCACCGCATCCGAAGCCGAGATCGAAGCCTTTCTGATCGCCCTTTCCGAACGCGGCGAAACCAGCATCGAAATCGCCGAAGCCGCCCGCGCCATGCGCAACCGCCTGATCCCGATCACGGCACCCAAGGGCGCGATCGACGTCTGCGGCACCGGCGGCGATGGCCACCACACGCTCAACGTCTCCACCGCCGTCAGCCTCGTCGTCGCCGCTCTGGGCGTTCCCGTCGCCAAGCACGGCAACCGCGCCGCCTCGTCCAAGGCGGGTGCCGCCGATACGCTCGAAGCGCTCGGCCTCAATCTCGATCGCGCCGCCGCCTCGGCCGAGGACACGCTCGGCGATCTCGGCATCGCGTTCCTGTTCGCGCAGCATCACCATCCCGCCATGGCGCGGCTCGGCCCGGTCCGCCGCCGCATCGGCAAGCGCACGATCTTCAACCTGATGGGCCCGCTCGCCAATCCGGCGCACGTCACCCGCCAGCTCATCGGTATCGCGCGCCCCGATTATGCCCCGATATTCGCCGAAGCGCTCGAGCAATTGGGCGCAGAGGCCGCCGCGGTAATCTCCGGTGAGGATAATCTCGACGAACTCTCGACCGAGACCGCCAGTGTCGCGGTAAACGTCGGCAGCGCAGCGCTGCCCACCCGCATCACGCCCGAAGACGCCGGCCTGCCCCGCCACCCGCTCAGCGCGATCCGCGGCGGCAATCCGGAAGAAAATGCCGTCGCGCTCCGCAAGCTGCTGCTGGGCGAGCAAGGCGCCTATCGCGACGCCGTCCTGCTCAACGCCGCCGCCGCGCTGATGGTCGCCGGTCACGCCGCCAATCTGCGCGAAGGCGCGGAGGAAGCTGCCGAAGCGCTCGACAAGGGCCTTGCCAACGCGCTGCTCGATTGCTGGATCGCTTACTGATGGGCACGATCCTCGACACCATCCTTGAGACCAAGCGCAGCGAAGTCGCCGAACGCCGCACCCGCATTTCGCTCGCCGATCTGCAAGGCATGGCGCTCAGCCAGACGCCGCCGCGTGGCTTCAAGGCAGCGCTCGATGCCAAGGTCGCGGCCGGCGGCTTCGGTCTGATCGCCGAAATCAAGAAAGCCAGCCCGTCCAAGGGACTGATCCGCGAAGATTTCGATCCCGCCACCCATGCCAAGGCCTATGAAGCCGGCGGCGCCGCCTGCCTCTCGGTGCTCACCGATGCCGAGTATTTCCAGGGTCACGAAGACTTTCTGATCGCCGCGCGCGCAGCCTGCAAACTGCCGGTGATCCGCAAGGAGTTCATGATCGACCCGTGGCAGGCATTCGAGTCGCGCGCGATCGGTGCCGATGCGATCCTGATCATCGTCTCCGCGCTCGAAGACGCCCAGATGGCCGAGATTGAGGACGCCGCGATGGGCCTCGGCATGAACGTGCTGGTCGAGGTGCATGACGCCGACGAACTCGAACGCGCGCTTAATCTAAAATCGCGCCTGATCGGCGTGAACAACCGTAATCTGAAGACCTTTGAAGTCGATCTTCAGAAAACCTACGAACTCGTCGGCAGCGCACCGAGGGACTGCACCTTCGTCGCCGAATCCGGTCTCACCAGCCGCGCCGACCTCGACGCGATGGCCGAACACGACATTCACTGCTTCCTGATCGGCGAAGCCCTGATGCGCCAGCCCGACGTCGAAGCCGCCACCCGCGCGATGATCGGGTGACGGGCTTCGCATCCTTCTCCCTCTCCCCTTCAGGGGAGAGGGCCGGGGAGAGGGGCAGTCGTCGCCAATACCCCAAGCCCCCTCTCCCTTCCGCCGATTTCATCGGCTCCCTCCCTCTCCCCGCAAGCGGAGAGCGGGAATGAAGGATCTCACCCACCTCAACGCCGCCGGCGAAGCGCACATGGTCGACGTGGCCGGCAAGCCCGTTACCCAGCGCGAAGCCGTGGCCACCGGCCGCATCACCATGTCTGCGCAAGCCGCCGCCGCGATCCGCGAAGGCAGCGTCAAGAAAGGCGACGTCCTCGCCACCGCGCGCATCGCCGGCATCATGGCTGCAAAGAAAACCGCCGAACTGATCCCGCTTTGCCACCCCCTGCCGCTCACCCGGGTGGCGATCGATCTCACCCCCGACGAAACCGGCGTAACAGTCACGGCCACCGCCGCCACCGAAGCCCAGACCGGCGTAGAGATGGAAGCCCTCACCGCGACCACCGTCGCATTGCTCACGCTCTACGACATGGCCAAGGCGCTCGATAAGGCGATGGTGATCGGCGAGGTGCGGCTGCTGTCAAAGACCGGCGGCAAATCGGGCGATTGGCACGCTTGAACTCCCCTCCCTTCAAGGGAGGGGTTAGGGGTGGGTGGCGTCTTGGTGGTACGGATAGATGCGTCGCGCCTGCTCCATAT
>SEFZ01000084.1 GCA_004173185.1 Sphingomonadales bacterium | reverse complement strand
CAACACAATGTCAGCGGATCGACGGACGAACTTGAGCAGTTCTTGCTCTTGCTCGTCTGTGAGTATGGCTGCAGTTTGTCTTCCCATGTGCGCCCTAACGCCTGAGTTAAGCCGACCCGTAGCGGGGTGGCGACTGGGTGCTAGCGTAGCGGAAAAGCACCCAGGCGTTGCCCCGATGCGGGTTCGGCTTGAATGAATTGTTAGGCGCCGCCCCTACTTTTTGTAGTTGCGCCAACTCACAGTGACGTCCTTTAGCTCGCATGTAGCCCGTAGCATGACTCGAGAGAACTGGTCATCTGTCGGGATACCGCCCTTCCTTGAGAGCACCAGAAATGTCGAGTTGCTCGAGACGGAGGTTGAAAGCTCATCCACCTGGATCTCTGAGCCTTGTGTGGTGACTAGGCGCGCTTGGACGCAATTATTTGGATGCTTACGTTTGGCGGCAGTCATGCGACTTACTACATCGGGAGCGGAAGCCAAGTCGCTAAGCTCAATTTCGATCGCTGCGCCTGTAGTGAGGGCTTCAAGCGGCTCGGAAACGTTGATCTCGACCCAAGATTCCGACACATCGATTGGGTACGGAGTAAGTACGATCGATCCGCCGAGAAAGAGAATTTTTAGGAACTCCCACATACCTCACCAGCGGCGCCTAACGCCTGAGTTAAGCCGACTTGCGTAGTGGAGGCAAAAGCGTTCTCTTTTCCGGGTTTCGCTTCAAGGCGAACGAACAAGGCTACTTTGACCATGACATTTCTCCTGTTGTTACAACGACATCACGATACGCGATGTTCTCTTGCAAGCCTAACGCCTGAATTAAGCCGGCCCACAGCGGGGCGGCGACTGAGTGCAAATATAGCCGAAGGCGCGCACTTAGGCGCCGCCCTGATGTGGGCTCGGCTTGAATGAATTGTTAGGGGGCTGCGACACGCCTATGCCATCCGCGAATAATTGCGGTAACCGAAAGGAGAACCCCACCGATCACAAACGCCCAGAAAGCGTAGCCATAGAGCAAAGGCATACGACATCTTGTACTTGCGGCGTTATTTGTGCCTGGCTCGGTGCAGAAAGTGAAAGAGAGAGAGTAGGAGGCGGCTGCTTGCAGATACGCATACCCAGCAAGCAAGAAGCAGATAACGGCCGCAATAGAAAGAAATAGGTTGATCTTGCGTGACCTATCCAAGCTGCCCCCTAACACCAGAGTTAAGCCGAGCAGCGTAGTGAAGCGAAACACATGGCAAGCTTTACCTGCCATGTGTTTTGCGTAACGAAGCGGATTCGGCTTGAACGACTTGTTAGGCCGCCGCTGCCCGGCACTTATGCCCGACCCGCGACGGCCCAGCCCCTGAGCCGAACAGTACAACAAGTCTTGCTGGAGAGCTTGACCTGGCACGTGGCGCGAGCGGAGCCTAGAAGATCAAGTCGCGCGGCCAAGAACTCTCACCGCGCACTGGCCGAAGCCGACGCGGCGGATCGAATCTTGCCGAGAGTCGCGCCTGTCCGAAGCCGAATTGTTGCAGGGCTGACTGCCGACGCCCGCACTGCGCGTGCGAGGTGCAAACGCTGCGGATCAGCGAGGCGCTACAGATTGTCTGGAACCCCTCAACAACAGTGCGGGAAACAAGGCCTAACACTTAAGTTAAGCCGCGCCGCAGCGGGGCGCGAAGCACATGGCAAGCTTTTTCTGCCATGTGGTTTGCGCCCCGATGAGGTGTCGGCTTGAACGCATTGTTAGGCGGCGCCACGACACACCTCTGACGGGCAAACCACCACATGACAATTCTCGTGCGCTTCTAGCATGGGCGTCAGCACCCTATCGCTGGCGGAACAAAGTGCAACGGACATGACGCTTTTTGGGCCCAAGGCGCGGACGAGATCACGCGAGAAGAGTGCCTGGCCCATGAGGTACATGCCGAGCAGACTGTTCTTTGTTTGTACTGAGACGACGTCGCGACCCGCAACGTCGAAGCGCGTGCCCGGCGGCGCGATAGCTGCAGGCTCTCCAAGCACGATAAGTCCGTCTAGCAACCTACGGCCTTGACCCGGCGCCCTCGGCACCACAAGAAACTCTTCGAGCAGTAGCCCACCGATCTGGCTCCAGTACCAGCGGGTCATCGGGGTTTCGAGTCTGCTCATGTGCCGCCTAACACCTAAGTTAAGCCGCGCCGCGTAGTGGAGCAAAGCGCATGGCAAGCTGTACCTGCCATGTGCTTTGCGTAACGAAGCGGCTTCGGCTTGAACGCATTGTTAGGCGCGCCCCGCCGGTGTGCCAAGCGCGAACTCCTTAACGCCAGCCGCAGCGAGCTGTGCCCGGGCCTCCGGATCCTCCGCAACCACGCGGCGAAGCGTGTGAAATACGTAGGTGCGGCACAGACCTGGCCAAGCGACAAGCATGTAGAGAGCCCCGGCAACCAGCCAGTCCGGGCGGGTCAGCGGCTTCCAGCCGCTGAAGTGTGCGACGGCGGTGTAGGCCAAGACACCCAACAGAACCCAGCGGAACCACGCCCAGAAGCGAGTGCCCCACAGTACGTTCTTGAAGTGGCGAATTTCCGAGTCTGTCAGTTTCACTTCACGCCTCCTTGCGGTGCAGTAGTGCGCCTAACACCAGAGTTAAGCTGAGACGCGTAGTGGAGCGGGCCAGGTGGCAAGCTTTACCTGCCGCCTGGACCGCGTAACGAAGCGGCTTCGGCTTGAACGACTCGTTAGGCCGCCGCTGCCCAGCACCTATGCACGACGCGCGACAGCCCAACCCCTGTGCCGAACACTACAACAGCCTTTGCCCGAACGCTTGGGTTAGCGCTTGACACGACCGGAGCTGGAAGGCCGGCGCGTGCGGCCGAGAACTCTCACCGTGCGCCGCCCGAAGCCGACTCGGCAGGTCGGTTCTTGCAGAGGGTCGCGGCTGTCCGAAGCCGAGGTACTGCAAGGCTGACTACCGTTGTCGCTCACCGCGCGTGCGAAGAGCCATGCCTTGGACGAGCGATTTGCTCCCGGTTGCCTGGACCCTGCCCCGCCAGTGCGGGAAACAAGGCCTAACGCCTGAATTAAGCCGACCCGCGAAGCGGGTTCGGCTTGAATGAATTGTTAGGCCGCAACCGACAAAACGCGACCTGTCCCTTTGTTGCCATTCTCCCAGACTGTGAAATCA
>SEFZ01000083.1 GCA_004173185.1 Sphingomonadales bacterium | reverse complement strand
GTTCAAACAATGGGCTTCTCTCTGCTTATCGGAATAGATAGGTTAGGTGAGCCTGCATCGCAATTTCAAATTATTATTGACACAAATCTTCTGTAGACGACTTAACTTAGATCCGGGTATTGTAAGATTGGAAGTAGGCTTGTCTTACGACCTTCTGAGATTCATCCCGTGATCTACGATTTGTTCTCATCCTTTTCAGTATCGTTTGCACTGGGGTAAAAATCTCTTTAATTAAAATTTTTTTTCCCTCTTTAATTAATTTTCCTTAGACTTTGATCTTAGACTTTAACTTTATCTCTCCTATACATTCTTACTAGTCAGAATACTATAACCTAGGATCGCTCTAGTTCTCTTACTTAGGTCTCAAAACTTGTACTGCATAGCATCGTAGTCTCTCTAGACTCTGCTATGCAGGTCTTTTGTTTGTTTTTCTTCCCCTATAGTTTGCACTGGGGTAATTTTCTCATGTCTTTATTGACTCAAAATCCTTCTAATCAAAAGAAATATATACACTGTCTTGTCTCTATACTTATCTTTTTCTATGACTTTGTACTTTTACATATCAACTCACTCTTACTTTTCTCTATCTTTCTATAAACTTCAATACATGATTTCGTAGTAACCTAATACAAGACACTTTTTGACTCTGTAGCAACTCAACACATACAAATTTTGACTTTGTAGTAACTCAGTCTTACTTTGTAGTGACTTAACACATACAAATTTTTGACTTTGTAGTAACTCAATCTGACTTTGTAGCAACCAAAGTCATGAATGTAGGAACATAGGTTAGGACTTGTAGGGACTTGAAGTTAGAAGAGTTCATTGACTTGAATGTCATATGCATGTTACTACACTACTGGGGTAAAATTTGTCTAGGTTACTACACTACTGGGGTAATTTTTATTAGATTACTACAATGTCTTAATCAAGTTACTACAGTACAATCTATAAAGTTACTACAAACTCTAATTAATCAATGTATTAAGTTACTACAAATCAATGTATTCACTTTATGAATGTTCAAGACTCTCACCTCTTGTGACCTTCACCCTTCTCCTCCTACCCTTCATCTCCTCTCATCCTTCCCTTACCATGTCAGAGTCATGTTACTACAGTCTTATGTTTCAACCTTCAGAGACACCTTGTAGAGAGACAGAGGTTACTACACTACTGGGGTAAAATTTGTCAGGTTACTACACTGCTGGGGTAACTTTTGTTAGGTTACTACAATCTCTTAATCAAGTTACTACAATACAATCTATTAAGTTACTACAGACACTAATTGATCAATGTATTAAGTTACTACAAATCAGTGTATTCTCATTATGAATGTTCACGACTCTCACCTCTCGTGACCTTTACCCTTCCACTCCTACCCTTCATCTCCTCTCATCCTTACCTTACCATGTCAGAGTCATGTTACTACAGTCTTATGTTTCAACCTTCAGAGACACTTTGTATAGAGACAGAGGTTACTACACTACTGGGGTAAAATTTGTCAGGTTACTACACTGCTGGGGTAACTTTTGTCAGGTTACTACACTACTGGGGTAACTTTTGTTAGATTACTACAATCTCTTAATCAAGTTACTACAATACAATCTATAAAGTTACTCCAAACTCTAATTCATCAATGTATTAAGTTACTACAAATCAATGTATTCTCTTTATGAATGTTCAAGACTCTCACCTCTAGTGACCTTCACCCTTCTACTCCCATCCTTCCAAGCCTCTTACCCTCACCTGACCATACCTTGATGACCCTCTTTTTTCTCTCAGAATCATGTTACTACAGTCTCAAGGTTTCAGGTTCCTACAACTCTTATATACACACTATGTATGAGGTTACTACACACTTTGGTTTAAGTCCCTACACTCTATTGTCAAGTTACTACATCGCATTAGATTCTCTTTAATCAAGTTACTACAAATCCTTACTTTTATTAATCTTAATCACTCAGATTCCCTGACCCCTATTTCACACTTGTACAACCTCTCACATCTTTCACTCCTCCCCAATGAACCCCATCTAACACAGCCTAGTAGCACATCTAGGGTCCTAGTGGCTTCCCCGGAAGGGTCATTAAGTCTTAACGAGGCTCCCTTTAGGCCCTGCATAGTCGTGCACTGAGGCCTGCTTGACTCCTACACTTAAGTACAGCACTCCATATATTTTGTTGTTAGATAACTTTTTGCTCGCCCTAGAGCTTCATTATGACCTTCTCTACACTCCTAATATGACTCTATGATGAGAAAGTTAAATTGAGGTTCAAGACTTAGTGAACTCATACAGTCAGTCTTTGACTTGGCAAAATTTTTTGGAGGTAGGGTCGTATCAGTTCTGGGGGTTGGACGAGCTAATGCTGGTTAGCTTGGGGGTTGGATGGTCTTTAATTCTGTGGGGGTTTGGGGGTAGGTAAGACTTGGCGAAAATTTTTTTTGGGGGTTGGGTATGTATAAATA
>SEFZ01000059.1 GCA_004173185.1 Sphingomonadales bacterium | reverse complement strand
GCCGTCCACTCCAGACCCGGCGTCCGCTCCAGACGCTCCAGCGCCCATTCGGCATAGTCCTTCCAGTCGGTCACGAACCGCAGGCGGCCGCCGGGCTTCAGCAGCCGCGCGATCTCGGCGGCGCTCTCGTCCTGGATCAGGCGGCGCTTGTTGTGCCGGGCCTTGTGCCAAGGGTCGGGGAACAGGATCATCACCCGGTCCAGCGAGGCGTCGGGCAGGGCCTTCATCACGTCGCGGGCGTCATCGGCGTGGATGCGGACATTCTTCAGGTCGCCGTCCTCGATATGACGCAGGGCCGAACCGACCCCGTTCAGGAAGGGCTCGCAGCCGATCATCAGGGCGTCCGGATGGCGCGCGGCCTGGGCGGCCAGATGCTCGCCGCCGCCGAAACCGATCTCCAGCCAGACTTCCTTCGCGCCCGGCATCAGGGCCTGCGGATCAATCGGCCCCTCCGCCGGATCCGGCACGCTGATCGTCGGCAGCAGGGTGTCGAACAGCGCGGCCTGACGCGGCTTCAGCGTGCGCGACTTGATGCGCCCGAACGAGCGCAGCGGACCCCAGGTCGGGGTGATCGGGGTGTCGGGATCGGAGGACATGGCGGGGGCTATAGCCCAAGAGAAGGGAATAGGGACTAGGGATTGGGGATTAGGGATTAGGGAGGGACCGGGGATGAGCCGAGCCTGTCGGATGTATTCCGTCCAATCCTGATCCCTAATCCCTAATCCCCAATCCCTAATCCCTTGGTCCTCAGACCAGCGCCTTCAGCTTCTCGACCAGATCCGTCTTCTCCCACGAGAAGCCGCCCTCGGCGTCCGGCTCACGGCCGAAGTGGCCATAGGCGGCGGTGCGGGCGTAGATCGGCTTGTTCAGGCCCAGATGCTCACGGATGGCGCGCGGGGTGGCGCCGCCGATCAGGCCCAGGATGTTCTCTTCCAGAACCGATTCCGCGATCTTGCCGGTGCCGTGCAGGTCCACGTGGATCGACTGCGGCTTGGCCACGCCGATGGCGTAGCTGATCTGGATGGTGCAGCGCTCGGCCAAACCTGCGGCGACCACATTCTTCGCCAGATAGCGGCAGGCGTAGGCGGCCGAGCGGTCGACCTTGGTCGGGTCCTTGCCCGAGAAGGCGCCGCCGCCGTGCGGGGCCGCGCCGCCGTAGGTGTCGACGATGATCTTGCGACCGGTCACGCCGGTGTCGCCGTCCGGTCCGCCGATCTCGAAGATGCCGGTCGGATTGATGTGCCAGACGGTGTTCTCGTCGGTGAAACCTTCCGGCAGCACCTCCAGGATCAGCGGCTTGACGAAGGCGGCCACCTCGGCAGCCTTGCCCACGGCGTGCTGGGTCGACAGCACGATCGAGGTCGCGCGCACCGGCTTGCCGTCTTCGTACTGGATGGTGACCTGCGACTTGGCGTCGGGCTCCAGCAGGGTGCCGCCCGCATGGCGCACCTCGGCCAGCTTCTTCAGGATGCCGTGGCTGTAGGCCAGGGTCGCCGGCATCAGTTCGGGCGTCTCGTTCGAGGCATAGCCGAACATGATCCCCTGATCGCCCGCGCCCTCGTCCTTGTTGCCGGCGGCGTCCACGCCCACCGCGATGTCGGCCGACTGGCCGTGCAGGCGGTTGATGAACTCGAAGGTGTTCCAGTGGAACTCGTCCTGCTCATAGCCGATGTCGCGGACGGCGGCGCGGACGGCGGCCTCAATCTCGGCCTCGATGCCCGGGGCCCATTCGCCGTCCGTGCCCATGATCCCGTGGCCGCGGATTTCACCGGCCAGCACCACCAGATTGGTGGTCGTCAGGGTCTCGCAGGCCACCCGCGCTTCCGGATCCTTCGACAGGAACAGATCCACCACCGTGTCGGAGATGCGGTCGGCGACCTTGTCCGGGTGGCCCTCGGAAACGCTTTCCGAGGTGAACAGGAAGGATGAACGGGACAAGGCAGGCTCCTCAGGGGACAGTCCGCCAAACATATAAAGACATGCTTATATGTTCAAGTCGCCGTTGGCGCGCTCCTGCGCCAGCGGGCCGACAGGCTGACCGGCTGTTCTCCGGCCATCCATCTTTCGATCACCCCGGCGCCGAGGCACAGGACCATCAGCACGCCGATGCCCCAGCGCGAGGCGACGTCCATGCGGATCAGGGCCTGGTCCAGGTCGGGCGTCATGAAGACCAGGGCGTGGGCGATCATGGTCAGGCCAGCGAAGGCCGCGGCCGCCAGGGGCCACCAGCGGTCCCGTCGCAGCGCCAGCCAGATCAGGGCGCACAGGAAGCCCAGATCAACCAGCGCCTCGCCGAGGCGGAACGCGTTCAGGGTCAGGGGCTGCAGCATGAAGCTGGCCAGGAAGGCGATCACGAAGATGGCCACGCCGGACCGCTCCGTATGGCCGCCGCGCATCCAGGCCACGGCGAATACGATCAGGCTCAGCAGCAGGTAGAAAAGCTGAAAAGGCGCCATGACTCCTCCCTCCGGCGGAGCCCGGCGCGGACCTCAGCGGGTCGGCGGGGGCGTGTCGCCTTGCATGATGGTTTCATCGATCAGGCGAACCTGGCGTTGGTAGGCGACGACGCTGTCGGCGATCGCCCGCATCATCACCGCCGCCAGAACCACCGTCACGACGATGATCAGGATACGGACGCCCCAATTGCGCGGCGGGGGCCGGTATCCGAGCCGGGGCTCTGCGCGCCCACCTGGGCCATCACCCATCCCGCGCTCAGAACCTGTTGCAGCAGCTCGCGCGGGCTCGCCCGCTCCGCGTCCGCCGCCAGCCCCCGCATCAGATGCGCGCGCACCGGATCGCTTTCGCCCAGCGAGCTGAACCCGTCCAGAGCCGCTTCCAGATCCTCCCAGGTCCACTGGGGAAGGGGCCGTTGTTGCGAAACCATTGTCGTCCTCCCTGACGTGCAGGGCAGAAGACGGGGCCGCGGCCGGGGCGCCAATGGGGTCTTTCGTATCCTCTGGTACTTTTCGTTCCAGGAGCGCCAGGGCCGCCTTGCGCCGGTTCACGCCCAGACGGCGACAGGCCTCATGGACGTGCTTCTTGACCGTGGCTTCGGAGAGACCCAGCCGCGCGGCGATCTCCTTGTCGGTCAGGAAGGCCGTAAGCCTGAGACATTCTTCCTGGCGCGCGCTGAGGCCTGGCGACATAGACCGCTCCGATACAGCGGTCTTGCTAGGCCGTTCAGGCCGGGGCGTCCAGACCGGCCGTCACGAGACGGCCGATCTGTCGCGGGGGTGTGGCGCGGGGGTCAGTTGCGGCTTGGGAAGATGCCCTCGAGGGCGATCGAATAGTTGATCGCCAGCGTCGGCTGCAGGACCGATACCGGCTGGTTGCCTCCGGCCAGGCCGCAGGTCTGGGGATGCAGCGCCACATTGGGGGCCGCCGGCGCATAGATATTCACCGTCACGGCGTCGCCATTGGTCGGGTCCGACCCGTTGGCGTCGGCCACCGACAGCCCGACGGTCGGCACATTCACGGTCGCGGCGGTGTTGTTCACCGAGACGCTGTGGTTGTGCGACGGCATGTTGTTGATGCCGATGCTGACCTGCTCCGTCCCGCTGACCTGGCCGATGGAATAGGGCGACAGGCCCTGACCCTGGCCCATGCCGACCGGCAGGCGGCTTTGCAGGTTGGGCAGCATGAAGGTGGTCGAGCCGTTGCCGCCGTAATAGGTGCCCAACAGGGAGAACAAGGCAGAATTCTGCGAGATCGCGATCGTCTGGCCGTTGCACAGCGCCCATCCACGGGGCGCGAAATTGAAGCCGAAAGCCAGAATTGTTCCCATGAAAACGTCCATGGACTTCCCTCCGTCATGGGAGTCGCAGAACGCGAATCCCTTCTAGAATTCAACCATGGCACAGCCTTGTGCGGTCAGGCCATATCTGACCTAACGTTGATATCCGTTCTCAGTCTGGCCAAGGTCTGGGCCGCGCCGGGCTCCGTGCTCAGGGTGAAGCCGGCTCCGGCGAACAGGGCGAGCGACGCCGCATTGGTGATGAAGATGTGGGCGGTCACGTCGCGCGCCTCCGCCGCGGCCTCGGCGGCCACCTGCGCCAGCACCGCCGCCGCCAGACCCTGTCGTCGCCGGTCCGGCGCGATCTGGATCTCCACCACATGCAGGGCGCCGTCGCGTTCGCCGGTCAGCAGGCTTCCCGCCGGCGCCGCCGTTGCCCACACGACCCGGCGGCGCAGGTCCGGGAAGCCCTGTTCCAGCATCGCGGCGCGGGACCGCAACTGCATCTCCAGCAGGGGGCCGGCGTCGAGCCCGCCCATCGCCTCGCGCAACTGGTCACGCGTCAGCCTGTCCACGAACCCCGCCTCCGCGGGCGTCTCCGGTCGAAGCTCTATCGGCAGGTTGAGTCGCTGAAAGGTCATGCCTCCAGATTGCAGACCTTGGCCGAACATGCACCATGGGACAGTGCGCGCCCGGACCAGCGGCGCCGGGAGGAACCATGACGACCCAGACGCCGCCCATGCTGTTGCAGGCCTATCATTTCACGCCCTTCAAGGGGCGTCAGTGGCTGGTCGACACCCAGCCGAAGGCGATCACCATCCAGCTGGACGACGTCGACAATGTGCGCGGCGGCATGCCCGGCGGGCGCGATCCCTTCGTGCTGATCTTCAGCACCCCGTGGGACACCCTGCTGGTCGAGGGCGAATATCTGATGCGCCCCACCTGATCCCCACGCAAACCGCCCCCGGCCCGCGCCGGCTCTACCACGCGGTGTTCAACTAGGACTGTCGGAAAAAGTGGTGCCGCTTAGGTGACTCGAACACCTGACCCCCGCATTACGAAGGCTACTCCATCCTCGGGGGGAAAGCCTTACGGGTAATGGTTTTCGGTCAGATTTTACCGAGATCCCGCATCCCTACCCAGCCTCTTCCCAAATTGGCCAGAGGGGCCGGTAGGGTCGCTTCCTGAGTTACGCGCCTTAAGGTGGGAATCGACGAGATCCCGACCTGCGTTATACCTGCTATACGACCCCGCCACTGCGCCGTCATCGAACGCGGCGGATGAGGAAGGCTGCCTATGCCATCACTGTTTGAGAACGCTGTGTCCTCGATCCGGATGGGGGTTGAAGACTACCGCCAGCAGGACGGCGATCGGGTGCTGTCCGCCGTCCGCAACCTCTATGCCGGCGTGCTGCTGCTGGCAAAGGAGGCTCTGATCCGACAGGCCCCAAACGCTGATCCCCGAGAAGTCATCGGCGCAGCTTTTAGGCCGGTTCCGGATGGCCACGGGGGCGTTGACCACATGGTTTCTGGCCACCGGACGATAGACTTCGACACCATTAACCGGCGGTTCAAGGATTTTGGCCTGACGATCGACCGCAAGGCTCTGTCTGAGCTGAATGACACCCGGAACGACATAGAGCATCACTACACGGACCAGCCCGAAGCTTCGATACGCACGGCGATCGCCAAGGCCTTCCCCGTCATCTCCTCCCTGTTTCGACAGATCGAGGAGAACCCGGTCGAGCATCTTGAAGGGGCGTGGGAGACCATGCTCCAGGAGCGCGCCCTTTACGACCACGAGTTGGCGGCAGCGCGTGCAAGTCTTTCGAACGTCGCTTGGCACGGTGCTTTCATGGTCCATGCCAAGCTGAAGTGCGGCGAGTGTGGATCAGAACTGCTTGGCCAAATTCATGCCGACAATGCTTCGCAAGACTGTGTGGAGTTTCGCTGCCGCAACTGCGGCGCGACGCCGGTCACCGCGGATGTCGTGGAAGCCGCTGTGGACGACACCTACGGCGTTGACGAGTACCTGCGCGCGAAGGATGCAGGCGAGGAGGGCCCGATTTACGACTGCCCAGTCTGTGAGCGCCACACCTACCTTGAGGGTGAGGCGATCTGCGCGAACTGCGGAGAAGGCCTCGATTTCACCAGCGAATGCTTGCGGTGCAGCGCCGAAATTTCCGTCCAGGACTTTCTGGATGGCCTCGATGAGGGACTTTGCAGCTATTGCACCCATCAGTCCGACAAGGTGACGCGGGAGTAGTCAGAGGCCTTCGATCGCGGGTATTTCGAACTTCACTCCCTGAGCGCGCTCCTTCTGAAGCCAGTCATTCAAGCGCCGAAGAAGCCAAACGGCTACGGCCGAGAAGGGAAGTCGGGGGTCTGCTCGATCCGTGATCGCCTGAATGGCGGCGGCGGCGTTAGCTCGCGCCATTTCGATCGCCATTTGGTTCTGGGCCTTCTGGGCAGCATCTTCGTTGTCCAATGATTGAGCCAAACTGAGCACATGTGGCCGAAGATCCCTCAACACGAGCGAACGCGCGCGAACCGTATCAAACCGGTTCAACGCGGTGATGTTGATCGTGGCCAATCCGTACGGGTCGGGCCCAACTGGCGTGGGCATAGGAGCGGCAACACTCACCCCCGTCTCGGGCGGGAAACAAATGTGGTTCGTCGGGTCGGTCCGGGTCGGGTCAATGATTAGGGGGTCCTCTGATGCCAAGGCGAAGTTTGATGGCTGTTTCCGCGCCGCCCGGACGGGGAAGTGTGAAGCTTTGCCGGCACTCGTTAAGTTCATCGCCGCTCGGTGTAGGCGCGCAGCTTCGGCCATGGTCATAGTCGGCTCGACAATAAGGTGTTTTCGGCTCTCATTGCAGTGCTGACAGGTGGGCAGCAAGTTGGTCCATGTAGAGGCCAGCCACCAGTATCCGGGGTGGGGCTCGTTCGGAAAGGCACCCTTTGGGCGGTAATGCTCGACAGCCGCGTCTGCGCCCACTCCATGATTCATTTCGCAGTATGCGCACTTCTCGTGCGACATACCCTCCAGGGCCAGCTTCACCTCAGGCCGGCCGTAAACGCGGAACGGAAATGCTGCTGTGGGAGCGCCACCATAATAAAGGGCAGCGGCAGCTCTTTCGACAGCAGCGGGAGATGTTGGGCCTGTAAGGCAGGCCGGCCCTTTCTTCGGGCGCTTAATGCTGATCACGGCAGGTGCCCGCTAGCTCGTATCGCTATTAAAGCCGCATTGATCGCAGCCCGCCGGCCTTCTGATACCTCCTCGCCGGCAGCCGAGTGCCGCTCCCGTAAATACTGGAGCATGGCCGTCTCGGCGATCTGACGCTCGGGAGACGCTCCGATCATCAAAGCATCGAACGCCTCGGTAGTTGGCTCTGAAGACGGCTCGTCAGCATAGGCGTCCGCCAGCCGCCCTAAAGCCACGTCTGCAGCCGGATCGGATGTAGAGTTAAGGCCGAAGTAGTCAGACATGAGAATCTGTTCAGCACTCATAACACTGAAATCTGGCAGGTCGGTCACCAGATCAAAGCGCTGTTCCTGCGAACGCTTCATAACGATAACCTCGCCCCGTCCCATTCCGCGAAGACACAACGGATCATGGGTCGTGACGATGAACTGAACCTGCGGCATCGCTTTACGGAGCGCGGTCATGATCTGCAGCTTCCACCGCGGATGCAGATGGGCGTCCACTTCGTCGATGAGCACAATGCCGCGCGCCGTTTCTAAGTCGCCCCAATCGGCGAGAAGCCAGCGCATGGAATCGACCGCAATAGCGAGAACGGAGCGGTAGCCGTCGCTCAAGGCATCGATTGGCGTGGGCTGACCAAAAGTCTGCACGAAGACGCTGCCATCCTCATCCCGCACCAAGCCGTCCTCGGCCTGAAGCACCAGAACGTCCGCGAGCGCGCGCGCAATAGGATCAAACTGCTTGGTGACCGCGAGCCAGTTGTCCGGATGCGGAATAGTCGCTCGGCTATTAAAAAGGCTGGCAACCCGAGCGGTCGCTGCGGATCCCCGCCGCTTACGCTCCCCAAGAAGGCGGTGGGCTCCATAGGCCATTAAGCCATCCCCCCACCGACTTGTGCCCGAGAACTCCAGGCTGAGCGGGTTAAGGATGATCTCCGACGTTTCTCCCGACCTAAAGATGACTTTTGCACGGGCGGGAGCCTTCTGAATCTGGCCCCACCGACCTGCCGCACCGTTACGGATCAAACTGGAACGGTCGAGAGGAAGTTGGCTGGCGCGCTCGGGGCCCATGATGGCCAGCGCGATCGCCTGCAATGCGCTGGTCTTTCCTGCAGCGTTGTCTGCGAGCAGCATGAGAGCCGAGGCGGTCTCTCCGTCTGGGCCTGTCGACTGCACCTCGAAACTCAGTCGGTCGATGCTCTTGAAGTTCTCAATCTCGACTCGAGCGATCCGCTGATCGAGCCGGTAGGCAGGCGAGTTTAGTACGTCCGGAGCACGTTCCAAAACTTCGGAGACCTCGGATCGAGCCTTGGGCTGATCGTCGGGCGGCGTTCGCAAGAGTTCGACCGCGTCATCCTGCGACACCATCCCGAGCATGCGCACGAACTCCAACAGTCTGTGGGCGCGGCTTGGCGTCGGCACGCCGAGATGCTGAGAAAGAGGAACGCAAGCCCGCCGAGCGAAATTCTCGAAGGCACCCACGAAAGGTTGGTCGGGATCAAAAACAGCTGCCGCCGCTCTCGCGCCATCGCGCCAAATGCGATCGAACGCTCCGGCGAAACTCTCGGCGCGCCCGCCGATCAGCTCCCGTCGATTCAGATCAAGAATCTCGATCGTCTGACGGCCCCGCGCGTTCCTGCCGAGCGCAGCACCATCAACCGTGAAAGCCAAGGCCCCCTCCGGATTGTCGAAACAGGGGTCAAGGAGAAGGGGTGATTCACGACTTTGAACTTCATCGAACCCGAAGAGCAACGGGGCTCGAGCGCCAACCACAGGAAAGCGATTGCGCTTGCTGGAATTGCATTCGTGACAGGATAGATACAGATTTCGCCACTCGTAGGCGAGCCAACTGTAGTGCAACAAAGAGCTTCTTCGCTCATTTGCATCCGTTGCCGCTTGAAGAGGGCGAAAATGATCGACCGCGCCCTCGGCTACCCTCTTTTCGCAATAAGCGCACTTGCCTCGAAAGAGATTTCGGAGCGCCTCATACACTTCTGAATTCTGAAATATGTCAGAGTTGATTGACGGGCGCCGTCTTGGGTTCAAGCGCAGGAGGTCGATCTGACCGACCAATTCATCGTAGCTAAGGCGAGCCGAGTCGGAACTCAGAGCCTGCGGGACGGGGATGGATTGACGATCGACTCTACGCATTGCCCATGAAACGACATTTTGGGCATCCCAATCAACTCTGACGGTATTCCTGTTTCTCTTCCGTCGCGCTTGCCGCACTCGACGCATTGGAACCCCGTCTAGACGCGGGCGTGAATCGCGCCGAACGTCTTGGCGGTCCATGTCACTGGCCGGCGGGATTGGGACTTTGGGTGGTCCGTTAGCTAAGCCGGAGCCGTCTAACCCCGGTAGTCTTGTGCTTCGCCCCGGAGCTTGATTCAGGAGCTCTTGTAGTAGCGATCGTAGTGCGGGTTTGCCCGCAACGGGTAGATCGCCCAATGGGGCCGCTTTCCGCTCCCGACGGTCAGCAGTTTTTGCAGTCGCTTCCTGTCCGACGGGAGGTACTTGGCCTTGCCCTCGTAGCTGGTCTCAAACCGTCCGTTGATCAGGGGAAGCATGCCGCATTTGGCGGCGAACCAGCGGATCAAATCCGCCTCGAGGTGTTTGAAAGAATCCGCGTCTTCAGGGTGCTCTGGCCTGATGATCAGGATTTCCAAGCTGGTATCATGCCCCCACGTAAAGGCTTTTGACGCCCAGTTTTTCAGGTGGGTCGCTAGACGACCGACCGAATCACCCCGCCCGATGTAGACCACGGGAGAAGGCCGGTTGTCGTAAACGATGACTGCCCGACCCACCATCCGGACGAGGTAGACAGAGCGCTTCAAATCTTGATCGGAAACCTCACCTTTAATCTCGGCGCGCAGCCTTTTGACCAACGCTTTCTCGGTGTCGTCATCCGCTAGACTCAACCGGATGGGGTCGAGCCACGTCAGCCTTAGACTTTTCATGCTAACCGCCCCGATGTCACTTCATCTAGCTGCTCCGGCCGCAGCCCGACTCTAATATCCGGGATTAGTCGCGGTATCCTAGGCCCTCTGAATATCTTCAGGTCCCCACTCGGGCCTCGCCTCGAAAATGCAGTGGGCGAGGATGACTTCCTGCATGACCTTATGCCTGACAAGCGAGGCGCGGCAGTCTGGCGTGACCCAGGCTGCCGAACCATCATCACTTCCGCATGTACGGTGCGTTGAGTACGGTCCAGTCGGGCCGGTGCCGTCGGATCATCGGCGTCCTTAGCTGCCGCCCAGTCTCGGGTTCGTACCGCCCGCCCGTGATCAGCACATCCACCTCAAGCCGATCGAGGTGTTCGTAGATCAGTCGGCCAGCGTAGTGATTTCTCCCGCTCGGACTTTTGCGACGGAAATCGGATAGCCGTTTAGCGAGACCGCCTCCCTTGTCCGTTCCCGTGCCGATGGCCACGGTCCGATGGCCCAAGTTGATCCGATATAGACCGACCTTGTCCCGCAGATCACGTTGATGGTGCTTGAGACCATGGGGCACCTTGATCCAGGATCGATCCCATTCCTCGACGGTCTTCCCGTCGACCAGCAGCGGACTATCGTTTTTCATCTCGCATACCTTTCCAAAAAATAAGGAGGCCCGCCCCGCGAACCAGCCGAAGCCAGCGCGCGGGGCGGGAGAGGCTCAACCTGCCTGCTTGGCGGCGCCCGCTTCGACGGCAGCAAGCAAGGTGTCGTTCGCGAGATGCGAATACCTCTGCGTCGACTGGTAGCTGGCGTGACCCAGCACCTTGCCAACCGCGAACAGGTCGACACCGCTGTTGACCATGAACGACGCAGCTGAGTGCCTCAGATCATGGATTCGGAGGCCGGGTAGTTTGGCCACCTTTCTCGCCCGCTGCCATGAGTGCTGTATCGACACGAATGGCTTCAGGGTTTCCGGGTTAGGGACCAGCCACGGACAGCCCTTGAAGCGAGGCAGGACTTCGATGATGGCCAGCGCCGCCTTCGATAGCGGGACGTGACGCGGCTTCCCGGTCTTCGAGGTCGGGATCAACCACGTCCTCCTTTCGACATCGACGTGCTCCCAGCGCGCGTCTAGGAGTTCGCGCACGCGGGCACCTGTCAGAAGCAACATTCCAACTATAAATTGAAGCTGGGTGTTCTGGGACGCCGCCACCGCCACCCGAAGCCGAGCTGCCTCTTCAGCACTAAGGTACCGTTCCCTCGCGTTCTGAAAGGGCTTCCTGGACACGGCCCTGACCGGGTTCTTGTCAGTCCCCGGGATGCCCCATCTAGCGCCAAGTTCGAATGACCGGCCGAAGATCACCCTGATCTTTTCGACCGTCGCCGGTGCCAGTCCTTCGGCACGCTTCTCGCCGAGCCACTGGGAGACGCCGCGGGGTTCGATGTCTGTCAGCCGGACCTTCCCCCACTTCGGGATGATGTGCCGGCGAACGTACATCTCGGTCGTGGAGTAGGACCGCTGCGTGAGCTTGGCGTCGGCGAGGTGCATGGCAGACAGCTCCTTGTACAGCGGTATGGACCTCGCCTCCACCTTCTTGGCTCTCGGGTCGCCGCCCATGACGACTTCGGATCGGAGTTGCACCGCCCGTTTCTTGGCGGCCGCAAAGCTGACATCCCCTTCCCCTCCGATCTTGAACTGGGCCTGCCGGCCAGCGGCATCGGAAAAGCGGAAGTAGTAGGTGCCGCCGCCGCTGGAGCGACGCTCGAATACGAAGCCGGTGACGGTGGTGTCGTACCAGTCGGTTTTGGCTTTGCCGGGCTGGCATTGCGCGGTGGACACGAAGGCGTGGTCGAGTTTGGCCTTGGGCATAGTGAACATCCTTTTGTTTTGAGATTGATGGACGCAAACCACCGGCCGCCGCGCCGGATCAGGGCAGGCGGGCGACTGGGGTCGTGGGGTCGGAGAGTTGAGCGGTGCCGGAAGCGGCCCGCGCCGGCCCGCAATGCGCTCGCTGAGAGCGCTCTGCTGGGCAGGGATGGCCCGGCCCTGAGCGGGTCAGGAGCGTGCCTAGGACAGCGATTCTGTCGTATCGGGGACAGACGACGGCGGAGTGGGGGACACCAACCGGTATTGAAGTCGGCCCGCGCTTACCCGGCGGGCCACCCAGAAGTGGTCGCTGCGGGAGCCGGGTCCGGCGTGGCGGTGGAGCATGGACAACGCAAAGGCCTCCGGCACACCGGCATCCTCTGCCGCCGCCTTGGCCAAGGCCTTCTGGCCATCGCTGAAGCCGCCGCCGATGAAGCTCAGCAAGGCAATCACGGTGCGGGTGTCATCGTCTGGCTCGTCGCGGCCCGGGCAAAGGAAATCGTCCAGGTCGGTGGTGTGAGTGGGCATTGCTTTTCTCCAACCGGAGCGCCGCGTTTGCGCGCGAGCGTCCGGCAGCCGCGACCGGCGCGGCGGGATTGGGTTTGGGGGAGTCTGGAGCGGTGCCCGTGGGCCCGCGTTTGCCCAGAGACGGCCGCCGGGGCAGCGCGTCGGGGACGGGGATGGGGTGCCCCATCGGGGGGCGTTGAGCGTGCCTAGGAGGCCGCATTTGTGCCGCGTCGGCAGAGCGCCGGCTGCCGGACAGTTTTCAGTTTTTCAGAATCGAGGGCCGCATTGAATCTTGCCGCCCGGCTCGCCGGAAATCTGAAAACTGGAAACTGCGGTCAAGGGCTCAGTCGAAGATGATGAGCCGGTAGGACTGCGTGTTGTGCGCGCCGGTCTCGGTGTTCCAAAGGTGGAGCCCCGGCGTGGTGCCTGTGTTCTGGGTGATGACGCGAATGGCTCTGCTCTTCGAAATCCCGCAGGCCTTCGCAGTGGCCGCTGCCAGAGCCATTTTTCCCTCGGAATATCCGTCACCGATGAGGTCAGCGATCGCCATCCGGATCCTGACTTCGTCTACGTCGGCGTCGGATTTTCGATAATCGGCGTAATCGTCCGGATCGACCGGCTCTACCGAGGCCAACTTTTCCTCATAACTAGCGCCGGGCTCATCAGCGTAGGCATAGGCTACGACATTGGGACTATCAGCGCGCTTCTTCTCCATATCGAAGAGGACAACTCTCCGACCACCTTTCTCCTTTCCGTTCGCGAGTTCGGCGACATAGACCGCGTCGAAGTCTTCCAAGATGTCAGTGGTGCCTTGGTACTGAGGTTTGCCGTTTGCCTTCGGGTTTTTCCGAGTGTGCCCCAGCGCCAAAACGGTGCCGCCAGCCATCACGTACTCACGACAGATTTGACCGAATTCACTCGTTCGCTTCTTGTCCATCGGGTCGGTGAACTTCTTCAATGTGTCGATGATGATCAACGTGCCTTTGGCCGACCCATCTTCGACAGCCTGAACCATCTTTTCCGTCAGGTGTCTGGTCTTCATGCCTTTCTGACCGGGAGCAATCATGTGAGCCCCGACATCCTGGAAGAGGCGGTTCTTGGTCGCTAGGCCGCCGCTTCCATCGTCCGCATTGACGTAAATGACGCGATCAGGATCGATCTTGCCTTCAGCGATCGCCTTCAGGACGAGGTAAAGGACGATCAGTGTCTTGCCCGTGTTCGGCGCGGCGTAGATCATCGTCGCTTGGCCATCCATGACGAAGCAGCCAAGAAGCGGCTTCGTGCCAGCGGCCGACGCCTCTAGCTCGTCCGCGCTACCTCGAAGGGTGAAGCGAATAAGGGGGTTTTTTGCCGCGAGCGACGCGGCCGCCGCTTCTGGCGAAAAGCCTTCGGACGGGAGCGGCTCCTGTGGTCTTGTAGTTGGTCCGGCCGATGGAATTGGGAAGCGGCTCGTATCAGGCCCTCCTCCATTAGCGCCCTTGTCGCCGGGCGCGTTTCGATCGTCTGCAGTCATAAGCTATCTCCGCGATCGACATGATCGGTGGCGGTCGCACCGGGGTGGTGCGACTTCATCGCGAGGTCGGGACGGCCGCTGCAGTCGGTGTCACGTCCTCGCTGGGGACGTTGTGAGCCCTCGAAATGGCGGTTGGGAAGCCCTCAGCCCGGGCTTTCGGTGGCCTGTCGGGACAGGTCCTCTGGGCGGTCTTTCAGCACGACCTTTCCAGTTTGGAAAAACGCAAAAACGGGCTTTAAGGTGCTCCGCCTGCGGGGAGGGGCGAGCCTTGGGCATCAAAAAATCAGAAATGCAGTTCAGCAGTTTGCAGGTCGCTTGGCTGATCGCGTTCGTTGAGTCTGCTGATTACAAGCGTACCGCTGCGGCCGGGGCCCTCGGCGTCAACCAGAGCACCGTCACCAAGTACATTGCCAAGCTCGAGAGCTGGTACGGCGGAGGACCGCGCCGGCTGTTGATGCTGCACAACATGCATCCCCCAGTCCTCACTGCGGAGGGCAAAGAGTTCCTGCCGGTCGCCCGACAACTGTTGGAGCACTTACGGGCAGCCCAGCCGAAGCCGCTAAAACTCTCTAGCCCCAGCGCTGAGGGTTTTACCGGAGAACATCCGGATCCCGGAGCCCGGACCGAGTGTGCCGCACCTGTTCCGGGAAAGTAGTACGCATGGCGCTGGTCAGCCGCTGCCCTCACCCACCCTTGGACCGTAGCCAGAGCGGGTGAGGGTTCAATTACTCAGATGCGAGGCCAGCGGCCTTTCGACGGGTAACCGCCACGACCCCGCCGAAGACCGCGAGGCCAACCGTGCCCCACAGTAGGAGAGCGCCGTACCGCCGGACCTTCGCGTCATTAGCGTCGGCGTTCAGCGCGTCCTGGAGCGCCGAGGCAGAGTAGTCGTACTGATAGCCCGGCTTGGTGCTCGCCTCGGCGGCGGCAGCGAAACGAGCGGCGGGAATGTAGGCCTGCATGAACAGGCCGCCGACTATCACATAGAATGCCGCGATCAGGCCGAGGCCGAGGCGGATGGTGTTACGATTGAACTGCATTTGGATCCTCTTTCGGTGTGGGTTCAGGGTTATCGAGATACGGAAAAACTGCCTACGGGAATTTTCCATATAGATGGGTCGCCGGTCCAGAATCGGCGGCTCACGGATGCCCAAGACGATCTTCGGCGGCGATCACCGCCACCTCGTTGAGGTGCTCGTCCAGGCGCGTCAGAAGGCAGGCCTGACGCAGGCTCAGCTGGCTGACCGGGTCCAGAAGGATCAGACCTTCATCTCCATCATCGAACGCGGCCAACGCCGAGTGGACGTTCTGGAGTTCGTCGCACTGGCGAGGGCGATGGAGGCAGACCCGGCGCGGCTGTTTGCTGAGGTGTTGAAGCGGCTACCCGCTAAGCCTTCGATCTAGGTTCGAGCTCTATCAGAGGCCGTGCCGGCTGGGCTTGGGACTGGCTGTCGCCCGCACTCCGTCGCCGGTGGCCGAAGACTAGGGCCGCGACGCAGATGACCGCGACGGCCGTAATGAAGGCTGCAGGCCGAGCGCCGGCGAGCCCGGTGACAGTGAGAACGCCAAGGAACAGCAGCGTCTCTCGTGGTTGTCTGGCGAAGGAGTAGATCAGCGCCAGAGCCAGCCCGATCACGAGGGCGATCACCACGGCCTTCAGGATCGCAAAAGCGACGATCAGCATGGCGAACGTGAGGGCGTGTCTCACCGGCGGCTCCCCTCACCGTCGGACCAGAAGTGCGACTGACAGAGGCCGTGAATCCCAAGCTCGGTGCCGGGCCCGTTCTCCACGAAGATGCGAGTGTGCGGATCGTCGTCGCGCGCATAGGCGAGTTCGAACCAGAGACCATGATCCTCGATGCTGAGGTAGGCCGGGTCCTCTGCGTCTTCCCCGGTGATGGGGAAGCCGAGCGCTTCGTTGATAGTCTCGGGGGTGTCGCCCCCCTGGACGACGAAGATCTGAACGTCGGTCCCGATCTGGCCTTCGTGCTCGACACACATGTGCCAAGCGCGAAAGCCGATCAGGGCGCGAAGATCGACGTCGAGGTCTGTGTCTCCAAGCGCGCCGGAGACCGCGAA
>SEFZ01000033.1 GCA_004173185.1 Sphingomonadales bacterium | reverse complement strand
ATGTGGGGCGGCTCGATGAGCTTCAAGACGCCGATGCTGTGGTCGCTGGGCTTCATCTTCATGTTCACCGTCGGCGGCGTGACCGGCGTGGTGCTCGCGAACGGTGGCGTCGACGATTACATGCAGGACACCTATTATGTGGTGGCGCATTTCCACTACGTGCTGAGCCTCGGCGCAGTGTTCTCGCTCTTCGCTGGCTTCTATTACTGGTTCCCGAAAATGTCGGGCCGGATGTACAACGAACTGCTCGGCCAGCTGCACTTCTGGGTGTTCTTCATCGGCGTGAACGTGATGTTCTTCCCGATGCACTTCCTGGGCCTGCAGGGCATGCCGCGCCGCATCCCGGACTATCCCGCGCAATATGCGCATTGGAACGAGATCGCGACCTATGGCTACATGATCATGGGCGTGGGCATAGTGATCTTCTTCGTGAACATCATCTGGTCGATGATGGCGGGCAAGAAGGCCGAAGGCAATCCGTGGGGCGAAGGCGCCACGACGCTGGAATGGACGCTCTCCAGCCCGCCGCCGTTCCACCAGTTCGAAACGCTGCCGGTGATCGACAGCGAATCGCACCACTAATCCTCGGCCGAAAGGCACGAAGACATGAAACGCCCCGGAGGAAACTCCGGGGCGTTTTCGGTTTCATTCATTCTGGGTCAGTTGGTGCGGTGCAGCGGTTGCTTCCGACCGCTTCGGATGCAATGGCTCGCAGCGAGGCACGCGGCACCCCGCTTGAGCCTCGACCGGGGCGTCGGTTGACTCCCATCGGCGGCGCCCCGGTCTCCGCGGGCCCAAGCCCCCTTCCCAGACGTTCGCACCCCATAGTTTCGAATAGGATGTGCGCGGAGCAGATGATGGACAAATGGCCCTATAGCGGCTGGGCGATGGCGGGCTGGGATGCCTGGACGCTTGGCATGGAATCATCGACGGTCATGGGATTACGAGTCGCCCGAATCGCGATGGGCGGACCGGGCGCCGGCGAGGAAGCCGCGCGGATGGTTTCGGAGAAGGTGCAGTCGGCGATTGAGTTGCAGACCGCCTTGGTCACCGGCCGGCTCGGGACCACGCCGCTGGCCGCCACGCAAAAGACGCTGCGCCACTATCGCCGCAAGGTGAAAGCGAACCGCAAACGGCTGGGATGAGGTGAGTCGGCCAAGATTTTCTTTGAGGCGCACCGCGGCTAAGGTGATCCGCAAAGGGGAAGACCGTGATCAAGCTCGCCGCCGCACTCGCCGGATTGTTCGCGCTGGCCGCCACGCCGCAGACCGCGCCGGCGGACCTTAGCCTCTATGCCAAACCGCAGCGATTGGTGACTCTGCCCGACGGCCGTCGCATGAATGTGCATTGCACCGGCAGCGGTGCGCCCACCGTCATCCTTGAAGGCGGCTGGACGACCAACACGATCTGGTGGCGCGACATCCAGCCGCGCGTGGCGACGACGACGCGAGTGTGCAGCTATGATCGCGCCGGATACGGCTTCAGCGACGCGGGACCGATGCCGCGCACCGCCGGACGAATCGCCGGCGACCTCGAAGCGATGCTCAAGGCCGCAAACATCGCCGGACCCTATATTGTCGTCGCGCACTCCCTTGGTGGGCTCGACGCGCGAATCTTTGCCGATCGCAACCTGCCTCGGGTCAAGGGCATGCTGCTGATCGATCCCAGTACCCCGCACATGGTCAGGCGGATGGACGGCGCGAATCCGGGCTATGCGGCGGAAATGACCGGGATGGTCGATGCCGTGGCAAAGTGCGCCGAGGGCGTCGCCACCGGCGCGCTCAAGGCGGGCGATCCCGGCAGCCGCGCGTGCATCGATCCGCCCAGCAAGACATTGCCCGCAGCGATCAACGATGCCCGTCGCGCTCAGCAGCTTAGCCTAGGCTATCAACGCACCGCGGCCTCGGAACTGAGCAGCATCGAATCGTCGTCGAGTGAAGTCGATGCCAGCCGGCGCTTGTGGGGCAAGATGCCGGTGATCGTGCTGACCGCCGGCCAGTCGAACGCCAGCCCCGATCTGCCGAAAGAGCAGCAGGCGAAGCTCGATGCCGAATGGTGGGCGATGCATGAGGAAGCGGCCAGACTATCGACGCGGGGCTCCCACCGGCTGGTCCCGGCATCGTCGCATTTCATTCCCAAGGACAATCCCGACCTGGTCGTCGCGGCGATCGAGGAGCTGATCCGCGCCGCGCGGTGAGGCTACCCCTTCCCCCCCGGGTCGCACCCTCCTATAGCCGCCCCAAAGCCATGACTACGACCACCGCCCCCGCAACCACGCTTCCCGCCGATTGGCGCGATTTCCTGGCGCTTACCAAACCCCGGGTGATGAGCCTTGTGGTGTTCACAGGCCTCTGCGGCATGCTCGCGGCACCGGTGCCGATTCATCCGGTGCTGGGTTTCACTGCGATCCTGTGCATCGCGCTGGGCGCGGGCGCGGCAGGCGCGCTCAACCAATGGTATGAGAGCGATATCGACGCCAAGATGAAGCGCACGGCCGGGCGGCCATTGCCAGCGGGCCGCATGGACCGCCAATCGGCGCTGCATTTCGGGGTGGGGCTCTCGGGCTTCAGCCTCGTGCTGATGTATTTCGCGATCAATCTGGCCGCGACACTGATCCTTGCCGCGTCGATCCTGTTCTACGTCTTCATCTACACGATCTGGCTCAAGCGCCGGACACCCCAGAACATCGTGATCGGCGGCGCCGCGGGGGCTTTCCCGCCGATGATCGGCTGGGCGGCCGCGACCGGCGATATAACCCTGCTGCCGATCCTGTTGTTCGGGATCATCTTTCTGTGGACCCCGCCGCATTTCTGGGCGCTCGCGCTGTTTGTGAAGACCGATTACGCCAATGCCGGCGTGCCGATGCTTCCCGTGGTGGCGGGCGAGCGCACCACCCGTACGCAGATCGGGCTCTACACCATCCCGATGGCGGCTGCGGTGCTGCTCCCGTGGCCACTCGGGCTGCTCGGGCCGATCTATGGCTGGACCGCGCTGCTGGGCACGGCATTGTTCGCCGCCATGGCCGCGCAGGTCGCGTTCCGCACTTCGGCGCCCGATGATTCGATGGCGCCCGAGAAGCGGCTGTTCAAATATTCGATCCTCTATCTCTTCCTTATTTTCGGCGCACTGGTCGCCGACAGGTGGTTTGCATGACTGATGACTTGATCCACCCCTCCGAGCAGGCTCCGAGCGATCTGGAAGTGATCCGCGCTCGCCAGCACAGCCGCGCGCGGCTGATGGCGCTGCTGCTCGGCGCCTTTGTGATCCTCGTTTTTGCAATCTCCATCGTGAAAATCAAATTGGGGCTTTCCGGATGATCAGTCGTAATCTGCGTACCGCAATCCTTGCCGGCATCGGCGTCTGCACGATGACGGGCCTCGGCTTCGCATCGGTGCCGCTCTACCGGATGTTCTGCGACGTCACGGGATTTAACGGCACCACGCAGCGCGGTGACAAGGCACCCGGCACGACCGGTGAGAAGATCACGGTCGCGTTCGACAGCAATACCGGCAAGGGCCTGCCCTGGAAGTTTGAACCCGAGCAGCGCGCCGACACGATCGACATCGGCGGGCGTGACATGGCGTTCTACACCGCGACCAACATCAGCAACCAACCCATCACGGGCACCGCCACGTTCAACGTGACGCCCATCAGCGCAGGCAAATATTTCACCAAGATCGAGTGCTTCTGCTTCACCGAGCAGACCCTCGATCCGGGCCAGACGATGCGCATGCCGGTGATCTATTATGTCGATCCTGCGATCCTCACGGACCCCGACACCAAGGATGTGCAGGAAATCACCCTCTCTTATACGTTTTATCCGGTAGATTCCGGCAAAACTGCAAGCTAGAGCCCCAACAAAGCTAGGATAACAGGGAACGTCCGATGGCCGGTGCCAAAAATCATGATTATCATATCCTGCAGCCCAGCGCCTGGCCGCTGTTCGGCTCGATGTCTGCCCTCGTCCTCGCGGCCGGCAGCATCATGTGGATGCACTCGATGCCAGCGGCGACGCTGGTGTTCTTCGCTGGCGTAGCCTGCCTGGCGATCACCTTCGTCGGCTGGTGGGCGCAGGTCATTCAGGAAGCGCATGCCGGCGACCACACGCCCGTCGTGCAACTCCATCTTCGCTACGGCATGATCCTGTTCATCGCTTCGGAAGTGATGTTCTTCGTCGGCTGGTTCTGGGCGTGGTTCGATTTCGCACTCTTCCCCTCGGCGGTGGAAGCAGTTGGCGGCACCTGGCCTCCCAAGGGCATGGAAGTGCTCGACGCATGGAAGCTCCCGCTGCTCAACACGCTGATCCTGCTGCTTTCGGGCTGCACCGTGACCTGGGCGCATCACGCGCTCATCCACAATCAGCGCGGCGGCGAGATGAAGGGCCTGTGGGGCCTGATCGGCGTCGGCGAGAAGGACAGCCTGAAAAAGGGCATGTGGCTGACGATCATTCTGGGCGCGGTCTTCACCTGCATCCAGGCATATGAGTATGCCGTGGCTCCGTTCCCCTTCAAGGCGGCGAGCGACGGCGGCAGCAGCTATGGCGGCGCCTTCTTCATGGCGACCGGCTTCCACGGCTTCCACGTGCTGGTCGGCACGATCTTCCTGATCGTGAACCTGGTGCGCATCTACAAGGGCCACTTCACCCCCCGCCAGCATTTCGGCTTCGAAGCGGCGGCATGGTATTGGCACTTCGTCGATGTCGTGTGGATCTTCCTCTTCGCTTCCATCTACGTATGGGGCGGTTGGGGCGCCGCGGTGCACGGCTAAGTGCCCGGCACAGACGACCAACTATCGGGGGGAGGCAGTGCTGCACTGCCTCCCCCTGTTGATTCGGGGCTCAAGGGAAGCTGCCCGCGCTGCGGCGCCAAAACGCTGTTCCGGACCTTCACGGCCTTTGCCGACACATGCAGCGCCTGCGGGCTCGCATTCTCCAAGTTCAATGTCGGCGACGGGCCGGTGGTGTTCATGACATTGGGGATCGGCGCGCTGATCGTCATTTTGTCGCTGTGGGTGGAATTTACATTCGAGCCGGGCGTATTGATCCATGCCCTGTTATGGATCCCGCTGACCTTTGGCTTGGTCGTGCTGAGCCTGCGCTTCGCCAAAGGGCTGTTGCTCGCACTCGAATTTCGCAACCGCGCCCATGAAGGCCGGCTGAAGGACCCGATATGATGCCCCGCTTCCCGCTGATCGCCACCCTCATCGTGGGCCTAGCCATTGCGATCATGATCGCGCTGGGCGTGTGGCAGCTCGCGGTGCGGCTGCCGGAAAAGGAAGCCCAGCTCGCGCAGCTCGCCGGCAATCCGGCCAAGCCCGCAATCGCCTTCCCCCGTTTCCCTGACGATACGCTGCTGTTTCGCAAGGCATCGGGCTTTTGCGTACAGCCGGTATCGAGCCAGCTGATCGGCGCAGGTGGCGCCGGGTTCCGCTTCATCGTCGAATGCCGCACCGGCGGGCTTGAGGGGCCGGGGATGATGGTCCAGCTCGGCACCACGCGCGACCCCATGGCCAAGCCGGTATGGAAAGGCGGCGAAGTCAGCGGACGGATCAGCCATGCGCCCGATAGCCGCTCGATGCTGGCGACCTTGTTTGACAAGACGCCCAAGCGGCTGATGCTGATCGCCGACACCCCCTCGCCCGGGCTGACCGCCAACAGTACGCCGGACATCTCAAGCGTGCCGAACAACCATCTGGCCTATGGCGTGCAGTGGTTCCTGTTCGCGCTGGTCGCGGGCGTGATCTATGTGCTGGCGCTGATGTGGCGGGAGAAGAAGGCCGCCTAAAGTTCGGCTTTCTTGCCCCTCACCGCTTCGCCCGCTAACCCCGCGCGATGCGCTATCACAGCACCCGGGGCACTGCGCCCAATCTTGGCTTTCGCGACGTTACCCTGGCTGGCCTCGCCAGCGATGGCGGGCTCTATGTGCCCGAAAGCTGGCCGAGCTTTACGCCGGAGCAGATCGACGGGCTGAAGGGCCTTTCCTATGTCGAAACCGCGGTGCGCGTGATGCTGCCGTTCGTCGAGGGCGACCTGAGCGAAACCGAACTGCGCGCGCTCTGCACCCAGGCCTATGGCCGGTTCAGCCATGCGGCAGTGACGCCGCTGGTGCAGCTCGATCACCAGCACTTCCTGCTCGAACTGTTCCACGGGCCGACGCTGGCGTTCAAGGACGTGGCGCTGCAATTGCTCGGGCTGCTGTTCGAGAAATTCCTGATCGGCACCGGCGATCATTTGACCATCGTCGGCGCGACTTCGGGCGATACCGGCAGCGCAGCGATCGACGCGGTTGCGGGACGCACCGGCATCGACATCTTCATGCTCCACCCCAAGGGCCGCGTCTCCGACGTGCAGCGCCGCCAGATGACCACGGTGCTCGCTCCCAACGTCTACAACATCGCGATCGAAGGCAGCTTCGACGATGCGCAGGCGCTGGTGAAGGCGATGTTCAACGATTCGGACTTTGCCGGACGTTTTCAGGTGACGGCGGTCAATTCGATCAACTGGGCGCGACTGATGGCGCAGGTCGTCTATTATTTCTACGCCGCCGTGCGGCTCGGCGCGCCGGAAAAGCCAATCGCATTCGCGGTGCCGACGGGCAATTTCGGCGATGTGTTCGCGGGCTATGTCGCCTCCAGAATGGGGCTGCCGATCGCGAAGCTGATCGTCGCGACCAACGTCAACGACATCCTCCACCGCGCGCTTTCGACCGGCGATTATTCGGCGGGGACGGTTACGCCCACCGCCGCGCCCAGCATGGACATCCAGGTCAGCTCGAATTTCGAGCGGCTGTTGTTCGATCTCGCCGGGGGCAGCGTCGCCGATCAGATGGCCGGGTTCGAAGCGTCCAAGGCGATGCGGCTGACCAATGCGCAACTCGACGGCGCAGCTTCGCTTTTCGCCAGCGACCGGATCGAGCCGGGCGAGATGAACGAAGCGATGCTCTGGGCTTCATCGGAGGCAGGTCAGGTGATCGACCCGCATACCGCCATCGGCCTTGCGGCTGCCCGCCGCGCCGATCTGCCCGCCGATGTGCCCATCGCGACGCTGGCAACCGCGCACCCGGCCAAGTTCGCCGACGCGGTTGAGCGCGCAACCGGCATCCGCCCCCATGTGCCTTCGCGCGCGGGAGACCTGTTCGAGCGGCAGGAGCGCTATGACGTGCTACCCGCGACGTTCGAGGCGGTCAGCGCTTACATCGCCGAACGGGCGACGCCGAAGTCCTGATCTCCCGCGCACCCCGAGCTTGTCGAAGCGCCCCTTCGACAAGCTCAGGGTGAGCGGTTAGAGGATTGCCGATGCGACTTATTACCCTCACCGGCGAGCCCTGGGCCGATTACGGGCTGATCGACAGCGGCCATGGCCGCAAGCTCGAACGCTATGGCGATTACCGCTTCATCCGCCCCGAACCACAGGCAATGTGGGCGCCCGCGTCCGAAGACTGGGACGCGCATGGCGAGTTCCTGCCCGCGCCCGACGATGAAGGCGGCGGCCGCTGGCATTATACCAAGCCGACGCCGCGCGAAGGCTGGCCGCTGCACTGGAACGAAGTCACCTTCACCGCGCAGACCACCCCCTTCCGCCATCTTGGCTTCTTCCCCGACATGGCGCCGGTGTGGAGCTGGATGCGCGAGCAGACCAGGGATCTCGACGCGCCGGAGGTGATGAACCTGTTCGGCTATACCGGCGTCGGCACGCTGGCGATGGCCGCCAAGGGCGCGCGGATGACGCATGTCGATGCCTCGAAGAAGTCGGTCGCCGAGGGCAAGGCCAATGCCGAGCTATCGGGCATGACCGATCTGCCCGTGCGCTGGATGATCGATGATGCGGGCAAGTTCACCGCGCGCGAAGTGCGGCGCGGCAAGCGCTATGACGGCATCATCCTCGATCCGCCCAAATGGGGCCGCGGCCCGAATGGCGAAGTGTGGAAGCTCGAAGAAAGCCTGCCCGATCTGATCCGGGATTGCCGCGCGTTGCTCGACGACAAGTCGCGCTTCCTGTTCCTCACCGTTTACGCCGTGCGCATGTCTGCGCTGGCGATCGGCGAACTGGTCCGTCAGCATTTCGCCGATCTGGGCGGAACGGTGGAAGCGGGCGAGCTGACCGTGCGCGAAGAAGCGCGCGGGCTGGAATTGCCGACCGCGATCTTTGCGCGGTGGAGCCGGTGAGCGGCGGCCTCTTCGCCTTCTTCGCGACGGCAGTGGCCGATGCAGTGGAAGGACGCCGCGCGGGCGGCCGCCACGCAATGCTGATCTACGTGACCGCGCCGGATTTCGAATCCGCACAGGCCAAGGCGGCGGGCATTGCGATCGGCACCGGCTGGATGCTGGTTCGGCTGGAGAAAGGCATGCTGGTGCCACCGACCCAGCCCCAGCCCGACCCATTGCTCCAGACCGCCGCCGAATCGGCGCTGGCGGAAGGATCGGCGATCGTCGTCTATGGCGATGAGTTGCCGCCGGAAGCCTAGCTTAGCTCCGCCCCATCCGCATCGCCGCGCCCGCGACGGATCGCGGCTTGTTGCGTAGCGGAATGTCAGGACGCTTCGGTAGTCCCGCGATCCGACACGCTCAGCTTATTGAAGAAAGCGAGCACATAGTTCCGATAGATCGGAAGAACGGCTGCATCGAGCCACGGATCTTCCACCGGCATGTCATTGCGTTTGATTGCCTCCCGAATGATCGCCTCGACGTCTGGGAAGCCGGATAGCCGCCCCCTCTCAAGTGCCTCCTGATATCGCAATGTGTTCGGGTGACCGTCGAGACTCTGCTCTTCGCACCACAGGTCGTAAAAGGCGCACAATATTGCGATGGCGGAGCCCGACCTAAGCAGTTCAAGATCAACATAATGATAGCCGTCCGCAGCCGCATCAGCGTCAACATAGTGCAGCGGATCGAAGCGGATATGAACAGCGGCTGCGTGCCCAAACCCTTCGGTCGCGCTCGCTAAATCCACATACATCATCAGAATATCTCGGATGGCCTCGTTTGCTTCGCCATAGTTATCCCGATTGATGATGTGCATCTTTCTAGCTCCGCCCCATCCGCATCGCTGCGCCTGCGACGAAGGGGCAGCCCGCGACCAGCAACAGGCTGAATGCACCCAAGAGCTTGAGCGCACCGGGCTGATCGGCGGTGGCGCCGAAGATCAACAGCGGGACGGCAAAGGGGAGCATCACCAGCCCCGCCAGTGCGCCTGCGCCGCGCAGCCCTGCGACAAGGCCAGCGGTCGCAATGCCGAGTGCGGCCAAACCCGGCGTGCCGATGGCGAGTGCGATCAATATCGGGGGGAGCGCTTCGCCGGGCAGGCGGAGCAGCGCGGCCGCGAGTACGGTGGCCGCCAGCAAGGCAGGCGCAAAGCCGAGCCAATGGCCGACCATCTTGGCCGCCGCCACTGCGGCATCGGGCAATCCGCGCGCGGCAAACTGATCGAGTACGCCGCTCTCGGCATCGGGGGCGATCAGGCGCTCGACGGGCAGCAATGCCGCGAGCAACGCCGCGCTCCAGATCACGCCTGCACCGACGCGGGCGAGGAGCTTGCCGTCGGGACCGATCGCGAAAGGGAAGAGAATCGAGACGAGCAGGAAGAAAGCCACGGGCAGCACCAGCCCACCGCTGCTCCAGGCGCGGCGCACTTCGCGCCAGGCGATTGCGGCGAGCGGACTCATCGCGCGCCCCGCTCATGCTGAGCCCGTCGAAGCACCAGCCCTTCGACAGGCTCAGGGCGAGCGGTATGTGGGGCTGACCTCACAACCGGATCTCCTGCGCATCAGGCAGCGCGATCGGGAGATGCGTCGCAACCAGAGCGATGCCACCGCCCGCACGGTGCGCCGCGATCAGCGCTTCGAGGGTGCGCACCGATGCGTCGTCCAGCCCATTGGCGGGCTCATCGAGTAGCCATATCGGCGCACCGCTCGCCACCACCCGCGCCAGCGCAGCGCGGCGGCGCTGGCCGGTGGAGAGCAGCCGCACCGGAACCTGCCCCAGATCGGCGAGGCCAACCGCTTCCAGCGCCCCGGGCACTGCATCCGCGCGACCGTCGATTCGTGCCCAGAAACCCAGCGCCATAGCGAGGCTCAGTTCAGGATCGAGCGCCGCGGCTTCGGTGAGCAAGGCACGCGCGCCCTCGCCTTCTACGCTTCCCGATTCGGGGGCGAGCAATCCTGCGGCGACGCGGATCAGGCTCGATTTGCCCGCACCGTTCGGGCCAACGACCAAAGCCGCCTGCCCCGCCGCCAGCGCAAAGCTCAGCCCTTCGAACAGCAGCCTTCCGCCCCTCGCACACGCCACGTCCCGGAAGGCAAGACCGCTCACCCGGCGCTATCCTCCAGCGCGTGCATATCGTCGTCGCTCAGGCCGAAATGGTGCCCGACCTCATGCACCACGACATGCGTGATCAGGTCACCAAGATCGACGCCCGTCTCGCACCATTCGGCGAGCAGAGGCTGGCGATACAAATGAATGCGATCGGGCAGCGCGCCGCTCTCGAACGAGGATTTCTCGCCGATCGGGCGGCCATGATAGAGGCCGGTCAAGCCAAACGGATCGTCGATGCCCAGCGCATCCAGCGTCTCGTCATCGGCGAATTCCTCGACGAGCAGCACCACGTCGGCGAGGTGATTCGCAAAGGGCTCGGGGATGCGTGCAAGGGCTTCGCGGGCCATTGCTTCCATCATCGCTGCGTCTGGGGCTTGCCGGGTCATGTTCGCGGGCATAGGCGGTTGGGCCAAGCTATCGCAAGGAGACGGTGACATGGTGACGCGGCTTACCGACGGATTGCGCGACGAATCCCTGGCGGCTTTGCCCGAGTGGACGCACGACGCCGAGCGTGACGCGATCACGCGGCGCTTCACCTTCAAGGATTTCAACCAGGCGTTCGGCTTTATGACGCGCGTCGCACTGATCGCCGAAAAGGCCGATCATCATCCCGAATGGTCGAACGTATGGAACCGGGTGGATGTGGTGCTGACCACGCACGACGCCGATGGGCTGTCGATCCGTGACATCCAGATGGCGACGGCGATCGACGCGCTTATTTGAACGACTTCCCCGTCATTTTGCGCAGCGAGCCGGGGAACCACCGGCTCATGAACCACAGGCGGTGCGCGGTCTTGCCGACGCGGGTGTGGACCGCCTTGCGCGATTCGAGGATGCCCCAGACGGTCTTCACGACTTCATCGACCGGGGTGATCTCAAGGCCAGCACCACGCACCGATTCGCGCACGCTGCGATTGGTGTCCTGGCCGACATGGTTGAGCAGAGGCGTCTCGATAAAGCTCGGCATCAGCGATCCGACATAGATGCCCTCGGGCGCCCATTCGGCATTGAGCGATTCGGCAAAGCCGCGCATCGCGAACTTTCCCGCGCAATAGATCGACATGCCGGGATTGCCCGCAATCCCCGCCGCCGAACTGGTCAGGATCATCGCCGATTCGGGTGTCGCGGCGAGCAGGGCATGCGCCGCCTTCGCGCCATAGATCATGCCGTTGATGTTGATATCGAGCCCGCGATCGATATCGGCGTCGGTCATCCCGGCAAGCTGGCCCGCGATCGGGATACCGGCATTGTTGAACAGGAAATCGAGGCGACCGTCGCTGGCTTCGGCGAAATCGGCCAGGGCCTTTTCCCATTGGCCGCGATCGCGCACGTCCATCACATGCGTCGTCGCCATGCCTTCGGGGAGCATCTTGCGGGTGGCCTCCAGCCCCTCGGCATTGATATCCGCCAGCCCGATGCGCCAGCCGCGCGCGGCGAGATCCTTGGCGACTGCCTGGCCGATACCCGATGCACCGCCGGTGATGAATGCCGCCTTGGTGGCCATCGCGCCTCTCCCTATTTTTGACCTTTGCGCGATCATCCCGCACTATTTGCTTCGATGCCAGAGCAAACCCGCCGCGTTACCTACAAAAATGTCAGCAAGACATTTGGCGGCGGCGTGACCGCAGTGGATGACGTGTCGCTGGAGATTGCCAGCGGGAGCTTCGTTGCGCTGGTCGGCAGCTCGGGTTCGGGCAAATCGACCTTGCTCAAGACGGTCAACCGGCTGATCGAGCCGAGCGCGGGCGAAGTCTGCATCGGCGGCGATCCGGTGGGTGACCAGCCTCCCCATCTGCTGCGGCGGCGGATCGGCTATGTCTTCCAGAATGTCGGGTTGTTCCCGCACATGACCGTGGCTGAGAATATTGCGATTCCGCTCAAGCTGGCGGGTGAGCGGGAGACTGCGGCGCGAGTGGCCGAGTTGCTGGCGCTGGTCGAGCTGCCCGCCGAGTTCGCGGCACGGATGCCCGATGCGCTTTCTGGCGGGCAGCAGCAGCGCGTCGGCGTGGCGCGGGCGCTGGCGACGGCGCCGGGCATCTTGCTGATGGACGAGCCATTCGGCGCGCTCGATCCGGTAACGCGCGCCGCTTTGGGCAAATCGATCCGCGCGCTGCACGACCGATTGGCGCTGACCACGATATTGGTGACGCATGACATGGCCGAGGCTTTGCTGCTCGCGGACCGCGTGCTGGTGATGGCGGCAGGGCGGATCGTGGCGGATGCGACGCCGGCGGAATTGCTCGCCGGCAAGGGCGGCGCTGCGGCCGATGCCTTGCTCGCGGTACCGCGCGAACAGGCTCATCGGCTGGCGGCGCTGGAACGCGCACACTGATTGCCGCGTTCGTTGCGCGACCAGAAGATTTAGGGGCCTGTCCATGCGACCGATATTGCTAGCCGCCTGCGCGCTTGGCGCGTGCACGATCCAGCCTGCCGATCAGAATGCGGCGATCAACGAGACGGTGCTGACCGAAAATGTGGTGGCGGAGGCACCCGTCACGCCGCCGTCGCTCCAGCCGGTCCCGGACAATGCCACCAACAGCATTTCGACCCAGCCCACCGCGCCGGCAATCGACGAAACCGCGAAGGGCGCGGCCGATGTCGTGCAGCTTTATTACGCGCGGATCGGCGAGAAGAAATACACCGATGCCTGGGCGCTCTGGGAAGGCGTCGGCAAGGCATCGGGGATGACCGCGCAGGCCTTCGCCGCCAGCTTCGACAAATATGCCGGGTATAATGCGCAGGTCGGCACCCCCGGCGCGATCGATGCGGGCGCGGGCCAGCGCTTCGTGACCGTGCCGGTGCAGATCAACGGCAAGCTCAAGACCGGCGCTTTGGTCAACATGGTTGGGTCGATGACGCTCCACCGCACCATCGTCGACGGCGCGAGCGAGGAAGCGAAGAGCTGGCGCATCCGCACCGCAGACATCAAGCCGCGCCCCGATCCCGGCCCGACGACGACCCCGCCACCGCTCGATACCCGATCGACCGCGCGCTATAAGTGCATCGACGGTTCGCGGATGAATGCGGCGTTCGATCCCGACAATGGCAAGGTGACGATCACCCGCGCGGGCAAGACGAGCGTGCTCAAGCAAGAGCGCGTGGCATCGGGCATCCGCTATGCGGCTGGCGGCACCAGCTTCGCCGGCAAGGGCGAGAGCATGACCTTCACCCAGCCCGGCCTGCCGCCGCTTCCGTGCAGCCCGTTGCGCCGCTAAACGAAGGGACATGACGCCCTATCGCAAGACGATCACCGCCAGCCCCGAGGACATCGACGAGCTTGGCCACGTCAATAATGCGGTCTGGGTGAAGTGGATTCAGGACATATCCGTGCGCCATTGGCGCGACACCGCGCCGCAGGCCGATGTGGATCGCTATATCTGGGTCGTGACACGGCACGAGGTGGATTATCGCGGGAATGTCTCGGTCGGAGAGACCGTGACCGCCGAGACCTGGATCCCCGAGCCGCCGCGCGGTGCGCGCTTTAATCGGCACCTGCGCTTCACCGGCGCGGACGGCAAGGTTCGCGTCGAGGCCAAATCGACCTGGGCGATCATCGATCAGACGACGGGCCGGCTGGTGCGCGTGCCGCCGCATCTGGCCGAGATTTTCATGGCCTAGTTCTTCAAGCGATACCCGGTCCGAAAAATCAGGACGATCAGCGCGAGGCAGATCGCGAGGAAGGCGCCGGTAAAGCCGAGGCTCCACCAGATATCGACATCGCCCGCCCCGAAGAAGCTCCAGCGGAAGCCGCTGACCAGATAGACCACCGGATTGAACAGCGAGACCGTGCGCCAAGGCTCGGGCAGCATGTCGATCGAATAGAATGCGCCGCCGAGGAAGGTGAGCGGGGTGACGAGCAGCGCCGGCACGATATTCAGCTGCTCAAAGCCATTGGCCCAGATGCCGATGATGAAGCCGAACATGCTGAAGGTGATCGACGTGAGCACCAGGAAGGCCAGCATTGCCAGCGGATGATCCACCCGCAGCGGCACGAAGAAAGCCGAGGTGGCGAGGATGATCAGCCCGATCACGATCGATTTGGTCGCCGCCGCGCCCACGAATCCGATCACCATCTCCACCGCAGAGATCGGCGCCGAGAGCAGCTCGAACACGGTGCCGGTGAATTTGGGGAAGTAGATCCCGATCGATGCATTCGCGATGCTCTGGGTCAGCAGCGAGAGCATGATCAGGCCGGGCACGAGAAAGCTGCCGTAATTCACGTCACCGATCGAATCGATCCGGCTGCCGATCGCACCGCCGAACACGATGAAATATAGCGAAGTGGTGATCACCGGGGTCACGATCGATTGCCAGAGCGTGCGCAAGGTGCGCGCCATCTCGAATCGGTAGATTGCCCAGATGCCGGGCAGGTTGATGCCGGTCATGCCGCGGCTCCTTCATTGGCGGATTCGCGGTGCTCGACCAGATCGACGAAGATGTCCTCGAGGCTCGACTTGCTGGTATCGAGATCCTTGAAGCCGATGCCGAGATCGGAAAGCTTGCGGAGCAACGATGGGATGCCGGTGCGCTCGGCCTGCGCATCGAAGACGTAGCGCAGGCGATGCCCTTCATCCTCAAGTGTGAGATGCCATTCGCCGAGTTCGGCCGGAACCACCGACAGCGGCTCGACGAGCGAAATATCCATCTCGCGCTTGCCGAGCTTCTTCATCAGCGCGGCCTTGTCCTCAACAAGCAGCAACTGGCCCTTGTTGATCACACCCACCCGATCGGCCATTTCCTCGGCCTCCTCGATATAATGGGTGGTCAGGATGATCGTGGTGCCGTTTTCGCGCAGCTTGCCGATCATCTTCCACATATCGCGGCGCAGCGACACATCCACGCCGGCGGTGGGCTCATCGAGGAAGAGGATATCGGGCTCGTGCGAGAGCGCCTTGGCGATCATCACGCGGCGCTTCATGCCGCCCGAAAGCTCCATGATCTTGGCATCGCGCTTGTCCCACAGCGACAGGTCTTTCAGCACCTGATCGAGATGCGCCTGATCGGGCTTTTTGCCGAACAGCCCGCGCGAGAAGCGCAACGTCGAGGCGACGGTGGAGAACATGTCGACCGCGATCTCCTGCGGCACCAGCCCGATTTTCGAGCGGGCTTCGCGGGCGTTGCGGATCGCGTCATGGCCATCGACCAATATCGTACCAGTGCTGGGCGTAACGATGCCGCAAATGATCGATATCAGCGTGGTCTTGCCCGCGCCATTCGGGCCGAGCAGCGCGAAAATCTCGCCGCGCCTGATGTCGAGATCGACATGATCGAGCGCCTTATGGCCAGAGGCATAGGTCTTGCTGACCTGGGAGACCGACAGGATGGATGACATGGGGACCCCCGGGGACGAAACGCTTCCGTTACGTAGGAAGCCGCCCCCGTCCGAACAAGCGGACTTACTTCGCCTTTCGCGCTTCGGCGACGGCTTCGGCTAGGCCCGCATAATCCTTCGCGCCATAAGACAGCTGGCCGCCGATCACCCAACTCGGTGTGCCGGTCATCGCCAGCTTCTGGCCGATCGCGTGGTTGCTCTGAATCTCGTCGGTCACCGGCTGCGCTTGTGCCGATTTCTCGGCCTGCGCCTTGTCGAGCCCGGCCTTGGCGGCGGCGGCGGCGATCGCCTCGCTGGTCGGCGGGCCTTCGGCATAAAGCGCGTTGTGGAAAGCAAGATACTTGCCCTGTTCGGCCGCAGCCAGCGCCCAGCGGGCCGCAACAAGGCTCTCCTGCCCCAGCACCGGGAATTCGCGATAGACCACGCGGACGTTCGGGTCATTGGCGATCAGCTCTTCGAGTCCGGGCAGGCTCGCGCGGCAATAGCCACAGGCATAGTCCATGAACGCGACCACGGTGACGTCACCCTTGGGGTTGCCGGCTTCGGCTGAGGCATAAGGTTTGCGGACCGCAGCGAGGATCGCGGGGAGCGCCTTTTGCGCATCCTTCTCGGCCTGCTCGGCCTTGATCACGTCGCGCGCGCGGAGCTTTTCGATCGCTTCGGGCAGGATTTCGGGATGTTCGAGGATATAGTTGCGCACCACGCGCTCGATCTCGGCCTTTTTGCCCGCGCCCGGCAGCCACGCCTGGATCAGCGCGAAGAACAACGCGCCCAGCAAAGCGGAGACGATGAAGGCGGCGGCAAGCGCCAGCGGGTTACGCACCAGTTTCTCGATCATTGCAGGCGCTTCTTCCGCTTCTTTTCATCTTCAAGTTTGGTCTGTGACACCATCACGATGTCCTGCGCGCGAATCCAGTCCGGCGAGCCGGAGGGCAGCCCGCCCATGGCACGGCGGGCGCTCATCAGCGCAACCCCCGCCTGGCCGATCAGATGCGCGCGCTCGGCAGTGGCCAGCGCCGTGCGCGGCTCATCGCCCTTTCGCTCATAGACCGTGCCCAGGTTGAACCAGGCGAACGGGTTTTCACGGTCCCGCCCCACTGCCTGTTTGAGGATCTTCTCGGCCTCTGCCAGATTGTCCTTATCCTCGGTCGCGATCAGCGCGTGGCCGAAACTGGTGGCGATCAACGGCTCGTTCTTCGAGAGCTCAGTCGCTTCGCGAAGTGGGGCCAGCGACTCGACCGGCTTGCCCGATTCGAGCAGGATCTGCCCTTCGAGTTCCAGGAAATAGGGATCGGTCGGCGCGCTTTTTACCAGCGCATTGGTCTCGGCGGCGGCCTGCTCGGGATAACCGGACTTATGATAGGCATAAGCGCGGGCATAATGCGCGGCGACCGACTGGTCGCTCTTGGGATAGCGGCGGAGCGTCACTTCGGGATCGTTCATATAGCCGCGCAGCTTGGCCTGGACGCGCTTGAAACGCGCCTCGATCCCGGCGTCGAGCGGCTTGGACCATGCTGCCGCGCCCTGAAGGTCGGCCTTGAGATTTTCGACGCGATCGGCCGACATCGGATGGGTCTGGGCGAACGGATCGACTTCTGGATTGGTCGTGTAATAGCCGTAGCGATGCATCTGGGCAGTAAGCTTGTTGAAGAAGCTCAGCATGCCCTTGCCGGTGATCCCGGCCTTGGTGAGATAGGTGGCGCCAGCGGCATCGGCCGAGCTTTCCTGGATGCGGCTGAACGCGAGATATTTGCCGATCGCGGCGCGCTGGCCCATCATCAGGATACCCGTGCCCGCCTCGGGTGAGCCCGCCGCCATCGCCGCGGCACCGAGCAACAGGCTCAGGATCGAGATGTTGCCATAGCCGCCATCATTCTGGAACACGGCATGGCCGCCGGTGATGTGGCCGATTTCGTGCGCGATCACGCCCTGCACTTCGTTGGCAGTGTCGGCGGCGTCGATCAGGCCCGAATGAATATAGACGATCTGCCCGCCCGCGACGAAGGCGTTGATCGATTTGTCGCCGATGAGCACGACCTTGGTGCTGCCAGGTGACAGCCCAGCCGCGTCGAACAGCGGGCGCGCCATATCGGTGAGGAGTGCTTCGGTCTCGGCATCGCGGAGCAGGCTCTGCGCGAGCACCGGGGTCGCTGCGAAGCATGCCAGGCAGAGCAGAGCCAGAAAGCAAGCGAAGCGCTTCATACGCGTCATCATCGTCTGAAACTTCCTCCGCAAAACCGCTCTTGCCGCATGGCCATGAACGCTGGGTGAAGCGGGCCCGCGGGATTAGCCGCGGGCCCGTTCAAAGTCAGGCGCCGAAGGTGCGGTTCCACCATCCGCCACGGCGGGGAGCAGCTTCCTCGCCTGCGCCGTCCGCAGTTTCCGCTTCCACTGCGGGAGCAGCGGGTTCGGGAGCGGCTTCAGGAGCAGCGGCGGCAACCGCTTCAGGCCCGGCAACCGGCTCAGCCGGTGCGGCGGCCTTGCGGCGCGTGCGCTTGGGCTTTTCGGCCACCGGCTCAGGCGCAGCTTCGACCGGCGCTTCGGCCGCGGTTTCAGCAACCGGCGCGGGTTCGGCGACGGGGGCTTCATCGGCCTTTTTGCGGCGCGAACGCTTGGGCTTTTCGGCCACTGGCTCGGCTGCTGCCTCAACGGCGGGAGCCTCGACGATTGCAGCCACCGGCTCTGCCGCTTCAGCTTCGCTCGCCACAGGCTTTTTGCGGCGCGAACGCTTGGGTGCAGGTGCTTCCTCGGCAACCGGCTCGGCTTCGACGGCTTCGACGGCAACGGCTTCGGCTACAGGAGCCTCTTCGCCGCTCTCGTCCGAACCCTCGGCACCGCTCTCGACGCTACCTTCGACGCGATCACCACGGCGACCGCCACGACGGCCACGACGGCGGCGCTTGCGTGCGCCCTCGGCGGTCTCGCCTTCGCGCGGCGCTTCCTCGGCCTGGCCTTCGCTGTCCTGAACGTCGCCGTCCTGGACTTCGCCATCCTGCGCTTCGCCGGCTTCGGGCTCTTCACCCTCTGCGCGCGGCTCGCTCGATTCGGAGCCACCTTCCTCACGACCGCGACCACGGCCACGACGACGGCGACGACGCTTGCCACGGCCCTCGCCTTCGCCCTCTTCGCTGCGCTCACGAGGTTCGCGAGGTTCGCGGGCGCTGCGCGAACGCGGCTCCTCTGCTTCTTCCTCTTCCTCTTCTTCGTCGATCTCCTCGACGTAATCGTCTTCGGGCTCTTCGATCAGCTTTTCGAAGCGCGGTGCGTGCAGCGGCGGCGGGCCGGAAGCCTCGACCGTCATGCGCGCGCCCTCAAGCTCGCCGTCCGAGATGATCTCGACCATCACGCCATAGCGATCCTCGATTTCGGCAATGTCGGCGCGCTTGCGGTTGAGCACGTAGAACGCCGCTTCCTGGCTGGCGCGCAGCGTGATGACCGAGCCGCGACCGCGTGCGGCCTCGTCTTCGATCATGCGAAGCGCCGAAAGCCCTGCCGACGAAGCGGTGCGGACCAGACCGGTGCCTTCGCAATGCGGGCATGCGCGGGTCGATGCTTCGAGCACGCCGGTGCGCAGGCGCTGGCGGCTCATTTCCATCAGGCCGAATGCCGAGATGCGGCCAACCTGGATGCGGGCGCGATCGTTCTTCAGCGCCTCCTTCATTGCCTTCTCGACCTTACGAACGTTCGAGCCATGATCCATGTCGATGAAATCGATCACGACCAGCCCGGCCATGTCGCGCAGGCGGAGCTGGCGGGCGATTTCGTGCGCGGCTTCGAGGTTCGTCGCGGTCGCGGTCTGCTCGATCGAATGCTCGCGAGTCGAACGGCCCGAGTTGATGTCGATCGAAACCAGTGCCTCGGTCGGGTTGATGACCAGATAGCCACCCGATTTCAGCTGCACCACCGGATGGTACATCGCCGAAAGCTGCTCTTCGACCCCGGCGCGCTGGAACAGCGGCACGGCATCGGCATATTGCTTCACCTTCTTTGCGTGGCTCGGCATCAGGAGCTTCATGAACTCTCGCGCCTGACGATAGCCGTCTTCGCCCTCGACGATCACCTCGTCGATATCCTTGTTATAGATGTCGCGGATCGCCCGCTTCATCAGATCGCTATCGCCATAGACGAGCGCGGGCGCGGAGGATTTGAGCGTCTCCTCGCGAATCCCATCCCACAGCCGGGCGAGATAGTCGAAGTCACGCTTGATCTCGACCTTGGTGCGCTGAAGGCCCGCAGTGCGGACGATGCAGCCCATCGACGGCGGCAGCTTCATATCCGCCATGATGGTCTTGAGGCGCTTGCGATCCGCAGCCGACGAAATCTTGCGCGAAATGCCACCGCCATGCGCGGTGTTGGGCATCAGCACGCAATACCGACCGGCGAGCGACAAATAGGTGGTCAGCGCCGCGCCCTTATTGCCGCGCTCTTCCTTGACGACCTGAACCAGCAGCACCTGACGGCGGCGGATCACGTCCTGAATCTTGTAGCGGCGGCGCAGGTTCATGCGCTTGTTGCGCAGTTCGTCGGCAGCGCTCTCGCCACCGCCGCGTCCGCCACGGCCCTTGCCGCGTCCACGGCCACGACCGCGCGATTCGCCGCCTTCCGAAGTCTCGTCCTCTTCCGAGGCTTCGACATCGTCATGATCGTGATCGTCCTCGTCGTCGTCATGCGGACGCTCGAGCACCTCTACGCCGTCATCCCCATCGAGATGATCGTCGTCATCGCCATCTTCCTCGGCGCGCAGAGCGGCTTCCTCGGCGGCGTGCTCGGCTTCCTCACGCAGGAGCGCCTCGCGATCCTCCTTGGGGATCTGGTAATAATCCGGGTGGATTTCGCTGAACGCGAGGAACCCGTGGCGATTGCCGCCGTAATCGATGAACGCCGCCTGGAGCGACGGCTCAACGCGGGTAACCTTGGCTAGATAGATATTGCCCTTGAGCTGCTTGCGCTCAGCGGACTCGAAGTCAAACTCTTCGATCCGGTTTCCTTTGACGACGGCGACCCGGGTTTCCTCCCGGTGGCGTGCGTCGATCAGCATACGCATGGTCATTGAATATTCTCCGGGCGCGCCGGCCTGGATCCCTGAAGGCAAAGAATTCCCTGAAGGGATTGGGCGCGTGCGCGCGATGCAAAATGCGGCCTGGGCCGGACAATCCGGCTGCGGTCCCGCAGGTTTCTAAAGATGCTGTTGCTGCATGGGCACGCACGGACCGGCGGTCCGATTGCTCCGCCACCTTCACGCGCGCAGCCAGACTGGCCGCGGCGTTCAGACGGTGGGGAAATTGCCTCATGCGAGCGTCAACCTGAACTGTCGCGGCTCTTGTCGCCGCGTGACGGATTCCGGCGCAAAAACCGGAACATCAGGTTGCCTAGCACCCCCCGCGCCACGCGGCAACCATCCACTCCAGATCGGTACGGGTGCGTAATAAACGGCAATAATCTGCAGGCTTGCCGGCAAAAATATGCCGAATCGGATTTTAACCGGATTGCTTCACCGCGCCGGAAGGGGGCGGCGGCTACCCCGATGAGGTCAGGGCGTGTTTTAGCCGAGTAACCAAATTGATGCTTTTGAACTGGACCCCCCGCCAGTCATCGCGGCATATCCGACAGGTGTTTTTCCTGCTCGCCCTCCTCGCCGGTTGGTTGACCGGCGTGCCCAGTTGGGCAGGCGTGGTGCAGGAAGTGCGCGTGCAGGGTGACCGTGTTGTCGTGAAGTTCGACGCACCGGTGGCGCATGCCAGCGCCTTCGTGCTTGCCGGACCGACGCGGATTGCCCTCGATATCAAGGGCGCCGAGCCCGGCAGCTATGCGCAGGCAGGCGGCGTCGTCACCCAGATCCGGCAAGGATCGCAAGGGGCCGAGGGCGCACGCGTCGTGTTCGATCTCGCCCAGCCCGCAATCGTCACCGAAGGCAGCTTCGGCAAGGATGGCCGCACGCTCACGCTCCAGTTGCGCACCGTCGATGACGCCCGCTTTGCGCGCGCCGCGGCGGAACGCCGGATGAGCTTCCTGCCGCCCTTCACCTATCTCCAGCCATCGAGCCGCCACCCCTATAGCGAATCGATCGCGCTGCCGAAGCGCGCGCCTGCCGCGGCGCTGCCGCGAATCTATGGCGACCCGAGCCGTCCGCTGGTCGTGATCGACGCCGGCCATGGCGGGCACGATCCCGGCGCGATCGGCCCCGGTGGGCACCGCGAAAAGGATCTGACGCTCAAGAACGCGCTGACGATTCGCGATGCTTTGCTCAAATCGGGCCGAGTTCGCGTGGCGCTGACCCGCGAGGATGATCGCTTCCTCGTGCTTCAGGAGCGCTATGGCCTGGCGCGCAAGCTCAAGGCCGACCTGTTCATCTCGGTCCATTGCGACAGCGCAGGCAATCCGGAAGCGACCGGCGCGACGGTCTACACGCTCTCCGAAGTCGCTTCCGACAAGGAAGCTGCGCGGCTGGCGGGGCGCGAGAACAAGGCCGACATCATCGCCGGCGTCGATCTGGGCGCGACCAATCCCGACATTTCGTCGATCCTGATCGATCTCACCCAGCGCGAGACGATGAACGCCTCGGCCAGCTTCGCTCGCTTGCTGGGCCGCGAGGCGCAGCCGCTGATCCCGATCAAGGCGAATTGGCACCGCATGGCATCGCTGATCGTGCTCAAGGCACCCGACATGCCTTCGGTATTGTTCGAGACCGGCTATATCTCCAACGCCAGCGATGCGGCGTTCATCTCGTCCGCCGACGGGCAAAAGAAGATCGCACAGACCGTGCGCCAGGCCGTGGAGATCCATTTCGCCACACGGCTGGCTGCGAAGTGAACCCAATCCTCCCTCGCCAGGCGGGGGAGGAATAAACACCCCGCTTCCCTCGCCACCGAATCTTGCTAAACCCGCCCCCGCATGTCCGACACCAGTATTTCCAGCGTCAAGTTAAGGCTCAAGCGCGAGATTGGCGGGATTCGCGGATGGTATGGCCGCGTCCATAATCGCTGGTGGTTCCGTATCCTCGCGATCCTGGCGCTGCTCAGCGGCATTTTCGTCTTCCTGATCTGGCTGCTGATCGCCCGCAATCTGCCCTCGGTAGAAATGCTACGCACCTATGAGCCGCCGCTGCCGACCAACGTGCGCGCGCATGACGGCCAGCCGATCCACAGCTATGCCCGCGAGCGCCGCGTGCAGCTCAGCTATCCCGAATATCCCAAGCAACTCGTCGAAGCGTATCTCTCGGCCGAGGACAAAACCTTTTTCAGCCATCACGGCGTCGATTTTCCGGGGCTGGTGCGCGCCGCTGCAACGGGCCTGCTGACCGGATCGACCCCGCGCGGCACCTCTACGATCACCCAGCAGGTGGCGAAGAACCTCGTCGTCGGCAATGAGCAGAGCTATCTGCGCAAGGCCAAGGAAGGCGTGCTCGCCTGGCGAATCGAAGACACGCTCTCCAAGGAGCAGATCCTCGAACTTTACCTCAATTCGATCGAGCTGGGCCGTAACGCTGGTGGCGTGGCGGCGGCGAGCCAGGCCTATTTCGGCAAGGAATTGAAGGACCTCACGCTTCCGCAAATGGCCTATCTGGCGATCCTGCCCAAGGGTCCGGCCAATTACGATCCCGATCGCAAGACCGCGCGCGCACTGGAGCGCCGCAACTGGGTGCTGGGGCAGATGGCCGCAAACGGCTTTATCACCGAAGCCGAGCGCGATTCGGCGCGCGCCGCCCCACTCGGCACCGTGCCACGCCAGACCCCCAAGGAAGAGCGCGTCGGCGGCTATTTCGTCGAGGAAGTGCGCCGCCAGTTGATCGACAAGTTCGGTGAGACCGATGAAGCGGGGCCGTATAGCGTCTATTCCGGTGGCCTGTGGGTCCGCACGTCAATCGATCCGAGGCTCCAGCTCCTCGCGCAAAAGGCGCTTCGGGACGGCCTGCTGCGCTATGATCGCGGCCGCGGCTGGTCTGGCCCGCTCGGTCATGCCGAGATCGGGCGCAGCTGGCAGCAGAGCTTGCTCAACACCAATCTCGGGCTGGATTATGAGGATTGGCGCGCGGGCATATTGATCGCGCAGCAGGGCAATAATTGGCAGATCGGCTTTGACGACGGCACCACCGGCACGCTGCCGCAATGGGCCGCAAGCATGCCGGTGCGCGGGCAAGGCGGACAGGCGTTCAACGCGTTCAAGGCAGGCGATATCCTGGCAGTCGCGCCCGAGAGCGGTGGCAATTGGTCACTGCGCAGCGTGCCGAAGGTCTCCGGCGGCTTCGTGGTGGAAGATCCGCGCACCGGGCGCATTCTGGCGATGCAGGGCGGGTTCGATCAGCGGCTGGCATCGTTTAACCGCGCGACTCAGGCGCAGCGCCAGCCGGGCTCGACGATCAAGCCAATCGTTTATGCCGCGGCGCTCGAACAGGGAATGACTCCGTCGAGCATCGTTGTCGATGGCCCCTTCTGCGTGTGGCAGGGTGCCAATCTCGGCAACAAATGCTTCCGCAATTTCGGCGGCGCGAGTGGCGCGGGGCCGCGCACGATGCGCTGGGGCCTCGAGCAATCGCGCAACCTGATGACCGTGCAAATCGCCAACACCACGGGCATGGATCATGTTGTCGATCTGATGCAGCGCATCGGCGTCTCGAAGCAGAAATTTCCGCCCTATCTCTCTTATGCGCTGGGCGCGGGCGAGACGACGGTGATGCGGATGGTCAACGCGTATTCGATCCTGGTGAACCATGGCCGCGCGCTGAACCCCACGCTGATCGATTTCGTGCAGGACCGTAAGGGCAAGGTCGTCTGGCCCGAAAACTGGCGCCCGTGCGAGGGCTGCAACGCCCCCGATTACAAGGGCGGGCCGATGCCGCGCCCGGTGACGCGCGCACGTCAGGTGATTGATGCGATGAGCGCCTATCAGATGGTCCATATCGCCGAGGGCGTGATCCAGCGCGGCACGGCGACCACGCTGCGCGATCTTGGCCGTCCGATCATGGGCAAGACCGGAACTACGTCCGGCCCGACCGACGTGTGGTTCGTTGGCGGCACGCCGCAGATGATCGGCGGGCTGTATCTCGGCTTCGATACGCCGACCAATCTGGGCGGCTATGCGCAGGGCGGATCGATCGCCGCGCCGATCTTCAAGGATTTTGCCAAGCCCGCATGGGAAGGCATGGACGTCGTGCCCTTTACTGCGCCGCCCGGCATCCGCCTCGCGCGGGTCGATCGGGCGAGCGGCAAGCGCGTGTTTGGCAGCTGGCCGGGCAATGATCCGATGTCTTCGGTGATCTGGGAAGCCTTCAAGCCCGAGAGCGACCAGCGAGACCGCCGCAAGGCCGAAGAAGAGACCGAGACCAAGACGGTGCAGAAGAAGGCCGCCCCCAAGAAGCAGGACAGCGACAGCGACTTCTTGCAACGCGAGGGCGGAATCTACTAGCGCCGCTCCTATATTGTATATTGCAGGTGCCGGACGTTTGCCGGCCATCCGAGTGTTTTTCTGAGAGGGTTTCCCCATGCGCGCCGAAGCGCAGGCACATATCGACAAGATCAACGATGCACTGGCGCTGCTGCGCCGGTTCCTCGACTGGGACCGCGCACTGCGCCGACTCGACGAGCTCAACGCGCGCGTCGAGGACCCGACATTGTGGAACGACGCCAAGGCCGCGCAGGAAGTGATGCGCGAACGCCGGCGGCTGGACGAAGCGATCGGCGCGACGCGGGCGATCGAAAGCGAGCTTAACGACACCGCAGAACTGATCGAAATGGCCGAGGCCGAGGGCGATGAGGAGATGGCGAGCGAGGGCACCGCCGCGCTCGCCGCGCTTTCCGCGCGCGCCGACAAGGACAAGGTGATGGCGCTGCTTTCGGGCGAAGCCGATGCCAATGACACCTATGTCGAGATCAATTCGGGCGCAGGCGGCACCGAGAGCCAGGATTGGGCGGGCATGCTCCAGCGCATGTACACCCGCTGGGCCGAGCGACATGGCTATAAGGTCGAGCTGATCGATTATCATGCCGGCGAGCAGGCCGGGATCAAATCGGCGACGCTGCTGATCAAAGGCGAGAACGCCTATGGCTATGCCAAGACCGAGAGCGGCGTGCATCGGCTGGTGCGCATCAGCCCGTATGACAGCGCGGCGCGGCGGCACACGTCATTCTCGTCGGTCTGGGTCTATCCGGTCATCGATGAAGACATCAACGTCGAGTATAATGAGAGCGACCTGCGCATCGATACGTATCGTGCGTCGGGCGCAGGTGGACAGCACATCAACACCACCGATTCGGCGGTGCGCATCACGCATATTCCCACCGGCATCGTGGTGCAGTGTCAGAACCAGCGCTCGCAGCACAAGAACAAGGCCGAGGCCTATAACCAGCTTCGCGCCCGCCTGTACGAACGCGAGCTTTCGATTCGCGAAGAGGCTGCCAATGCCGAAAACGCGACCAAGACCGATATCGGCTGGGGCCACCAGATCCGCTCTTATGTGCTCCAGCCCTATCAGCTGGTGAAGGACCTGCGCACCGGGACCACTTCGACCGCGCCTGCCGACGTGCTAGATGGCGCACTCGATCCGTTTATGGCGGCAGCGCTCTCCCAGCGCGTTACCGGCGAGACGGTGGACGTGGAGGATGTCGATTGAGGCTTGCCGCTGCTCTGCTGACCTTGTGTGCGCTCGCGGCGTGCAGTGGCGCACCGCGCGCCGAGAAAGAAAAGCAGGAAACGCATACGGGCTTCCCTGCCGCTGACCGCCCGGTGGCGACCATCGTCTCGGCGCGCTGGTCCGATGAGGAATCGCGTGACCGGCTGAATGAAGCGGCGCAAGTGATGGATCTGGCCGGGATCGCGCCCGGCATGACGGTCGCCGATATTGGCGCGGGCGAAGGCTATTACACGATTCGCCTCGCCAGCCGCGTCGGCGAGAAGGGGCGCGTCGTCGCCGAGGATATCGTTCCGGAAGTGCGCGACCAGCTGGCGACACGCGTGGTGCGCGAGCGGCTCAACAACGTCAGCGTGCGGCTGGGCCTTCCCGCCGATCCGCGGCTGCCCGAGGCCAGCTTCGATCGCGTGCTGATGGTGCATATGTACCATGAGATTGAGAGCCCATACGAGTTCCTGTGGCGGCTGCGTCCCTCGCTGACGCCCGACGGGCAGGTGATCGTGGTAGATGCCGACCGGCCCACCGAACATCACGGCACCCCGCCCGATCTGCTCAAATGCGAGTTTGCCGCGGTAGGCTATGGCATGGTCTCGATGCGCTCGATGCCATCGGCGGGTGGCTATATCGCGATTTTCGCGCGCAACGGCGAGCGGCCCGAGCCCTCGACGATCAAGGCGTGCCGCAGCGGCAAGACCGCAACCCCGGCGGCAATGGATCCCAAGGCCGACAAGAAGGGCGAAGCGCCCTAGTACCGACGCCTTTGGCGTTCAGAGTAGCCCGAGCGCGCGAAAGCTCGAAAAGCCGTTTCGCGTGACCACCAGATGATCGAGCAGGCGGATGCCCAGCCCGTCGAGCGCGCGGGCCAGGCGGCGCGTTGCTTCGCGATCGGCGATGCTCGGGGTCGAATCGCCGCTCGGATGATTGTGCGCGATCACCACCGCGACGGCATCGAGCGCAAGCGCTTCGGCGGCGATGATGCGGATCGGCAGATCGAGCCGGTCGTGCGAATCGGATTGCGCGTGGCGTATTCCGAGCACCCGCTGATCGGCATCGAGATACGCGAAGGCGGCGGTTTCGAGCGCAGCATCCGCGAGCGACGCGAACAATGCGCTCGCAGCCGCCGGGCCGGAGAGCCGCTGGTCCGGCAATAAGGGATCGAGCGGCAGCATCGCTATCGAAAGTGCCAGCAGAGACGCCTCCCCCGAAGCGCTACCGAATCGGTTTTGGTTGTCCACAATGGAGGCAATCCTTCCGCTTGGCGCGCTATCGGCGTGCGGCTAGGCTCTCGCCATGCGGCAATATCTCGATCTGATGGAACGCGCGCTCAATCAGGGCGTGGAGACGATGGACCGGACAGGCACGGGCACGCTCAGCGTGTTTGGCCACCAGATGCGTTTCAATCTGGCCGATGGCTTTCCGCTGCTGACCACCAAGAAGCTGTTCACGCGCGCGATCATCGTCGAGCTTCTATGGTTCCTGCGCGGCGACACCAATGTGAAGTGGCTGCAGGAGCGGAAGTGCTCGATCTGGGACGAGTGGGCCGACGAGAATGGCGATCTCGGGCCGGTTTACGGCAAGCAATGGCGCGATTGGGAGACGGCCGACGGCCGCCATATCGATCAGATCGCCGAACTGCTCGACACCATCAAGAACAACCCCGGATCGCGCCGCCAGATCGTCTCCGCCTGGAACCCCGGCGAATTGCACGCCATGGCGCTGGCACCGTGCCACTGCCTGTTCCAGACGCATGTCGCGAACGGCAAGCTGAGCCTCCAGCTATATCAGCGCTCGGCCGACATCTTCCTCGGCGTGCCCTTCAACATCGCCAGCTATGCGCTGCTGACCATGCTGCTCGCGCAACAGGCGGGGCTGGAGCCCGGCGAGTTCATCTGGACCGGCGGCGATTGTCATCTCTATTCGAACCATCTGGAGCAGGCCCGCGAACAGCTCAGCCGCACGCCCGGCCCGCTCCCGAAGCTCGAAATCCTGCGGCACGCACCGAGCATCGACGCTTATGAATATGAGGATTTCGCCCTGACCGGATATGAGGCGCAGGCGCATATCAAGGCGCCCGTGGCGGTTTGATGCGCAAGATCATGCCCCTCGCCCTGATCGCGCTCGCCGGCTGCGGGTCCGACAATGGCCCGCCCAAGGTTCAGTCGGTCGAGGTCGTAAGGGTGCTGCCGCACGACAGCCAGGCGTTCACCGAAGGGCTGTTCTTCAAGGACGGCATGCTGTTCGAAAGCACCGGCGAAGAAGGCACTTCGGGCTTTCGCAAGGTAACGCCCGAGACCGGCGAGATCGCCGCGCGGACTCAGCTTGGTTCGGAATATTTCGGCGAGGGGATCATCGGCTGGAAGGACCGAATCTATCAGCTGACCTGGAAAAACCAGAAGGGCTTTATCTACAACGCCAAGGATTTCACGCCGATAGGCGAGTTCGCCTACCAGGGCGAAGGCTGGGGCCTGACGCATAATGACAGGTCGGTCATCATGAGCGACGGCACAGCGACCCTGCGCTTCCTCGACCCGGATACGATGGCCCAGCAATCGACCCTCGCGGTCACGGCCAATGGCTGCCCGGTCAAGGAATTGAACGAGCTGGAATGGATCGACGGTGAAATCTGGGCCAATATCTGGCGCACCGACCTGATCGCGCGGATCGATCCGGCATCGGGCAAGGTGAAGAGCTTTGTCGATGTCGCGGCATTGGGCCCGCCTATGCCGAGCGAAGACGAAGTGCCCAACGGCATCGCCTATGATGCGGGCACCAAGCGCATCTTCGTCACCGGCAAGATGTGGCCACAGCTATATCAGGTGAAGGTCAGCGATGCGCCGGGGGCCGGTGCCTCGGTCGATGCCGCCGCGGCGCTGATGCGCTGCTGAGAAACGCGCCCTCCCCGGTGGGGAGGAAATTGCGAAGACTGTCCTACATCGTCCCGACATGCGATGTTTGCGCCATGGCCAACCTGACCTGTTCCGCGAGCCCATCGCCCCGCGTAACAATCCTGCGCTCGTGCCTAACAAAATATCACAAATCGCGGGAAAAGTGAGAAGCTAAGCCATGACCGGCCCACAAATCGTCTTCCACCTTGCCCGCGCCACCAATGGCGTGATCGGCCGCGACGGCAAATTGCCGTGGCACCTTCCCGCCGATCTCAAGCGCTTCAAGGCGCAGACGATGGGCAAGCCGATGGTGATGGGGCGCAAGACGTTTGAGAGTTTTCCCAGCCCGCTGCCCGGCCGCCGCCATGTCGTGCTGACGCGCGACCGCGACTGGCGGGCCGAAGGCGCGGAAGTGGCGCACACGCCCGAGGAAGCGATCGCGCTGGCCGGTTCCAGCGAAATCGCGGTGATAGGCGGGGCGGAGATATTCGCGATCTTCCTAGAGGCCGCCGACCGCATCGAGCTGACCGAAGTGCATGGCGCGATTGAAGGGGATGCGTCCGTTCCGGCCTTCGGGCTTGCATGGCGCGAGACGGCGCGCGAGGATTTCAGCGCGGAAGCGGGGCGGCCTGCCTATAGCTTCGTCACGCTGGAGAGGGCCGAATGAAGAAGATCCTTTGGGGACTGGGCGCAGTCCTTGTGCTGGCGGCGATAGGCTTTTTCGGCTTCGTGCCGGGGATCGTCGAAGGCAGCATGAACAAGGTAGTGCCGGGGCCGCTGCCCAAGGTCACCGCCGAGACGCGGAAGCTGCATGACAGCCTGCTCATCGCGGATATGCATGCCGATACGCTGATGTGGCGCCGTTCGATGCTTGAACGCTCGAACACTGGACAGGTCGATCTGCCGCGGCTGATCGAGGGCAATGCGACGCTCCAGATCTTCTCGTCGGTGACCAAGACCCCAAAGGGCCAGAATTACGATTCGAACACCGCCGACACCGACAATATCACGCTGCTGACCATCGCGCAGATGCAGCCGCCCAAGACCTGGAGCTCGCTGCTCGAACGCTCGCTGTTCCACGCGCGCAAGCTCGATCGCGTGGCGGCCGGATCAGACGGCAAGCTGAGCGTGATCCGCACCCCCGCCGATCTCGACGCGCTGCTCGCCGGGCGGGCCAAGGGCAAGAAACTGGTCGGCGGCATGCTGTCGATCGAAGGATTGCAGGATATCGAAGGCGAGATCGGCAATCTCGATAAATTATATGACGCGGGCTTCCGCATGGCGGGTCTCGCGCATTTCTTCGACAATGATGTCGCGGGATCGATGCACGGGGTGAACAAGGGCGCGCTGACGCCGCTGGGGCTTCAGGTGCTGCGCCGGATGGAGCAGCGCGGGATGATCGTCGACATCGCCCATTCGAGCCATGCCTCGGTCGCGCAGATTCTGCAGATGGCGCAGCGCCCGGTGGTCTCCAGCCATGGCGGCGTGCAGGCGACGTGCAAGGTCAACCGCAATCTGACCGATGACGAGATCAAGGGCGTCGCGAAAACCGGCGGCGTGGTCGGCATCGGCTATTGGGACGCAGCGATCTGCGGCACATCACCCAATGATGTCGTGCGCGCGATCATGCATGTCCGCGCGCTGGTCGGAGTCGATTATGTCGGGCTCGGTTCTGATTTCGACGGCGCAGTGACGACGAGCTTCGACGCATCGCAGCTTGCCGCGATCACCCAGGCGCTGGTCGATGCGGGCTTCCCCGAAGCCGATATCCGCAAGGTTATGGGGGGCAATATCCTCCGCGTGATCCGCGCGGGGATGGTGCCGCTGGGCTAGCGCTCCTATAGCCCCCGCCATGGAGCGGCTAGACGGCGGCTCGGCAGTGCCCGCGAACTTTCGTGGCGGCATTGTCGCGCTGGGCAATTTCGATGGATTCCACCTGGGGCACCAGGCAGTGGTCGGCCATGCCGTGCGCCAGGCGCGCGCCGAGGGGCGGCCTGCTTTGGTCGGCACCTTCGATCCGCATCCCAAACGCTATTTCCAGCCCCAGTCCGAATGGTTTCGACTGACCACGCTCGACCAGCGCGCTGCATTGCTCGCCGAAGCGGGCGTCGATGCGATGCTGGTCTTCCCCTTTGATGCGGCACTCGCAGCGCTCAGCGCGCGCGACTTTGCGGCGGAGCGGCTGGCGGAGCGGATCGGCGCGGCGGGAATCGTCACCGGAGGCGACTTTACCTTTGGCAAGGGCCGCTCGGGCGATGTCGCGACGCTCGCAAGGCTTGGCGACGAACTCGGCTTCGTCGCGCAGACCGTGCCGCCGGTGATGCTCGATGGCTGGGTGGTCTCCTCCAGCCGCATCCGCGAGCATCTGCGCGCCGGCCAGCCGCGCGAGGCGGCGGCTTTGCTCACCCGGCCTTTCACGATTTCGGGCGTTGTCGAGAAGGGCGCGCAGCTCGGCCGGACGCTAGACTTTCCCACTGCGAACATGCGGCTCACCAATTATCTGCGGCCGGCATATGGCATCTATGCGGTGCGCGGGCGGCTGCCGGATGGGCGGGTGCTCGATGGCGTTGCCAATCTGGGCATCCGGCCGAGCTTCGAGCCGCCCGAGGAATTGCTTGAAACCTTCTTCTTCGACTTTTCGGAAGACCTGTACGGCCAGACGCTGGAGATCGAACTGATCGACTATCTGCGCGCCGAAGCGAAGTTCGACGATCTGGCGACGCTCAAGGCGCAGATGGATCTGGATGCAGCGCGCGCGAAGGAAAAGCTTGCGCGCTAGGCCGAAGGCGATTCGCGAAGGCTCAATCGCACGCCCAAAGCGCGCTGCTGTTGCAACCGGATCAGGCGGAAACGCACCCGATGCCATTTGCTCATATCGTCCCAGCGCGAATCGGCCATCGCGGACTGGATATGCGCATCGATCCGCTGGAGTCCGCGCGATCCGGGCTCCATCAGATATTGCTCGGCCAGCACCGCGATTTCATCGCTGATGTCTGCCGGCATCCCCTTCTGTACTTTATGATGCATGTGAAGCGGACGCGTGGACTTGGGCGTTGTTCCGCGATTTAGTGGTTAACGCTTTCCGCCGAACATCCGCTTTGAATATTCCTGCATTTCCTCTAGTTCGCGGGCATCCATGACTGACGCAACAGATACTCCGCGCGACTGGCGCGATACCGTCTTCCTGCCGAAGACCGATTTCCCCATGAAAGCCGGGCTTGCCGCCAAGGAACCGGCGATCCTTGAGCGTTGGGCGAAGATCGGGCTGTACGCGAAACTGCGCGAGCAACGCGCGGGGCGCGAACGCTTCCTGCTTCACGATGGCCCTCCTTATGCGAATGGCGACATTCACATGGGCCATGCGATGAACAAGATCCTCAAGGACATCATCGTGCGCAGCCAGACCCTGATGGGCAAGGACGCGCCCTACGTGCCGGGCTGGGACTGTCACGGCCTGCCGATCGAGTGGAAGGTCGAGGAAGCCTATCGCGCCAAGAAGCTCAACAAGGACGAAGTCGATCCCGTCGCCTTCCGCGCCGAATGCCGGGCGTACGCCGAAAAGTGGGTCGCGGTGCAGCGCGGACAATTCGAACGGCTGGGGATCATGGGCGATTGGGACGATCCCTATCTGACCATGAAGTTCGAAGCCGAAGCGACGATCGCGGGGGAATTGCTTAAGTTCGCTGAGAGCGGACAGCTGTATCGCGGCGCCAAGCCGGTGATGTGGTCCCCGGTCGAGAAGACCGCGTTGGCCGAGGCCGAGGTGGAATATGAGGACATCACTTCGACGCAGATCGATGTGGCGTTTGAGATCACCGAAGCGCCGAACGCGCCGGAGCTGGTCGGCGCACACGCGGTGATCTGGACGACCACGCCGTGGACGATCCCGGTCAACCAGGCTTTGGCTTATGGGCCGGAGGTTGAGTACGCACTTGTCGAGCTTCGCCTGGACGCCCACAAGCGCGGCGAGTTTCGCGAGGGCGACCCGCTTGAAAAATTCTACGGAAAGCGTGTGGTTATCGCCGAGCCGCTTGTGGTCCAGTTCCTAGCTCGGTGGCAACGGGACCTCGACAAGCATGCCGATAAGACGTCGGATGTGACGTACGTTCCCGCTGCCGAATGGCAGATTATAAAGGGCTCGCAACTCGCCGGCGCCACCGCCCGCCACCCTATGCACCATCTCGGCGGGTTCTTCGCCAAGCCGCGGCCGTTCCTCGCCGGCGATTTCGTCACCACCGATGCGGGCACCGGCCTCGTCCATATGGCGCCCGACCATGGCGAGGACGATTTCCTGCTGTGCAAGGCCAATGACATCGACCCGGTCTTCGCGGTCGATGGCGGGGGCATGTATCGCGACGACTGGCTGTGGCTGGGCGGTCAGGGCAGCGTCATCAACAAGAAGTTCGTCGCGCCCGAGGGACCGATCTGCACCGATCTGCGCCAAGCGGGCGGGCTGCTCGCGGCGTCGGAGGACTTCAAGCACAGCTATCCGCATAGCTGGCGCTCCAAGGCGAAGATCATTTTCCGCTGCACGCCGCAGTGGTTCATTCCGATGGATCGCCATATCGAAGCCGTCGATGGCACTGCCAGCAATGGCGGCACGCTGCGCGGCATCGCGCTCGACGCCATCGAGACGACCCGCTGGGTGCCCGAAAAGGCGCAGAACCGCATCCGTGCGATGGTGGAGGGGCGCCCGGATTGGGTGATCAGCCGCCAGCGCGCATGGGGCGTGCCGATCGCGCTATATGTGCATCGCCAAACGGGCGAGTATCTCAAGGACCCGGCGGTCAATGCCCGCATCCTCGAGGCTTTCCGCGCAGGCGGGGCCGATGCCTGGTATGTTGGCGATCATCAGGCGTTGCTGGGCAGCGACTATGCGCTCGACGACTATGAGATCGTCACCGATATCCTCGACGTGTGGTTTGATTCGGGCTCGACGCATGCGTTCGTGGTCGAGGCGCGCTATGGCAAGGATGTCCGCGCCGATCTGTATCTCGAAGGTTCGGATCAGCATCGTGGCTGGTTCCAGTCGTCGCTGCTCGAATCGTGCGGCACGCGCGGTCATGCCCCGTATAAGGCAGTGCTGACCCACGGCTTTGCGCTGGATGGCAAGGGCAAGAAGATGTCCAAGTCCGACGGCAATGTCGTCGATCCGCTCAAGATCATCGGCGAAAGCGGCGCGGACATTCTGCGCCTCTGGGTCGCGCAGACCGATTATTTCGAGGATGTGCGCGTCGGCAAGGAAGTGCTGGCCGGCGTAGGCGATGCCTATCGCAAGCTGCGCAACACCTTCCGCTATCTGCTCGGCGCGCTCGACGGCTTTGCGGACAGCGAAAAGCTGCCCGTCGCCGAAATGCCCGAGCTGGAGCGCTATGTGCTCGCCAAGCTGGCCGAGCTGGATGCGGAGCTGAAATCGGCGGCGAATGCCTTCGAATTCAACCGCTACAGCCGCGCGCTCACCGATTTCGCGAACGAAGACCTCTCGGCCTTCTTCTTCGATGTCCGCAAGGATTCGCTGTATTGCGATTCGCCGAGCGATCCGAAGCGCCGCGCGTATCGCACCGTGCTCGATGCCCTGTTCCATGCGCTCGTTCGCTACGCCGCGCCGATCCTCGCCTTCACGGCCGAGGAAGTGTGGCAGGCGCGCTACCCGAGCGAAGACGAATCGGTCCACATGCTCGAATGGCCGGTGTTGCCGAGCTTGCCAGAAAACTCGTTGTATGAACGCTGGCGCTTAGTTCGCCAGCTTCGCGAAGCGGTGACGCGGGGCATTGAGCCTTTGCGTCGAGACAAGGCTGTTCGCTCAAGCCTCGAAGCCGAAATCATCTGCCCCCCACCCTACGACGAAGGTCGACCAGATGAGCAACTCATGGATTTGGCTGAGATTTTCATCGTAGCGAAAGTGACGGTAGATTATGACCAAGAGACTTTCTCGGCCGAGCCACAAATCACCGTAACGCCCACCGAGCGCCATAAATGCGGCCGGTGCTGGCGGCATCTTCCCGAAGTTGCGCAGGACGGCTTGCTGTGCGACCGCTGCGCTGGGGTGGTAAAGTGATGACGAAGATGACGGTTACGCGCTGGATCGGGCTGCTTATCGCGGCCGGCGTGTTCCTGTTCGATCAGATCACCAAATGGTGGGTCACCGGCCCGCTCGGCCTGAACGTTCAGGATGACAGCCTCACCTTGCTGCCGATCTTCGACTTGCGCTTCGTCAAGAATGTCGGTGTTTCGCTGGGCCTGCTGCCCGCGAGCAGCGAGTTCATGCGCTGGGCGCTGGTGCTTCTCACCGCCGGGATCGCCGCCGGTGTTGGCTGGTGGATGATGCGCGAGAAGAAGCTGCCCGACGTCGTGGCGCTCGGCATGGTGCTCGGCGGCGCGATCGGCAATATCCTCGATCGTGCGCGTCTCGGCTATGTCGTCGATTTCGCCGATCTGCATTTCGGGACATGGCGTCCGTTTTTGGTATTCAATGTGGCGGATGCCGCAATTACCATCGGCGTAGTCATCCTGTTGTTCCGCGCGCTGTTTGTGCATGATAAGACCGCGCCGTCGGCTGACGCGCCCGCCCCTGTGGAGAATGAAGTCAATGCGTAGAATCGTCCTTATCGTATCGGGCATCGCGCTCACGGCAACACTCGCCGCTTGCAGCAAGGGCGGCATGGACCGCGTGCGTCCGGATGAATTCGCGGTGGCGCGTCAGGCGCCGCTGGTGATCCCGCCCGATTTCTCGCTGGTTCCCCCCGCTCCCGGCGCGCCGCGCCCGCAGGACGTGAACCCCGCCAATCAGGCGACTGAAGCGATGTTTGGCGCCCCTGCCCCGCGCAGCGCCGCCGAGAACGCCGCGCTCGACGCAGCCGGCCGCACCAGCGCCGATGCGAGCGCACGCACCACGGTGGGCAGCCCGGGCACCAACGTTGTCGACAAGGGCACGACCACGCGCGACATCGTGGCCGCTCCGGCAGGCAATGGCCGCGATGCGAGCACCAGCACGCCGCAATAAGCTTTGGGGCTGATAGTTAGAAAAAGGGCCGTCCCGGTGGGGCGGCCCTTTTTCTATATCTCGCGTCACCCCGGCACGGTGACGATACGTAAAAAGGGCCGCGGAACCGGCGTCTCGCCAACCCCACGGCCCGTTTTTCACTGGTTGGCCTGGCTTAGAAAGCCGCGCCGATCGAGAAGAGCACGGCGCCGTCTGCGCCCACTGCTTCCTTATAGCCGAGCGCGCGCGGCGCATCGGTGTTCACATAGGCTACGCCCAGCGTGATCGCCTTCCAGGTCACTTCCGCGCCGACCGAATAGTCGAACACGTCGCCGTCAGCGCCACCGAGGAAGCTGTCGCTCTTCGAATAGCCGCCATGCGCCTTGAACTTGATCGGGGTGTTGGGCACGCCGACCGCGAGATCGCCATAGAGATACACGCCCGAATCCTTGCCGAGCGAGACCTGGCCGCTGGGCGCCCAGGCGACACCGCCCTTGATGCTCGCCGGGCCAAGCGTGCCGGTCAGCGCAAGATACGGCTCGATCACCGAAGTGTTGGTCGAACCCGGATAGAGATACAGGGTCGCGCCGATATCACCGGTCAGGCCGGGGACGATTTCCTTGGCGAAACCGCCATAGACATCGACTTCGGTGCCGTTGTTGAAACCGATGCTCGAGCCCCAGGTGCCGATATAGGCGCCGCTCTCGTGCGTGATGGTGAAGCCGCCCTGAATCGCAGCTTCCTCGTTCGACTGGCTGAAGCCACGGAAACGATAGTCGCTAACGACCGTGGCGCTGCCCGTGATCGTCACGGCCGGTGCTGGCTCGGTCGCATCCTGAGCGAATGCTGGCGAAGCTGCGGTGAGCGCGAGCGCACCGAGCAGGATATTGGAAATGCGCATGGAATCCCTTTCTAGTCTTCGAAGGGTTCCAACCTGCTGCTTCTGATGCCGCGTCGTTTAAACCCCGATAGGGCCCGCGCGGCTGTCATCAACACCCGAACATTGCCGGATTACGCTGCGGCGCACAACATTATTTGCCGTTTCGTTTCGGGATCGCTGCAGACCTGTTGCGCTAGTGCAACATAGCCTCGCCTCAGCCGATCGCGAAGATCGCGTCCACTTCGACGACTGCGCCACGGGGCAACACCGGCACGCCAACCGCGCTGCGCGCATGACGGCCCGAATCGCCGAACAATGCCTGCATCAGTTCCGATGCGCCGTTCGCGACTTCGGGCTGATCGGTGAAGCTGCCCGCCGAATTGACGAACACGCCAAGCTTCACGACGCGCGAGACGCGCGACAGATCGCCGTCGAGGTACTTTTTGACCTGCGCGACGAGCATCAGCGCACAACGCTGCGCGGCTTCCTGAGCATAAGCCAGATCACGGTCTTCGCCCGCACGTCCGGTCATCAATGCGCCGTCCTTGAAGGGGAGCTGGCCCGAGACGTGGAGCAGCCCGCCCGCTTCGACTGCGGGCACATAGGCCGCGACGGGCGCGGCGGCTTCGGGAAGGGCGAGGCCAAGCTCTTCGAGCTTGCGATCAATGGCGATGGTCATGCGGTGGCTTCACCACTCACAGCGTCGGCGGTCAAGGGTTGAGCAGGGCGCCCTTCCGCGAATCGCTGCGAGATCCACGCCTGCGCCTCGCGCCAATCGTCGATACGGGCATGCGCGTAGGGCGCGGGCGGCAGATGCGGGGCGAGACCGGGCTCGGCGACCATATGCAGGCGAAACACTTCGGGCGCATGCTTGGCGACCGATTCGTGATGGACCGGCAGATCGTCGACGAACACCGTCACCGGTGCGCCAAATTCCGCGACCAGCTTGGCCACGGGCGCGCCCTTGCCGCCCTGGTTGCATTCGACGCGGTGGACGATGCCATGAGTCGCCAACTGATCAATGCGCGCGTCGCGGCAATGGTCCTGAAGATTGGTGAGGACGACGATATCGGCCTGCTCGGCCAGCGCCGCCAGCGCTTCGCGGGCATGCGGCACCAAGGTCTGGCGCGCCATTTCGTGCGGGAAGAAGCCGTGGAGCAGATTCCAGACATCCTCGCCCACCACCTTGCTGCGATCGCCACGCCGGGTGAGCGCATTGGCGAAATCGTGGCGCTGGAGATCGAATTCGATGTCATGCGCTTCGTCCAGCCAGCTGCCGAAATGGCGGACCATGTGAAGCAGAACTTCGTCGCAATCGGTGATCAGCAGGGGTTTCATGTGTTTTCCAGACTGGCGCGCGCCGAGACCAGCGCAGCGGGCTTTACTTCGAGCGCATCTGCGCAGGCGATCAGATCGGGCTCATAGCTTTCGAGAAAACCGAGCGTAGCAGCGAGGAGCGCGGGATCGTTGATCCGTTCGCGCAATTCAGACGGGTCCAGCCCGGTAAGGTCGAGCAACCGCGACGCGCGCGACGGTTCGCCAAGCGTCCAGACCAGAGCCTGGAGCGCAAGCGCTTGCGGATTTGTTTCCGACGCCGCCATCGCCTAGGGAGTCACTGTGATCATTGGGGTTTGGGCGTGGCAAAAAGGGTGCTCGTTGTCGAGGACAACGAACTCAATCTGAAACTGTTTTGCGACCTGTTGCGCGCGCACGGGTTCGAAGTGGAGCCGGTGAAGGACGGGCGCGAGGCAGTGGCCAGCGCGCGCGCCTTCCTGCCCGATCTGGTCGTGATGGATATCCAGATGCCTTATGTCACCGGCGACGAGATCATCCGCCAGATGAAGGCAGATTCGCAGCTCCGCGCAATCCCGATCATGGCGGTGACTGCCTATGCCGGGCATGACGATGAAGAGCGCATCCGCGCCGCGGGCGCCAATGCCTATGTCTCCAAACCGATCAGCCTGGTGCGCTTCATGGAAGAAGTGCGCGCGCTGGCACCTTCCGAAACGCAAGAAGCCCCGCAGCCATAAGGCCCGGGGCTCTGGGTCCCCGCCTTGGCGGGGACTGCGCAATCGGGCGGATGCCCGATCGCTTGCTTACTTGATCTTGGCTTCCTTGAACTCGACATGCTTACGCACGACGGGATCATACTTACGGAAGGACATCTTCTCGGTCGTGTTGCGCGGATTCTTCTTCGTAACGTAGAAGAAACCCGTGTCCGCCGAGCTGACGAGCTTGATCTTGACAGTGGCCGGCTTAGCCATGACCCGAAACCCCAATAACCTTCGCAAACGCGAATCTGATAAAAGAAAGAGCGGCACGCAGGGCGCACCGCTGTTAGGGCCGGGCGGATGCGCGAGTCCCGCCCGAAAGTCAAGGCTGAGCGATACTTCACGCGGCTTTAACTGGCCTTGATAGACAAGGCGCGCGGAAGGAGGGCCGAGATGGAAGCGATTGTTCCGGCCTTTCTGTTGGCCGTTCTGACCCAATTGGGCGACCGCCCAGCATTGCTCACTGCGATTCTCTCAGACCGCTATGGCCGCCCGCTTACCGTCGCGCTGGCAGCAGGGCTGGCGCATGCGGGGGGCAATGCGCTCGCCGCCTTTGCTGCGCTGTCGATCGCGCCGATCATGACGCCGAACGCGCAATCGCTGTTCCTCGCGCTGGCGCTGCTGATGGCGGGCTTTGGCGGCCTGTGGCGCGTGAAGCTGCCGAGTCGATTGGACAAATGGCACCTGGGATCATTCTTCACCCCCTTGCTGGGTGTGTTCGTGCTGGCGCTGGGCGGGAATACCCAGTTTTTCACGCTGGCACTCGCGACTCGGGGCGAACCATGGTTCGCCGCCGTCGGAGCGGCGCTGGGCGCTTTTGCGGTGTGCTTCGTCGCGGCAGTGCTCGGCGAGCTTAGCTGGCGCAATATTCCGTTCGGCAAATTGCGGCTGATCATCGGGCTAGTCTTCATCGTAGCTGGCGTGTGGATCGCACTAGGAGCGCTTCGATTACTCTGATCGACAATTGCCGCTGGCGAGACGGTACAGCCGCACTATATCTTTTGCGTAAGTCACGGAGGAAGACATGGCCGATTCCAAGGCGCTGCAGACGCCGACCGATCTCAATCGCAACGATACCAAGAGCGTAGCCGAAGCGCTCAACAGCGCGCTGGCGGATAGCTTCGCGCTTTATTTCAAGACCAAGAATTTCCACTGGCACGTCTCGGGCCCGCATTTCCGCGACTATCATCTGCTGATGGACGATCAGGCGGCACAGATCTTCGCGATCACGGATGCGGTGGCCGAGCGGGTGCGCAAGACCGGCAACACCACGCTCCGCTCGATCGGCGATGTTGCGCGCCATCAGACGATCAAGGACAGCGATGCCGATTTCGTCAGCGCAGCAGACATGCTCGCCGAGCTGCGCGACGACAATCTCAAGCTGGTCGAGAGCTTCCGCGCAGTGAAGGAAGCTGCCGAAGCCGCTGGCGACAACGCCACGAGCGGGATTGTCGACGAATGGACCGATCAGGCCGAGGAACGCGCCTGGTTCCTGTTCGAAGCCAGCCGCAAAGGCTGATTTGCCGTAAGCGGCCAGTCCGCTTCAACGAACAAAAAGGGCCGGGGATCGCTCCCCGGCCCTTTTTCCTTAGGCTGATGCCTTATTTGATCGCGGCGAGCGCTGCGTCGATCTTGGCGATGAGCTCGTCGGTGACCTTGCCTTCCGAATAAGGCGCAACCGCGCGGAAGCTCATAGCGCTGAACTGCGGATATGCGGGGTGCTGCGGGATATCGCCGAGGCCGAGCGCGGTGAGCGCTTCGGTTGCCTTTGCGTCGGCATAAAGATCCACGATCGGCGTGTCGGCGCTGAACTTGGCGGCGGGTGCCGTAGCCGGAGCGGCGGGTGCTGCAGCCGGGGCAGTCTGGGCCGAAGCGATAGCGGGCGAGACGAAAGCGGCCGCTGCTGCTGCGGCAAGAACAACGAACTTCATACGAAAACCCTTCGGTGATGGAACGCGCAATCTAACGCGCCGCAAGCCCCTGTACCAGCGCGATTCATTTGCCGAGCGTGAGCAGCCATAGATCGGGCGGCGCACCCAGCCGGAGGGGGATTACGCTGGTGCCAAGGCCCGCCGTGACGACGACCACACCCTTTCGTTCGCGCACAAGGCCACAGCGATAGCGCGCGCCGAAATCGCTTACCTCCGCGAGCGGGCCAAACAGCGGCAGCACCAGTTGCCCGCAATGCGTGTGCCCGGCGAGGAGCACGGTGTCGGCGGGCAGATCGGGAAAGATATCGGGCGAGTGGGAGAGCATGAGCCGCCCACCCGGCAGCTTGGCCATCGCCGCCAGCGCCGCCGGTATATCGTCATTGCGCGTGGGTTCGTCGCCCACGACCCCAATCGCCAACGGGCCGCGCTGAACCGCGTCATTATCCACCACCGTGACCCCGGCGCGCTGGAGCAACGCACGAGTCGCCGCGCCGCCGGTCCAGTGATCATGGTTGCCGAGCGCCGCGACCACGCCGAGCGGCGGCTTGAGCCCGGATAAAGGCGCGACCATCGGTTCGCCGATCCGAGCGGCGCTGTTAGCGGCATGGCCGGAGATGAAGTCCCCCGCGATCACCACCAGATCGGGCTTGAGTGCGTTGATCTGCGAGACGATGCGGGTGAGGCGCTCTGCCCCCATCGCCACCGAGCCGATATGCAGGTCGCTGATCAGCACGACCTTGACCGGCGCGGCACCCTCGGGCCAGCCGGGCAGCGACAGGCTCGCTTCGCGCACCACCGGATCGCGCATGGCCTCCCGATAGGAATAGCCCGCCAGCGCCAGGGCGGCGGCGATGCATAGAGCGAGAGCGATCAGCAGGCGCTTCATGGCATCAGACTAGCGAGCGCAACGCTCTGGCGGAACCCGTGGCGCTCTCCCATGTTGCGCTCTCATGCGCGCTTTTGCCGACTTGCTGGATGCGTTGATCTACACGCGCTCGCGCAACGCCAAGCTGCGGCTGATCGGCGAGTATCTGAAAGCCACGCCCGATCCCGATCGCGGATGGGCAATGGCGGCGCTGACCGGCACGCTCGATCTGCCCGCAGTGAAGCCCGCTTTGGTCCGCGCACTGATCGAGGCGCGGGTCGATCCGGTGCTGTATCGGATGAGCCGCGATTTCGTGGGCGATTCGGCCGAGACTATTGCATTGCTCTGGCCCGAGCCGGCGATGCCGCCGAGCAACAGCGAACCGCTGACCCTGTCGCAGGTAGTCGATACGCTGGGCAGCATCTCCAAATCCGATGCCCCGGCTGCGCTAGCGGCAATGCTCGAGCGGCTGGAGGCCGATGAGCGATTCGCTTTGCTCAAGCTGGCAATGGGTGCGCTGCGCGTGGGCGTATCCGCGCGGCTCGCCAAGACCGCGCTGGCACAGGCGTTCGATCTCGATGTCGATGGCGTAGAAGAGGTCTGGCACGGGCTGGCCCCGCCCTATGACAGCCTGTTCGGCTGGGCCGAGGGACGCAACCCGCAGCCGACGACCGAGGACGTGCCAGTCTTCCGCCCCTTCATGCTCGCCCACCCGCTGGAGGAAGCGAAACTCAGCCTCGCCGAATATGCCGCAGAGTGGAAATGGGACGGCATCCGCGTGCAATTGGTCCATGTCGCGGGCGAGACCCGGCTCTACAGCCGCGCGGGCGACGACATCACGCACAGCTTTCCGGAAGTCGCGGCGCTTTTTCGGACGGCGGGCGTGCTCGATGGCGAATTGCTGGTGAAGGGCGAGTCTCAGGGCGGAGAGGCCGGGAGTTTCAATGCGCTCCAGCAACGGCTTGGGCGCAAGGTCGTGAGCGCGAAGACACTGGCGGAATATCCAGCGTTTGTGCGGCTGTACGACATCTTGTTCGACGGGCCGGAGGATCTGCGCGCCCTGCCCTGGACCGAGCGGCGGGCCCGGCTGGAAGGCTTTGTCGGGCAGCTCGATCCCGAGCGTTTCGATGTGTCGGCGGTGATCGAGGCCAAGGATTTCGCAGCGTTGGAGGAGATTCGCGCCGGGGCACGCGATGCCGCGATCGAAGGCGTGATGCTCAAGCGCCGCGATTCGCCCTATGTCACCGGCCGCCGCGTTGGCCTGTGGTACAAATGGAAACGCGATCCGCTCAACGCCGATTGCGTGCTGATGTATGCACAGCGGGGCTCGGGCAAGCGCTCGTCTTTCTATTCGGACTTCACCTTTGGCGCATGGACCGAGACGGGGGAACTCCTGCCGGTCGGCAAAGCGTATTTCGGGTTCACCGATGAGGAACTGAAAGGACTCGACCGCTTCGTGCGCACCCACACGACTGCGCGGTTCGGCCCGGTGCGCGAAGTGGAGAAGACGCTGGTGCTGGAAGTGGCGTTCGATTCAATCCACGAATCGAAGCGCCACAAATCAGGGCTGGCGATGCGCTTTCCCCGCATCAGCCGCATCCGCACGGACAAGCCAGCGAACGAGGCGGACACGATCGAAGGGTTGCGGCGGCTGGTGACTTGACGTGGCAGCGCGGCGCAAGCGTGTTGGGAATATTAGCGGGTGCGGCTCTGATTTTGACGCGCTAGATCAACCAGATGATCGCCCAGATCGCGCCGAACCACAGGGTCGCGCCGGCGGTGACCGGGTGGATGCGGCGCAACACCATAGCGTCATATGCGAAGAGCGACGCGAACAGGGCGAACCATATTCCGAGGAAGATCGGCATAAACGCCGCATCGATCTGGGGCTCCGTCCATCCCCCCAGGAAGGGGACCACGAGCGGATCGAAGGCGCGCCCCAGCACCGGGCCGAGCATGAACAGCGTGCCGGCGAGGAGATAGCGGCGATGCCAATCGGGCCGAGTGCGATTGCGCAGGCCGAGTGCGACAAACAAGGCGTAACTGGGCAGCAGCAACCGGTTGGCCTGCGCCTCCATGTTCATTGCCGCCCACCCCTTCCACACCGCGACGAACACCCAGATCGTGCTGAGCGCGACGCCGACCGCGATCACCATGCCGGCAATGCCCAGCTTTCGGTGCAGCCGGGCATTGCCACGGGCAATCAGGCAGGTCTGGACGAAGAACAGGATGATCCATGCGCCACACAACAAGCCGTGGACGATGAACTTGGGATCCGAATTGCTGGCCTGGCCGACATCAGTGAACAAATTGTCGGAAAAGCCGGTGAGCGTGAGCGCGAGCAGGATCAGGCCCATCGCGGGGAAATACGTTCGGCGAATCAACCGCTGCATCGATTTCCCCCCTCGCGACCCTCAAAGCAAAAGGGCCGGAGGTTTCCCCCCGGCCCTTTCGTTTTTCTGCGTCAGCTAAAAGCTTAGCTGCCCGGCGTCAGGTTCACCGCAGCATATTTGCCGCGACGATCGACTTCGAGCTCGAATTCGAGCCGGTCGCCTTCGTTGAGCGTGGGCATGCCCGCGCGCTCAACTGCCGAGATGTGCACGAACGCATCGGGCTGTCCGTCGTCGCGCTGAATGAAGCCGAAGCCCTTCATCGCGTTGAAGAACTTGACCGTGCCGCTGGCCTTCTCGCCCGTCAGCTGACGCTGCGGACCACCGGCACCGGGACCACGATCGGCACCGAAGCCGCCGCCGCGCTCGGGGCGATCGCCACGATCTTCACGCGGTGCGCGCTCTTCGACTGCCATCGGCTCGCCGTCGATCTTCAGCTCGGTAGCCGAGATGCGGCCGCCGCGATCGACGAGCGTGAAGCCCATCGGCTGACCTTCGGCCAGACCGGTGAGGCCGGCCTGCTCGACTGCCGAGATGTGCACGAACACGTCTTCGCCGCCGTCATCGCGAACGACAAAGCCGAAGCCCTTTTGTGCATTGAAGAATTTGACCACGCCGGTCGCTTCGCCAACGACCTGGGGAGGCATGCCGCGGCCACCGCCGCCAGCGCCGCCGCCAAAACCACCGCCGCCGCCGCCGCCGCCGAAGCCGCCACCACCGCCGCCGCGATAG